>NZ_JBEZFL010000012.1:0-282825 GCF_040649415.1 Actinoplanes sp. NPDC048967
GGTTTTTATCATGCCGCCCATCCTCCACCAGGTCTTGGCCGCCATGGGCTTCAGTTTCGGCGTCCCCCGCCCCCCCCCCCCCCCCCCCCCGGGGGGGGGGGGGCCCGGGCCCCCCCCGCCACTCGCGTCATCACCAGGGCACGACGCCGTCGTCGTTGAAGAACGAGCCGGTCGGACCGCCGTCGGGCAGCGTGGCCAGCCGGATCGGGGTCGCCGCGGCCGCACTCACGGGCCGCCCGACGAAGCCGGTGAAGTCGGTGGCGATCAGGCCCGGGCAGACGGCGTTGACGAGGATTCCGGTGCCCTCCAGCTGCCGGGCGTAGTGCACGGTGACGGCGTTGAGATACGACTTGGTCGGCGAGTAGGCGGCCATGACCGGGCCGGCATCGACGGCCGGATCCGCCTGCCAGGTCAGCGATCCGACGCTGCTGGAGATGTTGACGATGCGCGGCGACGGTGCCCGCCGCAGCAGGGGCAGCAAAGCGTTGGTCACCCGGATCACGCCGTACACGTTGGTGTCGACGACCTCGCGGACGACGTCGAGGTCGAGGGTCGTCGGATCCTGCACCCATCCCGGTCCGGTCCCGCCCGAGATGCCGGCGTTGTTGACGAGCACGTCGAGGCGTCCGGCCTCGCGGGCGATCAGCTCCGCGGCCGCGGTGACGCCGCGGTCATCGGTGACGTCCAGAGCCACGGCGAAGGCGTCGACGCCGGCGGCCCGCAACGACTTCACCGCGGCCCGGCCCCGGGCCTGGTCGCGGGCCCCCACCGCCACGCGATAGCCACGTGCGCCCAGGCCCGCCGCGATCTCGAACCCCAGTCCCTTGTTCGCGCCGGTCACCAGCGCGGTCTTCTTGTCGCTCATGAGCCGATGCTGACGCGGCGGCGGGGCCGGTGCTTACACCGTTGCGGTGCGCTGTCATACCGCACGGGTATCACCGCAGTATCGTTGCGCGGTGGACACGCTGGAGACCCGCGAGCTCAGGTACTTCGTCACCGTTGCCGAGGAGCTGCACTTCAGCCGGGCGGCCGAGCGCCTCGGCATCGCCCAGCCGCCCCTGTCCCGGGCCATCCAGCAACTCGAACGCCGCCTCGGGGTCACGTTGCTGGACCGCAACCGCCGGGGCGTCACGCTCACCGGCGCGGGCCAGGTGCTGCTCGACGAGGCCCGCGCCATCCTCGACAGCGCCGAGGCGGCCGCCCGCCGCCCGCCGTACCCGCCGCGCCGCCACCGCCACCAACCGCCTGACGCTGGCGACCAAGGCCGGGGCCAATCATGAGCTGCTGCGCGAGCTGCTGGACGCGTACGCCGCCGAACCGGGTGCGGCCGAGATCGACGTGGTGCTGTGCGGCCTGGGCGACCAGGCGCGGATGTTGCGCGACGGCCGGGCCGACGTGGCGTTCATGCAACGGCCGTTCGACTCCCTGGCCGGCTTCGACACCGAGGACGTGCTGACCGAGCAGCAGATCGCCGTCGTGCCCGCGGCCCATCCGCTCGCGGCGCGGCCGTCGCTGCTCATGGCCGACCTCGATGACGTTCCCGATCTGCCGGTCGCGCGCTGGCCCCGCCAGGACGGCACGTACGAGGACGGCCCGGGCCCCGAGATCCACGACCTGTCGCAGCTGGCCCAGCTGATCGCCCTGGGACACACCATGGCCGTCATCTGCGCCTCCGCCCGGACGTGGCTGTGGGGCGCCCACGCCGCCATCCCGCTGACCGACTCGTCCCCCGTCACCACGGTGCTGGCCTGGCCGGCGCACAGCCGCTCCCGGGCCGTGGCCGGACTCGTCCGCACGGCGACCCGGCTGTGACGGCGGCCGTCACCCGCTGCGGCGCGGATGGGCGGCGAAGAAGTCCCAGATGATGTCCGTCGCCACGATCGGTGCGTCCGGCCGGGCCAGTTGGCCCTGCTTCGCTCCGGGCCAGGAATGTCCCATGTCCGTGACGACGTACACCTCGACGTCGCTGCCGTCGGCGCACCGGGCGCCGGACCGTTGCACGGTCTGCTGGCCGCTCGGCGGCGTCTTGACCGGCTCGCACCGCAGCCGCTCGCGCCACTTCTTCAGCCCGGCCTGGAAGATGTCGTAGTACTGGTCCTGAGCGCCGATGACGGTGACGACCGAGACCGGCTTCGCCGGCGCGTAGGACGCCGCCTCCACCCGGGGACCGCCGAAGCCGCCGCTCACCGCCCCGATCGCGGCGAACACCCCGCTCGCCTCGACCGCGAGCCGGAAGCTCATGTCGGCGCCGTTGGAGATGCCGGTGGCGTACACCCGGCCCGGGTCCACCCGCCAGTCGGTGACCAGCCGCTCGGTCAGCGCCCGCAGGAAGGCCACGTCGTCCTCGGCGCCACAGCAGACCAGCGCGTTGAAGCCGCCGCCGACCCCGTCCGGGTACGCGACCAGGAAACCGTGCTCGTCGGCCTTGGCGTCCATCGCGATCATGTCCCGCAGTGCCGTGCCGGAGCCCGGATAGAAGTGCAGGGCGACGACCAACGGCACCGGCTTGTCGGCCCGGTAACCCGGCGGAGCGTGCAGCAGGTAGGTGCGTTCCCGGCCCCCGACGTCGAGCGTGAGCTTGTGGTCGCCCGCCGCGGGCCGTTGCACCGGCGGCGCCGCCGGCTCCGCGCCACATCCGGCCAGCAGCAGCCCGCACACCACACCGATCAGAAACGTACGCCGCACCGGATGCCCCCGTCCTCGCCGACCGTCACGCCAGCAGGGTCGGTCAGGCGTTCCGGCCGGTCAACGGTTTCGGCCGGTGCCGAAAGGCTGGCAAGCTGTCCGGATGTTGCGCCTGTGGCTGAGGCCCGCGGACCTCACGCGGATCCGGTTCGCCGACCGGCTGCATCCGGCCGGCACCGTGCTGCTGGCCAGTCAGGCCCTGCGGCAGCAGCCCGTGGCCGCCGCCCTGCCGGCACTCGCGCGCCGGGTCGCCACGGCGGCCCCGGTGCTGCGGCCGCTGCATCATCTGCTGCCGTCCCAGGGATTCGTGCCGGATTTCATGACCCCGTGGGAAGGGCTGGGATCCATCGAGGAGGGGCTCGACGCGATCCGCTCGACGCCGGCGAAACGGGTACGGGCCGAGGTGTCGGCGGCGTACGCCGACGTCACGGTCAGCGCCGCCCGCCGCCGGTTCGCCGCCGCCGACCCCCAGGTGCTGGACACGCTGGTCATCGCCATGCGGTCGTACTTCGATCAGGTGCTGGCCCCGGACTGGCCGGCGCTGCAGCGCACCCACCGCCTGTTCGTCGGTGAGGCCGCGAGCCGCTACGCGCTCGCCGGGGCCGACGGCGTCCTCACCGGCCTGCACCGGGCGATCCGGTGGCGGGCGCCGGTGCTGGAGGTCGACACCTGGCAGAACGGTGAGCTGCGGCTCGGCGGGCACGGACTGCTGCTGGTGCCGTCACCGTTCGCCGGCCCGCGCCCGCGGGTGCTGGTCGCGCCGGACCGGCCGGCCCTGATCGTCTATCCCGTCGAGCCGCCGGCCGGGCTGGACAGCCGGCCGAGCAGCTCCGCCGCACTGGCCGGACTGTTCGGCCGGACCCGCAGCGTGGTGCTGATCCACGCCGCCGGGCCCGGCCGGCACACCACGTCGACGATCGCGCGGCAGGCCGGGATCAGCGTGTCGTCGTCCTCGGAGCACCTGTCCGCGTTGCGGGCCGCCGGGCTGATCGCCAGCCGTCGCGAGGGCGGTGCGATCGTGCACCGGGCCACCACCCTGGGCCGCGACCTGGTGAGCCGGCACGACGAATGACGTCAGGGCCGGAGATTCTCCAGGTCCTCCAGCAAGCTCGGGTGCGTCGGCTTCCAGCCCAGCGCCTCCCGGGTGCGGGCACTGGACGAGGGCTGATCGGTGGCGAAGATCGCGCCGAGCGGTCCGTAGGTCTCCGCCGGCACGGCCTGGACCGGCAGGCCCAGCCGCCGGCCGATGACCCCGGCGATGTCCCGCACCGCGTCACCCTCGTCGGCCACGGCGTGCCAGGCGGTCCCGGCCGGCGCCTCCTCCAGGGCCAGGCGGAAGAGCACTGCCGCGTCGAGCGCGTGCACGGCCGGCCAGCGCTGCGTGCCGTCCCCCGGATAGCCGGAAACTCCGGTCTGGCGCGCGATGCCGGTCAGCAGACCGGCGAAACCGCCCGCGCCCTCGTTGTGGACCGTGCGCGGCAGGCGGACCGCCGTGCTGCGGACCCCGCGCGAGGCCAGGTCGAGGACCGCCAGGACACCGCGGCTGCGCCCGCCGACCAGCCCGTCGGTCGAGAGCGGATCGGTCTCGGTGGAGGCCCGGCCCTCGACGTACGGGGTGCCCGAGACGGTGACGAACGGGCGGTCGCTGCCGGCGAGCTCCTCGCCCAGGGCCGTGACGGCGGCGTTCTCCTCGGCAACCGCCCGCGCGACGGCCTCGGCGGTGCTGAAGTCGTGGCTGAACGCCAGGTGGATCACCCCGTCGGCCTGAGCGGCGCCGGCCCGCAGGACGTCGAGGTCGGCGAGCCCGCCCCGGATCGGCTCGGCCCCGGCCGACCCGGCCGCCGCCGCGGACGCCTCCGTTCGGGCGAGCGCCAGCACGGTGTGGCCGTGGGCGAGCAGTTCGGTGACGACGGCCGACCCGATGAGGCCGGTGCCGCCGGTGATGAAGACGCGCATGAAACTCTCCCCGAGTGATGGGACTCTTATCCCATGACCTTACCAGAGTGATGGGACACAAGTCCCATCGCTTATGATGGGTCCATGGCCCGATGGGAACCAGGCGCGCGCGAACGACTCGTCATGGCCGCCGTCGACCTGTTCACCGAGCAGGGCTACGACGCCACGACGGTCGCCCAGATCGCCGAGCGGGCCGGGGTCACCAAGAGCACCTTCTTCCGGCACTTCCCGGACAAGCGCGAGCTGCTGGTGGCCGGCCAGGAAACGCTGAGCCGGCTCCTGGCCGAGGGCATCGCCGAAGCACCGCCCGGCGCGAGCCCGCTGGACGCCATCGCCGCCGGCCTCGAGCGCGCCTCGAGCGCCCTGGGCCCGGCGAACCGCGAGCTCGGACCCCGCCTGAAGGCAGCCGTCGCCGCCAGCACCGAGCTCCAGGAGCGGGACGCCCTCAAGAGCGTCAGCCTGGCGGCCGCCATGACGACGGCCCTCGTCGCCCGCGGAGTTCCCGACCCGACCGCGGCCCTCGCCGGTGAGCTGGGCGTGCTGGCCTTCAAACGGGGATACGCCGAGTGGTCCGAGGGTGACCAGGACGATCTCGCGCCGTACACCTTGGCGGCCCTAAAGGAGCTGCGGGCCGCGAGCGCGGCGCTGAGCTGATGGACTCCGACCGGCTGTCCTCATCCTTCGGCGCGGCGGCCCCCGCGTACGCCGAGCATCGCCCGGACTACGCGCAGGCGGCGGTCCGCTGGGCGCTCGACCTCGCGCCCGGGCGGCGGGTGCTCGACCTCGGGGCCGGGACCGGCAAGCTCACCGGCACGCTGCTCGCGGTCGGCGCCGAGGTCACCGCCGTGGAACCGGACCCGGCCATGCTGGCTGAGTTGCGCCGTGCCCGGCCGCAGGTGCGCGCCCGGCCCGGCAGCGCGGAGCGGATCCCGCTGCCGGACGCGTCCGTCGATGCTGTGCTGGCCGGCAACGCTATGCACTGGTTCGACATGGCTGTCGCGGGACCGGAGATCGCGCGGGTCCTCGCCCCGGGCGGCATCCTCGCCGGGCTGTGGAACGTGCTGGACGACAGTGTCGACTGGGTCGCCGGGCTGGCCCGGGTCAGCGGGAGTGCGGTCATCGGCCCGCGGGACACTCCCGCTGCCTGGCGTGCCGAGACAAGCCGGGCCCACCTGCCGAGGACTGGCGGGGCCGCCGCCCGGTTCGGGTCGCCGGAGCAGGAGGGTTTCCCGCATGCGCAGCGGCGCACCGCCGACTCTCTGGTGGCGACGCTGGCCACCCGGGCCGGTCTGCTCACCATGCCGGAGCGGGAACGGGCGGCGACGCTCGGCCGGATCCGCGCCTTCCTGGCCGGCCGGCCCGAGACGGCGGAGGGCGCGTTCACGCTGCCGATGCTGACCTGCGTGCTGCGCGTCCGCCGACTCTGACCGGCATCCTGCCCGACCGCGACCGAAGGCCCCAGAGGGGCGTCCATGATCTGCGTGCCGCGCGTCCGCCGGCTCTGACCGGCGCTTCCTCGCCGAGCCGGCCGGGGCCACGGCGGGCTGATCGCTGACCTGCGTGCCGCACCGCGGCGGGGCAACACCGGCCTCGACCGGCCCCCATACTGGACCGGTGACCGACATCGTCACCTTCGGTCCGGGAGAGCCACCCCGGCGACCGTCCCGGCGGTTGCTCGTGGCCGGTGCCGTCGCGCTGGCGGCCCTCGCGGCCGGAACCGTAGCGATCGTCCTCGACCACCGTCGCGCACCGGATCCACCCGCGGCCGCGGACCCGGCGCCGCCGACCGCCGGCCCGTCCTGCCCGCCGCCGACCCCTGCCGTGGCCGTAGTCCCGGTCGCGATGATCGTCGGCTGCGCCCGGGGCGGCACGAGCCTGGACCGCCGGGATCCCACAGCGGGCAGAGGACCGTGGACCGTCGTCGTCCGCCGCATCGACGGCTCACTGGGCCGGCACGGCGCCGTGGTCACTTTTCCGGTCGCCGCGCCCCCCGCCGGCGCCGGCCCGGTCAAGGTCGGGGGCAAGGCCGGTAAGGCCGGTCCGGACTCGGTGACCTGGCCGGCCGGCGGTGCCTGGGCCCGCATCCGGGGCGACCTGCCCGAACCCGCCCTGGTCACCATCGCGGCCCGCACGGGCTTCACCGGCGGCCGGCCGGTCATCGAGGAGCCGCCGGCGGGTTACGTGGTGGCCGGCGGTGGGCCGTACCGGCCGCCCGCCATCCATGAGATCCGCTACGGCAGCGCCGCGCTGGGCGAGCAGGCCGCGCTCGGCGGTGGCCTGGCCTACACCGGGGTCGTTCGCGGCGGCGGGTTCGAGGACCAGTTGTACGCGGCCCACGCCACCGCCGCCGGGCCGGTCGGTGACCACCCGGCCGTGGTGTCCCCGGTCTTCGGCGGCAACGGTTCCCTGGCCTGGGAGCCGGCGCCGGGCGTGGTGGCATACGTCGGCTACAGCGGATCGTCATTGACCGACGGTGCCGTTGCCGCGCTTCTGCGGCTGGCCCAGCGGTCCCGGCCGGTGGACGACCGGCAGTGGCGGGCGACGAGTCCGCAAGCGGTGGACCAGAGCAACGAGCCGGGCTGAGGTCAGCGCAGCTTCACCGCCAGGGTGTGCCGTCCGCCCGTACCCGCGGCGACCAGCACTTCGGTGCCGCGGGGGGTGCTGCGCTGCCGGTGTGCGGCCGGCCTGCCGTCCAGCCGTACCCCCGCCACCGACGCTCCGGCCGGCAGCACCGCGCCGACGGTGAGCTTCGCCCGCAGCGCCGCCCGGACCGAGACGGTGAGGGTTCCCGCGCTCCGGGTGGCGGTCACGTCGAGCGAGCCGCGGCCGAGCCGGATGTCGTGCCCGGCGATCCGGTCCTGGCCGGGCGGCAGCGCCGGCACCACCGACAGCCGGCCGCGACCGACGTCCGGGTCGACGCCGAGCTGCTGGTGCACCACCGGCCAGAGCACCCCGTAGGCGCCCCACGCCTGCAGCACGCTGGAGCGGCTCAGGAAGTCGCGCTCGATGTTGGCGACGGAGTCCGGCGACGGCGCCACCTCCGGCATCGCGCCGGGCATCTCCCAGACCGCCGGGTCGAGCTGGATGCGGGCGTTTCCGTCGGTGTAGCGGCGTTGCGGGCCGAGCCGGCCGTAGTTGCCCTCGGCGACGGCCATGACGGCGGTGTTGAGGGAGAACGTGGCCCGTTCGGCGGGCACGCCGGACACCACGCTGTCGCAGGACGGGCCGGTGTTGCCGCCCGTGGCGCCGGTCGGGCCGCTGCCGGTGTGGAACAGGCCGAACTCGCCGGTGTAGCAGTCCCGTTCCCGCTGGGCCAGGGCGGCGTGGGCGTGGCCGATGGCGGCGAGCGGCCCGGCGGGTGACTCGGCCTCCATCGGGGTCAGGCCGGTCCAGTGCCGCTGGAACACCTTGCCGTCACCGGGATCGCTCAGCGAGTCGGCGTACGCGTCGGCGTCCCCGCCGTACCACCAGGCCTGCTCGAAGGCCCGCTCGCGCCGCTGGGCCTGGGTGGCCGCCCAGCTCGCGGTGGCCCGGTCGCCGCGCGCGGTCGCCAGGTCGGCCAGGTCGCGCAGCCCGCGGATGGTGTAGACCGCGACGTCGAGCTTCTCCGGTCCCATGCCGGGCCGCTCCACGTTGCCCGAGCCCTCGGGCCAGCCGTCGGCGTCGGCGTCCAGCGCGGTCACGTGCCGCACGGCGCGGACGGCGAAGTCGTACATCTCGTCGCGGAACGCGTCGTCGCCGGTCCACCGCCAGATCAGCGCCACCGTGCTGGGGAACTTGGCGCTCTCGTCGGTGTTGCCCGGGTCGTCGTTCGCGCCGAAGTACACCTGCCCGTCCGGGGTGACCTCGTGCACCACCTTGCCGGACCGGCCGTTGACGATCTCGCTGATGTCGCGCAACGCCCGCAGGTGCGCCTTGATCGGCTCGAACTGCCCGGCCGCCACCGATGCGAACGCGGTGTACTCGGCGTCGGTCGCGAAGATCCACGGGTAGTCCGGCCAGCCGGCGCCCACCCACCGGGCGACGTCGACCGTGCCGGCCGGCGGCGGGAACTGGGTCCCTTCCCGGCTGGCGAACACCCGCAGGTCGTGCGCCTCCTGCACGGAGTCGGCCAGGTTCTGCTTGGACCACTCCACGCTGCGCTGCAACAGCCGGTCGCCGGGCAGGTCGACCCGGGTACGCGCGGAGATCCGGGCCCGGGCGGCCACCTTGCGGGACAGCGCCTCGGCCGGGGCCCGCAGCGCGCGTTGCGACTCGGCGGTGGCCGCGGCGACACCGTCGTCCGAGCCGGCCACCGTGAACCAGACGGTCCGCCCGGCGCGCGGCACTTCGAGGGTGTAGGTGAGCCGGCCGCCGGTGCCCCGGCCGTACGGGCCGTCGTCGCAGCGTGCCGGGGCCGGATCGGCCTCCGGGCACACCACGGCGGGTTCCTGCGGGCCACGGTGGCCGGGGCCGAGCTCGTGGCTGTCCGGGACGAGGGTGCTGCCGACCACGGCGGCGTAGTCGTGCGGGCGCTCACCCGTGGCCGTCTCCCGGAAGACCAGGTTGCGCCCGTCGAAGCCCCCGGTGTCGCTCAGGTTGACCGCCTGAGCGCCCGGCGTCGTCCAGCCCCACGGGTACGCGGGGAGCAGCTCCGAATGCGCGTCCACCGCCAGCGTGATCCGGCGCGCGGGCCCGCTGAACGTCAATCCGACCAGCGCGGCCCGGCCGCCGTCCGGCAGCACGTCGGTACGCCGGATCCGCGATCCGCCGGGACCGGCCAGCTCCATCCGGACGAAGCCGGTGCCGCTGGTGAACCGGGTCGCGCGCAGCCACTGCCCGTCGACGGCGAACCACAGGCCGTCGAGCAGCTTGATCGGCGGGCTCCAGAAGCCGCCCATCTCGCCGCGGATGTGCCAGCCCGTCGCCGGATAGCTGCCGTCCTCGGCCCCGACCTCGTAGGCCCGGTCCCCGGTCGCCACGTACCGCCGGTCGGCCAGGCGCCGCTGCTCGGAGAGCCCGGCGCGGGACGGCTCGGCGGCCGCCGGCGGCGCGCCGGCGAGCACCATGACGAGCAGGGAGAACACGACGAGGTGGAAGCGGCGCATGGGGGCCTCCCGGCGGATCGACACTGATCGCTGGTCCCACGGTGTCCCCGGGCGCTCAAGAGCGCAAGTCCACGGGTCAGGCGTAGGCGGCCGGGCCGGCCGGTGCCGCGATGGTGTCCAGGCCGGCCAGGATCATGTCGCAGCTGCGCAGCACCACCTCGGCGGCCCGGCGCTGGGCCGGGACGAGGTCGCGGCCGTGCGCCTGCTCCCGCCAGCGGTCGGCGGCGGCGTGCGCCGCGCTCCAGGTGTCCTCGGCCGTCGCCTCCGGGGACATGCCCAGCCGCTCCCCCAGGCTGGTGCCCGAGCCGCCGAGCAGCCGCCGGGCGTCGACCGCGTGTTCCCGGGGCAGGTTGACCCGGCCCGCGCGCAACGCCGCGAGCAGGCGCAACTCGCGGAACTCGTGCGCGTCGGCGAGCAGCAGCTCGAGCTCGGCCAGCAGGTGGACGGCCGGCGGCACCGGCTGGGTGCGCAGCAGGCGGTCCAGGATGGTCAGCGCCGAGCGGGCCCGCAGCGCGACCCGGCGGGCCGTGAAGAGCTCGGCGATCGAGGCCTGCAGCTCCTTGAGGCCGCTGTGCTCCTGCAGCCGCTCGCCGAGCACCGCCGCGTGGTCGCAGCCGGTCCGGACCAGGGTGATCGCCAGCCGGATGCCGCCGAGGCCGAAGCGCTGCAGCAACTGGGCCCGCTGCTGGGCGGCGACCGGCCGCAGGGCGTCGGCCGCGGTGAACCGGTCGGTGGAGAGCAGGTGCGCCTCGGCCGCGGCCCGCGGCAGGGCGGCCATCGTGGCGATCGCCCGGAACTCGTCGTCACGCAGGGTGCGGGCGGCCGCCGCGATCAGCGGCGAGACGGCGAGCACGTCCTGGCACAGCGCGCCGACCCGGGGCTCGCGGCGGCGGCGCCGGGCCGCCTGCTTGGCGGTCAGCAGGGCGTCGGGGCGGCCACCGCCGGTGGCGTCGGCCCGGGACAGCACGATCATGGTGTGCACCGGGAACACCGAGGGGCCGCGGATGCCCAGCGCCGCCTGCAGGGCCTGCAGGTCGGCCTCGCCCAGGTGGGGCGTCACGTAGAGAACCGCGTCGGCGGTCTGCTGGACCTGCGGCAGCGGCAGGTGGGTGTCGATCAGCTCGGTGCGGCGCAGGACCCGGCTCGGCCATTCCACGACGGCACGGCGCGCCCCCTCCGGGCGCCCGGCGTGCCGGCCGTCCGGGACCAGCCGCAGACCGTGGGCGGTGCGGACCGTCGGGATCTCGTACGCCGTCCCGCGCTCGTCCTGCCACCAGGCCCGCGGCTGGGTGCCGTCGCGATAGGTGACACTGGCGAGCGGCTCACCGGGCAGCTCGACCGGCGCCAGCCCCTCCCCGATCAGCGCACTGACCAGAGTGGAGACGCCGGCCCGGGCGGGTCCGGTCACGGCCAGCCGCACCGGGTCGGCCAGCCGGTCGAGGGTGGAGCGCAGCAGCGCGGCGGCCGGTTGATCGCCCCGGTAGACGTGCGCCGCCTCGTTCAGCAGCCGGTAGGTGCGCTGCTCGAACTCCTCCTCGTTGATCATCCGCGGCCGCCCAGTGCTCTGGCCTGGGAATGCAACTGGACGAGCACGGCCAGCTCCTGCTGGAGCCGCCGGGCGTGCTGCTCCCGGGCGGCGACGTCCTGATCGGCCGCGGCCTTGGCGTTGCGCAGCGACTCCATGACGATCTCCTGGAGGTCCTCGGTGACCGCGGTGAAGTGGTCACGCAGGGCGCGCTGAGCCCGGCGTACGGTGTCGCGCGCCTCCTTGTTGAGGCCCACGAAGATGTCGTCGACGTGCCGCTGGACCGCGTTGCGGGCCTCGGTCTGCCGCTTCTTGAGCAGCGACTTGCTCTCGTCGCGGATCGTCTTGCCGCCGAAGAGCGCGCCGCCGCCGATCGAGATCGGGTTGATCAGCGACATCCCGGCCAGACTGGTGGCCAGGCCGAACATGATCACACCGCCGTACGAGCCGCGGAGGCCGATGAACAGCTTCTGGCCGGGGGTGAACCGGGCCACCGGCGGTGCGTCCAGGCCCGGCACCCCGTCGGTCCGCCCCTCGGCCGAGACCAGCGCGGACGGCGGGAGCACCTCACCCGCCTCGGGCGGGAACTGGTCGGCGACCCGGCGGGCCATCCACTCGATCCGCTCGGCCAGCCACGTCATGCTGGTCCCGGTCAGGTCCTCCAGGGACTGCCGCAGCCAGGGCTCGAACTCGTCCCAGGCCTTGGCGGGGTCGGCGGTGGCGAAGAACTCGTCCGACTCGGTCAGCACCGCCCGGGTGCGTTCGCGCAGGTCGTGCTCGATGTCCGACATCAGGTCGCCGACCTCGTCGGAGAGCGCGTTCTGCCAGCGGACAGCACATTTGCGCAGGTCGTCGAGCCGGCGCTGGGTGGTGTGCAAGCGGGCCACCGCGTCCGGCAGGCCCGCGTTCTGCTGGGCCGCCAGCTCGTCGCGCAGCGGACCGGCCAGCTCCTCCAGGGCGATCCGGCCCAGCCGGCTGACCGTGTCGCGGGCCAGCCGGTCGGGCTTGGCCGCCACCATCTGTTGCAGGTGGACGATGAGGTCGGTGAAGCCGGACTCGTTGTTGAGCGCCGCGTCGCCGGCCTGCAACGCGTGCAGCCGCAGGGTGGCCGAGACGGCGGTGGTGGCCGCCGGCACCCCGGCCCGGGCCAGCCGGGTGCGGCTGTCGGCGAGGTTGCGCCGCCAGTCGATCGCGTAGTCGGTCTTGGTGAAGACCACCAGCAGGCCGGGGAAGAACCGGGCCAGGTCCTGCAGCACGGCCAGGTCGGCGTCGGTGAGCTCGCGGCCCGCCTCGCAGGCGTACAGCACCAGGTCGGCGCCGGCGCTGGTGGCCAGGTCACTGGCGGTGCGCACCGCGCGGTCGGCCGAAGCGGGCAGGCCGGGCAGCGGCGGGGTGTCGATCAGCACCAGGCCACCGGCCAGCAGCGAGCGGGGCACCGCGATGTCGGCGTGCACCGGGGTGCCGGCCGGGAACCGGGCCGCCGCCTCGGCGATCGCGCCGTCGAGCGCCTCCAGGCCCAGCGGGACCCGGTCCTGCAGGCCGACCTCGGCCGTCCACTCGGCGCTCGCCGAGCCCCGGCGGATCAGCTGCGCGGCCGGTGACTCGGCGTGCCGGACCACGGCCGGCACGGTGGTGCCGCCCGCGGTGTCGACCGCGCACACCCCGGCGTTGATCAGACCGTTGATAAGCTGGCTCTTGCCCTGGTGGGCGGCCCCGACGACCAGCACCCGCAACTCCGGGCGCAGCAGCTGCGCGCGCCGGCGGGACAGCCACTCGGCGACCTCGGACCGGCCGTGCGTGCCGCACGTACGGATCGTGGAGTCGAGGACGTCGAGCCACCACAGGGCCCCGGCCGCCCGCAGCGGATCCGGTTCGGCCGCACGGGCCGGGACCGGGCTCTGCGGGACGAGGGAGGCCGGACCCGCATAGGCCGTGGGTCCGGCCTCCCATCGCGTCATTCGCTCCCGCCCAATTCGTGTCCGCCCAGTCTCTCGTCGTCGTGTCGCCCGACCCGGACCGGTGCCGCGGGCACTTTAGTGGTGCAGCCCGCCCAGCAGGTCGTGCGACGGCTCGCTGTCCTCGGCCGGGTGGGTCACGCTGTGCAGCACGCCGCTGGTGACATCGTGCGCGGCGCCACCGACGCCGGTCAGGGTGCTGTCGAGGCCCTGCACCGGGTCGTGCGGCAGGACGTGGCCCAGATCCGGCTTGATCAGGGACCCGACCGAAGAGGTTGCCCCGCCGACCCCGGCGACGTCAAGGTCCGGCACGTGATCCAGCGGGATCGACGCGGGCAGGTTGGTGACCGTGCCCAGGCCACCGTCCAGGATGCCGACCGGGCCGGCGTCGACACCGGGGGCCACGTGGTCCACGCCACTGACCACGTTGGTCACGCTGTGCTCGACCGGGGCCACCACAGTGTTGTCCAGGTGCAGGGCCGGGTCGTTGCCCGCGGACAGCCCGCCCACCCCGACCGGCACGGCCGAGGTCACGCCGCCGCCCAGCCCGGTCACGCCGCCGCTCAGCCCGGCCAGGCCGAGCGAGTTGCCGGACAGCACCGAGCCGCCGACCACGTCGTCGCCGGCCACGGTGAGCACCGTGGCGTTCACGCCGGCCAGGGTGTTGGCGACGTTCAGGTCGCCCGCCACCTGACCCGGCATGACGGCCACCTGCGAGGTGATCGCCTGCAGCTGCGACACCGCGCCGGCCACGTCCAGGTTGGCCACCCCGGTGGTGAGGTCGTCGACGCCGGCCAGGCCGTACAGGCCGGTCACCGGGGCCGAGTCGACCACCAGCGGGATGACCTGCTGCACGTCGGCCGCGGTGACGTCGGCCAGGCCGGCCGCGTTCAGCGCGGTCTCCGGGTCGAGCTCGAAGGCCGAACGGGCGGCCGGGTCGTAGATCAGGTTGAGGACGAAATCCTGCAACGTCGGGGACGCTTCCATGAGGCTCCTTCAGAGACCGGTCACTGGCGCCGGGATCCGGCACCGCAGCAAACCGTACGGAGACCGGCCGGCGCGGGCATCGGGGTTGGCGCCCCCCACCGGTCCGGGCCGATCGGTGCTCCCCGGGGGCCGGGCGTTAGGGGGTTAGGGGATTCGGCGGCATGATTTTTTGGGGGACGATCCGCGAGCGGTCTTCTGGTACGAACATGTGGACCTATCCGGCCGAATGACGCCCACCGCGCTGTCACACCCGCAGTAATGGCCGTCGGTGATGGAGGAGTGACGACGTGCCCTACGTCCTGGGGATCGACATCGGCGCCGGCGCCACCAAGGCCGCCGTCTGCCGGCGCACCGACGGCGCCGCCGGAGGCTGGGGTCCCGCGCAGCCGGTGACGCTGGGCCTGCGCTCGCGCACCGTCAGCTCAGGGCTGGTGCTGACCCCGGAGGGCGACGTCGTGCCGGCCGACCACGGCCGGGCGCCGGCCGCGACCTCGGTGGGCGGCTACCTGCACCGGGTCGGCGACAGCCTGCCGATGCTGTTCGGCGACGACTACTTCCCGGCCCACGGCCTGGTCGCCGCGATGGCCCGCTGGGTGGTCGACCGGGTGTGGCAGCAGCTCGACGAGCCGCCCGAGCGGATCGCCCTGGCGTACCCGTCGGTGTGGGGCAACGGCCGGCTGCACCTGGTGCACTCGGCGCTGGGCGAGGCCGACCTGGCCCAGACGGCGCTGGTCACCCGGGCCCGCGCGGTGGTCGAGACGCACCAGGCGGCGGGCCGGGTGCCGGCCGCCGGCGGCATGCTGCTGGTCTACCGGATCGGCGGCTCGACCTGCGAGATCTCGGTCGTCGTGGTGCACGCCCCGGGCCGGCTGGAACTGCTCGGCTGCGCGGAGATGGCCGAGGTCAGCGGCTTCGACCTGCGCGACGCGACGCCGGCCGACGCCCGGGCGGTCATCCAGTCCACCGTGGACCTGGCCGTGCACACCCTGAGCAGCTGCGGGGCCACGCGAGGTGATCTTGCCGCGGTGCTGATCGCCGGAGGCTCCGACGACGTATATCCGCATGTGTCCGATCTGTTGTCCGCGGCCTTCCCGGTACCGGTCCTGCGCGACCCCGATCCGCCGATGACGGTGGCCGCCGGGGCCGCGCTCGCCGTCCGGCCGTTGGTGCGCCGGCCCGGCCCGCCGCCGGGTGCCCCGCGCGCCGCCATCGCCGCCCACCAGCCGGGAGGCCACCAGCCCGGCGGTCAACCGCCGGACGCCCGCCGGCACGGCGGTCCACTACCGGGCGGCCCACTACCGGGCGGCCCACTACCGGGCGGCCCGCTGCTGGACGGCCCACTACCGGGCGGCCCGCTGCTGGACGGTCAGTCGGCGGGCGGGCAGCATGCGGGCTATCAGCTGGACGGTCAGATGCCCGACGCGCACCTCGCGGGTGGTCAGCTGCCGGGCGTGGCCGGATTGCTGGACGCGGCCGGTCAGCCGGTCATGAGCGGCGGCCTGACGTCGTGGCCGGAGATCAGCCGGGACAGCCGGGCCCAGGACCGGCCCTCGCGCCCGCCGGTCGATGTCGCCGCGGTGCGGGCGGGCGAGCGATGAGCACCCCGACGTTGACCGGTTCCGTGGCCGGCTCCCCCGCCGCCGACCTGCTCGCCGAGGTCGCCGCCGACCCGTTCGCGCCGTTGCAGGCCGTGGTCGGCGCGCCGGGCGGCTTCGGCAAGACCGCGCTGCTGCGGGAGCTGGCCGGGGTCTGGCAGCGGGCCGGGGTCACTGTCGTCACCCCGTGGCGGCCCGTCGACGCCGCCGGCGACCAGGTGCTGCTGGCCGACGACGCGCACCGGCTGCCCGCGGCCCGGCTCGACGAGCTGCGGGCGTACGCGGAACGGCCGGAGGCACGCATCGTCGTCGCGTACCGTCCGTGGCCTCGCCCGGCCGGCCTGCCGGCCCTGGTCGATGTGCTGCGCCGGGCGCGGCGCCCGGTGCAGCTGCCGGCGCTGACCGCCGGGGAGATCCACTCGCGGCTGGCCGCCGTCGTCCCGGACCCGTCGCCCGACCTGGTGGCCTTCGTGGCCGAGCGGACCGGTGGGGTGCCGCGCCACGTCGCCCGGGTGGCCGACGCGCTCACCCCGGCCGACGCCGCCGCGCGCCGGGTCCCGGTCGCCGCGCTGAGTGCGTTCGCGGCCGACCTGGACGAGCTCGATCCGGACCTGCGCACCTTGCTGCTGGCCGTGGAAGCCGGCGCCGGGCTCTCCTTCGAGCTGGTCGCGGCGCTGCTCGAGCGGGACGCCGAGACCGTCGCCGGGCTGGTCGACGCGGGCCGGGCCACCGGGTTGCTGGCCGCCGACGGCACGCTGGTGCCGCTGGCCCGGCAGGCGATCGCCGCGCTCGGCCCGATCGGGCACCGGATCGACGTGCGGCAGCGGCTGGCCGGGTTGCAGCTGGAACGCGGCGGGCCGGTCCTGCCGCTGGTCCGGCCCCTGCTGGGCGACGCCGGCGACAGCAAGGGCGCCCTGGTGCCCGGTCCGGCGGGCACCGGGCTCGGCAAGGTCTACGAGGCCGCCGGCGAGGAGGCCCTGGGCGACGACCCCGAGCTGGCCGCCCGTTTGTTCGCCGCCGCGGCCGGCGCGGGCCGCACCACCGCCGCCCGCCGGGCGCTGGCCACGGCGCTGGCCGGCGACCTCGACGAGGCGTCCCGGCTGGCCGATCAGGCGCTGGCCGCGGGCACGCCGGAGCAGCGCGCCGAGGCCGCGTACGTCGCCGCGGCGGTGCTCACCCATCGCGGGCAGACCGCCCAGGCCGCCGCCCTGTACCAGTGGTCGCCGTCCACCGTCACGGCCGGCTTCGGCGCGGTCGCCCTGATCGGTATCGGCCGGCCGGCCGACGCCGAGGCCCTGGACGCGGCGGCCACCGGCGAGCCACCGACCTCGCTCAGCGCGACCGCGGCGCTGATGGCCCGCGGCATGGCCGAATCGGTCCGGGGCACCCCGACCGCGGCGCTGTCCGCGCTGGTGCAGGCGGCCACCATGATCGAGCCGGCCGGGCCGGCCGTGCTGCTGCCGGACAGCCCGGCCGCGCTCGGTGCGACGATCGCCCTGCACAGCGCCGAGCTGGACACCGCCGACGCGCTCCTGGCCCGCGCGGTGCAGGCGGCGACCGGTGGCACCCTGCTGGCCGACCGGCACCGGCTGTTGCAGGCCTGGACGCTGCTGCTGCGCGGCCGGATCGGCGAGGCGCGAGCGACCCTGCTACCCGGGCGGCGGGGACGCGATCGTCTGTTCGCCTCCGCGTTGCAGGTCGGGCTGAGCCGCCGGGCCAGCGACCTGGTCGGGCTGCGCAGTGCCTGGCCGGACGCCTGTCACGCGCTGATCGGCCAGCCGGTCGACCTGTTCACCCTGTTGCCGTTGGGCGAACTCGCGGTGGCCGCGGCCCGGCTCGGTGAGCAGCACCGGGTCGCCGGGCAGCTGGCCGAGGCCGACCTGCTGCTGTCCGCGCTGGGCGATCCACCGCTGTGGAGCGCGCCGCTGCGCTGGAGCCGGTTGCACGCCGCGGTTCTCGTCGAGGACCACGACGCGGCCACCGGGCACGCGCGGGCCCTGGCCGGCGTGCGGGGCTTCAGCCCGTACGCGGAGGCGGTCGCGGCCGCCGCCGCGCAGTGGGTCGACGTCCTGGCTGACACGGCCGACCCGGACGCGGTGGTCGCCGCGGCCCGCGGGCTGGGCGCCCTCGGGCTGGCCGGCGACGGCGCCCGGCTGGTCGGCCAGGCGGCGATCCGCACCGCCGACCGCAAGGCGATGACCCTGCTGCTCGACTGTGCCCGGGCGTTGCAGGAACGGATCGCCGGGCCGCACGAGTCCGCCCCGGCCGCGGGCACCCGCTCGCGGGCCGGCGAGGGCGGCCCGCAACTGCTCAGCGAACGCGAGCGCGAGGTCGCCGCCCTGGTCCTGGAGGGACTGACCTACAAGCAGGTGGCCGAGCGGCTCTACCTCTCGGCCAAGACCGTGGAGCATCACATGGCCCGCATCCGGCAGCGTCTCGGGGTCACCGACCGGCAGGCCCTGCTGACCCGGCTGCGCGCCCTGATCGGTACGGGGGAGCAACGATGAGCACGCGGACAAAGGTGATCACCGGCCTGGCGCTGCTGGTCGCGCTCTGGGCGGCAGCCGCCGTGCCCGCCGTCACCGAGGCGGTGCAGGTGATGTCGGCCCGGCTCACCGCCAACCACCTGAGCCGGCCGCTGGGCACACTGGTGCTCGCCCTGGAGGCGGAACGCCGACTGTCGGCGGGTGAGTCGCCCGCGGGCCCGGAGCTGGCCGCCCAGCGGGCCCGTACCGATCGGAGCCGGCAGGAGCTGCGGACCACCCGGGACAGCTGGATCACGTGGCTGGCCGACACCGACGCCACCCGGCAGACCGATGAGCTGCTGGGACGCACCGAGCGGCTGCCGGCCGTACGGGCCGCGGTGGACGGTGGGCAGGCCGTGCGCGAGCGGGCGGTCGACGCGTACACCGCGCTGATCGACCCGGCCGGTGTACGTACGCCGACGGTCTTCCCCGACCAGCTGGCCGGGTCGTCCGCCGGGTTGTCCGCGCTGAGCCGTTCCCGCGAGCTGCTGGCCGAGGAGGACGCCCACCTGGTCGCGACGGCCGGGCGCCGGGACGGACTCACCGAGGCCGACCGGGTACGGCTGTCCACCCTGTCCGGCGCGCGGCGCAGCCTGTTGGCGGCGGCCGGCAGTGACCTGCCCGCCTCCACGGCGACGCAGTACCAGCAGCTCGCGGCCGACACCCGGCTGGCCGCGGCCGAGAGCCGGCTGCTGGCGGGCACCGGCGGCGGGCCGGACTGGTCCGCGGCGTACAACCAGGTCAACACCGGGCTGTGGGAGCTGCAGGCGAGCGGGACCCGGGCGGCGGCGGACGCGGCCACCGGGCATGCGGTCGTGACCGTGGTGCGGGCGGGAGTGGTCGGCGGGGTCGGGCTGATCGCGGTCATCGCCGTACTCCTGGTGGCGCGCCGGTCGCGCACCCGGTCCACCGCTGCCGGCGGCGAGCGCCGGCCGGGCGCCGACCGGGCGGCCGGGGATCCGTCGTCCCGGCTCGAACCGCTGCTGCGCGACCTCGAACGCCGCAACCAGGGCCTGCTGCACCGGCAGTTGCGGCTGCTCGACACGCTGGCCCGGCGGGAGTCGGACGACGAGACGCTGGGCGAGCTGTTCCGGGCCGACCACCTGGCCAACCGGATCCGCCGCAACCTGGAGAAGTCGATCACCCTGGCCGGCGGCACGCCGGCCCGCCGCTGGCGCAACCCGGTGCCGATCGGCGAGGTGGTGCGCGGTGCCGCGTCCGAGATCAGCGAGTACGGCCGGGTGTCGACCTCCCAGGTCGAGCCGGTCCTGCTGGCCGGGATCGCGGTGACCGACCTGATGCACCTGCTGGCCGAGCTGATCGAGAACGGGACGATGTTCGCGCCGGCCGAGACGCGGGTACGGGTGACCGGCTCGGCCGCCGAGACCGGTTACCGCCTCACGGTGACCGACGTCGGGCCCGGGATGGACGAGGACGACCTGGTCACCGCGGCACAGGTGATGGCCGGGGAGGATCCGCCGGCCGGTGGCACCTGGTGGGGCCTGTACGCGGTGGGCCGGTTCGCCGCCCGCCACGGCATCGCGGTGGAACTGCACAACGGCGCCGACGGTGGCCTGGCCGCCGAGGTGACCGTCCCGCCCGCTCTGGTCAGCCCGGCCCCGGCGGAGCCGGCCACCAGTGACGAACCGACGCTCGACGACCTGGAGCCGGTGATGCAGTCGTGACGATCTCCGACGAGGCGTGGTACGACGAGGACGCCGGCCCGCTGGTCCGCCTGTACGCCCGGGTCGGCGGCCGGTCCGCCGTGCCGCACGATTTCGAACTCAGCACGATGATCCACTGTGCTCCCGGCGTCACCGCCCCGGACGGGCTGTCGGCCGACCAGCAGGCGGCACTGCGGCTGTCCCGGCGGCCGATCGCGCTGCCCGAGATGGCCGTGCACCTGGGCCTGCCGCTCGGGCCGACCCGGCTGCTGCTGGGCGAGCTGCGCGCGGCCGGTCTGATCAGCACCGGCGGGCCGGGCGAGGGCAGGCGTGACTCCTCCCCCGCCGTGCTCCAACGGCTCCTGAGCGGGCTGCGCTCCCTGTGATGATCACGCTCCTGGACACTGTCGGCTTCCGAAGCACCTTCGACGTCCCGGCCCACGGCCGGCTCCCGATCCACGAAGGCCTGAGATGAACGACACCGATTCGCGGCCGCCGCGCTCGCTGGTGGTGGTGCTCCTGGACGGGGTGCTGCGGCTGGTCGCGGCCGTCCACTCCGGCGCGACGCCGACCCCCAAGGTCCGCGAGGCCGGCGGGCGGCGCGGCGTCGGCCGCTACCTGCTGGTGGCGGGGGTGGCGGCCGCGCTGGCCGGCACTGCCCTGCTGGTCGTGATGCTGGTGCGGGCGCCCGACGGCGGCACGCCGCCACCTGACCGCGCGGCCGCCCTGCCGGGTCTGGCGTCCCGGACGGCGCAGCCGAGCGTCGCCGTGACGACGACTCCCGGCGCGCTGGGCACGACCGCGACGCCGAGCAGCGCCCGGAGCGGTTCTGCGACGTCGCCGACCCGGCCGGCGCCGTCGGTGCCGGTGTCGGCCAAGGTGCCGATCACCGAGAACGCTCCGGTCCCGCTGACCGCGTCGTACCGGACGTCGTCGGTCACGGCCGGGCTGCTCGGCTACCGGATGGCGGTCACGGTGGCCAACCCCGGGACGAGCGCGAAGGACGGCTGGACGGTGACGGTGACTCTGCCCCGGTCGACGCTGCGGGTTTCCCGGGTCAGCGGCGCGACCGCGGCGCAGGACGGCTCGGTGTGGACGTTCACGCCGGACGCCACGACCTCCCGGGTGCCGGCGGGCGGCTCGGTCGAGCTGGCCTTCGAGGTGCAGGGCGCGACGCTGATCGACGCGACCCCGCAGGACTGCCGCATCGACGGCAACCGCTGCGGGGACTGAACGCCGGACCTTACGGCTTGCGGCCGACCGCGCCGTACTGGTCGATCTCGGGGGCCTCGGTGTCCGGCCGCCACCGGGTGACCGAGACCAGGCCCGGCTCGACCAGCTCCAGGCCGTCGAAGAGCTGGGCCAGGCGGGCCGGGCTGCGCAGGTGGTACGGCAGCGCGGCGGACTGGTTCCAGAGCCGGGCCGCCTCGACGACCTCGGGGCTGATGTCGGTGCCGTCGTACAGGGCCAGGTAACTGCCCGACGGCACCGCGGCCAACGCCTTGCTGACCATGGCCTGCGCCTCGGTGTCGTCCTCGACGTGGCCGAGCACGCCCATGAACAGGACCGCGACCGGCTGGGAGAAGTCCAGCGTCCTGGCCGACTCGCGCAGCACCAGGTCCATGTCGTGCATGTCGGCGTCGAGATAGCTGGTGACGCCCTCGGGCTTGCTGGTGAGCAGGGCCCGGGCGTGCGCGAGCACCAGCGGATCGTTGTCGACGTAGACGATGCGGCTGTCGGGGGCCACCGACTGGGCGACCTCGTGGGTGTTGTTGGCGGTGGGCAGTCCGGTGCCGATGTCGAGGAACTGGCGCACCCCGGCCTCGCCGGCCAGGTGCCGCACCGCCCGAGCCAGGAACGCGCGGCTGAGGCGGGCGTTCTCGGCGAGCGCGGGCTGGCCGACGAGGATCTGATCGCCGACCGCCCGGTCCACGGCGAAGTTGTCCTTGCCGCCCAGCAGGTAGTTCCAGATCCGGGCGGTCTGGGGCACGGAAGTGTCCAGTACAGGATGCTGTTGCTCGTCGCTCGCCACGTGCCACTCTCCGAATCGGACGGTACAGGTCGCAGGTCCGCGCCAGCCTAGACTGCCGCGTCCACGCTACCGCGCCGCTCCGTTCGCCGGTGTCCCGAACCAGCGGGACGCGGCCCGCTCGAATGTCACCCGGCCGGGGTCACGGTCACCCACCCAGGCGACGGTGCCGTCCGGCCGCACGAGCACGGCACCCAGGCCGAGATCGTTGCGCGCCGGCCCGGCCGCATAGCGCAGCCGGCTCTTCCAGCGACGCGCCGGCTCGGCCAGGGACCGGCCGGGGCTGAAGTCGAGTACGGCGCCGTGTCCGTCGCGCAGCAGGTCGCCGAGGCGAGTGCCGTCCCGGAGCCGGAACTCCGGGGCGTTGCGGCCGACCAGGGGCTGATCGCTGCCGAGGTCGTACCGGATGGCCGAGCCCGACAGCTTGCCGTACACGTAGGTCGTCACGTCCCGGGTGCCGATCAGGTCGCGGATCAGGGCCTGCACCGCCTGGCTGTGCGGGTCCGGCCGCATGGCCGCCGCCTGGGCCCGGGTCCAGTCCAGGGCCGCGGCGCCGATCGGGTGGCGCTCGCTGGTGTAGGTGTCGAGCAGCCCGTCCGGCGCGTGCCCGTGCACGGTCGCGGCGAGCTTCCACCCGAGGTTCAGGGCATCACCGAGGCCCAGGTTGAGGCCCTGCGCACCCAGCGGCGAGTGGATGTGCGCGGCGTCGCCGGCGAGCAGGACCCGTCCCCGGCGGTAGGTCGTCGCCTGCATCGCCCGGTCGGTGAAGGTGGAGGCGAACCGCACGTCGCTCACCGTCACTCCGGTGCCGGAGACCCGGCGCAGCAC
The DNA here is from genome assembly GCF_040649415.1 of Actinoplanes sp. NPDC048967. Lineage (NCBI taxonomy): Bacteria > Bacillati > Actinomycetota > Actinomycetes > Micromonosporales > Micromonosporaceae > Actinoplanes > Actinoplanes sp. NPDC048967. The sequence goes on from NZ_JBEZFL010000012.1 coordinate 22,837, forward strand.
CGTCTGCAGATGCTCGCGGGTCGGCGGCCGGGAACGATCGAACGCACCGCCGTCGAAATCCAGCACGCCGAGGTGCCCCGGTACGGCCATCCGCAGGTACATGCCGGTCGGCGTGAGGTTGAAGCCGGGGTTCAGCTGGTCCGGGTCGGCCACGGTGGCCAGCATGAGGTAGCCGGTGAACTGCGGCTCGGTGCCGGCGAAGCCGAAGCCCGCGAGGCCGCGTACGGTGCTGCGCCCGCCGTCGCAGCCGACGAGCCAGCGGGCCGCGTACTCGTGGTCGCCGGCTCGGACGAGGACACCGTCCGCGTCCTGGGTGACGGCGGAGACCCCGAGGCCGCGCTTGATCTCCACGCCCAGCTCGGCGGCCCGCTCGGCCAGTACCGTTCCGACCGCTTCCAGGCTCGTCATCACGCCCTGCGTCACCGGGCCGGGCAGCCGGAACGGCAAAGCGCCGGCGTCGACCTTGGCCGGGTCGAGCATCATGCCGGCGAAGTGGCCCACCCCGCGCGGCGGCGGCGGCTCGTCGGCGTCCGGGTCGGCGCCGAGGTCGTCGGTCCCTCCCGACGCGGTCAGCAGCGGTTGCAGCAGCCCGCGACGGTAGAAGGCCTCGACCGACGTGACGGACAAACCCCGCATTCCCAGGGGCATCGCCTTCCACGGCGAGTGGGGCTCCGGGTCACGTTCGAGCACCAGGACCGAGCAGCCCGCGAGGCCCAGCTCGCACGCGAGGAACAGACCGACCGGACCGGCGCCCGCGATCACGACGTCGTGCACGGCGCGCCTCATGCGAACAGCGCCAGGTCGACGGAGTCCGCCAGGGCCCGGTAGCCGGCGTCGTTACCGTGCAGGTGGTCGCCCGCGTCGAACTCGTCCCGGAGCCGGGCCGGATCGCCGGGATCCCGCCAGACGGCGTCGAAGTCCAGCACGGCGTCAAAACCGCCACCGGTACGGATCCAGCCGTTGACCGCCTGCCGCGCACTCTCCCCCGCCGGGGCGAAGACGTCCGAACCCCCGTACGGCGTGAGCGTCGCGCCGTAGATCTTCACGCCGTGGCTGTGCGCCCGGGCGATGAGCTGGTGGTAGCCCGCGATGAGGTCGTCAGCGGTCACCGGCGCCCCGGGGAACATGGCCAGGAACTCGGCCATCGGCCCGTCGTCGCGCGGGGCGAAGGAGATGGCGAGGTCGTTCGAACCCTCGAGCACCACCACGTGGCTGAGACCCGGTGTCGCCAGCACATCCCGGTCGAAGCGGGCCAGGGCCGAGGCGCCGAAGCCGTCGTTGAGCACCCGGTTCCCGCTGATGCCCTGGTTGCAGACGTGGACCGCGGGCCCGTCCCGCCCGGCGAGCCGGCCGGCCAGCAGGTCCGGCCACCGGTGCCCGGTGCCGGGGGTCGACCCGGCGCCGTCGGTGAGGGAGTCGCCGAGGGTGACGACGGCCGTGGCCGGGCCGTCGGGAAGCACCTCGACCGCCGAGACGAAGCCTTGGGCCGGCAGCGGCACGGCGGTGTCGGGCAAGGCGGGCGCGGCCACGGCGTTCCCGGGGATGGACCAGCCGGCGTCCAGGTCCGAGCCGTGACTGGTGCAGGTCTCCACCCGGCCGGGCAGATACAGGCTGATGGACAGCTGGGAGAGAGCCGCCAGGGGCAGGTCCACCGGGTCGCTGAGGATGGGGGCACCCGCCGGGACGTGGGCGGCCGGGCGTCCGGCGAAGGTCAGGTCCCGGTCGGTGCCCGGCTCGATCGCCCCGCCGGGAGCCGCCAGGCCCAGCCGTGCCGCGCCGATGGCCAGCGGGGTGGTTCCGTACTCGTTGGTGAAGCGGACGCGGACCCGGCGACCGCCGCCGCTGAGCCGCACCACCTGGCGCAGAGTGGCGTCGGCGAACGGCTCGAGGGCCGAGACCGACGCGCCGGGCGCCTGGGGCGAGGCGCTCCAGGTCCGGACCCAGCCCTGGTCCGTGGCATTCATCTGGCTCATCCGGTGCCTCCGTCGTTCGTGATGGTGATCCGTCCGGGACCGAGAGTGCGGCCGGGCGCTCACACCGGGCGCACACGGCGCTCACAGGCGCCGATTTGGGGACTTCCGGGGGTCCGCGCGAAGATCAGGTGATGGACGAGGGCGGGGGGCTTCGCGTCGCGCTGCTCGGCGCCTTCCGGCTGTCCCGCGGCGACGCCGTGCTGCCGGTCGCGGGCGCACGGCTGCAAGCTCTGGTGGTGCGGCTGGCGCTGGCCGGCGGGCGAGCGGTCGAACCCGGGGTCCTGGTCGACGCGATCTGGGCCGAGGAGCCGCCGGCCGGTGCCGGGCATGCCCTGCAGACCCTGGTCTCGCGGTTGCGCCGGATCCTCGGCGCGGCCGGTGACCTCGCGCAGGTCGCGGGCGGCTACCGGCTGGCCCTGGACCCGGCCGACGTGGACGCGCTGCGGTTCGAGCAGCTCACCGCGACCGGCCGTGACCGCCTGCGCGCCGGCGACCCGCACGCCGCGGCGGCGGTGCTCGGCGAGGCCGTGGCGCTGTGGGGTGACCGTCCCGGAGCCGAGCCGGGCGCTGTCGCCCCGGTGGCCCCCGCGGCCGCGACCCGCCTGGCTCACATCTCGGTCGAGGCTGTCACCGACCTGGCCGAGGCCGAGCTGATGCTGGGCCGCGCCGACAGGGCCGCCACCCGCCTGACTGCGCTGCTGGCCGAGCAGCCCGTCAACGAGCGGGCGGCCGCGCTGCTCATGGACGCGCTCGCCGCGCAGGGCCGGCCGGGCGACGCTCTCGCGCGGTACGAGCAGACCCGGCAGGCCCTGGCCGACGCGCTGGGCACCGACCCGGGCGCCGCCCTGCACGAACGCCACCTGCGCCTGCTGCGTTCCCCGGCCCCGGCCCTGGACACGGCACGAGCCCGGCCCGGTAACCTGCCCGCGCCGCTGACCAGCTTCATCGGCCGCGACGAGGACCTCGCCCGGATCGGCACGCTGCTCGCCGCCGGGCGGCTGGTCACCGTGCTCGGCCCGGGCGGCGCCGGCAAGACGCGCCTCGCCGTCGAGGCCGCCCGCCGGCACCAGCACGACTACCGCGACGGTGCCTGGCTGATCGACCTCGCCTCGGTCACCGAACCGGCCAAGGTCGGTGCCGCCGTGCTCGCCGGGGCCGGGCTGCGCGGCGGCGCGATGTTCGAGGTCCGGGCCCGGGTCGAGAGCGACGAGCTGGAGGTGCTGGCCGAGCAGCTCGGCGGCCGGGAGAGCCTGCTGCTGGTCGACAACTGCGAGCACCTCATCGACGCCGTCGCGCACCTGGTCGCGGCGCTGCTGGCCCGCTGCGCCGGGCTGCGGGTGCTGGCCACCAGCCGTGCCCCCCTCGCGGTCGACGGCGAGACCCTGGTGCCGCTCGGCCCGCTCGCCCTGCCCGAGGTGGACGACGGCGTCGAGGCGGCGCGGCAGACGGCGGCGGTGCGCCTGTTCACCGAGCGGGCCACGGCCGTACGCCCCGGCTTCGGCGTCGACGACACCACGCGGGCCGAGGTCGTGCAGGTGGTCCGCGGCCTGGACGGCATGCCGCTGGCCCTCGAACTCGCGGCGGCGCGGCTGCGGACGTTGTCGCTGCCCCAGCTGGCCGCCGGACTCACCGACCGCTTCCGGCTGCTGTCCACCGGCAGCCGCGCCGCGCTCCCCCGGCACCGCACGCTACGCGCGGTCATCGCCTGGAGCTGGGAGCTGCTCAGCGAATCCGAACGCACGGTCGCCGAACGCGTCTCGATCCTGCCCGGCGGTGTCACGCCGGCGTCGGCCGCCGCGGTCTGCACGGGCACCGCGGTGCCCGCCGACGAGCTCCCCGAGCTGCTGGCGAGCCTGGTCGACCGGTCACTGCTGCACCTCGCGCCCGAGTCCGGCCGCTACCGCATGCTGGAGACGCTGCGCGAGTACGGCATCGACCGCCTGGCCGCGACGGACGAGCTCGGCACCGCCCGCGACCTGGCCGCCGACCACTTCGCCGCACTGCTGGCCCGGTCCGGCCCCCAGCTGCGCGGACCCGGCCAGGCGGCCGCCCTGCGGCTCATCAGCGCCGAGTACGACAACACCCTGGCCGCCCTGCGCCGGCGCTGCGACACCGGCGACAGCCGCGGCGCGGTGACTGCGGCCCTGCACCTGACCTGGTACTGGCACATGCTGGGCCGGCGTCCCGATGCCGCGTACTGGCTGGGTGAGGCCCTGGCGGTGCCCGGTGGCGTCCCCTCGCCCGACCGCGACTGCGCCCGGGCGATCCAGCTGTTCAACCGGCTCGACACCGGGCCGGGGACGACGGCCGGGGAGACCGCCGCACAGCTGCGGGGGACGGCCGGCCGGCTGCTCGCGTACCCGGAACTGCCCCCACCGGCCGGCGCACTCGCCGCCCTCGCCCTCGCCTTCCTGCGGGAGGAGCAGGCCGCCCTGACGCTGATCGAGCGGATGGCGGCCGGCGCCGACGGGTGGCTGTCCGGACTGGCCCGGATGTTCCGGGCCGAGTTCGCCGAGAACGCGGGCCGGCTCGACGAGGTGCGCACCGACATCACCGCGGCCCTGGCCTGCTTCCGGCAGGCCGGCGACCGCTGGGGCCAGGCGACCGTGCTGCCGATGCGCGCCCAGCTGCGCCAGTACGACGACGACCTCGACGGCGCGCTGGCCGACCTGCGCGAGGCGCGGTCACTGGCCGGCGAGTTCGGCTCGCTCAGCCTGGGCGACGAGGTGTTCCTCGACCTGCGCTGGATCGACCTGCACCTGCGCCGCGGCGACACCGGCCCGGCGCTGGCGACGATCGGCTCGGCCCGGGCGCGGGCCGTCCGCGCGCAGGCACCGGAGCTGCTGTTCCTGGTCGACGCGTGGGAGGCCGGCTTCCGGCTGCGGCTCGGCGATCCGGACCGGGCGCGGGAACTGCTGGACGCCGCCGAAGAGGGTCTGCGCGGCGACTCCCCGTTCCCCGGTGACCACGCGCGCACCATGGTCGGCAATGTGCGCGCCGGGCTGCTGCTGGCGGCCGGTGACCGGGCCGGTGCGCAACGGGCGCTGGCCCAGGCGTACGCGGCCGCGCGGCGAACCGGCGACCTGCCGATCCTGGCCCAGGTGGCACTGCCCACCGCCGCTCTCGCCGAGGCGTACGGGCATCATCACGAGTCGGCTGTCGTGCTCGGCGCTGCTTCCCGGTTGCGCGGCGCGCACGACCGCACCGATCGGCAGGTCCGCGACCTGACCCGCCGGGGCCGGGCCGCGCTGGGCGAGGACGGTTTCGCCGCGGCGTACGGCAAAGGCTGGGAGCTGGACGCGCGGACGGCCGTGACCACCGTCGACCCGGGCCGGATCGGCCGGTGACGGGCCTCAGGCGGACACGGTCCAGTCCGGCGGCTCGGCCGGATGCAGCTCCGGGTCGTCGACCGCGAACGTCCGCACCGGTCCCGGCGGCGTGGTGGGGCCTTCGAAGCGGACGGTGACCCGGCCCAGCCCGCTGCCCCAGACCCAGCCCGGTCCGTGCTCGTCGTGCCGGACGTCCTGCCCGGGCCGCCACTGCGCCGACACGGGCTCGGCGGGCGCGGCCGGCGCCACCTCCTGCGGCGCCGCGACGGCCGCATCGAGGACCGGCGCCGCGGGTGCGGAAGAGCTGAACAGGTCGTCCTGCGCGAAGTCGGTCAGCGTGGTCACCCCGACCCCGAGCAGCCGGATGCCGGCCGCGGTGTCGACGTCGGCCAGCAGCCGCCGGGCCAGCTCGGCGACCAGCCGGGGGTCGTCGGTGGGCTGGTCCCGGGTCAGCGACCGGGTGATCGTGGTGAAGTCGTGGTGGCGGATCTTGACGGTGACGGTCCGCCCGGAGATCCCGCCGGCCCGCAACCGGCCGCCGACCCGGGCGGCGAGCAGGTCCAGTTCCCGGACCAGCCGGGCCCGGTCGGCGACGTCGACGTCGAAGGTCTCCTCGGCGGACACCGACTTCGCCTCCCGCTCGGTCACCACGGTGCGGTCGTCGTCGGCGCGGGCCAGCCGGTACAGCCCGGCGCCGTGGGCCTGGCCGAACCACTCGATCAGGTCGGGCAGGGCCACCGCGGCGAGCTGACCGACCGTGTGGACCCGGGCGCGGCGCAACCGTTCCTGGGTAGTGGGCCCGACGCCCGGCAGCCGCCCGACCGGCAGCGGGTGCAGCACCGCGCGTTCCTGGCCGGCCGCGACGACCAGCAGCCCGTCGGGTTTGCGCAGGTCAGAGCCGATCTTGGCGAGAAGCTTGGAGGAGGCGGCCCCGACCGAGCCGGTGATCCCGCCGGTCGCCTCGGCGACGGCGGCCTTGAGCCGCCGCGCCAGCGCGGTGACCCCGGCGGTGGACAGATCGTGGTCACCGGCGGCCAGATCGACGTACGCCTCGTCGATGGAGACCTGCTCCACCACGGGCGACACGTCGGCCAGCAACGCCATGAAGACCTCGCTGGTCCGCCGGTACGCGCCGAAGCGAGGGGCCAGGAACGCCGTCCCGGGCGGGCACCGCCGCCGGGCCTCCGCGGTGGGCATCGCGGACCGGGCCCCGTACGCGCGGGCCTCGTAGGAGGCGGTCGCGACCACCCCCCGCCCGGCGACACCACCGACGATGACCGGCCGGCCCCGCAGGGACACCTTGTCGCGCTGCTCGACGGCGGCGAACATCGCATCGAGATCCACATGCAGGATGCTCGGCTCACGTCTCACCCTCCCAGTGTCGACCGGTCCGGTGTCACGCGAGGTCCGCGGGCCTGAACTTCCCCTTGGCCAGGTGATCCTCGATCTGCTCGAGGCTGCGCCCGGTCAGCTCGGGCATCTTGCGGTACAGGAAGAGGAACGCGATGACGTTGAACGCCGCGTACATCCAGAAGGTCTGTCCCGTGCCGATGGCCTTCATCGTGCTGAGCAGGGTCAGGGTGATCAGCACGTTGGTGCCCCACAGCGACGCGGACTGGGCCGCGGCCCCCGCCGCCCGGGTGGCCAGCGGATAGATCTCCGATCCGGTCAGCCAGCCCATGAGCTGGATGCCACCGGCGGTGAAGGCCATGAAGGCGATCAGCGTGGCGACGATCCACGGGATCATCGACTTGCCGTCGTTGCCGGAGACGAAGAACCAGCCGAGCACGACCAGCGCGGCCGCGGCGCAGGGCAGGGTCAGCAGGGTCAGCCGCCGCCGGCCGACCCGGTCGATGATGACCAGCCCGACGAGCTGGGCGATCAGGTACGTCAGTCCCAGCGCGACGGAGACCCGCAGCGCCGTGGAGTCGGAGAAGCCGTTGTCGGTGAGGATCGTGGGCGTGTAATAGACGATCATCTCGATGCCGGACAGCTGGGTGAAGATCGCCAGCCCGCAGCCGACCACGAGGGCCGGCCGCACCCACGCCGCCCGGAGCCCGGCCCAGCCGCGGGTGCTGGCCTGCTTCTCGGCCCGTACGTTGGCCTTGATCTCCTCGAACTCTCCGGACAGGTCGCTGTCCGGGTGCCGGACCCGCGCCAGGGCCGCCCGCGCACGGTCGGCGTGGCCTTCCCGGGCGAGCCAGCGCGGGCTCTCCGGCAGCCGCAGCATCAGGGCGAACATGATCGCGGCGGGCACGGCGGCCATCCCGATCGCCACGCGCCAGTCGATGACCCGGGCCGCGCCGACGACGGTGGCGATGACGATGCCGACGCCGATCGCGATCTGGAAGAACAGCACCAGCCGGCCCCGGTACGCGGTCGGCGCGAGCTCGGCCACGTACACCGGGGCGGTCTGCGTGGCGCCGCCGACCGCGAAGCCCAGGACCAGGCGGCTCAGCGACAGGGTGACCGGATCCGGGGAGAGCGAGGCGGCCAGGGACCCGACGACGAAGACGATGCCGATGAGCAGCAGCGTGCCGTGCCGGCCCCGGCGTTCGGCCAGCCGGCTGCAGGTCAACGCCCCGATGACGGCGCCCACCAGGATCGACGCGGCGATCACCTGCTCCCACAGGTGGCCGATGCCGAAGTCCTCGCCGATCTGCAGCAGGGCGCCGGAGATGATGCCGGTGTCGTAGCCGTAGAGCAGGCCGGAGACAGCGGAGACGAGCGCGACCACGACGACCGATCCGGTGAGCCGGTCCTCGCGCCTCGACGGCGACAGCTGCGTCCCCGGCCCGTCCTGATCGGTCTGGCTCATCTCGGCCTCCGTGCGCAGTCACCATTCACCTGTGGGCCCGGCAGTGCCCCGGGACAACCGGAACTAACATCATCGATGCGAGGAGGCCGGGATGCGGGTGCTGATCGTGACGGCCGGTTCGCGCACAGCCGCCCCCTCCCCGGAAGCCGCGCGATCGGTCTTCGCCGCGTTCCTCGATGAGCTGGGCGAGGGCGTCCTGTCCGCCGCGGCGGCCGGCACCGACGTTCTGCTCACAGCTTTCGGACCGGCCCCACTCAGCCGGCTGGTCGCCCAGGGTCTCGACATCCCGAGCGCGGGCGTCCATCTCGCGCCCGGCGTCCCCACCGGGGAGTTCCCGCCACCGGGCTGGACGGTCGCCGGCGAGCTCACGGCCGCCGACAACGTCGCCGCGGGCCGGGAGGTCCTCACCCGGACCGAGGCCCTCTGTGCCGACGTTCTTCGGCGGCTGCGGGCGCGGCTTGGTCTTCCCGCCGCCGAAGGGTCCGCGCCGGGCCCGCCGGATGACTGGCCGATCTTCCACGGCTACAGCCCGGCGGTGGTTTCCCGGCCGGCCGACTGGCCCGCCGCGGTGCAGGTGACCGGATACTGGTGGCCGGCCCGCGTGCCGCAGTGGCAGCCGCCGGACCTGCTGGTCGACTTCCTCGCGGCCGGTCCCCCGCCGGTGTTCGTGGGGTTCGGCAGCATGACGCCGGCTCACGAGCGGCTCCACGACGTCGTCGCGGCCGCCGTCGGACGGGCCGGCGTGCGCGCCGTCGTCCAGTCCGGCTGGGCCGGGCTCGGACCCGCCGGAGACGACATCCTGGTGGTCGACGACCTGCCCCACGACTGGCTGTTCCCCCGTGCGGCGGCCGTGGTCCACCACGCCGGAGCGGGCACCACAGCGGCGGGGCTGCGGGCCGGAGTGCCGGCGGTCCCGGTGCCCGTCCTGGTCGACCAGCCCTTCTGGGCGGACAGGTTGCACCGCCTCGGTGTCGCCTCACGGCCGCTGCCGCCGGCCGAGCTGACCGCCGACACCCTGGCCGACGCGCTGCGGTCCTGTCTGGCCCGCCCGGCCCACCGTGAACGCGCCACCGGGCTCGCCCGCCGGATCCGCGCCGAGGACGGCTCCGCCGCCGTGATCTCGTTCGTCACGCGGCTCGAAGCCCAGCGTGAGTCGCATTCATGACCGATCGTGCGCACCCCCGGCGGGCGTAATCACCGTCGCGGAGGGTAGAAAAGCTGTCATGGACCCGATGCGGCTGTCGTTCGCTCACCGCACCGACTACGCGGCTCTGCGGCAGTACGCCCGTACGGTCCTCGGCCGGTGGCAGACCCCCGAGCTGGTCGACGACACCCTGCTGGTGATCACCGAGCTGGTGGAGAACGTCGTGCAGCACACCGGCGACGGCGGTGAGCTGCTGCTGCACCGGCGGGCCGACGCCGTCCGGATCGAGGTCTCCGACACCAGCTCCGAACTACCCCGCGCCTATGGGCCGGATCCTCGCCGCATCGGCGGTCGGGGGCTGCTGCTGGTCGGCGCGTTGACGCGGGACTGGGGCGCCCGTCCCAGCGGCCACGGCAAGGTCGTCTGGGCCGAGGTGCCGCTGACCGATTAAGACCGGCACCGGTGCCGCAATCCGCTGACGACAGTTCAGGGGCAGCGGCGGACGACGAGCACGGCGATGTCGTCCGTGGGTCGTTCGGTGCCGGTGCTCGCCATGATCGCGTCGCAGACCGCCTCGGCGGCGTCCGGCCGGATCGCGTCGGCCAGCCGCTTGATCCCCACGTCGATGATCTCCCCGCGGTGCTCGACCAGCCCGTCGGTGTAGCTGACCAGGACCGCGCCGGGCGGGAAGTCGATGATCGTGGTGGTGCGGACCCGGGCCGGGCGGCCGATGCCCAACGGCGGGCCGACGGGGATGTACGGCACGCCCGCCGGTTGTCCCGGTACGGCCAGGATCGGTGGCAGGTGCCCGGCCAGCGAGATGTGCACGGCGCTGCGGTCGGGGCTGACCATCGCGTACAGCGCGGTGGTGAGGTTGCCGGTCTCGAAGTGATGAACCTTGCGGTCCAGCAACGTGAGCACCTCGGCCGGATCGTCGGAGATCAGGGCGTACGCGCGCAGCGCGCTGCGGACCCGGCCCATCACGACGGCCGAGGCCAGGCCGTGCCCGGACACGTCCCCGATGACCACGCCGAGCCAGCCGGACGGGAGCGCGAAGACGTCGTACCAGTCCCCGCCGATGCCGAAGTCGTGCCCCGGCACGTAGCGGGCGGCCATGTCCACGCCCGCGGCTCCCGGCAGGAGGGTGGGCAGCAGACTGCGTTGCAGGGCCAGCGCAGCCGCCTGGTCGAGCTTGTTGGACCGGATCTGCCCGGCCCGGCTGGCCCGGTCGGCGACGAGTTGCAGCAGATGCACGTCGTCGGTGGTGAACACCCGCGGGGTGAAGCTGCCGATGTGCACGACGCCGACCACCTCGTCACCGGCGAGGATCGGCACACCCAGCAGCGACCTGAGGCCCTTGTCGAGCAGGATGGGATTCACGACGTCGTCGGGGGTGACGTCGTCGATGGCGACCGGCTGCCGGGTCTGCGCGACCCGGCCGGCGAAACCGCGCCCGATCGCCACCCGGAAACCCTGCTCCACCTCCTCCTCGAGGCCCTTCGCGGCGGTGGCGACGAGCTGACGGGAGTGGACGTCCACCAGCAGGATGACCGCGGTGTCGACGCCGAGCAGATCCCGGACGCGGTCGAGGAGCTCGTCGAGCAGATCGGCGGCGGGCATCCTCGACAGGGCCATGTCGGTGACGGCCTCGAGCCGGCGCAACCGCTCGGTGTCCTTGATGCCCTCGGCACTCACCACACGTGAAGCCTAGAGCCCCGCGACCGGCTCACGTACCAGGCACCCATGGGGTGGACCGTCGGCGCGGCGCGGCGCGGTCGGCGATATCGTTTCGCCGTGGACACGAGCGCAGCGACCCCTGGCATCGACCCGACCAAGGCGCATCCCGCCCGGCGCTACAACTACTGGCTCGGCGGCAAGGACAACTTCGCCGCCGACCGGGCCTCCGGCGACGAGCTCGAACGGCTGTTCCCGAAGGTACGCCTGGGTGCGCTGGCCAACCGGGCGCTGCTGCAGCGGGCCACCCGGTTCCTCGCCGCGGAGGCCGGGATCCGCCAGTTCCTCGACATCGGCACCGGCCTGCCGACAGCGGACAACACCCACCAGGTGGCCCAGCGGCACGCCCCCGACAGCCGGATCGTCTACGTCGACAACGACCCGCTCGTCATGGTGCACGCCCGGGCCCTGCTCGACAGCAGCCCCGAGGGCCGGACCGCCTACATCGAGGCCGACCTCAACGATCCGGACGCGATCCTCGACGACCGGGTGCTGCACGAGACGCTCGACCTGACGCAGCCGGTCGGCCTGATGCTGATCGCCGTCCTGCACTTCATCCACGGCCACGGCGCGGCCCGGCCGATCGTGCGCCGGCTGGTCGACGCGCTGCCGCCGGGCAGCTACCTGGTCGCCACGCACGCCACCTCCGACTTCGGCACCCCCGAGCAGCAGGCCCTCTATCAGCAGCTGGTCGAGCAGGGCAAGTCCGATGTCTGGACCCGCAGCCGGGCGGAGTTCACCGAGCTCTTCGAGGGTCTGGAGCTGGTCGAGCCGGGCGTGGTGCCGGCCAGCGAGTGGCGGCCGGAGCCCGGCGCCGACATCCCCACGACCTCGGACATCAACCTGTGGGCCGCGGTGGGCCGCAAGGGCTGACGGCGCCGCCTCAGGCCTGGCCGCCGGGCGTGACCAGGCCGGTCTCGTAGCCGAAGACCACGGCCTGGACCCGGTCGCGCAGGCCCAGCTTCTGCAGGATGCGGCTCACGTGGGTCTTGGTGGTCTGCTCGGCGATGAACAGCGACGCGGCGATCTCGGCGTTCGACCGGCCCAGCGCGAGCAGGCGCAGGACCTCCCGTTCCCGGTCGGTGAGGCCGTTGAGCGCGGTGGCGCCGGCCGGGCGCCGCGGCCGGGCGGAGACGAAGTTCTCGATGAGCCGGCGGGTGATGCTCGGCGCCAGCAGCGCCTCGCCACCGGCCACCACGCGGACGGCCCGCAGCAGATCCTCGGGCTCGCTGTCCTTGAGCAGGAAGCCGCTCGCACCGGCCTGCAACGCGGCATAGATGTAGTCGTCGAGGTCGAACGTCGTCAGCATCAGCACCCGCGGCGTGTGCCCCTCGGTGCGGTCCGGGCCGAGCAGCTCCCGGGTCGCGGCCAGCCCGTCCAGCACCGGCATCCGCACGTCCATCAGCACGACGTCCGGGCGCAGGCTGCGCGAGCGCTGCACCCCGAGCCGGCCGTTCTCCGCCTCGCCGACGACCGTGATGTCGTCCTGCGCCTCGAGGATCGCGCGGATGCCGACCCGGATCATCGACTGGTCGTCCACGATCAGCGTGCGGATCACTCGCCGCCCCCGATCGGCAGCTTCGCCTCGACCCGGTAGCCGCCCTCGGCGCGCGGGCCGGCGTCCAGGGAACCGCCGACCAGCCGGACCCGCTCGCGCATCCCGGGCAGCCCGTGACTGGCCCGGCCGGGCCCCTCCATGGACTGCGCCGGCTGCGCCGCCGCGTCGTTCACCACGGTGATCACCAGATCAGGACCTTCGACGTCGAGACAGATCGTGGTACGGGCGCCGGGCGCGTGCCGGATGACGTTGCTCAGCGACTCCTGGATGATCCGGTAGGCCGCGAGGGCGACGCTCTCCGGGAGGGCTGCCTCGCGTACCGTCTCCGCCTCGCGCAGCTCGACCGGCACGCCCGCGCGACCGGCCGACTCGATCAGCTCGGGCAGCCGGCCCAGGCCGGGCACCGGCGTCAGCTCGGGGCCGGCGCTCTCGTCGCGCAGCACGGCCAGCAGCTGGCGCATCTCACGCATGGTCGACCGGGCGCCGGCGGCGATCCGGGCGAACTCGGCCTTGCTCTCCGGATCCAGGTCCTTGATCCGGTACGACGCCGAGGTGGCCTGCATGTGGATCACCGACATGCTGTGCGCGACGACGTCGTGCAGCTCGCGGGCGATCCGGGTGCGTTCCTCGGCGACCGCCCGCTGGCTCTGCTCGACCTCGACGTCGTGCCGCGCGTCGGCCAGCTCCCGGCGCACCTCCTGCCAGCCCCGGATCATCAGCACAGCGCCGAGGGCGAGGGTCGACAGGATCGGGTAGAGGATCATCATCGTCAGCCCGTCCGTGAGGGTCCGGCCCCGCGGATCGAGCAGCGCCACCACGGTCAGCAGCAGCACGCTGCCCGACCAGGTCACCAGCGCCGTCGGCCGGCCGGCCCAGGCGGCGACCAGCGCGATGTGCGCGACCAGCGTGAACAGGCCGGTCACGGTGAGCGGCCAGGTCGACCCGGAGTCGGGCGGGATGGCCACCGCGAACACCGCGACCGCCACGAACTGCAGCACGGTCGCCGCCCGGGGCCGCAGCAGGATCAGCACCAGCGCGGCGCTCTGCGCGATGCCCGCCACGAACGCGATCAGCGGGAGCACGTCGAACTGGGTGACCGCCAGCGTCACGTTGAGCGGCAGCAGCGTGAACGCGAGGAAGCCGGCGATCAGCCACGGCAGCAGCCACTTCAGCACCGGGCGATTACGCCGGCCCAGGCCCGCCACGGAATCGGCCGCCGGCCCGGCGACCCTGGCCACGACGGGGCGGACGGCCCCGAACGCGTGCCCGATCGTCGCCACCGCCCGCGGCAGACGCGAGAGCACCGGCCGGCGGCCGGGCCCCGCCGAGCTGTGCTCCTGCTCTGTCTCCGCACGCGCCATCACGCAGCGACACTACCGAGATCGGTCCCGCGCGGCGTCCATCCGCGGAGGTATCCGACCCCCTACCCGGGGGTGACGCACGCCGGTACCGGAGATCGACGCCCACCGCGGTACCCCGCGCTCACGCTTCGGCCCATGGATCTGATGAGTCTGGCCGGCCCGGTGATGACGTCTCCGTTGCTCTACCCGCTGCTCGCGGGCCTGTGCAGCCTGGACGGCGTGGTGCCGATGATCCCCTCCGAGGCTGTCGTGCTGACGTCCGGTGTCTTCGCCCACGCGGGCACGCCGAGCCTGGTGCTGGTCGTGCTGGCCACCGCCGTGGGCGTCTTCCTCGGCGACCACCTCGCGTACGGCCTCAGCCGCAGTGTCCTCGGTCCCCGGTTGATCAACCGCTCCCGGCACGTCAGCCGGGCCGTCGCGGCGGCGGGCCGGCAGCTCGACCGGCGTACCGGCCTGCTGATCGTGATGTCGCGGTTCCTGCCCGGCGGCCGGGTGACGATGAACCTGGCCTGCGGCACGGCCCGGCTGCCGCTGTCCAAGTTCAGCCCCGCCTCGGCGATCGCGGCCCTGGCCTGGGCCGCCTACACGGCGGGGCTGGGCTTCCTGGGCGGCGCGGCGTTCGTCGAGAACCCGCTGCTGGGTCTCGGCGTGGGTCTGGGGCTGTCGTTCGCTCTGGGCGGCCTCATCGAACTGGTCCGCCGCCGGATCAGCCTCCGCAAGCCGCACCCGCGCGACCGCGTCGAGAATCTCCCGGTCCGCGTCGGGTGATCCGCGGCCCACTCGCCGCACACCCGCACTTCGGCGTCGGGCCGGTCCACCTCGACGGTCATCTCGTCGAGGTGGACCACGAGCACCTCGATCATCGATCAGGGATCGAACGGACGGCGCCGGCGACGGCCGTGTGGTCCTTCTTGAGGATCGCCCCGTGATTGCTGGTGACCTTCGCCGCGATCCGGATGTTCACGTTGCGCCGGGTCACGGCGTCCAGGCCGGCGCGGATCCTCTCCTGCTCGTCACCGCGGCTGCCGAAGGACGTCCCCGACGCGACGACGTAACGCACCGGGACGGTGATGCCGTCCAGCACCGGGCCCAGCTCCCGCTCCCGGGACAGCCGGCCGAGCTCGATGTTGCTGTCCGCCTGCTGAGCGGCATTCATCCTCGGGGCCAGACCAGTCGGGCGCAGCAGTGGCAGGAACCAGCTCATCCGCCGGAACAGCCTGCGGATCCGCAGTTCCATGGCCTCGTCGAGCCAGTCGTGCGGGAACGCGCCGTCGACCAGGACCGCGCCCACAGTGCGCTCCGGATTCCGGTGGGCCCAGTGCGCCGCGACGACCGCCCCGTAGGACCAGCCCACCAGCACCGCCCGGTCGACGCCGCGGGCCGCGAGGACCGCATCGACGTCCCGTACGGCCGCCTCGAACGAGTAGTCGGCCGACCGCTTCGACCTGCCGCGGGCCCGCTCGTCGTACGTGATGTGCCGCCGGCCGGTTCCGAGATCCGCGATGACGCGGCGCCAGTATCCCTGGGTGGCGAACTGGCCGTTGAGGTAGACGACGGGGATGCCGGGACCGCCGGTGTCGGTGACAGCCAGGGCCGTGTCCTCGACCGGCACCATGCCGGTCCAGGTGATGTTCTCGCGCATGGTCAGCTCCATCAGAGGCTCCGGGCGGCGATGTCGCCGTGGGCGGTGGTGGCGCGGATGTCGAGCTCCGCGGTGCCGTCGTTCTTGAAGGTGTTGCTGATCCGGCCGTGGCCCGTGCCGGCGTCCAGGACCGCCGAGACCCCGGCAGCGGCAGCGACCGAGATGTCACCCGACTGGGTACGCAGGACGACCGTGCCGCGGACCGCCTCCGCGATCCGGATGTCACCCCGGGTGGTGCTGATCTCCGCCGGGCCGTTGAGCCGGCCGACCTCGACGTCGCCGTCGACCGCGGTCAGGCGGACGCTCCCCGCTTCGTCGATCTTGATCTGGCGGTACGCGCCCTCGACCGTGATGTCACCGAGCCGCCCGACACCCCGCAGCTCGGCGGCGGCCGACTTCGCCTCGATCCGCGAGCCGGCGGGCAGTCGCACGGTGACCTCCACGGAGCCGGTGGAGCCGAGGAGCGGGTTCTTCGGCGCGGCGGCCTGGATCCGCAGGACACCGTCGGAGTAGGAGACGGTGGTCTGTTCCGCGGTCCGCAGGTCACTGCTCTTGGCGGGATCGGCCGGCCGCACCTCGACGACGGTGTCGGCGCGGCCGCCGGCAATGACCTGGATGCGCCCGGCGGGGATGTCGAGGACGGCGGCGATGGGGGCGGGGGTGTCGAAGTTCGGCATCGTGTTCTCCTGCACTCGTTCGTTGTTTCCGATGCAGGAAACGCTACGTTGCCTTTCTGAAGACGGCAACAGTGTTGTTGCACTAGATACGCATCACTGCAGCTCAAGACCGCAAAGTCATTGCAATGGTGTTGCCGCATAATGCAACGAGCGGATGTCCGTCATTGCAATGGACGGGGAGTGAACGCTATGGTGGCGGCGCGGACACAGCCACGGACCGAGGAGATCGCGATGCCGGGAGGCAGGCTCACCCAGCAGGAACGCCAGCAGATCGCGCTGGGCCTGGCCGACAGCCGGCCCTACGCCGAGATCGCCCGGAGCCTCGATCGTCCGACGTCGACGATCACGCGGGAAGTGCTGCGCAACGGTGGCCCCACCGCGTACCGGGCCGACCTGGCCCACCGCGCCACCGAGCGCCGTGCCCACCGGCGCCGCCCCGCCGCCTCCCGGGGGACGCAGCCGGCCCCCCAGGCGAACGGACGCGACGCCGAGGCCGTGGCCGAGTACGAGGAGACGCTGACCACCGTCCTCATGGCCTCGGGGCTGAGCAAGATGTCGGCCCGGGTGCTGACCTGCCTGTTCACCACGGACGCGGGCAGCCTCACCGCGGCCGAGCTGGCCCGGCGCGTCCAGGTGAGCCCGGCTTCCATCTCCAAGGCGATCGCGTTCCTGGAGAGCCAGAGCCTGGTCCGCCGGGAGCGCGACGACCGCCGCCGGGACCGCTACATCGTCGACGACGAGCTCTTCTACCAGGCGACGATCGCCAGCGCCCGGGCCAACGACCAGCTCGTCGAGACCGCGCGCCGGGGCGTCGCCATCCTCGGCCCGCACACCGCCGCCGCCACCCGCCTGGAGAACGTCGCCCGCTTCCTCGACTTCATCAGTGAGAGCATCACCCGGGCCGCCGAGCAGGCCCGCGAGGTCCTGCACACGCCGCCGACCAGTTCGAGCATTGACAGTTAGAGTTCAAACAGTTAGCTTTCTCATCATGGATGCACCGAAGCTCACCACCAGCCTGGAACTGGTCCGCTGGATCGGCTGGGCCCAGCGCAGAGCCGGCGAGGACTGGATCCGGGCCCGCGAGCTCAGCCACGAGCAGGCCTTCGTGCTGGGCTACCTGGTGCGGAATCCCGGGGCCATCCAGCGCGACATCGCTCAGGTGAGCCGCACGACCCCGGCCAGCGTCTCGAGTCTGGTGCAGGGACTCGAGCGCAGCGGCCTCGTGGAGCGGCGCACCGAGCCCGGCAACGAGCGCAGCAAACGGGTCTACGCGACGCCGGCCGGCGCTGAGCTCATCGCCGGCTTCGACACCGCCATGGCCGCCGCCGACGAGACCATCCTCGCCCCGCTGGACGAGGCCGAACGGGCCACCCTGCACGCCCTGCTCACCAAGATCACCGCGGAGCTGCCGCAACCCACCCGGTCGTAACCGTGCACGCGCGGCTCCGGCCGCGCCTTCGAACCACCTCCTCGCCGCGGCGGACGCCGGCGCGTAGCTGAAATCTGCCCTGAGACCGCCGTGCCGGCCTTCGCCGGCGCGTAGCTGAGAGCTGCCCTGAGACCGCCGTGCCGGCCTTCGCCGGCGCGCGCTCGACCCTGCCCGGAGGAGAAATCATGACCACCGACGTCGTCGGCACGAACCGCTGGTACCTGTCGGCCGCACCGATCACCCGCGCCCTGTTGCACCTCTGCGTGCCGATGGCAGCCGCGATGATCGTCGGCGCGATCCACAACCTCGTCAACGCCGGCTTCATCGGCTCGCTGCACGACACCGCGCTGCTGGCCGCGATCACGTTCGGGGCACCGATCCTGGGCCTGGTCATGGCGGTCGGCAACGTCTTCGGTGTCGGCGGCGGCGCACTCGTCTCGCGGCTGCTCGGCGCGGCGGAACGCGACCCCGCGCGGGCCGGCGAGATCAGGCACGTCTCGTCGTTCGCCGTCTGGGGTTCGGTGATCGTCGGGGCCGTACTCGGCGGCACCGGGCTGTTCCTGCTGCGCCCGCTGGTCTCCGTGCTCGGCGCGGACACCACCGCCGTGCCCGCGACCAGGGCGTTCGTCGCCGTCATGCTGGCCTTCGTGCCCGTACTGGCCGCGGCGGTCTGTCTCGAGCAGCTCGTCCGGGCCGAGGGCGCCGCCCGCCAGGTGATGATCGGGTTGATCGCCTCCGCGGTGGCCAACGTCGTCTTCGACGTCCTGTTCATCCTCGTGCTGCACCGGGGTGTCGCCGGTGCCGCGCTGTCGATGGGTCTCGCCAACGTGGGCGTGGTCGCGTACTTCGCCGGCTGGCTGGCCCGGCACAGCGAGCACCTGAGTCTCGCGCCGCGCTGGTTCACCCTGTCCCCCGCCGTGCTCAGGCCCGTCCTCGGCGTGGGGGTCGGCACGCTGCTGCAGTCCGCGTTCCTGATCGTCACCGCGCTGGTGCTCAACAACCTCGCGGCCGCGTACGGCGACGGCCCGCTCGCGGCCATGGGTGTCGCCGTACGCATCGCGCAGGTGCCGGAGTTCCTGGTCATGGGCGTGACGTTCGGCGTCCTGCCGCTGCTCGCCTACTCCTACGGCAAGGGTGACCGGACCCGGCTGCTGGCGGCGCTGCGCGGCTCCGCGTTCGCGGTGGGCGGCATCGCGCTGACCTTCTCGGCGGCGGTGCTCCTCTTCCGCGAGCAGGTGTTCTCCGCGTTCGTGGCCGACCCCACGGTCCTCGCGACCGGCGTCACGATCCTCACCGCACAGCTCGTGGCGATGATCGCGAACGGCTTCACCGGCCTGATCACGTCGCTGTTCCAGGCGACCGGCCGGGCGCTGGCCGCGACCGTGATGTCGGTGACCCAGGGCGTGCTGTTCCTGCCGGTCGTACTGCTGGGCAACCTCTGGTTCGGGCTGGCCGGCATCATCTGGGCGCTGACCGTCACCGAGGTCGTCGTGCTCGCCGCAGGCGGCGTCATGTGGCTCGCGTCCCGCCCCGCGATCGACCGCGGCCTGGCCGAGGCCGGCGCGGAACCGGATCAGCCGGTCAGCACGTCCAGCGCCCGGTCCACGTCGGCCTCGGTGTTGTAGATGTGGAACGCCGCGCGCAGCCGGCCGGCCCGCTGGGCCACGCGGATGCCGGCCGCCGCGAGGGCGGCTCCGGCGTCGCGCGCCTCGAAGCTCACGATGGCGCTGTCCCCGGCCGGCCGGTCCAGCCCGGCGAGGAAGCGGTTGGCCAGCGCCACGTCGTGATCGTGGATCGCCGCGATACCGATCTGCTCCACCACACCGAGGGCCGGCGCGGCCCCGATCCAGCTGAACCACGCCGGTGACACGTCGAAGCGCCGCGCGTCGCCGGCCAGCCGCATCTCCGGGCCGTAGTAGGAGTCGGCCACGTCGGCACCGGCGAACCAGCCCGCGGCGATCGGCCGGACCCGGTCGCGGATCCGCGGACTCAGATAGGCGAAGGCCGCGCCCCGCGGACACATCAGCCACTTGTACGCGCTGACGACCACCACGTCCGCCAGCTCGGCATCGAACGGCAGCCACCCGCACCCCTGGCTGGCGTCGACGACCACCGTGGCCCCCACCTCGCGGGCGGCCGCGACGATCCGCTCGTACGGGGCGACCTCCCCGGTGGCCGACTGGACCAGCGAGAACGCCACCACGTCGCAGCCCGCGGACACCGTCTCGACCAGCCGGTCGGTCGGCACCGTGAGCACCTTCAGCCGGTCGCTGTGCACCAGCCACGGGAACAGGTTCGACGTGAACTCGACCTCCGGCACCACCACCCGCGACCCGTCCGCGACGGCGGTGGCGACCGGGGCGATCAGCTGGGACGCCTGCGCGCCGACCGCCACGTCGGCCTCGGGCACCCCGAGCAGGCGGGCGAAGCGGGCGCGGGCGAGCCCGGTGGCTCCGTCCCATTCGGTGGCGAACGTCGCGCCGGTCCGCCAGTCGCCGAGCGCGGCCTGCAGCGCGTCCCACGCGGGCTGCGGCGGCAGGCCGTAGCCGGCGGTGTTCAACCAGCCGGGCAGTGCACTCCAGAGCTGCTGAGCTTCCCTGATATCCACTCGGCCGAGTGTGTCAGCGCAGCCGCCGGGCCGAAGCAGCCAATCGGAGCGTCGTGGCCCCCGCCCGGATCAGCCCCACTCGCGGCGCACCATGGGCTCGGCCGGTCCCTCGTGCACCGGGTCGGTCTCCTCGGACTCGACCAGGTCCTCCGGGCGGACCCGGTCGGGCAGGTGACCGAACCTGGTCTGCCGCAGGTGGGCCAGCTCCTCCTCCGTACGGGGCTCGGTCTCCTGATCGCCACTCATCGCTGGCCTCCCTGGTCGAGCTCACCGGACGCGGAACCTCCATTGTCCACCCCCGTTTCAAGCCAGGACGAGCTCGAGCAGCTCGGCGAGCTGTGCGCGCTGACGGGGGTCGAGCCGGCCGGTCGCCGGGGCCAGGTCCCGCTGGATCTCGGCCTGCACGCGGCCGGCCAGTTCGAGGCCGGCCGGGGTGATGAACACGTCGACGACCCGCTTGTCGCCGGGATTGCGGCCGCGGGCCAGCAGTCCCCGGCGTTCGGCCCGGTCGACGAGGCCGGACATCGTCGACTTGTCCAGGCCGAGGTACCCGGCCAGCTCGGTCATCCGCAGGCGGCGGTCCCGCAGGATGCCGAGGACCCGCAGCTGGGTCAGGGACAGGTCGTGCGCGGCGCCGGCCCGGGTGAGCACTCCCATGACCCGGAAGGCGCTGCGGACCAGGGCGTCGTCCACGACGGCGTCGGAAGTCATGCGCTCAGACTAGTTGACATGGTTTGTAATACCAATCATCATCAGGGTAGTTGGTAATACAAACCATTGCTCCGGAGGACACCATGCATGCAGCCGTCATCACCGCGTTCGACGCCCCGCCGACCTACCGCGAGCACCCGGAGCCGGTCGCCGGCAACGACCACGAGCTGGTCGTCGAGGTCCTCGCCGCGGGCCTGCACCACCTGGTCCGGGCCAAGGCGAACGGCACGCACTACAGCAGCGCGGCTTCGCTCCCGCTGGTCCCGGGCGTCGACGGGGTCGTGCGGGATCCCGCCGGGCGCCTGCGCTACGCGGTGCTGGACGACACCGCCCTGGGCACGTTCGCCGATCGCACCGTGATCGACGTCCGCCGCAGCGTGCCGCTGCCCGACGACATCGACCCGGTCCGGATCGCCGCGGCGATGAACCCGGCGATGTCCTCCTGGGTGGCGCTGCGGCGGCGCATCTCCTTCGAGGCGGGCCGGCGTGTCCTCGTGCTCGGCGCCACCGGCAACGCCGGGCGGATGGCGGTCCAGATCGCCAAGCAGTTCGGCGCCGCGCAGGTCATCGGCTGCGGCCGCGACACCGCGCGGCTGGCCGGACTGGCCGCCGTCGGCGCGGACGAGACGATCACCTTCGACGAGGTCGATCGCGCGGCGGACGTCGACGTCGTCATCGACTACGTCTGGGGCGAGCCGTCCGCCCGCGCCATGACGGCGCTGCTGACCGCGCGGGCCGACCGGAGTGCCCCGCTGAGCTGGATCCAGATCGGCTCGGTCGCCGGCGGGACGGCCCCGGTGCCGTCCGTGGCCCTGCGCGGAGCGAAGCTGCAGATCGTCGGCAGCGGCATCGGCTCCGTCCCCGCGCGCGACTTCCTCGCGGAACTGCCGGAGCTGGCCGCCGCGGTCACGAACGGCGCGATCGACGTACGGCCGCACACCGTGCCGCTCGCCGAGGTCTCGCAGGCCTGGGCGAGCCGGACCGGCGACCGGATCGTCTTCGTGCCGTGAATCACCTTGCCTAAGGCACTTAGGTAAATGCATAGTGGGCTTAGGAAGAGAGGAGCGGTCGTGTCGCGAGCGGGAGTGACGCCGGAGCGTCTGGTGCGGGCCGGGGCGGATCTGGCCGACGAGGTCGGCTTCGATCAGGTCACCGTGTCCGCGCTGGCCCGGCAGTTCGACGTCAAGGTGCCGAGCCTGTATGCCCACGTCGAGGGCTCGCGCGACCTCAGGACCCGGATCGCTCTCCTGGCCCTCGACGAGCTCGCCGACCTCGGTGCGGCGGCTCTGGCCGGCCGGGCGGGCAAGGCCGCCCTGAGCGCGCTGGGCGACGTCTACCGCGACTACGCCCGCGCCCACCCCGGCCGGTATGCCGCGACCCGCATGCGGCTCGACCCGGCCACCGCGGCGGCCGGCGCCGGGCCGCGGCACGCGGAGCTGCTGCGCGCGATCCTCCGCGGCTATCAGCTGAGCGAGACGGACCAGACCCATGCCGTACGGCTGATCGGCAGCACCTTCCACGGCTACCTCAGCCTGGAGCTGGCCGGCGGTTTCGACCACAGCAGCCCCGACTCGCAGCAGTCCTGGACCCGCATCATGGACGCCCTCGACTCCCTGCTGCGCAACTGGCCCGCGCAATGACCCCTGTCCCGTCGAACCGAGGTGGCGTCATCAACACCTGGATCACCACACCCCTGACCGCCGAGCTCGTCCGCGGTGCCGCCGAGCTGGAGCGCACGGAGCACGGCCTGCGGCCGCACCGGCTGCCGGCCTGGGCCCGGGCGCAGACCCCGGACCCGCAGCTGGCCATGGTCGAGGCGCAGCCCTCAGGCGTACGGATCACCTTCCGCACCCGCGCCACAGCCGTCGAGCTCGACACGCTGGCCACCCGGCGCACCTACGCCGGCCTGCCGCCCCGCCCGCACGGCGTGTACGACCTGCTGGTCGACGGCCGGTTGGCCGGGCAGGGCAGCGTCCCCGGCGGCGCCACCCTGACCATCGACATGGCCACCGGCAGCACCGAGCACCGGCCGGGCGCGGTGGGCACCGTGTCGTTCACCGGCCTGCCGGACACCGACAAGGACGTCGAGATCTGGCTGCCGCACAACGAGGCCACCGAGCTCGTCGCGCTGCGTACCGATGCACCGGTCGCGCCGGCCGCCCGCGGCGACCGGCCGGTGTGGCTGCACCACGGCAGCTCGATCAGCCACGGCTCCGACGCCGCGAGCCCGTCCACCACCTGGCCGGCGCTGGCCGCCGCCAAGGGCGGCGTGGAGCTGATCAACCTGGGTCTCGGCGGCAGCGCCCTGCTCGACCCGTTCACCGCGCGCACCCTGCGGGACACCCCGGCCGACCTGATCAGCGTCAAGATCGGCATCAACCTGGTGAACGCCGACCTGCTGCGGCTGCGCGCGTTCATCCCGGCCGTGCACGGCTTCCTCGACACCATCCGGGAGGGTCATCCCCACACTCCCCTGCTGGTCGCCTCGCCGATCTACTGCCCGATCCACGAGGACACCCCCGGTCCGGGCGCCTTCGACCTCGACGCCCTGCGCGAGGGTCAGGTCAAGTTCGTCGCCACCGGCGATCCGGCCGAGCGCGCCGCGGGCAAGCTGACCCTGCGGGTCATCCGCGACGAGCTGGCCCGCATCGTGACGCAACGCGCCGCCGGCGACCCGCACCTGCACCACCTGAACGGACTCGACCTCTACGGCGAGGCCGACTTCGCCGAGCTGCCGCTGCCGGACCGGCTGCACCCGGACGCGGCCACCCACCGCCTCATGGGCGACCGCTTCGCGAAGCTGGTCTTCGCGGGCGACGGCGCCTTCGCGGCCGACCGCAACGCCTGACGACCGGTCGGTGCGGGTCGTCAGCCGAGCAGGCCGGTCCGCTGGGCCAGCATCGCGGCGCGCACCCGGTTGTCGCAGTCCAGCTTGGCGAACACCCGGTACAGGTGGGTCTTCACCGTGCCCTCGCTGACCCACAGCCGGGCGCCGATCTCCGCGTTGGACAGACCCTGAGCCAGCAGCACCAGCACCTCGCGTTCGCGCTCGCTCAGGGTGGCGACCTTGCGCAGCTCCTCGGCCGCGGCGACGGGCGCGGCCGGCAGCCCGTCGAGCACCTGCCGGGTGACCTTCGGGGACAGGAAGGCGGCCCCGGCCGCGGCGGCCCGGATCGCCTGGGGCAGCTCGTCGACGGCGGACTCCTTGAGCAGGAAGCCGGCCGCGCCCGCGCGCAACGCCTCGGCCACGTACTCGTCCTCGCCGAAGGTGGTCAGCACGACGACGCGCACCCCGGGCGCGACCCGGCGGATCTCCCGCAGCGCGGCCAGCCCGTCGAGCACGGGCATCCGGATGTCGAGCAGCGCGACGTCCGGCCGGTGCCGCACGGTGAGCTCGACCGCCGCGCGGCCGTCGGCGGCCTGGGCGACCAGCTCGACGCCGTCGGTGGTGCGCAGGATGGCGTCGATGGCGGTGCGGATGAGCCGGTCGTCGTCGGCCAGCAGGACGCGGATGAGGTCGGTCACGGCGGCGCTCTCATGGTTGGTCAGGACCGCTGGTCCAGGAATTCCTGCTTGTCGACCAGTGTGCCGTCGCGGAAGCAGAACCGGTAGATCAGGTCCTGCCCGGTCACCACGGCCAGCTGCTCCAGCACGGCAGCGCGATGATCCTCGCAGGTGGCGCCGGGCACCGGCCGGCCGCCCACCGCGCCGGCGATGTCAGCGTCGGGCAGCAGCGCGCGCACCTCGGTGGCGCTCTGTCCGATGTGGACGCTATCGAAGGTGGCACGCGGGACCGTACCCAGGGTTGTGGTGAGCCAGAGCCCGGCGACGCAGATCGCCAGGACGCCGCCGATGGCGAGGGTCGCGGCGGCCAGCACGAACCGCGACCGCCGGCGGTCGCGGTCGACCAGCTCGGCGAAGTCGGCGCGGGCGGCCGGGGGTGGCCCGGGACCTGCCGCGGCTGCGGTCCGAGGAGCCTCCGCCGGGTCCTCCGGGTACGGGAGAGTCGCCGCCAGCCGGAACCCGCCGCCGGCCGTCGTACCGTGGTAGAGCAGGCCGCCCGCCACCCGGACCCGCTCGGTGAGGCCGAGCAGCCCGCGACCGGATGTCGTCCGGGCGACGCTCCGCCCCGCCGTGTTCGTCACACCCGCGATGAGCGCGTCGGACTCGTACCGCAGCGACACCTCGATGTCGCCGCCGTGCGCGTGCCGCAGCGCGTTGGTCACACCTTCCTGGATGACCCGGTAGGCCGCGTGCTCGGTGAGCGCGGCGAGCGGCCGCTCCTCGCCCTGCCGGACGATCGTCACCCGGGAGCCGGCCGCGCGGGCGTTCGCCGCCAGCTCGTCCAGCCCGGTCAGCGAGGGCGCCGGGGACTGGGTGTCGTCCTGGCCGAGGATGCCGAGGATCTGCCGCAGCTCGGTCATGGCCGCGGCGGACGCCTCCCGGAGCAACTGCGAGTTCTCGTCGCGGGCCAGGCCGGCGTACAGCGAGATCAGGGTCAGCTTGTGGCCGAGGGAGTCGTGCAGGTCGCGGGCGATGCGGGTGCGCTCGCGGGCCTGGGCCGCCCGGGCCGCCTCGTCCCGCTCGTCGTGCAGCTGCACGTTGCGGCGGTGCATGGCCGCCAGCAAGGTACGCCGCCGGCGCACCAGCCGGCCGGCCGCCGCCGGGAAGATCGCGAGCAGCACGAACAGGGCGGACATCAGCACGACGGTGGTCCCGTCGAGCGGCTCCTCCCACCACCACACCGCGCCCAGCAGACCTGCCCAGGCCACCCCCAGCCCGGCCACGAGCTGCCGCCGGTCGGCGACGCGGTAGCTGAACGAGGCGCTGAGCACCACCAGCAGCAGGCTGTTCTCCCCGCCGGTGCACAGCCCGATGACGGCCGCCCCCGTGTACGCGGCCAGCGGGTGCACCAGCCGCAGCACCACCAGCAGCGGCGTGCTCACCCCGACGATCCAGGGCACGGCCGGGTACACGGCGGCGACGGCCGGGGGGACAGTCACGCCGGCGGTGACCAGCACCGTCAGCAGGATCTCGTAGGTCAGTCGCCACGAACCCGTCCGGCGCAGCACGGCCAAGGTCATGGCGAGTTCCTACCACTCACCGGCGGTCCCGGGCGATCTGGTCGACGGCCTTGCTCGCCTGGAGCAGCCCGGCGCCGGTGTGCTGCCGGTAGATCCGGACGGCTGTCGCGGGGTCGTCGCGGTCGAGGGCCGTCCCGACGTCCGCCCGCATGGCCTCGACGTCGATCGGGCGACCGGCGGCCAGCGCGCGGGCGCGGCGGGTGAGGTAGGCGGAGACGACCAGCATGAGGAGGCCGACCAGGCCGATGAACAGAGCGATTTTCCACGTCATGCAGAGAAGTCTGCCGATCCGGGCCCGGTACCCGCGTCTGCGGAACGACTGACGCGTACCGGGGCCGGATCAGACTTTCGTTGACTTGACGGGTGCGCTCTGTCCCGGATCAGTGGCCGGTGGCGAGCAGACCGACGGCGACGGTGGCCAGGACGAGCCCGGTGACCTGCTCGATGCGCGCCTTGACCCGCGGTCGGCGCAGCCAGCGGCCGAGCCGGTCCACGGCGGCGACGTAGAGCCCGAACCAGCTCAGGTAGAGCCCCGCGAAGATCGCCGACAGCAGCAGGGCCTCGGCCCGCGGCGAGCCGCCGCCGACGGTGAGGAACTGCGGCAGGAAGGTGACGAAGAACAGCGCCACCTTCGGGTTCAGCGCGTTCGACAGGAAACCTTGCCGCAGGTACGCCGACCGCCGCACCGGCACCACGTCCGGCTGGTCGGTGACCGGCGCGCGCGGTGACCTCGTCGCCGACCACAGCATCTGCGACGCGAGCCACAGCAGGTACACCGCCCCGGCGATCTTCAGCACGGTGAACGCCGTCGCCGAGGCGAGCAGCAACGCCGACAACCCGAGGGCGGCGGCGCCCGCGTGCACGCCCACTCCCAGCACGCCACCGACCAGGGTCAGCACTCCGCCGGCCCGGCCGCCGACCAGCGCGTTGCGGGTCATCAGGGCCTGGTCCGGGCCCGGCAGCATGATCAGCACCAGGGCCGTCATCGCGAACGTCAGCATCGCCGTCTCCTCGTTCCGTCGGATGCGATTGACGATGCCGCCGACCGATCCTTACGTCCAATGCCAGTTTTGGACGCGTCCCATGACTAGAATTTATGAATGGTGACCCTGGTGCAGCTACGCGTGATCGACGCCGTCGCCCGGCTCGGCTCGGTGACCGCGGTCGCCAAGGAGCTGCGCTACACCCAGCCCGCGATCAGCCATCAGCTGTCCCGGCTGGAGGCTCGGCTCGGGGCCGGGCTGGTGCAGCGGGCCGGCCGCGGGATCCGGCTCACCCCGGCCGGCCGCCTGCTCGCGGACCGGGCAGCCGAGATCATCGGCCGGGTCGACGCGGCCACCGCGGAGCTCTCCGCGCTGGTCGGGCTGAGCACGGGACGGGTCCGGCTGGCCGGCTTCGGCTCGGTCATGAGCTCCCTGGTCCCGCAGGCGGCCGGCATCCTGGCCCGGCGCCACCCCGGCCTGGAGGTCGGCCTGACCGACACCCATCCGGAAGAGGCCCTGCATCAGCTGCGCACCGGCCAGGTCGAGGTCGCGGTGATCTTCCGGTACGACGACACCGCCCCGGAGGACGACGGCATCCGGCTGACCCACCTGCTCGACGACCCGCTCTACCTGCTCACCACCGGCGGCGGCACAACCCTCGCCGACCACGCGCGTTCGCCCTGGATCGCCGGCTGCGAACGGTGCCGCAGCCACCTGGTGGAGATGTGCGAAGGCGCCGGTTTCACCCCGCGCCTGGCGTACACCACCGACGACATGGTGGTGATGCAGAGCCTGGTCGCCGCGGGAATGGGCGTCACCACGATCCCCGGACTGGCGCTGCGGGCCCACCGCCACCCGGCGATCACCGCCACCCCGCTGCCCGTACCGCTGCGCCGGATCCACGCCGCCACCTACGGCGAGCCACCGGACCCGCCCGCCACCGCTGCGCTCGTCGCCGCCCTCACCGAGGCCGCCTCGGCCGGATAGCCGGACCAGACCGGCCCACCCTGCCGCTCCGGACAGCCGGACCGGGCTGTCGCGCCGGGCGGGGTGCGGGGTCGACCCGCAGGCTGGACGAGGTCGAGACGGCCCAGGCCACCGCCGCGGCCGAGTCGACGTTCCGCTACGCCCGGACCCTGCTGATCGTCGTGCTCATGGCCGGGATCCGGCCGGCCGTCGCGGCCGGCATGGTCGTGGCGCGCTCGGTCAGCCGGCCGCCGGCCCGGGTGCTGAGCACGCTGCAGCGGGTGCAGCCGGTCGATCTGACCGCGGTGGCCGACATCGACAGCCGCGACTGCCGTCAACTCGTCACACAATCCCACCAATACTGACCAATCATTGAAATTCATATTGCTCGATGTCATACTTGGGAGCGCTCCCATATGGCACCTCACGTCGATGAACGGAGATGATCCATGAGTTCCCCCAAGCTCGGGCAATCCGGTAGGCGATCCTCCCCAGCCGTCCGCCAGCCTCTCCGGGCGCTCGTCCTGCTCCTCGCCATCATGGCCGGCATGCTGCCCTGGGCCGGCGCGGCGCAGGCCCACGGCACCATCGTCGACCCGGCGTCCCGGGCCTATCAGTGCTGGCAGTCCTGGGGCAGCCACCACACCGATCCGGCCATGCAGCAGCAGGATCCCATGTGCTGGCAGGCCTTCCAGGCCAACTCCGACACCATGTGGAACTGGATGAGCGCGCTGCGGGACGGCCTCGGCGGGCAGTACCAGGCCCGTACGCCCGACGGCCAGCTCTGCAGCA
This sequence comes from Actinoplanes sp. NPDC048967, assembly GCF_040649415.1. Lineage (NCBI taxonomy): Bacteria > Bacillati > Actinomycetota > Actinomycetes > Micromonosporales > Micromonosporaceae > Actinoplanes > Actinoplanes sp. NPDC048967. The sequence goes on from NZ_JBEZFL010000012.1 coordinate 51,646, forward strand.
ACGGGCTCACCAGGAACAACAGCCTGAACACGCCCGGGGCCTGGAAGCAGACCCGGGTCGGCAACAACTTCTCGGTCAAGCTGTACGACCAGGCCAGCCACGGCGCCGACTTCTTCCGCGTCTACGTGAGCAAGAACGGGTTCAACCCGGCCACCCAGAGCCTCGGGTGGGGCAACCTCGACTTCATCACGCAGACCGGACGGTACGCCCCGGCGCAGAACATCACGTTCAACATCTCCACCTCCGGCTACACCGGACACCACGTCCTGTTCGTCATCTGGCAGGCCTCGCACCTCGACCAGGCCTACATGTGGTGCAGTGACGTGAACTTCGGCTGATCAGCAGCACCGCACCACTCCGGCCCGGGACGTCACCGTCCCGGGCCGGGCTTCTTCCCCCCGCGAAGCGCCCCCACGGGATCTCACCGGTGGGCGACAATGTGGACGGAACGCGAGGAGGTGCCGCGATGTCCCGAGTGTTCGAGTCGCCGGACGGTCCGCCCGGCCCGGCGCGCATCATCGATCTGTACTGCGGCTACATGGTCTCCCAGACGCTGTTCGCGGCCGTGGAGACCGGCCTGTTCGCCGCGGCCGGGCCCGAGCCCGCCACCCCGGCCCAGCTGGCCGAACGCTGCGACATCCCGGAACGCAGCGCACGGGCGATGGCCGACCTGCTCGCCGATGCCGGCCTGCTGGAGCGGGCCGGGGCCGCCTTCCGCACCGCGCCGGACGCCGAGGCGTTCCTGACCGGACGCGGCCCGGCCGACCTGCGGCCGATGGCCCGCTACTGGGCGACGGTGAGCTATCCGGCCTGGGGCAACGCGATCGAGGCGTTCCGCACCCGGCGCGGCGTGCGGCCGGTGCTCGACGAGGCCCAGACCGAGGCGTACGAGTCGACGGTCGCACTCGTCACGGCCGAGACCGCGGCCGATCTGGCCCTCGCGTACGACTTCGGCCGGCACCGGCGGTTGCTCGACGTGGGCGGCGGCTACGGCACGTTCGCCAGGCCGATTCTGTCCGCGTACGAGAATCTGAGCGTCACCCTGATCGACCTGCCCGAGGTGGCCGCGGCGGTCGCCGGTCAGGCGGTCCCCCGCCTGACCGCGGTCGGCGCCGACATCTTCGCGTCGCCGTTGCCGGCCGGGCACGACGTCATCCTGGTCGCGAACCTCGTGCATCTGCTGCCCCCGGACCGGATCACCGAGCTGTTCCGGCGCCTGCGCGCGGCCGCCGCCCCCGAGACCACGCTGCTGCTCGTCGACTGGTGGCGCACCGACCGGGCACCGCACCCGTCGGCCCGCTTCGGCGCCGGCGAGTTCCTCGTCATCAGCGGCGGTGACCTCTACCAGGTCGACGAGGTGGCCGGTTGGCTGGCCGGGACCGGCTGGAGATTCACCGGACTCACCGAGCTGCCGCCGCCGTCCGGTGTGCTGGTGGCCGTCCCGGACTGAGCGCGCTGAGGCAGAGGTCCTCGGCCATGGTGCGGCTCGTCTCGAGGAAGCCGAGCCGCGCGTAGCGGGCCCCGGGCACCGGCCGTCCATACCGCGGCTGGTGTACGGCGCCGGGGTGAAAGCCTGCGGCTGGTGGATGTGCCGGGACGCGGCCGCGGGCAACCATGAAGCATGATCGAGGCAGACCAGCTCACCCAGCGACCGGTGCGGCGCGAGCCGCGGGCCAATCCCTTCGAGCGGGGTGCCGAGCTGGGCACCGCGGTGGGTGACCTCACCGCGTTCATGATGACCTACAAGTTCGGCCTCGACGAGGTGCTCACCAAGATCGGCATCCTGCGCGAGGAGTTCACCTTCACGCAGGATTTCAATCCCATCGAGCACGTCAAGTCGCGGCTCAAGTCGCCGGCCAGCATCGCTGAGAAGGCGCTGCGCAAAGGGTACGGCCCGGAGCCCGCGAGCATCCGTGAGCACCTGCTGGACATCGCCGGGGTCAGGATCACCTGCAGTTTCATCTCCGACGTCTACAGCGTCGCGGACATGCTCACCCGGCAGCCCGATGTGAAGGTTCTCCGGACCCGGGACTACATCCGGCAACCGAAGCCGAACGGCTACCAGAGCCTGCACCTGATCCTCGAGATCCCGGTGTTCCTCTCCGACCGGGTGGAGCTGGTCCCGGTCGAGGTGCAGATCCGGACCGCCGCGATGGACTTCTGGGCCGGGCTCGAGCACAAGATCCACTACAAGTACCGCGGCGACATCCCGGCCGGCCTGGTCGAGGAGCTGCAGGAGGCCGCGACGGTGGCCGGCAACCTCGACAAGAAGATGGAACGGCTCCGCGGCGAGCTCGGGCAGCGTTGAGCGAGGGCTACTTCGCGGCCGCGGCGGCGGAGAGCAGGCGTTCGGCCAGCGCGCGGCAGCGTCCCACCAGCTCCGGCGGGTCGAGCACCTCGAAGTCGTGTCCCAGCAGGACCATGTGCATGAGGACGAAGTCCAGGCTCCCGGCCCCGCTGAGCACCTCGCAGCGTTTGCTCCCGCGCGGCCGGACCACGGCCGCCGACGCCGGGATCTGCGTGCGGACGGTGTCGGCGGGCGCGTGCACCAGGAACCGGGCCTGGTGCCGGTAGACCCGGCTCGCCACGCCCTCCTGCACGTGGGTCGCCGCGTCGGGGGCCGGGCGCGGGCGGAAGTGCCAGGTGCGGGCGGCCACCTCGGTCATCCGGTCGGCGCGGAAGCTGCGCCAGTCGTCGCGGTCCAGGTCGTAGGCGAACAGGTACCAGCGGCGGTCGGAGGCGACCAGGCGGTACGGCTCGACGCGTCGCCGGCGTACCTCGTTGCCGGACGGGTAGCCGAAGCCGGCCTCGACCTGGTCGCGGCAGGCCCGGGCCAGGGTCGTGAGGACGTCCGGGTCGACCGGGGTACGGCCACCGCCGAAGGAATCCACCGAGCCGGCGAGCGCGCGGACGTCGGGCCGCAGCCGCAGGGGCAGCACCTGGTCGAGCTTGGTCAGCGCCCGCAGTGCGGCTTCCCCGGCCCCCGCGACCTCGCCGCCCGCACCGGCGAGCAGGGACACGGCGGTGGCGATGGCCTCCTCGTCGTCGAGCAGCAGGGGCGGCAGGTGCTGTCCGGGGCCGAGCTGGTAGCCGCCGCCGACACCCTGGCTGGCGTGTACGGGATAGCCCAGCGTGCGCAGCCGTTCGACGTCGCGGCGCACCGTGCGGGGCGTGACGCCGAGGCGGTCGGCGAGCTCGGGGCCGGTCCAGACCTGGCGCTGTTGCAGCAGGCCGAGCAGGGTGAGCACGCGTTCGGTCGTGCCCCGCTCACCGCCGCCCACCGGATCCATGGCACCACTTTGTCAGAGATAGCGGACCGATCCAGTCCGCCATGGGTGGCAGGGTGGTGGCATCTGTCCGAGGTCGGCCTGCTGCGCGACCTGTATGCACGACAACCACCGAGAACGGAGCTACCCGATGAGCCGCGAGATCCAGGTGACCTTCGACGCGCACGACCCGGCGGCGCTGTCCTCCTTCTGGCGCGACGCGCTCGGCTACGTCCACCCCGGCCCGCCCGGCGTCGAGCTGCCCGACGGCGCCGACCCGCTGGCGGCCTGGGAGGAGTTCCTCGAGCGGGTCGGCGTGCCGAAGGAGGAGCGCAACACGCGGTCGGCCATCGAGGACCCGCAGGGGCGCGGGCCGCGGCTGTTCTTCCAGCAGGTGCCCGAGGACAAGGTCGCCAAGAACCGCGTCCATCTCGACGTCCGGGCCGCCCCGGGGCTGCAGGGCGAGGAGCGGATGGCGGCGCTGGAGGCCGAGTGCGACCGGCTCGTCGCGCTCGGCGCCCAACGGGTGAGCCGCTCCGAGCCCGAGCCCCCGATGAGTTCCGGCTTCATCGTGATGGCCGATCCCGAGGGCAACGAGTTCTGCCTCGACTGAGGACGGTTCAGGGCTGTCTCAGGGTGTTTCCGGATACCGGCCGCTGTCGCCACGCGTCGATGCTGTGGGTTCGTCGAAGGGAAGTGCGATGACCCGCAGTATCACCGTACGAGTCCTGGCCGGCACCGCCGCCGTCACCATGGCCGCCGTGTTCGCGCTCGCTCCCCCGGCCGCGGCCGGGCGACCGGCACCGGCGCTCGCCTGGCAGACCTGCCCGGACGACATCAAGGAGCTGCCGCTCAAGCCGGACGATCCGGTACGGTGCGCGACGCTGCGCCTGCCGGTCGACTGGGCGCAACCCCACGGGGCGACATTCGACCTGTGGGTGGCCCGCCGCCCGGCCCGCGTGGCCGAGCAGCGGGCCGGCACGCTCGTTTTCGGCCCCGGCGGCCCGGGTGACTCCGGGGTGAACCGGATCCGCCAGGGCAACCGGTTCAGCCCGGAGATCCTCGACAAGTTCGACACCGTGAGCTTCGACCCGCGTGGCGTGGCCCGCAGCGGTGCACCGAGCTGCGCTCCCGACCCCACCGTCCCCACGCCGCCGATGCTGCTGACCGGTCAGCGCGACTTCGACGCGTTGACCGCCTACAACCGGGCGCTGTGGGACGCCTGCCGCCCGACCAGCCCGGTGTTCGACCACGCGGACACGCTCAGCACTGTGCGCGACCTGGAGGCGCTGCGCCGTGCGCTGGGCGAGCCGAAGCTGACCTTCCACGGCAGCTCGTACGGCACCCTGCTCGGCACGCAGTACGCCGAGCGGTACCCCGGCCGGGTCCGGGCCGTCGTGCTGGAGAGCGTGTTCGACCACAGCCTCGGCGTACGGGAATTCGTGCGTACCTCCGCGATCGCGGCGCAGGACTCGTTCGACGAGTTCGTCGCGTGGTGTGACGCGAGCACCGCGTGCGTGCTGCACGGCAAGGACGTACGCGGGATCTGGGCCGACGTGCTGGCCCGGGCCGACCGCGGCGAGTACGCGCCGTACACCGGCTTCGACATCGCCGCGATCCCGATCGGCGCGCTGGCCCGGCCGGACTGGCCCGGCTTCGCCGGGGCGGTGCAGTCGCTGTCCGCCGGCACCCCGGTGCCGGCCGCCATCCCGCCGATCAGCACCGCCGTGTTCTGCAACGACTGGCCGATGCCGGTGCGCGACTACGCCGAGTACGCCGATCTGGTCAGGACGGCCGCGGCCGCGGCACCCGACGTGCGCTACGGCGCGGGCCTGCTCGCCGTGGGGACGTGCCTGGGCTGGCCGACGCCGGTCCGCAACCCGATCCACGTGCCGCGGGTCCACACCAGGACCCCGCTGCTGCTGCTCAACGCCCGGCACGATCCGCGCACCGGCTACGAATGGGCCACCCACGTCGCCGCGCAGCTGGGCCGGCACGGCCGGCTGGTCACCTACGAGGGCTGGGGCCACGGTGCGTACCGGACGACGCCGTGCACCGGGGCGGTGGTCGACCGGTATCTGATCGATCTCGTGCTGCCGCCCAGAGGTGCCACCTGCGCCGCACCCCCGCCGGCCCCCGCGGCCTAGCCACGACCGGGTGGTCCCGTCCCGCCGGACAGGACCACCCGGCCGGCCGGTCAGCTCACCGGGACGACGCGGACCTCGGTGCCCGCGCCGGTGCCCTCGATGACGGCGGTGCCGGTCGCGTCCGGGGCCGCGTCGACGCGCACGGTCGGGTCGACTCCCGGCTGGCCCCACGGCGACGCCCAGACCAGCGACACCTGACGGGTCTCCCCCGCGGCCAGCGGGGCGAGCAGGCAGGCCGGGACCTCCGGTCCGGCCAGCACCGACACGCAGTCGGTCCAGGCCTGCGTCTCCTCACTGGGGGTGAAGAAACGCACCACCGGGTACGGCACCGGCTCGGCACTGATGTTGGTCACCGTGACCCCTACGGTGCCGCGCCACACGCCGTCGGCCTCCCGGGCGAGCCGCAGCTCGGTGGCCGTGATGTCGAAGGTGCCGGTGAGCGGCGCGAACGACACCCGCCAGCTGGTCCTGGCCGCGGTACGCGGAACCGGCGCACCACCGGGCTCGCGGGCCACCTCGACCTTGGTCGTGACTGTGGCGCCCGGGCCGCGCTCGCGGGTCAGCCAGCCGATCTCGAAGTCCCGGGTCTCGCCCGGCGCCAGCGGGTCGGCCCAGCAACGGAACGTGTCCCCGGCCAGCTGGGCCCGCGGGCACCCGGTCAGGGCGCCGTGGTCGATGTTCAGCAGACCCGAGTAGGGCAGGGTCAGCAGCGGCGCCGCGATGGTGGCGCCGCTACGGTTGGTGATGCTGACCGTGGTGGTGCCGGTGCGCATGCCGGAGAGATCGGGTTGGCCGTAGACCAGGTCGGTGGCGGTGATGGCCAGCGGCGCGGTGCGGGCGGCCGGTGCGGCCACGGCCGCACTGACGCCGGTCAGCGCGGTGGTCGCGCCGAGGAGAGCCGCCACGAGCGTGCGGCGGATGCTGCGGTTCATCTGAACTTCCTTTCGTCCCCCGTGGGACCGACCGAGTCGGTCCACAAAGGAGGGAGTGTAGGAACGTGCCGCAAGCCCCGTCCTGGTGGTGCGCGGCTCGCCACCGGGCGGGCCGGCGCCGGCGGTCACCGAAGTCGCGATCGGTTGTGGTGAACACCCGGGGGACCTGTGTCAGCGGGACGCCCCAGCCATCAGCTCGAGCGTGTCGATGACGCGGTTGGCGAAACCCCACTCGTTGTCGTACCAGGCCACCACCTTGACGTGCCGGCCGTCCACGCGGGTCAGGGCGGCGTCGAAGACCGCCGAGGCCGGATTGCCGGTGATGTCGCTGGAGACCAGCGGGTCGTCGGTGTACTCCAGGACGCCGTGCAGGGCGCCGCCGGCCGCGGCCCGGTAGGCCGCCAGCACCTCGTTGCGGCTCACCGCCCGCTCGACCGTGGTGTTGAGCTCCACCAGCGAGCCCACCGGCACCGGCACCCGGATCGAGTCACCGGTGAGCTTGCCGTCCAGCCGGGGCAGCACCTTGCCGATCGCCTTCGCCGCACCGGTCGTCGTGGGGGCGATGTTCACCGCCGCCGCCCGGGCCCGGCGCAGATCGCGGTGCGGCCCGTCCTGCAGGTTCTGCTCCTGCGTGTACGCGTGCACGGTCGTCATGAAGCCGTGCTCGATGACGGCCAGGTCGTCCAGCACCGACGCCAGCGGGGCCAGCGCGTTGGTGGTGCAGGACGCGTTGGAGACGATCAGATGACGATCCGGGTCGTACGCACCGGTGTTCACGCCGAAGGCGAGGGTGACGTCGGCCCCGTCGGAGGGCGCGCTCACCAGCACCCGTCGCGCCCCGGCGTCGAGGTGGGCCCGGGCCGCCTTGGCCGCGGTGAAGCGGCCGGTCGACTCCAGCACGATGTCGACGTCGAGGTCGGCCCAGGGCAGGGCGGCCGGCTCGCGTTCGGCGGACAACCGGATGCGGTGGCCGTCGACCGTGAGATCGGTGCCGTCGAGCTCGACCGGGCGGCCGAGACGGCCCAGCGCGCTGTCGTATCGGAGCAGGTGGGCGAGGGTCTCCGGGGCGGCGAGGTCGTTGATCGCCACCACCTCGAGCTTGCTGTCGCGCTGCAGCAGGGCCCGCAGGGTGTTACGTCCGATGCGTCCGAAGCCGTTGACGGCGATGCGAGTCATGGATTCATCGTCGAGGACCCGCCGGGGCGGCGACAGTGGCTGAGGAGCCACCATGCGCAAGGATCCCGCCATCAAGATCAGGACGAGAACGTGTTGCGGTACTCCGTCGGGGAGGTGCCGAGGATGCGCTGGAAGTGCAGGCGCAGGTTGGCGGCCGTGCCGAGACCGACCCGGGCGGCGATCTGCTCCACGCCGAGGCCGGTGACCTCGAGCAGCTCGCGGGCGAGGTCGACGCGGGCCCGCAGCACCCACTGCATCGGCGTGTAGCCGGTGTCCTCCACGAACCGCCGGGAGAAGGTGCGCGCCGACACCCGGGCGTTGCGGGCCAGCGCTTCCAGGGTGAGCGGCTCGTCCAGCCGGGCCAGCGCCCACTCGCGGGTGCCGGCGAAGACGTCGCCGAGCGGTTCGGGGACGCTGCGGGGCACGTACTGGGCCTGGCCGCCGCTGCGGTACGGCGCCGCCACCAGCCGCCGGGCCACGATGTTGGACAGTCCGACGCCGTGGTCGCGGCGTACCAGGTGCAGGCACAGGTCGATGCCGGACGCCGCGCCGGCCGAGGTCAGCACGTCACCCTCGTCCACGAACAGGACGTTCTCGTCGACCCGTACCTGGGGGTGTTTCTCCGCGAGGGCCCGGGTGTAGTGCCAGTGGGTGGTCGCCCGTTTGCCGTCCAGCAGGCCGGTCGCCGCGAGCGCGAACGCGCCCGTGGAGATCGCCGCGAGCCGGGTGCCGCGCCGGTGGGCGGCCTGCAGCGCCGCGACGACCGCTTCCGGCGGTTCGGTGGTGGCGGGCTGCCGGTAACCCGGGATGAAGATCGTGTCCGCGTGCGCGAAGGCCTCGATCCCCTCGGCCACGTGGTACGACAGCCCGTCCCCGCCGGCCACCGGTCCGGGCGCGGCCCCGCACACGAACACCTGGTACGGCATCGTCGGCCGGTTGGCGAACACCTGCGCGGGAATGCCGACGTCGAGCGGCTTGGCGCCCTCCAGCACGAGCACCACGACCCGATGATTCATGGGGCCACCATGACATCGACCGCAAGGATCCGGCCAGTGACCGGCGCGCGGTCAGCCCTCCGGAACGGACACCGTCGAGGCCAGCAGGGCCCGTACGCCGGCCACGTACCCGGCGGTGTCGGTGTCCGCGACCAGGAGGCGTTGCAGCACGAAGCCCTGCACCAGGCTGAGCATGGCCGCGCCGACCTGCTGCGGCACGGCATCGGTGCCGAGCTGTCCCGCCGCCTGCCAGCGGCGGGCGACCTCGGCGAAGTGCCCGCGCAGCCGCCGGTACACCTCGCCGGCGCGGGTGGCGAGCTCCGGGCTGCGCAGCGCCTCCGCCCACACCTGCACGCCGATCCGGGTGAAGTCCACGCCGGTGACCGGGTCGTCGGCTATCCGGCCGTTGACCGCCTCGATGATCGCGGTCAGGACATCGCCGGGCGACGGCGTAGCTCCGTCGGCGAGCAGCTGTGCGAAGACCTCGTCGGCGGCCGACAGCGCCTGCTCGGCCACGGCACCGATGAGCTCTTCCTTGCTCCGGAAGTACCGGTAGACCGCGCCGGCCGACAACCCGGACGCGCCGATGATGTCGGCCATCGACGTGTTGTGGAAGCCGTTGGTGGCGAAGAGCCGGGCCGCCGCGACGAGGATCTCGGCGCGGCGGTTGGTGCGGTACTGCTCGGAGACGCGAGGCATGAACCGACAGTAAAGCGAACGTTCATTCTTGACAAGGAGGCGCGCGGCGCGCACGATAAAAAGCGAACAACCGTTCTCTTAAGGAGTTGACATGGCCCCACAGGCCTTCTCAGCAGCAGACACCTCGACACCGTCACCGTGGGCCCGGGTGGCCGGGGCGGTCGCCCTGCTGACCCTGATCATCAGCGTGCTGCTGACCGCCTTCGCCTGGCCGTCGGTGCGATCCTCGGTGCACGACGTGCCCATCGCCGTCGTCGGGTCCGGCGCCGCCGCCGGTCAGGTCAGCGCCGCCCTCGACCAACGCCTCCCGGACGCCTTCGAGATCACCCGGGTCGACACCACGGCCGCGGCCGATCGGCTCATCCGCGACCGCGAGGTCTACGGCGCCATCGACGTGAGCACCGGCACCCCGCAGGTCATCACCGCTTCCGCCGCCAGCGCCCCGGTCGCCCAGGCCCTGCAGGGCGTCGCCACCGCGCTCGCCCAGGCGCGGGCCCAGGGACAGACCCCCGCGGTGGCCGTCCGCGACATCGTCGCGCTGCCCGCCGACGACCCGCGCGGCGCCGGGCTGACGGCCGGCGCCCTGCCGCTGGTCATCGGCGGGCTGCTCGCCGCGGCGCTGCTCACCACCCTGGTACGGGGCACCGGCCGCCGGGTCATCGGCGCGCTCGCCTTCGCGGTCACCGGCGGCCTCGCCATGGCGGCGATCCTGCAGTTCTGGCTCGGCTCGCTGGACGGCGCCTACCTGGCCAACGCGGGCGCCATCGGCCTGACCGTCGCGGCCACCGCCTTGACCGTCCTCGGGCTGGAGTCGCTGCTCGGCGCGGCCGGACTGGGTCTCGGGGCCGCCACCATGATGCTCGTCGGCAACCCGCTCTCCGGCACCGCGACCGCCCCGGAGATGCTGCCCGGCTGGTCCGGCGCCCTCGGCCAGCTGCTCCCGCCCGGTGCCGGCGGCCAACTGCTGCGCTCGACCGCCTTCTTCGACGGCCACAGCACCACCCGGCCGGTCGTCGTGCTGGCCGCCTGGGTCACCCTCGGCGTCGCGCTGTGCCTGATCAGCGGCCTGCGTGCCCGCCGCACCACCAGCCCGGCGATCGACGACGCAACGGCGCAACCGAAGGTGACCGCGACAGTGTGAGACATCCGGTGAGCCTGCGGGCTCGGGCGTGCGGGGGGGGTCAGTCGCCCTTTCCCGCGGCGCGCTCGATGGCCTCCCGGTGCACGTGCAGCCCGGCGCCGAGCTCGCGGCTCAGCGGGACGTCGACCTGGACGGTGGCGTACACCTCGGGCGACACCGACATGACGAGCGGCCGGGTCGAGCCGACCGAGTGCGGGACGGCAGTCAGGTCAGGCGGGTCGTACATCGGATCCTGCGAGGGATCGACGCCGGGCCGGGACGCTGGGCCGCGACGGGTGCGATGGTCAGGCCACCCTCGTCGTCGTTCTGGGCGAAGAAGCCGGCGGGTTCTGGGCGAAGAAGCCGTCGGGCGCTTTGTCGATGGTGAACTTCCGGGGCTGCGGGCCGCGGTGGTCGACCAGGGCGAGCCGGCCGGGTGAGGCCTCGGCAGCGGCCGGCGCGCGGCACGGCGCCCCGCGCCCGGCACGGCGTCCGACGCGGATCCGGCGCCCGGCCCGGCACGACGCCCGGCCCGGCACGGCGCCCGGCCCGGAGCCGACGTTCACGAAGGTGAAGGCGGCGGCGAGCGCGGCGACCCCCGAGGACTGCTCGGTGCGGCGGTCATGGCCGCACTCGGGCTGACCGTACTGCCGTCCACCGCGGCATCGGCCGGCCGGCCGCTCGGCCGCCGGCACCGATGATCCGGAGGCGCCGGCCGGGTCACGGTCAGCGCTGAGAACCCTGAGCTCAGGCCTCTCGGGCCGGCTCAGCGTCGGCAGCAGTGACGCGGGCGTGGGCGCGGGGCCCGGCGGCGACCGCGGCGTCCCAGCCCGGGGTGATCAGGTCGAAGATCTCGTCGACCGCGGCCGCCGGATCCGCCGCCTCCCGCGCCAGCGGATGCACCCCGAGCACGAAGCGGGCGAACGCCCGGCACAGCGTCGACGGCTCCGGCCGGCCGAGGTCGGCGGCGAGCGCGGTGGCCAGCGCGGCCTCGTGGCGCAACCACATCGTCGTCGCGTACTCCCGCAGGGCGGGTGAGCTGTCGACGAGCTGCCAGAAGGCCATCGAGCCGGGCGTGGCCAGCTCCCGGACGGCCTCGTGCAGGTGCCGGCGCAGCGCGTCGGGGACCGACCGGCCCGGCTCACGGTCGGTCACCGCCCGGATGAGCCGCTGCTCCCGCTGGGGGTCCTCGTCGAAGAGCAGCGCCTCCTTGGACGGGAAGTGCGCGAAGAGCGTCGTGATGGCCACATCGGCCGCCGCCGCGATCTCTCGGATCCCCACCGCGTCGTAGCCGCGCTCCAGGAACATGCGCAGCGCCGTATCGGCGATGGCTTTGCGGGTGGCGGCCTTCTTGCGTTCGCGTCGTCCGGGCTGCTCGGTCACGACCCCAGCCTACCAGCGAAACGCTAACCGTTGCAAAACACTAACGGTTAGCGTTAAGGTTCCGGCATGACGATCACAGCACCCGCACCCCGTTCCCTGCGGGAGGCCCGCGTGGCCCTCGCCGGGCTGTCCGCGGTGTTCCTGTTCGAGATGCTGGACAACTCGATCCTGAACGTCGCGCTGCCCACCATCGGCCGCGAGCTGCACGCCTCGACCGTCGCGCTGCAGTGGGTGACCGGTGCCTACGCGGTGGTGTTCGGCGGGCTGATGCTGCTGTTCGGCGCGACAGCCGACCGGTTCGGCCGCCGGCGGATCATGCTCCTCGGCCTGCTGCTGCTCGGCGCCGCCAGCCTGGCCACCGCGTTCGTCACCACGGCGGAGCAGCTGATCGTCGTGCGAGGGCTGATGGGCGTCGCGGCCGCGATGACGACACCCGGATCCATGGCGCTGGCCTTCCGGCTGTTCGAGCGGGACAGCCTGCGGGTTCGGGCGATGACCCTCATCTCGACCGTGGGGCTGATCGGGCTGGCGATCGGCCCGACGGCCGGCGGCCTGGTGCTGGCGATCGCCCCGTGGCAGGTGCTGCTGCTGGTCAACGTGCCCATCGCCGCACTGGCGGTCGTCGGCGTGCGCACCGGCATCGCCGCCGACGAGCCGTCCGATCTCCGTCGTGACCCGATGGACGTCCTCGGGGCGGTGCTCGGCACCGCGACGATCGTGCTCGCGCTGGTCGCACCGACGCTGTTCGTCGACGAGGGCAGCGGCTCGTGGGCGCCGTGGACGGCCACCGCGGCAGCCGTCGCGGGCGGGACGCTCTTCGTGCTGCGCGAGCGTTCGGCGCGGCATCCGCTGCTCGACCTGCGGCTCGTGGCCCATCCCCTGGTCGCCGGCGGCCTGGCCTACAAAGCGGCGGCCGGGCTGGCGACCGCCGGTCTCGGCTACCTGGTGACGCTGCAGCTGCAGCTCGACCGGGGGTGGTCACCCGCGATGGCCGCCGTCGGGATGCTGCCCCAGGTCGTCGTGCTGGTGGCGGGAGGCGCGTTCGTCGATCCGTTCGTGCGGCGGGTCGGCCTGGAACGGGCCGCGTGGCTCAGCGCCACGGCGGTGGTGGCCGGGCTCGGCGTCTACGGCCTGCTGGGCACCTTCGGGTACGCGTGGATCGCAGTCGCCCTGGTGCTGGTGGCGGCCGGAATGCGCGTGGTCGGCGTGGTCGCCGGCGTCAACGTGCTGCGGGGACTGCCGAAGGACCGGACCACGATCGGCGCGGCCCTGGTCGACACCGCTTCCGAGGTCACCTCCGGGGCCGGCATCGCGATCACCGGCACCATCCTCGCCACGGCGGTCACCGGCACCATCGCCGCCTCGGCCTGGTCCGCCCGGCAGACCGCCCAGTTCGAGCAGGCGGCCACCATCGCCGGCCTCACGCTGACCGCCGTGTCGGCGGCGCTGGTCGGCTGGGCGATCCTGCGCACCCATCGCTACGCGCGTGACGGTGAGCCGGGCGCCAGCCTGATCACCTCGACCTGACCGTCCACCCGGAGCGGACCGGCGGCGTACGGCACCAGCAGCGTGTCCCCCCGCCGCAGCGACAGATCGTCCTTCTCACCGGTCAGCCGGCCCTCGCCGCCCACCACCACCAGCACGCTGAAGCCCTGGTCCAGGCGGTCACCGCCGCGCAAGCGGCGAGCGGAGAAGAACTCGTCCGCGGCCTCGGGCAGCAGCCGCCGCCCGCCCCGCAGCGTGTCGAGGCGTGCCGGCGTCCACGCACCGCGGTCCACGCACTGCAACGCCTGCTCGTAGCCGAGTCCCAGGTGCCCGTCGGACAGGCCGAAGTCCTTGTACTCCAGCAGCACCGAGAAGTCGGTCGGTTCCTGGATCTCGACCAGCAGGATGCCGTCGCCGATCGCGTGCGGCAGACCGGCGGGACACAGCACGGCGTCGCCGGCCGCCACCGGGATCCGGTTGGTGGCCGCCAGCATCGGCCCGGTCCGCTGCGTGGTCACCCAGCCGGCCAGCTCCTCGGCCGCCACGTCGCGGGCGAAGCCGAGATGGACATACGCGCCCGGGCGGGCCGAGACGATCACCCAGGCTTCGGTCTTCCCGTACGGCGAGGCGAGATGCGCGTCCGCGAAACGGCGGTCCGGGTGCACGTGCAACGGCAGCCGCTGTCCCGCGTCCAGCAGCTTCACCAGGATCCCGGGGTCGGCCCGGTCCGGCCCGAGCCAGTGGCGCCGGTCGGCCTCGATCGCCTCGGCGAGCACCCGGCCGTCGGGCAGGCAGGACAGGCCGGACGGGGCCAGCCCGAAGCGCGTGGTCACCGAGGCCACCCAGTCCTCGGGCCGATCCGGCAGCGCGGGCCCGTTGCGGAACTCGGCGATCCGCCCGGCGCCGCGGTAGAACGTCTCGGGTTGGTTGGCCGGCAGGGCCTGGACGGTCATCGGAACTCCCTCCGGGCGACCGCGGCGAGGAAGCCACCGACGAACGTGTCGCCGAGCCCGACGGTGGTGGGGTTCCCGACGTCCAGCGCGAAGCCGGGTACACAGTGGACCACGTCGCCCATCCGCTCGCCCAGCTCGGCGGCGAAGGCCACCGACTCGCGCCGCCGCGGTTGCCGGCGCAGGCGGTCGACGTCCTCGTCGGTGAAGTCGTCGCCGTGGCAGTAGCGGGTGGCGGCCATGAGGGTGCCGGTGTCGAGGGCTTTCGCATAGGCCTCGGCACCGGAACCGAGGACCAGGGCCCAGTACTTGGTGTGCAGCACCAGCGCCGGCACCGGGATGAGCGCGTGCACCGCGGTCAGGGCGTCCGCCACCGACGGCGCCGAGAGCAGGTCGACGGAGTGCCCGAGGTACGCCTGCAGCTCGTCCTCGTTCAGCCCGTACACGTCGATCCGGTCGAGCAACGCGTCGCGGACCCGGCGGCTGAACGCCGGCTCGTGATACGCCGCGTCCTCGAAGTAGGTCACCGCCGCCGGCGGCAGCTGCCGCATGTGCGCGCGCAGTTCGGCGAGCCGCCGATCGAGCTCGGCCGCGGAACGCATGGCGTTGAACCCCGAGATCAGGAACACCTCCGCCTGGCCCAGCCGGTCCCCCAGGTCGCCGGTGAGCAGCATGGCGCCGTTGGCCGGGTCGTTGACGTAGATCAGCCGGTTCGGGAACGGCGCGGTGATGTCCAGATCGCCGGTGCGGATCCGCAGGCCCCGGTCGTACTGGACGATCAGGTGCGGGTAGAAGGTGTCCTCGGTGCCGCTGGAGACGTACTCAGTGTCCGGGGGCAGCAGCCGCCGTACCGTGTCGTTGACGCTGACCAGGTGCAGCGTCGACGGCACGCCCAGCCGGCTCATCAGGATCCCGGCCCGCACCGACGTCCCGCCCAGCGCCGGCCGGTACGGGAACCGGGCGGCGAAGCTCTCGAGCGCCGGGGCGGAGGCGACGTAGTGTTCGCCGCCCCCGCCCCGGGCCACGTAACCGAGGATCGACACCACGAGGTCCCGAACGCTGCTCACCACCGCGGGCGGCGTCAGGTCCCCGGCGGTGATGCCGTGCTCGGCAACGAGCTGTTCCAGGGCATCGGCGGTCAGCTTCAGCTCGTAGTCGACGCAGCCGCCGAGGCCCAGGACCACACAGGAGGCGTCGGCCATCTCAGTAGAGGGAGCCCTTGCCGGCGGCGCCGAACAGCTCGATCTTCTGGGCGGCGACGACCTTCATGGCGTCGATGCACGCGGGCTGGATGGCGTTGGGCTCGCGCACCTTCGGGTCGTTGCCCAGCACCTCGCGCATCTTGTTGTGGTAGGCGACCTTGATGTCGGTGGAGATATTGATCTTGTTGATGCCGGTCCGGGCGGCCTCGGCGATCTCGTCGTCGGGATTGTTGGAGCCGCCGTGCAGCACCAGCGGGATCCCGACCCGGCCCTTGATCTCCTTGAGCAGGTCCAGCTTCAGCTCCGGCTTCAGGTGGGCCGGGAAGAAGCCGTGGTACGTGCCGATGGCGATGGCGAGGCTGTCCACGCCGGTCTGCTCGACGAAGGTGACCGCGTCGTCGGGGTCGGTGTAGATGATGGTGGCGGCGCCCGCCTCGGCGTAGCTGTCGTTCGCGCCGATCGTGCCGAGCTCGCCCTCCACCGACAGGCCCAGGGCGTGGGCCGACTCGGTGACCTTGCGGGTGAGCGCGACGTTCTCGTCGAACGGCAGCAGCGAGCCGTCGATCATCACGGAGGTGAAGCCGTACTGGGCCGCCTGCAGGATCTGCTCGTAGGTGCCGCCGTGGTCCCAGTGGATGGCGATCGGCACGCTCGCGTGGTGCGACCGCTGGATGATGCCGGTGATCATCTCGCGGCCGATGTGCTTCACCTCGTCGGGGTGGATCGCCACGATCAGCGGCGCGTCGGTCTCCTCGCTGATCTCCACGATCCCCTGGAACATCGCCCAGTCGCTGATGTTGAAGGCGGGCACGGCGAAGCTGTGCTCGTTGGCGACGTCCAGGATCGCCTTGCCGGTCGTCAGCATGTCCGGTGTATCTCCTTTGGCATTGCGAGAGGGGGTGTCAGGCTTTTACGGCGCCGGCGGTGAGGCCGCCGATGAAGCGCCGCTGGAAGAGCAGGAAGAGGACCAGCACGGGGACGGACCCGAGGATGCTCATCGCCATCATCTGGTTCCACTCGTACGAGTGCTGGCCCATGAGCAGCTGGATGCCGATGGGCACCGTGCGCATGTCGTCGGTGCGGGTCAGCGTGAGCGCGAACAGATACTCGTTCCACGAGATCATGAACGTGTAGACCCCGACCGCGATGAGACCGGGCACCGAGACCGGCACGAGGATCCGCCACAGTGCGGTCCAGCTCGTGCCGCCGTCGACCTTGACGGACTCGTCCAGCTCCCGCGGCAGCGTGTTCAGGTACGCGGTGATCATGATGATCGCGTACGGCAGGGTGAACACCATGTGGGTGAGGATCAGGCCGGGATAGGTGTTGTAGAGCCCGAGCGCCACGACCAGCCCGAAGTACGGGATGACGAGCGTGATCGGCGGCACCGCCTGGACGCTGACGATCACCGCGTTGATGGTCTTCTGCAGCGGGAACGTGAAGCGGCTGAACGCGTACCCGGCCAGCAGCGCGACCAGCAGGGTCAGGGCGGTCACGGCCAGGGCGACGATGTAGCTGTTGAGGAAGAACCGCAGCTGGGCGCCGTTGCCCAGGATCTCCCGGTAGGCGTCGAACGAGAAGCTGTCGGTGATGAGCTTCGGCGGGTTCTGGAAGACGTCCCCGTTGCTCTTGAACGAGGTGGAGAGCATCCACAGGACCGGCAGGCCGGCGAAGAGCGCGCCGATGACGAGCCCGGTGACGACACCGGCCTTCGCGAGGGTGCGCCGGGTCTTGACGGTGGCCATCAGCCTCACCGCTCCCTTTGCGAGCGTACGTAGAAGAAGGCCAGCACCATCGTGATGAGCAGGACGACCACGGCGGCGGCCGACGCGGTCGCGAACTCGTACTCGCTGAAGGCCTGCTTGTAGGTGTAGGTGCTGAGCATCTCGGTGCTGTTCAGCGGCCCGCCACCGGTCATCATCCAGATCAGCGCGAACTGCTGGGAGGTCCAGATCAGGTCCAGCACGGCCATGCTGATGATCACCGGCCGCAGCTGGGGCAGCGTCACGTGCACGAAGCGCTGGAGCCAGTTGGTGCCGTCCACGGCGGCCGCCTCGTACAGGTCGGCGGAGATACCCTGCAGCCCGGCCAGCAGGCTGATCATGAAGAACGGGTAGCCGGACCAGATGTTGGCGAAGGTCACCGCCCACAGCGCCGTGGTCGGGCTGCCCAGCCAGTCCACGCCCTCGTGCACGAAGCCCAGCGTCTGGAGCACGTAGTTGACCACGCCGGACGGGTCGAGCAGCAGCCGCCAGATGACGGCGATCACCGCGATGGTGAACAGCCAGGGCAGGATGTAGACGATCCGGAAGACCGCCTTGGTGACCCCGCTGAGCAGGTTGGTGTTGAGCATCATCGCGAAGGCCAGACCCAGCACCAGGTGAGCCGCGGTGCTGACCGAGATGAAGATCGCGGTGTTCTTCATCGCGACCAGGAAGTCCGGGTCGGTGAGCACCTTGGTGTAGTTGACCAGCCCGGCGAACACCGAGTTGTCCTGCACGATCACGTTGTCCCGGAACGAGTAGCCGATCACCATGACGATGGGGACCACCATCAGGACCACGATCAGCAGCACCGTGGGGGACAGATAGCCGTACGGGACCAGTCGCCGGGTCAAGGAAGAGCGGGGCCGGCCCGGGGCGGCCGGCTCGGCCGGCGCCGCGGTTTCCGGTGCGGTCAATGTCATGGCTGTCTCCTTGATCGGATGCCGCGCCGGTCCCGGCGCGGCATCCGGGCGAGCTACTCGATCACCGACGACCAGGACTCCTGCGACTTGGCGAGGGCGTCGTCGACACTCGCCTTGCCGGTGAGCACGAGCTGCAACTGCTCGTCGAAGCTGCGCATCAGGTCCTCGGACTTGGGCAGGCCGACGAACTCGTTGGCCGGGTAGCCCTGCTGGTAGATGTCGAAGGCGGTCTTGAACATCGGGTCACTGGTGCCGAAGTCGGGCTTGGCGTTCTTGTTGCCGGGGAAGCCGTTCGCGATGGTGCTCAGCTTCGCGTTGGTCTCCTGGCTCATCAGGTACGAGACCAGCTTGAACGCCTCGGCCTTGTGCTTGGTGGAGTTCGAGATACCGATCCCCCAGGACGCGTACGGGATGCCGCGCTTGCCGGTGTAGCCGTCCTCGGCCGGCAGAGCCGCCACCTCGAACTTGAGGTCCGGCTTGTTCTTCTTGATCAGGTTGATGTGCGCGAGCGAGTCGATCATCATGCCGACCTGGCCGTTGGTGAACTTCTCGACCTTGTCCTGTTCCTTCATGGTGAGCGAGCCGGGGGCGATGACACCGGCGTCGTTCAGGCTCTTGACGTACTCCACCGTGCTCTTGACCTGCGGGCTGGTCAGGGCCGGCTTGCCGTCGGCCAGCATGCTGCCGCCGGAGGCCCAGAGCCAGGACATGACGTCGTTCTGGATGCCGTTGGGGACGGCGGTGTCGAGCGGGAGCGCCCAGCCCTTGACGTTGCCGCCGGTGGCGCTGATCTTCTTGGCCGCGTCCAGGAACTCGGTGCGGGTGGTGGGCACCTTGCTGACGCCGGCCTTGGTGAGCAGGTCCTTGTTGACGAACAGCGGGTAGACGAAGTTGACCACCGGGATCATGTACGTCTTGCCCTTGATCTGCACCTGGCTGGCCAGCTGGGAGGCGTCGTAGCTCGCGTCGGTCATCAGCTCGGACATGTCGGTGATGGCGCCCTGCTTGGCGAAGTCGTTGACCCAGGCGCCGTCCAGGCCGACCACGTCGGGCAGCGTCTTGGACGCCGCGCCGGTGACCAGCTGCTGCTTGGTCGACGCGTACGGCGCGCTGAGCAGCTTGACCTTGATGGTCGGGTTCTGCGCCGTGAAGTCGGAGATGATCTTGTCGAAGTCCCCGGCCGGCAGCTCGGCTCCCCACCACTGGGCGAACTCCAGCGTCACGGTGCCTCCCGAGCCGGCGTCCTCCGAGTCGCCTGAACCGCACGCCGCCATGAAGGCGACCAGCGAGGCGGCGGTGGCCGCCGCTATCACTCGCTTGAGCCGGGTTGCACCGAGAGCCATGGCGAACTCCTTCTATCGAGGTCTTTCTGTTCTCTGCTGTGTTGGCGCCACGTTAGCAGCGTGTTACAGATGAGGACAAGACAAGAACAGCAGAAAACTGCGGACTACGGCATACTGTTGCGTCATGCGGCAGAAGTGCGGGGTTGACGAGACGGCGTTGAGCTGGAGACGGGCAGCAAAGAGCGCCCTTCCGAGAGACAGTGCCCTCCCTTGCGGCTCTTCGCCGCTCTACGCAGCGATGCGCGTGGTGTTCGCACGGTTGTGGCATACTGCCGCACTGATGAAGGGGAAGCAGTGAGCGTCGACAAGGACGAGCGGCAGCGGCATCTGCCCGCCGGACGCAAGGCTCAGCTGGCCGCGTACGTCGCCGACACCGGTCAGGTCACGGTCGGCGAGCTGGCCGAGCGGTTCGGGGTCTCCATCGACACCGTGCGGCGTGACCTCGACCAGCTGAGTGCCGACGGGGTGCTCGTGCGCACGTACGGCGGCGCGGTCAGCCTGTCCACGATCTCGCGGACCGACCGCGCCGTCGATCAGCGGCTCGCCCTGATGGAGCAGGAGAAGGAGAAGATCGCGGCGCTGGCCGCGGCCCTGGTCCAGGACGGCTCGACCATCATGATCAACGGCGGGACGACCACCCTCGCGGTCGCCCGCAACCTGGGCCAGCACCGCGACCTGACGGTGGCGACGAACAATCTGCTGCTGCCCGGCGCGCTGCCACCGACCGCGGTCCGCGACATCTACGTCTTCGGCGGCGCGGTACGCACCCTCACCCTGGCCACCATCGGGCCGGTCAGCTTCCGGGCCAACGGCGGCGCCGAGCTCGACATCAGCTGCGACCTGGCGCTGATCGGCGTCGGCGCGGTCTCCGCCGAGGCCGGCTACACGACCAGCAACCTGGCCGAGGCGGCGATGATGCAGGAGATGATCTCCCGCGCGGCCCGGGTGGCGATCCTGGCCGACTCCTCCAAGTTCAGCCGCCGGCTGTTCGCGCAGGTCTCCGAGCTGGGCGCGGCCGACTACCTGATCACCGACACCGCACCGCCGGCCGACCTGCGGGAGGCCCTGGCCGCGAACGAGGTGGAGCTGATCACTCCGGCGGCCCGGAGCGCCGCCTGAGGCCCGGTTTCAGGCCCAGGGCAGCTGCGACCGCTCGTGCCAGTAGCGGGCGCCGGGCACCGCCAGGCCCTGCCACCTAGCCGGGTCCACAGTGAGCGTCTGCGCGCGGAGGTTCGACGCCAGCTGGTCGCCGGTCACCGCCCCGGACAGCACGACTGTCGCCCACGGCCGCTGCAACGCCGCCGCCAGCGCCACCGCGTCGGCCGGCGCGCCACCGGAGGCGAGATTTCCGGCTCCGGCGAGGCGGCCGTTGGCCAGCGCCTCCTTCACGATCACCAGACATCCCGCGTCGTGCGCCTCGGCGAGCGCCGGGCCGGCGCTGGGCTCCAGCGGATTCCACGTCGCCTGCACGCTGCGGAACAGCGGGCGTCCGCCGACCCGGACGCCGAGCGCGGCGCGGATCGCCTCGGCCTGCGCGGGACCACTGGTCGACAACCCGATCAGCGTGCCCTCGGCGGCGAGATCGGCCAACCGGCGGTGCAGGACCTCATCGTGCAATGCCGGGCTGTCCGGGGTGACCGAGTGGATCTGGTACAGGTCGAGACGGTCGCCCAGCAGTGCCCGGGACTCCCCCAGCTGCCGGTCGAAGGTGGCGACACTGTGGTCCTTGAGCTCGTGCGCGTCGGCGTCGACCCGCCACCCGGCGACGTAGGTGTAACCCCACTTGCTGCCGACCACGACGTCGTCCGCGTCCGGCCGGGCCCGCAGCCACTGGGCCAGGAACTCCTCGGCCCGCCCGTACGAGCGGGCGACGTCGACGTACCGGACGCCGGCCGCGTACGCCTGATCGAGCAGCTCGTGGGCCCGGGCCCGCATCGCCTCGACGGTCCGCCCGGCCGGCAGGTCCGCCTCGCGGCCGAGGTTGATGTAACCCGGGCGGCCGACGGCGGCCAGCCCCAGCCCGATCCGGACGCCCCGGCCAGCCGTTCGACGACCGTCATCGGCTCAGCGCGCCTTCTCGAGGAAACCGCCGACGAACGCGCGGAGACCCTCGGGGTAGGTGTTGCGGGCGGCCAGGCCCGGCCATCGCTCACCGATGGCGGCCAGGTGCGGCAGCCGGGACGCGTCGAACCTGCCGAAATCGATGTCGGTGTACCGGGGCCGGTCGTCGCCGGGGCGGCGGCGATCGGAGTGGCTGCGCACGAGGATCTCGCCGACCGTGTAGTACCAGATGCCACGGAAGAGGTCGACGGCGTGAGCCGGCGTGCACCCGTAGTCGACGGCCCCGGCCACGATGGTCTCGACCAGCTCCAGGGCGGACTCCCCGAGGAGGCCGACGAACCCGTCCGCGGTGAGCACTTCCGCGGCCCACGGCCAGGCCGCGAGGCCGTCGTGCAGCGCTGTCGCGGCGGCGACGATGCGGTCCCCCGGCTCACCGGTCGGCTCCGGCCGCGGGATCTGCTCGGCGTACGCGTTGAGCAGCAGGAGCAGCAGCTCCTCCTTGTCCCGGACGTGGTGGTAGAGCGTGGTGGCGCCGATGCCGAGCTCGGCGGCCAGCCGGCGGATCGTCAGCTTCTCCCAGCCGTCCTGGTCGATGAGCTGCCGGGCCGAGGCCAGGATCTGCGCCCGGGAGGTCACCGGCGGCCGGCCGGTACGGCCCTGCGGTGCGGCGGATGGGGACACCACCTCATCTAACTGCCCCGGGCGCGACACCGCACATCGCCTCCCCGTGGAAGGCGGTCAGCGCCTCGTCGATTGGGTGCGGCTGCGGTCTGCCGGAGGAGTCCATCCGGTTCCACCGCGCGAGGTTGACCGCGACCGTCAGCTGGCGCTTGCCGTCGGCGCTGTGCCGGGACATCGTGCCGGCGCCCCAGACCGTGCCGTCGTGGCCCCACAGTGTGCCGGCACCGGGCTGCGTGAACTTGTGCAGGCCGAGGCCGTACGTGACGGGTTCGCCGGTCTGGCTGATGACCGGCACGGTGCGCTGCATCTCGGCCAGGGAGGACGGCTGGAGCAGCTCGCCGCCGAGCAGCAGGCGGTAGAAGCGGTTGAGGTCGGCCACGGTCGAGGTCAGGCCGGCGCCGGTCGACACCCAGGACATGTCGTAGACGCTGTAGTCGCGGGGCGGGTCGATGAGGCCGAACAGTGCCTCGTACATCCGTGAGTGCGGGCCCTCGATGCGCGTACCGGTGGGGAAATCGGTGTGCCGCAGGCCGGCGCGCTCGATGACGTCCCGGGTGATGTACTCCTCCGCCGGGGTGCCGGTCACCTGCTCCAGCAGCTGGCCGAGCAGCAGGTAGTTGGCGTTCGAGTACGTCCCCGGAGTGCTTCCCGGCTCGCCGGCCGGGGGTGCCGTCACGCCCATCATGATCAGCTCGGTGGGTGCGAACTGCCGGAACTGGTTGTCGTCCAGGCTGTCGCCCGAGGGACCGGACGGCGAGGGCCGCAGGGACGGGAACGCGTACGGCAGGTATTCGGGCAAGCCGCTGGTGTGGTTCAGCAGCATCCGTACGGTGATCCGGCGGCCGCGCTCCCCCGGCACCAGCTCGGGCAGGTATCCACCGATCGGCGCGTCGAGCCCGATCCGGCCCCGCTCGACCAGCCGGAGGACGGCAACGGCGGTGAACGTCTTGGTCAGGCTGCCGACGCGGTGCCGCAGGCCGGGCTCGACGGGGCGGCCGGTGCTGAGGTCGGCGGTCCCCGAGGCGCCGCGCCAGATCGCGCTGCCGTGACGCACTTCGGCGAACACGCCCGGCAGGCCGGCGCGATGCACCCGGTCCAACGCGGACTTCAGGTTCGGGTCAACAGCCGGCACGTCATCCATGGCTGCGGTCTCTTCTCTGCTCGACTTTAGGAACATGTTCCTAAAGTAGCAGCCGATCCGACTGGAGTCGACCATTCGTCAACCTTGGGTTGACGTCACCGAGCGCGTCAACCTATGGTTGACGGCATGACGACTCCCGAACCCGTTACCGCCTCGGTCCGGCTCGACGACCTGATCGAGGCCATCAAGAAGACCCACTCCACCGCCCTGGACCAGCTCTCCGACGCGGTGCTGGCCGCCGATCACCTCGGTGACGTGGCGGACCACCTGATCGGCCACTTCGTCGACCAGGCGCGCCGCTCCGGCGCCTCCTGGACCGAGATCGGCCGCAGCATGGGGGTCAGCAAGCAGGCCGCCCAGAAGCGGTTCGTCCCCAAGGGCGAGGCGCCGGACCTGGACGCCAGCCAGGGATTCAGCCGCTTCACCGACCGCGCCCGGAAGGTCGTCGTGACGGCGCAGGAAGAGGCCCGCTCCAGGAGCAACAGCCAGATCAGCGTGGCTCATCTGGTGCTCGGCCTGGTGGCCGACCCGGCCGCGCTCGGCGCGCGGGCGATCGTCGCGCAGGGCGTGTCGCTGGACAGCGTCCGGCAGACCACCACCGCGACGGTGCCGGCGGCGGCCGATCCCGTGCCCGCACTCATCCCGTTCGACGCCCACGCCAAGAAAGGCCTGGAGCTGACCTTCCGGGAGGCCCTGCGGCTGAACCACAACCACGTGGGCACCGAGCACATCCTGCTCGCGCTGCTGGAGCTCGAGGACGGCACGGGCGTCCTCGCCGGCCTCGGCGTCGACAAGGCCACCGCCGAGGCGTTCATCACCGCCGATCCGGCATAGCGCCGCAGCGCCCCGGCCGTCAGTAACGGAACGTGTTGACCAGCTTGGTGAGCTCGCCGGCGAGTCCGGCCAGGTCGCCGGCTGCCCGCTGGGTGGCCCGGGCGCCGTCGGCGGTGGCCGAGGCGCCCTCGGCCACCCCGGACACGGTCTGAGCCACGTCCCCGCTGCTGGCGGCCGCCTCGGTGACGGTGCGGGTCATCTCGGCGGTCGTGGCGGTCTGCTCCTCCACCGCCGACGCGATGGTGGTGGTGTAGTCCCCGATCCGGGTGATCACCTGGGCGATGTCGCCGATGGTCGTCGCCGCCGAGCCGCTGGAGGTCTGGATCGCGCCGATGCGGGCGGTGATCTGCTCGGTGGCCTTGGCGGTCTGCTGGGCCAGGTCCTTGACCTCTCCGGCGACGACCGCGAAGCCCTTGCCGAGTTCCCCGGCCCGGGCGGCCTCGATGGTGGCGTTGAGCGCCAGGAGGTTGGTCTGCTCGGCGATGCTGGTGATCAGCTTGACCACGTCGCCGATCTCGGCGCTGGCCGTGCCGAGCTCGGCGACCTGCGCGTTGGTGGTGTCCGCGGCGACCATCGCCTGTGCTGCCACCTGGGCCGCCTGGGTGGCGTTGGAGGCGATCTCGGCGATGGAGGCACTCATCTGCTCGGCGCCGGCCGCGATGGACTGCACACCGGCGTTGACCTGCTCGCTGGCGGAGCTCGCCGTGCCGGCTTTGTCGGACACGTCCGCCGCGCTGCTGCGCAGCCGGGTGCTCACGTCGGTCAGCTCCGCCGCGGCGGCCGTGAGGGTGACAGCGGTCCCCGCGATGCCGCGGATGGTGCTGACGACCTTGTCGACGAACCGGTTGAAGGCCTCCGCCAGCTGACCCGCCTCGTCATCGCGGTCGGCCTTGACCCGCTGGGTCAGGTCGCCGTCGCCGTCCGCGATCTCGATCATGCGATCGCGGAGCCGCTCGATCGGGCGCACGATGGTGCGGGCCACCGCGAAAGCGGCCAGCGCGGCCAGCAGGACGGCCGCGACCGCGAGCATGATGCTGACCCGGCGGGTGGCGTAGGCGTCGGCCAGCACGGTGGCGGTCGGCACGGAGACGACCAGTGACCAGGTGTCGCTGCGGCCCAGCCGCACCGGGGCGGCGATCTCCAGCATCTCCTCACCGTCGCCGGAGACCCGTTGCTCGGGGCGGCCCGCTCGGACGGCACCGGTCGCCAGCTCGACGAGGCTCCGGTCCGCGGGCTTGCCGGCGGCCGCCGGGTCCCCGCCGGCGACCACAGCTCCGGCGGTGCTGAGCAGCACGGCCCGGCCGGTGCCGAAGGGCCTGATGCCCGCGACGAGCTCCTGCAGGCTGGTGAGAGCCATGTCGATGCCGGCGACACCCACGACCTTGCCGCTCCGCTCGACCGGCACGGCCACCGACGTCATCAGGATGTCCTGACCACCCACGTTGTAGGCGTAGGGCTCGATGACCTTCTCGGCCCCACTGTTCCTGGCGATCAGGTAGTAGTCACCGGCACCGGGCTTCTCGTAGTCCACCAGCGGGGCCAGGCTGATCTTGCCGTTGTCACGGAACCAGTACGGCACCAGCCGTCCGCTCGCGTCGTGCCCGGCGTCAGCCTTGCGGAAGGCGGCATCCCGGTTGTCGAACGCGTTGGGCTCCCACCCCGTCCACGTACCGAGGTATTCGGGGTGCACGCTGAGAACCGCTTGCAGCTGGGCGTTCACCGTACGTCGATCACCACCGGACGCGGCGGTGGCCTGCAGCACCTGGGCCATGTCGCGCGCGGTTCCCAGTCCGGTCGCGAGCTGCTGCTGCACCTCAGCGGCGTTGCGCCCGGCCACCTCCTCGGCATAGGCGAAGCCCGCCCTCCGGGCGTCGGCGGCGTTACGGCCGGTGATGTACGAGACGACCGCCAGCATGGAGATCACCAGGACCAGCACCATACTGGCGACAACCCGCACTTTGATCGTGAATCGAGGACGGCGCACCGACGCTCCTTCTGGGACCGACTGACCGGATTCGCACTACCCAGGCCAGATCGGCACCGGACGCCGGGAACTGAGCCGGTCCCGGCGGAGGCCGGCGGCCGGAAGGGCACGACCGTGCATGATCCATTGACCTCGGTCACGCCGGGTGACACCGTTGTCATCGAGATATCTCACTCCCTACCGATGGAGCGTCTGGTGCGCAATCCTGTTCGCCGGCGGGTCGCCGTCGCGACCCTCCTGGCTCTGGTGACGGGGGGCGCGGCGCTGACCGCGCCGGCCCCGGCCGGAGCCACCGCCGGAAAGCCGCAAACCGTCGTCTCGGGGAACGCCCGCTTCCAGGTGCTCTCCCCGACCCTGATCAGAACCGAGTACGCCCCCGGCGGCCGGTTCACCGACGGGGACACCTTCAACGTGATCGGCCGCGACGACTTCCGGCCGGTCCGGTTCACCAAGCGGGTCTCGCACGGCTGGCTGACCATCGACACGGGCGCGACCACCCTGCGCTACCGGGTCGGTGCCGGGCCGTTCACCGCCGACAATCTGACCGTACGCCTGAAAGCCGGCCGCCAGACCGTGACCGCCGCACCCTGGGCCGGGCTCGGCGCCCCCGACTGTGCCCCCGGCGTCCTGTGCGAGGCCGAGGCGCTCGCGCTCAACGGCCTGAGCGCGGCCACCGACCACCGCGACTACACCGGCCGGGGATTCGTGGCCGGTTTCGAGGGCACGGGCAACTCGCTCGCCTTCGCCGTCACCCCCGCGGCGGCGGGCACCCAGCAGCTCACCGTCCGCTATGCCAACAGCACCGGCGGGGACGGCCAGAACGTCGCCCGCACTCTGACTGTCACAGTTGACGGTGTCGCGGCCGGGACGTTGAGCCTGCCGCCGACCGCCAACTGGGACACCTGGGCGCTCGCCGCCGTACCGCTGGATCTGCCGGCCGGCCGGCACGAGGTCGGCCTCGTGCGGACGGCGACCGACTCCGGCAATGTCAACATCGACAGCCTGGCCGTGCTCGCGCCGGGTGCGGCGTACCCCGCACCCACGCCGGCCGTCCCGCAGCCCTGCGCGTTCGGCGCGGCGTGCGAGGCCGACCTGGGCGGCCTGACCGGCGGCGCCCGGCTCGCCGACGACCACAACGGCTACTCCGGCCAGGGTTTCGTGGCCGGGCTGGAACGGGCCGGGGCGGGAGTCGCCCTCACCGTGACCGGTGTGCCGGCCGCGGGTGACTACCGGGTGCAGGTGCGCTACGCCAACGGTCAGGCCGGCAACCAGCCTGTCCAGACGCGGACGATGGCGGTGACGGCCGATGACACCGCGCCGGCCACGATGACGCTGCCGCCGACCAGCGGGTGGGACTACTGGCGTACCGCGTCGGTCCTGGTCTCACTGCGGGCCGGCACGAACACGGTGGCGCTCGGCTGCCCCACCGAGCAGAGCTGCAACGTCAACGTGGACACCGTCGCGGTCACCACGAAGGGCGCACCGCTGCTCGCCCCGCACGCGCCGCTCGGCGGTTACCGTCGCGGGCTGGACAACGTCAACGGCGGCGCGCGCACCTACGGCGGGCTGCTCTACCAGGACGGCTGGTCGCTGCTCGACGACTCGGCGTCGGCGCTCCACCGCCCGGCCACCGGCACCGTCACGCAGCGCCGGACCGCCGGGCAGGACGGGTACGTCTTCGCGTACGGCCAGGACTACCGCCGCGGGCTGCGTGAGCTGTCCACGCTGACCGGGCCGACCAAGCTGCTGCCCCGCTGGGCGTACGGCGTCTGGTACTCGGAGTACTACGACCGGACGGCGACCGAGTTCCAGGGGCTGGTGTCGCGGTTCGCCCGTGAGGGTGTGCCGCTGGACGTGCTCGTCGTGGACACCGACTTCAAGGCGCCGGACAAGTGGAACGGCTGGTCGATCGATGCCACCCGGTTCCCCGACTGGAAGGCGTTCGCCGCCGGGCTGCGCTCCCGGGGCGTGCACACCGGACTGAACATCCACCCGAGCATCCTCGGCTCCGACCCGGCGTTCCCGCGGGCGCAGCAGCTGGCCCGGGGCAAACTGCAGAAGGTCGGCTGCAACGGCGGCCCCGACTGCTACGTGTTCGACTTCGGTGACCCCGACCAGCTGAGGGCGTACCTGTGGCTGCACGACCAGATGGGCGCCGCGGGCGTCGACTTCTGGTGGCTGGACTGGTGCTGCGACAGCTCCCGGTCCACCCTGGCCGGCGTCACCCCGGACGCCTGGATCAACCAGCAGTACGCCGACAAGACCGGCTTCGCCTTCTCCCGGGCGTACGGGTCGTTGCAGGCCGGCGGCTACGGCAACCCGGGCCCCGTGCCGACCGGGCCGTGGGCCGACAAGCGGACCACGCTGCACTTCACCGGCGACACCATCTCGAACTGGGAGACCCTGCGGTTCGAGGTCGGCTACACCCCGGGCGAGTCGGCGGCGACCGGGCTGGCCGCGGTCAGCCACGACATCGGCGGGCACACCGGCGGGCTCCAGGAGCCGGGCAGTGAGCCGGGCAGCACCAAACTGCCCGACGACCTGTACGCCCGCTGGGTCCAGCTGGGCACGTTCCAGCCGATCGACCGCCTGCACTCCAACCACAGCGACCGGTTGCCCTGGCAGTACGGCCCGGCCGCGAACGCCTCGGCCAGGAAGTTCCTCAACCTGCGCAAGAAGATCCAGCCCTACACGTACGCGGCGGCGGCTGAGGCCACCCGCACCGGCACCCCCATCGTCCGGCCGATGTACCTGGCCTACCCGGGCGAGCAGGAGGCCTACGCGACGGCCGGCAGCCAGTACCTGTACGGCCCGGACCTGCTGGTCGCCCCGGTGACCACGCCGGGGACGACCGCCGCCACGACGGTGTGGTTCCCGCCCGGCAGCACCTGGACGGACTACTTCACCGGCAAGCGGTACGCGGGCGGCACCACCGCCGCGGTCACCACGACGCTGGACACCATGCCGGTCTTCGTCCGTTCCGGAGCATCCCGGCCGTAACCGAGGCAGAGCAGCAGAGCGGCGGGTGCCGGGCAGCTTCCAGGCCCGGCACCCGCCGCTCGCGTCTACGCGGGTTCGATCCAGAGGTTGCGGTAGCGGACGTTGGCGCCCGGGTCGCCGTGGTCCTGCAGGCGGATGGGCAGCATCTCCGGTCCCTCGGGGGCGCCGTTGCCGGTCGGGCCGTCGACGGCGACGTTGTTGTGCACCGTCGTGCCGTTCCAGACCACGGTGACGCGGGCGTCCTCGGTCTTGGTCGTGCCGCTGTAGCGGGCGGCCCGGAACGTGATGTCGTAGGTCTGCCACGTCTCCGGGGCCGTTCCGGCGTTCGACGACGGCGCTCGTTTCAGGTAGATCGCCGCGCTGTCGTTGTCGGCCGGGGTCGCTTTGCCGTACGAGTCGAGGATCTGGACCTCGTAGCGGTCCTGCAGGTAGATGCCGCTGTTGGCCCGGGCCTGCCCGGTCACGTCGGCCGGCAGGTTCGGCAGCCAGAACTCGGCGTGCAGCTTGAAATCACCGAAGGTCTGCTTGGTGCGCAGGTCGCCGCCGAGCACCTCGGCCGAGCCGCCGGAGACCGGCCAGGTCGGCGCGGAGCCGTCGGAGTTCTGGAACGCGCCCAGGGTGCCCCCGTCGAACAACGTCACCCGGCTGGTGCCGTTGTGCGTCCACTTCTGCTGGGCCACATTGGCCGGCGTCCAGATCTGGAGCTGGGTGCCGTCCGCGCTCGAGCCGCCCGCGGCGTCGAGGACCTTGCCGGACTGCGGGTTGAGCAGCGACCCGTCGGCCTGGGCCTGCCACACCTGCGCGGCGCTGTTGTTGCAGGTGTAGAGCTGCACCTTGGTGCCGTCGGCGGTGCCGCCGTTGTCGATGTCGAGGCACTTGCCCAGCGCCCGCAGGGTGTCACCGTTGCGGGTCCAGCTCTGCGCGGTGGAGTTGTTGCAGGTGTAGAGCTGGACCTTCGCCTTGTCGGCGTTGCTGGCGTTGTCGACGTCGACGCACTTGCCACCGATGCCGGTGAGGGTGCCGGTCCGCGGGGTGGTCGCCGTGCTGCCACCGCCGGCGCCCACGGTCAGGCTGTCCAGGTTGACGTTACCGACGTCGCCCGTGTCCACCTTGTAGGCGACCGTGTTGCCGCCGGCCCGCAGGGTCACGGTGTCGGTCTTCGTCGCCCAGGTGTCCCAGTTGCCGGTGTCGGCCAGGCTGACCTGCCGCACCTTGCTCCCGTTGACGTACAGGCTCACGGTCTTGGCCCCGGCCGACGGGTTCGGCCCGTTGCTGAACCGCAGAGCCACGGGGTACGACCCGGCTGACGGCACGTCGACGCTGAAGGTCGTCGCCGCGCCGACCGAGCCGTACCCGGCGACGAAGCCGGAGCCGGTGTAGCCGTTGTGGTCGGAGGCCACGCCCGCGGTGCCGCTGAGGCCGGCGTTCTCGGCCTCGACCCGGTCGGTGCGCAGCGTCGTGCCGTCGGCGAGGCTGTTGAGCGTGTACCAGGCCTCGGTGCTCCACAGTGAGGTGCCCGAGGTCGAGGTGAAGGGGCGCGGGGAACGGACGCGCACAACCCGGCCCGGCTTGAGCCCGTTGAGCTTGAGTGTCACCTTGAGCCGGTCCGCCGAGAGGGTCGCCGACGCCACCGACAGAGACTCCTCGTCGACCTTGGGACCGCCGTAGGACGGGGTCGGGACGTAGCGCCACTGCTCGGCCCGGTACCGCGCGGCGAGCTGGGCGGCGGTGCTCTCCGACACGGGCTGGGTGTACTCCAGCTCGAAGCCGCCCGCGACCGCCCGCATCGCCTTGATGTCGAAGACGCTGGTGCCGTTGGGCGTCAGCTTCTGCAGCCCGTACGTGAGCTTGCCTTCCTGGCCCCAGTTGCCGCCGGCGCCGAGCCCGCCGTAGTAGAGCGCGCCGTCCGGGCCCTGGCTCAGTCGCAGCACGCCCGACTCCAGTCCCTGGGTCAGGCGGAAGACCGCGCCCTGGTACTG
Source organism: Actinoplanes sp. NPDC048967 (assembly GCF_040649415.1). Taxonomy (NCBI): domain Bacteria; kingdom Bacillati; phylum Actinomycetota; class Actinomycetes; order Micromonosporales; family Micromonosporaceae; genus Actinoplanes; species Actinoplanes sp. NPDC048967. The sequence continues at coordinate 82,710 of NZ_JBEZFL010000012.1, forward strand.
GCCGCCGACCTTCTCCAGGAAGGCGCGCTGGATGCCGCCGTACGTGACGTCGCCGAAGAGCATCTGCCCCGAGTACGGTCCCGAGTTCAGCAGCAGCGGCGTGCTCGGCGAGTTCGCGATCTCGTTCTGCGGCAACCACAGCACCGGCTGGGTGACCGGCTGGTTGTCGAACGGGCCGTCCGGGTTGGTGTAGTGGTTGAAGAAGCGGTTCGCCTTGATCTGCACGAGTTTCGAGGCGGGCAGCCAGCCGCCCTGGTTGTCCAGCACGAAGATGTCGCCCTCGGGTCCCCAGCCGAGACCGTCGGGGGTGCGCAGGCCGCCGGCGACGTACTCCACCGCACCGGTCGAGCGGTTGATCTTCAGGCTGGTGCCGCGGTTCGGTGAGCCCTGCGGCTGGGTGGTGGCCCCGCCGAGGTCGATGGAGACGGACAGGTTCAGGTAGAAGTAGCCGTCCTTGTAGAGCAGGCCGAACGCGAACTCGTGGAAGTTGCCGTCGAACGGCCAGGTGGCGACCCGGCGGTACTGGTCGGTGACGCCGTCGCCGTTGGTGTCGTTGAGCTCGGTGAGCTCGTGTTTCTGGGACACGTAGATCTTGCCGTCGACGATCTTCAGGCCCATCGGCTCGCGCAACCCGGTGGCGACCTTCTTGTACGTGACCTGGCTCGGCGACGTGCTGCCGGTGACGCCGCTGAGGACGTACACCTCACCGGCCACGGTCTCGCTGCCGCCCCAGGTGGCGATGGCCAGGCGCCCGTCGGGGAACCAGTCCATCGCGCTCACCTGCGGCTGGAAGCCGGCCGGGCGCAGGTTGGTCAGCGTGTAGCCGGGGTGCACGGCGTTGAGCGGCAGGCCGTCGCCGGGGCTGTCCCCCGCCGTTTCGCACTCCTTGCGCCCGGGCGCGGTCACCCGGACCACGCCGGCGTCGGTGCTCAGCGCCGAGTTCGGCACGACGGTGAACGCGGTGGCGCCCGGCTGCCGCCATTCCAGGGTGAGCTGCTGGCCGCCGGTGGCCTCGAAGTAGTCGATGTGCAGGGCGTGGTACCCGGTCGTGAGGGTGATGCCACCCTCCATCGAGGTCACGCCGTGCAGCCCGTCGTGGTTGATGACGGTCGTGCCGTCGATCAGCAGCCGCGAGCCGTCGTCGCTGGTGAGCCGGAACGTGTACAGGCCGGCCGTGGGGATGGTGACGTTGCCGATCACCTCGGCCTGGAAGTTGTCCTCGACGCCGAAGTCCGCCGCGGTGCTCCAGTTGACCGTCGGCATGAGCTTGTCGACGTTGGGGGTCTGGCCGGACTTGAGGGTGCAGATCCGGTCGCGCGCGGTCTGCAGGTCGAAGGTGCGCAGCGTGACGCCGGGCTGCTGCGGCGGGACTGCCGCGGCGGCGGGGACCGCTTGCAGCAGGCCGGCCAGCAGAGCGGCGCCGGCCAGCAGAGACATACGGGGACGGGTGAACATCGACATTCTCATAGAGCGCTCTCCCCAGACACCGGGACGGTCGGGATCGAGGGTCGACGACCATCGATGTCTGGGAACGCTAGGCTCCTTCTGCACCAAAGTCCACAACTTTGGTTAACGAGCTATGAACTTTTGCGTTTTCCTTCGAAAGTTACTCGGTGAGGTGGGCCCCGATCTCCGTCTCGCTGACCCGGGTGGGCTCCAGCACCCGGTGCAGGAACTCGCGGGTGCGCCCCTCGCGAGGGCTGCCGAACACGGTGGCGGGCGGCCCTTGCTCGACGATCACCCCGTCGTCCATGAAGACCACGCGTGCGGCGACCTCCCGGGCGAACGCCATCTCGTGGGTGACCACGAGCATCGTCATGCCCTCGGCGGCCAGGCCGCGCATGACCGCGAGCACCTCGCCGACCAGCTCGGGGTCGAGGGCGCTGGTCGGCTCGTCGAAGAGCATCAGCTGCGGGTCCATCGCCAGGGCCCGGGCGATGGCGACCCGCTGCTGCTGGCCGCCGGACAGCTGGGCGGGATACGCATCGGCCTTGTCGGCCAGACCGACCCGGTCCAGGTTCACCGTGGCGATCCGGCCGGCCTCGGCCCGGCTGCGCTTGAGGACCCGGCGCTGGGCGATGGTGACGTTCTCCCGGACGGTCAGGTGCCCGAACAGGTTGAACTGCTGGAAGACCATGCCGATGCCGCGGCGGACGGCGTCGATGTCGCAGTCCGGGTCGGTGACCTCGACGCCGGCCACCCGGATCGTGCCGGCGCTGGGCTCCTCCAGCAGATTCACACAGCGCAGCAACGTGGACTTGCCGGAGCCGGACGGACCGATGACACAGACGACCTCGCCCGGATCGACCGACAGGTCGATGCCGCGCAGCACCTCCAGCCGGCCGAAGGACTTGTGCAGGCCGGCGATCTCGATGGTGGACACCGTGTTCACCTCTCTCTCCGGGCCCGGCGCTCCAGCCCGCGGACCAGCTGGGACAGCGGCAGGGTGATCACGAGATAGAGCAGACCGGCCACCACCAGCGGGGTCGGGTTGACCCGCGTGTTGAGCGCGTCGCCGGCGAACTTGGTCAGCTCGATCGTCGTCGAGGTCACGCCGAGGACGTAGACCAGCGAGGTGTCCTTGGTCAGCAGGATGATCTCGTTGGTCAGCGGCGGGATGACGATGCGGAACGCCTGCGGCAGCACGATGGAGATCATCGCGCGGGTGTGCGACATGCCGAGCGTACGGGCGGCCTCGAGCTGCCCCTTGGGCACCGCCTGGATGCCGGCCCGGATGGTCTCCGCCATGTAGGCGGCGGCCGTCAGGCCGAGACCGACGGTCACCGAGCCGTAGACCCCGCCGGGGATCTCCCGGTCCGGGAAGGCCAGCGGCACGCCGTAGCCGACCATGAACAACACCAGCAGCGCGGGCAGGCCGCGGAACAGCTCGATGTAGGCGGTGGCGAGCCACCGGTACGGCAGGATGGACGACAGCCGCATCAGGGCCAGGACCAGCCCGACCGTGAGACCGAAGACGAACGCCAGCAACGTGTACGCGATGGTGTTGCGCAGCGCGACGGTGATCGCCTGGGGGAACATGCTCCCGGCGACGTCGAGCCGGAAGAACGCCTCGGACAGCCGGCCCCAGTCCGCGGCGCTCACCGCGGCCACGATCACCAGCGCGAAGACGACATAGCCGGCGACGCGGACGATCCGCTGCCGCCGGCGACGGCTCATGACCATGTCGAGGATCAACCGACCGGCTTCTCGCCGATCCAGCTCTTGTAGATCTTGTCGTACGTGCCGTCGGACCGCGCCGCGGTGAGGGCCTCGTTGACGACCGCGAGCAGCGCCGCGTTGCCCTTCTTGACGGCGAAGCCGTACTGCTCGCCGGTGTCGAACCCGGTGGCGACGACGACCTTGCCCGGGTTGGCCTTGATGTACTCGTTCCACACCGGCAGGTCGTTGACGGCCGCGACGATCTGGTTGGTGGCCAGCGCCTGCTGCAGCGCGGCCAGGTCGCGGTAGGACACCACCTCGATGTCCAGCTTCTTCGCCTTGACCTGGGCCTTGATGTATTCCTCGCCGGTGGTCCCGCCCTGCACGCCGAGGCGCTTGCCGACCAGTTCCTCCAGCGTCTTGACCTCCTTGCCGGTGAGCACGGCGAGCGCCTGGGTGGCGTCGAAGTACGGCTCGGAGAAGTCGAGCACGCGCTTGCGCTCGTCGGTGATGGTCATGCCGGCCGCGGCGATGTCGCACTTGCCGGCGTTGAGGTCGGAGCCGGACTTGATGCCCTCGAACGGCGTGTCCACGATCTCCTGGGTCACCTTGAGCCTGGCGGCGACCAGGTCGACGAGCGCGACGTCGAAGCCGACGACCTTGCCGGCCGCGTCCTTGGACTGGAACGGTGCGTACGGAAGGTGGGTGCACGTGGTGAGCACCCCGGACTTCACCAGCGCCACGCCGGTGTCGGTGGTGCCCCCGGTGTCCTCTTTGGCGCAGCCGGCCACGCCGCTGATCGCCAGCACCGCGGCGGCCGCGAGGGCCGCCGCGCGACTCTGTCCCTGCATGTTCATGGTGTCTCCCCGGTCCCGGCCCACGCCCGCGGCGGGCGCTGCCAGGTTAGTCCAGGGCGATCAAGAACATCTATGCCCTACCGGAGGACGAGGTCTTCGACACAACGATCTTCAGGACAGCAGCTCGACGTAGCCATCGGTGCCATGGACGCGGATCCGCTGGCCGTCGCGGATGAGCCGGGTGGCCTGCGGCACGGCGACGACGGCCGGCAGGCCGTACTCCCGGGCGATCACCGCGCCGTGGGTCATCTGGCCCCCCACCTCCGTCACCAGGCCGGCGATGCCGACGAACAGCGGCGACCAGCTCGGGTCCGTGAAGGACGTGACCAGGATGTCGCCCGCCTCCAGGTCGGCCCGCGCCAGGTCGAGGACGACGCGGGCCCGGCCCTCGACCGTCCCGCCGGAGACCGGCAGCCCGGCCAGGGCGTCGGCCGGCAGGTCGGCGCGCCGGTACGAGCCCAGGACCGCCACACCGTCCGAGGTCAGCACCCGCGGCGTGGTGAGCGCCTGGTACGCCCGGAACTCCTCCTTGCGCCGCGCGACGAGCCGGCCGTCCACCCGGTGCGTCCGTACGACGTCGTGGAGCTCCTGGAAGGTGAGGTAGAAGATGTCCTCCTCGCCGGCGAGCACGCCGTCCCGCACGAGGCGCGCGGCCTCGTCCAGCAGAGCTTGCTTGTAGAGGAAGTAGCGGCAGATGATGCCGTACTTGGGATACTCCCGGTAGCCGATGAAGGTGCGGACCCGGTCGATCATCCGCTCGGTCTCGGCGGCCTTCTGCTCGCCGTCCGGCAGCGCGCGCAGGCGTTCGAGCACCTCCTGCGCCTTCTCCTGGGCCTGCTGCCGCCCCTGCTCGAAGCGCCGCCCGGCGGCTCCCGGCCCGAAGTTGCGGACATTGTCGAGGATGACCGGCACGAGCGTGGTCGGTCGCTCCCGCCAGCGCGGCCGGGTGATGTCGATCTCGCCGACGCAGCGCATGCCGTACCGGTCGAGGTAGGTCTCGATGGCCTCGCGCGCCTCGGTCCCGCCCGCGACCTTGGGCAGCTCGTCCAGGAACCCCTCGTCCTCGACGCCACGCAGGAACGCCACCACCTCGGGGTGCGGACGGATCACGTCGGCGACGTCCAGCAGCGCCAGGCCCATCTCCGAAGTGATGTTGCCCGGAGCGGACAGCGTCAGGGTGTCGGCCGCGTTCTTCTCGCCCAGCCACTCCCGCAGCCGGTCGTTGAGCCACCAGGTGGCCTCCATGCCCGCCATGATCGCCTGCATGCTCACCGGATCACTGAGGACCCGCTTGTGCTCCTCGAACGCCTCCAGCAGGAAATCGAACAGCGCCGGCCCCGTCTTCGTACGGATGTCACGCCGCAGGGCGGCGACGGACGCCTCACTGCGGGCGATCAGCTCGGTGACGACGGCCGGGTCGGTCGCGATCGGGGCGGGCCCGGCACCGCCGGCCGGCCGGCCGGGACCCGCGTCCGGGGACAGCGGCACGAAGTCACGGTTGAGGACCGTCTCCAGCGCGTCCCGGGTCAGCGGATCGGACCGGGCCGCCATGTCCAGCAGCCCGGAGCGGCCCGCGGAGGTGGCCAGGGCCCGGGTGACGTCGACGAACAGCCGCCCGCCGGCCTCGTGCATCGGCGCCATGGCCGTCAGCTGCCACATCGACCAGCCCAGCGGCCGCATGGCGTCGGTCATCATCTGCTGGTGGCCGACGGACAGGTACACACGCGCCTGGTCATCGCCGGCGGGGACGGGGAACAGCGTCGTGATCGGGCGGCTCTGCACGATCCGGAAACCGTCCTCGGCCAGGCACCACTCGATGTCCTGCGGGCGGCCGAAGTGGGCCTCGATCCGCCGTCCCAGCCGTACCAGCTCCAGGACCTGCGCGTCCGTCAGCGCGGGCTGCTGCTGCCGGGGTGCATCGATCGCCACCTGCTGCGTACCGCCGCCGGGCCGAGCCTGCACGGCCCGCTCCTTCGCGGCGATCGTCCGGGACACGATCTCGTCCCGGCGCACCTGGTAGACGTCCGGGTTGACCAGGCCGGAGACCAGCGCCTCGCCGAGCCCGAAGCCCGCGTCCACGGTGGCGGCCGTCCGGTCGCCGGTGAGCGGGTCGGCGGTGAACAGGATGCCGGCGGCCTGCGGGAACACCATCCGCTGCACCACCACGGCCATGCCGACCGTACGGTCGTCGATGCCGTTGCGCCGGCGGTAGATCACCGCCCGTTCGGTGAACAGGGAGGCCCAGCACCGGCTGACGTGCTGCAGGATCGCCGCGGGCCCCACCACGTTCAGGTACGTGTCCTGCTGGCCGGCGAAGGACGCTGTGGGCAGGTCCTCCGCCGTCGCGCTGGACCGTACGGCGTAAGCGGCCTGCCCGCCGTGCTCGGCTGTCGCGCGGGTGATGTCGGCCGCGAGATCTCCCGGGATGGTGATCCCTTCGATGCTCCCGCGGATCTCCGCGCTCAGGGTGCGGAGCCCTTCCCGGTCGTCCGGGTCCAGAGCCGACAGCCGAGCGAGCTGATCGTCGATCGTCGGCACTGCCGCCAGGATCCGCCGGAAGGCGTCGGTCGTCACACAGAAGCCGGCCGGCACCCGGACGCCGTCGAGCCGGGACAACGCCCCCAGCTGCGCGCCCTTGCCGCCGGCCACCGTAACCTGCGTCCCGTCGATCCGGTCGAGATCAAGCACGTACCGCCCGGTCACCGCGGTCGCCCATCGGCCGACAACATACGCACGTGGTGTCCCCATTTCCGCAGGTGGTGGTCTCGGCGGACGATTCTGCGCCACCACCGGGGTCTTGCCGCAAGCCCCCCGGTCCGCTATACGTTAGAAGTGGCAGGGAGTGTTCTCCCTGCCTTTCGCTTTCTCCCGCTCATCGGTGTCGGCCGGACAGGGGGAACCATCGGGCGGGTCCAGCGCCCTTACTCCGGTATGGGCTTGCTCCGCGGTGCGGGACCCGCCGGCTACGAGGATTTCGTGGCCGGCCGGTACCGCGAGATCGTTCGCTTCGGCGCGCTGCTGGCCGGGGACAGCCGGCTGGGTGAGGACCTCGCCCAGGAGGGTCTGATCGCGGCGTACCGGTCGTGGTCCCGGCTGGGTGCGCCCGACGGGCGACCGGAGGCGTACGTCCGGCAGGTGATGATCCGGGCCGCGATGCGGGCCCGGCGCCGGCGCTGGCGCGGCGAGGTGCCGACCGAGCAGCTGCCGGACACCTCCCGCCGGGGTTTCGCGGAGCAGGTCGACCTCAGCGTGCAGGTGTTCGCCGGCCTGCGCCGGCTGCCCGCCGACCAGCGGGTGGTGCTCGTGCTGCGGTTCTGGGCCGACGCCTCCGAGGCCGAGGTGGCGCAGACCCTCGGCGTCGCGGTGGGCACGGTCAAGAGCCGCACGTCCCGCGCCCTGGCGGCGTTGCGCGCCAGTGGCCTGTTCATCGAATCCGCCCGGGAGACGCTGTGAACACCAGCCAGGTCACCGAACTCCTCGACCGCGCGGCCACCTCCGTGACCCCGTCCGAGACCGATCCCGCCGCCCGGATGCTCGCCCTCGGGCGACGCAGTGTGCGCCGCCGCCGTGCCTGGAAGGCTGCCGCCTCCGCCGCCGTGGCCGTGCTGACCCTGCCCATCGTTCTCGCTGTCGTGGGCCGGCCCGGCGTCGACGGACAGCCGGGGACCCCGGTGCGCTTCGGCGGCGTGTCTGTCGTCGTACCGGATGGCTGGCGGACGAGCACGGTCCAGAACTTCAACGCGTGCACCGCCGAGCCGCGCACCGTCTACCTCGCCGCCCAGTGGGACTTCATGCCGTCGGATTCTGTCCCTCCCGGGGGTGGTCTCGTCGTCTGCCGGTCGGACGGTGAGCCGTGGATGGCTCTCGTGGAGCGGGGGATCAACCCGTCCCTCGACCCGGAGCAGCTGGTGGTCAGGGACGAGCAACTGCTCCAGGTGGAACAGGCCGGCACCCTCGGGGTCACCTCCACCTGGACGTACCGGCCGTACACGGGCCCGATCGAGGCGACGGCGGCCCTCATCTCGGGTGACGAGAAGCGTCGCGAGCAGTTGCTCGACCGCATCACCTGGCCCGCTCCCCCGGCGGCCCCGGCCTCCGGTGGCCTGACGTTGCCCGCCCGGATCACCAGCGCCACCACCGACGCGCCGCCCGGCAACGGCATGGTGGTCGCCACGGACGCCAGGACCCTGAACCGGATCCGGGCTGCCCTCGCCGAGCTGAGCGACCCGGTGCCGGCCGGCGCGGCGTGCGTGCTGCGCGGGTCCGAGGCGGTCGGCATCAGCATCGGCGAGGTCACCGTGGTGCTGGGCGACGAGAACTGCCCACAGGCGATCTCGACCGGCGGCGGCCGGGTCCGGATCCCGGCCGGCCTCGGCGAGGAACTGCTCGGCCTCATCGTGGCGAGCGACCGCGCCGCGACCGAACGGGCCACCAAGGACTGACCCGGCCTCAGGTCCGGCTGAAGACCCTCAGGTCGGCCCGAGGACCCTCAGGTCCGGATCAAGGCAGGAAGCGCACCTCGGGGAAGGCCCGGCTCGGACCGTCGAGCAGGTGCCCTCGGCGGTGGCGCAGGTGCCGGTCGAAGAAGGCGAGCGGGTACTCCTGCTGGATCCGTACCGCCCGGGCCGGGTCGAGGGTGCCGATCCAGCCGGCGAGCTCCTCGGCACTCATCCCGGTGAGTGTGGCCAGCTGCGGGACCAGCCACTGGTGGTCGCAGTACGCCCCGTGCAACGCGCCGTCCGCCTGCACGTTGAGCCGCCATCCCCGCAGCAGTGACCAGAACTCCTCGACGCTCGGCTCGGCGGCCCGGTTGAACTCGGCGGTCATCAGCATGAACGGCCGGTCGAGCCCGGTGACCGGCGGCTGCGACTGCATCGGGCCGTCGAGGCTGAGCCCGGCCCGCACCCGCCGGTCGGTGTTCATGACCAGGGCGGTGGCCGTCGCCCCCTTCGACCAGCCGAACATGCCGGCCCGGCGCGGATCCAGCGTGGCCCCCAGACCGGCCGGCAACCGGCGGTGCCCGGCGTCGGGATTGCGGCCGGCGACGAGGTCCTCGATCCGGTCGAGCACGAAACGGACGTCGTTCGCGTGGTCCCACGGCGTCACCGACACGTCGTCGGCGGGCACGGTGAGCCGGCCGTCGGGGAACTCGCTGTACGAGTCGTACGGATGGTCCACTGTGACCACCGCGTACCCGTGACTGACCAGTTCCTGCACCACGATGGTGGTTTCCGACCGGTGACCGTTGGCGCCGTGGGAGAACACGATCACGGGCCGCCGGTCCGCTGCCCGCAGCACGGGCGCTCCCTCGCGCCCCGCCGTGCGGGGCCCCGCCGCAACCTCGGGATCGAAGCCGTTGCCGGCCAGCAGAGCCCGCAGCGGCGCGGCGGTCATCCACGGCGCCGCCGGATGACTCCGGGCAGCGGGAGCGGCGGGATACCAGACACTGATCATCAGCTCCCGGTGCCGCCCCCGCCCGGCAACGAGGTCCGGGCGGGACCGGTCGACCAGGTGCAACGGGACGGTGCCGATCCGGTGCGGCCCGGTGGGTGCGGGCAGTGTCAGCCGTACGGGGCCGGGCACGGCCCGGGCTGCTCGGGCGGAACCGGCGCCGAGCGGTACGGCGACGCCGGTCGCGAGCGCGGCGGTGAGCAGGTGCCGGCGGGTCAGGGCGGTGGTCATCAGTCCTCCGGGGTGTCGGTGCTCTCGATCTGGGTGATGAGCAGCTTCAGCCGCTTGATCTCCTCGGCGAGCGCGGTGCTGCCCGCGGCGGTCAGCGTGACCCAGGTGCGGCCGCGCCGGCCCTCGTAGCCCTTCTCCACGTCGATGAGGCTCGCCATCTCCAACACGCTCAAGTGCTTGGAAAGGTTGCCGGCGGTCAGGTCCAGCTGACTGCGCAGGTAGCCGAACTCCACCCGGCGGGCCTCGTGGGCGATGGCGAGGATCCCCAGCCGCACCCGCTGGTGCACGACCTCGTCCAGCCCGGTGACCGGATGCCCGGACGACATCTGCGGCTCCGGCGCCTCGGCGGTCACCGGTGCCGCCGGCTGGCCACCGCGAACCCGGTCGCGCCCAGCAGCAGCACGATGCCGCAGATGACCTGCGGGATCGCGAAGTCGGCCCGGATGCCCCAGGACGTCCCCCATCCCTCGTTGGTGGGCAACGTCAGCGCCACGGCGAGATATCCGAGGGTGAACAGCAGCAACGCGACGTTGCGCTCCACCCGGGCCAGCACCAGCAGCGCGACCCCGATGACCCCCCACGGGGCGATCAGCCGGTCCACCACGAGCACCCAGGACGGGAACCGCACCGGGTGGTCCGGGAAGTACAGGGCGGCCGCCACCCAAGCGGCGGTGAACAGGACGGTCAGGGCGGCACCGGTGATCGCGTACGGCAGCACCCGGGCGCCCAGCCCCCGCGCCCGGGCGGCCCGGATGTAGCTGACGGTGATCCCCGCGTACGCCAGCAGGAGCGCGGGTGGCCAGTAGAAGAGCACGCCGCGCCGGGCGAACTCGCAGCTGCCGTCCGAGGCGCAGTTCACGCGCATGCCGAACCAGTCGAACGGGATCCCGACCAGGGTCACCAGGCCCAGCACCAGCAGGGCCAGCCAGGTGAGGCGCTGGTCCAGGCGTACCCGGTGGGTCAGGCCCCGGACGTCCGACAAGAGCCGGCGGGGATCGCCGCCGGCGGACATCGATTCAGTGGTCATGCCAATAGGTTTCCACAGCAAACCGATTTGCGCTAGCTCTCGATCGCACTGAACGACGGGAGTGCGCCGCCGAGCGCCTGCGGGTCCGCGCCGAGGTCGACGGCGAGGAACGGGTCACCGCGGTGCTCGTGGGGGCGACCCGACCGGGCAGCATCCTGTCCCGGCCGTTCCGCCGGGGGCGCCGGGCGGCCGGGGCCCGGGATGCCGGGTGACCGGGGCGACCGGGGTGCCGGAATGCCGGAATGCCGGGTGACCGGGGTGCCGGGTGACCGGGGTGCCGGGTGACCGGGGTGCCGGGTGACCGGGGTGCCGGGTGACCCGGGTGACCGGGGTGCCGGGTGACCGGGGTGCCGGGTGACCGGGGGCGAGCGGGGCGCCGAGCGACGGGGCGACCAGGAGGCCGGAGTGACCGGGGCGAGCGGGGTGCCGGGTGGCCGGGGCGCCGGGCGACCGGGAGGCCAATGCGACCGCGGCGCCCCGGCAGACCTGCCCAGCAGGGCGACGTTATCCGAAAAGCCGATAACGCATTCCAGGCCGTCAATACTCGATATCCAAGAACCGTTATGCCCTACGCCCCGCGAAAGTCGCAACAGTAGGCGTCACTCCACCCACGGCCCACTGACCAGGAGCAACGAAAGACATCGAAGGATGCCACTTGAATGCACGGAAACAATCTGGCAATCTCTCGAATCAGGCTGTTAACGTTCTCATCTTTTTCGTGGTCGCTGGGGGGACAGCCGTATCCCCGCCATTCGCCGTCCTCGCCGCGCCGGAAAGGCACACCTCCTCATGAAGCTCCGAACCTCCTCAGGAAGACGACGCACACTGCTGCTCTCGGCAGCGACCGCCGGTGTGGTCGTAGCCGCCAGCATCGCCGTCGTGGGCTCCGCCGAGGCCGCCACCACGCTGGGCGCCTCGGCGGCGCAGACCGGCCGTTACTTCGGTGCGGCGATCGCGGCCGGACGGTTGGGCGATAGCACCTACACCCGGATCCTGAACAGCGAGTTCAACTCGGTCACGCCTGAGAACGAGATGAAGTGGGACGCCACCGAACCGTCCCGGGGCAGCTTCAACTACAGCGGCGGTGACCGCATCCTGAACCAGGGCATCTCCATGGGTGCCAAGGTCCGCGGCCACGCCCTGCTCTGGCACCAGCAACAGCCCGGCTGGGCCCAGTCGCTGTCCGGCAGCACCCTGCGCAGCGCCGCGATCAACCACGTCACCCAGGTCGCCACCCACTACAAGGGCAAGATCTACGCCTGGGACGTGGTCAACGAAGCCTTCGCCGACGGCGGCAGCGGCGCCCGCCGCGACTCCAACCTGCAACGCACCGGCAACGACTGGATCGAAGCCGCCTTCCGCGCCGCGCGGGCCGCCGACCCGAACGCCAAGCTCTGCTACAACGACTACAACACCGACGGCATCAACGCCAAGTCGACCGGCATCTACAACATGGTGCGTGACTTCAAGTCCCGGGGCGTGCCGATCGACTGCGTGGGGTTCCAGTCGCATCTGGGCACCACGATCGACTCCACGTACCAGGCGAACCTGCAACGCTTCGCCGACCTCGGCGTGGATGTGCAGATCACCGAGCTGGACGTGCAACAGGGCGGTAACCAGGCCAACATCTACGCCTCCGTCACCCGCGCCTGCCTGGCCGTGTCCCGGTGCACCGGCATCACGGTGTGGGGCATCCGCGACAGCGACTCCTGGCGCGACGACAACCCCCTGCTGTTCGACGGCTCCGGCAACAAGAAGGCCGCCTACACCTCCGTACTCAACGCCCTCAACGCCGGTGGTAACACCAACCCCACCACGCCGCCGGTGACTCCGCCGGTCACCACGTCGCCCCCGCCGCAGACCGGCTCGGGCTGCACCGCCACGGTCTCGCTGAACAGCTGGAACGGCGGCTACGTGGCCACCGTGCGGGTCACGGCCGGCTCGTCGGCGGTCAACGGCTGGACCGTCAATGTGACGCTGCCGTCCGGTGGCGCTGTCACCGGCACCTGGAGCGCGACCAACTCCGGCACCACCGGGGCGGTCAGCTTCCGGAGCGTCGACTACAACCGCCAGCTCACCGCGGGGGGCAGCACCGAGTTCGGGTTCCAGGGCACCGGTACCGGCCCCGGCACCGCGGGCTGCACGGCCGGCTGAGGTCGCGAGCCATCCGCCGGCCCGGGGATTCCCGGGCCGGCGGCGCTTCCCCGTCTCGCCTCAACCGGTCGCGCCCGACGAACAAGCCGGCTCGACCGGGCGGCCCGCGGCGCCGGCCAGGTGCCGCACGACGGCGGCGAGGATGACCCGCTGGCCGGCCGGGGTCGGGTGCACCCCGTCGGCTTCCAGCAACTCTCCCGGCGCGCGGGCCGACACGACGTCGTGCAGGCCGACCGCCCGGGCGTCGATCCGGCGGACCCGGGCCGCGATGTCGGCCACCGCCTCCGCGTCCCAGCTCAACGGCAGGCCCGCGAAGAAGGTCCCGGCGGCCGGACCGTCGACGGCCGGCGGGGTGATCAGAGTGACGCCCGCCCTCAGCTCACCGGCGATGAGGTCGGCCAGCGCCCGCAGGTTGCGTTCGGTCTCCCGGCCGGTGGCCATGGAATATCCCGGCGTCCGGCCGTGCCGCCGGGCGTCGTTGGTGCCCAGCATCAGCAGCACGTGGGTGGGCCGGGCCGCTTCCAGCAGGTCGAAGCGTTCCAGCACATCGGCGGTCGTGTTGCCGCTGAGCCCGAGATTGCGCAGGGTCAAGCCGCCGGGGCCGGCCGCGGCGACGGCCGCGGTGAGCATCTCGAACCAGCCGACCCGGTCCGCGGTGATCGAGTCGCCGACGGCCACGACGCGGTCACCGGCCCGGAAGGGCAGCGCCTCGATCGCCGCCCGCAGCCGGTCGTCGGTGAGCAGGTCGGTCGCGGCCCGGCCGGCCTCGGCCCGCAGGGCCTCGATCCCGGCGGCGACCTCCTCCGGGCGGATGGCCAGCATCCCGGCGAGCAGGTCGTGGTGCACGGTCGCGGCCACCGGGTGGCGGGCCAGCATCGGCCAGTTCTCCGTACGGGTGTAGCGCAGGAACTGCCTGCGGTCGTGGTCGGTGGTCATCCCTTGAGCGAGCCCTGCAACAGAGCGGCGACGAAGCGGCGCTGGAAGATCAGGAAGATGGCCAGGGTCGGCGTCAGGATGAGCAGCGAGCCGGCGCACAGCAGCGGGATGTCCGTGCCCCACTGACCCTGGAACGCGCCGAGCGCACCGGCCATCGTCCGTTTCGCCGGATCATCGACCAGCACGATGGCGAGCAGGAACTGGTTCCAGGTCCACAGGAACAGCAGGATGCCCAGCGACGTCAGGGCCGGCCGGGCCAGCGGCACGTGCACCCGCCAGAACAGCTGCCAGGTGTTCGCCCCGTCGATGCGCGCCGCCTCGGAGAGCTCGTCGGGCATGGTCACGAAGTGCGCGCGCATCCACAGCACCGAGAAGGGCATGAACAGGCCGATCAGCGGCAGGATGATGGCCCATCTGGTGTTCAGGAGGCCCATGTCGCGCACCTGGTAGTACAGCGGGGTGATCAGACCCTCGAAGGGCAGCGTGAGCCCGAGGACGAAGACCAGAAAGCCGAGCCGGTGACCCGGCATCCGCAGATGCCCGAAGGCGAAGCCGGCCATGGTGCCGAACACGATCGAGACCGGTACGACGCCGAGCACGATCAGCGCGCTCGACAGCAGCAGCCGTTCCATGTTGGCGGCCTGGAACGCGTCGACGAAGTTGCCCCATTGCGGGCTGCTGGGCCAGGACAGCCCGTCCGGATAGGTGCCGGAGGGGTGCAGGGCGGTGACGAACAGACTGACGAACGGCAGCACGGTGAGCACCATGAGCAGGACCAGCAGGACCCGCCCGGTCAGGGTCTCGCGACGGGTGACGATCATCGGGTGCCGTCCCTGGTGAGCCGTTGGATCGGGAGGACGCAGAGCAGGACCAGCACGGTCAGGGCGACGGCGAGCGCCGAGGCCATGCCGACCTCCCGCTCAGCGAACGCGAGGTAGTAGATCTCCAGGCCGGGCACCATGGTGGCGTTGCCGGGGCCGCCCTGGGTGGAGACGTAGATGATGTCGAAGCTGGCCAGGGCGGAGATCACCGTGACGGTGACGCACACCCCGATCTCCTGGCGCAGGCCGGGCAGCGTGATCGAGCGGAACTCGCGGAACGGGCCGGCGCCGTCGAGCCGCGCCGCCTCGTACAGGGAATTGTCGATCTTGCTCATGCCGGCCAGCAGCAGCAGGGTGCACAGGCCGATCTGGACCCAGGCGCCGATCACCCCGACCGCGGGCAGCGCGGTGCCGAAGTCACCGAGCCAGGCCCGGGTCAGCGAGCCCAGGCCGATGCCGGAGAGCAGCTGGTTGATCAGGCCGGTGGTGGAGAGCAGCCAGGTCCACATGATGCCGGCGGCCACCAGCGGGATGACCTGGGGCAGGAACAGCACCGTCCGGGCGACCAGAGCCAGCCGGCTCTGAGCGATCTGCCGGATCGTCGCCGCGACCGCCAGTCCCAGCAGCACCGGCACGAAACTGAAGAACAGGATCAGCTCGAAGGCGTGCAGGATGGTGGCGGACAGCTCCGAGTCGGTGAACAGCCGGGCGTAGTTGTCCAGGCCGATCCAGGTAGCCGCGCCGATGCCGTTCCAGTCGTAGAAGGAGTACTGGACGGTGAGCAGCAGCGGGCGGATGACGAAGGTCAGGTAGACCGCGACGGCGGGCAGGGCGAAGAGCCAGCCGAGCCAGGCCGAGCGGGGGCGCCGGCGCCGGCGCCCCCGCTCGGTGGCCGGTTCCGCCGTCACAGCGAGAGGTCCGGCCATCGGTCAGCCCTTGACCTGACTCTCGTAATCCTTCTGCACCGCGGTCAGCAGGCCCTGCGGCGTCTGCTGACCGGCGGCCAGCTTCTGCAGCTGCGGCGTCCAGCTCTTGGCGTAGATGGCGCCGGTGGCGTTGGCGATGAAGTCCATGGCGCCGTTGTCCTTACCGATCGTCGCCCCGGCGGCCAGGGTGCTCGCCGTGACGGTGTCCTGGCCGACCGCGGGCATGTAGGCGTCGGTCGGGCCCATCGGGTGCGAGCCGCCGACCTTCACGCCGATGTCGCGCGCCTTCTGGTCGGTGGCGACCCAGTTCAGGAAGAACGCGGCACAGTCGGCGTTCTTGCTCTTCGCGCTGATGCCGTACGTCAGCGGGGCCGACATCGCGGCCTGCTTGCCGCCCGCCTGCGCCGGTGGCATGAGGAGGAAGCCGGCGTTGCCGGCCATCTGCTTGTCGAGGTTGCCGGATTCCCAGTCGCCGCTGAAGATGAACAGGTTCTTGCCGCCGATGAAGCGGCTCATCATCATCGCGTAGTCCTGCGAGTTGATGTCCGGGGCCAGGTAGCCCGCCTTGATCCACTTTTCCAGATGCTGCGTCGCCTGCAGGTTGCTCGGCGTGTTGATGGTGGCGCCCTGCTTGTTGAAGATCCAGTCGTTGATCGGGGCGGTCTCGCCGTACGCCGCCATCAGGTTCTGCAGCGGGAACGCGAGCCCGCCGGTGGCGCCGCCGTTGAACTGGTTGATCGGGGTGATGCCGGCGTCCTTGGCCTTCTGCAGCACGGCGTCGAAGTCGGCCAGCGTCTGCGGCGGCTGGGTCATCCCGACCTGGGCGGCGAGCTTCTTGTTGTAGAAGATCCCGGTCATGCTGAAGTTGAGGCCCATCGCGTAGAGCGGGCCGGCCCCGCGCTCGCCGTTGCTGCCGAACCGCATCTGTTCGAGCTGCGAGGCCGGCCACTTGTCCCAGCCGTACGCGGAGGCGTAGCTGTCCAGGTTGAGCAGCAGGTTGTCCTTGGCCAGCTCGGAGATCTGCGGCAGGCGCATGAGGTCGGGCGGGTCGTCGGACAGCACCCGCGGGGCGTTCTGGGTGATCACGGCGAACTGGTCCTCGCGGATGTCCCACTTGACGTTCGGGAACTGCGCCGTGAACGCGTCGGCCAAGGTCTTCGGCAGCGGGAAACCGGTCTCGAAGTAGCCCTTGAGGGTCACCGGCTCAGTGCCGCACGTCGTCTTGACGGCGGCCGGGGCGCTCGCGCCGGTGCTGGGGGCATCACCACCGGGCGCGCTGCACGCCGCCGCGGCGAGCGCACCGGACAGGGCGAGGATCGCGAACAGGGGCCGGGTACGACCGGCGGGGTGCCGGCCGGACGGGGAAGGGGTCATGAGCACTCCTCAGTGGACGGGTGAAGCGGTCAGCGGGTCGGGTGCTGCGGGATGGTGTGCAGGCGCCGGAGCGCGGTGACGACGTCCTGCTGCCAGGTGGCGGCCGGAGGCCAGGTGCCGGTCAGCGCGAGCGATCCGTGCACCGCCCCCGGGTAGAGCTGGAACGCCACCGGAACTCCGGCGTCGCGCAGCCGGTGGGCGTACTGCTCGCCCTCGAGCCGCAGCGGGTCGTGCTCGGCGCTCATGATCCGTGCGGGCGGCAGGCCGGTCAGGTCGGTGGCGAACAGGGGTGAGACGACCTCGTCGCGCCGGTCGTGCTCCGGGCCGAGGTAGAGATCGCCGCAGAGCCGCATGTCGTCGACCGTGATGCCGTAGTCGTCGGAGATGCCGGACCGGCGCATGGTGTCCAGGGTCAGGTCCAGCGGCGGCACCTCGAGCAGTTGCAGGGCGAGGCGCGGGCCGCCGCGGGCCCGGGCGAGCAGCGTGACGGCGGCGGCCAGGTTCGCGCCCGCCGAGATGCCGCCGACGGCGACGCGTTCCGGGTCCGCACCGAGCTCCCCGGCGTGTTCAACCGCCCAGCTCAGCCCGGCGTAACAGTCCTCCAGCGGTGCCGGGAACGGGTGTTCGGGCGCCAGCCGGTAGTCGACCGCCACGACGACGCACTCGGCGCGGCGGCTGCGGTCGTGGCACATCGCGTCGTTGACCTTCTCGTCGACGGAGCCCAGCCAGAAGCCGCCGCCGTGCAGGAAGACGTAGAGCGGCAGCGGGCCGGTGGCGGTGGCCGGCCGGTAGACCCGGACCCGGATGGCGCCGACCGGGAAGTCCCGGACGCCGACCGGTACCGCGGGCGCGCCGAACTTGGCGAAGATCTCGTCCGAGCCCCGGTGGATGGCCGCCCGCCGTTGCGTCACGGGCGCGCCGGGGTCGCCGGAGTCCGGCTTCGTCGCCAGGAAGACCTCGACCGCGTCGGCCAGTCCCATCGCCACTCCCTCGGTGCCGGGCGCCGCCGCCCGGCGGGTTCGTCACACGAACGAAACATCAGCCGGGAAGCCATGTCAAGAGTTTTTGTAAAAGCACTTTTATGGCGTCATCGCTGGTCAGGCGTCCCGGCGACGCCTGCGATCAGTTAACAGGCCGAGCCGGGGCGGAACGCGACTTCAGGTGGTGGAGCGTCCGACCAGGTGAACGTCGAGCACGGTGGCCGAACGCAGCGCGGACCCGCCGATGTGCCCGAGCAGCACGCCGAACGCGGTGCTGCCCGACTCCTCGAACGGCTGGCGGATCGTGGTCAGATCGGCCGCGGCGGCGGCCTCCCCGTCGTCGAAGCCCATCACCGCGACGTCCTGCGGCACCCGCAGGCCCCGGTCGCGGGCCGCCAGCAGCACGCCGACCGCGAGCACGTCGTGATGGGCCATGACGGCGGTCGGCCGCTCGGCGGCGTCCAGCAGCCCGGCGGCCGCCCGACGCGCCCCGTCGACCGAGTTGTCACTGGTCGCGACCACCACCTCCGCCCCGGACCGGGCGGCCGTGTCCCGGAAACCGGCCAGCCGCTTGACCGCCTGCGACTCGTAGTCGGAGACCTGCCGTTCCAGCAGGTAACCCAGCCGCCGGTGGCCCCGCTCGAGCAGATGCCGGGCGGCGATCCGGCCGCCGTCGTCGTCGTCGATCACGACCCGGCTGAACAGGTCGCTGTCCGCGTCGACCACGACGGTCGGCAGGCCCCGCTCGCGGAGCCGCCCGGCGATGCCCGGCTCGATCTGCAGACCCATGACGATCAGGCCGTCCAGCCGGCCGTGGATCGGCATGCTGGCCAGGGTGGGCGAAGACGTCAGGGCGGCCGACTCGTGGTCGAAGACCAGCACGTCGGTCTCCAGCTCGGTGGCGGCGGTCAGCACGCCGGAGAGCCGGCGCAGGTAGGAGCTGTAGGAGGTGAACGGGGCCATCACGCCGATCCGGCCGGTGCCCTGCCGGGCGAGGCTGACCGCCTGGACCTTGGGGGTGAAGCCGAGCTCGTCGACGACGGCGAGGACCCGGGCCCGGGTCGCGGCCCGTACCTTGTCCGGCTTGTTGAGCACGTTCGACACCGTCGAGATGCTCACCTGGGCCCGCTCGGCCACCTCGTAGATCGTGACCCGATGTGCTGTCACCGCCGCCTGCTCTCGCACTGCCGAAGCGCTTTGATGAAAGCAGTCTACAGATGCGACTCCGAACCCATTGGAAAAGGCGATGTCCCGCCTATTCCCCTACGGGCGGCACCATTGTGGAATACCCCGTCAATCGTTCTGGCTGCGGCGTTTGCCGGGCGATAATGTTCGTGCCGGCGGGCGGGCTTTGCACGACTGGTTCGGCGGGGCGCCGGGACCGGGCGCACCGGTCAGCTCGCGGGCGGCGCCGGCCACGAGGTCGCGCAGCCACCGGTGCGAGGGATCGTGGGTGTGCGCCGGGTCCCACCACAGAGTCTCCACCACCGGCGGCAGATCGAACGGCACCTCGAGGACCCGCAGCTCCGGCCCGGCGACCCGGGTGGCCAGCCGTTCCTGGATCAGGCAGAGATGGTCGGTGCCCCGGACCAGTTCGGGCAGCAGACGGAACCCGCCGACGGAGAACCGGGCCTGGGGCGACAGCCCGCGGGCCCGCAGATCGGCGAGCACCGGGTGGTGCGCCCGTACGTCCTGGTGCACCACCCAGGGCAGCGCCGCGAGCGTCTCGACGGTCAGCCCGCCCCGGACGGCCGGGTTGTCCGCGGCCGCGAGGCACACCCAGCGGTCGGAGAAGAGGGTCGTCCCGGGCATCCCGGCCGGGGCCAGGCTGCGCGGCAGGACCACCCCGTCGGGTGGGCGCGGGCGGCCCGGCGCGGTTCCGGCCGGGTCGTCGGCAGGCAGTTGATCGAGGCGCAGGCGGGCGACCGGCGACGCCTGGCGGAGGGCGCGCATCAGGGGCGGACCCAGCACCGCGGCCGCGTAGTCGGAGGCCAGCAGGACGAACTCGCGTTCGCAGGACGCCGGATCGAAGCCCTGGGCGGCGGTGAAGGTCTGCTCGACCAGCTGCATCGCCGCGGCCGAGGTCGCGCGCAGGCCCACGCCCAGCGGCGTCAGCTCGTAGTTGTTGCCGACCCGGACGAGAAGCTGGTCGCCGAAGTGCCGGCGCAGCCGGGCCAGCGCCTCGCTCATCGCGGGCTGGCTCAGCCCGAGCCGCCGCCCGGCCCGGGTGACGTTGCGCTCGGCCAGCAGAGCGTCGAGGGCCGCCAGCAGGTTCAGGTCGATGCTCGCGGTTCTCATCCGTCACTCCTGCCGTGGTGTCGGGCGGCCGGGGACCGCGGGTTCAGAGGCCCGGCTCGGCGCGGAACTTCTGCGCCGGCCCGAGGGCCGGTCCGGCCAGACGCACCGACCGGCTGTCGGCGATGAGGTGGCGGTCGGGGAAGTTGCTCGACCGCAGCACGAAGGCCCCGTCGGCGCCGGTCGCCTGCAGGCAGAACGTCGCATCCGCCGCGAACAGCGGCGAGCGCTCCCACGGCTGGAGCACCGCCACGAAGTTGCGGTGGCGCATGAACCGGCCCGGGAAGTTGACCGCCTCCAGTGACACGCACCGCGCGTCGGCCAAGCCCCGGCGCAGGACGAAAGTGGCGTCGGCCCGGGCCAGGGCCGGACTGCGCGGGCCGATCGCGGTGAGCCGCAGCCGGAAGTCCTGGTGCCGCAGCCGCAGGCCGGGAGAACCGACCGCCACCAGGCTGATCCGGCTCCCCGGCTCGGGCAGCAGCCGGGCGGGCGTGCGGCGGGGCGCGGGACGGGACGAGGAGGGCCGGGCCACCGGCAGGGGCTTACCGGTGGCCGCGGCGTTCGGGGCGCCCGACGGGGACGGCGTGGCGGACTGCAACGGGATGAGCGCGGGCGACTCGTCGGCCACCGGCGGAGCGATCCACGCCCCGCTCGCGTCCGGCGCGGTGTCCGCGTGCTCCCGGCGCTCGATGACGATCACCAGCACCATCGCCAGCACCGCGAGCACGGCCCCGCCGACGATGACGGCTGAGCTGCGCGGCTGCGCGGGCGACCGGCCGGCTCGCGATCCGGGACGGCCGCGCGAACGACCGGGCTGCTGATAGGACATGGGGGTGTCTGTCTCCCGGATACCGGCCGTCACCGCGGCGCAGCCAGAATGGCGATGCCCGGCAATATTCAATGATGCGGCTCCGGAAAGCAAGGCCGGTCGATCCGTTGTGAGCGTTATCAGAGGTGTCGATCCGGGACATCGGGAAAACCGATACCCGTGATCCGGGGGCATTCTGACCGTACCGGTAGGATGCGCCGGTCCGGCGTTATTGATAGCGGACCGGCGAATCGGCCAACGGGCAATGCGGATCGTCGGCGGCCCGCCGCGAGGAGGTTCGGACGGGCCCGGCCCGGCCTCCCACGCCGGTTGCCCGACGAGGGCGACGACACCGGCTTCGCGGAGTGGACGCGCCCCCGGACGGCCGAGGGTTTCGCCTGGACGCCGCACGCCGTGCTGCGTTTCTGTCCGCATACGGCGGCGGACCCGGCGGCCGGGACGGTTGGCCTGCCGGTCTTTTCCGCCCTGGCGGCAGCCCGGTCCGTGGATGTGACGGTGGGTCGGTGCGGCGGCCGTCCGACCGCGCGGGGCGTTCGTCACCGCACCGGCTGCGACCGCGGTTCGGCCCGGCTCCGGCGGAGCTGCCCGCGCCGCCCCCATGGCCAGAGCTGGCGCGCGTCATCGCCTGGAACGTCGATGCGGCCGCCGCGAGCGGCACGGGCGGCGACGTCGGCCTACCACGCCGCCGAGCCCGCGATCACCGCCGCGGTGATCTCGAGGCGGCGGTGTGGGACCTTGTCCGGGCGGTGAACAAGCTGCCCGGCGAACGCGAGGATTCCGCAGCGGCGGTGGCCTGGCCGGCCGGTGACCGCGCCGAGGTGGCCCGGGCCCGGCTCGACGCGGAACGCGATTTCTGGATCCCACTCCGATATCAGAAAAGCGTTACGCGGAAGGGCCTGACAAAGTCGCTCGCCAATGGCGAATCAGCGCCTTGATGAGCAGGAAACCTTCTGGCAACATGGGCCTCTCGGGAGCGCTCCCAATCATCGTCACTCCGCGTCCCGGGATCAATGTCGACGTAGTTGTGAACGTTAACAACTGGTCACCCCCTCCCCCACTCCTGAAGGAGAACGACCCATGGAAGTGTCCGCCCGTCCCCGGCGGCCTCGCTGGATCCGTACGGCCCTGGCGTCCCTGGCGCTGGTGGCCACCGCCGGAACCGTCGCGATCACCGCCACCGAGGCCTCAGCCGCGACGATCGATACGAGTGCGTCGTACATTCTGGTGAACCGCACCAGTGGCAAGGCGTTGGACGTGTACAACCTGGCCACCAATGACGGCGCCCGGATCACCCAGTGGACCCGTAACGACGGTGCTCAGCAGCAGTGGCAGTTCGTCGATTCCGGTGGTGGTTTCTACCGGCTCAAGTCCCGGCTGTCGGGCAAGGTCCTCGACGTCTACAACTGGTCGACCGCCGACGGTGGCGCGATCGTGCAATACACCGACAACAACGCCGCGAACCAGCAGTTCAGCATGCAGGACATCGACGGCTACATCCAGCTGATCAACCGCAACAGCGGCAAGGCCCTGGAAGTGCAGGGCGCCTCGACCGCGGACGGCGCGAACATCGTGCAGTACGCCGACTGGAACGGCGCCAACCAGCAGTGGCAGCTCGTCCGCGTCGGTAGCACCACGCCGACCACCCCGACGACACCACCGCCGGGCGGCTCCTGCACCCTGCCGACGTCGTACCGGTGGAGCTCGACCGGTCAGCTGGCCACCCCGAAGGCCGGGTGGGCGTCGCTGAAGGACTTCACCACCGCGCCGTACAACGGCAAGCACCTGGTCTACGCCACCACCCACGGCAACACCTCGACCAGCGGCTGGGGCTCGATGAACTTCAGCCTGGTCAACAATTTCAACGAGTTGGGGTCGGCCAGCCAGAACGGGATGAGCCAGGGCACCGTGGCGCCGTCGCTGTTCTACTTCGCACCGAAGAACATCTGGGTCCTGACCTACCAGTGGGGCGCGACCGCGTTCTCCTACCGCACGTCCAACGACCCGACCAACGCCAACGGCTGGTCCGCGGCGCAGCCCCTGTTCTCCGGCAGCATCACGGGTTCGGGGACCGGGCCGATCGACCAGACGGTCATCGGTGACGGCACGAACATGTACCTGTTCTTCGCCGGCGACAACGGCAAGATCTACCGGGCCAGCATGCCGATCGGGAACTTCCCCGGCAACTTCGGCAGCTCGTACACCACGATCATGAGTGACTCCACGAACAACCTGTTCGAGGCGCCCCAGGTGTACAAGGTGCAGGGCCAGAACCAGTACCTGATGATCGTCGAGGCCATCGGCAGCCAGGGCCGCTACTTCCGGTCCTTCACCGCCAGCAGCCTCAACGGCTCGTGGACGCCGAACGCCGCGAGCGAGAGCAACCCGTTCGCGGGCAAGGCCAACAGCGGCGCGACCTGGACGAACGACATCAGCCACGGCGAGCTGATCCGTACCAGCGCGGACCAGACCATGACCATCGACCCGTGCAACCTGCAACTGCTCTACCAGGGCCGTTCACCGAGCTCCGGCGGCGACTACGGCCTGCTGCCGTACCGCCCGGGCCTGCTCACCCGGCAGCGCTGACGGCATGACGCAATCGGCGGGCCCGGCCAGGTGGCCGGGCCCGCCGATTCATGACTTCACCAGACCCGTACGCGGGAATCGCCCGAGGTCAGCGCGGCGACCGGACCGGCTGCCGCGGTCTCGCCGGGGTTGCGCCGCTGCCCGGTCAGGTCCACGTCGATGACCGCCGGGCTGCCGTCCGGCTCCTCGAACTCCGCGTCGGCGAAGCGGACGCGGGGCAGATCACGGCCGCCGACCGGGCCGACCCGGGCCTGGTCGAACCCGGCCGGGAAGGTCGTCTCCAGGTAGACCGCGTCGCCCTCCTCGACGACCGACACGGCCGCGTCGCCGAGCACGTGCGGATTGGTCTCCGCGGCGAACGGCCGGGCGCCGGCGGCGTAGACGTTGTCGTGGGCGTAGACCGCCTGGAGCACGTCGAGGTAGCGCTGGTGGTCGCCCGGGGGCTGCGCCTCGATGCGGGCGATGTACTCCTCGAAGGACGCCGGGTAGTCGTCGTAGCCCGCGAGGCCGTAACCCGGCTCGCTGCCGCCCTGGCCGCCGTCGCCGTACGCGGTAGCGGTGTCGCCGCCGAGGAAGACGTTGCCGACGTAGCGGTCGTCGCCGCCACGGATGTACGCGTAGCCGGCGACCTGGGTGCTGTGCGGCCGGTGGTACGGCGTGGCCCGGTCCATCACCGCCTCGAGGCGCAGCGTGCCGGCGAACAGGTTGCCGACGAACGCGCCGCCCTGGCTGAACGACTCGAACGACGCGCGCGAGCCGAACAGGTTGTGGTCGACCAGGTAGGGGCCGTGGCTGACCTCGACGAACAGGTCCCGGTTGTTGCGGTAGTAGACGTTGCGGGAGACCCGGGTGCCCTGGGTCTCCCAGTCCAGCCAGGTGCCCATCGAGCAGTCGTGGATGCGGTTGTGCCGGATCACCACGTCGATGGCCGCGTGCAGCTTGATGCCGCCGATCTCGTAACCGTAGAACTCGCGCTTGAGCGCGATGTTGTAGATGTGGTTGTCCTCGATGGTGGAGAACACGCAGCCCAGGTGGCCGACGATGCCGTTCTGCCCGCAGTCGTAGATGGTGTTGCGGCGCACGATGTGCGAGCCGATGTGCTCGCGGTCCCAGCCGATCTGGCGCGCCGCGAACACCGACTCGAGCTGGTACTGGTAGCCGGGCTTGTCGCCGCGCTCGGTGGCGTAGTTGTGCCCGGTGGACGCCTCCTTGCCGAGCGAGATCGCCGAGCACTTGGCGTCGTGGATGACGTTGTCCTCGATGATCCAGCCCTTGGCCCAGTTGGGGCCGATCAGGCCGGGCTGGTCCGCCGTCGGCGGGGTCCACGGCGACGCGGCCTGGGCCAGCTCGAAGCCGCGCACGGTGATGTAGTCGACGTGCGGGACGAGCGGGTGGAACACCGACCGGCGGACGTTGATCTCGACCAGTTCGGTGTTCGGGTCGGCGCCCTGGAAGTTGGCCCAGATCGTGGTCCGCTCGGCACCCACCTCGGCGTACCAGACCAGCCGGGTCTGCTCCGGGTCCCGGACCTGGTCGGCCAGGCCGGTCCAGTGGTCCACCACCTCGGTGCGCAGCGGCGGGTCGTCGAGCTCGGCCCGGCCGCCGGCCTCGTAGAAGCTGCGGCCGTTGAGGTACACGTCGCCGAGGTGCTTGGGCGGCGCACCCTCGGGATAGACGATCCAGTCGCCGGCGACCTCCTCGGCGAACGGGTTGAAGCCGCCGAACAGCGCGTTCGGCACCTCGGCCCGCCACACCTGGCCGCCGTCGGGCACCCAGCCGGTGACCCGCTCCGAGCCCTTGATGACCACGTGCTCGCCGTCGGCCGCGGTGTAGGTGATCCGGCGGGTGTCGCTCAGGCCGCCGCGCGGGGGCGCGACCCACTCCCGGTATTCGCCGGCGTGCACGACAACCGTGTCGCCCGGGCGGGCCGCGGCCGCCGCCCGGTTGATCGTGCGGTACGGCTGTTTCTCCGAGCCGTCGGCATCGTCGGAACCACTGGTCGCCACATGCAGGACGAAGGTCATGTTCGGCAGAGCCCTTCTGGCGTCCGGCCCCCAGGAGCCGTCGGCGGACGAGACCACGCCAACGTAATAGCGTGAAACATTCGGTGTCAACGCCGAAACATTCCGATAGTTTGCTGGTTACTTTCGCGGGTTTACGACGCACCCCGGTCCGGCGGATCGGGGTGCGCGTCGGCGGCCGGAACCTCGTCGTCGTCGCCCTCGGCGGCGAGGTCGGCCGGGCGACCGGCGGTGCTGGTCGCCGTCAGCGCCGCGGCGAACAGCACCAGCTGGTTGACCGCGTTGAGGAAGACCAGCAACCCCACCGACCCGGCGACCAGGTGGTACGTCGGATTGGCCGCGGTGTTCTGCACGTACAGGCGGCCGATGGTCTTGAGCAGTTCCAGCCCGGCCGCCGCCAGCAGGGCCGGCCCGAGCACCCGGCGCACCGGCATCCGTACGCGGGGCAGCCCGGTCAGCATGCCCGCGGCCAGGACCGTGTTCACCGCGAGGCCGACCAGCAGTCCGACCGTGGCCAGCACCCACCGCGACGGGGTGGCCGCGGTGTCCGCCGCGTCGACCGCCCGGTTCGCCAGGGTGGTCGTCACGTACGCCACCGACAGCGACGCGGCCAGCAGCACCCCCAGCCCGACCAGCACGAGCAGGTCGAGGAGCACCCGCACGAGCAACCTGCCGGGGTATTCGGGCATTTCCCAGATCTTGCGGATGGAGGACCGCAGCACGTCGACCCAGAACCAGCCCGTGATCGGCAGGCCGATGAACGCGACGACGCCCGCGGTGTTACGGGCGCTGCGCCACGTCTGCACGTCGACGGTGGGCAGGTTCTCCGCCGCGTAACGCTCCACCGCGCGCAGCACCGCCGGATCGTCCAGGACGAAACCGAAGACGGCGAAGCCGAGCAGGCCCAGCGAGAAGGTGGCGAAGAACGCGTAGTAGGTCACGGCCGCGGCCAGCCGGCCACCGTCGGCCTCGTCGTACCGCAGACCGGCCCGGACGAGGTGATCCAGCCAGCCGACACGGTGACGCAGTCGCCGCCACGCCACCGCGACCAACTGCGGGAAGCGTCGATCCGTCACGCGGCACCGATACCCCGCCGTCCCCGCCGTTACGCCCGGCCGCGGTTAGCGGACCCGCGGCCGGGTAGGCCCTGGGACAGATCTGAAGGGAGTGCGACCATGCCGATCGCGACGATCAACCCGGTCACGGGTGAAGTGCTCAAGACCTTCGACGCGCTCACGGAGGAGCAGATCGATGCCGCCGTCGGCCGGTCGCTGACCGGCTTCCGCGAGCTGCGGACAACCACCTTCGCGCAGCGGGCCGCCTGGATGACCGCGGCCGCCGACCTGCTCGACGCCGACCGCGACGACGTCGCCGCCCTGATGACCCTCGAGATGGGCAAGACCTTCGCGGCGGCCAAGGCCGAGGTGGCCAAGTGCGCCACCGCCTGCCGCTACTACGCCGAGCACGCTGAGCGTTTCCTCGCCGACGAGCCGGCCGAGTCGTCCGAGGTCGGGGCCGTCCGCGCGTACGCCCGGTACCAGCCGCTCGGGCCGGTGCTGGCCGTGATGCCGTGGAACTTCCCGCTGTGGCAGGCGATGCGGTTCGCCGCGCCGGCCCTGATGGCCGGCAACACCGGACTGCTCAAGCACGCCTCGAACGTGCCGCAGACCGCCCTCTACCTGGGCGAACTCTTCACCCGGGCCGGCTTTCCGGCCGGGGCCTTCCAGACCCTGCTGGTCGGCTCCGACGCGGTGGAGCGCATCCTCACCGATCCCCGGGTACGGGCGGCCACGCTGACCGGCAGCGAAGGGGCCGGACGATCGATCGCCGCCATCGCCGGGCGCGAGCTGAAGAAGACCGTGCTGGAGCTGGGCGGCAGTGACCCGTACGTGGTCCTGCCGACCGCCGACCTGGACCGGGCCGCCGAGGTCGCCGCCACCGCCCGCTGCCAGAACAACGGCCAGTCGTGCATCGCCGCGAAACGCTTCATCGTGCACACCGACGTCTACGACCAGTTCGTCGACGCGTTCGTGGCGCACATGTCGGCCCTGACCGTGGGCGATCCGATGGCGGACACCACCGACGTCGGGCCGCTGGCCACCGAGCAGGGCCGCCAGGACGCCGAGGAGCAGGTCGCCGACGCGGTCGGCAAGGGCGCGACGGTACGGTGCGGCGGCCGCGCCCCGGAAGGCGCCGGCTGGTGGTACCCGCCGACCGTGGTCACCGACCTCACCCCGGAGATGCGCATGTACTCCGAGGAGGTGTTCGCGCCGGTGGCCGGGGTGTACCGGGCCGGGTCGCTGGACGAGGCGATCGAACTGGCCAACGCCACGTCGTACGGGCTCGGGGCGAACGCCTGGACCGCCGACCCGGATGAGCAGCGGCGGCTGATCACCGAGCTGGAGGCGGGCGCGGTGTTCATCAACGGGATGGTGACCTCGTACCCGCAGCTGCCGTTCGGCGGGGTCAAGAATTCCGGGTACGGCCGGGAACTGTCGTCGGCCGGCATCCGCGAGTTCTGCAATCTCAAGGCGGTCTGGGTCGGCGAAGGCGACAAGGCCGAGGTGGACGCGGCCACCGAGTGACGGCGGCTTGTTACCGTCGGCACCATGACGGCTGTCACCGCGCGGGACGTTCAGGACATCGCCTCCGGTCACCATCCTGACCCCGCGCGGTCGAGGTCGTTGCGCGCGGCCGCGTACACGGATCCGAAGTGGTTCGACCTGGACCTGCGGGCCGTCCTGGGCCGCACCTGGCAGTGGATCTGCCACGTCGAGAAGCTGCGCGCTCCGGGCAGCTACGTCGCCGCGACGGTGGCGGGCATGCCGATCGCCCTGGTCCGGGACCGGTCGGGGCGGCTGCGGGCCTTCTACAACGTCTGCAAGCACCGGGCCCACGAGCTGCTGTCCGGCTCGGGCACCACCGGGACCATCGTCTGCCCGTACCACGCCTGGGTCTATGACCTCGACGGCACGCTGCGTGGCGCCCGGCGGGCCGATCGCCTGCCGGACTTCGACAGGACCGGGATCGGCCTGGACCAGATCGCCGTGGAGGAGTTCGCCGGCTTCGTCTACGTCAACCTCGACCCGGGCGCCGTACCGCTGGCCGAGCAGGCGCCGGACCTGGCGGCCGAGATCGCGTTCTGGGCTCCCGACGTCGCCGGCCTGACCTTCGCCCGGCGGCTCACCTACGACGTCCGGTCCAACTGGAAGAACGTCATCGACAACTTCCTGGAGTGCTACCACTGCCACATCGCGCACCGCGAGTTCGTCGGGCTGGTCGACATGGACACCTACGAGGTACGCACCCACGGGATCTGGTCGAGCCACTTCGCCGAGGCCGGCAGGCCGGACAACCCCGCGTACGACATCTCCGCCGCGTCCGTCACCCAGCACGCCGTGTGGTGGCTCTGGCCGAACACCTGCCTGCTGCGGTACCCGGGCCGGGGCAACTTCATGGTCTTCCAGGTGGTTCCGGCCGGACCGGACCGGACCCTGGAGACGTGGGACTTCTACTTCGAGACGGACCAGCTCCAGGACGCCGAGGTCGAGGCCGTCCGCTACATCGACGAGGTCCTGCAGCGGCAGGACATCGCGATCGTGGAGAGCGTCCAGCGGGGGATGGCGACACCGGCCTTCGACCAGGGCCGCATCGTGTACGACCCGGAGTCGCCCGGGCTGTCCGAGCACGGCGTCCATCACTTCCACGGCCTGATCCTGCGGGCGTACGAGAATTTCGTGAACGCCTCCCGCTGACTACGCCGGTCGCGCCCGGCCCCCGGCCCGCGGGGCGGTCCAGTGCCGGAGCATGGCGACGATGCGGAACAGGAACACCAGCACCGCCGCACCCGTGGCCACCACGGGAAGGGGCAGGCCGCTGCCGTGCGTCGCGGCGATGACGACCGCGCCGGCCGCTGCCGGAATCGCGTAGAGATCCGTGTCCACCCGGAGCAACGCGGGCGCCTCCCGGGCCGTGATGTCCCGGAGGACCCCGCCACCGACCGCGGTCATGACGCCGAGCAGCACCGCCGGCACCGAGCCGAGACCGGCCGCCAGCGCCTTGAGGGTGCCGGTGACACAGAACAGTCCCAGCCCCGCGGCGTCGAACACCAGCACGGTGAGGCGCAGCCGCCGCACCACCGGATGGACGAAGAACGTCACCACCGCCGCGACCGACGGCACGACGAGATAGAGCGGTTCCGTGAAGGCCGCCGGTGGCGTGTCACCGATGATCAGATCTCGCAGGATCCCGCCGCCGAGCGCGGTGAGCAGCGCGAGGACCAGCATCCCGATGACGTCGAAACCCTTGTGGACAGCCATCAACGCCCCGGACGTGGCAAAGGTGTAGAGGCCGACCAGCTCCAGAATGCGTAAGACCGTACCTGCCGTCATCGCCACAGTGTTTCGCAGTGCGCGGCGCCGCCCGGGGTCAGCGCAGGGTGCGCAGCAGATCGGCGAAGCCGGCCGCGTCACACAGGTGCGGGAACCGCCCGCCCAGCCGCATCTGGGCACCGAGCCGCGGCGGCATCGCGTCCGGTCGCGGCTCGCTGTGCGCGGGCGGGCTGAACCAGGACCGGTAGCCGGCGAGCAGCGCCTCGTCGTGCCGGGCGACGGCGAACTGCCGGTACAGCTCCGGCACGCCGCTCAGGTCGCCCGTGTCCAGCTCCCGCGTGGTCCCGGGCGGCTCGGCCGGCGTCTCCTGGAACGTCAGGACCGCCTGGGTGGCGTACGCGGCGGCGAACGTCTCGGCCAGCCGGGCCGACTCGGCGTGCGCGACGATCACCGGGGCCCGGTGCAGGGCCAGGCCGTTGATCAGCACGGCCAGGTCCTCGGCCAGCTGGGTGACGTCGTAGTCGTCGCGGGCCGCGGAGTCGCCGTGGCCCGGCAGGTCGACGGCGACGGCGGCGCAGCTGTCGCCGAGCTCGGCGGCGACCGGCCACCACATGGTGCGGTCGTAGAACAATCCGTGCAGCAGGACCACCGGCCGGCCGAAGCGGCCCCAGCGGTCGTAGACGAGCCGGTTCTTCGGAGTTCCGTAGGCGTGGGTGGTGCGGCGGGGCGGTTGCGGGTGCACAGGGAATCGTCTTCCTGGGGGCTGCCGGACACGAGACAGACGCCGCCGGCGTGACAGCCGGTGCGCGCGATGGCGTGCGGTGGTGCGGTGAGCAGGGAGGAAGAGCTGCTATACCCGCAGAACGCCCAGCAAACTCAGATCCGCGTCGGCCGCGGCGGCGACGGTGTGCGACGTACGCGGATCCGGGCACAGTGCCGCCGCGTCGACGGCGACCGTGGCGACCAGGGTGACGTCACCGGCCGGACGGGCGCGCGGCGACAGGTAGGCGGTCCAGTCGTCGCCGTGCTCATGCTGGTGGACGGGGGTCTCGCCGGTGTGCGCGTGCGGGAGGCGCGCGAGGTCCGCGACGGTGCCCCGGTCCCCCGCGGCGGCATCGTGGGCGTGCCCGTGATGGGCGCTGCCCGCGGAGAACAGCAGGCCCGCGGCGAGCAGCAGCAGGACCAGGGCCGCGCCGGCGATCCGCATCGGCCGGGCACGGCCGAGCCGGGGCATCCGGAACGGGTACGCGGCCACGTCCTTAGTCAACCAGCCGTGGCGGCCGTCCGCCCGTCGGGAGCCGTCCGCCTCCCGGACGAGCGACGGACACCGGGTCCGGATCATGCGCTCCGGACGGGCCCATACTCGGCCTCCGTGACCCGATCAGTGCCCGGAACCCGGCGCCGCCGCGTCGTGGCGATGCTGCTGACCGCCGTTCTGGGCGCGGCCGCCTGCGATGCTCCGGCCGAGCCCCGCGAGGTGCCGCCCACCGGGCCGGCCGTGCCGCCGCCGAGCCCGGTGCCGGTGCCGGTGTTGCCGGACCAGGACGCGGTGCTGCGCCTCGATCAGGTCGGCTACGGCATGGACGAAGCCAAGACAGCGACACTGCTGGCACCCCGCGACGCCGGCAGAGCCCACGCCACCGTCATCGACACCGCCGGCCGGACCGTGCTGTCACCGGAGATCGGCGGCGGCCGGGGCGAGTGGAATGCCAGGTTCCCGGCGGTCCACCCCATCGATCTCACCGCCCTGACCCGGCCGGGCACGTATCGGCTCCGGGTGCAGGGCTCGGTCACCGCCGAGTCCCCGGCTTTCCGCGTCGCTCCCGCCGCCGAGCTGTTCGGTCCACTGGTGGCCAACTCGCTCGCGTACTTCCAGGCTCATCGCGACGGCGCCGATCAGGTCGCCGGGGCCTGGCGGCGTACGCCGGCGCACCTGGCCGACCGCGCGGCCACCGTCTATGCCGATCCCCGCTACGACGAGGACGGCCGGATGCTCGCGGCGCTGGAGCCCACCGGCGGTCCCGTGGACGTCGAAGGCGGCTGGTACGACGCGGGCGACTTCCTCAAGTTCACCCACACCAGCGCGTACGCCCTGGTCGCGATGCTGCTGGTGCAGCGGGACGGACCGGCCCCGGCGGGCCTGGCCGGCGAGACCCGGCACGGCGTCGACTGGCTGGACAAGATGTGGGACGAGCCCACCCGTACGCTCTACACCCAGGTCGGGATCGGCAGCGGCGTCGCCGCCGACTTCCTCGGCGACCACGACACCTGGCGGCTGCCGCAGGCCGACGACCAGCTCGCCGTCGAGCCGGGCGACGAGCGCTACTACCAGCGCTACCGGCCGGTGTTCCGGGCCGCCGCCCCGGGCGAGAAGCTGAGCCCCAACCTGGCCGGCCGGGTGGCCGCCGCCTTCGCGCTGGCCGCCCAGGTCGAGGCGGCCACCGATCCGGCCCGCGCCCGCCGCCACCTCACCGCCGCGGCGCAGATCTTCGACCAGGCCGGCACCGCCGACGTCGGTGATCTCGTCACGGCTCAGCCCCGCAGCTTCTATCCCGAGGACAGCTGGGCCGACGACCTCGCCACCGGCGCGACCGAGCTCGCCCTCGCCGGGGCCCTGCTGCGTGATCCGCGCACTCCGGACTGGACGCTGCGGGCGGCCCGCTGGGCCAGGGTCAACGCCGACACCGGCCGGACCGACGCCCTGAACGTCTACGACCTCAGCGCGGTCGCCGACGCCGAACTGAGCAGGGCGCTGACCACCACACCGGTGACCGGGGCGGCGATCAGTCCCGGCGAGTTGCGGAGCGACCTGCGCAGACGCCTCGACGCCGGGGTCCGGGCCGCCGAGGCCAACCCCTTGGGAGCAGCCGCGGGCAACGGCGGATACGACTACGCCTCCCGCCAGCTCGGTTACGTCGTCACCGCGGCGCTCTACCGCGGCCTCACCGGGGACGACCGCTACGCCGCGTTCGGCACGGCCCAGCGCGGGGTCGCGCTGGGCGCCAACGGCTGGGGGACGTCGCTGGTGGTGGCCGCGGGTACGACGTACCCCCGGTGCCCGCACGACCAGATCGCCGATCTGACCACCGGCTCCCCCGCCGCCGGCATGACGGGGGCGGTGGTCAACGGGCCCAACAAGGCCGACCGGATCCACGAACTGACCGGGACCCGCGACAGTTCCTGCTCCACCGACGCGTTCGCCGTGTACGACCGCGACGACGTCCACTACACCGACGACGAGCGGGTCTCGGCCAACACCGAACCGTCCATCGACTTCACCGCGACCGGCATGCTGGCCTTCGCGCTCACCGCCCGAGAGCCCTGACCGGCGATCCGCGTCAGCTCCGGCTACCCGCGCACCCAGCGGTCGTAGGCGTCCGGGTCGACGTTGCCGCCACAGATGATCGTGGCCACGTGGCGGCCGGCGAAGCGGTCACGGTCCTCCAGGATCGCCGCGACGCCGAGGGCCGCGGAGGGTTCGACGATGAGGCCCGCGTGGTGCAGAAGCAGCCGCATGCCCGCGACTATCGACGCCTCGCTCACCAGGACCGCGTCGTCGGCCACCGCGAGCAGGTCGTCCAGGACCTCCGGGATGGGAAACCGGCCGGCGACACCGTCGGCGATGGTGTCGGTCGAGTCGGTGGTGACGACCCGGCGTTGCCGCCAGGAGCGGGTCATCGCCGGCGCGCCGTGGGGCTGCACGCAGATCACCTCGACGTCCGGCGACAGCTTCTTGAGGACGTAGCCCACGCCGGTGGCCATCGCGCCGCCGCCCAGAGCGATCAGGACGGTGTCGACGGATGTCCCCGCCTCGGCCACTTCCAGGCCGATGGTCGCCGCGCCCTCGCAGGTCTCGAGGTCGAGGCTGTCCTCGACCAGCCTGATGCCACGCTCGCGCGCGACTTCCCCGGCCCGGTCCCGGGCTGTCTCGAAGTCGCCGTCGGTCAGCAGCAGCTCCGCGCCCAGCGCGCGGATGCGATCCAGTTTCGCGGTGGGCGCCCGGCGGGCCGCGACGACGGTGACGTCGAGGCCCCGGCGACGACCGGACCAGGCGAGCGCCTGGCCGAGATTGCCGGCGCTGGCGCACACCACCGCCGTACCACCCTGGCCGGTCAGCAGGGCGGCCACGAGTTCCGTACCGCGGGCCTTGAAGCAGCGCACCGGGTTCGCCGTCTCCAGCTTGATGCTCACGGTGCAGCCGAGCTCGCGCCCCAGCGCGTCGCACTCGTACAGCGGGGTGTCGAGGAACATCGGGTCGATGTCCCGGCGGGCCACGCGGACCCGGGCGAGATCCAGTCGCGTCGCGATCATGCCCGGCAACCTACCGCGTGCCCGGCGACGATCACCCCGGCCGCAACCCTGGCCGGGGTGATCAACGCTGAGGGGCTGAGCCGGTCACGTCGTCGTCTGCGAAGCGGCCAGGATGAAGACGAAGACGACCCAGACCACGCTCAGCACGGTGAAGACGATGCCGAGCCAGAAGCCCGCCTTGGCCAGGCCGGCGCCCTGCTCGCCGGTCTGCCGGATCTGCCGCTTGGCCACGGCGCCGAACACGATGCCCAGGGGTGCGAAGATGAAGGCGAAGACCAGGGCGAGGATCGCCATCACGTTGGTGCCGGCGACCGCTCCGCCGGCGTGCTGCTGGGTCGGGGAATTCATCGGCTGCGCTTCCATGGTCCCTCCTCGTTGTCCAATGCGGACAACGGCATACCCAGGCCCGGCGGATTTGATGCCTCGATGTCCATCAAGGACCTTCCCGCGGGTCAGCCCGGGGCCTGACGGCTGAGGTGCTCCCAGGTGCGGTACTCCTGCGTGCGGGCCTGGTCCAGCTGCTGGACCAGGTCGTACGAGGCGGAGCCGACGATCAGCCGCAGCGGTGGCTCCGCCAGCACGGTCAGCTCCATGACCACCGTGGCGGCGGTGCTCGGGTCGGGACCGGCGTCCTCACCCCACATCTCGGACAGCTGGACACGCAGCGGCTCGTACTCCGAGCGCGGCTCGGTCATGGTGGTGCCCCGGGTGAACAGGTCCGTGCCGTAGCCGCCCGGCTGCACGATCGTCACCTTGATACCGAACGGCGCCACCTCCATCGCCAGCGCCTGGCTCAGCGAGTCGAGCGCCGCTTTGCTCGCCGCATAGAAGCCCGTCGAGGCGAAGCCGCCACCCGAGCCCATCGAGGTGACCTGCAGCAGGTGGCCCGATCCCTGCGCCCGCAGGTGCGGCACCACGGCCTGGGCCACCCACAGAGCGCCGAAGAAGTTGACGTCGAACTGGGCCCGGACCTCCTCCTCGGTGGCCTCCTCCACCATGCCGAGCAGCATCACTCCAGCGTTGTTGACCACGACGTCGAGCCGGCCGAACGCTGCCGCCGCCCGGTCCACCACAGCCCGTACGGCAGCCCGGTCCGACACGTCCAGCGTGAGCCGGACCAGGTTCTCCGGGTGAGCGCCGGCCAGATCGTCCAGGGGGCTGAGGTCGCGGGCGGCGGCCACGACGCGTTCTCCGGCCTTGAGCGCCGCCTCGGTGAAGGCCCGGCCCAGACCTCTCGACGCGCCGGTGATGAACCACACCCGGGCAGTTGTCATGCGACCTCCTCGCTCGTACGAGACGAGACGGCCCGTCTCGTGTCCGCCGAAGTATGCGCGCCTCCGTGCACCTTGGCAAGACGGAACGTCTCGTCTTGTTCGGTGCTAGGCTCCCGGACGTGTCCCGCCCCAGCGCTCCCAATCCCGCCCGGCGCAGCGAGCGATCCCGCCGGGCCATCCTCGACGCCGCCCGGGAGCTGGTCGCCGAGCTGGGATACGCGAAGATCTCGATCGAGGCCATCGCCGCCCGGGCCGGGGTCGGCAAGCAGACGATCTACCGGTGGTGGCCGTCCAAAGGCGCGGTGATCTTCGATGCGTTCCTGGCGCTCAGCGAGGCCGCGGACGGGGACGGCATCCGCCTGCCCGACACGGGCGACATCGCGGCCGACCTCAGGACCGTCATGCGGGCCACCGTCGCCGAGTTCGCCGATCCGGCCTTCGAGGCACCCATCCGAGCGCTCACCATGGAGATCGTCGCCGACCCGGGCCTGACGGCCCTGTACCGCGAGAAGCTGGCCGGGCCCGTCGACGAAGCCAAGAAGGAACGGCTGCGCATCGCCCAGCAGGCGGGCCAGCTGGCCGCGGACGCCGACCTGGACCTCGTGCTGGAAGTGCTGTACGCACCGCTGTTCCAGCGCTGGCTGCACCGGTCCGGGCCGCTGACCGAGGAGTACGCCGACGCGCTCGTGGACATCACCCTTCGCGCGTTCAGGCCGTGACCGGGTGCTGGCGCAGCTTCCCGATGGCGGCGCCGAGGTCGGTCTCGATGCCGCCGGGCTGTTGCAGGCCCTGGTCGAGCAGCAGCCGGACGAACGGCCGGTGCTCCGGCCGCCCGGCGGTGGCGAAGTACGCGGCCAGCCCGGCTGCCAGCTCCTCGTCGGCCGGCAGCGTGGCCCGGTCGACCAGCTCCTTGATGCCGGTGACGGCCACCTTGTCGAAGGCCGCGATCCGCCGGGCGAACGCGTCGGTGACGGCCTCGATGTCGGCGTCCGGGACGAGCCGGTTCACGTAGCCGTACTCGGCGGCGGCCCGGGCCGGGATGTCCTCGCCGCCGAGCAGGATCTCCAGGGCCCGCCCGCGGCCGACCAGCCGGCCCAGCCGGGCCATCGGGCCGCCACCCGGGACGGCGCCGACCCCGATCTCGAACTGGCCCAGGACCGCCTGCTCGGACGCGAAGCGGATGTCGGTGGCGAGCACGAACTCGCTGCCCGCGCCGCGGGTGCGGCCCCGGATCTCGGAGATCGTGGCCACCGGCACCCGGCTCAACCGCACGAAGTTGTCCAGGTAGGGGTGCAGGCCCGTGGGTCCCGGCGGCATCCGGGCCACGCGGGCGCTGTCGGCCAGGAAGTCCCAGTGGGCCATGAAGTAGCCGGGCCGGTCGCTGCGGAAGACGACGACCGTGAGGTCCGGGTCGTGCTCGATGCGCCCGATGAGCGCGCCGAGCTGCTCGACGGTGTCGGGGTCCAGGAGGTTGACCGGGCCGTTGTCGAAGGTCACCCGCCAGTACGACGGCGACACCTCGTGGACGTGGAACTGCTCCGCGATGCTCATACGATGAGACTCGCTCGACCGGCCAGGGGGTCGCACCAGGGAAACGCCCTGGCCCCGGACCACCAGGGGTCAGCGGCCGAGGTGCACGTAGGAGGCCCAGAGGCGCGGCATCGCGGGGAAGCGCCGGCGTAGCTCGCGTACCGTCTCGTGCAGGGCCCCCGCGGAGGCGGCGGCGTCCAGGCGGCCGGACGAGATGATCCGGCGGTAGACCTCGCTGCTGAGCGCGGCGGCCCGCAGGTCGGGCACCGACCACAGGGTGCCCACGACCCGCCGGTAGCCCACGAAGTGCAGCGCCGCGGCGACGGTCAGCGCCTCGTCGAGCAGCCGCACCCCGCCGGCGGCCGTCCGGCAGGCGGAGAGGAAGGCGAAGTCCCCCCGCGAGCCGGCGGTGACCGCGCGCAGGTCGGCCACCGTCAGGAAGCCGTCGTGCACGGCCAGCCCGCTGCGGCTCGGATCCCGGGGGTTCTGCAGGCCGTGGCAGCTGAAGTGCGCCACCCGGTGCCGGGCGACCAGCGCGGCGACGGCGGCGCGGGTGGCTCGGCCGTCGCTCAGCTCGGTGAGCTCACCGCCGGTCAGCTCGCGCAGCACGTCCAGCTCGCGGACGGCGCTCGGCAGCGGGGGCAGTCCCGGCGTGGCCGGCTGGATGACGGCCAGGACCTCGGTGCCCGGGGTGCCGGACTCCGGGCCGGCCGCGCCGGCGAGCATCCGGACGGTCGGCGTGTACGAGGACACCACCCGGTCGAGCGCGCACTCGAGGCCGTCGGCGCTGGTCGCGGCGTGCAGCGGCAGCAGCATCAGCGGTCCGGTCGGGCACCACCACACGCGCTGGCCGGGCTCCTCGGAGCCGAGCCCCGCCAGCACCGGGGCGACCACGGCCTCCCACAGCCACGCCAGGGTGGCGGTGATCGCGGCATCGTGGGCGGCTCGGCCCCCGCCGCGGTCGGCGGCCTCGTGGGCGGCCAGGCACTCGTTGGTGCGGTCGTACGCGTCGTCGAAGGTGAGCTCCGGCAGCCGGACGACGCGGACGCCGTCCCGGTCGACGAGCAGGGCGTCGCAGCGGTGCCGGCTGATCGTGACGATGACCGCCGTGCCGGCCGGCAGCCCGGTCCTCAGCTCCGCGAAGGTCGCGAGGCGCAGGAAGTCGTCCAGGCCGGGCAGCCGGCGCACCTCCGCCACCGTGAATTCCCACCGCTGAGCGGCCGCCATCCGGTCCTCGACCGTCGACCGGCCGTCGTCGAGCACCGCGCGGAGAGTGTCGAGGCGCGCGCCGAGCTCCGGCGACGCGGCGTTGACCGCGGCCAGGTCGCCGCGCGTGGCGAGCCACTGCGACCACAGCACCGCCCGGCCGCCTTCGAGCAGCTCGACGGCCTCCTCCGGGTGACCGGCCGCGATCGCGGTGGCCGCCGCCTCGTCGACCAGGCCGGCGTACTCGGCCAGCAGGTTCTCGCGGTCCTCGGGCGGCAGGCCACGCCAGGCCACCACGGGCAGCAGGCCGACGGCTGTCCGATGGGCCGCCAGGGCCCCGGCGCTGCCGAACTCCAGCGCCGACTCCAGATCGGCCCAGGTCCGGGCGGCGTCCAGCCGGATCCGGGCCGGCGCGGTGACCGCTTCGGCGGCCTCCCGGAACAGGTCCGCGGCTTCCCGCGCGTCGCTGTCCTCCCCCGCCGCCTCGAACCGGGCCCGCAGCGACTGGGCCAGGTTCAGGGCGTCGAGGGCCCGGGTCGGATCGTCGTCGCGGACGGACAGGTGGCCGGCTCGTCCGGCGAGCACCGCGGCGTCCAGCGCGGCGCGGTCACCCGTACTCTCGAAAAGAGTGCGCAGGCCGACGCCGAGATTGACCGACGCCGGGCCGCGGAAGCGGTGTTCCGGCGGCAGTTCCTCGAGGGCGGCCCGCAGCACGCGGACCGCCTCCCGGACGTCGGCCGGTGCCTCGCCGCCGAGCTGACCGCCCTCCCCCGGGCCCGCGAGAAAATGCCGGTCGAGCAGCGCACAGCCGAGATGGATGGCGCACGGGGCGAAGTACGGATCGCCCGGTGGCGCCGCGTCGACGCCGTGGCGGGCCGCGTCGATGGCCGCCGCCAGATCCGCCGGGTCGCGCGCCAGCCGGAACCGCTCGCGCAGGGCCGCACTGGAGTTGGACCACATGGCGGCCACTTGTCGGCGATCGGGCGCGAGGGCGAGCGCCTCGGCGCAGGCCGCGACCGCCTCGTCCAGGTCGTCACGGGACCGGTAGTGCTCGTAGCGGATCCGCAGCAGGTTGCCGAGGTTGGTGAGGTGGCCCGCCCGGCTCATCCGGTCCGGATCCCGCGCGGCGACGGCCTCCCGCGCCGCGGCGACCGCGGCGGTGAGATCCTCCGGCCGGCCGTCCACCTCGAAGAGCGTGCCCAGCACCGCCGCCAGCGTCGCGAGGGCGTTGGCGCGGGCGGATCCCTCGCGCGGCTGCAGCCGGGCCCGCCGACCGCAAGCGTCCGCCGCCCGCAGGAGGTCATCGTGCCGCTGGCGCAGCTGGAAACGTTGCCGGAGCGCGATCGCCAGGTTGGACAGCAGGACGTCGGTGCCGCGCTCGTCGGCGCCGGGCAGCGCTTCGTCGATCATCACCACGATCTCGTCGAGCACGGCCGGGTCGGCGAACCCGCGTAGCAGCAGGCTTCCGGCGAGGTTCGCGACCAGCACGGGGGTCTGGGGGACGTTCGCGGCGCGGGCCAGGGCGACCGCCTCCCGGTACGCGGTCACGGCGGCCTCGGCGTCGCCCGGTTGCGGATGGTGCCGGAACCGGGCGGCCAGTGCGGCACCCGACCGGGCCAGGGCCGCGATCCTGGCCTCTCCGTCGGCGGTGTCACCCGACGGTTCCAGACCGAGCTCCGGCCACAGTGGCCGGGGCACCCGCTCGGGTGCGGCCGGGGCGATGTAGCCGAAGAACTGCTTGGCCACGTGATACTCGGGTTCTCGCTCGCCCGGCGGCAGCACCAGATACCGGGACCAGTGCAACGACGCCACCAGGTAGACCGCGCGGGCGACCTCCGCCGGTGCGACCGTCCGGTCGCGGAGGGCCCGTACGACCAGATGCGCGTCGGCCAGGGCCTGCTCCGAGGTGACCGCCTCCCGGTCGCCGGTGAGGAACGCCTTGATCCGGTCGCTGAGCGCCGTCAACCCGCCGTCGTCGGTCATCGTCACGGTCCGAGGTCCGGGTTGTCCCTGCCGCCGGCGCAGCGCTGCGGGCGGCCGCGAACGGCATCGACGGGCGTAGGCGCCACGGGTGGAGATTCTATCGGCGCGTGGCACGGTAGAGGGGTGTCAAGTCCACGAGCGGCGGACGTGGTCCTGCTCACCGCGCTGCCCGTCGAGCACCGAGCTGTGCTGCGGGCGCTCGGCGGCGTGCCCCGCGTCGGACCGTACCGGGTGGTCGCGCGGTGCCTGGCCGGCATGGGCAACACCGGCGCCGCGGCCGGGACGCAGCAGCTCATCGACACTCTGCGCCCGGCTGCCGTGCTGCTGGTGGGCATCGCCGGCGGGGCGCCGACGACATCGGGCCTGGCGCTGGGCGACGTGCTGGTGGCCGACACCGTCGTCGGCTACGAGCCCGGCCGCCACGACAAGGCCGGCCTGCACCGGCGGCCCGACGTGCACCGGCCCGACTTCGCGCTGCTGGCCGCGGCGCGGGAGGTGGAGCCGGGCGAATGGGCGCCGTTCATCGACGCGGACCGT
The DNA here is from genome assembly GCF_040649415.1 of Actinoplanes sp. NPDC048967. NCBI lineage: Bacteria > Bacillati > Actinomycetota > Actinomycetes > Micromonosporales > Micromonosporaceae > Actinoplanes > Actinoplanes sp. NPDC048967. The sequence goes on from NZ_JBEZFL010000012.1 coordinate 123,526, forward strand.
CCCGGCGGGAGCCCGGCGCCACCCCGGTCCCATCTCGGCACGGTCCTCAGTGGCGAGAAGGTGATCGCCGACGGCCGGGAGCTGGCCCGGCTGAGCCGCGCCTGGCCGAACACCGTGGGTGTCGAGATGGAAGGCCTCGGCGTCGCCACGGCCTCCTACCGCAGCGGCGCCGGTTTCCTGCTGGTCAAGGCGGTCAGCGATCTGGCCGATCGGGACAAGGACGACGCCTGGCAGGAGTACGCGAGCGAGGCCGCGGCCCGCTTCGCGCTGGCCGTGCTGCGCCGGGAGCCGCTCACCAAGCGCGCCGAGGACGAAGCCACCGCCGAGGCGGAGGCGGACGAGCCGCGCATGTTCGCCCTCGCACCGGCGCACCGATCGCCCTGCCGGCTCGGTGCGGTCGCCGGCAGCATCCGCCGCGTCCGCTTCGCCGACGCCTGGGTGAGCAGCGAGAACACCGACATGGAGATGTCCCGGGCGGCCGAGTTCACCATCTCGGGCATCGTCCGCTACTGGGGTGCGCGCCGCGACGGCGGCGGCCGGATCGTCGACGACACCATCGCCCGCCAGCTGGCCGAGCAGGTGGGCAGCCGCCGGCCGGTCATGCCCGGGGCCGCGTTCGTCACCGGGCCGGGCTCGCTGGCGGACAGCCACCACGTCCGGGCGATCATCCACGTCGCCTCGGTCCAGGGCGAGCCGGGGGCCGGCTTCCGTCAGGTCCGCAACGTCGGCGTGTGCGTGACCAACGCCCTGGCGCTGGCCGAGACCCTGGATGTCACCAGCATCGTCCTCCCGCTGCTCGGCGTGGGCAGCGGCCACGGGGACCCACAGGCCACCGCGGCCGCCATGATCACCGCCGCGATCGATCATCTGAGCGGACGGGCCACGACCCGGCTCCGGGCGATCTACTTCCTCGGCTACACCCGGTCCGAGCTGGACACCCTCACCACGTGCCTGACGGAATCCCCGTACCTCCAGGCCCTGTGACCGCTCACTCCGCGCGCGCCAGCGACGAGAGGATGATCTCCCGCGCCATCCGGACCGTGGCCGCCAAGGCGGCCGGATCCCGGCCGAGGCGTTCGGCGCCCGCGCGCATGACCCCGGACAACAGCTCCACCGCCAGGGGCACGTCGCCGACGTCGCGGAACTCACCGCGGGTGATGCCGTCCCGCACGACGGTCTCCACCTCGACCACGATCGCGTGGAACGGGCTGCCCGGCCCCTTCGGTGCCGCGGCGTCCGGCGGCCCGGAACCCGGCCGGAACATCAGCTGCAGGGCCTGGTCCGTGAACGCCTCCAGCACCGCCTCGATGATCTCCCGCAACCGCTCCGGGGCCGGCTCCGCGGACCGGCCGGCGATCGCGGCCACCCGCTCGACCGTGGGCCGGCCGGCCCGCTCGGTCAGCGCCAGGACCAGCGCGCTCTTGTCGGCGGCGTAGTTGTACAGCGTGTTGCGGGCGAGGCCGGCCCGGGCCGCGATGTGGCCCATGGTGATCGAGTCGTAGTCGCGTTCGAGCAGCAGCTGCCGCGTCGCCTCGGCGAGCTCGGCCCACACCATCGCGTGGTGCTCGTCGATGCTGGCTCCCCGGATCCGCGGCATCCGGTCATCCTCCCCCACCAGGGGGTGTCGATCGTGCCGGGCCCACCCTCACCGCCGGCCGGCCTGCCCGGCAGCCACGGCGATCCCGGCGAGCTGCGGGTTCTCCTGGTGGGCGGCGGTCAGTCTCACCCGGCTGAGACGCCAGCCGTCCGGGGTGCGGACCGCCTCGTTGTCGTAGAAGCCGGCCACCAGCCAGCGGTCCGGCCCGTCGCCGGCCAGCTCGGCCGGGAGCCAGTGCTCGGCGCGGACGTGCGCGTGGATGGTCGCGCGGTCACCGTCGACGGCGATCACGTGGCCGGTGATGGCGTGGTGGGTCGCCGTGAAGGACGCGAAGGAGGCCCGGACGATCCCGACGTAGTCGCTCAGCGGCACGGTCATCGGCGGGATGCCGGCGACGGACTCGAAGTCGATCGTGAGCGGGTCGGTGAAGACGAGGCCGGGCAGCTCGGTGAACTCTCTGCGATCGGCGATGTCGGCGTAGCGGCTCAGCAGCTCGAACAGTTCGGCGCGATCGGTCATGGCGAACCCTCTCCTCAATTTGGCGACAAACTGTCGTAAAGATTACGACAGTTTGTCGTGAACAGCAAGCACGCGCGGTGGTACAGGGATGGACCGCTCGGCCGAGCTGCGGGGCTACCGTCGCTCGTATGACCCTCCGACGGATCGCCGACCCCGCGGTCGGCGCGCAGATCCGCGCCCGCCGCCTGCTTCGTGGGTGGAGTGTCCGGTACGCCGCCAGCAGGGCCGGTGTCTCGCACGCCACCTGGAGCCGGATCGAACGGGGGCTGCAGACGGCCGACAACCGGTTCATGCTGGCGGATATCGCCGGCGCGCTGGACTGCGCCCCGGCCGATCTGGCCGGCACCGGCGTGCCGGCGCTCGACCGGGCGACCGCGTCCGCCCGGGCCGGGGTGTTCGACCTGCGCCGGGCCCTGGTCGACATCGACCTGACCGAGCCGCCGGCCCGGCCCGCGCCGCCGATGGCCGAGCTGCGCCGCAACGTCGCCCTGGCCGACGCCCTGCACCAGGCGTGCGACTACGCCGGTGCCTCCCGCCTGCTCCCCGATCTGCTGCGGGACCTGCACACCGAGACGGCCGGCCCGGATCAGCGGGAGGCGCTGCGGCTGCTGTGCGACGCGACCCACGTCGCGTCCACGGTGCTGCGTGGTCTCGGGTATCCGGCGGACGCCTGGCTGGCCGCCGAGCGGTGCCGCGACGCGGCGGAGGCGACCGGCGACCCGGTGCTGCGGGGACATGCGGCGTACGCCCTGGCCCGGGCGGCCACCGCCTGCGGTTCGTACCAGCGGGGCCAGACGCTCGCCGAGCGGGCCGTGGACGACCTGAGCCGGCACCTCGGGCTGCCCGGCGGGCCGGAGGTGCTCGGCTCGCTGCACCTGGTCGCCGCCCTGGCCGGCCGGTGCCGGCAGCGGCTCGACGACAGCCGGGACTGGCTGGTCGAGGCGGCCCGGCTGGCCCGCCGCACCGGCGAGACCGACACGATGGGCATGTTCTTCGGACCCACCAACGTGGACATCTGGCGGATGAGCATCGAGGCCGGCGACGGCGACCCGGTCCGGGTGGTGGAGATCGCCCGGCGCACCGACCCGCGGGCCGTCCCGGCCGGGGTCCGGCAGGTCTTCTACTACGCCGACACCGCCCGGGCCCTGAGCCGGATCGGCGGGCAGGACCGCGAGGCCGTCCGCTTCCTGCTCACCGCAGAACGGATCGCGCCGCAGCACGTGCGGACGTCGACCGAGGTCGCCGAGACCCTGCGGACCCTGCTGGACCGTTCCCGCCGTCAGGCCGGCGGCACCGAGCTACGCGCCCTGTACGAACGCATGCAGACCGGCTGAGGCCCTCCCGCCGGGCGCCGGCCAGCTCCCGCAGCATCACACCAGCGATCGACACCCCAAGGGTGCAAAGCCGACCGGATTGCCCGTTCAGCGGGCACCTATGCGCATCACGGTGGTCCAGAGTGACCGGTCGGCGAGGATTCCTTCACGCTCCGCGCCCATAGGATGTCCGTGTGTCGATGCCCGGTTCGCCCGACGAACGCCCGGCGCGGACGAGCCGCCTCGACATCGGGGGCGCCACAGCGGTGGCCCTGGTGTCGTTCGCCCTCGGTACCGCCGTACAGCCCCACATCGACCTGCCGTGGGATCGCAGCGGGCCGGCCATGGCCGACAGAGCGGCCTCGGTCCGGCTCGTGCTGGCCCAGCAGGCCGTCCAAGAGCTGACGGCCGATCAGGAGGCCATCCGGTCCACATTGGCGGAGACACAGCTCACCCAGGCGAGCGAGCTGGTCGAGGCAGCCCGCGCGACGGCCACGGACGCGGAGCGACTCAATCACCGGATCTACGACCGCAAGGTGCTGATGGAGGCGCTGAGGATGCGACAGGCCACCGCCGTGTCCGCCCAGGTTCCCGCCGACCGGGAGCTGCAACTCGCCGGCCAGGAGGTGGAGGACAGCCGGAGCGACGCCGCCGACCGCATCAGTCGCTCCGAGCGAGCGAGCCGGGCCGCACTGGCATTCGCGGTGTGGATGGTGGTGGCCTTCGGGTTCGCCGTGGTCCGGGGATGCCGACGCGGACGCAAGCGCCTGGTCCACGGGCGCTTCGTGCTGCTGGGCGGCCTGACCGGCGTCGCGTTGCTGCTGCTGGTGACCGCCTTCGGCTGGCTGATCGCCGCTGTCGTCACCGCCGCCCTGGTCGTCGGCTGGATTCTACGAACGGGGCAGGCCGATGCCGGACACGTCTGACCGGGCGGTGTCCGACCCGAGCGACGATCTGCTGGCCATGGCCGAGGACGCCGCGCGGGTCGCCCGCCGGGTGGCCACCGCGGACCTGCCGTTCACCGTCGGTGTCTACGGCGCCTGGGGTGAGGGCAAGACCAGCTTCGCCAAGCTGGTCGCCCATGACCTGGAACGGCAGCCGGGGTGGCGGGGCGCCCGGTTCATCGAGTTCTCGGCCTGGCCGTTCGTGACCGCGGACGCCGTGTGGCGAGCGTTGCTGGAGACCATCGCCCGCGATGTCTACAACATGCCCGTGAACCAGGCCGACCCACCACACCAGCCGGTACGGGCCAGACTGCGACGGCTCCTGCTCACCGAGGTGCTTGCGACGGGCACGGATCCCGCGGAGGTCGACCGGCAGGCTCTCGAACGCCTGCTGGCGGACTTCCCGGAGGCCGACCGGGAGCCGCTCAGGACTGTGCTGGCTGCCCGGCCCGACATCGATGCGCCGGCGCTCGATCAGCTGCTGGCCCAGCGCACCGAGGCCCAGCGGAGCGCCGTCGAGGCGTTCGTGACCGCACCGACCGAGGCCCAGCGGCGGGCCTTCGAACAACTGATGGCCAGACTCGGCCGGTCCACGGCCCTGACCAGCCGGGGCGCCGAAGACGCGGATACCGCCCGCAAGTTGTCCCTGCTGGCCGGGGTCGTGCTCGACGTGGCAGCCACGGCCGCTTCGCCGCTCAGCTCTGTCCGCGGTCTGCTCGGCCTGAAGGACGACGCGGCGGCGAAGGCGGCCCGCACCGCGGAGACCAGCGTCACGAGCGTGGAGGAGATCCGGCAAGGCGTGCGGGACCTGTTCCAGGCGGCGAGCACGCCCCGGACGGTCGTACTGATCGACGACCTGGACCGCTGCCTGCCGGAGGTCGCCTTCGACATCCTGGAGACGATCAAGGTGTTCCTGGCCGAGAGCGCCGCCACCGAGGCGCGGTGCCTCTTCATCGTCGCGGTCGACCAGGAGGTGCTGACCCGGGGCCTGAACGTGCGACTCGGCGGTGACACCGAGGCGCACCGGCTGGAGGCCCGCACCTACCTGGAGAAGGTCGTCCAGTTCGGCGTCTCCGTGGCGGACCTGCGCGCCTCGACCTCCGAACGGCTCATCGCCGGGCGGTTCCCGGAGTGGGTGGGGGCCGTGGACCTGATCGACCTCGCCACCAGCAGCAACCCCCGACGTCTCAAGCAGCACTGCGAACTACTGACCTTCGGCTACGAGCGGGTGCAGGAGCAACGCGGATGACCGAGACCAGGCACGTCGAGGCATGGCACCGGATGGTCCGCCTCACCGCCACGGACCTGCGGATGAAGGACCCGGACGAACGGCACGCCCTGCTCGCGGAGCAGCGCCTGGCCGGACCGGCCACCCCTGTTCTGCTGCGGTTCGTCGACGCGCACGCCCGCGACGGCGCCATCGTGAGCCGCGACGGGCCGTTCACCTACATCGCGACGACCGTCGCCGAGCAGGCCGCGACCACCTCGGTCGAGTGGCTGCATCAGCGCTTCTTCAGCCGGGTGCTGCGGATCTGGCACGACGATCCGGACTTCGCCGGGATCCTGGTCCAGGCGAGCTTCCGGCAGGACTTCGCGGACCAGGTCGCCGAGCTCGACGCCTGGCTCGACGACAGCGCCGTCCGCGGCGAACCCGGCGCCCGGCCGGTGCTGGTGCGCGACCGCGATCCCGGCAACCAGCTGGACCAGCCGACCTGGCAGTCGATGCTCGTCGGCTCACCCCGGGTGTCGCAGCTACCGGTCGAACATCTGCGGGCGGACATCGGTCAGCTTCCCGCCCACCCGTCCGCCCTGCCCGCGTACAGCGAGAACTCCGACGAGTACCGCAACGCGGCCGATCGGCTGCTGCAGGCGGCGAGGGGCCTCGATCCGGCGTTCGATCTGCAGGTCGAGGCGCGCCTCGACGTGGCGCTCGACCTGGTCCGGCGACGCCGGTTCGCGAAGGTGCGGATGCTCGACCTGGGCTGGCCGGAGCTGGTGAAGCTGGTCCGGATGCCGGGCGGAATCCAGCGCCTGCGCCAGCTGGAGGCCGAGGTGCTCGGCGTCGAGGCGGTCGAGCCGCTGCCCGGAGACTGGACGGCCAATCTGCAGAATCAGCGGCTGGTGGAGTTCCTGCGCATCCCGCCGTACTTCCGGGTGATCTCCGACGACCTCTTCACCCGCGCTGCCGGTCCGGCCCGCGGTGGCGCTTTCACCGTCGAGCGGGAATGGGCGCCCTATCTCGACACCGAACTGACGCTCGTGCGGACCGGGGACCGGGTCGCCGGCCGATGGCGGGGCACCGCGACGCTGCGGGCCAGGTCCGAGGGACCCTCGTGGCAGGTCGATCTCCCCCTCGATGAGCTGACCTCCGCGGTCAAGAATCTGTACGAGCTGTACGTCTACGGTTCGCGCATCATCTCGCGCGACCTGGCAATGATGCAGGACCCCGCCGAGGAGGTCGAGAAGATCGGCGATCGGCTGTGGGAGTTGACGTTCGGCCGCCCCGACGCGGCCGACGCCGCGGAACGGCTGAAGAGACTGCTGACGTCCGGGCGTACCCGGCTCACGATCTCGTCGGACACCGACCTGGTGACCGACCTGCCGTGGGAGTGCCTGCGCATACCGGATCCCCGGGTGACGGCCGGGCTCACCACCAAGCTGTCCGTGGTCCGGCGGGTCGAGGCCCAGGGCAATCTCGTCCGCCATTCGCTGAGCTCACCGCTGCGGGTGCTGGCGGTGCACGCCGAGCCCGCCGGGCAACCGCTGCCCGGCGCACGACAGGAGCTGCGCCTGCTCAAGGAGAGCCTGGCGGAGGCGCAACAACAGAACGTCGCGTCGCTGGTGACGATCGAGAACGCCACGATCAGTGACCTCCGGGACAACCTGCGGCGGTTCCGGCCGCACGTCCTGCATTACACCGGCCACGGCGGTTTTGACAGCAACGGTGCCGCGGCCCTGGTCCTCACCGATGCGGCCCGCCGACCCGTCATGCTCCCCGCCGATCAGCTCGCGGCCGACCTGAAGGGCAACGGCGTGGCCCTCGCCGTGCTGAACGGCTGCCATACCGGGGTGAATCCGGCCGCCAGCAACGCCAACCGCGGCATCTGCCAGTCGCTGCTGCGCAACGACGTGGCGGTGGCGGTCGCGACCGTACGGGCGGTCACCGACAACGCGGCGCTGCGCTTCGCTCAGGAGTTGTACCAGGCGCTGATCTACGGCTACCCGCTGGAGGCCTGCGTGGCCGAGGCCCGCAAAGGCGTCTTCATGCAGGGCTGGGACTGGTCCGCGTGGGCGATGTTCGCCTCGCACTCGGCGGCCCTTGACCAGCTCCGGCTCCGCCGTCCGGCCATGCCCTTCGCGCAGACCCGGTAGATCTCGGCGGTGGTGAGCCGCGGTGAGTCACCTCTCGCGAAGGCACCGAGGGACGGTCCGCCCTCGCGGACCGGGTCTGGTTCATGGACCTCAAGGGGATCAGACAGTGCCCGCCCTGGTCCGGCAGCGGGGTCAACGTTCGGACAGACGGTCGACCGCCGGCGAGGTGGCCGTCACTATGGACTGGTCCGGCCGGCTTTCGCCGAGGAGCTGCTCATGCTCACCGTTCGACTTTCCAGCACTCAGCCCCTGCCCGGCGGCGGGACCCCCGGGTCGAGCGCCGTTCAGCGGGGCTTCCGGGTCGGGGTCGAGATCAGGCCGCACCTGGAGGCCTACCGGGTCGCGGTCGTGTGGACCCCGGACGGGTGGCAGAGCACCCGTTACGTCCCGGGCCAGCTGACCCAGATCGCCGACGGCAGTGAGATCTGGTCGGCCGAGGTCAGCTGGGTCGTGACGCCGCCGACCACCTTCTTCTACGCCGTGGTGGGCGTCGGCTTCGACGGTCCGGTCTGGGACAACAACGGCGGCTGGAACTACCGCTGGGTGTCCTGACTGTCGCGGCCCAGGTCGATCATCGCGTTCATCAGGCGAACGGTGCGGGCCTCGTCCTCGCCGTGGCCGGCCTGCCGGATCAGCATGTGCTCTCGAAGGGGAGCTCGGGGATGTAGCGGGCCCACTCCTCGGCGTTCAGGCCGCGACCGCTGATCGCGCACGCCTGCCGGGCCGGGTCGGCCGCCAGGTCCTTCGGCACCGTGGTGTCCCAGAGCGTGACGGCAGTGCTCGGGCCGCCGTACGTGCCGCCCGCGGCCAGGGTGCGGCCGTCCGGGCTCAGCGCCGTGTAGAAGCTCTGCAGCCCGGGACTCTTCATCGTGGCGTACCGGACCGGGGTGGCCGGGTCGGCCAGGTCCCACAGCATCATGGCATCGTCCAGGCTGGCCGTGGCCAGCGTGCGCCCGTCCGGGGTGAACGCCAGCGACATGATCTCGTTGCTGTGGCCGATCAGGGTGGCGATGCGGCTGGGCTGGGCCGGGTCGGCGACGTCCCAGAGGATCGCCGACGCCTCGTTGTCCGTGCCGGCGGCCAGGGTGCGGCCGTCCGGGCTGAACGCCAGCGCGTTGGCGGTGTAGCCCACGAAGTCCGACAGGGCGATCGAGGTCAGCCGCACCGGGGCGGCCCGGTCGGCCAGGTCCCACAGGGAGACGTTGAAGCCCTCGGCGACGGCCATCGTGTGCCCGTCCGGGCTGAACGTGACGGCTGTCAGCGTCTTGCGCAGGGCGAGCGTGGCCAGCAGCGCGGGATGCCGGCGGTCGGCCAGGTCGTACAGGGTGGTCTTGCCGTCGCGGCGACCGACGGCCAGGGTACGGCCGTCCGGGCTGAACGCCACCGCGTAGACGAGGTCGCCCTCCTCGGTGATCGTCGCCAGCTGGGTGGGTGCGGCCGGACGGGCCAGGTCGAACAGCGTCACCGTCTTGTCCGCGCCGGTGGCCGCCAGCGTACGGCCGTCCCGGCTGATCGTGGTGGCCTCGACCTTGCCGGTGCTCAGCGGTACGGCGTCGCGCCGTACGGGCCGGCCCGGCTCGCTCAGGTCCCACGGCACGGCGGTTCCCTGGTGGCCCGCGACCAGCAGCGAGCGGCTGTCCGCCCCGTACGTCAGTCCGACGATGCTCCCCGGGTACGGCCCGGGCAGCTCGGCCAGCGCGTCGCGGGCGAAGCGGCCCCGGGTGTTCCACAGCGTCGCCGTCCGGCGGTCACCGACCGTGGTCAGCGCGCGGGTGTCCTGGCTGAAGGAGATCGACCTGACCGGGCCGCCCCGGGCCGTCACGGTGGCCACCAGGGTCGGCAGCCACGGCCAACCGTCGTTCTCGTCGAAGGTCCACACCGCGGTCGAGCCGTCCGAGTCGCCCAGGGCCAGCATGCCCCCGTCCGGGCTGAACCGCAGCGTGTTCAGGTGGGACTGCCCGGAGGCGGCCAGCTGCGACGAGCCGCGCCGGGGCTGGGCCGGGTCCGTCAGGTCCCACAGCCGCAGGTAGTCGCCGTACTCCTCGACGGCCACCACCGGCAGCTTCGGGTTGAACTCGATGACGGGCTCGACGACGGGGTCGCCCCAGAGCTGGGTGAGCGCTTGCCCGCGGACCGGGTGGGCCGGATCGGTCAGGTCCCACACGGTGACCGCGGTGCCGCTGGTCACTCCGGTGCGCCCGTCCGGGCTGAACTTCAGGGGGTACGCCTCCGGCAGCGTGGCCAGCGTCGACGGGGTCGCCGGGGCGACGTCCCACAGGACGGTGTTCTTGTCGCCGTTGCTCGTGGCCACGGTGTGCCCGTCGGGGCTGAACGTGACGGTGAGGATTCCGGCGGCGTCGGACAGGGCTGCCTTCCGTACCGGATGGGCCGGGTCCGTGACGTCCCACAGCACCGCCTGCGGGCTGCCGTCGCAGACGGCCAGGGTCCGCCCGTCCGGGCTGGTCGCCAGCGTCTTGTCCGCATTTCCGCCGGGCGGCAGCAGGCCGATCCGGGCCGGCCGGGCCGGGTTCGCCGTCTGCCACAGCGTCACCGGCCCGCCGGGCCCGGCGACCGCGACAACCTGACCGGCGACGGATACGGCATCGACCGCGTCGCTGAGAGCGCCGGCGTAGTGCGTCGACATGGCGAGGTGGCTGAGCTCCTCGAGGGTCTGGTCGTCGGTGTGCAGGCGCTGCGCGGCCACGCCGAGCATGAGGGCCTTGCGCGGGTCGTCCGTGATCATCGTGCGGGCCCGGCCCATCAGCCGCCGGTTGATCACGGCGCGCTGCTGCAGAGCCATCTGCTCGCGCTGGCGGCGGGCGTCCGCGGCCGCCTCCCGCGCCAGCTTCTCCTGCTTGATGCGCTCCTGGTTGGCCTGCCGGGCCAGCTCGCGGTGGTGGCGGGCCAGCTTCTCCTGCTCCTTCGCGCGGGCCGTCGCCTGCTTGGCCAGCTCCTGCTGCCGCCGGGCGTTGGCCAGCTGCTGGGCGGCGTTCTCCCGCTGGCGGGCCGCGTCCTCGGAGGCGTCGCGCGCCGCCGCCTGCTGCCGCTCGGCGTTGGCCTTCTGCCGGTCGGCGCTGGCCCGGTACTGCTCGGCGCTGGCCTGCTCGCGCTCGGCTTCGGCGGCGGCGTCCTCGGCCAGGGCCTGCTGTTCCTGAGCGAGCTGAGCCTGCCGTTCGGTCTCGGCCACCGCGTCCTGGGCCTTGACCTCCTGGACCCGGGCGTTCTCCTGCTGGCGCAGCGACTCCTCCGTCGCGCGTTCGGCCGTGCCGCGCTGCTCCGTGGCCACCCGCTGCTGCCGCAGCGCCTCCGCGGCGGCGGCGTTGGCCCGGCCGGCGTTGCGCGTGGCGACGACGCCGGCCAGCGACGCGAGCAGGGTGAGCAGGACCAGCGTCGCCACCGCGACGGCCGACAACCGCCGGGCCCGCCGGTGGTACCGGACGTCCTCGCCCTCGAGCTCGTCCTTGCTCACCCCGTGCATCGGTGCGGCGAGCTGGGCGATCGCGTCGCGGAAGCGGATGTGCTGCAAGCTCAGGTGTACGTCGTCACGAGCCCAGCGCAGGTCGAGATAAAGCGGTTCCTCGGTGAACACGCCCCGCAGCGCGGCCGGCACCGCCGTGGAATCGGCGGTGAAGTCCCGGGCGCCGGCGTCCCAGCGCCATTCGCCGTCCGTCACCACCGGGAGGATGCGGTCCGGTGACTTGGTCGCCACCCAGTGCTCGATCTCCCGGTTCACCCACGGTGAGCTCGCCGCCTCGGGCGAGGCCAGCAGGACGAAGTACTTGGAGCCGTCCAGGGCCTGCTGGATGGAAGTCCACAGCGCGGGCGTCACCGCCAGCCCGGTCTGGTCCCGGAAGATCCACAGTGCGCGACGCCGGTGCCACGGCTTGGCCAGCCGGTGCAGGCCCCGCTGGACCGCGGGGGCGAGACGCCCGTCGGCGGCATGGCTGTAGGAGATGAACCCGTCGAACGGCATGACTGTCCCCGTAATCCGCTTGATTGACGGGGACCGATTCTCCACGTGACCGGCGTACCGGTAAAGCGTGGGGCCGGGCGTCCTCGCCGACGCCCGGCCTCATTCGTGTCGCGGCCCGATCAGAGCTTGCCCCAGAGCTGGTTGGCGGTGGCGGCACAGTCCCAGAGCTGCAGCGCGGCGCCGTTGCTGCCGACCCAGTCCTTGATGTCCACACACCGGCCGGACGAGACGTTCACCAGAGTTCGGGCGGAGGTGAGGGTGAACCGCTGCACCGGGTTGGCGTTGCAGTCGGCCAGCTGGATGCGGGTGCCGTTGGCCAGGGCGCCCCCGGCCGGGTCCATGCATTTGCCCATCGCGCGCAGGGTGCCGTCGGACTGGAACGCCCACTTCTGCGCGTCGCTGCCGTTGCACTCCCACGTCTGCAGGAGCGCGCCGGCGTTCGCCACGCCGCCCGGGATGTCGATGCAGCGGCCGCTGAAGTTCGACTGCAGCATCGTGGCGCCGGTGGTCGGTGGCGTGGTGGTCGGCGGGTTGGTCGTCGGGGGTACGCCGGGGTCGCAGTCGTTGGTGCTGACGACGTTGTCGGCGTGCGCGGTGCCCGCGGACCGGTAGCCGTTGATCGCCGCGGTGGCCTGCGCCGGGCTCAGCACCTGCTTCTTGGCGTGGTAGACGTAGTCGACCGACTGCAGCCAGGTGCTGGTGCCACCGGCGTGTCCGGCCAGGTCGATGAACCACTGGTTGAAGTCGATCGACATGTTCTGCCGCGGGTAGACCTTGCCCGAATGGTCACCGACCAGCGCGCCGTCGATGTAGTACTTCACGTGTCCACCGGAGACGGTCGCCATCACGTCGTGCCAGCCGTTGATGCTGCGGGCCTGCTGGCTGTGCTGGTTGTCGGCGTACCAGGGGTCGGCGACGTAGGTGTACCAGGTGGTCTGGTAGTTGATCGGACCCGCCTCGCCCCAGCCGCCGTTCGGCAGGTACTCGGAGAAGTCCAGCTCGGAGTAGGTCGGATCCATCGGCGCGGCCAGCGGGGAGATCGTGTAGAAGGTCTGGTTCACGTGGTCGCCGTCGGAGCCGCTCGCCGGGGCGTCGGAGAACTTGATCCGGGCCAGGTAGGTGCCCTCGAAGAACCGCCGGTTGCTCTGCGAGAACTCGGCGTGCGACGTACCGCCGGCGGTGCCGTCGGTGACCGCCTTGAGCTGGGCGACCTTCTGCCCGTCGACGGTGGGGAAGGACACGTTGTCGGCGAGCCACCGGGCTCCGGCCACGCCGGGGCCGCCGGAGTTGCTCCGGATGCTCCAGCCGCGCTGGCCCAGCGCCGCGTCGGTGCGTGAGGCGTAGTTGAAGTCGTCGAAGAGCACGCCGCAGCCGGCGGCGGCGCTGCTGCTCGGCGCGGCGGCGATGCCGATGCCGGTGAGGGCCGCGGCGGTCGCGGCGATGGTCGCGCCGAGGGCGACCTTGCGGGTTGACGTCAGACCCATGGGGGGTGGGCTCCTTCGGGTGAGAGGCGCCGGCGGGCCTGTCGGGGGTGCCCGCCGGGGATACTGCGCGGCCGGTGCCTTTCCCCTGGAACTGACCAGTGGTCAGGTAATCGACCGCCCGAGTACCGTCGTCCATGCCAGTGGCCCTCGTCAATACTTATTTGTAAGGTTTCCTTTATTGCACGTCATGAAGGGCTCGACAGACCAGGCCGGCGACCGCGACACTGTGCGAGGCAGACCACTGGACAACTTCTGCGGGGGACGCGGTGCGGCGTGCTGAGGTACGGGACAGACTGCGCGAGCTGATCGACACCCGCGCCCCCGGCGACCCGATGCCGTCGGAACGCTCCCTCTGCGAGCACCTCGGCGTCTCGCGGCCGACCGTCCGGGCCGCCATCGACGACCTGGCCCGCGACGGCCTGCTGGTCCGCCAGCACGGCCGGGGGACGTTCACCAGTCCCCACAAGATCTCCCAGGAGATCCCGGCGGCGTCGGGCCTGCCCGTCCCCCCGGCCGACGGCGACTGGCTCAGCGAGGTGCTGGAGTTCCGCACCGAGTCGGCGGGCGCCCGGCTCGGCCAGCGACTGCACGTCTCCCCCGGCGATGACCTGCGCTATGTGAAGCGCCGGCGGATCGTGGACGGCGAGCCGATGGCCCTCGAAGAGATCAGGCTGCCCGCAGCGCTCGTCCCCGGCATCACTGCCGACGACTTCGTCTCCGGGTCGCTGTACAAGCTGCTCCGCGAGCGGTATCGGGTGGATCCGACGGACGCGGTGCAGACGATCGCGCCGACGGTCACCGACGCGGGCGAGGCCCGGCTGCTGGGAGTGCCGCCGTACTCACCGGCTCTGCTCTTCGAACGCACCGCCCGCGACAGCGCGGGCCGGGTCATCGAGTTCACGCGCTCGATCTACCGCGGGGACCGCTACCAGATCACCAGCCACCTGAAGCTCGGACCGGACTCGGGCTGACCCCGCCTCAGGGGGTGTAGACGACGGCCATCCGGGTGAGCTCGCCGTTCTCGGTGGCCACGGCGACCATGGCCTGCTTGTTGAGCTTGAACCACCCGGCGAACTCGCGCTGCGTCATCGGGCACGTCCCGCCCTTCTCGGGTGCGTCGATGCACACGTCCCCGTTGGTGTCCTCCCACGTGTAGTACTTCACCGCCGCCGCGATCGGGACGGTGACCTTGGTGTGGCTCTCCTCGGTCACGTACTCGGCATGGACGCACCGGCCGTCCGTACGCTTGATCTTGAAGGCCCGGCAGTACGCGTCGCCGGTCATGAAGATGATCGGCTCCACGACGGCGGACGCGTTCTCCGGGTCGTAGGTGTGCAGCTTGACCACCGACGTGGTGCTGCCCTGGGTGAGGTCGGCGAACCGGGGCTGCGGCACGGGCTTGCTGCTCGCCGCCGGCGCCGACGAGGCGGGCACGGACGGGGGCGAGGCCGAGACGTCCGGCGGGTTGGTGCCGCACCCGCCGGCCCCGAGCACCAGCACCACGGCGAGCAGTTTGCGCTTCACAGTTTCACGACCTCCGCGTGGGCGAACGCGGCCCGGGCGTCGCCGCTGATGACATCGTCGATGACGCCGAACGTGACCCGGCCGGACGCGAGGGACGCCTGGTCGAGCCGGGTGGTGAGCACGGCCGCGCCCGCCACCGAGACGGTGGCCTGCTCGTCGCGTACGAGAATCTCGACCGGGCGGGCGCCGCCCGGCTGCGTACCGGTGAGCGGGGCCTTCACCTCGTCGGTGACGCCGTCCTGGGTGTCCACGCCCAGCCGGACCTCGGTCTCGCAGACCGACACCAGGTACGCCTTCACGCCGGTGACGCGGAACCAGATCACCGCGCACGCTCCCGGCGTGAGGATCGCCGCGTCGACGGTGATCGCCTGGTCCCCGGCGAACTTCTCCGCCGGCCCCTCGCAGCGGTACACCGGGGACATCCCGGTCCGGGCCTCGAGCCGGTCCCGCTCGAAGACGCACCGCCCGTCGGGGTCGGTGCGCGTGTCCCGCCACTGGCCGGGCCGGTCGAGGCGGTCGACGATCGCCAGGCCACCCGCGGCCCGCTGCCAGGACGGCGCGGGAATCGGACCGGCTCCGGCCGAGGAACCGGTCTGCGTGTTCGTCGTCAGGCCCAGCCGGGACAGCACCGGGGCGGTGACCAGACCCGCCACGGCCAGGGCCAGCACGGCCGCGCCGGCCAGGACCATCCGCCGGGTCCGGCCCGATCGCGCGCCGCCCCGGGAGATCCGGTGGGTGCGCTGCGCGGCCGTGGCCACCTCCAGCAGCTCCGGGCGGATCAGCTCGGTCTTCTCGTCGGCGTCCAGATCCAGCAGCAGGTCGAGCAGCTCATGCGCGGTCGGCCGTTCCACCGGGTCCTTGGCCAGCGTGCGGGCCACCACCCGGCCCAGCGCCTCCGGCAGCCCGGACAGCTCCGGCGGCTGGGTCAGGATCCGGGCCGCGGTCGCGGCGGGCGAATCCGCCCGGAACGGGGTCCGGCCGGTGCCCGCGTACGCGACCACGGCGCCCCAGGCGAACACGTCGGCGGCCGGGCCGACCACACCCCGGTGGTCGGTGTCGAAGCGTTCCGGCGCCATGTAGGCGACCGTGCCGACCATCTGATCGGTACGCGTGTGCTGGCTCGTCACCTCGAAGGCGCGCGCAATGCCGAAGTCGATCACCTTGGGCGTACCCAGCGCGAACAGCACGTTGGCCGGCTTGAGATCGCGGTGGATCACCCCGGCACCGTGGATCGCGGCCAGAGCTGTCGCCACCCCGACCGCGACGCTGTGCAGGCTGCCGCCGGCGAGCGGGCCGTGCTCGGCGATCACCTCGGCCAGGCTCGGCCCGTCCACGTACTCGACCACCAGGTACGGCGTCGGATGGTCAGGGTCGGCGTCGAGCACCTCGGCCGTGCAGAACGGCGGGACCTGGCGGGCCCGGTTGACCTCGCTGCGGAACCGGCCGCGGAACTCGGTGTCGCCGGCGTACTCGGGCCGGATCATCTTGACCGCGACCAGCCGGCCGCCGGCATCCCGCCCGAGGTAGACGGCACCCATGCCACCCTGGCCGAGCCGCCCGAGCAGCCGGTAGCCGCCCAGCTCGGCCGGATCCCCCGGCAGGAGTGGATCAGTCACGGGCAGGACGATACATCGAGAGCTTTCAGCCGCCCGCCGCGCCGGGTCGGTCCGTCCCAGGTCCGGAGTCGTCCCGGGTAAGTTCGCCCCATGGCGGTGGATGAGGTCGCGGCGTCGTTGCTCTACCAGGTGATGGCTGTGGCCGGCCAGGTCACCGGTCGGATGCATGACGGCCTGGAACGGCTGCGGCTGACCGGGCCGACGGCGAACCTGCTCTGGGTGCTCAATCCCGGTGCCGAGCCACAATCGCTGCGCAAGCTCGCCACCCTGTTGCACTGCGACCCCTCCAACATCACCCTGCTCAGCTCGCAGCTCGAGGAACGCGGGCTCGCCGAGCGCCGCCCGCACCCCGGCGACGGCCGGGTCCGGACGCTGGTGCTGACTCCCCAGGGCCGGGAGATACGGGAGCAGCTGCTCGCCGTCGTCGCGAAGCGGTCCCCCTTCGCCAGCCTGGATGCCGAGGAACAGCAGCTCCTGCAGGCGCTTCTCACCAAGGCCCTCGCCAACCGGTAGATCCTTGAGAAACTCATGTACCTTCTCAACATGACCATGAACGCAGGCTCCCGCCGGGTCCGGCTGACCTCGACCGGAGGTCCCGAGGTGCTCCGTGTGGAGGCCATGTCGGTGCCCGCGCCCGGCCCGGGCCAGATCCTGATCACCATGGAGGCCGCGGGGGTGGCGTTCCACGACGTCACCACCCGCCGAGGGCTCACCCCCGGTGCGCTGCCCGAGGTGCCGGGCTTCGACGTCGTCGGCCACGTCGCGCGGGTCGGAGCCGGCGTCACGGAGTTGACCGTCGGCCAGCGGGTCGGCGCCCTGGTCGGCGACGGCGGATACGCGACGCACGTGCTGGCACCCGCGCTGCGGGCGGCCCCGCTGCCCGAGGGGCATCCCGCCGAGGTGCTCGACGCGCTGGTGCTCAACTACCTCACGGCCTGGCAGATGTTCCACCGGGTGGCCCGGCCGGCCCCCGGCCAGTCGGTGCTGGTGCTCGGCGCGGCCGGCGGCGTCGGGTCCGCGCTGAGCCAGCTCGCCCGGACCGCGGGAGTCGAGGTCTACGGCACCTCCAGCCCGGCCCGCCGCGCCCGGGTGGAGGCGGTCGGCGCCACCTGGGTTGCGGACGCGGCGGCGGTGCCGGCGCCGGTCGCGGCCACCTTCGACCCGGTGGGCGGCCCGTCGCTGGCCCGCTCGCGGCGGGCCACGAGCCGGTCCGGCGTGGTCGTCTCCTATGGATTCAGCTTCGCCACCGGCGCCGGATACTCCAAGGCCGGCGCCCTCACGCGCACCGCCGGCGCCCTCCTGCGCGCGAAGCTCTCACCGGGCGCTCGCCTGGTGGTGCACACCGTGCTGGGAGCGGTCGACAAAGACCCGGCCGGCTTCCGGGCCGACATCGCCGCCCTGGTCGAGCAACTGGACGCCGGGACCCTGCGGCCCGACGTCACCACCCTGCCGCTCGACCGGGCCGCCGAGGCACACCGCCGTCTGGAGAACCGCGAGGTCGACGGCAAGCTTGTCCTGGTCCCGTGAGCCGGGCTCAGCTCGGCCGCGCCGCGCCGGGCACCCCGGCCGGCGTCAGCGCCGACGAGGCGAGCAGCGCCAGCTTGCCGGCCGCGTCGGTGCCCGCGTCCGGGTGGTAGATGACCAGCATCTGGCCGGCGGTGCCGCTGATGCCGAGTTTCTCCCGGTTCAGGCGCAGCTCACCCACCTGCGGGTGGTCGAGGTGCATCGGGGCACCTTCGCGCACCCGTACGTCGTGACGCCCCCACAGCTGCCGGAAACGCGGGCTGGCCAGCGCCACCTCACCGACGAGCTCGATGCAGCGGGGGTCGTCGGTGCCGATCCCGACGGATTCGCGGAAGCCCGCGACGAGGCGCTCGGTGTCGGTGTCCCAGTCCGGGTAGAGCTCACGCTCGGCGGGCTCCAGGAAGACGTCGCGCAGCCGGTTACCACCGACCACCAGCCGCGGTGACAGAGCGGTGGCCAGCGCGTTCGCGGCCAGGACGTCGAAGTAGCGGCCCTCCACGAACGCGGGCAACGGCAGTGTGGCGACGAGCTTGGCGATGCCGGCCGGGACGCTCTCGCGCCTCGGGCGGCGCCGCGAGCGGCGGGGCTTCTCCGCTCCCAGACCGAGCAGGTACGCCGTACCGTCGTCGTCCAGATGCAGCACCCGGGCCAGCGCTTCGAGCACCGGCACGCTCGGGTTGCGGTCGCGACCCTGTTCCAGCCGCAGGTAGTAGTCGGCGCTGATCCCGGCCAGCATCGCGACCTCCTCCCGGCGCAGCCCCGGCACCCGCCGCAGGCCCAGCACGGGAATGCCGGCCTGCTCGGGGGTCACGAGCTCGCGGCGGGCACGCAGGTAGTCGCCCAGCGGGTTCGACTCGACGCTCATGAGTTCACCGTAGGCCGCGGCCGGAGCCGGTGGCTGGTCCTGCGACCCCCGCTCATCCGGCGACGGCGTCGAGTTCGGCGACGGTCGCGGCGTCCAGGTCGAGGGTCGCGGCGGTCAGGTTCTCCCGCAGGTGCGCCACTGACGACGTACCCGGGATCAGCAGGATGTTGGGCGAGCGGTGCAGCAGCCAGGCCAGCGCGACCGCCTTCGCCGGCTGTCCCAGCCGGGCCGCGACCGTGTCCAGCACGCCCGACTGCAGCGGGTCGAAGCCGCCCAGCGGCCAGAACGGCACGTAGGAGATGCCCTGGCCGTGCAGGTCGGCGATGATCGCCTCGTCCCCGCGGTGCGCGATGTTGTACCAGTTCTGCACGGTCACGATCGGCGCGATCGACTGCGCCTCGCGGATCTGCCCGGCGTCGACGACCGACACCCCCAGGTGCCGGATCTTGCCCTGGTCACGGAGCTCGGCCAGCGCACCGAAGGGCTCCGCGAGCGAACCGGGCACGGGCGAGTGCCCGTCCGCGCCGCCGCCGGCGCGCAGGTTCACCACGTCCAGCGCCTCGACGCCGAGGGTGCGCAGGTTCGACTCGACCTGCTCGCGCAGCTGCCGCGGCGAGCGGGCGTGCAGCCAGCCGCCGTTCTCGTCGCGTACCGCGCCGACCTTGGTGACGATGTGCAGGTCGTCGCCGTACGGCGCCAGCGCCTCGCGGATGATCTCGTTGGTCACGTGCGGACCGTAGAAGTCCGCGGTGTCGATGTGGTTCACGCCGGCCTCGACCGCCGACCGCAGCACCGCCACCGCCTCCGCGCGGTCCCGGGGCGGCCCCCAGACCCGCGGTCCGGCGAGCTGCATGGCGCCGTAGCCCATCCGGACCAGGGCCGGACCGTTCTTGATCTCGAATACTCCACCGGGCATGTTCTCCGTCATGTCGTCCAGGGTGCGGCGCGGTCCGCGGCGCAGGCAGACCTCCAGTGATCCTGGGAGTGACAGGGACAGTCAGGCCGGCGTCCGCGGTGCGGCGAACCGCCCTCGATCAGCCCGACCCGGACAGCTGACCCTAGGATCTGGCGAACGGGCACCGCGGACGGAGGAGCTTTCTTGACGGACTCGGCGACGTTGCTCCTCGACCGCCTGCGGCGGGCCGGGATCGGCCAGGTCGTCTCGGTGGAGCCGGTGATCGGCGGGCTGGCGGCCCTCGCGGGCATAGCGACCCGCCGGGACGCGCCGCCGGTGTTCGTCAAAGCTTTCGCCGACCCGCCGGACGACGACGTCTTCGCCGCCGAGGCCGAGGGGCTGACGGCGCTGCGCGAGCTCGGCGGCGTGGCGACACCCGACGTGATCCGGGCCGATCGCGAACTGCTCGTGCTGTCGGTGCTGCGTCCACGGCCGCGCGACGAGGACTTCTGGGAGCAATTGGCGCATGCGCTGGCCCGTCTGCACCTGAGCACCGTCCACGGGCGCTTCGGGTGGCACCGCGACAACTGGCTGGGCCGTCGCCGGCAGACCAACACCTGGAGCGAGGACGGTTTCGCCTTCTTCGCCGAGCACCGCCTGCTGCGGTGGCTCGGGCAGCCCCGCGTCGACGCGGCGCTCGACACGAACGACCGGGCGGCGCTGGAACGGCTGTGCCGGCGCCTGCCCGACCTGCTGCCGGACCGGCCGGCCTGCCTGACCCACGGCGATCTGTGGACCCAGAACGTCCTGTCCACCGCGGACGGCCGGCCCGCGCTGATCGACCCGGCGGTGTCCTACATGTGGGCCGAGGTCGACCTCGCCCACGTCTGGTCCACCTCACCGCCGCCCGAGGCCGGGCGGTTCTTCGCCCGCTACGCCGAGCTGACCGCCCTCGACAGTGACTGGCCGGCCCGGATGCCGATCATCCAGCTGCGGCAGCACCTGGCCGTGCTGGCCCAGTTCGACGACGACTGGGGCGCGGCCGACCAGATCCGGGCGACGCTCGCCCCGTTCCGGACGCTGAGCTGACCGGTCACCGAGCGCGGCGCGGTCCGCCGGTCGGCGTCAGCCGCCGGCCTCGGCCACCAGAGCGTCCAGCACACCGCGGAGTCTGGCCAGCGTCTCGGCCTGTCCCGCCAGCTCGAAGTCCCCGGCCATGGCTCGAGGGTCCCGGAACGCGAGCTGCGTGCCGTCGTCGCCGGACCACACCAGGATGCGCAGCGGCAGGTCGAGGCCGGCGCGCGGGTCGGCCTGCATCAGCGGCGTCCCGGCGGCCGGATCGCCGAACACCAGCACCACCTCGTCGGCCAACTCCAGGCCCACGCCCCGGGCGCCGGCCCCGTGGTCGATGGTGGCGAACAGTGTGATGCCGCGTCGCTGCAGGGTGGCGGTCAGGTGCCGCACCGTCGTCGCGACGTCGGACCGGGAGCGTGCGGTGATCAGGGCAGCCGTCATGGCATCTCCTCCGTATCAGGACGGCCCCAGTCTTGCGCACATCACGACCGGTTCTTCGCCGGCTTTCCGGGCCTGGCTGAGCTTCTGGTGCCAGTGCCACAACCGATCAGTCAGGAGTCGGGCACATGCGCATCAGAGCAGTGATCGGACTGACCGTCGCGGGCGGCGCCGCAGTCGTCGCGGCGGGGCCGGGCGGCACCGAGACGCCCTGATCCACGCGTCTGAGCATCACGCGGGCAGGCCGGCGGCCAGCTCGGCGACGGTGTGGGCGCCGATGCCGCTGAGCGGTTCGCCGGTGCAGGCCGCGGCAACCGCCCGTACGTGTTCCTGGGCGTCGGGCGCGAGCCCGTCGTAGATGGCGACGAACAGGTCGCGGGCGGGCTCGCGCAGCCATCCCGGCGGGAGCAGCCGGCTGGGCAGCCCGGGGTCGAGGATGGGCAGCCGCCGATAGGTGTCCATGATCCCGGTGCGGGCCCGGACCGCCTCGGGCCCGCTGATCCGCCCGGCCCGCTGGCGGGGCAGCACCGGCCGCCACGTCGCGATGAAGGATTCGTACCGGCCGGCGATGGCCGCGGTGTCCCACGCGTCGAGGGGTGAGCGGCCGGTCCCGGTCGCCAGGTCGAGGTGCCGGCCCTGGAAGACGGTCATGGTGGCACCGAACGCGGCGAGCTGCTCCCGGGCCTTCCCGGTGAACCGGCGCGGGGAGACCCAGAGCCCGTCGTACAGCGGGGCGAAGCCCATCCAGCGCAGTTGCGCGCGGAGCCCGCGCCGCTGCGCCGCCTGGTCGCGCGGCAGTGAGAAGGCGAGCACGGTCCAGCGCTCGTC
Organism: Actinoplanes sp. NPDC048967; assembly: GCF_040649415.1. Lineage (NCBI taxonomy): Bacteria > Bacillati > Actinomycetota > Actinomycetes > Micromonosporales > Micromonosporaceae > Actinoplanes > Actinoplanes sp. NPDC048967. The sequence goes on from NZ_JBEZFL010000012.1 coordinate 145,492, forward strand.
CCACGGTTCGGCCACGACGGGTGAGACGATCGCGCTGCCGCCGACGGACAGGAAGCCGGCGGCGGCCGGGGTGAGCCGGTAGGAGCTGCGCCGACCCTGCCGGCTGCCTTCCAGCACGCCGCGCCGGGCCAGCCGGCTGATCGCGGTCCGGGCCCCGGCCTGGCTGACGCCGGCCTCGGCCAGCAGGGCGACGATGGCCGCCGACGGCAGCCAGGCCCGGTTGCGCAGGGTGTAGTCGGCCAGCAGGGTCACCGTCAGGCCCTGCGGCGAGCTGCCCGCCTGCCGGCGGGGCAGCCGCACCGTCTCCGCGGCGTCATCCGGGAAGATCTCCTCGATGTCGTACGGACTTGTCACGCGCCGACTGTAACGGCATCCGGTGACATCGGCCGATTGACTACTGTCGATTGACAGTTTGCGGTCCTGGGTGCACGCTAACTGCCATACGACGGGGTTCGCGCCGGGCCGCGCGACAGATGCCGTGACACAGGGCAGTCACGCGTACGTCTCCGACGATGTTGTGCGCCGTGATGATCCGGCGTGCACCGGTTCTGCCTTCCCCAGGAGTGACAAGGCATGAAGATCAGACGTCATCTTTTGCTGGCCGCCGCCACCGCGCTGGCCCTCATCGGGCTCGCCGTCCCGGCCGCCCGGCCCGCGTACGCGGCCGCGCTGACCGAGGTGACCAGCTTCGGCAGCAACCCGGGCGGGATGCGCATGCACATCTACGTCCCCGACGCGCGCCCGGCCAACCCCGCGATCGTCGTGGCCATGCACGGCTGCGGCGGCTCCGGCCCCGGCTTCTACTCCGGCAGCGAGTTCGCCTCGCTGGCCGCCCGGTACGGGTTCATCGTGATCTACCCGTCCGCGATGCAGGAAGCCGGCTTCGGCAAGTGCTTCGACACCTGGTCGGCGGCGGCCAAGCAGCGCAACGGCGGCAGCGACCCGGTCTCGATCGCGTCCATGGTGGCCTACGCCGGTCAGCGCTACGGCGGCGACCAGAACCGGGTGTACGCCACCGGCAGCTCGTCCGGCGGCATGATGACCCAGCACATGCTCGCCCTCTACCCCGACCTGTTCAAGGCCGGCGCCGCGTTCATGGGCGTGCCGTTCAACTGCTTCGCCAATGCGGCCGACTACCCACCGGGCGGCCAGTGCACGGGCGGCAGCATGAACCGTACGCCGCAGCAGTGGGGTGACGCCGTCCGCCAGGCGTCGCCGAACTTCACCGGCGCCCGGCCGAGGATCCAGCTGTGGCACGGGACGAACGACACGCTGGTGCCGTACTCGCTGCTCCAGGAGTCGATCGAGCAGTGGACCAACGTGTTCGGGCTCAGCCAGACACCGTCGTCCAGCGACACCCCGCAGGCCAACTGGAACCGCCGCCGCTACGCCGACGCCGCGGGCACGGTACAGGTCGAGGCGTACAGCATCCAGGGTGCCGGGCACAGCCTGCCCAGCACCGGCATGGCCGCCGCCGCCATAGCCTTCTTCGGCCTCACCACGCCACCGTCGACCCCGCCCTCCACGCCACCGTCGACGCCTCCGTCGAGCCCGCCCTCCACGCCGCCGTCGACGCCGCCCGCGACCGGGGCGTGCCGGGTATCCGACACGATCAGCGCCTGGAACACCGGTCTGACCGCGAACATCACCATCACCAACACCGGGACCACCGCCGTCAACGGCTGGTCGCTGGTCTTCACGCTGCCCGGCGGCCAGAGCATCACCTCCGGCTGGAACGCCACCTACTCCCCCGCCACCGGTCAGGTGACAGCCCGCAACGTCGGCCACAACGCGGCGATCGCTCCCGGCGGCTCGGTGACCGTCGGGTTCCAGGCCACCCACACCGGCAACACCGGACGGCCGCCCTCGTTCAGCCTCAACGGCGCGTCCTGCACCGTCGCGTGAGCCGTCCGAACGCACCAGTCAGGAGGAACCAGATGACACTGAGACCATGGCGCCGGCTGCTGGCCGCGGCCGCCACCGCCGGGACGGTCCTGATCGCCGCGGGAGTCGTGGGGCTGACCGGGGGCACCGCCTCGGCGGCCACCGCGGGCTGCGGCAAGACCCCGACCCTGCGCGACGGCACCTACACGATCCAGAGTGGCGGCCAGAACCGCTCGTACATCCTGCGGCTGCCGGGCAACTACAGCAACAGCCGGGCGTACCGGCTCGTCGTGGGGCTGCACTGGCTCAACGGCAGCGCCAACGACGTCGTCGGCAACGGCTTCTACGGCCTGCAGCAGCGCGCCGAGAACAGCGCCATCTTCGTGGCCCCGCAGGGTCTCGACGCGGGCTGGGCCAACACCGGCGGGCGGGACGTCACGCTGGTCGACGACATCCTGCGGGTGGTCGAGAACGACCTGTGCGTCGATCCGGCGCAGCGGTTCGCGCTGGGCTTCAGCTACGGCGGCGCGATGAGCTACGCCCTGGCCTGCGCCCGGCCCACCGTGTTCCGGGCGGTCGCCCCGATCGCCGGCGCCCAGCTCAGCGGCTGCGCCGGGGGTACGCAGCCGGTCGCCTACTTCGGGATCCACGGCATCCGCGACAGTGTCCTGAACATCTCCCAGGGCCGGGCGATCCGGGACACCTTCGTCCGCGCCAACGGCTGCACCGCGCAGAACCCGCCGGAGCCGGCCCAGAACAGCGGCACCCACATCACCACCGCGTACGCGGGCTGCCGGGCCGGATATCCGGTCCAGTGGGCGGCGCACGACGGTGACCACGTCCCGCTGCCGACCGACCGCAACGCCTCGACGTCCTGGGTCTCCGCCGAGGTGTGGCGGTTCTTCACCCAGTTCGGCAGCACCACCCCGCCGTCGAGCCCGGCGCCCGGGCCCTCGACGCCCGGACCGACCACCCCGGCGCCCGGGACCGGCGCCTGCCGGGCCACCGCCACCGTCAACGCCTGGAACAACGGGCTGACGAGCAACATCACCGTCACCAACACCGGCAGCGCCGCCCTCAACGGCTGGGCCGTGGCCTTCACCCTGCCGGCGGGTCAGAGCATCACCGGCGGCTGGAGCGCCACCTACTCGCCCACGTCCGGACGGGTCACGGCGACCAACGTCAGCTACAACGCGAGCCTGGCCCCCGGAGCGTCGGTCAGCTTCGGGTTCCAGGCCACCCACACCGGCAACAGCGGAGCCCCGAGCACGTACGCGCTCAACGGCTCCGCCTGCACCACCGCCTGACGGGGAGCTGAGGTCCAGGGCGACCTGGACCTCAGTCCTTGCCGATCCCGCTCGTGAGGCCGCTGATGAGCTGCCGTTCGGCGAACGCGTAACACACCAGCGACGGCAGCATCGCCAGCGTGACGTAGGCGAGGATCCGCGCGGTGTCCGCCGAGTACTGCGACTGGAACTGCTGGACGCCCAGCGGCAGCGTCCACCAGCGCGAGTCGTTGAAGACGATCAGCGGCAGCAGGAAGTTGTTCCAGCTGCCGACCACGGCGAGCACCGCGACGGTGCCCAGGGCGGGGCGGGACATCGGCAGCAGGATGCGCCAGAAGAACCGGAACGGGCCGCAGCCGTCGAGCACCGCGGACTCCTCGACCTCGGCCGGAATCGTCCGGAAGAAGCTGCGCAGGATGACGATGGTGATCGGCAGGCCGAACGCCGCCTGCGGCAGGATCACCCCGAGCGGGTTGTTCAGCAGGTTCATCTCGCGCAGCAGGACGAACAACGGCAGGATCGCCACGGCGAACGGGAACATCAGCCCGATCGCGAAGAGCATGAACAGCAGCTCCCGGCCCGGGAAGGCATAGCGGGCGAAGATGTACGCGGCCATCGCGCCGACCAGCACCACCAGCACCGTGCTGGCGATGGCCACGCTCAGGCTGTTGGTCGCCTGCAACCAGAAGGCTCCGGAGCCGAGGGTGTCGAGATAGTTGCCCGGCACCCACGGATCGGGCAGCCCGAACGGATTGGCGAACAGCTGACCGTTGTCCTTGAAACCACCGAGGACGCCGAAGACGATCGGCACCACCACGACGGCGCCCACGAGGATGCTGACGACGTGCAGCGCGCCCGCACGCGCGACGCGGCGCGGGTTGCGGGGCCTGCGCTGGGTGGCGGCGGTCGTGCTCATCGCTGATCTCCGATCGTGGTGATCGCGCCCTCGAGGTCCCGGCGCAGGACGAAACGCTGGTACAGCAGGCCGAAGGTGAGGCTGATCAGGAAGATCGCCATGCTGATGGCGCTGGCGTAGCCCACGTGGAACCGCTTGAAACCCTCCTGGAACATCGTCACGGCGAGGGTCTCCGAGGACCGGATCGGGCCACCGCCGGTGAGCACCCAGACCATGTCGAACAGCTGGATGGTGCCGAGGATCGACAGGAACACACTGATCCGGATGGTCGGTCCCAGCAGCGGCAGGGTGATGCGCCGGAACGCCTGCCACGGTCCGGCCCCGTCGATGGCCGCGGCGTCGTGCAGCTCCGGCGGGATGCTCTGGCGGCCGGCCAGGTAGAGGATCGTGTGGAAGCCGAAGTACTTCCACGAGATCACCAGGAACAGCGAGTACATCACGGTGTCGGGGTCGGCCAGCCAGGTGGCGCCCAGGTCACCCAGCCCGATCACCCGGGTGACGTGGTTGGCCAGGCCCTGATTGGGCGAGAAGATCATGGTGAACAGGACCGCGGTGACCACCTCGGACAACACGTACGGGGTGAAGAACAGCATCCGGTAGGCGCGCCGGCCCCGCAGCGGCTGGTTGAGCAGCATGGCCAGGGCCAGCGAGACCGGCAGCTGGATCGCCAGCGAGAGCACCACCAGCAGCAGCGCCCGGCGCAGGTCGCCCACGAAGATCTCGTCGGTCAGCAGCCGGTGGAAGTTCTCCAGCCCCACGAACGCGGTGGGCGCGCCGAAGCCGTTCCAGTCGAAGAAGCTGCCGTACGCGGCGATCACGATCGGGGTGAGCACCAGCACGGCGAACAGCACCAGGGCGGGGCTCAGGAACGCCACCACGGTGGGCCAGGGTCGCCGCCGGCGCGGGGTGGGCCCGGCCGGCGGCTGCGGCGGAGCCGGCGCGGGCCGGCGTTCGTCGGTGAGCACCGCCGCTCAGCCCTGTTTCGCCGCGGTGGTGACGGCCTTGACCACCTGTTCCGGTGATGACTTGCCGGCCAGCAGCTCGGCCACGCTGTCGTTGACCTGCTGGCCCACGGCCGGGGCGTAGGCCTGGTCGAGATACAGCTGGAAGCCGGTCGCCCGGTTCATCGTGTCGGCCACGAGCTTGAGGTTGGGATCGGTGACGGCGTCGGAGGCTGCCTTGACGACCGGCAGCACGCCGGCCGTCCTGGCCTCGATGCGCGCGTTCTCGGGCTGGGCGATGAACTTCAGGAACTCGACGGCTTCCGGCGGCGCGTCCTTGCCGACGGCGAAGCCGCCACCGCCGCCGAACGCGTCGGTGATCCTGCCCTTGCCGCCGTCGACCGCCGGGAACGCGAAGAAGCCGAGCCGCTCGCCGAGACCCTTCTTGCCGGCCGAGTTGTCGCGCTCGACGACCGGCGCCCATTGGCCCATGAGCTCCATGGCCGCCTTGCCGTTGCCCATCGTCGCGGCCTGACCGTCCGCCGTGGAGTAACCCGCGGCCAGATAGCCCTTCTGGAACGGCTGCAGCGCCACGAGCTCGGCCAGCCGGGCGCCGGCCGCGACGAAGTCGGGCGTGTCGAAGTTCTTGTCCCCGGCCGCCTGCCGCAGCGCGTCCAGGCCGCCGATCCGCAGGGCCAGGTAGGCCCAGTAGTAGTGGCCGGGCCACTTCTCCTTGCCGGCCAGCGCGATCGGCGTGATGGACGCGGCCTTGAGCTTGCGGACCGCCTCCAGGTACTCCGCCCAGGTGACCGGCGCCTTGCTCACCCCGGCCCGCTCGAAGAGTTCCTTGTTGTACCAGAAGCCGACCATGCCGGTGTCGACCGCGGACGCGTACGTCTTGCCCTCGATCGTGTACGCGTCGAGCGCGGTCGGGATCAGCGTGTCCTTCCACTGCCCGACGTCCGCGGAGAGGTCCTTGACCATGCCCGCGTCGGCCTGCTGGGCCAGCACGCCGCCACCCCAGGTGTGGAAGATGTCCGGCGGGTCGCCGGCCTGTACCACGGTGGTGAGTTTGGTCTTGAAGGCCTCGTTCTCCAGCGGCGTGATCTCGAACTTGACGCCGGGGTGCGCGGCCTCGAACTGGCGGGCCATCTTGGCCCACTCCGACAGCATCGGGTCGGCGTTGGCGATGTGCCACCACCGGATCTTCTTGCCCGAACCCGACCCGCCCTCGTCGCCGCTGCACCCGGCCAGGACGGCGCCGGCTGAGGCCGCGGCGGCCAGTCCGAGTACCGATCTGCGGCTGAACCGCACGGAATCTCTCACGGTCAACTCCCCCTTCGACGCCGTTCCCGGCGCACGGTGGACCGGCGGCCGGGTGTCCCAGCCGCGAAACTTTCATACATTGATCGATATAAATCGGAAACTAATTCGGCACGTTACGAGGTCGTATCCAGCCGGTCAAGACCCATCGCGGAGCGGGTTCGCGCGGCCTGGCCGACGCTTCGCCGAAACCTTCCGGCCTCAACAACCGGCTTGTTGTCGAAACTTCCAGACCTCGGCTGACCTGCTGTTCCACGGTCGCGCCGGCCGCCCGGATATGGTCCGTCACCGCGTGCGAATAGTGTGATTCCCCGGTTCTGAATAACTGTTACGCCAACCGTGGTGCCGAAGTCGCGCCGAACGACAGCACTCAGCGGTGAGCGGATCGATCGGCGGAGCCGGCAATTCGACACAGCAGGCCCTGGGACGCGGGGCTCACCGCCGGTGGCTGCCCGGGTCATGCCGCCTGATCGACCCCGGCCACGCCCGGCCGAATCTTCAGGCGGGCCGGCGCGCGGCGTGCGTCTCGACGAGTCCGTCGATGCCGCGCAGGAAGGTCTCGCAGATCAGGACCGGGTCGAAGAGGCAGCCGGCCGCCATGGCGCCGTCGCGGAGCATGACGAAGTGCTGCGCGGCCGGCTCGGCCGAGTCCTGCTGTATGCGCGCCATCAGGGTGTTGATCGTGTCGAGGAACCATTCCCGGTGGGCGAGGACCGTCCGGTGCACCGGATGCCCGGGATCGGGATACTCCGCGACCGCGTTCAGGAAAGCGCAGCCGCGAAAGCCCGGCGACCGGATGCCCTCGGCGATCGACGCCGCGACGGCCCGGACGGCGTCACCCGCCGGCGGGCCGGCGGCCAGCACCGCGTCCACCTGTCCGCGGATGGCCTGGTCGGCCCCCTGCAGGTAGGCGACGACAAGGTCGTCCTTGCCCGGGAAGTGCCGGTAGAAGGTGGCCCGGGTCACCTGCGCCTCGGTGATGATCCGGTCGACGCCGACGGCGTGGATGCCCTCGGCGTAGAAGATCCTCGCCGCCGTGCTGAGCAGCCGCGACCGGGCCTCGGACGGCCGGTTCGCGGTTTCGGTACGCGCCATCGGCCCATCGTAGCGACAGAACGTTCGGTCTTGACAAGTCGACGACCCGCCGCCCATCATCAGCAAAGACAGAACGTTCGTTCTCCCTACGGGCCCGTCCCGGCCGGAAGCTCCGAAAGGACCACCATGACCACCCTTGCCGCCCCCGGCATCTCCACGACGGCGGCCGCCCTGCGGCGGCTGTACTTCGTCCGCTTCGCGTTCGCCGTGGTCTGGGCTCTCGTGATGTTCACGACCGCCGACCATCTCGGTCCCCTCGCGGTCACGCTGCTGGTGCTCTACCCGCTGTTCGACGTGGCCGCCGCCGTCGTCGACCTGCGCGCCTCGCGCACCACCGGATCGCCCAACCTGCTGTTCGTCAACATCGCGGTCAGCCTGCTCACCGCGATCGGCCTGGCCGTCGCCGCCACCTCCGGCATCCCGGCGGTCCTGCGCGTGTGGGGTGCCTGGGCGATCGTGGCCGGGCTGGTCCAGCTGGTCGTGGGGGTCACCCGCCGCCGGATGGGCGGCCAGTGGCCGATGATCATCAGCGGTGGCATCTCCGTCCTGGCCGGTGGGGCGTTCATCACCGGCGCCTCCGCGGACGACCCGACGCTGACCAACGCGATCGGTTACGCCCTCCCCGGCGCCGTCTTCTTCCTCATCTCGGCCCTGCGGCTCGGCCGCGCGGCGAAGGGCAACTGACATGACGAACACCACGTACGACGTCATCGTGATCGGGGCCGGACCGGTCGGTGAGAACGTGGCCGACCGGGTCGTGCGGGGCGGCCTGACCGCGGCCGTCGTGGAGCGGGAACTGGTCGGCGGCGAGTGCTCCTACTGGGCGTGCATGCCGACGAAGGCTCTGCTGCGCAGCGCGGCCGCGCTCCGGGCGGCCCGGCAGGTGCCCGGCGCCCGCGAGGCGGTGACCGGCGGGCTGGACGTGGCCGCCGTGTTGCGCCGGCGGGACTCCTTCGCCTCGAACTGGGCGGACGACGGACAGGTGTCGTGGCTCGACTCGGCCGGCATCGCGCTGCACCGCGGCCAGGGACGGCTCAGCGCCGAGCGGGTCGTCGACGTGACCGGGCCGGACGGTGCCCCGACGACGCTCACCGCCCGGCACGCGGTCGTCGTCGCGACCGGCAGCAGCGCCCTCGTTCCGGACATCGCCGGTCTGCGGGAGGCCACACCGTGGACGAGCCGGGAGGCCGCCGCGGCCAAGGCGGTCCCGGCCCGGCTCGCCGTCATCGGTGGTGGCGTGGTGGCGTCGGAGATGGCCACCGCCTTCGCGAGCCTCGGCTCCACCGTGACGGTGCTGGCCCGCGACGGTGTGCTGCCGCAGGCCGAGCCGTTCGCCGGTGAGCTGGTCACGACGTCGTTGCGGGACGCCGGCGTATCGGTGCGCCCCGGCGCCGAGGCCGTGTCGGTGACCCGCGACAGCGACGGCACGGTACGGCTGACGCTCACCGACGGCGAGCAGGTCGAGGCCGACGAGCTGCTGGTCGCGGTCGGCCGTACGCCGAACACACTCGACATCGGACTGGACCGGATCGGCCTCGAGCCCGGCGCCTGGCTCACGGTCGACGACACGCTGCGGGTCCTCGGCGCGGACGGGACACCGGCCGGCGACGGCTGGCTGTACGCCGCCGGTGACGTCAACCACCGCGCGCTGCTGACCCACCAGGGCAAATACCAGGCGCGTGCCGCCGGCGACGTCATCGTGGCGCGTGCGAAGGGCGAACCGGTCCAGGACGGCCCGTGGGGACGGCACGTGGCCACGGCCGACGAGCGTGCGGTGCCGCAGGTGGTCTTCACCGACCCGGAGGTCGCCTCGGTGGGGCTGACCGCTGCCGCCGCCGAAGCCGCCGGACTGCGCATCCGCGTCGTCGACCACGACCTGGCCGCGGTCGCCGGCTCCGCGCTGCACGCCGACGGATACACCGGGCACGCCCGGCTGGTCGTCGACGAGGACCGGCAGGTGATCGTCGGCTGCACGCTCGCCGGGCCCGACGTCGCCGAGCTGTTGCACGCCGCGACGATCGCGGTCGTCGGGGAGGTCCCGCTGGACCGGCTGTGGCACGCCGTTCCCGCGTACCCGACGGTCAGTGAGGTCTGGTTGCGCCTCCTGGAGGCGTACGGCCGGAGCTACCAGGCGACGACGCCCTGAGTGCTCGGCTGGATGGTGCCGAGCTTCAGCGACCTCATGGTGATGAGGCTGCGGCTGGGATCGGGGAAGTTCTCCTGGGTCATCACCACGCCCCGCTTCGACGAGGAGAGACTGCCGCGCAGCGTGTTGCCGGTCGGGCAGTCCGAGTCGTCCCGGTCGCAGGCCTCCCACTTGATGCCCTGGAAAGCGCCGGTGCCGGGCCGGAGCACGATGTCGGCGGACTCCCCCGGCTCGTCGACGGCGGCGGTCGGCAGCTGCACCCGTTCGTCGGCGGCGTTGTAGAGGCTGACGAACACGCGGCCGTCGACCCGGCAGGCGGTGTCGGAGTTGTTGGCGAGCGTGACGAGCCCGCGCTGGGGTCCCACCGCGGTCGGGTCGTCGCTCTGCGCGGTGATCGCGATCTCCAGGTCACCGTCGCTGCACCGGCCGGCCTGGGGCGTCTTACGCAGGGTCGGCGCCACCTGCGGTTCGTCGGCGGGGCCGCCGGCACCGCCGTCGGCGCGGCGAGAGGTCCGACCGGTGGCCGGCTCCGGGCCCGCGCTGGGTGAGACGTCGTTCCTGGACGGCGTGCTGTCGCTCGGCACCGGCCGAGCCCCCGCGCCCGGCTCGACGACCGACGACGGTCCGGCCGCCGAGTCCTCCGCAGCCTGACCGGGCAGCAGCTGCCGGACCGGGCTGAAGGCCAGCGCGCCGAGGGCGACGACAGCCGCGGCCGCCAGGACGGGCGCGGTGCGCCGCCACCGCCGTACCGATGTCCCACTGTCGCGACCCGCGGCCGGCCGGCGTCCGGTCTGCCGCGCCGCCTGGGCCGCCTGGGCCAGCGCCGGTCGGCCGGCCAGGTTGACGGTGGTCGGCGCGCCGACCGCCACCAGCTCGTCGAGCAGCTCGAACGCCGTCGGCCGCAGCTCCGGATCCTTCTCCAGGGTCCGCGCGACCAGGTCGCGCAGCGGCGTGGGCAGACCCTCCAGGTGCGGCGGCCGGGTGAGGATCGCCCCGGCCGTCGCGGCCGCGCTGTCGCCGCCGAAGGGCGTGCGCCCGGTGCCCGCGAACGTGACGACGACGCCCCACGCGAACACGTCCGCGGCCGGCCCGATCCGGCTCGAGTCGCTGTCGAAGCGCTCCGGCGCCATGTACGCGACCGTGCCCACCATCTGGTCGGTGCCCGTGTGCTGGCTGGTCGCCTCGAAGGCGCGGGCGATGCCGAAGTCGATGACCTTCGGGGTGCCCAGCGCGAAGAGCACATTGGCCGGTTTCAGGTCGCGGTGGATGACGCCGGCGCCGTGGATGGCGGCCAGCGCGGTGGCCACGCCGACCGCCACGCTGTACAGGCTGCCGCCGGTCAGCGGGCCCTGCTCGGCGACCACCTCGGCGAGGCTGGGACCGTCCACGTACTCGACGACGAGGTAGGGCGTCTCGTGGTCGGCGTCGGCGTCGAGCAGCTCGGCGGTGCAGAACGGCGGCACCTGGCGGGCCCGGTTGACCTCGCTGCGGAAGCGGGCGCGGAACTCCTCCTCGTACGCCAGCTCGGGCTTGACGACCTTGATCGCCACGAGCCGGTCGTGCCGGTCCTCGGCGAGATAGACGGTGCCCATGCCGCCCTGCCCGAGCCGGGCCAGCAGACGGTAGCCACCGAGGAACTGGGGGTCAGTGGAACGCAGCGGCGCCTTCATCGCGCTGGACGATACCCCGTGAACCCGGCCACGGCAGATGTGGTGGTGGCCACGGATCCGCTGGTATGCCCGTTATTACCGGTGGCGGCGACGTAACGTTGAGGGCTGCCCAGGGCGGGTCCACATACCGCACGCCTGGTTGACGCCGACCCTCGAGGTGAAGATGGTGCACGCCCGGTGACCGTGACGACCGAACCGCAGCTGGTCACGCTCCCTCCCCTCGTCGTCGCACCGGTGCCCCCGGCGGTGTTCCGCTCCCCGTCGGCGCCGGCCACCCGCACCCTGGTCGACATCTTCGACGACACCGTGCGCGCGCACCCGGGCGCCCGCGCGCTCGACAACGGCACCACCGCGCTGACGTACCGCGAGCTCGCCGATGAGGTCGAGGCCGTCCGGGTGACCCTCACCGGGCACGGGATCGGCGCCGGCGACCGGGTCGGCGTACGGATCTCGTCCGGCACGGCCGAGCTGTACCTGGCGATCCTCGGCGTGCTCGCGGCCGGTGCCGCCTACGTGCCGGTCGACGCCGACGATCCCGAGGAACGGGCCGAGCTCGTCTTCGGCGAGGCGGACGTCTGCGCGGTGCTCGGTGACGGGCTGAGCGTCTCGCTGCGCCGTACCCCCGAGGGCCGCTCCGCCCGGCCCGGCCCGGACGACGACGCCTGGGTCATCTTCACCTCCGGCTCGACCGGCACCCCGAAGGGGGTCGCGGTCAGCCACGGCGCCGCGGCGGCCTTCGTCGACGCGGAGGCGCGGTTGTTCCTCGCCGGCGAGGTCAGTGAGGCGATCGGCCCGCAGGACCGGGTGCTGGCCGGGCTTTCCGTGGCGTTCGACGCGTCCTGCGAGGAGATGTGGCTGGCCTGGCGCCACGGCGCCTGCCTGGTGCCGGCCGAGCGGTCGCTGGTGCGCAGCGGCGTCGACCTCGGCCCGTGGCTCGCCGAGCAGCGCATCACCGTGGTCTCGACGGTGCCGACGCTCGCCGCGCTGTGGCCGGTCGAGGCGCTGGAGGAGGTACGGCTGCTGATCTTCGGCGGGGAGGCCTGCCCGCCCGAGCTCGCGCAGCGCCTGGCCGTCGAGGGCCGCGAGGTCTGGAACACCTACGGGCCGACCGAGGCGACCGTGGTGGCCTGCGCCGCGCGGATGACCGGCGACGGACCGGTGCGCATCGGGCTGCCGCTGGCCGGCTGGGAGCTCGCGGTGGTCGACAGCGCCGGCGACCCGGTGGCGATGGGTGAGACCGGCGAGCTGGTGATCGGCGGGGTGGGTCTGGCCCGCTACCTGGACGCCGCCAAGGACGCCGAGAAGTTCGCGTCCCTGCCGTCGCTGGGCTGGCCGCGGGCCTACCGCAGCGGGGACATCGTCCGGGCCGAGCCCGAGGGGCTGCTGTTCGTCGGCCGGGGCGACGAGCAGGTCAAGCTGGGCGGGCGCCGGATCGAGCTGGGCGAGGTCGACGCCGCGCTGCAGGCGCTGCCCGGGGTCGCCGGGGCGGCCGCGGCGGTGCAGCGGACCGCTGCCGGCAATCAACTGCTGGTCGGGTACGTGGTGCCGGCCGACGGTGCCGACTTCGACGCTGCCGCGGCGGCGCTGCGCATCCGTGAGCAGCTGCCGGCCGCGCTCGTGCCGCTGCTGGCCGTGGTGGACGCGTTGCCGACCCGTACCTCCGGCAAGGTGGACCGGGCCGCACTGCCCTGGCCGCTGGCCGTCGCCGAGGACGCGGCCGGTGAGCTGACCGCGACCGAGGAGTGGCTCGCCGGCGGCTGGGCCGAGATCCTCGGCGTGCGTCCCACCGCGGCGGACGCCGATTTCTTCAACCACGGCGGTGGCAGCCTGAACGCGGCGCAGCTGGTGGCGTGGATCCGCCGGCGGCACCCGCGGGTCTCGGTGGCCGACATCTACCTGCACCCGAGGCTGTCGCGGCTGGCGGCCGTGCTGGACGCGCTCGACACCACCGCGGCGACCCGCCGGGAGGTCCGGCCGACGCCGCGCCGCGCCGGGCTGGTCCAGGCCGTGCTGATGGTTCCGATGCTCGCGCTGGTCGGGCTGCGCTGGCTGACCGTGCTGGCCGCCCTCGGCAACGTCCTGGCCCTGCTGGCCCCGGCGTCCTGGACGCCGGTCGTGTCGTGGTGGTGGGTGGCGCTGGGCTGGACGCTGCTGTTCAGCCCGCTCGGCCGGATCGCCGTGGCCGCCGCGGGGGCCCGGCTGCTGCTGCGCGGCGTACGCCCGGGCAGTTACCCGCGTGGTGGCGGTGTGCACCTGCGGCTGTGGGCCGCCGAACGGCTCGCGGAGCTGTCCGGTGCCACCAGCGTGGCCGGAGCCTCCTGGATGACCACGTACGCGAGGGCGCTCGGCGCGCAGCTCGGTCCCGACGTCGACCTGCACTCCGCGCCGCCGGTCACCGGCCTGCTGAAGCTCGGCCGGGGCGCGGCGATCGAGCCGGAGGTCGACCTGTCGGGCCACTGGATCGACGGCGACGTCGTGCACATCGGCAAGGTGCGGGTCGGAGCGGGCGCCCGGGTCGGGTCCCGCAGCACGCTGATGCCCGGCGCCCGGATCGGCAAGGGCGCGCGGATCGCCGCGGGCTCGACCGTGTCCGGTGCCGTACCGGCGAACCAGCGCTGGGCCGGCTCGCCGGCCGCACCCGCCGCCAAGGAACCGGCCGGGTGGCCGGCCCAGCGTCCGCCGCGCTCCCGGGTGGCGTCCCGGCTCTGGACCGCCGCGTACGGCATCACCGCGCAGCTGCTGGGGCTGGTGCCCGTGGTGGCCGCCCTGCCGGCGCTCGTCCTGCTCGGCTGGACGGCGACCGTCCGCCCGGCCGCCGGCACGATGCTGGCCGCCGTCGCGGTGGGCACGGTCGCCTACGTCGTGGGCTATGCGCTGCTGGTGCTCGTCGCCGTCCGGGTGCTGAGCGTCGGCCTGCGCGCCGGATACCACCCCGTGCAGGGCCGGGTGGCGTGGCAGGTGTGGACGACCGAGCGGCTGATGGGGATGGCCCGGGTCGGGCTGTTCCCCCTCTACGCCAGCCTGTTCACGCCGGTGTGGCTGCGGCTGCTGGGCGCGAAGGTGGGCCGCGGCGTGGAGGCCTCCACCGTGCTCGCGCTGCCGGCGATGACCACGGTGGCCGACGGGGCCTTCCTGGCCGACGACACCATGGTGGCCACGTACGAGCTGAGCCACGGGTGGCTGCGGGTCGCCCCGGCCCGGATCGGCAAGCAGGCGTTCCTCGGCAACTCCGGGATGGCCGCACCCGGCCGTTCGGTGCCCAAGCGGGGACTCGTCGGCGTGCTGTCGTCGGCCCCGCGCAAGGCGAAGAAGGGCACGTCGTGGCTCGGTGCGCCGCCGATGCCGTTGCGCCGTACCGTCGAGGCGGCCGACACCAGCCGCACGTTCGACCCGCCGGCCCGGCTCAAGCTGGCCCGGGCGGCGATCGAGCTGTGCCGCGTCGTCCCGGTGATGTGCGCCGCGGCCCTGGCTGTCGGCGTCCTGGCCGCGCTCGCGTTCATCTGGCAGCGCTACGGCCTGTGGGCGGCCGCGCTCGCCGCCGGGCCGGTGCTGCTGGGTGCGGCGATCGTCGCCGCCGCGACCGCGACGGCCGCGAAGTGGCTGCTGGTCGGGCGGTTCCGGGTCGCCGAGCGGGCACTGTGGACCTCCTTCGTGTGGCGCAACGAGCTCGCCGACACGTTCGTCGAGGTGCTCGCGGCGCCGTGGCTGGTCCGCTTCGCGACCGGCACGCCGCTGCTCACCGCCTGGCTGCGCACACTCGGGGCGCGGATCGGCCGCGGCGTCTGGCTGGAGACCTACTGGCTGCCCGAGTACGACCTGGTCACCCTGGGTGACGGCGCCACAGTGAACCGCGGCTGTGTCGTGCAGACCCACCTGTTCCATGATCGGGTGATGAGCATGGACGAGGTGACACTGGGCGCGGGAGCCGCCCTGGGCCCGCACGGCATCGTGCTGCCCGGCGCGAGCATCGGCGCCCGCACCACCATCGGCCCCGGTTCGCTGGTGACCCGCGGCGACGCCGTGCCGGACGACAGCCGGTGGCGGGGCAACCCGATCGCGACCTGGCCGGCCCCGGCCAGCCGCCGGCCGTGACCCCGGCGCCGGGGTCCCGTGGTGCCACGCCCGGCGCCGACCACTCCAGCGACTCGTACCTGCCCGGGCACGGCAACGGCGGCTACCGGGTCCTGCACTACGACCTCGACCTCGACTACCGGGTGGTGTCCAACCGGCTCGCCGGCCGGGCGGTCGTCACCGCGATCGCCGAGCAGCCGTTGTCGCGGTTCACCCTCGACCTCGGCCGCCTCCAGGTGCAGGACGTCCGGGTCGACGGCCGCCGGGTGAAGTACACCCACCGGCCGGACAAGCTGCAGATCAGGCCCGAGCGCCCGATCGGCGCCTGGGACACCTTCCGGGTGGAGATCCGGTACGCGGGCAAGCCCGTACCGGTCTCCGGCCGCTGGGGTGACCTCGGGTGGGACGAGCTCACCGACGGGGTGCTGGTGGCGAGCCAGCCGAACGGCTCGCCGTCGTGGTTCCCGTGCGACGACCAGCCCGGCGCCAAGGCCACCTTCCGGGTGGCGGTCACGGCGCCCTCGCCGTACGCGGTGCTGGTGACCGGCGATCCCGTGTCCCGGCGGCGCGGTGCGGGCAGCACCACGTGGGTGTACGAGCGGTCCGAGCCGACCTCGCCGTACCTGATGAGCGTCCAGATCGGCCGCTACGAGCTGATCGAGCTGGCCGCCGGCGACGTGGTGCAGCGCGCCGCGATCCCGCCCGCGCTGCGCGCGAACGCCGCCCACGACCTCGGCCGGCACGGCGAGATCATGGCGGCGATGCAGCGGCTGTTCGGGCCGTACCCGTTCCGCGAGTACGTCGTCGTGGTCGCCGACGACGACCTCGACGACCCGGTCGAGGCGCAGGGCATGGCGATCTTCGGCCGCAACCACCTGGACGGGCGGCGCACGCACGAGCGGCTCGTCGCGCACGAGCTGGCCCATCAGTGGTTCGGCAACAGCCTCACGGTGGCCGACTGGCGCCACATCTGGCTCAACGAGGGCTTCGCCACGTACGCGGAATGGCTGTGGTCCGGCGTCGCCGGTGACCAGCCGGCCGAGGCCCTGGCGGCGCAGTGGTACGAGCGCATCGCGGCCCGCCCGCGGGACGTCATCGTGGCCGACCCGGGCATCGACCGGATGTTCGACCCGCTGGTCTACAAGCGCGGGGCCCTCACGGTGCACGCCCTGCGCAGACGGATCGGCGAGGAGCCGTTCTTCACGATGCTGCGCGCGTGGGTCGCCGAGCACCGGCACGCGACGGTGACGACCGAGCAGTTCCGGGCGCACGCGCAGCGCTTCGCCCGCGAGCCGTTGGACGACCTGTTCGCCGGGTGGCTCGACAGCCGGGCGCTGCCGCCGTTCCCTCGCTGAGCTGAGGAAGCGGCACCACCGCCCGGCCGGCCTCGCCTAGGGTGCGATGGACCAGAGCTGGCACGTGTTGTTGAGCCACATCCAGAGGTCCACCCGGGTGCCGTTGGCTGTGCCGCAGTTGACGTCGTCGAGCACCATGCCGCTGTTCTCCACCACGAGTTCGTAGCGGCCGTTGCCCGCCGGGATGACCGCCCACTGCTGGCAGAGGTTTCCGAGCGGTTGCCACAGGTTGACGGCGGTGCCGAGCGCCTGGCCGCAGTTGACCGCGTCGAGCACCTTGCCGGAGTTGACGTTCGTGATCGTCCATTTGTCGGCGCCGACGCCGGCGAAGCGCCACTGCTGGCACGTGTTGCCCAGTGACTGCCACTGGTCGACCGCTGTGCCGTTGGCCGTGCCGCAGTTGACCGCGTCGAGCACCTTGCCGCTGGCCAGGTTCGTCAGGCGGTACGTGCCGCCGTTCGCGGGGAAAGCGACGTTCTTGCCGTAGCCGACCGAGACGATGTTCGCCTGCACGGCGTTCTCGGTCGCATCGCTCGGATAGCCGCTGGTCATGACGCCCTCGAAGAAGGATCCGACCGAGCCGTTGCTGTTGTCGCCGCCGATGCCGAGGATGATCGCACCCTGCTTGGTCATCGGCCGGTAGCCCGCCTGGCCGGGCAGCGCACCGTTGTAGCGGGTGGCCAGGCCACCGGACTGTGCGTTGCCGTCCTTGATGGCGTACGTGGACGTGCCGTTGTTCTTCAGCACCGCCGTGACGAACGGGGTGCTGCGGCCGGTGTTCGCGGTCCAGGAGCCGTTGCCGCCGGCGAACAGTCCGTTCTCCAGGTCGGCGGCCACCCGGGGGCCGCCCGCGCACGGCGAGAACCAGCACAGCGTGCCGAAGTAGATCGCGTCCATGTCGCCGTTGCCGGTGTCCAGGTTGTTGGTCTCGGCGTTGCCGTAGTCGAAGCAGCACCGGTCGTTGACGTGGGTGCCTTCGGTGACCATGTACATGCCCTCGGGCTGGCTGCCGGTCGCGACACCGTTGGTGGCGTTGTTGCGGTAGCCGTTGCCGGCGGAGATGTAGACACCGTAGACCTTGTGGCCACCCGCCGTGACCGGCAGCGCCGCGGCGTTGGCGCCCTGGTCCGCGGTCGGATTGGCGCCGCCGCCGGGAGCGATCGTCAGGTCGTTGTGCCGGGCGGTCTGGTCGTAGATGCGCACGATCGTGCAGTAGGTGCCCGAGCAGAAGGAGTCCTGCGTGGACGCGTTGGCGTAGCCGCCGGCGCTGAGCACGCCGATGTTGGTGGTGGCGCCGTCCGACCAGCGGCGCACCTGGTAGAGCGGGCCGGTGTAGGAACCGGCCAGCGCGCGGGTGGTGCTGTGCGCGGCGACGCACGGTGTGCCGCCCGCGGCGTAGATGTCACAGGGCTGGGTGCCGGCCGCCCGGGCCGGACCGGGCAGGCCGAACAGCGCCGCGGCGACGAGCGCCGCGGCGGCTCCGGCGGTACGGATCTTGAACCATGGGGTATGCGGTGACCTGGGACGCATGGGGTGCCTTTCGCGTGGCTGCGGCCGCAGCGCGTACCGGACGCTGCGAGGACACGACGTCGTTGTTAACGGTCACATAGATGTAGCCCTATGTTTCAGGAATGTCAACCACCGGATCTTGAGGGCGGCTGCGGCCCCGGGTCAGCTGCGGTTGTCGCCGAAGTCGGTGTGCATGAGCTCGGCCAGGGTCTCCAGGCCGCCGCCCACTCCGGCGGCGGCCACCGCCGCCACGACGGTGACGGCCTGCAACGCGTGGGTGGCTCCCCGGCCGTTGCCGGCCGCGACGAGACCACGGACGACCGCACGCGGCAGGATCCGGCGGACGTAGTCGCGTTCGACGCCCAGTTTCTGGACGCGGGGCAGCAGCCGTGCCATCTGCACCTTGCCGCGGCCCTCGGCGTAGCAGCGGCGCATCAGGAACCGGAACGTGGAGCGTTCGGTGGGCACCTCGTGGTCGATCAGCGCGCCCGGCACGTACATCCAGTGCCCGCCGCCCGCGGCGCTCATCCGCAGGCACAGCTCGGTGTCCTCGGGCCGGTTGCGGTCGCCCAGTTTGCCGAAGCCGGTCCGGAAGCCGCCGACCGCGGTGAAGGCGTCGCGCCGGACCATCATGCTGGCCGACCAGACGTTGCGGATCGGTGCGGTGGCCGTCGGCATGCCGGTGTAGGAGACGCCGACCGTCCACAGCAGTTCGTCGGGCATCCACCGGGGCCGTGCACCGGACCAGGCCGGGAGGATGCCGCCGCCGGCGCCGACCACGGCCGGGTCGGCGAACGGCGCCTTGAGCCGGCCGAGCCAGTCCGGCGAGGCCACGGTGTCGTCGTCGAGGAACGCGATCAGGGGCGTGCCGGTGTGGAACGCGCCGGTGTTGCGGGTGCCCGAGGCGCCCCGGGCGTAGGCGTTCTCCAGCACGGTGACGCCGGGCAGTTCGCGCCGGATGCGGCGGAACAGGGCCGGGTTGTGGTCGACCACGACGACCACCTCGGCCGGGGCGTGCCGCTGGGTGCGGGCGGATCGCACCGTACGGACCAGGGACTGCCAGCGCCGCTCGGTGTGGGTCGGGATGACGACGCTGATGTCGCGGTGGTCAGGGCTCACGGTCGGTACTCCAAGGACAGTGGGGACGCGGCGTAGGGACCGGCGACCGGCGGAAGCTGCTTCGCTTCGGACTGGGCCGTGGCTCCGGCCATGGACACCCGGCGCTTGAACGGCTGCATCGGCGAGTGGCAGACGGTGCCGGCCGCGGGCAGGGTCCCGCCGAGCAGGTAGCGGTCCACGGCCCTGGTCACACAGGTCGAGGTGCCGTAGGCGGTGTGGCCCCAGTTGTCACTGGACAGCAAGCGGCTGCCCGGCAGCAGCTTGGTCGCCGACTCCGCCTGCCGGTAGCTCGTCGCCGGGTCCCAGTAGTTGCCGACGAACAGCACCGGCGCGCTGGTGGTCCGGTTGAACGGCCCCCGGTAGGCGTCCTCGTCCCGCACGGTCCACGTGTTGCCGGCGCAGGGGACGGTGCCCCAGCCCCAGGCGCGGCCGAAGTACGGGGCGCGGGCATCCTCGGCCGCGGTCAGCGCCGGCCACATGCTCGTGTCGCGGGGGTGGTCGGCGTCGGTGCAGATGACGCCGCTGAAGGCGTCGAGCGTGTTGTCGTACGGGAAATCACGGGCCGGCGTCCGTACCCGGGAGAGGTGTGCCCGCAGCTCGGCCCGCGCCACGGACCGCTTCTTCGCGCTCTTGCCCGCGGGTGCCGCGAGCAAGGTCTCGACCGCGGCGGCGACGGCGGTGACGAAGTCGCCGGCCTCGGCGGAGTACAGGCCGGACAGCGTCAGGCCGATGAAGTCGGCGTAGGTCAGCCGCACCGCCTTGCCGTTCTCGTCGCGGCCGAGCAGCAGCGACTTGGCACGCAGGGATCGCGCGATGGCGCGGAAGTGCCGTTCGGGGTCACCAGCGGCGAACACGCAGCGCTTCTTCCCGGCGTGGTCACACCGGGTGAGCAGCGTGCGCAGCGCCCGGTAGGCGGCGTCGGCCGAGCGCAGCCGGTTGTCCTGCAGGGAGCCCTGCGCCGGGACACCGGCCCAGGACTTCGGGTTGACGACACCGTCGAGGGCCAGCGCGCGGACCCGGTCGGGGAACATGTTCGCGTAGTACTGACCGAGCAGGGTCCCGTAGCTGAAACCGAGGTAGGTCAGCTTCGGGTCACCGACCGCGCGGCGCAGCACGTCCATGTCGCGCGCGACCTCGGCGGTGGACATCGCTCCGGCGAGCGTGGCCCCGGTGGTGGAGCAGGCCTGTCCGACCGCGCGGGCCGCCTTGGTGTAGGTCGCCTCCTCGGCGGCGCCGTACGGGAAGAACTTGTTCAGCGGCGCCTGGGTCAGCACCTGCTCGCGGGTCGAGGGGAAGCACTTGAGGTTGTCGCTGGCGCCGACGCCGCGCGGGTCGAAGCCGACCACGTCGAAACGGTCCAGGACGCTGTCGCTGAGGAAGGCGGGGGCCAGCGCGGCCATGTCGGTGCCGGAACCGCCCGGCCCGCCGGGGTTGACGAACAGGCTGCCGATCCGCTGCGCCTGCTTGCGCGCCTTCACGCGGAGCAGGGCGAGCTGCACCGTCGCGCCCTCCGGCTCGTCGTAGTCGAGCGGCAGCCGGACGGTGGCGCACTGGGCGCTTCCGTAGCACGTGTACCACCGCAGCACCGGGGTCGGCACGCGGTCGACCCGCTCGGCCTCCGGCCCGCTGGTCACGTCCGCGGTGGCGGCCTGAGCGGACCCGGCCGGCGCGACGGCGACGCCGGCGAGCAGTGCGGCGGCGAGGCCGGCGCCGAGCAGGCGAGCGGTGAACGACATGCGGGGAGCCTCCTGAAGGGCGAATGAACCGCCGGCACAGCGCGTGATCTCCGTCGGGACAGCACGGATCTCCGCACGCTGATTTCAGGGTCAATTACCGCATCTTGTCCGATCGCTCACCAGTGGCCGACTACACGGAGTAGTTGTCGGAACGATGACGGAGCGTCGATCATCAGCTGGCCGGGATCCCCTGTTCGGCTGAGCGGGTCAGCGCACCGGAAGGTTCACCCGGCGGCCCATGCCGAACTGCGGAGCGTCGGTGTCGGTCACCATGGCGAAGGCTCCGGCGGGCACGCCTTGCCGCTTCGCCACCCGGGAGGCCGCGGCCAGCAGCTTCCGCTCGCTCCCGCCGGCGATGAAGAAGATGTAGACGTCGCCGTACTCCTCGCCGTCGTCGTACTCCTCGATGCCGAGCTCGTCCTCGAGGTCGATCATGAAGTCACCGACGTCGTCGATCCATTCATCGTCAGCGGTCATCGGAATGTGGATCTCCACCAGTACAGCCATGCCGAAGATGATCCGGCACGGCTGCCGGGGCCCGGACAGGGGCCTACCGCGGCGGGTCGACGGCGGGCCGGATGCGGCCACGGACCTCGCCGAGCCCGATGGCGGCACCGTCCGGGCCGGGCGCGCTCGCGCTGATCACGATCTCGTCGCCGTCCTCGAGGAAGGTGCGGGTGGTGCCGTCCGGGAGTCGCAGCGGCTCGGCGCCGCCCCAGGAGAGCTCGATGAGTGAGCCCCGCTGGTCCGGGCGTTCGCCGCTGATGGTGCCGGAGGCGTAGAGGTCGCCGGTGCGCAGCGACGCCCCGTTGGCGGTCAGGTGGGCCAGCATCTGCGCGCCGGTCCAGTACATGCCGTCGGAGCTCGGGCGGGAGACGACGTGGCCGTTGAGCCGGACCTCGAGCCGGACGTCCAGCCCCCACGGCGGCGTCCGGGAGTCGTCGAGGTACGGCAGCAGCGGCACGGTCCGCGCGGGCGGTGCCACCCGGGCGGAGGCGAGCGCGGCCAGCGGTACGACCCACGGTGAGATCGAGGTGGCGAAGGACTTGCCCAGGAACGGGCCCAGCGGCACGTACTCCCAGGCCTGGATGTCGCGGGCGGACCAGTCGTTGACCAGGCAGATCCCGAAGACGTGGTCGGCGAAGGCGGTCTGCGGCACGGGCCGGCCCAGCGACGACGGGGTGCCGACGACGAAGCCCAGCTCGGCCTCGATGTCGAGGCGGCGGGACGGCCCGAAGGTGATCTCGCCGTCGGTGCCGCGGCGCTGGCCGCAGGGGCGGACGATGTCGGTGCCCGAGGCGACCACGGTGCCGGCACGCCCGTGGTAGCCGATCGGCAGGTGCTTCCAGTTGGGGGTCAGCGGGTCCTGGCCGGGCCGGAACATCCGGCCCAGGTTGGTCGCGTGCTGCTCGGAGGCGTAGAAGTCGACGTAGTCGGCCACCGTGAACGGCAGATGCATGACGGCGTCCCGCGCCGGCACGAGCTGGGGGCCGAAACGCTCGGCGAACGCGGAGTCGGCGACCCAGCCGGTCACCAGGGCCCGCACCTGTGACCAGGCCTCAGGTCCGGCGGCCAGCAGGGCGTCCAGGGACGGGCCCGCCACGACGGGGGCCAGCTCCGGGGCGATGCGCTGCACAGCGGCGGCCAGGTCCAGGATCAGGTCGCCGATCGCCACGCCCACCCGGGCCCGGCTGTCCGGAGCGGTGCTGAACACCCCGTAGGGCAGGGTCGCGATGCCGAACGGGGTGGAGACGGTGCTCAACGCGGGTCCTCCGGGAGAAGTCCGTGGCGCAGCAGGCCGTCGACCGGCTCGGTGATGCTGCACGTGCCGAAACTGATGAAGTGCTGCCGGATCCGCCCGGCCCGGGAGTCGTCGAGGCCGGCGAGCGCGGTGGCCACGCGTACGCCGTCCTGGTCGGCCAGCGCGGCGGCGACGTCGGCTCCCCGCAGGGCACGGCCGGTGGCCAGCAGCACGTTGAGGTAGCCGTGGTGTTCGAAGCCGGTGGCGGGATCGCGGTGCCGGACCGGGTCGTGCAGGCCCGCGGTGAGTTTGAAGGCGACGCCGCCGCGTACAGCCGCGTCCAGAACCGCGGCCAGCTGCCGCTCGTCGGGGAAGGCGGTCGCGACTGCCCCGCCGGTGCGGATCTTGAGTCGCAGACCGGCCGCGGCGAGGGTCGCCACCGTAGCGGCGGTGACATCGGCCCAGGGCAGTTCGACGTAGGTGCGCACGGCCGGGGGCACGTGCCGCCCGGCCACGGTCACCAGCTCGGCGAGCCCGGCTGCGGACGCGGGCACCTCCAGCGCCACCAGGTCCACCCGGGGTTCCGCCTGCGCCCTGGCGATCGCGGCGGGAACGTCCGCGGCCCCGCCGGGCAGGGTGAGCGAGACGGGCAGCGGCGATCCGGCGGGCAGTGCCGTGGTGAGCTCCGGCCAGCGGGGCAGGGAGCAGATGAACGGGCCGAGCAGCGGCGCCAGCGGCGACGTGCGGCGCTCCCGGTGCGCCCGTACGGCGTCCGGCAGGGGCTCGTTGCCGGGCGGGAAGATGGCCGCGTCGTCGAACAGGCCGAGGAACAGCCGGGGCGGTGCGGTCACTCTTACCTCCGTCGGGGGTCGCTGCGCCGGTCCAGCTTTGGCCACCGGCTCGAGGTGCACAACGCGTCCAGTCGCGAGCAGGCAATCTGTCCAGATCTGCCGCCAGGGGCCGGGTGGCACTGGGCAACCTGTACAGGCCGCCGGATCACTCCTATATCAGGATGTTAGGTGCGAACAATCACGAGTCGGTGATTTCGACTAATGCGTCATAGCCTGGCCGACGGCGCCAAAGGTAGCCGACAAAGGCTCTCGAACCAGACAGTGGCCACCGTCCATGGATGATCACGGCCCGTCAGAAGCTGTACCCGCACAGTTAGATTCGCTCTCGATCTCACCGGCACGAGCGGGGGCGCCTACCACCATGGACACGATCCGGATCGCCACAGCCATGTACCACCGGGACCTCACCTGTCAGCACCTCGGCATCCAGCTCGACGATCTCGGGCCCGGCCGTGCACTGCTGCGGATGCGGGTCACCGCCACGATGACCAACGGGCACGGGACCGTCCACGGCGGATACCTGTTCCTGCTGGCCGACGCGGCATTCGCGTACGCCAGCAACACCCACGGGCCGGCCGCGGTGGCCCAGCACGCGCAGGTCACGTTCCTGCGCCCGGCCGAGGTGCACGACGAGCTGCTCGCCGAGGCGGTCGAACGGGTGCGCGCCGGCCGCAACGGCGTGTACGACGTGACCGTGCGGCGCCCGACCGGCGAGGCCGTCGCCGAGTTCCGCGGGCACAGCGTGATGCTGAGCGGGCGGCCGTCCGTCGCACCGGGTCAGTGACCGGCGATGGCGCTGGAGCTGGCACTGCTCGGCCCGGTCGAGGCCCGTACGGACGGGGCCCGGGTCCCGCTCGCCCCGCTGGAACGCAGCGTTCTCACCCTGCTGGCGCTGGCCGAGGGCACGGTGCTGTCCACCGAGCGGCTCATCGACAGCCTCTGGTCGGTCAAGCCGCCGGCGGCACCGCGGGCGCGCGTCCAGGGACTGATCTCGTCGCTGCGGCGCAAGATCGGCAGTGCGCTGGTGACCCGTGACCCGGGGTACTTCCTGGCGCTGCCCGCCGCCGCCTGTGACCTGCAGCGGTGTGAGGAGCTGGCCCGGCTGGCGGCCCGGGCGCGGCCGGCCGACGCGGCGGAGAAGCTGCGCCAAGCGCTGGCACTGTGGCACGGCGAGCCACTGGGCGGGGTGGCCGCACCGGGGGTCGAGGCCGACCGGGCCCGGCTGGCCGAGCTGCGGGTCTCGCTCCTGGAGGCGTGCTTCGAGGCGGAGCTGACCCTGGGCCGGCACGCGGAACTGGTCCGCGAGATGGTCGCCGCGGTCGCCGCCAACCCGTTGCGGGAACGGCTCACCGGGCAGTTGATGACCGCGCTGTACCGCTCGAACCGGGGCGCGGAAGCGCTGCTGGCGTATCAGCATCTGCGCGAGCGGCTCGCCGACGAGCTGGGCAGCGACCCGTGCGCGGACCTGCGGGAGCTGCACGCGGCGATCCTGCGCGGCGAGGATCCGTCCCCCCGGCGTCCGGCCGGGGCGGAAACGGTACCGGCGGAGCCGGAGCCGCGGCCGGCGCAGATGCCGGCGGGCGTGGGGCACTTCGCGGGCCGGGACGCCGACCTGGCCGCGCTGACCGCGGCGCTGCCGGAGCCGGGCGCCGACCCCCGGGTCGTGCTCATCTCCGGTGCCGGCGGCCTGGGCAAGACCGCGCTGGCGGTGCGCTGGGCCCACACGGTCGCGGACCGGTTCCCGGACGGGCAGATCTTCGTGGACCTGCACGGGTCGGCCAAGGATGCGGCCCTGTCCCCCGGCGCGGCCGTGGGCGCGGCGCTGCTCGCGATCGGCGTCAACGCGGACCGCCTGCCGGCCGGCGTCGAGGAACGGGCCGCCCTGTTCCGGACCCGGCTGTACCACCAGCGGGTGCTGCTGGTCGCCGACGACGCCGGCTGCGTGGGCGAGCTGCTGCCGCTGGTCCCGCCCACCTCGGGCAGCCTGCTGGTGGCGACCAGCCGCAGCCGGCTCACCGCGCTCACCGCGCACCACGAGGTGCGTACGGTCGCCCTGCGCCCGCTGTCCGGTGAGCTGGCTCGCGACCTGCTGTGCGCGATCGTCGGCCCGGGCCGGCTGGCCGGCCCGGGCGGCGCCGAGGTGGTGGCGCTGTGCGGTGGCTGGCCGCTGACCCTGCGCCAGGCCGGTGCCACCCTGGCCGCCCGGTCCACCCAGTCGCTCGGCTCCTTCGCCGGCGAGCTGCGCGAGCGGGCCGACACCCTGTCGGTGGCCGACGACCCGCGGACCGTCCGGGCCGCACTGGTGCAGGCCCGCACCGGTCTGGACCCGGCCGCCGGGCGGCTGTTCGACCAGCTCGGCGCGCTCCCGGTGGGCTCGGTCAGCCTGGAGCTGGCCGCCGCGGTGGCCGGGATCTCGGTGACCCGGACCCGGCGGCTGCTGGACGAGGTGAGCTCGGCCAACCTGATGGTGGAGACCGGCCCCGACCGGTACGGCTGGTACGACATGGTCCGCCGGTACGCCCGCCGCTGCGGCGCCGCCCTCAGCGACCGGGACGTGGCCGAGGAACGGGCGATCCGCTGGCACCTGTCCACGTTCGAGCGACTCGCGGACCGCCCGGCGCCGGATCCCGAACTCGCCGGCGCGGCGGAGGGCGACCTGCCGGCGGTGGCCCGCTGGGTGGCGCAGCGCGGCGATCCCCAGCTCACCTGGGACTTCGTCAGCAAGGCGTACGCGGTCACCCCGGCCGTGGGCGTCGAGGCGTGCGAGGCGGCGCTGGCCGCCGCGGCGGACCTCGGCGACAGCCGCACGCTGGGAGCCGCGCACACCCAGCTCGGCGCCGCGCTGCTGGCCGACCCGGCCCGGGCCGACGAGGCGGGCCGGCACCTGCAACGGGCCATCCAGCTGCTCGGTGTGGACCAGGGCGAGCACGTCCGGATCGCCACGTTCGCCCTGGGCAGCCTGCTGGCCCGGCAGGGCCGGCCGGCCGAGGCGGGCTCGCTGCTGGAGCGGACCCTCGATCTGCTCGACCCGGGGACCGAGCCGCTGGCCTCCACGATCGCCCTGTTCGCCCACGCCGACCTGCTGGTGCGCACCGGTTCGGCCGGCCGCGGCCAGGAACGCTTCGCCCAGGCGCTGATCATGTGCGAGGCGGCCACCGGGAGCCGGTTCAGCCGCGCCCGGCTGGTGCTGAACGCCCAGGTGGGCGCCCGGTTCCTGGCCTACCTGGACGACTGCCTGCGGGCCCCGCGGGTGACCGGCCCGGACCGGCGGCTGGCGGTCCGGCTGTTCACAGGGGTACGGCGCTGACCCGGAAGTCCCGGGCCGTCACGCCGATCGCGGCCGCCACCTCGTCCGAGGTCCGCCCGCGGAACCGGAACCGGCCGCCGACGTGCTCGTAGTACGCGTCGGCGGCCGGCAGGATCTCCCCCGGCCGCAGCACCGCCTCGGCGTACGGACCGGGCTGGCGGCCCAGCATCGATCCGGCTCCGGTGATCCGGCACGGACGCTGCGCCGGGGCGGGGGCCAGCAGCCAGCCGGCCACCTCACCGCCCGGCTGGGTGAGCGCGGGCGGCCAGTCCCGGGGCGGGCGACCCAGCGCCAGCCGGAACGCCGCCTCCATCAGGTCGTAGCCGTGCACCTCGCGCCACAGGAACGGGATCTCCGCGCCGCCCGCCCGCGCGCCGACCTCCAGGAACGCGCACTCGCCGGTGGCGCGGTCGACGAACAGCTCCAGGTGGAACACGACGGGCCGGTCGGACAGGGCGGCCAGGGCCCGCACCGCGTACGCGCCGACGGCCCGCACCAGGCCGGGATCGTCCTCCTCCACCGAGCCGAGCGGGGTGCCGCCCCGGAAGCCGAGGCAGGTGTTCAGGTACCGCGACACCCGGTACGGGCCGAGCGCCGCGCCGTCGAAGTAGCCGTCCACGTGGTGGATCGGGCGCGGGTCGAACGACTGGGCCATCAGCCGGGGCCGGCCGGTGAGGTCCACCTCGCGCAGGTCACCAGGGCCGTCCAGGCGTACGACACCGGCGCTGGAGCTGCCCGTGCGCGGCTTGACGATCACCGGCCAGCCGTACCGGTCACCGAAGGCGCGGACGGTCGCCGCCTCCCGTACGGTCGTGAAGGCCGGCACCGCCAGGCCCGCCCCGGCCACCATCCCGCTCATCGTCACCTTGTCCCGGTAGGGGCGCAGCTCCCCCGGTGTCCACCCGGCGCAGCCCCACTCCTGCCGCAGCTGCGCGGCGACCAGCAGGTCGTCCTCCTTGAGCGCGACGATCGCGGCCGGCGGCCCGAACTCGTGGGCCAGTTGCTTGACCCGTTCCGTCACGGCGGGCAGATCGTCGGTCGCGTCGACCAGCAGCACGGCGGCCGCTTCCGGGGGCACCGCCGACGCCCCGACCTCAGTGGCGACGTAGGTGACGGTATGCGTGCCATGGTCGAGGTAACGGGCGTACTCGGCGTAGCGGGCCCGCCAGCGGTGGATGACCACGATGTGCGGCCGGGCCGGCATCAGTTGTCCTCGGCCAGCTCGTAGAACGCCGGGCCGTCCAGGTAGCGGAACGTGCCGAAGTCGCGGTCGACGACCTCCTCGATCGGGTGCATCAGGTTGACGATCAGCGGGGTACTCAGGTCGTCGACGGTGCGCCGCAGCCTGCCTCCCGGGGCCACCACCGGGCGGATGTCGTAGAGGCTCTCCAGGCCCTCGATCACCCCGATCAGCGGGTACGCCTTGAGTCGGGCCTCCACCGTGGACACCGCCCAGGCGCTGACCACGTGCTTCCTGATCTCGTAGTCGGTGCCGACCCGGGCGGCGAAGCGCTGCGGGCGCACGTACGCGTCGACGATCCACTCCAGCTGGCCCTCGCCCAGCGCGGGCTGGCAGAAGCCGGGCAGGTCCAGGCCGGCCATCCGGGCGCCGACCTCGACCAGGCACGGCCCCTGCGGGGTCAGCTTGATCTCCAGGTGCGCGGCACCGTAGCGGATGCCCAGCGCCTCGAGGACCGCGAACGCGTACGGCACCAGTGCCTGCTGGACCGCGCCGTGCCGGGGCAGCAGCCGGACCCCGCAGGTCAGGTCGACGATGCCGTTGGCGGTGAGCTTGTCGTACTTCCAGATGTCGGTGACCTGGTGCGCGCCGTCGCCGCTGACCGTGTCCACCACGTACTCGCCGCCGGCCAGGTACTCCTGGGCGACCACGGCCTCGTTGCGGCGGGAGAAGATGTTCTCGCTGCCCAGGATCTTGCGGTACGCGGCGACCGACTCCCGCGGTGTGGCGCAGAAGTGCACCCCGTCGCCGGCCGCGCTACGGATCGGCTTCACCACGATCCGGCCGCCCCGGGCCTCGTGCCAGGCGGCCAGCTGCTCCGCGTTCTGCACGAGCAGCTGCCCGGTGGCCCGCAGGCCGGCGGCCCGCAACGTCTCGATCTGCACGTACTTGTCGCGGCGGGCGACGCTCAGCGCGGTGCCGTTGCCGGGCAGGCCGAGTTCGGCGGCGAGCAGGTCGGCGAACTCCACGCCGATCTCGCCGCCGGCCACCACGGCCACGGGGTCGTGCCCGCGGATCGCCGCGAGCGTGGCGGCCAGGTCGCCGGTGTGCACGATGTTCGCCGCGTACGGGGACAGGTCGAACGCGCCCTGGTACACCAGCGGCGGTTCCGGCGTGCTCTGCACCCGGACCACCTGGTGACCGGCCTGGTGGAACACCGGCGCGAGGCGCCGGGTCGGGGCGTACGCATCGACCATCACGACGGTTCGGGAAGCGCTCATCGCCCCACCGTGGCCGGGGGCGCTGCAGATTCGCCACAGATCCGCTGCGCGGCGGATCCATGGCGGATCTGAAGCGGCGCCGGTCAGGCTGCGTCCCATGTTGCAGCGCATGTGCTGGATCTTCCCGGACCGAGAGTCGACCCGGACCGCGGCGCAGTGGAACGCCGCGTTCTGGCGCACCTATCAGGAGGTGGCCAAGGAACTGGGCCTGAGCTGGGAGCGGACCGCGCCCGAGGCGGTGACGGTGGACGCCCTGGACCCCCGCAATCCCCGGGTGTACGTCGACGGGATCCTGGTGTCCCCGCGGGACACCCTGTTCGTCACCTCGCCGTACACGCTGCCGTACCAGGCCGCGGACGCGTTCAACCAGTTCACCCTCTACGCCGTGCTGGAGCAGGCCGGCTTCTATCTGCCGCACCCGAGCTGGCTGGCCGCGCTCGGCAACGACAAGCTGGCCACCCTGCTGTTCCTCAAGGACTCGCCGATCCCGCCGGTGCCGACCGTGCGCATCGGCTCCGGCCGCGACCTGCTGTACGACGAATTCCTGCCCGCGGTCGAGAACCTGCCGTACCCGGCCATCGTCAAGCCGTCCGGCTGGGCCGCCTCGCGCGGCATCAACATGGCCCACGACGCCCACGACGTCCGGGGACTGCTCAGCCTCGCCCAGGGCGGGGACACCACGCTGGTGTTCCAGCCGTACCTGGGCCGGGCCACCACCGACTACCGGATCCACATGGTCGACGGGAAGCCGCACACCACGCTGGTGCGCATCCCCGGCGACGGTGCCCGCTACCCGCAGTACAGCACCGGGGCGCGGCTGCACTACGCGCCGCTGCCGGACGAGCTCGCCGCGGCGGTGGACTACTTCGCCGAGAAGCTCCCGATGCCGTACTTCTGCGTGGACTTCCTGCACGACGGCGAGCGGTTCTGGCTGTCCGAGGTGGAACCGGACGGCGCCATCATGTGCCCCGACTCCCGCGATCCCGAGGTGGTCGCGCAGAACCGGGCGATCGTCCGGGACCGGTTCCTGGCGTACCGGGACGGGCACGCGCGACTGCACGGAGGTGCGCTGTGACCACGGAATTCTTCTCCGCCGCCCCGCTGGCGGCGGCCACCGTCGCCGACACCCTGGCCAAGCTGCGCTCGGTGCCGGCCCTGGCCGCCCGGTACGCCGACATCGTCGCCCTGGACAGCCTCGAGGACCTGGTGCATGTACCGGTCATGGGCAAGGACGACCTGAACGTGGCGCTGGAACACCTCAGGCCGAAGGCGCAGCACGGCGCCACCTGGACGTTCCAGAGCGGCGGCAGCACCGGCTCCCCCAAGCTGGGTTACGCGCCCACCGGCCTGTACATGACCGAGGTGTACGAGCAGTGGAAGCCGCTGGGCCCGGACGACCTGTTCGTCAACGGGTGGGGTGCCGGCAAGCTGTGGGGCGCGCACTACCTCATGAACTCCTACGCCGACCTGACCGGCTGCACCGGGATCGGGCTGGGCGCGATCAACCGCGCCGAGTACGACGTCTGGCTGGAGTTCTTCGCCGACCGCGGGGTCACCTCCATCGGTGGCACGCCCAGCGTCCTGCGCCCGATCATCGGCCGGGCCCGCGAGCTCGGGATCAAGCTGGCCGACCTGCGTACCGTGCTCTGGCTCGGCGAGGCCTGGAACCCCGGCCTGGACGAGGACCTGCCGGTGGTCGCGCCGCAGGCGCGCCGCTGGGGCCTGTTCGGCAGCACCGAGACCTGGGTCGCCGGCACCAACACACCGCAGTGCGCCGACGACACCTGGCACCCGTTGCCTTCGCAGCTCGTGCACATCGGCGCCGACCAGCTGATCGACTTCACGTCGCTCAAGCCGCACGGCCTCAACCCGGTGCTGCGCTACCAGACCGGCGACGCCGGCGAGTGGGTCACCTGCACCTGCGGGGTGCCCGGCCGGGCGCTGCGGGTACTGGGCCGCCGCGACGGCGAGGTGAAGTTCCGCGGGCTGCTGCTCAACGCGGACGCCCTGCTGCGCGAGGTCGCCGGCGTGCCCGGCGTCTCGCAGAGCCAGGTGGTCATCACCGAGTATCCGGCCCGCGGCAGCACCTGCGAGGTGCTGGTCGTGCCGGCCCGGGGCACGCCGGACGGGCTCGCCGGCCGGGTCCGCGACCACATCCTCGGCTCGGCGTTCGGCGGCCCGAGCACCGCCTTCCAGCGCGACCCCGAGGCCCTGGCGGTCACCGTCACCGACGCGCTGATCCACAACGAGCGCACCGGCAAGGTGTCCCCGCTGGTCCAGCGGCAGGCGACATGAGCTCACCGGCCGTCGCCCCGGCCCGCGAGGACCCCGCCCGCGGGCTCGGCCGCGACTTCAACCTGCTGTGGCTCGGGCAGTCGGTCAGCAACATCGGCGACCGGATCAACGTGTTCGTGGTGCCGACCGTGATGATCCTGCTGCTGCACGCCTCGGCGTTCCAGGTGGGCCTGGTCGGCATGGCCCAGTACCTGGCCATCCCGCTGCTCAGCCTGGCCGCCGGCGTGCTGGTGGACCGCTGGGACCTGCGCCGCACGCTGATCTGGTGCGACCTGATCCGGATGCTGGCCATCACCGCCGTCCCGGTCGCCTACTGGCTCGGCGCGTTGTCCGTACCGCTGGTCTTCGTGGTCGTGGTGCTGGCCAACGCGGCGTCGGTCTTCTTCAACATCGGCTACGTCGCCACCATCGCGGCGATCGTCCCGGCCGGGGGCCGGGTGCTGGCGTACTCGCGGCTGGAGGGCAGCCGCAGCGTCGCCGAGGTGGTGGGTCCGGCCCTGGCCAGCGTGCTGTACCGCCTGCTCGGCGTGGCGTCGCTGCTGGTCGACGCGGTCACCTTCCTGATCTCCGCGGCCGGCGTGCGGGCGATGCGGCCGTACGGGGTACGCACGCGGCAGCACGAGCCGATGTGGACGCGGCTGGTCGCCGGCGTACGCCTCAACTGGAACGATCCGGTCCTGCGGGGCACCATCCTGGGCACCACGCTGCTCAATCTGGGCGGCCCGATCTTCGTGACCGTGCTGCCGATCCTGGCGTACCGGGGGCTGCACCTGTCCGTGCCCACGCTGGGCACGGTGATGTCGGTGGCCGCGGTCGCCGCCGTCGCCGGGGCGCTGCTCGCCCAGCGGGTCAGCCGGCTGATCGGCGCCGATCGGCTGATGCCCTGGTCGGTGTTCCTGCACTGCCTGGCCGGCCTGGGCATCCTGGCCGCACCGGCGCTGCCGCCGGCGCTCGTGCTCGGCGTGACGCTGAGCTTCTACGGGCTGTTCATGGTCTGGTACAACGTCAGCACCGCGGCGGTCCGCCAGGCCCGGGTCGACCCGGCCGACCAAGCCGTCTCGCACGCCGCGTTCCGCACGATCACCTGGGGTGTCATCCCGTTCGCGGCGCTGCTCGGCGGCGTGCTGGTCGAGCTGCTCACCCCGCGGGTGGGCGTCCTGGACGCGGCCCGGATCGCCATGGTCGGCGGCACCCTGATCGGGGTCCTGTTCGCCTGGATCCCCCTGGCCCCCACCCACGCCCGGCTGGCCCGGGAACACGCGGCGGAGGGGACGGCATGAGCCGGGTGGTGCTGATCACCGGTTGTTCCTCCGGGATCGGCCTGGCGACCGCGGTCCGGGCCGCGCGGGCCGGCTGCACGACGATCGCCACGCTGCGCGATCCCGGCCGCGCGGACCCGCTGCGGCAGGCCGCCGACGCGGCCGGCGTGAAGCTCGACGTACGGCGCCTGGACGTCACCGACGAGGCCTCGGTCGAGGCGTGCCTGGCCGGGGTGCTGGACACCCACGGCCGGCTCGACGCCCTGGTCAACAACGCCGGGCTGGCCAACACGTTCGCCGGCGTGGAGACCGCCGGGATGGCCCCGTTCCGGGCCGGGCTCGAGGTCAACCTGTTCGGCGTGGTAGCGGTGACCCGGGCGGCGCTGCCGCACCTGCGCGCGAGCCGGGGCCGGATCGTCACCGTGGGCAGCACCCGCGGGCTGATCGGGCAGCCGTTCAACGAGGCCTACTCCGCGGCCAAGTTCGCCGTCGAGGGGTTCATGGAGAGCCTCGCGCCGGTCGCGGCGAGCCAGGGCGTCCGGGTGGTCATGGTCGAGCCCGGACCGGTGCTGGGCACCGCGTTCGGCGCCAACTCCGGCGTCACCCGCGAGTCGCTGCTGGCCGAGGCCGGCCCGTACGCCGGGGTGCTGGCCGACTATCTGGCCTGGGTCGCACGCGGCGGGCACCCGGGCGCCCAGTCCGCGTCCGAGGTGGCGGAGGTGCTGGTCCGGGCGCTCACCGACGACGCGCCCCCGTTCCGGATCATGACGAGCGCCTGGGGCGAGCGGTACGTCCGCACCAAGCTGGCCGACCCCGGCGGCACCGCGGTGTCGGCGATGACCCGGTCCTGGCTCGCGCCCCGGGCCCTGCACCTGCACCCGGACGTGATGCGGCACAGCGTCGGGACCGTCGGGGCGATCCGCGACGACCAGTGGGACCGGCCGACCCCGTGCGCCGAGTGGACGGTGGCTCAGCTGGTCGCGCACATGATCCGGGAGAACCGCGGGTTCGCCGCGGCGGTCCGGGGCGAGCACACCGGACCGGCGGATTGGCACACCCCGATCGGCGATGACCCCCGGGCCGAGTACGCCGCGTCCGCACGGGAGGTGAGCGCGGCGTTCGCCGCCGAGGGAGCGCTGGACCGTACCGTCCGGCTGCCGCTGATCCGGGACGGGATCTCGCTGCCCGCCCGGCAGGCGCTCTGTTTCCACCTGCTCGACTACGTGGTGCACGGCTGGGACGTGGCCGCGGCGATCGGGCGGCCGGTCACCTTCACCGACGAGGTGATCACGGCGGTCCGGGAGATCGCCGAGCGTGACGTGCCGGACGGGCCGCGCCGCCATCGTCCACAAGCTACCTTCGCACCCGCGCGCCCGGCCGACGACGGCACTCCGCCGCTGGACCGGCTGCTCGCCTTCCTGGGCCGCGATCCTTCCTGGGGCCGGCCATGAGCGCCCGGCCGGACAAGAACGGGCCGGCGATGAGCGTCCGTCCTGACAGGGCTGCGCCCGCGATGACCGCCCGACCGGGTGAGGCCGAGCCGGCGCTGAGCACCCGTCCTGACAGGACCGGGCTGGCGATGACCACCCGGCCGGACGGGGCCGGGCCGGCGGGGTGCGGGCGTTCCGGCGGCGTGCTCGACGACTTTCTCAGCGCGGCCCACGTCCACGCGGATCGCCCGGCGATCAGGGCCGAAGGCGCCGACCTGACATACGCCGAGCTGGCGGCCCGGGTGACCGCCTTCGCCGCCGGCCTCGGCGCGGAGCCCGGCGTGGTCGGGGTCCCGGCCGGCCATCACACCGGCACGGTGACCGCGCTGTTCGGAGTCTGGGCCGCCGGTGGCACCTACTGCCCGATCGATCCCGGCTTCCCCGAGCAGCGCCGCACCGCGATGGCCCGTACCGCCGGCTGCCGGGTGCTGATCGGCGCTGACGGCCGACCGGCACCGGGTCCGGGCGGCCCCGATCCCGAGGCGGCCTACGTGCTGTTCACCTCAGGCTCAACCGGCGTTCCCAAACCTGTGGTCACGTCGCACCGGGCGATCGCCACGACCGTCGGATCCCTGCGCGAGTTGTTCGGCATCACGCCGCACGACCGGGTGCTGCAGTTCGCGTCGCTCAACTGGGACACCTGCTTCGAGGAGATCCTGCCCGCGCTCACCGGCGGCGCGTGCCTGGTGTTCGACGCGGACGCGCACCGCGGCTCGTTCCCCCGGTTCCTGCGGATGCTCGCGCGGGAACGGATCACCGTGCTGGACCTGCCGACCGCGTTCTGGCACGAGCTGGTGGGACATCTGCACGAGTCCGGCGAGGCGCTGCCGGCGTGCGTACGGCTCGTGATCATCGGCGGGGAGGCCGCGGCGCCCGGGAAGGTCGCGCGGTGGTCGGCGTTGCCGGCCGGGCCCGTCCAGCTGCTCAACACGTACGGGTGCACCGAGACGACCCTGATCACCCACGCGCTGGAGCTGACCGGAGCGCCGGACCCGGTCCCGATCGGCCGGGCCCTGCCGCACGTGGCCGAGCACCTGGGCGAGGGCGGCGAACTGCTGATCGGCGGGCCGGCGCTGGCCGACGGCTACCTGGGCCGGCCGGCGGCGACCGCCGAACGCTTCGTCACGGTCGGCGGGCGACGGTTCTTCCGCACCGGCGACCGGGTGTCCCGCGCCGCCGACGGCGTGCTCACCCACCGCGGCCGGATCGACCACGAGGTGAAGATCCGCGGCATCCGGGTCGACCCGGCCGAGGTGGAGGCCCACCTGACCGGTCATCCGGCGGTCCGCGCGGCCCTGGTCACCGGGGTCACGGTGGCCGGCCGCACGGCTCTCGCGGCGTACGTCGTACCCCGGGCCGGCACGTCCGGCACCGGGCTGCCGGACCGGATCGCCGCCCACCTGCGCGGCCGGGTCCCGGCCCACCTGGTTCCCAGTCACATCCACGTCGTGGCCGAGCTCGCCTACACCGCGAGCGGCAAGGTCGACCGGCGCGCGAGCAAGGAGATGCTGTCATGAACGTGCACCAGGCGACCGACCTGTTCCGGCGGGTCCTGGAGAACCCGCGGGTCAGCGAGCAGGACGACTTCTTCCACCTGGGCGGCGACTCGCTGCTGGCGACCCGGGTGCTCAGTGCCGTGGCCCGCGAGCACGGCGTCGAGCTGACCTTCGAGGACTTCCTGCTCGCCCCCACCCCCGCCGCGCTGGCCAGCACGGTCACGGGGGCGCCCCGATGAGCGTCGTGGTGATCGGCGCCGGGCTGGCCGGGCTGACCGCCGCCACCGACCTGGCCACCGCCGGGGTGGAGACCACCGTGCTGGAGGCCCGCGACCGGGTCGGCGGACGCACCCACGGGATCGAGGTGGCGCCGGGGGCGTGGGCCGACGCCGGGGCGGCGTACCTGGGTGACCGGCACACCGAACTGCACAAGCTGCTGGCCGGGCTGGGGTTGTCGGCGACACCGACCGCGATGTGGGGCGGCAGCCGGTTCGCGCTGGGCAGCGGCGAGAAGACCCGGGCCGGCCGGTTCCCGCCGCTCAACGCGGTCGCCCTCGGCGAGCTGTTCGACCTTCTTCACGGACTGACCGCGCGGGTCCGGCCGGACGCACCGTGGCGAACCCCGGACGCGGCCGCCCTGGACACCGTCACGGCCGCGGAGTGGGCCGCCGGCAACCTGCGCCACCCGGACGCGCGGCTGTTCTTCCCGTTGTTCCTGGGCGAGATGATGGCCGCCGACCCGGCCTCGGTGTCGGTCCTGCACATGGCGCTCTACCTGCGCTCGGGCGGTGGGATCAGATACCTCAACGCGTTCGCCGGCGGCGCTCAGCAGGACCGGGTGCTCGGCGGCGCCCACCAGGTCGCCGAACGGCTCGCCGCGCAGCTCGGCACCCGGATCCGGCTGAACCGGCCCGTGCACGCGATCCATCAGCAGGACGGCCGGGTGAGCGTGCACACCGGCACCGGCGAGCAACACCACGGCGACGCGGTCGTGGTGGCGGTGCCGCCGGTGCTGGCCCAGGCCATCGACTACCGGCCGGGCCTGCCGGCCCCCCGGGCCACCCCGGCCACCGGGCGGGGCTGCGCGGTGAAGGTGCAGATCGTCTACCGGGAGCCGTACTGGCACGCGCACGGGCTGTCGGGCTGGTCGGTGAGCGCCACCGGCCCGCTGCTGTCCACGGTGGACGACTCGCCTCCCGGGGGCGGCGCCGGGGTGCTGACCGGGTTCGTGACCGGCGCCGAGGCGTACCGGTTCGCGGCGCTGGACCCCGCGGCCCGCGAGGCCGAGGCCCTGCACCAGGTCGCCGAGCTGTTCCCCCGGCTGCCGGCGCCGGTCGCCGTGCATGTCACGGACTGGGTCAACGAGCCGTACAGCCGGGGCTGTTACGCGGCCGTGTTCGGGCCCGGCGACTGGTCGCGGCTCGGTCCGCACCTGAGCACCCCGCACGGCCGGGTGCACTGGGCCGGCACGGAGACGAGCACCGAGTTCTTCGGGCTCATGGAGGGTGCCATCCGCTCGGGTCACCGGGTGGCCGCGGAAATCCTGTCCAGCCACGAAACCGCAAGGAGAAAGCGATGACCGACAGCCCGATCGCCCCGCTCGACGTGCGCCGGCAGTTCATGACCGAACCGGACCTGGGCGCCGGGAACTTCCTCGACCACGCCGTCCGGTCCAACCCGAACCGGGCGGTGCCGCTGATCTACACGCACGGCGTCGACCACCGGGGCCAGGTGACGCTGCGCGGGCACAGCCTGCTGGAGCTGGCCGCCCTGCGCGACCGGTACGCCCGGTGGTACCGGGCCAACGGGGTCCGGGCCGGCGACCCGGTCGGCATCGTGGTCGCCGAGGGACTGGAACCGCTGATCCACTATCTGGCCCTGACCGCACTGGGGGCCATCCCGGCGATGATCAACGACGCCATGCGGATGGACGTGCTGCTCCGCTACCTCGAGCACGTCGGCGTGGTCGGGGTGGTCGCCGACGACACCACGCGGCTGGCCTCGGCGTACCGGGCCGACCCGGCCACCCGGCCCCGGTTCCTGACGCTCGCGGCCGAGATCCAGGCGTTCGACGACACCGGTACGCCGCTTCCCGAGCAGTACCCGTACCGGCACGGGCCCGACGACGTGTGCGCGCTGATCCACTCGTCGGGCACCACCGGCAGCCCCAAGTCCACCATCCTCGGGCACCGCAGCTTCTGGGACGGCAAACAGGCCCGGATGACCCGGTTCCCGGCCGAGCCGTACGACAGGCTGATGTCACTGATGCCGCACACGCACGCCGGCGGGCTCAGCTACTTCCTCACCGCGGTCCTGCTCGGCCTGCCCACGGTGGTGATGGCC
Source organism: Actinoplanes sp. NPDC048967 (assembly GCF_040649415.1). NCBI lineage: Bacteria > Bacillati > Actinomycetota > Actinomycetes > Micromonosporales > Micromonosporaceae > Actinoplanes > Actinoplanes sp. NPDC048967. Next base: position 183,785 of record NZ_JBEZFL010000012.1, read on the forward strand.
GACTGGCGCCGCGGCGTGGTCGAGCCGGTGATGGAGACGTTCCAGCCGACCATGCTGGCCTCGTTCCCGCGTACCTTCGTCGAACTGGCCACCGGCGACCTGCCGGTGCGCGGCGCGGCCCGGGTGCACTCCTGGTTCAATACCGGCGACTCCGCTCACTACGGCCACATCCGGCGCCTGGTCGGCCTGGGTGAGCGCCCGGCCGGGCTGCTCGCCGCCTGGCTGCTGCCGCGGGATCGGGCCGCGGACGGCGCGCTGCCGGGCTCGCAGTTCATCGACGGGCTCGGCTCCTCCGAGATGGGCATGGCCCTCTTCGGCGGGCTGACCACCCCGGAGACGCCGCGCAAAGACAGGTGCGTCGGCAGACCGCAGGACGCCGTGATCAAGGCGGCGGTGCTCGACGACGACGGGAACGAGCTGCCCGACGGCACGGTCGGCCTGCTCGGCGTGATCACCCCGTCCCGGACGCCCGGGTACTGGAAGAACGCGCGGCTCACCGAGAGCTTCGAGCTCAACGGCTACTGGCTGACCGGGGACGTGGCCCGGCGCGACGCCGAAGGCAACTATTACCACCTGGACCGTACGGTCGACGTCATCGACACCCTGGCCGGGCCGGTCTACAGCCTGCCGCTCGAGGAGGTGCTGATCGCCGACTGCGCCGACCTGGTGCTGGACTGCTCGGTGGTGGGCGTACCGGCGCCCGACGGCTGTGGCCAGATCCCGATCGCCGTGGTCCGCCCGCAGGCCGGCGCGGCCGCGGCCACCCCCGAGCTGATCCTGGAGAAGGCGAACAAGGAGCTGTCGGCGGCCGGGCTGGCCACCCTCGCCGCGGTGGTGATCGAGGATCTCCCGCTCGGTCCCACCGGGAAGGTGCTCAAGCGGGAACTGCGCACCCGGCACGCCGGCCTGTTCCACCAGGACGACCGGGATCCCGTCGGGCCGGTCAGCGGTTGAGATAAGCGGCCAGACCGCCGAGCTCCTCGCTGGCGATGAACACCGACCGCACGTTGATGATGGCCTCCTCGACGTGGGCGGGGCAGCCCCAGGCCGCGTCCCCCCAGGAATCGGCGATCTTGAGCTCGGCCGGTGCGCCGCACCCCGGGGTGCCGCCCAGCTGGCAGCGCTCGGGGTGCGGAACGGCGGCCTGGGTGGCCGCGGCGGCGCGCATCCGGGCGGTGAGCTCGGCGGCCGCGGTGGCGCGCCGCTCGGCCTCGGCCCGCAGTTTCTGCTCCGCGCGGACGGCCCTGGCCAGTTCGTCGTGGGCCGTCCGGGCCTGGGCCTCGGCGGCCAGCTTGGCCTGCTCGATGTGGTGGCGTTCGATGGCCAGGGCCGCGGTGCCGGTGAAGACCCGGGTGAGGGCGAGGTCGGTGTCCTGCGGGACGCGCGGGGTGCGGTGGTACATGGCGAAGGTGCCCAGCAGGCCGCCGTCGCGGGCCAGGATCGGCGTGGACCAGCAGGCGGCCACGCCGGCTTGGTCGGCCAGGGCCCGGAAGTCGTCCCAGAACGGGTCGGTGGCGATGTCGGTGACGATGACCGGTTCCCGCCGGTGGGCGGCGGTGCCGCAGGAGCCGACGCCCTCCCCGGTGGCGATGCCGTCGATGGCCTGGTTGTAGAAGTCGGGCAGGCTGGGTGCGGCGCCGTGCCGCAGGTGCCGGCCGTCGGGATCGGCGAGCAGGACGGAGACGAGGACCTCCTCCGGTGCGAGGGCCTCGATCGAGCGGGCCATGCCGTCCAGCACCTCGCCCAGCGGCGCCTGGCGGACGATCTGCTCCAGCAGGACGCGGTGCTCGGCCATCAGCCGCTGGGCGTGCTTGACCTGGGTGATCTCCACGCCGATCACGTGGATCCCGGTCACCTCGCCGGCGGCGTCCCGGCGCGGCTCGTAGGTGAAGTCGAAGAAAAGCTCCCGCGCGTGCGGGCCGGCCCCGAGCACCACGCGGGCGTCCCGGCCGGTGTAGGGCTCGCCGGTGGCGTAGACCTGGTCCAGCAGGGCGAAGAAGCCCTGGTCGGCCAGCTCGGGCAGCAGCTCCGCGAGCGGGACCCCGGTGCGGGTGCGTTCCGCGCCGACGGTGGCGAAGAACGCCGGGTTGGCCGCTTCCACCACGTGCGCGGGCCCGGCCAGGGACGCGAACACGGCGATGGACTGCCCGAACAAGGTCCGCAGATCCTCCTGCGCGGCAACTCCCGGGCCGGCAGCACCCGGCCGCTCACCTGATACGGCCGTCATGATGGGGTCCGCCTTTTCTCCGCCTCGGGTGCGACCAATCTACGGGACGCCGCCGGGAAGCGCTCCGGGGCTGCGGCCAGGGCCGGAGCGTCGCGGCCCGTATATTGCGGTCATGGCAGACCAGCCCGACACCTCGGCCTTCCCGCCCCGCCGCCGCTCGGCGCGGCTCGGCGTGGCGGTGACCAGCGAGCTCGTCGAGCTCATCGTCACCGGTGAGATCCCCGAGGGTGGCCTGCTGCCCCCGGAGGGCCCGCTCAGCGATCACTTCGGGGTGAGCCGCACGGTGATCCGCGAGTCGGTGAAGCGGCTCGAGGAGAAAGGGCTGGTCGTGGTCGCCCAGGGCCGGGGCACGCAGGTGGCCCGGTCCGGTTCGTGGAACATGCTGGATCCCATCGTGCTCTCCGCGCTGATCGACAGTGACGAGTCGCTGGGCATCCTCGACGAGCTCACCATCGTGCGGGGCAACCTGGAGTCGGCCATGGCCGGCGCGGTGGCCGCGCGCCACACCCAGGAGGAGCTGGCGCGCATCGAGCACGTCCTGGACGCGATGCGGGAGATGCGGCAGGAGAGCGACGCCTTCCGGCAGGAGGACGTCGTCTTCCACTTCACGGTCATGGAGATCTCCCGGAACCGGCTGGCCGAGAACATAGCCAAACGCCTGTACCGGCGCGCGCTGGAGAGCGACCGGTACCAGGGGCTCCGCTACGACGGCGCTTTCGCGTCGACCATCGAGGAGCACAGCAAGGTGGTCGAGGCGATCGCCCGGCACGACGTCGAGGGCGCCGAGCGGGCGATGCGCCACCACATCGTCAGCTCCTGGCAGCGGCGCCGCCCGGCGGCTCCTCCGGAGAGCGGCTCGTAGGTCCCGCCGGCACCGCGCCCGCCGGGATGAGGCCGGCCGAGATGAGGTCACGCCACAGCCCGGCGGGGATGCCGGTGGTGAACCGCTCGAGATCCTCGTCGACCTCCCGGGGCGAGCGCATGCCGATGGCCACGGCGGCGACCGCGGGATGCAGCAGCGGGAAGGCCAGCGCCGCCGCCGGCAGCGGCACGCCGTGATCCGCGCAGATCGACGCGATCCGCTCGGTCCGCCGGATCATCGCGGCGTCGGCCGGGCGGTATTCGTACGTGGCACCGGGCCGGGGCTGGTCCGTCGAGAGCAGGCCGGTGGCGAAGACGCCGGCGGCGACGATCGCGACGCCGGCGTCCCGGGCCGGCGTGAGCACCGTCTCGAGGGCACTGTGGTCGAGCAGCGAGTACCGGTTGGCGAGCATGATCACGTCGACCAGTCCCGCGCGGATGAGCGGTTCGAGGCCGGCGGTCGAATTCGTCCCGATGCCGATGGCCGACACGACGCCCGCTGACTTCAGCCGGGCCAGTGACGCCAGGGCCTCCCCCGCCGCGCCGTCCCAGGCCTGGTCGGGGTCGTGCGCGTAGAGGATGTCGATCCGGTCGAGCCCGAGGCGTTCGAGACTCCCCCGCAGGCAACGTTCGACGCCGTCGGCGGAGAAATCCCAGCGCCGCTCCAGGTCTCCGGGCACGACGAAGCCGTCGTCGTCCTGGTCGAGCGGGGGTACGCGCGGAACGAGCAGCCGGCCGACCTTGGTGGAGACGAGGAACTCGTCTCTCGGCCGGTGGCGCAGTTCGGCACCGATGCGCCGCTCGGACAGCCCGAGGCCGTAGTGCGGCGCGGTGTCGAAGTAGCGGATACCTCGGTCCCAGGCCCGGCGCAGCGTACGGGCGGCCTGCTCGTCGTCCATGGCAGCGGCGAAGTTGCCCAGCGGTGCGCCGCCGAGCCCGAGGATGCCGCGGCGCCGCAGTTGCTCGACCGCACTGGTCATGCGCCGAGACCGTAGCAGGCCGAGGCGGTTCCGGACAGGATCGCGGCCCGCTCCCCCGCGCTCAGGTCGGCCAGCAGTTCGTCCACAGCCGTACGCCAGCCGACCGGGCCGGCGCCCAGACACGCCACCGGCCAGTCGGAGCCGTACATGAGCCGCTGCGGGCCGAACGCCTCGACCGCCACGCCGACCACCCGGCGCAGCCGTTGCGGGTCCTGCACGAGCCCGGCCAGTCCGGAGATCTTGGCCCAGACATTCGGCCGGGCGGCGAGCGCCCGCAGGCCGCGTTCCCAGCCGTCGTCGTCGACGGAGTCGGCGATGCCACCGAGATGGTCCACGATGAAGCGCAGGCCGGGATGCTCCCCGGCGACGGTCGCGGCCAGCGGTTGCTGCCATGAGCGGACGACCAGGTCGAAGCACAGGCCGCGGACACTGAGCGCGTCGAGGGCCACGCTGACGTCGGGCTGGTGCAGCCAGGCCGGATCCGGGTCGAGGTGGACCAGGTGGCGGAGGCCGACCAGCGGCCGGCCCGGCTCCGGACCCAGCGTGTCGAGCTGAGCACCGACGTCGCCGGTCAGATCGATCCAGCCGACCACTCCGGCCGCCCGGGGCCCGGCGCCGGCCAGCAGCCTCCGGGTCTCGGCGATGCTGTTGCTGGACTGGACCACCACCGCGGTGTCGCTGCCGGTCTCGTCGAGCATGCGTTCGAGGTCGCCGGCGGCGAAGTCGCGGTCGATGACCGCCATCGTCGCCGGGTCGATCCAGGGCTGCGGATCGGTGGTGCGGTTCCACAGGTGCACGTGCGCGTCGATCACCCCGCTCATGACAGGTGCCGCAGGTCGCGCCGGGACTCGGGGACCAGCCGCAGCCCGGCTCGCCGGGGACGCACGTGTGGGCCGGTGATCCCGGCGACCGGGTTGGCCGCCCGTACCGCGTTGATGTGCTCCTCGTCGACCCGGATGCCGATGCCCGGTTCGTCACCGAGGACGATGCCGCCGTCCATGATCTCCTGATCGATCCGCAGGCCGATCGGCGAGTCGAGGTGCTGGACCTCGAAGGACAGGTGGTTGGGCACTGCGGCGGCGGCGTGGGCCACCGGGTTGGCGTGGTAGGACACCGGGCTCACCGGCAGGTCGTGGCTGTGCGCGACGGCGGCCACCCGGAGGAAGTGGGTGATGCCCCAGACGTTGCCGACCTGCACGATGTCGACGGCGCCGGCGTCCAGCAGCGGCCGGTACTGCTCCAGGCCGGTGAGGTTCTCGCCGGTCGCCACGGCCGTGCGCAGATGCTGGCGCACCGAGGCGAGACCGGCGGCGTCCCAGCGGCGCACCGGTTCCTCGATCCAGGCCAGGTCGACGGTGCGCTCCAGCTCGCTGACGAAACGGACCGCCTGCGTACGGTTCCAGGCCTCGTTGGCGTCGAGCATCAGCGCCGGGTGCGTCGAGTTGCGGTGCAGCACGTCGCGGACCGCCAGCAGCCGGCGCAGGTCGTGGGTGACGTCCAGGCCGCCCTTGAGCTTGGCCGAGCTGAAACCGTGGTCGGCGTAGCGCTCGTAGAGGCGCACGAGGGCCTCGTCGTCGAGGGCGATGTCGAGCCCGGAGGCGTACCCGGGCACGAAGCGGTCCAGCGCACCGAGGGTGCGCCAGAGCGGCTCACCCGCCGCCTTCGCCTTGAGATCCCACAGCGCCATGTCGATCGCCCCGACCGCACCGAACGTCGCCCCGGCGTGACCGGTCTTGAACACCCAGCTCAGCATGCGGTCGTACAGCGCGGTGACGGCCCGCGGGTCCTCGCCCTCGACGGCACCGAAGACCCGGTCGATGTCGCCGTGGGGACCGACGCCGACGCCTTCGAGCCCGTCGTCGGTCTCGAGGATCAGCACGTGGACGTCGGTGCGCGGCTCGGGCATCACGCCGTTGGCGTCACCGGTCAGCCGCCCCCAGTCGTGCTTGGTCAACAGGCTGCGATAACCGGTGACTTTCATGTTGGCTCCTGGTCGGCAGACATTGGGCTCACTCCTTGGTCCCGCCGGCGGTCATGCCGGCGACCAGGAAGCGTTGTGACACGAGGAAGACGATGAGCACCGGCAGCACCGAGACGACGGTCGCCAGGGCCAGCGTCGGCAGCTGGACCGACTGCCCGCCGGCGGAGCTCGGATTGAACGCCGGGGTGGAGGCGAGCAGGGAGGTCAACCCGACCTGCACCGGATAGCCGTCGCTGGACGGCAGCATCACGAAGGGCAGGAAGAAGTTGTTCCAGTTCTGCACGAAGCTGAAGAACGCGACCAGCGCGACGATCGGCGCGGCCAGCGGCAGGGCGATCCGGGTGAACACCTGGATCTCCCGGCACCCGTCGATCCGGGCCGCCGCCAGCAGGTCGCGCGGGATGCTGGTGGAGAAGTAGATGTAGGTCAGGTAGACCCCGAACGGGAAGAACGACATCGGCAGGATCACCGACAGCGGGCTGCCGATCAGGCCCACCGCGTTGAGCTCCAGGAAGATCGGCAGCACCAGCGCGGTGTTGGGGATCAGCATGACGATCAGGGTCAGCACCAGCAGCAGCCGCCGGAACCGGAACCGGGTCAGGGCCAGCGCGTACCCGGCCGGGATGCTCACGACCAGGGTGATGATGAGCGCGCCGACGGCGTACAGCGCCGAGTTGGTCATCCAGGTGGTGACCGCGCCGTCCTGGAACCCGAACAGCTGGCTCCAGTTGGTGGCCAGCTCACCGGCGCTGCCGAGGGCGAACGGGTTGCCGACGCTCAGGCCGCGCGCCGACTTGGTGGTGGCCAGCAGCAGCCAGACGATCGGGACGGCGAAGAACAGCACGAACACCGTCACCATGACCGCGACGATCGTCCGGCCGCTCCAGCCGCTGACGCCGGGCCGGTGCCCGGCCGCGGAGCCGGTGGGCACAGAGCTCATGGGTTCACTCCCGCTCGAACAGGCCGCCGCGCGTCACGAAGACGGCCGACAGCGCGAGGGCGACGACGAGCAGCAGCAGGGAGATCGCCGCCGCTCCGTTGAAGTCGTTCTGCTGGAACGCGTACTGGTAGGCGAGCTGGTTGAGCGAGTAGTCGTTGGGCACGACGGCGTTGCTGGCCTGCGAGAGCAACTGGGGCTCGACGAAGAGCTGGGTGCCCGCGGCGAGCGACATGATGCCCATGTACGAGATCCACTTGCGCAGCATCGGCAGCTGGATGCGCCAGGCGATCTGCACGGCGTTGGCCCCGTCCACCCGGGCCGCCTCGATGACCTCGGCGCTGATGTTGTTCAGGGCGCCGTACATGATGACGATCCAGCCGCCGGCGCCGGTCCAGAAAGCGATGACGGCGAAGATGACCGGCAGGTTCCCCGGCACGATGACCTGCACGAAGCTCTCGAAGCCGAACAGCCGCAGCAGCCCGCCGACCGGACTGGCCGTCGGGTCGAGGACGAACAGCCACAGCAGCACGCTCGAGGCGCCGGCCAGCGCGCCCGGCAGGTAGAACACGAACCGCAGGGTCCGGCTGAGCCACCGCACCTTGATCGCGTGCACCACCACCGCCAGCACGGTCACCAGCGCCACCAGCGCCGCCAGCCAGATGACCAGGTAGAGCGCCACGTGCCAGACCGCGGGCCAGAAGCGGAAGTCGCCGACCACCTTGGTGAAGTTGGCGAACCCCGCGAAACCGCCCGTGGCATCGGTGAACGCCAGGTACACGGCGTACAGGGCGGGCAGCAGGCCGAAGGCGAGCGTGAGCACCGCATAGCCCGAGATGAGGCCGTAGCTGAGCTTGTTGTCGCGGGTGGCGGGCGGCCGGCCGGCCGCCCGCCCCGTCACCACGGCCGCCGCCTCGGCGGTGTGGTCGACGACCGTCATTTGACCGTGTATCCGTTGACCTGCGCCTGGTTCTTGATCGCCGTCTGCCACTCCGGCAGCAGCGTGACAACGCTCTTGCCGTCGGCGATGGCCGGCGTCATCGTCTTGGCCCAGACGGCCTCCTGGCTGAAGATGCCCGAGCCCCAGCCGGGCCAGATCGACGTGCCGGCGGTGACGATGGCCTTCAGGTCGGTGGCGTAGTAGCCGCTCTCCTCCTGCTTCTTCACCCACTTCTCAGCGGCGGGCCCGTACGCGGGATAGCCGGGAGCGACCGCCACCTGGTAGTCGTCGGCCGTCGTGACGAACTCGGTGAAGGCCTCGGCGGCCTTGAGGTTCTTCGAGTGGCTGCTGATGAACCACGTGCCGCCGCCGACGTTGCCGGTCACCGCGTCCTCACCCTGCCAGGCCAGCGGCGGGGCCACGCCGAGCTGACCGGAGGGCACCTTGAGCGATTGCGGGTTGTTGAAGATGGCGCCGGCGTACCAGGCCGGGCCGGGCATCATCAGCACCTTGCCGGAGTACTTCTTGACGAACTCCGGGGTGAAGACGCTGACGTTCGGCGTGGTGCCGTTCTTGATCAGCGTGTCGAGCATCGCGGCCGCGCGCTGGCACTGCGGCGTCGCCGTGTTCACCGTGACCGTCTTGGGGCCGGTGACGTCGTTGGCCTGGCACTTGCTGCCCCAGAAGAACACCTCCGGGGTCCAGGCGTCGCCCACCGTGCCGACGATGTGGCCGGGGTGTTCCTGCGCGACCTTCTCCCCCAGCGCCTGGTATTCCTGCCAGGTGGTCGGGACCTGGTAGCCGAACTGGTCGAACAGCGCCTTGTTGTACCAGAGCACCACCTGGGCGAGGTCGTTGCGCAGGCAGTAGACCTTGCCGTCGACGGTGCACGGGTTCAGCGCGCCCGGGGTGAACTTGTCGAGGGTGTCCTTGGGCACGAGCCCGCCGTTGAGCACAGCGGCGAAGGCCTGCTTGCCGTTGCTCTGCTGGCTGGCCCAGGCCGCGTCGTTGTTCTGCGTCGAGAACACGACGTCGGGCCAGCCGCTCTGGGTGCGGTCGAAGAGCTGGATCTTGGTACGGAACGAGTTGGAGCCGTTGGCCGACCCGTCGTAGGTCACGACCTGGATCGGCACCTCCGGGTGGGCCTTCTTGAAGGCGTCCGCGGCCTTGGTGCGGTCAGCGTCCACCCACACCGTGATGGCCGCTTTGTCGTCCTGGGTGGCCTGGGGAAATCCGTAGGAGCCGGCGGGCGAACCACTGTTGTCGTCGCCGCCGCATCCGGCGAGGGCGACAGTGAGGACCGCGACGCCGCCGAGGGCTGTCATGAGGGAGCGGATGGAGCGGGCACGCCTGAAACGGACCATATCGGTGTCCTTCTCTGATCTTCCTTATTGACGCCGCGTTCATCGGCCCGAAATATAAGGGCATACGTATGATGTTTGCAAGGGAGAGCTGCGAATGAAGGGCACGACGTACGAGGGCTCGGGCCGGCTGCGGACGGTGTCCGTGGACGTGGCACCACCGGGACCGGGAGAGCTGCAGATCGCCGTGGCCTACTGCGGGCTCTGCGGCACCGATCTGCACATCGTGCACGGCGACATGGACGCCCGGGTGACCAAGCCGCTGGTGTTCGGACACGAGGCCTCGGGCACCGTGGCCGCGGTCGGCGCCGGCGTCCAGGGCTGGGCGGTCGGTGATCCGCTGACCGTGATGCCGCTGCTCTGGGACGGCACCTGCGCGGCCTGCCTGGCCGGGCACCAGCACATCTGTCAGAACCTGGTCTTCGTGGGCATCGACTCCCCCGGCGCGCTGCAACAGCGCTGGAACGTGCCGGCGTCGATCGCGGTGCCGTTGCCCGGTGACCTGGACCTGCGGACCGCGGCGCTGGTCGAGCCCGCCGCCGTGGCCGTGCACGACGTCCGCCGCTCCGAGCTGCAGGTCGGCGACCGGGTCGTGGTCCTGGGCGGCGGCCCGATCGGCGTGCTCATCGCCTGCGTGGCCCGCGAAGCCGGGGCGCAGGTCCGGGTGGCCGAGATCGACGAGTCCCGCCGCAGCCGGGTCGCGGCACTCGGCTTCGAGGTGCTGGACCCGGCCGGCACCGACCTGGCCGCCGAGGTCGAGAGCTGGACCGGCGGCGCCGGCGCCGATGTGGTGTTCGAGGTGTCGGGCGCGGCCGCGGCGGTCCGCGCCACCACCGCCCTGACCAAGGTCCGGGGCACGATCGTCGTCGTCGCCATCCACGCCGCCGCCCGCGAGATCGACCTCCAGCGGGTCTTCTGGCGGGAGCTGCGCCTGCTGGGCGCGCGGGTCTACCAGCGATCCGACTTCGAGCGGGCGATCGAGCTACTGCGCCGGGGGGTCATCCCGGCGGCGACGCTGATCTCGGGCGTCGTGCCGCTGGAGGAGACAGCCACCGCCGTCGCGGACCTCTCCGCCGGCCGGGCCATGAAGATCCTGGTCGACGTGGCCGGAGCGCCGGCGGAGGCGAGGGCATGAGCGGCCTGTTCGATCTGCGGGGACGGCTGGCCGTGGTCACCGGCGCCCGCCGCGGCATCGGCCGGGCCATGGCCGAGGCCCTGGCCGCCGCCGGTGCGGACATCATCGGGGTCAGCGCCCGGATGCACGCCGACGACGAGGTCGCCGAATCGGTCCGCGGCCTCGGCCGCACCTTCGAGGCCCGCGCCGTCGACTTCGCCGACCGCGACGCCGTGACCGCGCTGGGCACCGAGCTGGCCGGCCGGGCGCCGGACATCCTCATCAACAACGCCGGCACCATCGAACGGGCACCCGCGGCCGAGCACCCGCTGTCCTGGTGGGACCGGGTGATCGAGGTCGACCTGTCGAGCCAGTTCGTGCTGACCCAGCTCGTCGCCGCGCCGATGCTGGACCGCGGCAGCGGCAAGATCGTCTTCACCGCCAGCCTGCTCAGTTTCCAGGGCGGCATCAACGTCCCCGGCTACACCGCCGCCAAGTCGGGGATCGCCGGGCTCACCCGGGCGCTGGCCAACGAGTGGGCCGGCCGGGGGGTCAACGTCAACGCCATCGCGCCCGGCTACATCGCCACCGACAACACCACCGCGTTGCGCGCGGATCCCGGCCGCTCCCGGTCGATCCTGGAACGGATCCCGGCCGGGCGCTGGGGCCACAGCGCCGACCTCGCGGGCGCGGCGGTCTTCCTCAGCTCGGCGGCCTCGGACTATGTCTCCGGCACGGTCCTCGCGGTGGACGGAGGATGGCTGGGCCGATGACCGTGAGCCTCAGGGGGCATTGACAAGACATCGATACTTGCCACTCATGAGGCGCTTACAACGGACAGCCATGGCGGCGGCCGTGCTCATCACCACCGCCGCCGCCGTCACCGCGATCCCGCCGCAGGCCGGGGCCGCACCGTCCACCGAGGACCGGCTCGATGTCTACGCCGGCACGCTCGACAACCGCCAGTGGGACACGCTGCGCACCGCCGGCCTGGCGGCGGACGAGCTCGGCCGCGCGCCGGTCCCCGGCCGCAAGGCTCCGGTCGAGGTGATCCTCGGCCGGGCCCAGGCGGACCGGCTCGTGAAGGCCGGCGTTCCCCTGGTCCGCAAGCCGGAGACCGCATCGACGCGCTCCCGCAAGGCCGCCGGCCCGACGGTCTTCCGGCCGTACCACACGCCCGGCGGCATCCGCGAGGAGCTGGTCACCACCGCGGCACGCTTCCCGGCGCTGGCCGAGCTGGAGACGATCGGCACGACGGTCCGCGGGGTCCCGATCCAGGCGGTCAAGGTCACCCGCAACGCCCGGACCGTTCCCGACGGCCGCCGCCCGGCCGTGCTCTACTTCGGCGGGCAGCACGCCCGGGAGTGGATCACCCCGGAGATGACCCGGCGGCTGATGCACCACGTTCTCGACAGCTACGGCACCGACCCCGCCATCACCGGCCTGGTGGACACCACCGAGCTGTGGTTCCTGCCGGTGGCCAATCCCGACGGCTACGACCTCACCTTCACCTCCGACGAATACCGTTACTGGCGCAAGAACATGCGCGACAACAACGGCGACGGCCGGTACGGGCCCGAGGACGGCATCGACCTCAACCGCAACTTCGCCGAGCGGTGGGGATACGACAACGAGGGCTCGTCGCCGGAACCGGACGACGAGACGTACCGGGGTCCCGCGCCGCAGTCCGAGCCGGAGACCCGGGCGATGGACGCTCTGTTCCGCCGGGTCGGCTTCGAGTTCCTGGTCAACTACCACTCGGCCGCCCAGCTCATCCTCTGGGGCGCCGGCTGGCAGGTCGAGACGGTCAGCCCGGACGATCAGATCGCCATGGCGCTGGCCGGCGACGATGCGCACCCGGCCGTACCCGGATATGACCCGGACATCACCGCCGAGCTCTACGTCACCAACGGCGACACCAATCACCACGCCCAGGTCCGGATGGGCACCATCGGTTTCGCCCCGGAGATGTCGACGTGCCAGACCGCCTCGGAATCCGACCCGGACGACGCCTGGCGGCCGGAGGACTGCCGGACCGAGTTCGATTTCCCCGACGACGAGAAGCTGATCCAGGCCGAGGTCGCCAAGAACATCCCGTTCGCGCTCTCGCTGGCCCGGTCGGCGCGGAACCCGGCCGATCCGGTCTCCGTGGTCGGCCGGTCGACCAGCGACTTAGTCCCCGACACCTTCCCTGACTCGTTCGGCACCAGCCAGCAGGTGGCCGTGGTCGCCAAGCGCTCGCTGCGCAACGTGCGGCTGCACGCCAGGATCAACGGCCGAGAGCGTACGGCCGCGGTCGCCGAGTGGCAGGGCGGCCAGAGGTACGGCGGCAGCGCGGACAAGTACTTCGCGGAGCTGCGGGGCACAGTCACCGGGCAGAAGCCGGGCGACCGGGTGACCGTCTGGTTCACCGCCGCCGGCGGCCGCAAGAGCGCACCCTTCACCTACACGGTCAACCAGCAGGTCGGCGGCGACGTGCTGGTGCTGGCCACCGAGGACGTCACCGGCATCGAGCCGGCGAACACCGACGGCGCCACCGCGGCCCGGTACGCGGGCACGTACGTCGACGCCCTCAAGCGGTCCGGGCACACCGCCGACGTCTACGACATGGACACGCACGGCCGGCGGGCCCCGCACCCGCTCGGCGTCCTGTCGCACTACCGGGCGGTGGTGTGGGAGACCGGCGACGACATCGTCCCGCGCAACCCGGGCCAGCCCGACTGGGCCACCACCCGGGCCACCTTCGAGACCGATCTGGCCGTCCGCGACTACCTCAACGAGGGCGGCAAGCTGCTGCACGCCGGCCAGTACGCCCAGTACGCCGCGTCCGCGGGGTACTTCTACCTCCCGCAGGGCCCCGGGGAGTGCGGCGACGGCGGCGACGACCTGGACTGCCAGCCGGTGAGCGACGACTTCCGGCAGTACTGGCTCGGCGCGGGCGCGTACGTCGACAACGGCGGGAGCGCGGCACTGGCCGGCACCGCCGGCAAGCTGGCGGGTTTCTCCGCCCCGGCCGGGCCGCAGCAGCACACGGCGGCGTTCCTGAGCACGTCGAGCGAGCTGCCCCCGGCGAAGTTCCCGCAGTTCACCAGCACCGTCCCGATGGTCTGGCAGCAGGACGGGCCGGGGCCCTACGACCCGGTCGACGGGAACCAGTACCTGTGGAGCGGGCGCTCGGACTCCTCCTGGAAGCGGCTGACCAGGACCGTTGACCTGACGACGGCGCGGGACGCGCAGCTGCGGTTCAAGACGTCGTTCGACACCGATCAGGGCGCCGACTTCCTCATCGTGGAGGCGCACGAGGTCGGCACCGACAACTGGACCACGCTGCCCGACACCGGCGGCCTGACCAGTACGGACGTCGGGTGGACCTGCCAGTGGGAACGCCTCGACCCGCACCCGTTCCTGGCGCACTACTGGGCCGAGGACTGCACGCCGCACGGTTCCACCGGCGACTGGAACGCCGCGACCGGCAACAGCGGCGGGTGGAAGGACTTCCAGGCCGACCTGTCCGCGTACGCGGGCAAGCAGGTCGAGATCTCCATCAGCTCCACGTCCGACTGGTACGTCCAGGGCTACGGCGTCTTCCTCGACGACGTACGCGTGGACGTGGACGGCGCGACCGTCGCCCGTACGTCCTTCGAGACGGACCTGGGCGGCTGGACCGTGGCCGGGCCACCGCCGGGCTCGGCACCCAACCCCACCGACTGGACCCGGGCCGGTCATGTCTACGACTTCGGCGCCGCGACCGCGACGCCGGACACTCTGTACTTCGGTTTCGGACCGGAGAAGCTGACCGCGGCGGACCGCACCGAGCTGTTGTCCCGGTCGATGCGGCAACTCCTGAAGTGAACGGGACGGGCCCACGCCGTGGCGGCGTGGGCCCGTCCGGTCAGCTGATCAGGAGGGGCGGGTCCACTGCTGGTTGGTGCCGCCGTGGCAGGCCCAGAGGTTGATCCTGGTGCCGCCGGCGGTACCGGCGCCGGTGGCGTCCAGGCACAGTCCGGAGGCGACACCGGTGATGGTGTTGCCGGCGTTGAGGTTCCACTGCTGGTTGGGCTGACCGTTGCAGTCCCAGATGATGACGGCGGTGCCGTTGCTGGTGCCCGCCCCGGAGGCGTCCAGGCACTTGTTGCCGTAGACCGTGAGCTGCTTCGACGCGGTGTAGGTCCAGGTCTGACCGCCGGCGCCCGTGCAGTCCCCCAGCTGGGTCTGGGTGCCGTTGGCGGTGGCACCGCCCGGCACCTCGATGCACCGGCCGGACTGCACGCCGACGATCCTGGTGCTCTGCGGGCTGCCGCCGCTCTGCGGTCCGGCGGCTGCCATCACGGCCTGGGCGCCCGCGGGCCAGCTGCCGTTGGTGACCGTGACGTTGTTGTTCACCACGTTGCCGCGGTCGCCGTTGGTGATGTTGGTGCTGCCGTTGGTCGTCCAGTTGCCGGTGACGGTGAAGTTGCCCATGTTCTCGCCGCCCCAGTAGTTGGCCGTGGCCCAGGTGCCGACGTTGTTGAAGACGTTGCCACTGGCGGTGTAGTACTTGGAGCCCTCGTCGAAGTAGAGCCCGAACCAGCCGTTGATCCGCTGGCAGTGGTTGCCGTCGATCCGGGCGCCCGGGTTCCAGGACAGCGTGTAGATGCATCCGCCGTCGGTCATCTGCTGCATCACGTCGTGGATGTAGTTGCCGATGAGCCGGTTGTTCGAGGCGGTCGTCGCCGTGGTGTACCGCGGCTGGTAGTTGTACAGGCCCCGGTTGGCGTACTGGTTGCTGCCGCCCGGCTCGTTGGCGCCCCAGCCGAAGCCGATCGACATGCCGGAGTACGGCATGTTGTAGACCTCGTTGTGCGACATGGTGGCGTTGGTGACGTAGGTCGTCAGGGCCGACACGTTGCCGCGGTACTCGACGCCGAGGTCGTGGATGCGGTTGTTGCTGATCGTGATGTCGCGGTTGATCATCCGCTGGTCACCGGGGTGGTGCGCGTCGGCGCGGACGCCGCCCACGACGATGCCGCCGGCCGAGCTGCGGGCGATCTCCGAGCCGGTGACCGTGATGTTGCTGGCGCCCAGGCCGACCCCGCTGGCGTGGGCGTTGGCGTCGTTGCCGATGCCGATGGCCATCTGGCCCAGGTTGACGAACTGCGAGCCGCTGAAGGTGATGGTGTTGGCCGCGGAGACCTGCACGGCGGCGGGCATCTGGTTCCAGTGCGGCCGGGTGGCCTCGAACTGGGTGCACCCCTCCTGGCAGGCGCTCAGGGCCGGCCAGTTCCAGTTGCCGGTCAGGTAGGCGCCGGTCTGCTGGTCCGCGTAGCCCTGGTTGCCGCTGGCCCCGAGCCAGCTGGTGCCGGTGAAGGTGATCCCGTTGAACGTGACGTGGTGGACGGGGGCGTCGTAGGTGCCACCGATGGTCACCAGGGACTGCAGCGTCGGCAGTTCCACGCTGAGGTTGCTCATGGTCTGGCCGGCCGGCGGCGCGTAGTACAACGTGCCGGTCCCGGAGTTGAGATACCACTCGTTCGGCGAGTCCAGGAACTCGTACGCGTTGGTGAGGTACATCGGACCGGCCCGGTGCGGGGTGGTGAAGGTGTCGTAGCCGAAGGTGTTGTTGTTCCAGCTGGGCTGCTGCATGGTGATGAAGTTGCCGCTGATGCTCTGCACCGAGACGTACCGGTCGGTGAACGAGGCGACGCTCTCCAGCTGGATCCGGTTCTGGTTGGCCAGGTTGTTGAGGTAGCTCAGCGCCCCGTTGGTGAACCGCAGGCCGGTGCTGCTGGCGGTGAAGTCCGACCGGTTCACACTGGTGCGCGCCCGGGTGGCGATGGCCCCGTTGACGTAGAGCTGGCGGCTGTCGGTCCCGGCGCCCACGTTGGCCTGCCAGATGTTGCGGCCGGCGTCGGCGAGGGTCCAGCCGGTGACCGCCCGCGCTCCGCTGATCGCCGGCCGGGCCGACGGCGCCGCCCGCCAGACCACGGAGTGGCCGTTGGTGCCCGAGTCCTCGGCGGTCAGCCGGAACGGCGCCGACAGGCGGTACACGCCGTCGGCCAGCTGCACCACGATGTCGTCGGACATCGCGTCGTTCAGCGATCGCACGGCGGCCTGGGCGCCCGTCAGTGAGCAGGGCTGGGCGCTGGAACACGCGGTGCCGGAGCCGGTGGGGGAAGCGTAGAGAGTGGTGGGCGCGGCCAGGGCGGGGGTCGCCCCGGCGACGGTCACCACCGCGGCGGCCACACCCGCCGCGGCGAATCCGGCCAGCACCTTTCTGCGCAGCGTGGACGGCACGGGCATCTCCTCGGGTCGGGGGCTCATCGCGGCGCGATCGGCGCAGAGTCGCAGCATATGACGTATGACGTTTGCTGCCGCCGACGTTAAGGCGGCGTTTCCACCATGTCAAGCGACCATTGTCGATGCGTAAATCCCGCTGCCGCCGGAGATCTCCGGCCCAAAATGTGTAATGAAATCGGGCCGGACGAAGTCGTATTGACATCCGCCGATTTGTGTACCCATGCTGGCGAACCAACAGCACCGGGAGGCCATTCATGGTCGTTTCCAAACGGCGCCGACACCTCGGACAACTGTTCGCAGCGGGCGTCACCCTCGCGTTCACCCTCGTCGCCGGCACCGCGGCCGCCGCGACCCTGCAACCGGGACAGAGCGCCCCGATCGTGGGCACCCAGTCCGGACGCTGCCTGAGCGTCACCGGCTCCGGCAACGGAACCCAGGCCCAGCTGCGCGACTGCTCCGGCGCCGCCGGCCAGACCTGGACCTACACCGCGTCCAAGCAGCTCATGGTCTACGGCAAATGCCTGGACGCCTCCGGGGCGGGCACCGCCAACGCCACCCCGGTCATCATCTGGGACTGCAACGGGCAGGCCAACCAACAGTGGACGGTCGCCTCGAGCGGCACCATCAGCGGCGTGCCCTCCGGCCGCTGCCTGGACGCCAACGCACAGGGCACGGCCAACGGCACCACCATCATCCTCTGGGACTGCCACGGGCAGAGCAACCAGCTCTGGGACTCACCGGCCGGCCCGACGCCACCGACCGGCGCCGGCCCCTGCGACCTCTATGCCTCCGGCGGCACGCCCTGCGTGGCCGCCCACAGCACGACCCGCGCGCTCTACGGCTCGTACAGCGGCAACCTCTACCAGGTACGGCGCTCGTCCGACAACACGACGCGGAACATCGGCCCGCGGGCCGCGGGCGGCACCGCCGACGGCACCGCCCAGGATGCGTTCTGTGGCGGGACCACCTGCGTCATCACCGTGGTCTACGACCAGTCCGGCCGCGGGAACGACCTCTGGTACCAGGGTTCCAGCGTCGTGCCCGGCTCGACCCAGAGCCGCCCGGCCACCGCGACCTCCGAATCACTGACGGTCGGCGGTGCCAAGGCGTACTCGCTGTTCATCAACCCCGGCAACAGCTACTGGCGCGACGGCCACCTGACCGGCGTGCCCACCGGCAGCGCCCCCGAGGGGATGTACGCGGTGCTCAGCGGCACCCACGTCAACAACGGCTGCTGCTTCGACTACGGCAACAGCGAGACCACGCGGGCGGCCGACGCGGCCGGGGCCATGGACGCCATCAACTTCGGCACGCAGTGCTGGTTCGGCGGCTGCTCCGGCACCGGCCCCTGGGTCCAGGCGGACCTCGAGTGGGGCCTATACCCCGGCGGCAGCCAGTCCTGGAACCCGAACCAGCGGGCCTTCACCAGCAAGTTCGTCACGGCGACGCTCAAGAACAACGGGACGTCCCGCTTCGCCATGAAGGGCAGCAACGCCCAGTCCGGCAGCCTCTTCACGCTGTACGACGGAGCCCTGCCGCCCGGCTACAGCCCGATGAAGAAGCAGGGCGCCATCATCCTCGGCAGCGGCGGCGACTGCTGCAAACCCGGGGGTGGCGCCAACCTCAGCGCCGGCACCTTCTACGAGGGCGCCATGGTCGCCGGCTACCCGAGCGACGCGACCGAGAACGCGGTCCAGGCCAACGTGATCGCCGCCGGCTACCGCTGAACCGCCCATCCCCCACGAGGAACGGAGCACCCATGCGACAAAGCACCGATCGTCATCGGTGGCGAGCGCTGCTGGCCACCGCCGCGACACTCGTCTGCGCCGCGGCCGGCGTCACCGGCATCGGGCCCGCCCCGGCGCACGCGGACGTCACCACCCTGGCGGCGAGCAGCGGCTGCGGCAAGGCGCCGACGCTGACCAGCGGCTCGCGCACGATCCAGACCAGCGGCAAGAACCGCACGTTCATCCTGCGGATCCCCGACAACTACGACAGCAACCACCCGTACCGGCTGATCTTCGGGTTCCACTGGAACGGCGGCACCGCCAACGACGTCGACTCCGGCGGGACCAGCGGCTACCCGTGGTCGTACTACGGGCTCCGGGCGCTGTCGAACAACAGCACGATCTTCGTCGCCCCGCAGGGGTTCAACAACGGCTGGGCCAACTCCGGCGGCGAGGACCTGGTCTTCGTCGACGACATGATCCGGCAGATCGAGGCCGGCGTCTGCGTGGACACGACGCAGCGCTTCGCCGGCGGTTTCAGCTACGGCGGGGGCATGAGCTACGCCCTGGCGTGTGCCCGTCCCACGGTGTTCAAGGCGGTCGCCGTCTACTCCGGCGGGCAGCTCAGCGGGTGCAGCGGCGGCACCCAGCCGGTCGCGTACATCGGTCTGCACGGGCTGCGGGACCCGGTTCTGAACATCTCGCAAGGCCGCTCGCTGCGCGACAGGTTCGTCCGGAACAACGGGTGCACCGCGCAGAACCCACCCGAGCCCGCGCAGGGCAGCCTCACTCACATCGTCACCACGTACGCCGGCTGCCGGGCCGGATATCCGGTGGCCTGGGCCGCGTTCGACGCCGGGCACACCCCCGGCCCCGTGGACGGCTTCCCCGGCGACTTCGAACCCGGCGAACGGTCCTGGACCAGGGCGGTGGTGTGGAACTTCTTCACCCAGTCGCAGGGTCCCGGCCCGGATCCGGATCCGGAACCGACCGGCTTCCGGCTGCGCAGCGAGTCCGCCGGCCGGTGCCTGGACGTCAGCGGCGGGAACTCGGCCAACGGCACGGTGACGCAGATCTGGGACTGCCAGAGCACCGCCAACCAGCAGCTCAGCCAGAACGGACGGGAACTGCGGGTGCTGGGCAAGTGCCTGGACGTGGCGCCGAACGCGGCTGCCGGCACCCGGGTGCAGATCTGGGACTGCAACGGCGGCGCCAACCAGCAGTGGAACGTCAACAGCAACGGCACGGTCAGTAACGCGCAGACCGGGCTGTGCCTGGACGTCACCGGCGCCGGCACCGCGAACGGTACGGCCGTCGTCGTGTGGGGCTGCCACACCGCCGCCAACCAACGCTGGGCCCGCGCGTAATTGTGTTATGCGCAGCGGCATTCAGAAGTCGCAGCGGTCGTAACAAATTCTCACTCTTGAATGCCTGGAAACATTCTGGCAACCTTGTGAATCCGGATGTTAACGTTCACTTCTGAACAGGTCGGTAATCGATGAGAGCTCTGAAATCCTTGCTCGCGGCCGGACTCCTGGTGCTGTCGGGCACGGCGTTCGTCGCTTCCGCAGCGACGCCGGCGCAGGCCCTGGACAACGGG
Source organism: Actinoplanes sp. NPDC048967 (assembly GCF_040649415.1). Lineage (NCBI taxonomy): Bacteria > Bacillati > Actinomycetota > Actinomycetes > Micromonosporales > Micromonosporaceae > Actinoplanes > Actinoplanes sp. NPDC048967. Next base: position 203,789 of record NZ_JBEZFL010000012.1, read on the forward strand.
GTGGCCCGTACCCCGCCGATGGGCTGGAACAGCTGGAACACGTTCTTCTGCAACATCAGCGAGTCGTTGATCCGGGGGATGGCCGACAGCATCGTCAGCACCGGCATGCGCGACGCGGGCTATCAGTACGTGGTGGTCGACGACTGCTGGATGAACCCCAACCGCGACGGGAGCGGCAACCTGCAGGCCGACCCGACCCGCTTCCCCAGCGGCATGAAGGCGCTCGGCGACTACATCCACAGCAAGGGTCTCAAGTTCGGCATCTACCAGGCGCCGCTGGACAAGACCTGCGCGCAGTACTTCGGCTCGTACCCGGGGGCGACCGGCAGCCAGGGGCACGAGGCCCAGGACGCCCGGCAGTTCGCCGCCTGGGGCGTGGACTACCTGAAGTACGACTGGTGCTCGCCCAGCGGCAGCATCAACGACCAGGTCACCACGTTCGCGAAGATGCGGGACGCGCTGGCCGCGACCGGGCGGCCGATCCTGTACAGCATCAACTCCAACAGCATCCACTCCAAGACCGGGCCGCAGCGCAACTGGGGCGATGTGGCCAACATCTGGCGCACCACCGAGGACATCCAGCTGGTCTGGAGCACCAACCAGGTCAACGACTACCCGATGGGTGTCCAGAACATCATCAACGTGAACGTGCCGCTGGCCGGCTACGCCAAGCCGGGTGGTTTCAACGACCCGGACATGATGGAGGTGGGCCGGGGCACGCTGACCGACACCGAGCAGCGTTCCCACTTCGCCATGTGGGCGATCATGGCGGCGCCGCTGATCGCCGGCAACGACATCCGCAACATGACCGCCGCCACCCAGACCATCCTGAAGAACCCGCGGCTCATCGCGATCAACCAGGACACCCTGGGCCTGCAGGGCGTACAGGTGGCGGGCGACAGCAACCAGCGGGTGCTGGCCAAGCGGCTGGCCAACGGCGATGTCGCGGTGGCTCTGTTCAACCAGAGCGGCGCCACCCGGACGATCTCCACCACCGCCACGGCGGTCGGCAAGACCGGGTCGTCGTCGTACAACCTGGTCGACGCCTGGAGCGGGGCCACGACCACCACCAGCGGCACGATCAGCGCGAGCGTGCCGGCGCACGGGACGGTCGTCTACCGGGTCAGCGGGGGCACCAGCGGTGAGCCGCCGGTGCCGACCTCGAACAGCCTGGTCAGCACCTCGTCCGGCCGCTGCCTCGACGTGCCGAACAGCAACACCGCCAACGGCACCCAGCCGGTCATCTGGGACTGCAACGGGGCGAACAACCAGAAGTGGACCGTGTCCGGTCAGGCCCTGCAGTCGCTGGGCAAGTGCCTGGACGCGCCGACCGGGGCCACCGCGGGAGCCAAGGCGCAGCTCTGGGACTGCAACGGCGGCACCAACCAGCAGTGGACCTTCCAGAGCAACGGCACCATCCGCAACAACCAGTCCGGGCTCTGCCTCGACGTCAACAACAACCAGACCGCGAACGGCACGCTGACGCTGCTGTGGACCTGCACCGGCGCCACCAACCAGCAGTGGACCCGGCGCTGACGTCACGACCGGCGGGCACCGATCCGGGTGCCCGCCGCTTGCCGGCTCCGGGCGAGGCCGATACAGCACAGGGCGATCCAGCCGAGTCCGGTGAACAACGCGGCCCGTTCGAACACCCCGCTCGGACTGCCCGGCAGCACCTCACCGTCGTCGAGCAGCACGAGCACACTGGCCGCCACGAACGACACCGCCATGGCCGCCGCGACCACCCGGGCCCCCCGCCGCGGTCCGACGCCGGCCACGGCGGCGATCCCCGCGACGCCCAGCGTGACGGAGATCAGCTTGTGGATCAGCCCGCGCGCGGTGTGCTCCTCGGGGACCCCCGGCGGGAAGCCCAGGCCGGCGTCGGTCCGGATCAGGGCGAGGGCGACAAAACAGAGCCCGCACCACAGGATCAGGACCACCGTCCGCCCGGTGGCCCGCCGGTGCAGCCCGAGGGCGCCCAGGATGAGCCAGAGGCCACAGGTGGCCAGATTGACCGTGCCGTACCAGCCGTGCGGTCCGAGCGAGAGCTGACTGATCCAGTTGCGCGTCTCGTCGTAGCCGGGCCGGGTGTGGCCGTCCACTGTGCTCACGACGATCATCTGCACCGCGGCGAGCACGCCGAAAGCCGGTAACAGCCGCCGGCCCCGGTTCATCGCGCGAGCCTACGGGCAAGATGCGAGCCGTGCGGATCGCCCACTTCTGCGACAGCCACGCCGGACGGCCGGACGGCGTAGCCCGGTCGGCCGAGCTGACCGTACGGCTGCTGCGCGCGGCCGGGCACAAGGTGGACTTCCACCGCCCCGATCCCCTGCTCAGCCCCCACGGCGTCCGCTCGGTGCCGGTGCCGTTGCGCCAGGTACGCGTGGGTCTGCCCTTCACGCCCGCACCCGCCGACCTCGTGCACGCGCACAGCACCGGGCCGATCGGGATGACCGGGTTCCGGGCGGCCGCCGACTGGGGCGTGCCGCTGGTGATGACCTGGCACACCGACCTGCTGGCGTACGCCGACCTGTTCGCCGAGATCCCGGTCGGAGCCGCGTGGTGTGCGGTGCGCCTGGGCCTGGGCTGGTCGCCGCGGGAGTTCCTGGAGCTGACCCGGCCCGGAGCGGTACGCCGGCGCCGGCTGGTCGCGCTGGGCCAGGCCATGTTCGCGCGGATGGCGGTGGCCATCGCTCCCTCGGACAAGGCGGCGGCGGGCTTCGCCCCGTTCCGGCCGGCCGCCGAGATCTGCGTGCTGCCCACCCCGGTCCCCACCGTCGCACCCCGTCCGGCCCGTACCGGTGCGAACGTCGTGCTGTCGGTCGGCCGGGCCACCGCCGAGAAGAACCCGGAACTGTTGCTGCGGGCGTACGCCCGGGTGCGCGCGGCCCGGCCGGACGCCCGGCTGGTCCTGGTCGGGGTGTCCCAGCAGCGCCGGCACCTGGCCCGCCGGATCACCGCGCTCGGGCTGGACGGCCACGTCCAGGTGGTTCCGCCCGTGCCGCACGACGCGGTCGCCGGCTTCTACCGGGCTGCCGACGTGCTCGCGTTCGCCTCCACCACCGACACGCAGAGCCTGGTGCTGGCCGAGGCGGAGGCGGCCGGGCTGCCGGTGGTGGTGGCCGATCCGGAGCTCGGCGTCCGACCGGGAGCCGTCGGGGCCGCGCGCTTCACCTGCGCACCGACGCCGGACGCGTTCGCTGCCGCGCTGCTGCGCATGCTGGACGACGACGCCTTGCGGGCCCGGGTGGCCAGGGATGGGCTGGCGGCTGCGGCGGCGTACCCGCCGGAAGTGTTCCTGCGGCGACTGGAAGCGATCTATTACCGGGCCCGCTCTTGACACATCGACGACCGGCGATGTGCAATGCGCTGACAACGATGTCAACGGCAGGGAGCCCGATGATTTTCCGGCGTTTGACCATGGCCGTCCTGCTGGCGGCCGTCACCGGCGCGCCCGGCCCACTGTCCGCGCCCGGCGGCGCGCCCGAGGCGGCCGCATCGGCCGGCACGGCCGGCAAAGCCGCGGCGGCCGACCCGGTGCGGATCATGCCTCTGGGTGCCTCCATCACCTGGGGCACCTCCTCCACCGACGGCAACGGCTACCGCGAGGAGCTGCGCAAGCATCTCGCCGGCGACGCCGGGATCGCGGTCGACTTCGTCGGATCGCAGCAGTCGGGCACGATGACCGATCGCGACAACGAGGGCCATCCCGGCCTGCGCATCGACCAGATCGCGGCCGGCGTGGACGCCTGGCTGGCCGCCGCCCGGCCCGACGTGGTGCTGCTCAACGTCGGCACCAACGACACCCTGCAGAACTACGACCTGCCGAACGCGCCGGCGCGGATGCGCGACCTGCTCGACCGGATCGTCGCCGCCCGGCCGACCGCCGCCGTGGTGTTCTCCACGCTGGTCCCCTCGGGCAATCCCACCAACGACAGCCGGGCGCGGACCTTCAACGCCGCCCTGCCGGCCATCGCCGCGGCGCAGGTCGCCGCCGGGCACAACGTCCGGCTCGTCGACCTCACCAGCACCCTGACGGCCGCCGACATCGGCCCGGACACCATCCATCCCACCGACGGCGGATACGTCAAACTCGCCAATCTCTGGCACACCGCTCTGCGTCCGGCCCTGGGCGCCGGCCGGGCCTGGCCACTGTTCCGCACCGACTTCGGCGATGCCGCGCAGCCCACCTGGACCAACAGCGTCCACGCGAGCGTGAACGTCGGCGGCTTCTGCTGCGGCCTGACCGCCATGGAATCCGCCCGCCGGGCCGAGACCGCGCACGGCGGCACGTACGCCCTCATGTACTCCGGCAACGACACCAGCGCGACGCAGTCGTACTCGTACAACAAGGTCTTCGACGTCCACGTCCCGATCGCCGCGGACACGACGCTGTCGTACTGGATCTACCCGCAGTACCCGGCCACCTCGGTCGCGCTCGACCTGTTCCTCACCGACGGCCGCAGCCTGCGGGACTCCGGCGCGACCGACCAGTCCGGGGTCCGGGCTCACCCGCGGTTCCAGGGCCAGGCCGGTCACCTGCGGCTCAACGAGTGGAATCTCGTCCGGATCCCGCTGGGTGCCCTGGCCGGCGGCACCGTCGACCAGATCTGGATCGGGTACGACCAGCCCGACACCACCGGCCTGTTCCGCGGCTACGTCGACGACATCGACATCGTCAGCGGCTGAGCTCAGTTGCCCCAGAAGATGTAGTTGGCGTGGTAGGGCACGCTCGCCTTCTGGCCGTCGGTGCAGGCGGTGGCCGGGGCCACGCCGCCGAAGGTGTTCATCCGCTGGATGTGGGTGACCGTGCTGAGCATCCCCGACCCGGACCGGGTCCTGACCTCCAGCAGCAGCTCCGGGATCGCGCCCGGCACCGGGGAGTTGGCCACCGGGGCGGCGGTGATCAGCGAGCCGTCCGCCTCGGACTGCCAGGTCGGGCCGCCGAAGTGGTGGATCTTGCGGTTGGCCCCGTCGAACAGGCCCGCCTCGGGGACCGACGAGCCGGTGAACCTGCCACCCGTACAGGTGTAGGTCTGGGTCCCGGTGCCGACCACGAACTGGCCGATGATCCGCAGGCCGGCCGGCGGCTGCAGGGACGGGGCCTCGGCGGCCGAGGCCTGGTAGGTGACCGCGGAGACGCCGGCCGTGACGACAGCGGCCGCGGTGAGGGCGATTTTTCTCTTGAGTGTGGGCACGTGTACGAGTACGCGGCTGCGGCCGTCACCGATGGGTGGCTGCCCGCAAGGGCGCCGAACGTTGCCCGATGAGCCCGCCGGAGGGAACGCCCGATGCGAACGTGCGGTGGCTTGCGCGGCCCACAGCACGTTCGCATCGGACTTTCCCCGGATGAGTGTGGCTTCAACTGGTGACGCAGGGAACTCCGTCGAGGGCGAATCCGGTCGGTGCGGCGCTGTTACCGGTGTGCCCGGCCTGGAAGCCGAGGCTGACCGACCCGCCGGCGGCGACCGCGCCGTTGTAGCTGACGTTGCGGGCCGTCACCTGCCCGGACGTGGGGCTGTAGGTGGCGTTCCAGCCGCCGGTGATCGTCTGCCCGGCGGCGAGGCTGAAGCTCAGCGACCAGCCGTTGACCGCGGTCGTGCCGGTGTTGGTGAGGGTGATGTCGGCGGTCAGCCCGGTGTTCCAGGCGTTGACCTTGGTGGACACCCGGCACCCCTGGCCCGCGGGGTTGCTGGGGCCGGGGCTGCTGGGCACCGGATCGCTGGGTACCGGGCTCGAGGGCGCCGGGCTCGAGGGCCCCGGGGTGGTGCTGATGGGCGAGGTGGCCGGCCCGAACTGGCTCAGGAAGCGCCAGACCTCGCCGGTCGTCCACGTGGTCGCGGTGTTGGTGCCGCCGCCGTCGGCGGGCTCGGGCGTGTGGTCGCCGTCGAAGGCGGCCCACTGCACCGGATACCCGGCCCGGCACCCCGCGTACGCGGTGGTGATGTGCCGCCCGCTGCCGTTCGGGGGCTCCGGCGGGTTCTGCGGGGTGCAGCCGTTGACCCGTACGAACGTGTCACGGATCTGCCGTCCGGAGCTGATGTTCAGCACGCTGTCGTGGGTGCCGTGGATCCCGAAGTAGGCGACCGGCTGGGTGCCGCCGGCGCAGCCGCTGAGCTGAGCACCCGAGTACGCCACGACCGCGCGGAAGATGGCCGGCCGGGCGCAGGCCAGGGCGTAGCTCATCGAGCCGCCGTAGCTCCAGCCGAGCGCGAAACGCTGGGTGGTGTCGACGCAGAGGTCGTTCTCGACCACCCGCAGGATGTCGTCGACCAGGGTCGCGTCCCGGCCGTTGGTGTTGGCCCACCCGGCGTCCAGGCCCTGCGGGGCGATGAAGATCGCGCCGTTGCCGGACGCCCGCTGCTGGCCGTAGAAGGCCCACGCGGCGCCGGCGGCACCGCCCCCGGCGGCCACGTTCTGCGCGGAGCCGTTGAGCCAGTGCAGCCCGACGAACAGCCGGTACTTCAGGGTCGGCTGGTAGTTGTCCGGGATGCGCAGGATGTAGGTGCGGGACTGGCCGCCGCTCTGGATCGTGTAGGTGCCGTTGCGCAGCGTCGGCGTCTTGCCGCACCCGGCGGTCGCCGCCAGCACGGTGGGTCCGCCGGCCGCGACGGTCCCGGCCGAGGCCGCGACCACTCCGGCCCCGACCAGGAGCGCAGCGGCGGCCAGGACCACGCCCACCATCGACGGGATCCGTCTTCTGCTCGCCATCGCTTCACTCCTCGCTGATTGCGCACGAATATGAACGCAGGTTACGGGAGCGCTCCCATGCATTCAAGAACTTCACTGGCAAATAGTTAATCGACCTGCGCCGCGCGTTCTCGTAACAGTTTTTCGACGGCGATGTTCCCCTTATTCGGAACCGCTCTATTGCTGCGCCGGAAGTCGTGTTAGCTTTCCTCGCGCTCACCAGGATCTTTCTGCGTACGGGGGTACGTCTTGTCCGATGTGGTCACTGAGAAGGCAACGAGGTCACGGCTCGTCCGGCTGCTGCGGCACGAGTGGACCGTCGCCACCGCCGGCTCGGTGCTGCTCGCCATCGTCATGGTGTGGCTGCTCCCGCCGTACGTGAGCCGGCTCGTCACCGGCGGCGTCAAGCAGGAGACCATCGCCAACCCGGTGCGCACCATCATCGGCGACGCCGGTGACCCGACGGCACAGGCCTGGATCGTGGCCTGGAACGGCCAGTCGCTGCGGCACGGCCTGCGCGGGCTGTGGCACACCAACGCCTTCTACCCCGACACGTTCGGCCTGGCCTACACCGACACGCTCTTCGGCTACGCGCCGGCCGGGCTGATCGGCGAGGGCGTGACGGCCGCCGTACTGCGCTACAACATCCTGTTCGTGCTGACGTTCGCGCTGGCCTTCCTCGGCGGTTACGCGATGCTGCGCCAGCTGGGCGCCGAACGGGTGGCCGCCGCGCTGGCCGGCGCCGCCCTGGCCTACGCACCCTGGCGTTACGACCATGCGGGTCACCTGAACATCATGTCGACCGGCGGCATCACCCTCGCCGTGGCGATGCTGGCCCGCGGCCACGGCTGGTCGCTGACCCGGGGCTACCGCGGCGACCGGGTCCGGCCCGGCTGGGCGGTGGCCGGCTGGCTGGTCGCGGCCTGGCAGGTGACGCTCGGCTTCGGCATCGGCCTCGGTTTCGTCTACCTGCTCGCCCTCGCCTGCCTCTGCGCGGCGATCGGCTGGCTGGTCCGGGGCCGCCCGCCGCTGGGCCGCCGGCTGGTCCTCGCCGACCTCGCCGGCGGGCTGGTCTTCACCGCGGTCACCGCCTTCTTCGCGTACGGCTACCAGCAGGTCCGCGAGCTCTACCCGTACGTGACCCGGTCCTGGGACTACGTCGCCGTGTTCTCGCCGACGCCGCGCGGCCTGTTCGTCGCCCCGCAGTATTCGCTGCCCTGGGGCACCCTGCACAACGAAGCCCGGGCCCAGCTCGGCAACGCCGCCAACGAGAAGGCACTGCTGTGCGGGTACGCGCTGTATCTGCTGGCCCTCGGTGGCCTCGTCCTGTCCTCCTGGTCGGTGCGGCAGCGCCTCCTGCTGCTCGCCGGCACGGTCCTGGGGATCCTGTTCGCGCTCGGCACCAACGGGCCCACGTACCGCCTCCTGCACCTGTACGTGCCCGGTTTCGACGGCAGCCGGACCCCCGGGCGGTTGATCCTGTGGCCGACCATCTTCATGGCCGTGCTCGCCGCCGGCCTGCTCACCAAGCTCGCCCGGCTGGCCCGGACGGCGACCCTGCCGCAGTGGCGGACCGTCGCCGTCCGGGTGCTGACCATCCCGCCGCTATTGCTGGTGCTGGCCGAGGGCATGCCGGACATGGACCATCCGGACACCCCGGTCGCACCGGCCGCGTTCGCCATGGCCTCGGCGCCGTTGATGGTGCTGCCCTCCGACGAGAACGTCGACACCAACGTCCTGCTCTGGTCGACCGACGGATTCCCCCTGATGGTGAACGGGGCGTCCGGCTACATCCCGCCCAACCACCAGGGGCTCCGCGACCTGATGCAGACCTTCCCCAGCGAGCCCAGCCTGGATCGGCTGCGCCGGCTCGGCATCCGCAGCGTGGTCGTGCTGCGCGACCGGGTCCCGGGCACGCCGTTCGAGGCGGTGCTGAACGCACCGACCCCGCCCGGCGTCATCCGGCAGGACATCGGCCCGGATGTCCTCTACACCATCAGCTGACGTCCTACGGCACGGCGACGATCTTCCAGCGCTGGTTGGCGCTGGTGGAGTCGCTGTACTGCCCGATGCTGGCCCCGTTCGCCGTGCGGCCCATGCTGTCGAGATAGAGGCCGGTGGCCCGGTTGCGCAGCCGCACGTTGTTCGCGTCGGTCAGCACCGACCACTGCTGGTTGGCCGACGTTCCGGTGGTGTACTGGCCGGCGGCGCTGCCGTTGGCGGTCCGGCCCATGCCGTCCAGGTACAGCCCGGTGCCCTGGTTCCTGATCCGGACGTAGGTGCCGGAGTTCTCGACCACCCACTGCTGGTTGGCGCTGGTGGTGGCCGGCCCCTGACCGACATCGGAGCCGGCCGCCGTACGGCCCAGGCCGTCGGCGTACCGGCTGGTTGCCGTGCCGACGATCCGGACCGTCGTGCTGCCGCCGGTGCCCATCCCCCAGGAGTACTGCAGCCGGTTCAGTCCGGAGGCGTTGGTCAGCGTCAGGTTCAGATTCGCTCCGCTGCCGGTGCGCCGGGTCAGGCTGTACCAGTCGCCGTCGCGCAGACCGGGCCAGTAGACGCCGCCGACACCGAGCTCGCGCAGCTTCGCACTGACGCCCCGCAGGTAGTCGGCGAAGAACGACCCGCTCGGGATGTTGTAGTCGATGGTGTCGTACGCGACCCCGTTCTTGCTGCCCGGGCCCATCGGACCACCCCACTCGGTGGCCACCGTCCGGGACGCGTACCCGCCGATGGAGCTGGCGAGATGGTTTCCCCACGAGGTCTCGTCCTCGAAACCGGCGAAGAACGAGTAGTCGTGGACGGCCAGCAGGGTGTTGTTCAACCTGGTGTCCTGGCCGACCGCGGCGACGTTCTGAGCCAGCCCGGCACCGTCCAGGATGACCCGGCCGCGCGGCACCCCGGAGTGCCGGTTGAGCCACGTGCTGTACATGTTGTTCAGGTCGGTCGTGGAATACCCGTGCGGCTCGTTGATGACCTCGAAGTAGGCGTTGCTGTTCCCGGCGTACCGGGCGACGACGGTGTCCCACATGCGGTCGTATGCCGCGGTGTCGCTGGGCCGGCCGCCGCTGTGGGCCCAGTACGCCAGGATCACCTTGCCCTTGGTGAGCGCCTGGTCGATCGCCCCGGTGTAGGTGCCCCAGTAGCTCGCGACGGTCGGCTCGTTGATCGGCATGCGGACGGTGTTGGCCCCGGTGATGGAGTACAGCTGCCCCACCACCCGGTCGGCGACGGTGGCCGCCGAGGCGTACGTGTCGGTCGAGCCGAGACCCGACACGTAGAGCACCCCGTTGACGAAGTTGTCCCGCCGGTCGGCCCAGTTGACGCCCCGGAACTCGGTGGTGGCGGCCTGCGCCGGCTGCTGGGCCACCACGGTCCCGGCCAGGACGAGCACGGCGGCGACCAGGATCCGTCGCGTGCGGCTCATCAGGATCTGATCCATCGCTGGTTGCTCCCGCCGTTGCAGGTCCACAGGCTGACGGCTGTGCCGTTGGCGGTTCCGGCGCCGGTCACGTCCAGGCACAGGCCGGACTGGACGCCGGTGATGGTGCCGTCGGCGTTGACCCGCCACTGTTGGTTGGCGCCGCCGGTGCAGGACCAGATCCGGACCTGGGCACCGGCGGAGGTGTTCGCGGCGTCGAGACACTTGTTGCCGTACACGGTCAGCTGGTTGCTCGAGGTTGACGTCCACCTCTGGTTGGCGCCGCTGTTGCAGTCCCAGATCTGCACCGTCGCCCCGTCGGACTGGCTCTGGGCGTTGACGTCCAGGCAGCGGTTGGAGCCCGCACCGCGGATCTCGCCGGTGGGGGTCGTGCCGCCGCCGAGCGGGGTGATGGTCAGGTTGTCGAACTGGGCCGTCACGCCCTGGCCGGTGGCGTAACCGATCTGGCCGGCGACCCACGCCGAGTCCGAGGCGCTGCCCACGGTCGTGCCGTCGATGGCGGCGGTCAGGGTGCTGCCGTTGAGCGTCAGGGCCAGCTTGTGCCAGCGACCGGTGCCCAGGGCCGCCGTGGTCCCACTGGCCAGCGTGCGCTGGTTGCCGGCGGTGCTGTTGCTGCGGATGGACCACGAGCCGTTGTCGGCCACCCGCAGGTAGTAGGCGTTGAGGTTCTGCGGGCCGTCGTGGTTGTAGTTGCCCGCCCGTCCGACGAGCTGGGCGTAGCCGCTCTTCTCCAGCATGACGTCGGTGGAGACCGTGTAGTTGCGCCAGTTGACGTCACCGAGCAGCGTGAACGGCTCGGCGTGACCCGACGTCCAGAAGATCGGCGCCTGTTCCGACATCTGGCGGATGCACTGCCCGGTACGGCCACCGCCGCACGCGGCCACCTCGAACGAGCCCTGGTGGTCCGACAGGTACTTCGCCTGCCGGCCGGTCTGGTAGCTGTCGAAGTCATCGGCGTACGGCAACGCGAGAGCGCCCTGGGCGGGGCTGGTCGCCGTGCCCTTGCCCGCTCCGGTGGTGGTCGTGATGCTGTAGACGTAGCCGGGCTGGACGGTCAGCGAGTACGAGCCGTTCGACGGCGTGAGGTCCGCGCGCCGCACGAAACGATCGGCCGGGTTGCTCGACCTGACGTTGGTGGACCACACCCGCACCGTCCCGGTCGACAGTCCGCCGGTGACATTGAACTGGAGGTCCTGGGCCGAGCCGGCGTCCATCGTCTCGATCACAGTGCTGTAGTCGCCGGTGGTGGGAGACCTCAGGGAGACGTAGCTGCCGTTGTTGCGGTTGCCGCTGAGGTAACCCGAGGAGTTGTCGAGGTAACGCCATCCGGGGGCGGTGAACTGGGTGGTGTGGGCCATGACCCAGGTGCTCGTACCGATCGAGTAGTAACCGGACCAGGGTTGCGGCGCCACGGCCACTCCGGTGGTGGCCCAGGGGATGTTCGGGGTGATGGCGGCGATGACCGGCCAGTTCAGGTACGCGGTCATCTTCCCGTCGATGTAGTCGCGGTTGATGCCGCGGGCCAGAGCCGGCGCGCCCGCGTTGTAGTCGTCGGAGCCGTTCTCGCTGGCCCACAGCGTCTTGCCGGAGTTGACGGCGTTGGCCGAGCTCGGGCAGGACGTCTGCGCGCTGCGGTAGCCGCAGACATAGTGGCTGCCGACCACCGAGATGGCCGCGCCGAACGCCGGGTCGCGCAACGCGTCGTCCGCCGAGCCCCAGCCGAAGTCGTCCGAGGCCACGATCTTCACGCCCGCGTATCCGCGGGAGTTCAGGGCCGAGCGCAGGTTCTTGTACCAGTTCAGGTCCCGGCCGCGTTCGTTCCAGCCGCCGAGGTAGTCGATGGTCAGGCCGTGCGAGGTGGCGCAGCCGAGCCATGCGATCAGGTAGTCGATCGAGTCGTTGGACCAGAAGTTGCCGTTGCCGATCCATCCGGGCGCACCCCAGGACAACCCGACGAGCTTGATGTTCGGGTTACGAGCCTTGGCCTGCTCCATCATCCACCACTCGTACCCGCGGTTGCAGTTCACCGCGCCCCGGGTGTGTTCGTGGCTCGGTTCGGCGCCGGAGGTCGAGTTGGTGTCTCCCCCGATCTCCACCTTCATGATCTGCATCGCCGCGCCGTAGCCCGGCTTGAACAGGTAGTCGAGAATGTCGCTGCGCTGGGGTTCGGGGTAGTCGAACAGCAGGCGGCTGTTGCCGCCGCCGCCGCTGATCGCGCCGACGCCGTCGAACGTCCGCCCGCCCGACGAGCCGTTGATGGTGATCGCCGTGGCGGCCTGCGCCGGCGCGGGGTACGCGACCAGCGCACCGGCCAGAGCCAGCAGCAGGCTCGCGGCCGCTGCCCAGCCGCGCCGCAGCCGCCGGCCGGGCCCGCCCTCACGTGTTGTCTTCACAGTTCGTTCCCTTCTACCGCTCATGGGACGTCGCCGGTCAGGAGCTGGTGCAGGACAGGGCGCCGGGTGCGGCGCTGCTGGCGCCGTTGACCAGGAAGCCGAAGCTGGTCGAGGCGTTCGCGCCGAGTGCACCGTTGTAGGCGGCGTTGCGGACGCTGACCGTGCCGCTGGTGCCGGTGTTGATGCCGTTCCAGACGTTCGCGATGCTCTGTCCGGAGGCCAGCGTGAGCTGGACGGTCCAGCCGTTGACGGGCGCGGAGCCGTTGGTCACGGTCACCTCACCCTGGTAGCCGCCGTTCCAGGTGCTGGCCGTGTGGTACGTAGCGGTGCAGCCGCCCGGCTGCCCGGTGACCGGCGGGGTGCTCGGTGGCGTGCTGGTCGGGGTGCTCGGCGGGGTGCTGGTCGGGGTGCTCGGCGGCGTGCTCGTGCCGGGCACCGAGGTGGAGGCGGCGTTGAGGGCGTTGAGCACCGAGGTGTACGCGGGCTTGGGGTTGCTGTTGCGGTCGAACAGCAGCGGGTTCTCGTTGCCCCGCCAGGAATCGCTGTCCCGGATGCCCCACGTGGTGATGCCGGTGCAGCGGGGGACGTTCATGCACGCCTGGGTCAGGCCCTGATACTGGCTGGCCGACGCGTTCGTCACGTCAGCCTCGGTCAACTGTACGTCCACGCCCAGCGCGGCGAAGCTCGACAGTGTCGTCTGGAAGTTGCCCGGCAGCGAGCTGCCCCCGGTGAAGTGGGTCTGCAGGCCGACGCAGTCGACCGGTACGCCGCGCGACTTGAAGTCGCGGATCATGTTGTAGACGCCCTGCGTCTTGGCGTACGTCCAGTTCTCGATGTTGTAGTCGTTGTAGCAGAGCTTCACGCCCGGGTCGGCGGCCCGCGCGGTGCGGAACGCCACCTCGATCCAGTCGTTGCCGGTGGACTGCAGGTTCGACGAACGCCGGCTGCCGTTCTCGGCGAAGGCCTCGTTGACCACGTCCCAGGCGTAGAGCTTGCCCTTGTAGTGGGCCATGACGCCGTTGATGTGGTCGATCATCGCGGTGCGCAGGGCGCTGCCGCTGAGGCTGCCCCAGAAGCGCGGTTGCTGGGCGTGCCAGGCCAGGGTGTGGCCCCTGACCCGCATGCCGTGCTGGACGGCCCAGTTGTAGATGGCGTCCCCGGCCGCGAAGCTGAACTGGCCGCGGTTGGGCTCGGTCGCGTCGGGCTTCATCTCGTTGACCGCGGTCATCATGTCGAACTCGCGGTTGGCGATCGTGAGGAAACCGTTGTCGCTGAGGCGGTCCCGGCCCATGGCGGCGCCGAAGTACCGGCCGCTGCGCTCCGCGGCGGCCTTGAGGGTGGTGCCGGGCGGGCCGGTGAGGTCGGCGTGGGCCAGGGTCGCCACGGCGACCGAGGACACGGCGATCGCCACGGCGCAGGCGGCGCCGAGCAGCAAACGGGCCCGACCGCCGGTACGGCGACCCGCGCGGGCAGAAACAGTGGTCATGAGTGTGCTTCCTCCTCGGGATGCGGGCCGGTCAGGCGAGCTTGACCAGGCGCCAGACGTTGTCGGCGGAGCCGTTGTCGGAGTCCTGGACGACCTGGGTGCCCCAGGTGCTCGAGCCGTTGAGGATGGCCAGCAGCTTCCCGCTGTTGACGTTGCGGATCTTGTAGGTGCCGTTGCCGAGGTCGACCAGGGTCCAGCGGTGGTCGGCGGTGCCGGTATCCGACCACTGCAGGACCCGCGCGTTGTCGGCGGTCGACATGTTCTCGACGCCGAGGACCTTGCCGCTGTTGACGTTGCGGAACCTGACCGCGCTGCCGTCGGTGATCCTGACCCAGTTGTGGTCGGCCGTTCCGCTGTCGCCCCAGACCACGGCGAGCCCGCCGTCGGCGGTGGACATGTCCTTCACCCCCAGGACCAGGCCGGTCCCGACGTTGACCAGCTTGTAGGTCTCACCGCCGCCGGAGCTGCTGCCGTTGGCGTTCCAGTAGACGGTGTAGTTGAAGCCGTGCGCGTCGTGGAACGGCCCGATGGGCACGGTTGTGCCGTTGGCCGTCGCGGTGAACGCCAGGCTCGACGTGCTCGTCCTGGTGATGGACGACACCGTCAGCGACGGCGGCGAGGACAGCGCGGTGTTGCCGTAGTTGCCGCAGAGCACCGCCGGCCCGTAGGTGATCGCCTGGACGTTGGCGTTGTCGTTGGCGGCCAGCATCACGACCCGCATCGGCAGGGTGACCGTCAGCGTGTCCCCCGCCGCCCACGCCCGGGTGATGGTCGCGTAGCTGCCCGGCGTCGCGGTGACCGCCTGGGCCGCCCCGTTGACGGCGAGGACCGGGTTCTGCGTCCAGGACGGGATCCGCACCCGGATGCTCCACGTGCCGCTCATGGTGCCGGACAGGGTCAGCGTGGTGGTGTCGCTGACCGGGTACGACGTGGACTGGGTGACCGTGATGCCGCGCTGCGACCAGTTCAGCGTCGAGGGCACGAACAGGTTCACGGTCAGGGTGGTGCCGGCGTAGAAGTAGACCGAGTCCATCAGCCGGGTGTTGGTCTCGATGCCGGTGCCCTGGCAGCACCAGAACGAGTTGTAGTCGGTCGAGTAGGTGCCGCCGCCCCAGGCCGGGCCGACACCGCGGCGCCCGCCCGGCTTGAGCGGCGTGAAGTAGGTGACGCCGCCGTGGCTGTCGGCCGGGTTCTGCGCGCCGATCAGGTGGTTGAGCAGCGCCCGCTCGTAGTAGTCGAAGTAGCCGGCGTTGTTCGGGTCGAGCAGCCACAGCTCCCGGGTCAGCTTGAGCATGTTGTAGGTGTTGCAGTGCTCGCAGGTGTCGTTGCTCAGGTAACCGGCGATCGCGTTCGGGGCGCGGAAGTGCTCGGCCTGGCTGTTGCCGCCGATCGCGTACGTGTGGGCCCGGGTCGTGATCGCCCAGGCGTTGGCCGCGATGTCGCGGTAGCGGGTGGTGCCGGTGGCCTTGTACTCGCGGGCCGCGCCGACCCACTTGGGCACCTGGGTGTTGGCGTGCAGGCCGTTGAGCTGGTCGCTGTTGGCGGCCAGCGGGTTGAACACGGCCTGGTGGTCGAAGCGCTGCGCCACGGTCAGCCAGCGCGCGTCGCCGGTCTGCTGGTAGATGTCGGCCAGCACGTCGTTCATGCCGCCGAACTCGGTGCCCAGCATGGCCTGCAGCTGGCTCGCGCTCAGCCGCGCGGTACGGGTGTCGACCCAGCCGGCCAGCGCCAGCAGCACCGTACGGGCCTGGGTGTTGCCGGTCAGACGCCAGACGTCCAGCAGCCCGGCGAGGGTCTTGTGGACGCAGTAGTAGGGCACGTTGCCGTTGGACAGCGTCCGGGCCTCCAGCGCGGTGAAGTCCGACTCGGGGAAGCCGGACAGGTAGCCCGCGGAGAAGCCGGCGGCCCCGTTGTTGGCCTGGCACTTGGCCAGCTCGGCGACCATGTAGTCGGCCTTGTCCCGGCACGTCGTGTCCCCGAGCACCGCGTAGGCCTGGGCCCAGGCGGTCAGGAAGTGACCCTGCATGTGCGAGCGGAACGGGAAGGACGGGGCGTCCCAGCCGCCGTTGGTCGCCGCGCCGTTGGTCGACAACCGGTGGTTGGCCCGGAAGACGTAGAGCAGCCGGTTGACGTCGACGAACCGCAGGTAGCTCAGGGTGCGGTTCTGGTTGTCCAGGAAGCGGCCGGCGGTCAGCCGTACCTCGCCGGGCTGGAAGGCGTACGCGGCCGCGCCGATGTCCGGACGGGCCGGCGGCACCACCGCGGCCGCGGCGGGCCGGGCTTCCAGGAAGCCGGCCCCGGCCGTGCTGACCAGGGCGGCGGCACCGGTGGCCTGGAGCAGGCGACGGCGGCTGAAGGCGGAGGAGGACATGGGGATCTCCTGTCGGAGGCGGTGGGGGAAAGGCAGATCTGACAGTCGTGCTATCCGACCTTGTTGAGCTGCCACTGCTGGTTGGTGCCGTTCCAGTCGGCGTACTGCACGATGTTGCCGCCGTCGGCGGTCGACGCGCCCTGCACCTCGACGGCCTTGCCGCTGTTGCGGTTGATCAGCTGGATGTAGCCGTCGATGGTCTGGAGGCTGAACTGCTGGTTGGCGCCGTTGTTGTCGGTCCACTGCACGATCGCGCCGCCGTCCGCGGTCGACTTGCTCGCGACGTCCAGGACCTTGCCGGACAGCTTGGACCGGAGCCGGTAGAAACCGCCGCCGGAGTCGACGAACTGCCACTGCTGCTGAGCGCCGTCGTTGCGCGACCACTGGGTGATCCGGGCGCCGTCGTTGGTGGCCAGGTTGTAGACGTCGATGGCGCGGCTGCTGTTGCGGTTGACCAGCACGTACCAGGCGTTCGTGTCCACCGTGGATCCGTTGCCGTTGCCGTTGCCCGCGTTGAGGGCGTTGAGCACGGAGGTGTAGGCGGCTTTCTTGTTGCCGGAGCCGTCGAACAGCAGGGGGTTGTCGCTGCGCCAGGAGTCGCTGTCGCGGATGCCCCAGACGGTGATGCCGGTGCATCGTGACACGGCGAGGCAGGCGCGGGTGACGGAGGCGTAGATGTTGGCCTGGTTGCCGCCCTGCTGGACGTCGAGTTCGGTGATCTGCACGTCGACGCCGAGGTCGGCGAAGCGTTGCAGGTTCGCCTGGTACGTGGAGTCGATGGTGGTGCCCAGGTGGGACTGGAAGCCGACGCAGTCGATGGGTACGCCGCGGGATTTGAAGTCGCGGACCATGTTGTAGATGCCGGTCGACTTGGCGTTGATGCCGTCGGTGTTGTAGTCGTTGTAGCAGAGCTTGGCGTTCGGGTCGGCGGCCCGCGCGGCGCGGAAGGCGGCTTCGATCCAGTCGTTGCCGGTGCGTTGCAGGTTGGAGTCGCGGCGGGCGCCGCTGCCGCCGTCGGCGAAGGCTTCGTTGACGACGTCCCAGGCGTAGATCTTGCCCTTGTAGTGGGTGGCGACCTGGGTGACGTGGTTGATCGCGGCGCTGCGCAGGGTGCTGCCGGACAGCGACTGGGCCCAGCCGGGCTGTTGCTGGTGCCAGAGCAGGGCGTGGCCGCGGACTTTGGCACCCATCGCGATGCCCTGGTTCAGGATGCGGTCACCACCGCTGTAGTTGAAGCTGCCCCGGGCGGGTTCGGTGGCGTCCCACTTCATCTCGTTCTCGGGGGTGACCGCGTTGAACTCGGTGTTGAGGATGCGGGTGTAGGTGGAGTCACCCAGCCGGCCGGCGGCGATCGCCGCACCGAAGTACCGGCCCTTGGCCGCCGCGGAAGCGCCCAGCGTGGTGGCGGCGTCGGCGGAGCCCGCAACAGCGAGCGTGGTGCCGGCGATGAGGGCGGCGGCGGCCGCGGCGAAGGGGGCTCGCCACCACCGGGAAGTCTTAGTGATCATCAGCGGGACTGCTTTCGGGAGCGGGGATGGGGGCGCCGGGCGGCCCGGCGGACGAGCCGGGCCGCCCGACGGATCGGGGTTACGGGGCGGTCAGGTCGAACCGGTTGACGGTGACCGCGCCGCCGAGGGCCTGCGTGGCGTAGTTGAAGATGCCGAAGCGGTAGCCCATGAAGAACTGCCAGTCGTTGTTCAAGGTGAACGCCGGGCCGAGGTTGGTGAAGTTCGTGCCGTTGGTGCTGTACGAGAAGGTGGCCGTACGCCCGGATCCGGGTTGGATGTTGGCCGTGGCCCGCAGCCAGATCGTGCCGCCGGACACCGTCGCGCCGGCGGCCTCGGCGCCGGTCCCGGTGGTGCCCCAGCCGCTGGTGGACATGCTCAGCCCGTTGGTCATCGAGACCCGGGTGACGCCGTTGTCCTTGCGGATGCCGATCCACGCCGACTGGTCGCGCAGCATGGCCAGGCCGGACCGGTCACCGTTGGCCATGGCCGAGTAGTCCAGCTGGATGGTGGCCGTGGACGTGGGGCCCTGGATGCGGTGCGTCAGGGTGTTGCGGGCGTTGTAGAGGTCGCTGGTGACCGTCGCGGTCGACAGCCGCAACCCGTTGCCGACACTGAACTTCGAGGTGTCCGGGTTGTGGTTCCATTCCCAGCGCTGACCCAGCGCGGAGCCGGTGAACGTGTCCGGGCCGATCATCGACTGCACGGTCTTGGTCGTGCTGATGTTCGGCTTCGGGTAGCTGGCGCCCCAGCGGCCGTTGACCGTCTGCAGCACCGGCCAGCCGTCGCCGCTCCAGGTGATCGGGGCCAGCGTCGGCATCCGGCCACCGGGGTAGGCGTCGGTGAAGGCCATGTACCACCAGTCACCGTTCTGCGTCTGCACCAGGCCGCCCTGGTGCGGGACCCCGCCGCCGGAGATCGGCCCGGGCAGGTTGAGCAGGACCTGGCGCTGCTCGTACGGACCCCACGGGCTGGTCGAGCGCAGCACGTACTGGCCGTTGGCCGGGCGGGTCAGCCAGATGTAGTAGTAGTTCCCGCGCTTGTACATGCGGGAGCCTTCGAGGGTGCCGATGCTCGACGGGGTCTGGTAGACCGTCTGCGAGCGCACCTCCGCGGTCAGGTCGGAGTTGAGCTGCGCGACGCTGATCGTGCCGTTGCCGTAGGCCACGTACGGGGTGTCGTTGTCGAACAGCAGGCCGGCGTCGTAGTAGCACTTGTTGATCCGGGCCTTCTTGCTCCAGCCGCTGCCCACCGACACCGAGGTGTAGACGTAGGTGCGGTTGAACTCGGTGCAGCCCAGCCAGTAGTAGGTGCTGTTGCTGGACCGGTAGTTGAACGCCGACGCCCAGATGCCCTTGACGTAGGCGCGGCCGCCGTTGAGGTCGTAGGCGTTGGAGTCGAAGTCCAGCCGCGGCACCGAGTGCCCGGCGTACTCCCAGTTCACCAGGTCGTACGAGCGCAGGATGGGCGCGCCGGGCGAGTAGTGCATCGTCGACGCCGAGTAGTAGTACGCGTCGCCGACGCGGATGATGTCGCCGTCGGCGAAGTCCTGCCACGCCACCGGGTTGGTGAAGGTCCCGGTCGGCGGCGGCGTGGTCGGGCCGGTCGTGGGTGTGCCGGAGCCGACCTGGACCAGCTGCCATTGCTGGTTGGTGCCGTTCCAGTCGGCGTACTGCACGATGTTGCCGCCGTCGGCGGTCGACGCGCCCTGCACCTCGAGGGCCTTGCCGCTGTTGCGGTTGATCAGCTGGATGTAGCCGTCGATGTCCTGCATGCTGAACTGCTGGTTGGCGGCGTTGTTGTCGGTCCACTGCACGACGGCGGCGCCGTCCGCGGTCGAGGCGTTGGAGACGTCCAGCACTTTGCCCGAGAGCCGGGACTTGAGCCGGTAGAAGCCACCGCCGGAGTCGACGAACTGCCACTGCTGCTGGTTGCCGTTGTTCCGGCTCCACTGGGTGATCCGGGCGCCGTCGTTGGTGGCCAGGTTGTAGACGTCCAGCGCTTTCCCGCTGTTGCGGTTGACCAGGACGTACCAGGCGTTCAGGTCCACGGCGGCGGCCGAGGCCGCCGGCGCGGCGACGACCGTGACCGCGATACCGGCCAGCAGGGCCAGCACCGCGGTAATGGCCATGTAACCGCGCCGCCAAAGCCTTTTCGAGGGTGTGCCGCGTGCGTACATTTCGCCGCTCCTTGCCGGGGGATCTGAAGAAAGTGAACGTTAACAACTTGGCGAAGACGGATGCCTGGCGGCGTTGACTCAGGGGGATCCAGACATCAGACATTCAAGGATGGCAATGTTGCCAGAGTGTTTCCCCGCACTCAAGAGCGGTGGCCACCGAAGTTCTACGAATCGGTGTTTTTGCTGGTAGAAAGCCCGGCGTGGCGCTTGCCGGGTCCCACCGGCGCGGCCGCCACCACCCTTCAGACGTCAGATGTACATCGTGGCCGGCTCGGCGTAACACTTTTCCCGCAACCTTTTCCGGACGGGCCGGTGTCCATTTGCACACATGATGACCGCCGATTGGCTTCGCCATTCCCCGAAATGACGAAGCCTGGCCGGAGCAGCATTTGCTGCTCCGGCCAGGCGGGTGGGGACAATCAGCTGCAGGCGGCGCCGTTCAAACTGAATCCGCTGGGCGCGGCGGCGTTGCCGTTGTGGTTGGCCTGGAAACCGATACTCGTCGAGGCACCGGGCGCGATGGTGGCGTTGTAACCCACGTTGGACGCCACCACCTGCCCACTGGTGGGCGAGTAGGTGGCACTCCAGCCGCTGGTGATGGTCTGCCCGGAGGCCAGGGCGAAGTTCAACCGCCAGCCGTTGATGGGCGCCGTACCGGTGTTGGTGATGGTGATGTTGTCCGTCAGCCCGCTGTTCCACGCGCTGACGGTGTTGGTGACCCGGCAGGCGCCGCCCTGGGACGGCGGCGGGCTGGTCGGCGGTGGGCTGGTCGGCGGCGGGCTGGCCGTCGGGGTCGTCGGGGGCGGGGTCGTCGGCTGCGTGGAGCCCTCACTGACGGTGATGGTGGAGCTGCCGTTGCTCTGGTACCCCTCGGTGGCCATGATCTGGTAGTCGTGCGTGCCCAGGTTCAGGCCGAGCCGGGCCCAGGCGTTGAAGTGGTTGGCCGTGGTGATGGTGCCGCTGCTGCGATGCTGCTGACGGACGCTCCAGTACTGGTAGAACGTCGCGTTGCCGATGATGGACGGCTGGTTGACCCGCTGCGTGCGGTAGATGTCGTACGTGCTGCCGTCGGTGGTGACCGAACCCAGTCGCTGGCTGCCCGAGCTGGGGTTGTACGTGCCGAAGTCCTCGACGACGTAGTACTCGATGAGCGGGTTGGTGGTCCAGCCGTAGAGGGCCAGGTAGCCGTTGCCGTTCGGGCTGAACGTGCCCGAGTAGTTCACGGAGTGGCTGGAGCCGGGCTTCCAGCCCTTGCCGCCGACCCAGTTGTTGATGCCGCTCATCCGGACGCTGTAGTTGCCGCCGGCCCCCAGCGTCATCGTGACGTTGCCGCTGTCCTTCCAGTACGAGAAGAAGTAGCCGTTGTGGGTGCCGGTCAGGTTCGAGGTGATGGTCCGGTCGGCGTCGGCGTGGGCGACACCGGCCACGGTGATCGAGGCTGCCGCCAGTACGGCGACGGTGGCGCCGCCGAGGAGCATCCTCAGCCGGCCGCGCCGGCGGGTCGGGGGTGGAACGGAATGGTCGTTCACGTGCGACATCCTTTATTCGTCGGGGGATCAGGCGGGGAGAGTCACCTGGCCGGGGGCCGGACGCTGAGTGGTCGTGCTGTCGCCCAGCTGGCCGTTGGCGTTGTTGCCCCAGCACCACAGGCTGTTGTCACCCTGGTAGCCACAGACGTGGTAACCAGGCGCGAAGTCGCTGGTCCACGTGGTGGCGTTGCCGATCCGGGTGGGCGCGAACCGGTGGGTCGTGGTGCCGTCGCCGAGCTGGCCCGTCGAGTTGTTCCCCCAGCACCACAGGGAGTTGTCGGTGCGGAGCGCGCACGCCGTGTCGAAGCCCGCCCGTACGGCGCTGTAGCTGGTGGCGGAGCCGACCTGACCCGGGGTGTTGCGGTGCGTTCCGCTGACACCGAGCTGGCCGTAGCCGTTCTCACCCCAGCACCACAGGGTGCCCTCGGCGCGGACCGCGCAGCTGTAGGCGTAACCGGAGGTCACGCCGGTCCAGGTGGTCGCCGAGCCGACCTGCGCCGGAGCGTCCCGGAAGGTCAGGTCGCCGACGCCCAGCTGGCCGTCGGTGTTGTTGCCCCAGCACCACAGGGTGCCCTCGGTGCGCACGGCACAGGTGTGGGCGTAACCGGCCGCGACGCTCGCCCAGGTCGTGCCCGTGCCGACCCGTACCGGAGCGGTCGCGGTGTAGATGTCCGAGCTCATGCCGAGCTGCGCGAACCGGTTGAAGCCCCAGCACCACAGGCTGCCGTCGGTGCGGACGCCACAGGTGTGGCTGTCGCCGGCACTGACACTGGCCCAGGTGGTGGCGGTGCCGACCTGCACCGGAGCCTTGCGGGTCGTGGTGGTGCCGTCGCCGAGCTGGCCGCGGAAGTTGTTGCCCCAGCACCACAGGGTGCCGTCGGTGCGGATCCCACAGGTGTAGCTGGTGCCGGCGTCGAGGCTGGCCCAGGTGGTGGCGCTGCCGATCTGCACCGGGGCGGTCCGGGCGGTGGTGGTGCCGTCGCCGAGCTCACCCATGTAGTTGCTGCCCCAGCACCACAGGGTGCCGTCGGTGCGGACCGCGCAGGTGTGGCCGTAACCGGTGGCGACCTCGGAGACGGCCGCGGCGCTCAGCGCGGCGGGGCTGGGCGCGGCTGAGCCGAGCGCGGCGGGGCCGGCTGCGGCGGCCGGGCCGGTCAGGCCGCCGAAACTCAGCGCGGCGAATCCGGTCGCCGTCGCGACCGCGACGGCGATGCCCCGGGCGACCCGGCGCCAGCGGTCACGACGCCCGGAGGCGAAGCTGTGTCTCATGTGTACTCCTGCTCGGTGGGGGGCGGTCCGGCAGCAGGGAGCGTCAGCGTCACACACCCCCTCGCTGCCGGCCGGGCTGAGGTCACGGCGTGCGGCGACAGCAGTTACGCCTGTTCCGGAGGTTGCCAGAATGTTTCCAGACATTCAAGAGTTTCATGGGAGCGCTCCCACCGACTCTGTCGAATGCCGCGACATAACGCTTTTCACCTCCCCAACTTTCGCGTTGAACTGGCCGAAATGGTCTGGCAACATTGCCCGCAGTCAATGGCCGGCCGAGTGCATCCACTGGCGGCGCCCTGGAGGGTGAAGTGCGGAGAACATCGAAGATCAGCACCGGCCTGGCGGCCGTCGTCCTCTCGGTCACCACCGCCGTCGTTGCGCTCGGCACGGCCCCGGCCGATGCGGCGGTGGGCGGCTCCGGCCCCTATCCGGCCGACTACGAGACCTCGACCGGCCTGCCCGACCACACCATCTACCGGCCGCAGACCCTGCCGTCCGAACCGCTGCCCGTCCTGGTGTGGGGCAACGGCGGCTGCGCGGCCAGCGGCACCGCACAGGTCAACTTCCTGCGGGAGATCTCGTCGCACGGCTTCCTGGCCATCGCCAACGGCGCACCGAACGGATCCGGCTCCACCACGTCCCGGATGCTCACCCAGTCCATCGACTGGGCCGTCGCGGAGAACACCCGGGCCGGCAGCAAGTACTACGGGAGGCTCGACACCAGCAAGATCGCCGTCGCCGGCTTCTCCTGTGGAGGCCTGGAGGCGTACGCGGTCTCCGCCGACCCGCGGATCACCACGACCATGATCTTCAGCAGCGGGTTGCTCAATGACGGCGACGACTACCAGCTGCGCGGGCTGACCAGGCCGATCGCGTACTTCATCGGCGGGCCGAGCGACATCGCGTACCCGAACGCCATCGACGACTGGGGCAAGCTGCCGGCCGGGCTGCCGGCCTTCATGGGCAACCTGAACGTGGGCCACGGCGGCACCTACGACCAGACCAACGGCGGCGAATTCGGCCGCGTCGCGGTGCTGTATCTCAAATGGCGCCTGAAAGGTGACGTCACCGCGGGCGCCAATTTCGTGGGGGCCGACTGTGGCCTGTGCCGCGGGCCGTGGACCGTGCAGCAGAAGAACCTGACGCTCGGCGGCGGCGCCCCGTCGACCACGCCGCCGCCGACGTCCCCCTCACCCACTCCGCCCGCTTCGCCCACTCCCCCTCCGGGCGACGGTGTCTGCTCCGCGGTCTACTCGGTGCAGAACCAATGGAACGGTGGTTTCGTCGCCGCCGTGACCGTCACCGCGGGGACCACCGCGCTCAACGGGTGGCGCGTCACTCTGGGCTTGCCGGCCGGGGCGTCCGTCAGTTCGGCCTGGAACGCCGTGGTGAGCGGCAGCAGCGGCACCGTCACGATGACCAACCAGAGCTACAACGGGCGTCTGGGGGCCGGTCAGAGCGCCAGTTTCGGCTTCCAGGGAACGGGAAGTGGGGGCGGCGCCACCGTCACCTGCGCAGGGAGCTGAGTACGGGCGCATCCGCCGCCCGAGGCCAGGCTTCCACCGGAGGTATCGCCCTGCCGGATGTGACCAGGAGACGCCAGCTCTACGCCGGGGTGGCCGGAGTCGGAAGTTGCCGGGATGGACGGTTCTCGCGAATTCCGTTGCGGCGTCTGAGATGACGGCTGGCCGACGACCTTGTGCTGCGGTACGGCGCGCCGCCGGCGCCGACGGCCGGCGAGCACCGTGGTCCGGGTGGCCCGGATGGTGGATGGCCCGGGTGGTCCGATGGTCCGGGTGGCCCGGATGGTCGGGGGCGGCCCGGGTGGGCCGGCGCGGCCCGGGTGGGCCGAGGCGGCCCGGGTGGGCCGAGGCGGCCCGGGTGGGCCGAGGCGGCCCGGGTGGGCCGAGGCGGCCCGGGTGGGCCGAGGCGGCCGGGTGGGCCGAGGCGGCCGGGTGGGCCGAGGCGGCCCGGGTGGTCCGGGTGGTCCAGGTGGCTCCGCCAGGGCGACCTGTGCGCCGATGAGCTCATGCTCCGGCGGATTCCAGGTGGGGCAACGGTGACTGCCGGGGCGACTAACACCTCAGCCTGATCAAGCTCACCTGAGCCTAATCAAGCTCACCTGAGCCTCTTCCAGGACAACCGAGCCGGCGCAAGGACACCTGAGCCAGAACACGGGCACCTGAGCCCGACAACCGGAACGGCGGCCCCGGCCCTGCGTGCGGACCGGGACCGCCGACTCACGATGCTGCGTCAGTACCCGTAGATCATCTTGTAGGCCACCTCAGGCAGGAACTGCCCGGCGGAGGACCCGCCCCCCACCCCGCAGTTGCCGTCGGACTCCCCCGGCGTCTTCAGCCAGAGCAGCATCTCCGCCCCGCCGCCCATCTGGGTCGGGGTGCCGATCCTGCGACCCCCCGGGTTGCACCACTGACCGTTGCCGCCGTTGCCGTTGCGGCTGGTGTCGATCACGAAGGG
Source organism: Actinoplanes sp. NPDC048967 (assembly GCF_040649415.1). Classification (NCBI taxonomy): domain Bacteria; kingdom Bacillati; phylum Actinomycetota; class Actinomycetes; order Micromonosporales; family Micromonosporaceae; genus Actinoplanes; species Actinoplanes sp. NPDC048967. The sequence goes on from NZ_JBEZFL010000012.1 coordinate 229,131, forward strand.
CTTGCTGTACCCGTAGGACCGCAGCGCGGACGCGACCCGGTTGCCGTAGTTGGTGTTGTCGCCGGTGGTGAAGTAGTTCGACACGTTCAGCGCGAAACCGTGGGCGTTGGCCACGCCGGCCATGTTGAGTCGCTGCGCCATCGTCTGGGCGTCGATCCATCCCGGGTTGCCGGCGTCGAGGTAGGCCCAGGTGTTGGGCGCCTTGGAGCGGAACTGGTTGGCGGCGCGCGAGAGCATGCCGACGCGGTCGTTGATCTGGGCCTGGCTCATGCAGCTGAAGTCGCCCAGCGAGTCCGGCTCGAGGACCACCACGGCGGGCCGGTTGCCGATCGCCGAAGCGAAGGAGGAGATCCAGGCGTCGTACGCGCCGACGCTGCCGGCGCCGCCTCCCGAGTGGCCGCCGCAGGCGTCCCGGCCGGGGATGTTGTAGGCCACCAGCAGGGGGAGCTTGTCCACGGCATCGGCGGCGCCGACGTACCTGCTCACCGTGCCCGCGATGTCTCCGCTCCAGTTGCCGAACCAGCTGGCCATCGGCCGCTGCGCGATCTGGGACCGGATCGCGGCGGCGCGACCGTCGTTGGGGTTGGCCGCGACCCACGACGCGGGGCTGGAGCTGGGGTTCACGTAGAAGCCGCTGGTCTGGCTGACCGGATCGGCGTGAGCGGCGGGCGCCACGAGCAGGACCGCGGGGATCGCCAACGCCAGCGCGGCGGCGAACACCCGGGGACGGGTCGGTCGTTTCATCGGCGGATCTCCTCAGTCTCGGTACGGAAAACTGGAAGCGCTTCCAGACATGTTGGTCGATGTAAATGTCTGGCAACACCCCCGTAATGTCAAGACATCGAGCATCGTCTTGGTGGACCGCTCCGAGAGCGTGGGGTAACTTTCCTGGGACCGCTTCCAGCCGCCTCGCCAGGGATCACGCCGGGCTGACGCGGCCGATATCATCGAGCGGCGAATCCGCACCACCAGGCGACGGGTTGCCGCGGGCCGGGTCGACCAACGACGGAGCTGTCCGGCATGGGTACCGCGAGCGGCGGACGGAGCGCGCAGGCGCCACCGGCAGGAAGGACCCGGCAACGCGATGGCAGCAGACCCACCTCGGCGCCAGCCCACTCTCGACGAGGTGGCCGAGCGCGCCGGCGTGTCCCGCTCGGCCGCGTCCCGGGCCATCAACCAGGCGCCGCACGTCAGCCGGGCCACCCGCGCCGCCGTCGAACGAGCCGTCAAGGAGCTCGGCTACCAGCCCAATCGGACGGCACGCGCCCTGGCCACGCAGCAGACGGGCATCGTCGCCCTGGCGGTCTCCCATGACGCCCCCGAGCTGTTCGCCGACCCGTTCTTCGCCCAGGTCATCGTCGGCGTCTCCGCGGCGCTCGAGGACACCGAGCTGCACCTGGTGCTGTGCCTGGCCAGCTCCGGCCGCGGCCAGACCCGGCTCACCAACCTCCTGCGTACCCGGGGCGTCGACGGCATCATGCTGATGGCCCTGCGCGGGGACGATCCACTGACCCGCATCGTGCGTCAGGCCGGCCTGCCGGCCGTCTACGGCGGGCGGCCGTTGAACTTCGAGCCGCAGTGGTACGTCGACTCCGACAACGTCGGCGGGGCCCGCCTGGCCACCGAGCACCTCATCGGCCTGGGCCGGACCCGCATCGTCACCATCTCCGGCCAGACCGGCACGGAGGTCGGCGAGGCCCGCTACCGCGGCTACCGCGAAGCGATGATCATGGCCGGTCTGATCCCGTACGGCATGGCGGAAGGCGACTTCACCGAGGCCGGCGGGGCCGCGGCGATGAAGACACTGCTCGACAGCCACCCGGATCTGGACGCGGTGGTCGCCGCCAACGACAACATGGCGGCCGGTGCGCTGCGCGTGCTGGCCGAGTCCGGCCGATCCGTACCGGCCGACGTGGCGGTGGTGGGCTTCGACGATCTGGACGTCGCCGAGCGGACCCAGCCGCCGTTGACCACGGTCCACCAGTCGATCCAGGCCCTGGGCAAGGAGATGACCAGGATGCTGATCGACCTGATCGCCGGCCGCGAACGCACCTCCCTCATCCTGCCGACCAGACTGGTCGTGCGCGATTCGGCGTGATCCGAGACCCGGCACCGCCAGGTCGCGGTGACCCGCCGGCCGCTGCGCAGGACGTGGTTGCGGCCGACGGATACGGTCCGGGCCGTGCATCCTCTGACCACCCTCGAGCCCGACGACCTCAGTGGTTGGTGGCTCTGGTCCGCCCTGCTCCAGGTCGGGCGGCTCGTGACGTTCCTCGGAGCGGCCGCCCCCTGGCTCACCGGAGCGGTCGTCGTGGCGCTGGCCGGGCTGGTCGTGCTTCTGCGGTTCGGCGCCCGGCGGCGAGCGGAGGCCCGGGCCGAGGCCGCCGACCAGCCCACCGGAGACCGCGAGGGCCTGGCGGACGTGGGCTTCTGAAGGCGGGCCGGGCACCCTGCTGCACCCGACGTAGATGATGCGCTACAGTGGTCCCGTTGCAGTTTTGATTTCCGTAGACGTTTTCCGGCGCCTGATGGGTTATCCAAAACCTTTCGGGCGCTTTTCGTTTTGGGTGTCGGTTTCGACGCAGGTAATCAACGCGGCGGCGTCAGAGTCCGCGCAGTGCGGTCTCTACAGCCTGCGAAGGAGCAGACATGACTACAGGCACCGTGAAGTGGTTCAACGCCGACAAGGGCTTCGGCTTCATCACCCCGGACGACGGCGGCGCTGACGTCTTCGCCCACTTCTCCGCCATCGCGACGAGCGGCTACCGCAGCCTCGACGAGAACCAGAAGGTGGAGTTCGACATCACCCAGGGCCAGAAGGGCCTGCAGGCGGAGAACATCCGCCCGCTCTGACCTTCGCTCTTCCGACGGCGGTCCGACTGTTTCAGTCGGGCCGCCGTTCGCGTTCCCGTCGAGGGGCACCGCGGGTATCGGCGGCGTATGGAAAATCGCATACGCCCCCGCAACGGCGGACCCTCTTCAATGAGGCCATGAGCCCCAGCAGAAGCCTGTCCGTCGGCCTGGCCGTTGTCGGCCTCGCGGGCGCGGTGTTCGTCGTGCGGCGGCCGCTCGTGATGGCTGCCCCGGCGTGTCTGGCCGGGCGGTGGCACGGCTGCTACGACACCGAGAACGGCCTGATCCTGATGATGCTGGTCGGGCTGGCGCCGGCCGCTCTGCTGGTATGGGCCCTGGCCCATCGGCGGCGGGCCATCGGCGTTTCCCCGGCCTGGCGGATCTCGGTGGCCGACGTGGGCCTGGTCCACGGGACGGTGCCGTTCATCTGGATGACGCTGATGCCGGGTCCGGGCGCGGGTGTCGTGCCCGGCCGGGTCAGCCTGGTGCCGCTGCGGGACCTCGTGACGATGGGACCGCTCGGGATCGGCGGCAACCTGCTGATCCTGGCCGCGCTGGGCTTCTTCGCCCCGATGCGGTTCGCGGTGCTGGCCTCCGTACCGCGGATCCTGGCCCTCGGGGCCGGCTGCTCGATCCTGATCGAGACCGCGCAGTTCGTCTTCCGCCTGGACCGGGTGTCGTCGGTCGATGACGTCCTGATCAACGCGGCCGGCGCCGCGCTGGCCGCACTGGCGTCCCGCCGCTGGTGGCGGACCACGGCGGCGGAGCCGTCCGACCAGCACCGGCCCGCCCCGGCAGCGGTCACCTCCGGACCGCGCTGACCCTAGGCTGCCGGCATGCGCGTACTGATCGTGGAGGACGAGCCCTACCTGGCCGAAGCCGTCCGTGACGGGCTGCGGCTCGAAGCGATCGCCGCCGACATCGCCGGTGACGGCGACGCGGCCCTGGAGCTGCTCGGCGTCAACTCGTACGACCTCGCGGTCCTCGACCGCGACATCCCCGGCCCCTCCGGCGACGAGGTGGCCCGGCGCATCGTCGCCTCGGGCAGCGGCATCCCGATCCTCATGCTCACCGCGGCCGACCGGATCGACGACAAGGCCTCCGGCTTCGCGCTCGGCGCCGACGACTACCTCACCAAACCGTTCGAGCTGCGGGAGCTGGTGCTCCGGCTGCGGGCCCTCGACCGCCGGCGCGGGCACGCGCGGCCGCCGGTCCGCGAGATCGCCGGGCTGCGGCTCGACCCGTTCCGCCGGGAGGTCTTCCGCGACGGGCGCTACGTCGCGCTCACCCGCAAACAGTTCGCCGTGCTGGAGGTCCTGGTCGCCGCCGAGGGCGGGGTGGTCAGCGCCGAGGAGTTGCTGGAACGGGCCTGGGACGAAAACGCCGACCCGCTCACCAACGCCGTGCGCATCACCGTGTCCGCGTTACGCAAACGGCTGGGCGAGCCCTGGATCATCGCCACCGTGCCCGGCGTCGGCTACCGCATCGATCAGGGGTGAGCGTGAGCAGAGCCCCCGGGATGAGCGTCCGCCTCAAGCTCACCGTCAGCTACGCCGCTTTCCTCCTGCTGGCCGGCGCCCTGCTGCTCGCCGCCGTGTGGGTGTTCCTGCTGCGCTACGTCCCCGACCGGGCACTGCTGATCGGCGCCGACCCCGGCAGCACGGGCGTCTTCCCGGTCCGGTCCAACCTGCTGCACGTCTTCGCGCCGCGGGCCGCCGCCGTGCTGGGCTTCGTGCTGCTGTTCGGCCTGGTCGGCGGGTGGGTGCTGGCCGGCCGGATCCTGGCGCCGCTCACCCAGATCGCGGACGCGGCCCGGACCACCGGCCAGGGGTCGCTGGCGCACCGGATCCGCATGCAGGGCCGCCGCGACGAGTTCCGTGAGCTCTCCGACGCGTTCGACTCGATGCTCGACCAGCTCGAGTCCCACGTCGCCGAGCAGCAGCGGTTCGCCGCGAACGCCTCGCACGAGCTGCGCACCCCGCTCGCGATCTCGCGGACGCTGCTCGACGTCGCCCGCAAGGACCCCACCCGGGTACGGGGTGAGCTCATCGAGCGGCTGCACACCGTCAACCAGCGGGCCATCGACCTCACCGAGGCCCTGCTGGTGCTCAGCCGCGGCGACCGTGGGGACTTCACCCGGGAGGGCGTCGACCTGTCCCTGCTCGCCGAGGAAACCGCCGAGACGCTGCTGCCGCTGGCCGAACGGCGCCGGATCAAGTTGGAGGTCACCGGCGGAGCGGCCCGGACCACCGGCTCGCCCCAGCTGCTGCTGCGGATGGTGACGAACCTCGTACAGAACGCCATTGTCCACAACGTTCCGACCGACGGCACCGTCACTGTGCGTACTGAGTCGCACGGTGACACGAGTGTGTTGCGGGTCGAGAACACGGGTCGCCGGCTCCCGCCCGAACTGCTGCCGACGCTGACCGAGCCGTTCCAGCGCGGGACAGAACGGGTACGCACGGACGAACACGCCGGCGCCGGCCTCGGACTGGCCATCGTGCACAGCATCGTCCGAGCCCACGACGGCTCGCTGGACCTCGGGCCCGGCCCCACCGGCGGTCTCCGCGTCACCGTCCGGCTACCCGGTACGCCGTAGCACCGTCGGCGAATCAGGCGTGCTTCTACCAGTGCGCTGCTGGGTATGACATGCGACACTCGCAGCAGGATCGGTGCCAAGAAAGATCCACACTGTGGGTGACGGATTCGCGCGACGGCCAGGAGGGATGACCATGCGATCGCTGGCAGGTCGTTACCGGGTCGAGCAGCCGGTCGGTCACGGTGGCAGCGCCGTCGTGCACAGCGGCTACGACCGTACGCTCAAACGTCGCGTCGCGATCAAGCTGTTCTCGGCGTACCGGCCGGACAGCGGTGAGCCGTTCCTCGACGTGCTGCGCGAGGCCCGGGCGGCGGCGACGCTGAGCCACCCGAACGTCGCCCGCGTGTACGACTACGGCGAGGCGAGCGACGGGGACCAGCGGATCCCGTACCTGATCATGGAATTCCTCGAGGGCGACACGGTCGCCGACCGGCTCGCCGCGACCGGCGCGTTCGAATGGCCGCGCGCCGCCGAGATCTGCGCGGACGTCGCCGCGGCCCTGGCCGCCGCGCACGCGCGTGACCTGGTGCACCGCGACGTGAAGCCCCGCAACGTCATGCTGACCCCGGGCGGCGTGAAGGTCCTCGACTTCGGCATCGCCGCCCTCGCCGGGCAGAACAGCTTCGACGCGCACGGGCAGCTCTGGGGCACCCCGGCCACCCTCGCGCCCGAGCAGCTGCGCGGCGAACCGACCTACCCCGCGGCCGACGTCTACGCGCTCGGCCTGCTGCTGTTCGAATGCCTCACCGGCACCCGCGCCTGGCCGGGCACCACCGTCAGCGACATCCTGGCCGCCCGCTTCCAGCAGCGGACGCCACGGCTGCCGGCCATCGCCGGGCTGCCCCGCGAGATCAACCGCCTCTACGAGGCCTGCGTCGCCGACGAGCCGGCCCGGCGCCCGTCGGCCGCCGAGGTCGCGGAGACGCTGCGGCGGGCCGCGGGCAAGACCCCGACGGTACGCCCGGCCGCCGTGATCACCCGCACCATCCCACCGGTACGGCGTCGCTCCCGCAGCCGCGCGGCCATCACGGCGTCGATAGCGGTGGCCGCCGCGCTCGCCAGCGTCATCGGACTCCAGGTGGCCAACGGTTACGCGACCCCGGCCGGCCGGCCCGCGGAGGCCGCCGCCGACGGTGCGCCCGTACCCCCGGCTCCGCGGCCCATCACCACCCCGGTCCCGACCCCGACCTCGACCCGGCCGGTGCCCGACGTCCCGGAGGACGACGGTGATCGTCCGGTCCGCCGGGTCACCGACACCTGGACCCGCGAGGCCACCACGCCGCCGCAGTATGCGAAGCCGAAGCCCGAGCCGACGAGCAAGGCCCCGACCACCAGGCCGACGACCCGCCCGACCAAGCCCCACCCGACGCCGCCGAGCGACCCGCCGCCGACCACGACGGAGCCGGAGCCGGAGGAGCCGACGGACCCGCCGGCCACCACCCAGCCTCCGGTCGAGCCGACGGACCCGCCGGACGAGCCGGACCCGGTGGACCCGTCGCCGCCGGCCGTGGAACCGGCGCAGGAAGTCGTCCTCGCCGATTCCTGAGGCGGCTGTCCTCAGCGACCGCGCCGGGCCGTGACGATCCAGGCACGCGAGTCGAAGTACACGCCGTCGTCCGTGCGGTGGGCGTCGAGAACGGTGCGCAGCCGCGTCATCGCCGACTCGGCGGCCGCCGCCGTCCACAGGCGCCGCACGGCGTCGAAGGCGGCGGCGCTGTCCGGGCCGTAGTAGACCGGCTCGTGCACGTCGGTGAAGCTGACCTCCGTGAAGCCGGCCGCCGTCAGGACGCCTTCCGTGACGCTCGGATCGGCGAGGGAGAACGCCGGCGCGGCGGTGGGGGCCCAGGGGATCTCGGTGGCCCACTCATTGCGGTCGCGGCCCTGCCAGACCAGCAGCACCAGCCGCGCCGCGGGGCGCAGGGCCTGCCCGATGTTGGTGAACGCGGCAACCGGGTCGGCGAAGAACATCGTGCCGAACCGGCTGACGCAGAGGTCGAAGGTCGCCGGGGCGAAGCGGTGGACCTGGGCATCCGCCTGCTGGTAGGTGACGTTGCGCAGACCCTCGTCGTGGCTGAGCCGGCGGGCCCGCGCGAGCATCGGCCCGGAGAGGTCTACGCCGGTCGCGCTGCCGTCGACGGCGGCGCGGGCGGCCTCCCGGGTGGTCTGGCCGGTGCCGCAGCCGATGTCGAGCACCCGGTCGCGGGCGCCGACGCGGGCCGCGGCGCGGAAGTGCTCGTTGTGCCGATGCAGCTCGGCGTCGTAGTCGAACAGGTCGGACGTCGTCGTCATGGTGGTGACGTTAGAGGGAGGTCATCATCGACAAAAGCGATTGTTTCCGATGGATTTGATCGCTCTGAGCGATCTCACATCCGCCTGCTCAGGTCCGCGGCCGCCTCGACCGCGATGTCGATCGTTCGCACAGCGAGTGGCGAGTGGCTGCGGCCGGCCGGCCAGAGCAGGAACACCTCGCGGGGCGGGAGTTCCGGCCGCAGTTCGTGCACGCGGAGCCGCTCGTCGGCCGCGACGCCGGATCCGTGCACGGCCAGCCAGGGCAGCACCGCCGACCCCATCCCGGCCCGCACCATCGACAGGATCGTGTCGTCGCCGGCGCTGCGGAAGACGATCCGCGGGCGGGCGCCGGCCCGCGCGAGGGCCAGCTCCATCCGGGGCTGATCGCAGACCGGCGGGTAGGCGACCAGGGGCTGACCGTCGAGCTGTTCGACCCGGACCGGGCCGTCCGGGAACGCGCCGGGGCGGGCCACCAGCACGTACCGGTCGTCGAGCAGCTTGACGTGGTCGACGTCGCCGTCGAGCAGGCTGTCGTAGAACAGCAGGTCGAGCTCGTCGATCCGGGGCGGCCGGCCCGGCACCTCCTCGGTCATCCGGATGTCGCAGTCGGGGTGCTCGTCGCGCAGCCGGCGCACGACGGTCGGCAGCATGGCGTTGGACATGCTCTGGAAGATGCCGATGTCGATCCGGCCCGCACCGGCCCGGAACCGGTCGACCGCGTCGGTCAACGCCTCGGCCCGGGCCAGCAGGTCGCGGCCGTGTTCGAGCACCACGGCGCCGAGCGGGGTGATCCGCACCGGCCGGGGGCCACCGGGCCGGTCGAACACCGGGCCACCGACGGCCTTCTCCAGCGCGGCGATCTGCTGGCTGATCGTGGACTGGGTGTAGCCGAGCCGGGTGGCGGCCCGGCCGAACGAGCCCTCATCGGCGATTGCGGCCATGGTGACCAGATGCCGCAGCTCGACCGCGGTCACGGATCGCCCCGATCGGCTGTCGCCACAGCCGCGAGGGTCAGCACGATCGGGAACTCCTTGTCCATCTGGCCGAGCAGCAGCCCGACGATCCGCCCTTCGTGCGACCAGGCCGGGAAAGGCTCGCCGCCGGTGAACATCGCGAGGTTGTAGTCGAGCGTGGAGACGCTCTCGTCGCCGGCCAGCACCCGCTCGTGCTCGGACCGGAACGCGTACGGCTGCGGAGGCCCCCACCGTGCCGTCAGCGCGATGACCGCGTCCTGCCGACGCTGCTCGAAGCGGTGGTACGCCTCTTCCCACAGCCGCCAGGCGGTTCCGTCGTAGTCCGCGGGCGTCTCGTGCAGGCTCGCGAAGACCGCGATCGGCTCGAAGGCGGCCCGGGTGCCGGTCCGGGCCACTCCCTCCAGCCAGTGACCGGAGTCGTCCGGCACGCCGAGGAACTGCCGGGTGGCCAGTTCCTCGGCTGTTGCCACGACGTCGTCGATGTCCACGGCCGGATCGTACTGCGCCGTCCCGTTGCCGATCCTCAGTCGGTACGGCTGCGCAGGCTCCGGGCCAGCGTCGGGATCATCACCGCCGCGGGGACCAGGTGCAGGCCGAGCAGAGCGGCGATCGTGTTGGTGTCCGCCCCGGAGACGAGCGGCGGGATCAACGAGACCGCGGTCAGCGACCCTGCCGTCCACCGGAACCGGTCGGCGGGTCGAGCGCTCCAGCGCAGCAGGGCGGCGGCGATCACGACGCCCACGATGCAGAAGAAGCCGGTCACCACGGCGAAGCCGGACAACGGGATCGTCTCGCCACCGTCGGGGATCGCGAAGTCGACGCCGGCGGCCCGGGCGAGCGCGGCGGCGAGCGTGGTCACCACCGTCGCCGCGAGCGTGGCGACCAGGCCGGTGCCGACGAGCCCGCGGATGCGGTGGCCACGGCCGGGCGAGGCCGGGCGGGCGCCGACCGCGAGGTCGTCCCGGCCGGTCATGCCGTTTCCGCCGGCAGGCGCTCCGGCAGCCCGAGCCGCGGGAACTGGTCGTCGTGGAACGTGATGATCTCGGTGATCGTCCCGCCGCTGACGCGCAGGACGTCGAGTGTCAGCGGCAGGTACGCGCCCTCCTGCTCCCGCCAGTGGTAGAAGGCGAAGGCGGGCTGCCGGTTCACCGCGGTGCGGACCGCACGCAGGCCCGTCATGCCCTCGAAGCCGTCCGCGACCCAGTTGCGCACGACCGCGTCGCGGCCCACGTACAGGCCCGGGGTGGGTGGCATCGAGCAGCGGACGTCGTCGCGCAGCAGGGCGGCGAGCTCGTCGATGTCGGTGGCCACGCTGGCGTCGGTGAAGCGGCGTACCAGCTCGCGGGTCTGCGCGTCCTCCTCGCCGCCGGTCCAGTCCTGCCGCTCGGCCGGCAGGTGCTCCCGCATGCCGGCGCGGGCCCGCTGCAGTGCGCTGTTCACGGAGTTGACCGAATCGCCGAGCAGCTCCGCGACGTCTTTGGCCGGCCAGCCGAGCACGTCGCGCAGGATCAGCGCGGCCCGCGGGCGCGGTGCGAGGTGCTGGACCGCGACCACGTACGCCAGCTCGATCGTCTCCCGCGCGACCGCCACGGCCTCCGGCCCGTCCCCGTCACCCGCGGGCAGCTCGTCGAGCAGCCGGTCCGGGTACGGCTGCAGCCACCGCACCTCGCCACCGGTCGCCGGCTCCGGCCGCCGCTTGGCCAGCAGGTCGAGGCAGGCGTTGGTGGCGATCCGGTACAGCCAGGCCCGGAAGGTCGACCGCCCCTCGAACGTCTCCCGGCGCCGCCAGGCCCGCAGGAACGCGTCCTGCACGGCGTCCTCGGCATCCTCGAACGACCCGAGCATCCGATAGCAGTGCACATGCAGTTCCCGCCGGTGCCGCTCGACCAGCCCGGAGAACGCCGGCTCGCTGATCTCCCCCAGTCCGTTCACGCCCAGCTCCTCCACCACGTCCACACCCATGACGTCACCCTTCCGTCTCGGCAGCCCCGTCGCAGGTATGACGGCCGGGAGCGGAGAAACTCATCAACGGCGGGTCACGCGGATCGAGAACTCGTTGTTCGCGTCGTAGTGCGGCTGCATCGTGACGCCGCCGGTGGTGATCGGCGGGAACACGTACGCGATGTCCTTACGGGCCACGTCGTCCAGGAACCGGCCGAGCCGGACCGCGGGCTCCCCCGGCGCGTGGCGCAGCCAGAGTTGCCAGGTGCCCGCCGGCAGGGCGTCGATCCGTACGGCGAAGCCCGCGTCGGTGACCGCGCCCGGCAGCTCCCGGGTCGCGGTGCTCCGCAGCTCGAGCACCGGTTCGGCGGGCTCGGCGCCGACCAGGCGGCCCTCGATCCGCAGGCCGTCCGCGTCGATCAGCACCCGGGCGATCTCGGCGTACACGGGCCGGTCCCAGACCCGCAGGCCGAGGCAGCCGTCGCTGAGCCGATAGGGCAGCTGGACCCGCTTCGCCGTACCGGGGATCAGGGCCCGGGTGTCCAGCCGGCCGGCCCGGACCGCCGCGCCGTCCGGGGTGCGCAGCTGCCAGGTTCCCTCAGTCAGGTCGCCGCCCGCCGGCACCTTGTCGTCGTCACGCCACCAGATCAGGTCCGCGCTGTCCGCCAGCATCAGCTCGCCGTCCGCGGTGACCAGCGCGTCGACGGTCGGGACGGCGGACGTCGGGGCCGGCCCGAGCACCGGCTGCGGCGGGGCCGGCCGCTCCCGGCGGGGCCACCAGCGCCGGCGGCCGGCCTTGCGGGCCGCGAGCCGGTCGAACAGCTGCTCGTACTGCTCGGCGATCAGGGCCGGGTCGTAGCGTTGCGCGTTCTTCAGCGCGGCGGCGGCCATCGCCTCCCGCTGCCCGTCGTCGTTGATCACCCGCAGCAGCGCGGCCGCCAGGGCGGCCTCGTCCCCGATCGGCGTGAGCAGGCCGTCCATCCCGTCCTGGAGGATCTCGGCCGGACCGTACGGCGCGTCCGTGCTGACCACCGGCACCCCGCACCGCATCGCCTCGACCAGCGTCATGCCGAACGGCTCCTGGTCGGAGGGCACGGCGGCGATCGCGCCCTTGGCCCATTCCGTCTCGATCGGCGTGTACGGGCCCATCATCAGCACGTTGTCGTGCAGCCCGAGCTCGGCGACCAGGGCCCGCAGCTCGGTGCGGAGCTTGCCCTGGCCGTAGACGCGCAGCTGCCAGTCCGGGCGTTCGGCCGTCACCGCGGCGAAGGCCCGGATCAGCAGGTCGTAGCGTTTGCCCTGGACCAGCCGGCCGGCCGCCACGACGATCTTGTCGCGGCCGTGCGACGGGGGCACGACCGGCGCCGGCACGCTGTTCGGGATGAAGGTCAGCTCGGTGTCGGTGAGCCGCACGTGGGCGCGGTAGTCCTCGGCGTCGCGGGCGGTGATCGTCACGAAGGCGTCGAGTTTGCGCAGGTGGCGGGGCAGCTCCTCGCGCATGGCCCTGCGCTGCTGGAGCCGGGTCAGGTGCTCCTGGCCGATCTTGATCATCCGGTCCGGGGCGAACCGGCCGGCGTAGGCGATCAGGCCGGGCCGGGTGGCGATCACCACGTCGGCGTCGCTGGCGGCCAGGTAGCGCGCGTACCGCTGCTCGACCATCCGGTCGTAGTCATCGGACCGGTAGTCGGCCTTCGGGTAGAACCTCGCGGGCTGACCCCGCAGCGGATCGTCGCGGAGGTAGTCGGGGTGATCGGTCCTGGCCTCGACGAGCGCCATCAGCCGGACGGCCGGGTGCAGCGGCATGTGGGGCACGTCGCGCCGGCGGGCGGTGCTGAGCACTTCCACCTGGTGGCCCCGCTCGGCCAGGGCGCTGCCGAGGTTGAAGGTCGTGGTGATGGTGCCACCGATACCGAAGCCGTCGTTGAGCAGGAAAAGGACCTTCACGGATCGGCACCCTAGACCGGTCGTGCGACCTCCGTCCATCCGGTGCGCAGAGCAGAACGCTTGACGACACGTCCCGACACAAGTAAACAATCCTTATCATTCATCGGGGATCATCGATGGGGGTAACCATGAACTCGATCGCCGCAGTGCTGGTGGCTTTGCTGGTGGCGCCGGCCGTCGCAGCAGCGCCACCCCCGTACACGACCGCGGAGGCCGGCAATCCCTTCGTCGACGGCCGTTACGCCGACCCCGACATCGCGCTCTACAACGACCGGTACTGGGTGTTCCCCACCTCCTCCCGGCCCTACGCCGAACAGACCTATCTGGACGCCTTCTCCTCCACCGACCTGGTCACCTGGACCAAGCACCCGACCGTGCTGAGCACCGCGAACGTCTCCTGGGCGAAGTACGCGGTCTGGGCCCCCGCCCCCGTTCAGCGCAACGGCCGGTACTACCTCTACTTCGCGGCCAACGACATCCAGAGCAACACCGAGCTCGGCGGCATCGGCGTCGCCGTCGCGGACCGGCCCGAGGGACCGTACGTGGACGCCATCGGCCGACCACTCGTCGACCGCTTCGTCAACGGCGCGCAGCCGATCGACCAGGACGTGTTCATCGACGACGACGGGCAGGCGTACATCTACTACGGCGGCCACGGACACGCCAACGTGGCCCGCCTGAACAGCGACATGACCAGCCTGGGCACGTTCCCCGACGGTTCGGTGTTCAAGGAGATCACGCCGGCGGGCTACGTCGAGGGCCCGCAGATGCTCAAGCGCAACGGAAAGTACTACCTGATGTGGTCCGAGGGCGGCTGGACCGGTCCGGACTACTCCGTCGCGTACGCGATCGCGGACTCACCGACCGGACCGTTCCAGCGCCTCGACAAGATCCTGGCGCAGGACGCCGCGGTCGCCCGCGGGGCCGGCCACAACTCGGTCGTGAACATCCCGGGCACCGACACCTGGTACATCTTCTATCACCGCCGGCCGCTGGGCGAGACCGACGGCAACGCCCGCTACCTGGCCTACGATCGGATGACCTTCGCCGCCGACGGCACCATCCAGCGGGTGAAGATGCTCGTCAAGGACAACTTCGACGACAACAACGCGATCGGCTGGAAGACCTACGGCGGCTCGTGGACGGCCACCGGCGGGCAGTACCGGGCCCAGCACTCGTACGGCGGCAAGGCACTGCTGACCGACAACCACACGAACGCGGTCTACGACGCCGACGTCACGGTCACCTCCGGCGCGGGCGACGCCGGCCTGGTCTTCCGGGCCACCTCCCCGGCCGTCGGCACGGACAGCTACCGCGGCTACTACGCGGGCATCAGCCCGGCGGGCCAGGTCGTGCTGGGCAAGGCGAACAACAACTGGACCCGGCTCGGTGCGGCGGCTCTGCCGGTCGCCGTGGGCACGCGCTACCACCTGCGGGTCGAGGCGGTGGGCCCGTCGCTCAAGGTGTTCGTGAACGACATGGCGAATCCCAGGATCACGGTCACCGACGGTACGTACACAGCGGGCTCCTCCGGGGTACGCGTCTACAACGCCGCGGCGGCCTTCGACAACCTCGCGGTCACGAACCGGTGAGGCCCGCTCAGTTGCGTTGCCGGGCCATCCACTGCCAGATGTGGGTGCCGTCGATGCGTGGATCGTTGCGGGCCACATAGATCCACGACCAGTGGCCGGGGAACTGGTGGCCGTTCCAGACGACGTTGTCGTAGAGCGACAGCAGCGAGCCGTCGATGAGCTCATGGGCGTGGACGGTGTTGGGCACCGGCGGCACGGTGTCGTCGTCACGGGAGGCCACCAGCCAGGTCGGGGTCCGGATCGCCCGCAGCTCGGCGTCGGTGATCATCGTGGGGCCACCGGGCTGCAGGGACTCGACGACGCCGCAGATGGGCACCGACGCCGCGAACAGGTCCGGGTAGACCGTGGTCATCTTCAGGCTCATGTAGCCGCCGTTGCTGGCGCCGACCACGTAGATCCGGTCGCGGTCGACCGGGTGCCGGCGCGCGACCTCACGGACGATCTCGCGGATCCGGGGGGCGAAGCGGTCGCCGTCCTCGAGCCAGAAGGAGGTGCTCTGCGGGGCCACGACGTAGGCGCCGGCGAAGATCCGCTGGGCTTGCGGGGTGGCGAAGCCCAGCGCACCGCGGTTGGCGCGCAGGGTGGTCTCGTTGTCGTAGTAGTTGTCCGGCAGCGACGCTCCCTCACCGCCGCCGTGCAGCCAGACGACGAGCGGGCGCCGCCCCCGACCGGCGAAGCGGCGGGACGGCTGGAACAGGCGGTACTTCATCCCCGAGGCCGAGACCGCGTACCGGAACGCGTCCACCTCGGGGTTGGACAGCCGGCCCTGGACGAACTCCGTGATGGTGACCGGGCGGTGTCCCCGTACGGTGAAGGGGGCGTTCTGGGTGATCGTGTATGCGAGGTCGAGCCGTACGTTGCGCCCCCGGCTCGCGATGTAGCCCAGCGTGCCCCCGCCGGTCTGGCCCTCGGCGTACGCGAGGTCGAGCACGATGTCGCCGTGGTGGTCGAGCCGGACGGCGGTCACCGCCCGGTCCAGGTCGTACTCGCTGAAGATCTGGTCGCCCGGCGCGATCGGGATCGGGCTCGTCGCCTTCGCGTGCACGGTGAAGGTGCCGGTGCTCAGGCTGGCCGGGTCGATGCGGCCGAGCCCGCCGGTGGCGATGGT
Source organism: Actinoplanes sp. NPDC048967 (assembly GCF_040649415.1). NCBI lineage: Bacteria > Bacillati > Actinomycetota > Actinomycetes > Micromonosporales > Micromonosporaceae > Actinoplanes > Actinoplanes sp. NPDC048967. The sequence goes on from NZ_JBEZFL010000012.1 coordinate 244,431, forward strand.
GAGCGAGATGACCTGTTCGCCGCCGTCCAAGGTCTCGGCGTTGAGGGTGAAGCGCGCCCTGGTGGCCGAGTGGCCGCCGGCCCGCGCGGCCGCACCCGGCAGGGCCAGCCCCACGGCGGCGCCGGCCCCGGCGGCCAGGACGGATCGACGGCTCATCGACGTGGCCATACGGCCTCCCTGTTTCGATCCCGTTAAAGATTCTGCATTGACATGGGTCTATCACGGTTGTCGCGCCGAGCGGAAGCCCGGCGTCGCGGCGGCCCGGAATGCCCAGGAAGGACACAGAGAACTCTCGGCTGATGCCAAGCGCGCGGACAGACGATCGCGCTATGAGGCAGGCAGCAGCAGCGAAGCCCGAAGAAGCAGCGCCGGAGGATCCCGAGGAACCCTGGCGGCCGCAGCCGCCGTTGTCCCGCGTCGCGGTCGCCCGGCTGGTCCAGCTGGCCGGGCTCTACAACGTCGTCACCGTGGTGCTGCCGTCACCGCACGGCCGCTTCGGGGAGCTGGCCGGGCTGCTGCCGATGGCCGGCGTGCTCACCGCCCGCGCGGCCAGCGCGGCGTCCGGCCTGCTGCTGGTCTATCTCGGGGCCGGGCTGCGCCGGGGCAAGCACCGGGCCTGGCAGGTGGCGGTGGTCCTGGCCGGCGCCGGGGTGGTGCTGCACCTGGCCCGGGGCTGGCACTACGACGCCGCCGCGGTCTCCGTGGCGCTGCTGGTGATGTTGATCGTGGTCCGCCGCCGCTTCCACGCGCAGGCCGATCCGTGGAACCGGTGGCGGGCGCTGGCCGCCTTGATCGGTTTCGCCGGTGCCGGGTTCGCGGTCGGGCTGCTGGAGATCGCCGTACGGATGAACCGGCTCGAAGGCCGGCCGGGGGTGATCGCCTGGATGCAGGAGGCCGCGCTCGGGCTGGTCGGGGTCTCCGGGCCGATCCGGTTCGCGTACCCGCTGGGCGCCGAGACGGTCAGCTACACCACCGGCATGTTCGGGCTGCTCTCGATCGCCGCGGCCGTCGTGCTGCTGCTGCGGCCCGCGAACCGGCTGCCGCGGCGCACCGGCGAGGACGACGCGGTGGTCCGTGAGCTCGTCCGGCAGCACGGGGCGGGCGACTCGCTGGGCTACTTCGCCCTGCGCCCGGACAAGTCGCTGCTGTGGGCGCCGTCGGGCCGGGCGGTGATCGCGTACCGGGTGATCAACGGGGTGAGCCTGGCCTCCGGTGATCCGATCGGCCTGGCGTCACAGTGGCCGGAGGTCATCGCGGCGTGGCTGCGGGACTGCGCCCGGCACGGCTGGACGCCGGCGGTGCTCGGCTGTGGCAATGCCGCCGGCCGGGCGTACCGGAAAGCGGGTCTGGATGTCGTCGAGCTGGGCGACGAAGCGATCCTCGACGTCGCCGGTTTCACCCTGCAGGGCCGGGCGATGCGCGCGGTCCGGCAGGCGGTCGCCCGGGTGGAGCGGGCCGGCTACACCTGTACGGTCACCCGGCTGCGCGACCTCACCCCGGAGGCCCTGGCCGAGGCGCAGCGGGCCGCCGACGCCTTCCGTGACGGCCGGGTCGAGCGTGGCTTCTCCATGGCGTTGTCGCGCCTCGGCGACCCGGACGACGGTGACTGCCTGTTCGTGGTCTGCCGGGACGCCGACGACCGGGTCCGGGGCCTGCTGCACTACGTGCCGTGGGGCACCGACGGGCTGTCGCTGGACCTGATGCGCGGGGACCGGACCGCCGAGAACGGGCTGACCGAGTTCATGGTCGTCACCACCATGACGGCCGCGCCCGGGCTGGGCGTGCACCGGGTCTCGCTGAACTTCGCCGTGCTGCGCTCGGTGTTCGCCCGGGCCGACGAGCTCGGGGCCGGGCCGGTGCTGCGGCTGTCGTACCAGGTCCTCAGGGCCGCCTCCCGGTTCTGGCAGATCGAGTCGCTGTACCGGTCCAACGCCAAGTACCAGCCCGCCTGGGTGCCGCGCTACCTGTGCTTCCCCGCGGTGCGTGAGCTCCCGCGGATCGCGGTCGCGGTCCTGTCGGCCGAGGCGTTCCTGCCCGGCCCGGGCCGGCGGACCGCGCTCACCCGGCCCGCCGCGTCGCCCGCGAAGGTCCACCGATGACGCTCACCGGCCTGCCGCTCGTGCTCGGCACCTGCGCCGCGGCCGGGTCGGCCGGCGGGTTCCTGGTGTGGTCGTGGAACCGCGGCAGCCGCCGCCGGCGGTTGCCCACCCGCGTACTCAGCCTGCTGCTCAGCCAGACCCTGCTGGTGCTCGCCGTGGGACTGCTCTACAACCGTCAGGAACAGTTCTATCCCTCGTGGCAGGCGCTGGCCGGGCGGACCGGCACCCCGGCGGGCATCGCCCCGGCCAGCAGCGGCCGGCTGGACGCCTCGTTCGCGCGGGACCCGAGCGCTCGGTGGCAGCCGCCCGGCTCGGCTTCCTGGCAGCTCGCGGCGCCGCCCCGGGTCACCGTCCCGGCCGGGTACGCGACCCGCCCGCTCGCGTACCCCGTCCTGCTCGCCCTGGGCGGCCGCCCGGCCGGCGCCGATCTGATCGAGGTCACGCTCTCCCCCGGCGGGCGCACCGGCTCGCTGGCCGCGCTGCCCGGGCTGCTGGAGACCGATCTGCGGACGACCCCGCGCGGCTGGGTCCTGGTGGCCGCGGCCGCGCAGGTCCCGCTGGCCCGGCGGCTGGTGGCCGAACTCCCCGGCCGCTTCGCCGCGCTGGCGACCGTCGCCGCGCCGGCCGGCACCGGACCAGCGGTTCCCACGCGCACGTTCCGGACGTGGTCCGCCGCGACCAGCTGGGCCGTCGCCCAGAGCCCGCCCGCGCTCGCGGCCCCCGGGGTCCTTCCGACGGCGTTGCCGGCATGAGGATCGACGGGCTCCCGCTGCTGGCGACCGCCCTCGCCCTGGTCGCCGGCTCCGCGGTGGCCGTGGCGGTGCGCTGGGAGCGGGCCGGCCGCATCGCCCGGGCCGGCCTCATCTCGGCCTGCACGCTGAGCGTGGTGGCCACCTCGGCGATCGAGCTGAACCGGCTCACCGAGGCCTACCCCAGCTGGAGCGCGCTCGGCGGCGTCCAGGAGGACCCGGCCGCCCCGCCGCCGCCCGTCGAGAGCGCCTCGGGGCCCGGGGGCCGGATCGTCGAGATCACGGTGGCCGGCCGGGTCTCCCACATGACCATGCCCGCCTACGTCTACCTGCCGCCCGGCTACGCCCGCAGCCATGAGCGTTATCCGGTGATCGAGGCCCTGCACGGCTTCCCCGGGTCGCCGAAGAGCTGGTTGCGCCGCCTCGACGTGCGGCGGCACCTCGACCAGGAGATCGCCACCGGCCGGATGGCCCCGACCGTCGTGGTGTTCGCCTACCAGACGCCGGACCCGCTGGTCGACACCGAGTGCACCGACCTGGCCGGCGGCCCGAAGGCGGAGACGTTCCTGACGGTGGACGTCCCGGCGGCGGTCCGGGCCGGCTTCCGGGTCCGGTCCGACGGCCCGGCCTGGGGCCTGGCCGGCTACTCGGCCGGCGGGTTCTGCGCCGCCGACCTGCTGCTGCGGCATCCGCGGCAGTACGCCGCCGCGGCCAGCCTGTCCGGGTACGCCTCCCCCGGCATCAAGGTCGGCGACGGCTCCGAGCTGACCACGCACAACGTCGCCTGGCGGCTGCGGCACCTACCGCAACCCCGGGCCGGACTGTATCTGGCGTACGCCGCCGACGACCCGCCGTCCCGCCGGGACGGTCTGACCATGGCCCGGCTGGCCCGCCCGCCGCTGTCGGTCACCACGGCCGTCGTGGCCCACGGCGGGCACAGCGACGCGGTGTGGCAGGCCATGGAGGCGCCCGCGTTCGACTGGTTGTCGTCGTGGCTCACCCGTCCCGCGGCCACGCCGTGAAGGCCGTGGTCGCGTTGCTCGGCGCGCTGCTGCTGGGCGGCTGCGCCACGCCGCCACCGGCCTCGGTCCCGCCGGTCACCGTGGTCACCTTCGGCGACTCCGTCCCGGCCGGGACCGCTTGCCACTGCACGCCCTTCCCCGACCTGTACGCCCGGATGGTGTCCCCGGTGGCGGACTCGGTGAACCTGGCCGAGGCCGGTGCGACCTCGGCCGACGTGCGGCGCGCGCTGAGCGGCGCGCCCGCCCGGGACGCCGTACGGCGGGCGACCGTCGTGCTGGTCATGGCCGGGGCCAACGACGTGGCCGCGGCGCTGGACGACGACGACCCGTACGCGGCGCCCGTCGCCCAGGTGGGCCGCAACGTGACGGCCGCGCTGCGATCGGTGCACGAGCTGCGGCCGGGCGTACCGGTGCTGGTGTTCGGTTACTGGAACGTCGTGGAGGACGGGGTCGCCGCGGGTGACGACGACAACCGGCGCGCGGCGGCCGTGGCGGCCACGGCGGCCTGCGACCAGGCGTTACGCGAGGCGGCGGCCGCGACGGGGGTCACCTACGTCGACACGCTGCCGGTGTTCAAGGGCGGCACCGGGACCGGCGACCCGACCTCGCTGCTCGCCGCCGACGGCGATCACCCCAACGCCGCCGGGCACGAGGCCATCGCGTCAGCGGCGTACGCGGCTGCTCATTGACCGGTCAGCCGGCGCAGCGCCACCTTGGCGAACTTGCCCGTGGCGGTCTTGGGGATCTCGGCCACGAAGCGGAACTCGTCGGGCACCCACCAGGAGGCCACCCGGCCGGCGAGGTGCGCCCGCAGATCATCGGCGGTGAGGGCCCGGCCCGGGGTGACGACCACGCACGCCAGGGGGCGCTCACCCCACCGCTCATCGGGTACGGCGACCACGGCGGCCTCGAGCACGTCCGGGTGCGCCATGATCTCGTTCTCCAGCGTGACCGACGAGATCCATTCCCCGCCCGACTTGACGAGGTCCTTGGTGCGATCGACGATCCGCAGGTAGCCGTCCGCGTCCATCGTGGCGATGTCGCCGGTGCGCAGCCAGCCGTCGGCGGTCAGGTTCGCCTCGCCGGCCCCGGCGCCGAAATATCCGGCCGCGATGGTCGGCCCGCTGACCTGCACCTCTCCCGGCGTGCTGCCGTCGTGGGCCACGACGGTGCCGTCCTCACCGACGAGCCGCACCTCCGTCAGCGGGACCGGGCGGCCGGGTGAGCACAGCACCTCACGCCGGGCGGTGGCGTCGAGCCCGTCGTGGACCGTCGCGAGCCGCGCGCAGGTGACCAGCGGGCTGGTCTCGGTCATCCCCCACGAACTGCTCAGCGTGACACCGGCGTCCTCGTACTCCCGGGCCAGCGAGACCGGCAGTGCGCTGCCACCGCTGACGGTCATCCGCAGCGCCGAGAGGTCGAGCCCGGGCAGCCGGGGCACCAGAGCACGCCAGATCGCGGGTACGGCCGCGGTGAACGTGACCCGGTGCCGGGTCAGCGCCGCCGCGAGCGCGTCCGGGCTCATCCGCGGACCCGGCAGCACCAGGCCGGCCCCGGCCATCGCGGCGGCGTACGGCAGTCCCCAGGCGTTGACGTGGAACATCGGGACGATCGGCATGATCACGTCACGCTCGCTGATCGCGAAGCTGTCGGCCGCGAGCAGGGCCATGGTGTGCAGCACGACGGACCGGTGGCTGTAGAGCACACCCTTGGGCCGCCCGGTCGTGCCCGACGTGTAACACAGGCCGGCGGCGTCGTCCTCGGCGACGACGGCCGGGGCCACCGGCTGCGGCACCCGGGCGAGGAGATCCTCGTAGTCGAGCACCCGGGCGTCGTCCGGGATCGGCTCGTCGCCGCCGTCGTCCATGACCACGACATGCCGGACGGTGGGGGCCGGCCCGATCACCGGCCACACCGTGGGCAGCAGGGACCGGTCGACGAAGAGCACGTCGTCGGCCGCGTCGGCCAGGATGCCGGTCAGCTCGGCGGCGAAGAGCCGGTGGTTGAGCGTGTGCAGCACGCGTCCCGCGCTCGGCACCGCGAAGTAGAGCTCCAGGTGGCGCTGGGAGTTCCACCCGAAGGTCCCGACCCGGGCTCCGGGCGGCACGCCGAGCAGCTCGAGGACACCGGCCAGCCGCCGGGCCCGGGCGACGACCTCGCCCCAGGTGGCGGTGACCTCGCCGGCCGCGGTGGCGGTGACCACCCGTTTGCGCGCGAACAGTCCCTCGGCGCGGCGCATCAGCATGCCGACGTCGAGAGCCCGGTCCTGCATCAGCCCGCGCATGGCTCAGGCGGCCGGGACGTCGACGCGGATCGCGAGCAGGCGGGCCTCGGTGGCGGCCTTGCGGGCCTCGTCGTGGAAGTCCGGCGCGGCGCACGCGTACAGGGTGCGGCCGTCGGACCCGCCCAGGCCGCAGGCGTAGACCGGGGTGCCGGGGCGGATCTCGTCGGTGATCGTGCCGCCCTCGGTCACCCGGATCAGGCGGCTGCCGGTCGCGTCGGCGATCCACAGCGCGCCCTCGGCGTCCAGACAGGCGCCGTCCCCGGCGACGGTCAGCGCCGGCAGCGTCTTCTCCAGCGAGCGGTCGGTGGGCAGCGGCCCGAACTCGGCCCACACCCGGCGGTTCGTCAGCCGGCCGTCGGCGGTGAGGTCGAAGGCGCTGACCCGGTCGCCGAAGGTCTCCACGACCAGCAGGACGCCGCCGGCGGTGATCGCGCTGCCGTTGGGGAACCACAGGTCGTCGGCGACCTCGGTGACGGTGCCGTCGGGGTCGACGCGGTGCAGCGAGGTCGGCTCGATCGGGGCGCCGGCCATCAGGTCGAAACCGAAGTTGCCCACGTACGCGCGGCCCTGCGCGTCCACGCACATGTCGTTGGCGAGGCCCTTGGCGTACGGGGAAAGGTCGGCATGGGTGACGAGCGTGCCGTCGTGCTCCCGGCGCAGCACCCGGCGCTCGGTCATGGCCACGATCAGCAGCCGCCCGTCGGGCAGCCAGCCCAGCCCGGACGGCTGCCCCGGCACCTCGGCCTCCACGCGCAGGTCCGAGCCGTCCTCGGCGGCCGACGAGACGCGGTAGCCGTAGAAGTCGGAGAACCAGATCCGGCCCTCGTGCCAGCGGGGCGCCTCCAGGAAGTGGGCGTCCGAGACCACGGTGGTGGGCTCCGTGCTGCCTGGTGAGTCACTCATGTCGTGCTCCTTCGCTGTGGGTCACAAAGAGAGTCCTCCGTCGACCGGCAGGACGACACCGGTGATGTAGGACGCTTCGTCGGAGGCCAGGAACGCCACGGCGGCCGCCATCTCGGAGGTGTCGGCGAAGCGGCCCATCGGGATCGCCCCGGTCAGTTCGGCGAGCTTGCCGGGCGGGACCGAGGCGATCATCCGGGTCCGCGCGTTCGGTGAGATCGCGTTGACGGTGGTGCCGAACCGCGCCAGCTCCTTCGCGGTGGTCTTGGTGAAGCCGATGATCCCGGCCTTGGCCATCGCGTAGTTCGACTGGCCCGGATTGCCGCGCAGCCCGGTGTACGAGGTCACGTTGATGATCCGCCCCCGGTTCTGCCGGCGGAAGTGCGGCACGGCCGCCCGGGTGAACCGGAAGGTCCCGCCCGCGTGCACCGCCATCACGGCCTCGTAGTCGCCGTCGCTGAGCTTCCACACCACGCCGTCGCGCAGGATCCCGGCGTTGTTGACGAGCACGTCGATCCGGCCCGTCTCGGCCACCACCCGGGCCACGACGGCGTCGACCTGGGCGCTGTCGCTGACGTCGGCGGCCAGGCCCACCGCCCCGACCTCGGCCGCGGTCGCCGCGACGACCTCGGGCTCGACGTCCACCAGGTAGACCGCGGCGCCGGCCGCCCGGAAGTGCTCGCCGATCGCGCGGCCGACGCCGCGGGCGCCCCCGGTGACCAGCACCGTACGCCCGGAGAAGTCGAAACTGAGATTGCCCATCACGCCCCCACCGGCCTGGTCCGGGCCCGGAGGCGTGCCAGCCCTCGGCGCAGGCCCGGCGAGTCGATGGCCACGACCACGGCCAACAGCGCCGCGTAGAACAGCTGGGTCGAGTAGTCCGGCAGGTAGGCGACGGCCACGATCTGGGCGAGCAGCGCCACCGACAGCGCACCGGCGAGCAGCCCGGCCGCAGTGCCGCGCCCGCCGGCCAGCGACGCCCCGCCGAGCAGCGCGGCGACGGCGGCGATGAGCAGCGGCCGGAGCCCGGGGTCGGGGTTCGCCGAGGCGAAGCTGAAGCTCAGCAGCGCGCCGCCGAGGGCCGCGAGCGTGCCCGAGGTGGTGAACAGCAGCACCAGCTTGCGCTCGACCCGGACCCCGGCGACCCGGCTGGCCCGGCGGTCGCCGCCGATCGCGCGCAGTTCCGCACCGAGCCGGGTGCCGCCGAGCACGACCGCCACGAGCACGAAGGCGGCCAGCGTGACCAGACTTCGTGGCGAGAAGACGCCGGCAATCGTGTGGTCGACCCAGAGGGTCGCGGCCCGGTTGGTGAAGGTGACGCTGAGACCACCGGAGATCGCGTACGCGAGCCCGAGCAGCGCGATGTACGCCGCCAGCGTCACCGGCACCGACGGCACCCGCAGCCAGGCGATCAGCGCGCCCTGGACGGCTCCGACCGCGGCACCGACGGCGACCGCGACCAGCAGCCCGAGCACCGCTGAGGACTGGCCGGCCTGCACAGCGATCATCCCGCCGACGGCGTAGGTGCCCACCACCGACAGGTCGAACTCGCCGGCGATCATCGTGAGGCCGATGGCCAGCGCGAGCAGGCCGATCTGGGCGAAGCCCTGCAGGGCGTTGTAGACGTCGAACGTCGTCAGCGGCAGGCCGGTGCCCAGCGGTGTGAGCACGAAGGCGACCACCACCAGCAGCAACGCCGCGGCGGGCACGATCCGCTCCTGCCTCAGCGCGGGCCTCATCGCCGGCCCCGGACATGGACGAGGACCACGACAGCGAGCACGAGGATTCCCTTCACCAGAATCTGCACCCCGGTCGAGTAGCCGCGCAGCAGCAGGACGTCGGAGATGACCGAGATCAGCACAGCCCCGCCGAGTGTGCGCAGCGCCGAACCCTTCCCGCCGGCGATGGCGGTGCCACCGACCAGGACCGCGGCGATGGCGTCCAGCGTGAGCGTCCCGGCGAGATTGGTGGTGGCGCTGGTGTTGAACGCGGCCAGAAAGACACCGGTGACAGCCAGGCACAGGCCGAAGAACGCCCAGGCGACCACCGTCACCCGGCCCACCGGCAGGCCGGCCGCCCGGGCCGCGGCGCGGTTCTCCCCGACCAGGTACAGCTGCCGCCCGGCCGTGGTGCGCCGCAGGATCCACTCGGCCAGCACGGCCAGCACCAGCAGGACGTAGACCGCGAGGGGCAGCCCCAGCGGCGTCGCGTTGAGGACGTCGAAGCCATCGGACGCGGCGCTGACCGGGGTGCCGCCGCTGAACCAGATCGCGCCGCCGCCGATCGCGAACCCGGCGGCGATGGTCAGCACGATCGGGTTGGCCTCCCAGTAGCCGACCGCGAGACCCTGGACGGCGGTGAGGACGACGCCGGTGAGCAGGGCCAGCAGCGTGGCCCCGAGCAGGCCCTGGCCCAGCGTCGCGAGGAAGACCATGGCCACGACCGTCGCCGTCTGCGAGGCCGCCATCGAGACCGCCGACCCGGCGATCATCACCAGCGTCGCCCCGATCGCGGTGATGCCGACCAGCGCGGCCGAGGCCAGGATGGCGCGGGCGTTGCCCAGGGTGAGGAAGCGTTCCGTGGTCACCGCGACCGGCAGCAGCACCACCACGAGGACGGTCAGCGCCACGGCCAGTGAGCCGGGCCGCGCCCGCCGTACCCGGGCGGCGGCGGCCGGTGGCGCCGCCAGGAGGCTCATCATGCCGCGTCCTTCCCCTCGGTCATGTCCCGCATGAGCACCGCGCCGTCCGCCCCGCCCGGGTAAGTGTCGACCACCCGGCCGTCGCGCATGGTGAGGATGACGTCGCCGAGTTCCAGCAGCTCCTCGAGCTCGGTGGAGGCGAAGACGACCACCAGACCGGCCTCGGCGGCGTCGCGCAGCAACCGGTGGATGGCCGCCCGGCCGCCGATGTCGACGCCCCGGGTCGGCTCGTCCAGCAGCAGCGCCCGTACGTCCGGCCGGCCCAGCGACCGGCCGACGAACACCTTCTGCTGGTTGCCGCCGCTGAGCGCGAGCACCGGGTCGGCCAGCCGGTCCGGCGGCAGGCCGGCCAGCTCGGCCAGCGACCGGGCGGTACGGCGTTCGCGTCCGGCGGCGACGAGCCCGCCCCGGCCCAGCCGGTCCAACCGGGTGGCCACGAGGTTGCCCGCCACCGGCTTGTCCAGGAACAGGCCCTCGCCCTTGCGGTCGTTGGACACGAACGCGATCCCCGCGCGGGCCGCGCCGACCGGGCTGCGGAACGGCACGGCGCGGTCGCGCAGCTCGACGCGTCCGGTCGCCCGGGGGTGCAGGCCCGCGACGGCCCGCAGCACGTCCGACGCGCCGCTGCCGAGCTGTCCGGCCAGCGCGTAGATCCGGCCCGCCCGCGCGGTCAGGGTGAAGTCCGCGAGCCGTCCCGGCACCCGCAGCTGCTCGATCCGCAGCGCGTGGGTGAGGTCGGGGTCGGGCCGCCGGGAGGTCTCCAGGCGGTGCGGCGCCTCGCCGAGCATGTGCACGATCAGACGGTCCACGGTCAGGTCGGCCGCGGGGGCGGTGACGACCCGGCGGCCGTCGCGCAGCACCGTGACGGTGTCACAGAGCTCGAGGACCTCGGGCAGGCGGTGCGAGACGAAGATGACGGCGCAACCGCGGGCCGCCACCCGGCGTACCGCGGCGAAGACCCGCCGGCTCTCCACGTCGCTGAGCGTGGCGGTCGGCTCGTCCAGGATGACCACCCGGGCCCGCTGGCTGAGCGCCTTGGCGATCTCGACGAGCTGGCGTTCGCCCATGCTCAGCGTGGCGACGAGCTGGCCGGGCCGCAGCCGGTCGAGACCCATGTCGTCGAGCAGCTCCCGGCACCGGCGCACCGCGGCCCGGCGGCGGGTGACCAGCGGGGCGTCGATGTCGCCGAGGCTCATGTTCTCCAGCACGCTCAGCGCGGGGACCACGCTGAGCTCCTGGTCCACCAGGGCCACCCCGAGGCGCTGCGCCACCTGGCGGCTGCGCAGGTCGACCTGCTCCCCGTCGAGCACGATGCGGCCGGCGTCCGGCGCCAGCTGGCCGGACAGCATCTTGACGACCGTGCTTTTGCCGGCGCCGTTGTGCCCGCACAGGGCATGGATCTCGCCCGCCCCGACGGTGAAGGAGACCTCCCGCACCGCCGGGACGCCGGCGAAACTGCGGGCGAGGGCATCGACGACGACCAGCGGCCCGCTCACGCCTGGCTGCACTGTTCCTCGAACTGCGCGATGGTCGCCTTGGTGACGCGGTCCTCCTTGACCAGCTCGCTCTTCGGCGGGTTCTCGCCCTTGAAGTAGCGGGTGACGTAGGAGGCGGTCTGCTTGGCGATGGTGATCGGATCCTCGGTCGCGGTGCCGTACATCTCGCCGGTCTTGATCGCCGCGATGCCGGCCTTGAAGCAGTTGCCGCCGGTGACGACCAACCCGTCGGTCCCGCCGACCTTGCACCCGGCCTGCTTCGCGGCCTGCACGATCGGCAGGGCCATGTAGTCGGCCATGCCGTAGGCGGCCTGGATGCCGTCGCAGCCGTGCTTGGCGAACAGCTGCTGGGCGACCTTGCCGGAGGCCGTCGGGTCCCAGTTGGTGTCCTGGTCCTCGATCACCTGGTACTGCGCGGCGGTGGCCATCACCTTGCCGAAGCCGCTCATCCGGTCCTGGGTGACCAGCATGGCCTTGGTGCCGGACAGCACGATCACCTTGCCGGAGGCCCGGCCCTGGGCCTTGAGCCCCTCGATGATGTTCTGCGCCGCGAACTCACCGAGCTTCACGTTGTCGGAGAGCACGGACATCACGTCGTCCTGGACCGCCGGGTCGGGCCGGCCGTCGACGATGAGGACGGGCACCCCGGCCTGCTTGGCCTTCTGGATCGGGACCACCGTCGCGGTGGTGTCCCACAACGCAGCGACGATCAGGCTGGGCTTCTGCGAGACGGCCTGGTTGAAGTTCTGCACCTGGGTGCCGGCGTCCATGCTGGTGAGATCGTTGATCTTCACGCCGGACGAGGCCAGCTCGGCCTTGAAGGTCTTGTTGTAGGCGGCGCCCCAGGGGCTGGCATCGCCGTAGCCGACGAAGGCGATGGTCTTGCCCTGGGTCCCGCCACCACCGGCGGCGGTGCCCGCGCCGGACGAGCCGCCGCCGCAGGCCGAGGCGGCCAGCGCCGTGCTCAGGGCACCGATCAGAAGTCCGGCCCGTAGTGATCGATTCCGCATCATTGGCTCTCCTTCGGAGTCGTCCGCGGCCGGTGGCGCCCGCTTACTAAGCGCATAGTTACCTGGTAATCTGCGTGTGTCAACCGTCACACCGAGGTGACAGCCGGGAAACGGAGCACCTGGGCGGATTCGTACCGCCACACGGGGTGCGTAGGGTCGCCGCAGCGGCGAGGAAAGAAGGCGGTCACCCGATGGCGAAGCGACGGCAGGCCCGTTTCACCACCCAGGACCTGGAAGGACTCCCCGAGCTGGACGACGAGTCCCCGACGCTCTGGGACACCTCCCGGGGCGAAGTGCCGCGCAAGCTGCTCACCTCGGCGGTGCGCTGCTTCGCCTCGAACGGCTTCCACGCGACCACCACCCGCGACATCTCCAGCGGCGTCGGCCTCAGCCCGGGCGCTCTGTACGTCCACTTCCCGTCGAAGGAGGACGTCCTCTTCGAGATCATCCGGACCGCGCACCGGCGGGTGCTCAGCTACGTCAGCGAGCCGGCCGTGCTGACCGTCGAGGACCCCGTACGCCACCTCCGCGCCCTGGTCGCCCGCTACACCGAGTGGCACGCCCGCCACCACGTCGCCGCGCGGGTCAGCCAGTACGAGCTCGCCGGGCTCTCCGCTGAGCACTACGAGGAGATCGTCGAGTTGCGGCACGAGACGAACGTCGTCTTCCGGGCCGCGGTCGAGCGCGGCGTCAGCACCGGTGTCTTCGCCGACATCGACGTCAAGCGGGTCTCCCGGGCCATCCTCTCGCTGGGCATCGACCTGATCCGGTGGTACCGCCTCGACGGCTCGGACTCCCCCGGGCAGCTGGGCGAGTTCACCGCCCAGCTGGCCCTCAAGATGGTCATGACGCCGGACATCGATCTCACAGCGGCCGGCGTGGGCGCTCAGTCCACCAGCGCTGAGTAGACCAGCTGACTCAGCTGCTGGCGCAGGGGGTAGGTGCTCGACGGCATGAGCTGGGTGAAGAACATCGCGGTCACCCGGTCCACCGGATCGACCCAGAACGCGGTGCTCGCGACCCCGCCCCAGAAGAACTCGCCGGCGTTGTTGGCGGAACGGCCGGGCCCGGTGTCCTGGGTGACGGCGAAGCCGAGACCGAAGCCCACCCCGGCCAGCGACGTCTCCGCGAAACCGCCGGTCGACAGCGCGGCGAGGTCCTGACCGCCGGGCAGGTGGTTGCGGGTCATCAGCCGTACGGTCCGGGTGCCGAGGATCCGCCGGCCGTCGAGTTCGCCGCCGTTCAGCAGCATCTGGGTGAAGCGGTGGTAGTCGGCGGCGGTACAGATCAGCCCGTGACCGCCGGCGCGCAGGACGGGTGGTCGCAGTGCCTGCCGGCCCAGCTCCTCGGCCGGCACCGGCCGACCGGTGACGGGATCGGCGGTGTACAGCGTGGCGAGTCGCGCGGCGTCGGCCGGCGGAACCCAGCGCCGCACCTCGGTCATGGCCAGCGGGGCGAGGACCCGTTCCTGGAGAACGGTGTCGAAGTCCTGCCCGGCCACCACTTCGACGAGCCGGGCCAGCACGTCGGTGGCGACCGAGTAGCCCCAGGCGGTGCCCGGCTGGAACAGCAACGGCAGGTCCGCGTACCGGTCGACCGTCGTGGCCAGATCCAGGCCCGGGTCCGCCAGGTCGAATCCGGCCGCGCGGTACAGCCGGTCGACCACCGAGGTGTGCAGGAAACCGTAGGTGAGTCCGGCGGTGTGGCTCAGCAGATGCCAGATCCTCATGGGCTCCACGGCGGGGACCGTGAACGGCTTGAGCGCGGAACCCTTGTCGTACACCCGCATGTCGGCAAAGGCCGGGAGCCACCGGCTGATCTCATCGGTCAGCTGGAACCGGCCCTCCTCCCACAGACTCATCGCCGCGACCGACGTGATCGGCTTGGTCATGGAGAAGATGCGCCACAGCGTGTCGTCCTCGACCGGCGTGCCGGCCGCCAGGTCGCGGTGGCCGTAGACGCTGCCGTGGACGATCCGGCCGTGCCGGGTCACCACGATCTGCCAGCCGGGGAGCCGACCGTCGTCGACGTACCGGCGGAAGTGCCGATCGATCCTCAGGAGGCGGCCGGGATCGAACCCTTCGGTGCTCATCGGGCCGGTGAGGGCGGGAAGGGCGGGTCCGGGCGGCACACCGTGCCCGGTGCGGGCGGCCTCGCGGTCAGCAGGTAGTGGCTCACGTGAGCGTCCACACAGGAATTGCGCTGCAGGTGGAAGGCGACGTGTCCCCAGCCGGCGTAGGACAGCAGGCGCGAGTTGGGCAGCAGCCGCGCGGCGCCGACGGCGCCGGTGTAGGGGGTGGCCGGGTCGAAGTAGTTGCCGACGATCAGCACGGGCGCGGCTGTCGGTGTGGTCCACGGCCCGTGGTAGCTGTCCTGGCGGGCACTGGTCGGCCAGGAGCGGCACTGGCTCCACACCCAGGTGTAGATGCGGCCGAAGTAGCCGTACTGCCGCTCGGCGCGGTCGGCGGCGGTCTGCCAGGTGCGGAAGGAGCGGGGGTTGACCGTGTCGGAGCAGGCTACGCCTGGCTTGCCCTCCACCTCGTTCAGATACATCTCGTGCGCCGGGCTCTTCTCGCCCGCCGCGCTCTTCCCGGCCGCGAGGCTCTGCTCCTCTGCCGAGCCGGTGGTCGTCCGTGGGGCCGCCGGCGACAGCTGCTTCTCCACGTCCGCCAGGAAGGACCCCAGGCCGGGCCAGCTCCCCGCGTTGAACACCGCTCCCAGGGCGACACCGATCAGATCGTTGTAGCTCAAGGTTCTCGGCCGTCCGGTAGCGGGGTCGATGATCGTCTGTGGGCCCGTCTTGAGCTTGCCGGCCAGCCGCGCGAAGCGGGCGCTCGACCGCCCCGAGAAGGCGCACGCGGCGCCGGCCGCGTCACAGACCCGGAAGAACTCGTCGAGGGTCCGGCCGGCGCCGTCGGCGGCAGCCATCCGGGACGCGGTCGGCGTCGTCCGGGCCGCGCCGCGGGGGCCCCGGGTGGCCACCACCGGGTCGATCACGCCGTCGATCACCAGGGCGCGGAACTTCGCCGGGAACAGGTTGGCGTAGGTCTGCCCGAGCAGTGAACCGTAGGAATATCCGAGATAGGTCAGCCTCCGGTCGCTCAGGTGAACCCGAAGTCGCTCGAGGTCGCGGGCGACGTCCGCGCTCGACATGTGGTCGAGGATCGGGCCGCCCTGCTCGGCGCACGCGGCTGACAGTTTGTCGTCGGCGCGCCGCCAGATGCGTTCCTCAGCCGGTGTCTCCGGATAGAGGAACGGCGGACGATCGGCCCGGGCCTGCTCGGCGGTGTCATAGCACCGCAGCGCCGTGCTGCCGGCCAGACCGCGTGAGTCGAAGCCGACGATGTCGAAGCGGGCCCGCAGCTCGGCCGGCAGGTCCCGGAAGTTGGCCTGGACGAAGGCGACCCCGGAGAGGCCCGGCCCACCCGGGTTGACGACCAGGGAACCGATGCGCCGCGCCGGATCGGTGGCGCGCATCCGGGTCAGCGCGATGCTGATCTGCTCGCCGCGTGGCCTGTCGTAGTCCAGCGGCACGGACACGGTGGCGCATGCGAAGCCGGCGGCGCACGGCGTCCAGCGGACCGGGGCCGGGCCGGCGGAGGCAGGTGGAGGTGAGGGTGCGGCGGCCAGGATCAGAGCACCGAGGGCACTGCCGACCACAACCTGACGGATCATGGCTGGGCCGGTTCGGCCACGGTCTCATCCGGTACGGCGGGCGTGCCGTCACCCGGCGCCTTCTCCCGCCGTATCGCCAGGGCCAGCACGGGCACCAGCGCGAGGCCCGCACACGCCGCCCCGGCGATCACGTAGTACGGGGCGAACAAGCTGCCGGTGGCGTCCTCGATGCGGCCGTACACGAAGGGTCCGACGAAGCCGCCGGTGATGCCCAGCGTGTTGATGAACGCCAGCCCCGCCGCGGCCAGCAGCCCCGACATCCGGGACATGGCCACGGACCAGAACAACGGCAGGGTGCCGAGGGCGAAGAAGCTGGACAGGAAGATCAGCACGACCCGCCAGACCGCGTTGGTGGACAGCAGGAAGCCGGTCATGATCAGCAGCGTGGCGCCCGCGCAGATGCCGATGAGCAGCACCTCGTGGCCGTACCGGCGGTTGAGCCACGGGAAGAGCAGCACGCCCGCCAGGCCCGCGATGCCGCCGCTGCCGGCCACGACACCGATCAGGAACGAGCTGTCCAGACCGAGTGCCTGCAGTACGGCCGGGAAGTTGAAGCCCACGCCGGAGCTGATCGCCTGGTTGACGAAGTAGATCGCGGCGAGCACGAGGATCACCGGACGACCGAAGGCCAGCCGCAGGTTGCCGCGTACCCGGGTCGCTGAGGGGGCGTCGTTGCCGACGGCCTGCTCGGACAGGACCGCCGCCTCCTGCGGCGTGAGCCATTTCGCGTCGCCCGGGCGGTCCGGCAGGGCGAACCAGACCAGTCCGCCGACCAGGATCGTGACGAGTCCTTCGATCAGGAACATCCACTGCCAGCCGTGCAGGCCGCCGGCGCCGTCCAGTTCCATGAGGGCACCACCCATCGGCGAACCGATGAAGATGGCGATGCAGGGTGCGGTGTAGATCAGGCCGACCATCGTGACGCGGTGCTTCTGGGAGAACCAGAGCGTCACCATGTACATCAGGGCCGGGAAGAGGCCCGCCTCGGCCGCGCCGAGCAGCAGGCGGAGCACGTAGAACGATGCCTCGTTCTGCACGAACATCATGGCGGCGGACACCGCGCCCCAGCTGATCGCGATCCGGGTGATCCACACCCGCGGACCGACCCGGTACAGCACCAGGTTGCTCGGCACCTCGAGCAACGCGTAGCTGACGAAGAACAGGCCGGCGCCGAGGCCGTAGGCGGCGGCGCTGATCCCGATGTCGGCCTCCAGCGCTGTCTTGGCGAGGGCGACGTTGGTCCGGTCGACGTAGGACATGAAGTAGGCGATACCGATGATCGGCAGCAGCCGGACCATCGCTTTCCTGGTGGCCGGCTCGTGTTGTGCGGCCCTGGCGTCCGTCATGCGATGCCTCCGCGTAAGCTCGCTGATCAGGCATACTACTGAGTATTACGTTATGACCATCGATGTATTGTGTCAACGGTCACAGTCGCGATCGGACCGGATAGGCTGGCCGCGGACCAGGAGGTGCCCCTTGAGCGCGACCCCGGAAGTGGCCGCCGACGTCCGCGCGAAGATCCTCGACGCGGCGGCCGAGGCGTTCATGCGCAACGGCTTCGCCGGGACCACGATCGACGACATCGCCCGCGACGTGCGGGCCACCAAGGGCCTGATCTACTACCACTTCCGGTCGAAGTTCGACATCTTCCTGGCGGTCTACGGCGAGGGCATGCGCCGGGTCCGCGAACGCGTCGAGCCGTACACCGCCGGGCCCGGCACCGCCCGCGACCGGCTGGTGGCCATGTCGACCGCCCACCTGCTCAACCTGATGGAGGCCCTGGCCTACCACCACGTCGTCCACCAGGCCGTACGCGGTGAGGTGTCCGCGGCGCTGAAGACGCGCCAGATCGAGGCCCTGAAGGACCTGAACCGGCTCCGCAGCGACTACGAGCAGATGTTCCACGCCGCCGTGGTCGCGGGGATCGCGGACGGCTCACTGCGGCCGGTGGACCCGGGCCTGGCCGCACGGACCCTGCTGAGCAACCTCAACGCGGTCGACATGTGGTACCGCCGGATCGACGACCAGAGCGCCGACGAGGTGCATGACCTCGCCGTCCGCATCGTCGACCTGCTCATCGGCGGGCTCGCCGCCTGAGGCCGGCCGCGGCCGGTCCAGGATCCTCGCCAGGCCGGCCAGGTCGACCCGCATGCCTTCGACATCCGCGGCGGGCGGCCGGTGCCGCGTCTGCCACTCGTGCGCCAGCGGATGGCCGGTCATCACCCCGATCATGTCCAGCCGTGCCGCCCAACGCGCAATCGAATCTCGCATCAGCCGCGAGGACAATGACGCCATGAGCGCCTCACTGTTCGCGACCAGCGATCTGCACGTGTCGTACGCCGAGAACCGCACGGTCGTCGATCGCCTCCGCCCGGAGTCCGACGACGACTGGCTCATCGTGGCCGGCGACGTGGGCGACCTGTTCGGCGACATCGAACGCACCCTCCGCCTGCTGAGAGAGAGGTTCACCACCGTCATCTGGGCACCCGGCAACCATGAGCTCTGGACCCACCCCAGCGACCCGGTCACACTGCGCGGCGAGGACCGGTATCGCGCGCTGGTGCGGATGTGCCGCGACAACGGTGTGCTCACCCCCGAGGACGATTACCCGGTCTGGCCCGGAGCGGACGGGCCGGTCCTGGTGGTGCCGCTGTTCCTGCTCTACGACTACTCGTTCCGGGTGCCGGGCGTGACCTCCAAGGAGGAGTCGTTGAAGCTCGCGTACGAGGCCGGGGTCGTCTGCACCGACGAGATGCTGCTGCATCCGGACCCGTACCCGGACCGGGAGTCGTGGTGCTGGGCGCGGTTGGACGAGACCAGCAGCCGGCTCGACGCCACGGATCCCGCGCTGCGCACCGTACTGGTCAGCCACTGGCCGCTGGTCCGGCAGCCGACCGACGTGCTGTGGTATCCGCAGTTCGCCCAGTGGTGCGGCACCGACCGCACCGCTGACTGGCACCTGCGGTACCGGGCCGCCGCGGCGGTCTACGGCCACCTGCACATACCTCGCACGACGCATTACGACGGCGTGCGGTTCGAAGAGGTGTCACTGGGCTATCCGCGCGAGTGGCAACGGCGGAGCAGCGACCCGGCACCGATGCGCCGGATCATGCGGTCCCGGTGAGGTCCACCGGCCGGCTCGGCCGAAGCGCAGTTCCACCGGGATGTGCGGAGGGTGACCGGCCCGTTGCCGCACTGCTGGGAGTCTCGGGGCATGCGTGGCTCGGAGGGCTTTCTCGGAATTGACATCGGCGGCACGAAGGTCGCACTCCGCG
Source organism: Actinoplanes sp. NPDC048967 (assembly GCF_040649415.1). Lineage (NCBI taxonomy): Bacteria > Bacillati > Actinomycetota > Actinomycetes > Micromonosporales > Micromonosporaceae > Actinoplanes > Actinoplanes sp. NPDC048967. The sequence continues at coordinate 263,642 of NZ_JBEZFL010000012.1, forward strand.
CCGAGATCGCCGGGCATCGTCCCTTGGAGAGCAGGTTCGACTGGGCGCCTGCCGCGACCGCGGAGCAGGACGCCGCCGCGTTGGCGGCGCACGTCCTCGGGCTGGTCCGGTCCTCCCCCGCAGACATCGCAGCCGTGGGCGTGGCCCTACCGGCGACCGTCGAGCACGGTCTGGTCACGTCCTGGCCCGGCCGACCGTCCTGGCTGGGCCTCGAACTCGATGGCCTGCTGAACTCCCTGGTGCCCGGCGCGCTGGTGTCCTGGGCCGACGACGGTGATGTCGCCGCCCTGGCCGAGGCGGACCGGGCCGGCGTCCGGAACCTCGTCTACCTCGGTGTCGGCACCGGGGTGGGCGGCGGGATCATCTCGGCCGGGCGCGGCCTGCCCGGCCCGGGTCGCGGGTCCTGCGAGATCGGCCATCTGGTGATCGAGCGGGGCGGCCGGCGCTGCGACTGCTCGCGCGCCGGGTGCCTGCAGGCGTACGCCTCGGGGCCGGCGACGCTGCGCCGCGCCTCGGCCACCACGGGCCGGGAGATCGACTACGCCACGCTGCGGTCGGCCTGGGCCGACGGCACCGGGTGGGCGGTCGCCGCCGTCGAGGAGACCTGCGCGGCGCTGGGCACGGCCATCATCGGGGTGACCGAGCTCGTACGGCCGGAACTGGTCGTCATCGGCGGCGGCTTCGCGGCTGGGTTGCCGGGCTTCGCCGAAACCGTGGCGCGGCAGTGCGAGCAACAGACCCGCGCCGGTCACCCGGCCGCCCCGGTGCGGCCCGCCGATCACGGCGGCGGGTCCTCCCTGCACGGCGCCGTGCTGCTCGCCCGGACGCTGCAATGACCGAACGAGACCAGAACACCCGTCGCACCTAAGGATGAGATCACTTGACGAAGAGCACCGCACCCCAGAGCGTCGGGCACCGCCGCGTCGAGGTGGCCCTCGGCGAACGGTCGTACGAGGTGACGATCGGGCCGGGGGTGCGGCACACGCTCCCCGAGCAGGTCGCGCGCACCGGCGCCCGCCGGGTGGTGGTGGTCTCCGCCCGCCCGGCGCAGTGGGTGCCCGACACCGGTCTGCCAACCGCCTTCGTGGCCGCCCAGGACGGTGAACAGAACAAGACTCTCGCCGCTGTCGCCGAGCTGTGCCGTCATTTCGCCGGCTTCGGACTGGGCCGCGACGACGTGGTGGTCTCCTGCGGCGGCGGAACCACAACGGACACCGTCGGTCTGGCCGCGGCCCTGTACCACCGCGGCATCCCGGTGATTCACCTGCCGACGTCGCTGCTCGCCCAGGTGGACGCGAGTGTGGGCGGGAAGACAGCGGTGAATCTGCCGGAGGGCAAGAACCTGGTCGGCGCGTACTGGCAGCCCCGCGCCGTGCTCTGCGACACCGACTACCTCGAGACGCTTCCGCAGCGGGAATGGATCAACGGCTACGGCGAGATCGCCCGCTGCCACTTCATCGGCGCCGGCGATCTGCGCGAGCTGCCGCTGAGCGACAAGATCGCCGCCAGTGTGGCCCGCAAGGCGCAGATCGTCGCGGCGGACGAGCGCGACACCGGCCTGCGCCACCTGCTGAACTACGGGCACACGCTGGGACACGCGATCGAAGTCGGCACGGAGTTCGCGGTACGCCACGGTGAGGCCGTCGCCATCGGCACCGTCTTCGCGGGCCGGCTGGCGGGATTGCTCGGCCGCATCGGAGCTGACCGCGTGGACGAGCACCTGAGTGTCGTGCGGTCGTACGGATTGCCGGTGTCCCTGCCGGCCGGCGTGGACGACGAACAGCTCATCCACATCATGCGCTTCGACAAGAAGGCCGCCGGCGAGGGACTGGCTTTTGTCCTTGATGGACCGGAAGGGGCGGCGCTCGTCCGCAATGTGCCGCCCGCCGCAGTCGCGCGGGCGCTGGCCGCGATGCCCAGGGAAACGGCCTGACCAGGGCCGGTTCCGCAACGCACAACCACGGGCCAGTGGGCCGCGAGTTAGCAGACCGTGGGGTGCGCCCGGCCATGCTTGCGGTGGCGGACACGCCGCGTTCGTCGACAGTCACAGACTGCTGATGATCTTCGGTGCACCGCCGGGCTCCATCAGAGCACCGGCGGTGCCTGCGGACGGCCTACGGGGGCTAAAAGTGGAACTGGTCGAACGGGATGGACACCTTGCCGAACTCGGCGCGATCTTCGAGATGTCCAGGACGGGGAAGGGACAGGTGGTGCTCGTCGACGGGCCGCCGGCGGTCGGCCGGACGGCGCTGCTGTGGGCCGCCGGACAGCGGGCCACCGCGGCGGGCTTCCGGTTCGTGAGCGCGACCTGCGCCCCACAGGAACGGTCCCTGCCGATGGGCGTGATGACGCAGGTACTCCAAGCGATCGGCGCAGCCGGTCCGCCGGAGGACGACGACGGGGATCCGGTCCGGCTGGCGGCGCACGCTGCCGCGGCTCTGCTGGCCGCGGCCGGCGATACGCCGCTGCTGATCGGCGTCGACGACCTGCGGCACGCCGACGAGCAGTCCCTGCGCTGCCTGTTCCATCTCGGCCGGCGGATCGGCGCAGCCCGGGTGACGATCATGTTGACCGACACCGCCGACCCGGACCGGCCGGTCGCGGCGGATCTGCTCCGGTTGCCGTACGCGCGCCGGATGACCTTGGCCCCGCTGACGTCCGCCGGGATCCACGATCTCGTCGCGCGGACCTTCGACCGGGCCACCGCCAGCCGGCTGACGCCGGTGATGGACGCGCTCAGCGGCGGCAATCCGCTGCTGCTGCAGGCCCTGCTGGAGGACGACCTCGACGGTTCCGGACCGACCGTGCAGCGGTACGGTCGCACGTTCGTCTCCTGCCTGCACCGCGCGGACCTCGACTGCCTGAGGGTCGCGCACGCCCTGGCCGTCCTCGCCTGCGGCGCGCCGGACGAGGAGGTGACACCGCTCGCCGGGCTCGACGCCGACGCCGTCCGGCACGCGATCTCGGTCATGGACAACGCCGGTCTCCTGCAGGGCGGATGCTTCCGGCACCCGGCAGCCCGGCTCGCGGTGCTCGCCGACCTCTCGTCCGCAGACCGTGATGAGCTGTACCGCCGGGCGGCGGAGCTGGCCCACGCCCGCGGGGCCTCGGCCGACGAGGTGGGCGCTCACCTCGTCGCCGCCAAGGACGCCACAGCGCCATGGGCGCCTTCGGTGCTGCGCGAGGCGGCCGAGCACGCTCTGCTCGACAGCGATCCGGAGCGGGCTGTCGCCTGCCTGCGGCTCGCCCTGACCGCCGGCCTGGCGCCGGGGCCGGCTGCCGAGTTCGGCGCCCGGCTCGCCGAGGCCCGGTGGCAGACCAATCCGGCCGCTGCCGCCGGCGACTGGCCCGCGCTGGCGGCCGACGCCGCGGCCGGGCACCTGGCCCGCCGGCAGATCCCGACAGTGATCCGGGGCCTGTTGTGGGACGGTCGTACCGGGGACGCGGAGCGACTGATGGAGCGCCTGCGCCGGCAGGACGCCGGCAGCGCCGAGGTCGCCGACGTCGATGTGTGGCTCGGCGTGGTGCATCCGTCGCTGACCCGCCGTCGCGCCGGCCTCAGCGGCGCGGACCTCCCGGATCCGCTCAGCGCCGATCCGTGGGCGCGGGCGGCCGCCGGCCTGGCGGACCTCTTCACCCGTGGCCGGCACAGCGACGCCGTCACCGCCGCCCGGCAGACGCTGCGCAACGTCCACCTGAGCCGGACGTCGCTGTGGGCAGCGGAGGCCACCGCACTGGCGCTGGCCGTGCTGACCTACCGCGACCAGGGCGACGCGGTGGAGGACTGGTGCCGGCAGTACCTGGCCGACGCCGACCGACGGGGCACCCGGACGATGACCGCGCTCGTCTCTGCCGGACTTGCCGAAGCGCTGCTCCGCAAGGGTGACCTGGCCGGTGCGGTGTCCCACGCCGAGGCGGCGCTGGCTGCGCTGCCCGGCAAGGCCTGGGGAGTGGCGGTCGCGATGCCGCTGGCCACAGCCGTCCAGGCCCATACCCGGGCCGGACAGCACGATCGCGCCGCCCGCTGTCTGGCTCGCGCGCTGCCGGAGGAGGCCCTGCAGAGCCGGTACGGTCTGCATTACCTGCACGCCCGCGGCGAGTACCACCTGGCGACCGGCCAGCAGCACGCGGCCCTGGCCGATTTCCTCGGCTGTGGCGAACTGGTCCGCGGCTGGGGACTGGACGACCCGGGCATCGTCCCGTGGCGGACCAGTGCCGCCGAGGCCTGGCTGAGCCTCGGAAATGCCGATCAGGCCCGGGCGCTGGCCTTCGACCAGCTGGGCCGGCCGGGCATCGACGACTCGCGGGCCCGCGCCGCGGCGCTGCGGGTGCTGGCCGCCGCCAGCACCCCGGGACGGCGTCTGCAGCTGCTGACCGAGGCCCTGGAGATCTTCGAGGCGCGCGGCGACCGGATCGGCCAGGCCGGCGTCCTGTACGACCTCAGCCGCGCCTACCACAAGCCCGACCAGCGTCGCCGCGCGCGCCTCCTGCTGCGTCAGGCGTTGCACGTGGCGGACCTGTGCGGCGCCCGCCCGCTGTACCACGAGCTGCTGGACCGCGCTCGCGACGCCGGTGACACCGCGGTGACCGCCGGACCGGCCAACGGGCTGGACTCGCTGACCGGCTCGGAGCGGCGGGTCGCCTCGCTGGCGGTGATGGGCTACACGAACCGCGAGATCGCCACCAAGCTCTACATCACCGCCAGCACCGTGGAGCAGCACCTGACCCGCGTCTATCGCAAGCTCGACGTCAAACGCCGCCGGGACCTGCCGGCGGGACTCTGGGCCGAACGCGCGGAAAGCGGCCGGTCCGCGAGAAACGGAGCCTGACAGCGTGAACGTACCCTTGAGCACCGCACCGCACGCCCGGGTCGAAGCGGCGATGCGATTGCCGGCCCACCAGCAACCGCCCTGGCCGGAGCCGGCGATGCTGCACCGGGTCCGGGAGTCGCTCCGCGAACAGCCCCCGATCGTGGCGGCCGCGGAAGTCGAGCGGCTCCGCGAGCGCCTGGCCCAGGTGGCCCGTGGCGAGGCCTTCCTGTTGCAGGGCGGGGACTGCGCGGAGACCTTCGAGGGCAACACCGAGGTCCACGTCCGTTCGACTCTGCGCATTTTGCTGCAGATGTCGCTGGTACTGACCCACGCCGCGAGCCGGCCGGTGGTCAAGATCGGCCGGCTCGCCGGGCAGTACGCCAAACCGCGCTCGAGCCCGATCGACGCGCTCGGGCTGCCGGTGTACCGCGGCGACATCGTCAACTCCCTGGCACCGTCGCCGGCGGCGCGCGTGCCGGACCCCGAGCGGATGATGCAGGCGTACACCCGTTCCGGGATAACGATGAACCTGGTCCGTACGCTGACCGCGGATCCCGCTTTCGCCGACCTGCACACCGTCCAGGGCTGGAACCGGGAGTTGCTGACCGGGACAGCGCCCGGCGAGCGGTACGCGACGATGACCGCGGAGATCGAACGAGCGCTGCGCTTCATGGCCGCGTGCGGCGTCCACGACGGCGCCCTGCACACCACTGAGGTGTTCGCCAGCCACGAGGCGCTGCTGCTCGACTACGAACACGGGCTGCTGAGGCTGGCCGACGACCGGCTCTACTCACTGTCGGCCCACTTCCTCTGGATCGGCGAGCGGACCCGGCAGCTCGACGGGGCGCACGTCGCCTTCGCCGAACAGCTCGCCAACCCGCTGGGAGTGAAGATCGGGCCTTCGGTCACCCCGGCGCAGGCCGCCGAGTACGCCGAGCGGCTCGACCCGCACGGTGAACCGGGGCGCCTCACCCTCATCTGCCGGATGGGCGCCGACCGCGTTCGTGACGTGCTGCCCGGGGTCGTGGAACGCGTCACCGCCACCGGCCACCAGGTCATCTGGCAGTGCGACCCCATGCACGGCAACACCGAGGAGTCCGCGACCGGGTACAAGACGCGCCGCTTCGACCGGATCGCCGACGAGATCGAGGGCTTCTTCCAGGTGCACCGGCGGCTGGGTACCCATCCGGGGGGCCTGCACGTCGAACTGACCGGTGACGACGTCACCGAGTGCGTCGGCGGCGGCCAGGAGATCTCGGAGCTGGAGCTGAGCAGCCGCTACGAGACCGCCTGCGATCCCCGGCTGAACGTGAACCAGTCCCTGGAGCTCGCCTTCCATGTCGCGGAGATGCTCCGCAGCGCCTGATCCCCGCACGAAAGAGCCGGCGACCATGAGGTCGCCGGCTCTTTCGCGTCCCCGGGGCGGCGGAGACGGCAGTGCCGTGGAACTGCCCGAACGGGGGGTGTGGGTCGGGCAGTTCCACGGCACCAGTCCGTAGGCCGGACGGCGGCGCCGGTCAGAGGGGTGCCGGAGAGCCTGCCGTACCGCGGGGCAGCACCCGCAGGATGCCCCACATGCCGGCCTCGGCGAACGGCAGCCGGGAATCGGCGACCAGGTAGTCACCGGTGTTACCCGGCCCGCCACCGGCCGGCCCGACCGGCGCGTCGAGGGTCTCACCCGCCGTGACCGTCCGGGCAGTGACCACTTCGGATCCGCGCAGGCGCGGCTCCAGCGGGAACGAGTGCCCGCTCACCGTGAACGCGTGGAACTGGTCCGAGGCGCCGATCCCCACCCGGAAGACCACCGGGTCACCCTCGCCGGCGACGAGCACCGGTGTCGCCGGATCGCCGTACGGGTCGGAGCTGAACGCCGTCCCGTAGGAGCCGACGACCGTGGCCTTGGTGAAGTCGTCCGGGAACTGCGTGAGCCCGAGGCGGCTGGTGAGCGGAGCGCTGCGGTAGTTGAGGTTGTTGAACCCCTTGTCGAACGTTCCCTTGTTCTGGGCGGTGCCCGGCGGCGCACCCGGTACCGGCGCGGGCGGCACGTTGATCGCGACGGTGCTGTTGAGCCCATTGCCCGCGACCTGTTCCGCGTACGGCTGGATGCTGCGCGAGAACTGCTGATCAGTGCTCTGCATGGTGAGCGCGAACTCCCGGAACTTCTTGCCGTCCGGCGTCCGGATGATCGCCTGGGTGGCGGTTCGGCGGGGGCCCAGCGGGACGCCGGTGCGGCTGTCCGACCAGGTGGCACCCCGGGGCTCCACGATCAGCAGGCCGTACGCGCCGTGCCGCAGCGACGCCGTGCTGCCGAGGTTCTGGAAGACAGTCGTGCCCAGCTCCCGATCGGCGAAGAAGGACAGGGTCAGACTCCCGCCCCGGGCAACGGTGGTGTCGGCGTTGAGACCGACCGCGGCGCCGCCCGCCAGTTGCTGGTTGCGGAGCAGCTTGCCGAGGTCCAGGCCGGCTCTGGTGCCGCCGTACCGGGAATCCGCGGCAACCTCGTTGTGCAGTGTGATCCTGACGCAGTCGCCCTGGTTGGCCCGCAGCACGAGGGGCTCGAGAGGTCTGGTCCCGGCCCGGATCGCCGCGACGTCCGAGGTGAGGGCGTACACCACACCGCCGGTGTCCGGGAAGGGCGCGGTGGGAAGCGCGTGGTCGATCAGCGAGATGTCGTACGCCGTGGTCCGCACCCCGGCGGGACAGGCATCGGCGGTGCCCGAGACGGCCGCGGTATTGACCTTGCCGTCCGGCAGGTACGCCGGCGCGGGATCCGGGCCGGGTTCCGCCTGGGTGTTGCCGGGCGCCGCGATCTGCCTCGGGAATCCGGCCCCGGTCGCGGGCACGGACCGCCCGGGCAGCGGCCGCAGATCGCCGCGCAGCCGGTCATGCACCCGGAGGATGCCCCAGGCACCGCTCTCCAGTGCGAACGTCCGCGTGCTGTAGTACAGATAGTCACCGGCCTGGCGGGCGGGACCACCGGCGCCACCGTCGAGCACGTAGTCGAACCGTTCCGAGACCCCGGTGGTGGCAGTGTCGGTCAGCTGCCCGGCCGCGGCGAACCGCTCCACCCGGAAGCGGTGTCCCTGCACCCGCAGGGCCTCGGCCCGGTCGTTGACTCCGATGGTCCGGATGACCACCGGGTCGCCCGCGTACGCCCGCAGCAGCGGAGTGCCCGGGTCGCCGTACTTCACCGACGAGAACGCATACGGGTCGACGGTCGACACCGTGGCGCGAGTGGTGCTGGCGTCGTAGTTGCCGGGTACATCCGTACGGGTGAAGGCGTTCCGGCACCGCCCGCCGTTGTACTCCTGGCGCTGGTCGGTCGTTGCCGGATCGGCCGGGGTCGCGCCCGGTGGTATCCGCTCGCCGAGGGGCGCCGCTCTCAGATTGATGGTTCCTTCCTCGCATTCCTGCCCCGCGTTGAACGGGTTCAGCCCCGCGGGTGGTGGCGAGGCCAGCTCCTGCCGTCCGCGCCGCCCGTTCTGCAGGAAGACGGTGAACTCCCGGAAGGAGCCGGACTGGCCCACGCCCACCGATCCGGAGCGGTTCACCACGTCGACGATCGTGCCGCTGCGGGCCGGCGCGCCGGTGACCGGGTCGTGATACGTCGAGCCCTTCGGTTCGACGATGTGCGCGGCGAACAGGCCGTGGGCCCAGGACTTGATGGCGTCGACGTGGTCGTGCCAGAACACGGTGCCGGAGTCGACGTCGGAGAACCAGCGGTACTGCACGAATTCGACGGTGACGGGCTCGCCGGCCTGGTGGGCGTTGCTCAGCTCCCGGTCGAGCAGCAGGGTGGTGCCCTCGATCCCGGTGATCGTCCGGATCTCCACGCCGGTACGGCCGACGCCCACCCCGATCGACACACCCGGTCGTAGCCGGCCCACCGTGCTCACCGTGATCCGGCGAGGGTCCGCCACCGACTGCAGAGTGCGCTTCTCCCGGTTGGCGTCGAAGACCGACTGCTCGTACGCGAATCCGGCGACCACGCCGTCGGAGGCCAACGGGTCGAACTGCACCAGGTGCGTGTGCATGTTGACCTTCTGCTGCACCGCCGGCTTGAGCTCGCTGCCGAACGTGATGGCCACGCAGTCACCGACGTTGGAGCGGACCACCAGCGGGTCCACCGGTTTACGACCCGCCTGGACGTCGGCCTTGTCCTCGTTCAGGACGTAGATCTCGCCGTTCTCGTCCCGCTCGCGGGCGGTCGACTGGACCGCGACCGGCACAGCGGTGATGTCGTAGCGGCGGACCGGCGCGGTGCTCGGGCACAACGCGCCCGGTTTCTTCGCGGTCGTGGTCTCGCCGACCCCGGGGGCGCCGGAGTGCCCGTTCGGTGAGAACGGTGGTCGCTGACCGAGGTGGGGTCTGAGCATCGGGTACGCCGGGCGCCCGGTGACCGGGTTGAACAGGATCTCCGGCCGGGTACCGGGATGGGCGGAGCGGTAGTTGGCCCACACCGCGTCGGTCTCGGGTTCGCCCAGATAGACCGGGGCCTCGGCGGTGCCACCCTTCTCCCAGTTCCAGACGGTGGCGTCGTCGGGGTCGGGCCCGTCGCCGGTGTCCCAGCGCGCGCCGCGCGGTGGCAGCGCCGACTCGACGAGCTGCTCCAGCGCGACCTGCCGCGCGCTGTCGGTCAGCGCCGCCGCCAGGACGACGCGCTTGCCCTCGACCGTGCGGCCGAGCAGCCCGGCCGAGTCGACCCCTGCGGCCGGTGGTGCCGCGCCCGGTAGTGCGGCAAGGCCGTCCTGCCTGGTGTCGAAGACGCGCCACAATCCCCACATCCCCGCGATGTAGTGATGGGAGATGTGGCAGTGGTAGAGGAAGTCACCCACGGCCTGCTGGCATCCACCGGCACCGCACTCGTGCTCCAGGTTGAAGGTCTCGGTGGGGCTGATGGTCTGTGAGTCCAGCCGGATCGAGCGGGCGTTCTGGACGGGGACCTTCGACAGGCCCGCGTCCATCGCGGTGTCGTCGGCGCCGGGATTCAGCCGCCAGCGGGTGCCGCCGCCGTGGACGTGGTGGACGTGCAACTGCTCGACCCCGGCGTGCACGACCCTGGTCTTGGTGGGCTCGCCCAGGTACGACCGCGGCATCGGAGTCGCCGGATCGCCGTACGTGTAGGAGCTGTAGGCCAGCGACTTGTTGGCCTGCTGCGCGGCGGAGCCCCGTTTCGCCTCCAGCTGCAGGCGCCGGAAGAACGGCTCGCTGCGGTAGTTGATCCCGCGGCTGGCCGGCCGGTAGGAGTTGGTGCCGCCGCCGCCCTCGTTGGGGATCGTGGGCGTCGGGTCCCGTCCGTCGATCATCGGCAGGGAGCGGCCGTACCGGACCTGGTCGCCGACCGGGACTCCGGGGTCGGCGCCGATCGGGATGCCTTCGTCGTTCTCACGCAGCGGCCGCCGGATGGTGAAGTTCTCGTCGCCGACCTCGTGGTAGATCACGGTGAACTCGCGGAAGGCGGGCCCCGCGGTGGGGCGGATCATCGCCTCCCAGTTGCTCCAGTTCCGGTCGTCGGTGCGGTCCGCGCCGGTCGCGGGGTCGAACCAGCGGGAGCCCGCCGGCTCGGCGATCAACGTGCCGAACAGCCCGTGCGCGGTGAGCTGGGACGAGTCACCGCCGCTGCGGAAGACCCGGGCCCCCTCCCCCATCGCCGGATCGAGGAAGTAGCGGTACTGCCGGGTGCTGCCGGGCGCCGCCATGACCGCGGACGGAGTGTTGCCGACGGCCTGGCCGCCGTTGCCGGCCGCGGCGTCGTACGCGACCCCGGCCAGATCGACTGAGACCGCGGGCACCCCACCGGGCTGGGTGATCACCGGGTTGCCGAACCCGTTGCGGGGCGCCTGGGTGAGCTTGTTGGTCAGATTGATCACGACGCAGTCACCCAGGCGGGCCCGGATCACCAGGGGCTGGATCGCGTCCTGGCCCAGGCCCACGGAGACCTTGCGGGCGGACGGATCGTCCTTGTCCAGCTCGGATGCGCGCAGCAGAGCCGCCTCCTCGGCCCGCACCTCGTCGAGGCGGTCGGCCAGGACGTACATGTAGCCGTACGGGTCGTGGTCGCCGAAGCGGTCCAGGACGATGTCGACGTCGATGGCGTACAGGTCGAAGACGCGCTGGGGCGAGGAGGCACAGCTGCCGCCGCCTTGCGCGGCGGCCGAGGCGCCGGTGCCGGGCACACTGGTCAGGCCGGCGACCAGCAACGCGGCTCCGGCGACGGCCGTCCGGGATCGCCACCCGCGGGGGCCGGTGGGTTCGATCGCCGTCTCCGGGATCGAAGGGATCGCGCGATGCCGCAGCGCGACCGCGACCAGGGCCAGCAGGAGCACGGCCGGCTCGGCTCGCAGCGCCTGCCCCACGCCGTACGCGAGCAGACCGCCGAGGCCTCCTGCCGGCAGCCCGTCGGCGCCGTGGTGTCCCGCACCGGTCGCGTAGATGGTGTGCACGTATGCCTGCACAGTCGCCGCCGGGATGAGCAGGACGGACAGGGCCAGCACGGTGAGGGCGGCCTCGATCGGGAATGCTGCCGCATCGGAGCGGAGACGATGCCGCCCGGCCAGAGCCGCGGTCAGAGCCACTGCCGCGACGGGCAGCAGGATCAGACCGTCGCCCAGGACAAGTGGCAGGTGGCCCACGACGCTGTCCGCGGTCAGCCCGACGGTCCAGTGTTGCCAGAGGGCCACCCCGAAGGCGAGGACGAAGACCGGCAGGGCGTACCGCGACGCCACGACGGCATCGGCAGGCCGCCCGGCGGGCGCCGCGACGGGACGGTCCTGGTCGAGTCGCCAGGTCCGGCGGGATGGTTCGGGCATGGCGGACTCCTGTCCGTACGGCGGGACGCCGAGGGATCGCGGGCGAGAGCGGGGTTCAGGCCCCGTGGTCATGGCCGGTGGTGCCACCGGTCAGCGGTACGGCCAGGCGGCGCTGCCGGCCGTCGCGCTGCCAGATGAGATACAGCGGCGGGTCGTCCGCGGCCGGGACCGGGGCATCGAAGTAGAGGAAGCCGTCGACGGCGCTGCCCGGTCCGAGCCGGGGCAGCGTGCCGAACGTGTCGGAGTGCAGGCGAGCCGGGGCACCGCTGCCACCATCCAGGCGGAACTCGGCGAGCAGGTCGAACAGCTGCACCGACGTACCGGAATTCCGCAGGGTGATGCCGACGCCGAGCCGCATGTCGTCGCCCTCGGGCGCGCCGGGCATCATCTGGGCGGGCATCTGGTAACCGTTGCCGCCGTCCATGTGGTGGTCGTCCATCCCGGACCAGGCGGCCGAACGGGTGGTTGCGGTGAGCCCGCGCAGCGTCGCGCTGGCGACAGCGGGTGTGTCGCGTCCGGCGGTCCGTGCCGTCCACCAGATCGCAGTGGCGGTGAGCACCACGACGGCCACCGCGACCGCCACCACGGCGGACCGGCCCGTCCGCGGGCTGTCACTCCGTCGCCTCATGCCCATCCTCGCCAGTCCTCGCCGGTGTTCTCGTCGGTGTTCTCGTCGTCGATCCGTGCCCGGTGCCGCGATGCTCGCACGCGGGCGGGAACCGGCCGGTAATCCCGCGGTAGTCGGGCCCGGGACCGGCCGGTGCCCGCGCTCAGCCGGCTGTGGTCACCAGGTCACCGGCAGGCTCTCCGGCGCGGACCAGAGCGTGTTGCGGCGCCATGGCACCTCGTCCGCCGCGACCGCCAGCCGCAGCCCGGGCAGCCGCCGGACCAGCGTCGCCACCACGATCTGCAGCTCCAGCCGGGCGAGCTGGGCGCCCAGGCACCGGTGCGCGCCGTGACCGAACGCCAGGTGCGCGTTCTCCGCCCGGTGGAAGTCCATGCGCTCGGCGTCGGGGAAGACCGTGGCGTCGAGGTTCGCCGCCATCATCGACGGCAGCACGGCCTCGCCGGCCTTGACCACCACCCCGCCGAGCTCGACGTCCTCGGTGGCGACCCGCGGGATCCCCTCACCGATCGACGGCGGGATGACGCGCAACATCTCCTCGACCGCCTGTGCGGTGAGGCCCGGATCCTCCCGCAGCATCCGCAGCTCCTCCGGGTGTGTCAGCAGGGCGAAGCCGAAGTTGCCGATCTGGTTGGCGGTCACCTCGTAGCCCGCGATGAGCACGGCCGCGGCCAGTCCGACGGTCTCCTGCTCGGTGAGCCGGTCTCCGTCGTCGCGCGCCTGCACGAGCACGCCGAGCAGGTCGTCGGTGGGCTCGACACGGCGCTGCTGGACGAGCCCGCCGAGGTAGCTCATGAGGTCGCCGTTGGCCCGCATCACCACGTCGAGCGGGTGCTCGGTGGACATGATGATGTCCACCCAGGACTGGAACCGGTCGCGATCGGCGTACGGCACGCCGAGCAGCTCACAGATGACGGTCACCGAGACCGGCAGGGCGAACGAGCGCACCAGGTCGGCCGGACCGTCCTGCTTCTCCATGTCGTCGAGCAGGCCGTCGACGATCTCCTGGATACGGGGCCGGAGCTGCTCGATGCGGCGCATGGTGAACGCCTGGGTCACCAGGCGGCGCAGCCGGGTGTGATCCGGCGGGTCCATCGCCATGATGGTGTCCGGCGGCGGCAGGAACGGCACGAGCCGCGGTGAGTCCTCGCCGAGCGCCCGGGCCCGGCTGAACCGCGGATCGCTGAGGACCGTCTTGACGTCCTCGTGGCGGGTCGCCAGCCAGGCCGGGCCGCCGAACGGCGGCTGCACCCGGGCCAGGCCCTCGGTCTCACGGGCCCGGCGGTAGTCGGGCGACATCTTCTGCCGGTCGGCGCCCTCGAACGGAAACGACTGCGGTTCCTCGGTGGTGGTCATGGCCTGCTCCCCTCATGGGCGGCGACGGTTTGTCGTCGAAACGGTCGTCACCGACTGCGGGAAACGCTAGCAACAAATGCCGAAACAAAGGGGGGCCGATGCCTATCGCGCGGTAATCGGCCGCCCATTACGGCGACCCGGATGCGAACACCGGAAGCGGGGCCGCGCCATCGGCGCGACCCCGCTCGAACAGCCGGAGAACCGGTCAGGCGCGCACCGCCCGCAGCGCCCCGCCCCAGGAGATGACCTGGTCGAGCATCATGGACACGGCCTCTTCCTGCTGGGCCGCCGGCTTGAAGACGCTGAAGTTCTCGAAGTCGGTGTACATCGAGAGCAGCACCTGGGCGGTCACGTCGGCAATTTGGATGCCACTCATGACGCCACGCAGATGCTCGACCGCACGCGCACCCCCGGCGACGCCGTAGCCGACAAATCCCGCCGACTTGTTCGCCCATTCCGCGTACAGGAAGTCAATGGCGTTCTTCAGTGCGCCGGAAGTGCTGCGGTTGTATTCCGGGGTGACGAACACGAATGCGTCGTAGGAGGCGACCGCCTGGGACCACGCCTTGGTGTGGGGGTTGACGTACTGCTGCATCTGCGCCGGCATGGGCTCATCCAGGTGCGGCAGGTTGTAGTCCTTGAGATCGACGAGGCCGACCTCGGCGTCGCCGCGCTTGGCCGCGATGTCGTGCACCCAGCGGCCCACGGCTTCGCCGTTGCGGCCCGGCCGGGTACTGCCGATGATGACTGCGAGCTTGACCATCAACACTCCTCGTTCTGTCGCGGTTGCTTCCGGTGCGGCGCCATCCGGATGGTGTGTGGCGCCGCGCATGGTTCAGATGACGATGCCCTCGGCACGCGCCTCCTCCTGGCCCGCGGCCTGCTCGCCCGGAGGCGGGCCGAACGACATCGGCGGTTGCGGGCGCAGGACCACGACCGCGACGATCACCGCGAGGGCGACGATGCCGGCCGCGATCCCGAACGAGAGAGTGAAGCCGGAGTGCAGCGCGTCGATCGGGGACTCACCCTCGGCCAGCAGAGTGCTGGTGTGGGCCGCCGCAACCGCGACGAGCGCCGCCAGGCCGACCGAGTCGCCGATGGTGCCGGCCGTCCCCGCGACCCCGGAGGCGAGGCCGGCCTCGCTCGGTGACCGCACGGACATCGACAGCATCATGACCGCGGGCATGGCCAGGCCGACGCCGGCGCCGAGCAGCACCGCGATGGGCAGGATGTCGACCGCGTACGCCGGGTCCTCCGGTGCCCGCAGGGCGAGCAGCAGTCCGACCAGGATCCCGGTGAGGCCGGCGATGGTCGTGATCCGCGGGCCGAACTTCATCACCAGGCGGGCGGACAGGCCGATCGAGACGACGGCCGACGCGAGCGCGAGGGGCAGGAACGCGAAGCTCGTGGTCGCCGGCGAGTATCCGGCGACCTGCTGCAGGTACAGAGCGATCAGGATGTTGAAGGAGATCGTCGCGGACACCATCAGCAGGTGGATCACATTGCCACCGGTGAGGTTGCGGGACCTGAAGATGCCCAGCGGCATCAACGGACGCGCCGCCGTGGCCTGGCGTACGACGAACCCCGCCAGCAGCACCACGGACGTGAGGCCGAACCCGATCGTGTTGGCCGAGCCCCAGCCGTAGTCGGGCACCGTGGCGATCGTGTAGACGCCGATCAGCAACCCGCCGGTCACCAGCACCGCACCGAGCACGTCAGCGCCCTCCCGCAGACCGAGGCCCTGGTCGGCGGGAACGAGCCGCTGCGCCAGGAACGCGGCGACCAGCCCGATCGGGATGTTGATGAGGAACACCCAGTGCCAGCTGATGCCCTCGGTCAGGAAGCCACCGGCCAGGATGCCGACGGAGGCGCCGGCGGCCTGCGCGAACCCGAGCGCGCCCATCGCCTTACCGAGCTCCCGCTGGTCCTGGAAGAGCGTGAAGATGATGCCCATGACCACGGCGAAGGCCATGGCGGCGCCGATGCCCTGCACGAAACGGGCGGCGATCAGCCACTCCTTCGACTGGGCGAGGGCGCTGAGCAGCGAAGCGGCGGTGAACACACCGACGCCGGCGACGAACATGCGCTTGCGCCCGATGAGGTCGCCGAGGCGGCCCGACAGCAGGAGCAGGGCGCCGAAGCCGATCGTGTAGGCGTTGGTGACCCAGGCGACGCGCGCCTGCGGGATGTCCAGGTCCTCCTGCATGGAGCGCAGCGCGACAGTCACGATGCTGACATCGATGACGATCATCAATTGGATCGAGCAGAGCGCCGCGAACGCGAGCCAACGGGCGCGCGGAGTCAGGGCCATGGGGGCAGTCATGCGTGGGCCTCCTGTCGGGATTCACATGAGACCGTATCAGAAGGTTCCGACCGGCATAGTAAATTTCGGAACTATATTGCCGGGGCCATCCGATCGGTCAGTTCGCGGATCATCGCCGTCAACTCGTCGCCGGTGGCGGCTCCGCCGTACACGTAGAAGTCCGGCCTGATCAGCACCGCGCGCACGCCGGTCGCCGCGAAGAAGGCGGCATACCGGCCGTCCTCGTCGATCAGCGCCTCGGGCCCGCCGAGCCCGGCCACGTGCACATCCAGCCGGTTCAGGAGTGCGGTACACGCGTCGTCGAGCAGTCCGGCGGGATCGTCCGCACTCAGCAGGACGAAGCCGCGGCCGACGACGTCGTCGAAGAAACCGGTGCGCCCCTGCCACGAGACCCGGCCCTGCGGCATCAGCTCGCCGGCGGGGCGAACGGGGCGGCCACCGGTGCCCAGCCGGAGCAGGCCGGTGGACAAGGACTTGACGGCGGAACGCTGCCCCGGCGGGCCGGGCGCCGGCCGGGCGGCCATGGCCATCATCACCTGATCGCGATCGGCGGCGGCGCGCGCGTCGGTCTGGCAGATGATCCGGCCCAGGTTGACCGACATGCCGATCGCGTGCGCGACGTGGGCCTTGCGTTCCGGCTCGTAGGAGTCCAGCAGCTGCGCACCGGCGCGCCCGGCCAGCACAGCGTCCAGCCGCCAGGCGAGGGCGGCCGCGTCACGGAAACCGGAGGACATGCCCTGCCCGGCGAAGGGCGGCATCACGTGCGCGGCGTCCCCGGCGATCAGCATCCGGCCGGACCGCCAACGATCGGCCTGCCCCGCCGAGAACGTGTAGACGTGGTGCCGTTCCAGGGTCGCCTCGTGCTCGTGCACGTCGAAGAGCTTCAGCAGGCGCCAGGCGCTCTCCGGCGTGTTCAGCTCCTCGACCGTCTCACCGGCCGACCGCATGAACTCCCAGCGGCGATGTCCGGGACCGGCGGACACCGAGGTGCGCGGCCGGGCCGGATCGCAGATCTGCAGATTGTTCGGCCGGTACGCCACCGGCTCGTGCGGACGCACGTCGCAGATGAGCCAGTCGTGGGAGAAGCCGAGATCGCTGAGGCGGGCGCCGATGCGGTTCCGTACGAAACTGTTGGCGCCGTCGCAGCCGACGATCCAGCCGGCGGTCAGCGTGCGCCGCTCACTGTCACGTTCGAAGGTCACCGTGACCGCGTCGGTATGCTCATCGACCTCGGTCACCCGCCATCCGCGCAGCACCGTCAGCGCCGGCAGCGTGTCGCCCCGAGCGGTCAGGGTCGCCTCCAGCCCCGGCTGATACATCGACGTCGACTCCGGCCAACCGCAGTGACCGCGCGGGTCGACCTCGATCTCCAGCAGGGTCTGCCCGGCGGCGTTCTCCCACCGGTACTCCCCGGACGGCTCCCCGACCTCGCCGATGAACTCTCCGATCCCGGCCGTGGCCAGGATCCGGGCACCCTCGCTGTCGAACGCCACGGCCCGCGGCATCGGGTACGCGTTGTCCCACCGCTCGATCACCGTGACCCGGTGCCCGCGCTGGGCCAGCAACAGAGCCAGCACCTGCCCGACGGGCCCGTACCCGACGATCAGCACGTCGGCGTCGAGCGTCTCCACCGCTCCCCCGTCAGCTCGCATCGGTCAGGATCCGGTCGACGACCTCGCGGTACTGCTCGGCCCGGGCGAGCACGCGGACCTCGTCCTTGCCGTCCTCGACCTTGACGTAGCGGCGGCCGATGAGGACCATCTGGCCGTTGTCGAGGGCGCGGCTGTGGATCCGGGTCCCGACCAGGACCAGCTCGACGGGGAAGTCCTCCAGGGTCGGCACCAGGGTGAGCCACTCGGAGAGGTCACGGTCCTGCAGCTTGAAGCGGTACACCGAGCTCCAGTCGGCGCCCTGGCTGCGGCGCTGCAAGGTGTGGTAGTCGCCGTCGGGGACGAGCCGGTAGTCGACGCCGTACTGGGTCTGGATCTCCTCGGTGATCCGCAGCGGCTCGAGGAAGGACGGACCGGCCAGACCCACGTCGGCGAGCCAGATCTCACCGTCGAGATGCACACAGTTGAAGATGTGTTCGAGGTCGGGGCCGAACTCGCCGTTGACCTGGATGACGGCCGCGCCGAGGATGCGCACGTCGAAACCGATGTCGGTGAGCAGGCGGCGGAGCAGGCCGTTGAGTTCGTAGCAGACCCCTCCGCGGCCACCGGCGACGATCTGGTCGAAGACGGCGTCGTCGTCGATGCGGACGTCACCGAGCACCTCGAAGCCACGCTCGGCGTCGGCGTTGAGGGAGTTGTCGAACGGGATCCGGCGCAGATGCTGCTTGTGCACCGCCCGCAGGGTCGCCAGGTCGGGGGTGGCCGGGCCGGTCAGGCCGAGCCGGTCGAGATAGCGGGATACGTCGAACATCGTGGTGCTCTCCTTCGGTCTTCGCGGTCAGGCGGTCTGCGCGGCGAGCTGATCGATCAGGTGATCGGCGATCATCTCGGGCGTGGGGTGGTCGAAGAGCAGCATCGGCGTGAGGGTCAGCCCGGTCGCGGCCGCGATCCGGTTACGCATCTCGACAGCACTCAGCGAGTTGAAACCGACCTCGAAGAACGGCGTCTCGCCGTCGAGCGGTTCGGTCAGGGGATTCTCCAGCGGCGTGGCCGCGGCCTCGGCGATGACGAGGCCGATCAGCGTTTCCCGCTGCTCTGCTGCGGGCAGGCCGGCGTAGAAGTCGCGCAGCTTCGCCGCCGCCTCCTCGTCGGTGCCGGTGGTGACCGGGACGGCGTCCTCCATGGTGCTGTTTCCCTTCAGCCAGTACCGCCGGCGCTGGAACGGGTAGGTGGGCAGCGCCACCCGGTGGCCGTCCGCGATCAGCGATGACAGATCGATATCCGTACGTCGGACGGCCACACGCGCCAGCGCCGTTACGGCGGCCGTCACCTCGTCCGTGTCCCTGCGCATGGCCGGGATCGTCTCCACACCATCAACGATCCCCGGCACCAGACCCGACAACGTCGCATCCGGCCCCAACTCCACAAACGACCTCACCCCACCCTCAACAAACCCCCGCACCGCATCAGCAAAAAACACCGGCTCCCGCACATGCGACACCCAAAAACCAGGATCAGACCACCGACCAAAACCCTCCCCGAACTCCAAACCCCGCACCACCGCAGCAAACTCACCCAACATCGGCTCCATCAACACCGAATGAAACGCATGCGACGTCCGCAACCGCCGCACCCGCCGACCCCGCCCCA
>NZ_JBEZFL010000013.1:0-216978 GCF_040649415.1 Actinoplanes sp. NPDC048967
TAGTTTGTTTATTTTGGTGGGGGGGTTGGGGGGGGGGGGCGGGGGGGGGGCCCCCCCCCCCCCTGTCTATAGGTATTGACCCGGCGCGCCCCCCCCCCCCGCCCCCAAGCCTGTTGTGGTTCGGCATTTGCCATGCCTGCGGGTTGAGTGACCAGCTAAGTGCGCAGTTGTGCGGATACTGCGTCCGTCCGGGCGGCCGGACGGTGGGCGGCCGGACGGTGGGCGGCCGGACGGTGGGCGGCCGGGCGGTGGGCGGCCGGGCGGTGGGCGGCCGGGCGGTTGACCTCTCCGAAGCAATCGGCACGGCTCTGGTCTGCACGACCACGCTCAGCGCGACCCGGGCAGCCCCATCCGGGTCAGCGCGGCACGGGTCAGCGCGGTTCCAGTCAGCGCGGCCGCCATCAGCATGCCCGTCAGCGCATCCTCGTCAGCGCAACGCGGATTGGATTGGCTCGGGACAGCATGGCTCGGGCCAGCGCGACCCGAGTCGGCGTAACGCAAGCCGGTGCGGTTCGAGTCAGCCCGGCCCAAGTCAGCGCGACGCCGCCAACGCCGCCTCCGTCAACCCGACCTCGGTCGGCGCGGTCCGAGTCAGCGCAACGCGATTCGGTGCGGCCCAAGTCAGCCCGACCCGAGTCACCGCGACCGTCAGCCCGGCCCCGTCCGTGCGGCTCCTTTCAGCCCGACCTCAGGCAGCGCGACTCATGAGCCCGGCCCATCACCCGACCCCGGTCACGGACGCTCAAAGCCAGCGGGACCCGTCACCCCAACCCCGTCACCGCGGCCCCGTCCGCCCGACCCCTTCGGCCCGACTCCAGTCAGCCCGACCCCCATCAGCCCGACCCCCATCAGCCCGACGCCCATCAGCCCGACGCCCATCAGCCCGACGCCGGCAGCACGACCCGTCAGCGCGACCCAAGTCAGCGCGACCCCATCAACGCGGCCCAATCAGCGCGACTGTCAGTGCGGCGCGGGTGGCTCGAGGGCGCCGGTGGCTGGGCGGTTGTTCGGGATTGTCGTAGGCGGTTTGGGAGGCTGAGACATCCGGGAGGTGTTCGATCGCCCATTTCCGGAGGGCTCGGAGGGGTTCCAGCAGGCGGCCTAGCTCCGAAAGCGGCCTGCCTGGTTGGTTACCAAAAGGTGCCTACTTCCCGATGGAGATCTGCTCTCCTACGGTGACCGTCGGGCCCGAACACGGGTCAAGGAGCTTGAGAAGGAAGGCACTTCATGTCCCGCATCGTCGTCATCGGTGGCACCGGCTACGCCGGGTCGGCCATCGTCGCTGAGGCCGCCGCCCGCGGTCATGAGGTCACCGCGTTCAGTCGTTCACTTCCCACCAACGCAGTCGCAGGCGTGAACTACGTCCAGGGCGATGCCACGGAGGAAGCGGCCCTGTCATCGGTCATCTCCGGCGCCGACGTCGTGGTGGCCGCACTCGCGCCTCGTGGTCCGCTCGCCGACTCGTTCCGCGACGTGTACCGCACGGTTGCCCGCCTCGCCGACACCGCGGGGGCCCGCCTCTTCGTTGTCGGCGGCTTCTCGTCCCTGCGTCCGGCACCCGGCGCCCCCCGTTTCAAAGAGGACCTCAGCCACTCCCCGGCCGAATTCCACGCCGAGATCCTTGCCGGCGCCGCCCTGATCACCGACGACCTCCCGGCCACCCCGGAAACCCTGAACTGGGTCTTCGTGAGCCCCGCGGCCAGCTTCGGCTCATACGCCCCGGGTGAGCGCCTGGGCCGGTACCGCCTGGGCAATGACATCGCCGTCCAGCCCGAAGACGGCGGCTCCATCTCCGGCGCCGACTACGCCATCGGCCTCGTGGACCTCATCGAAAAGCAGTCCCACAACCGAGCCCACGTGAACCTGGCCTACTGACAGCGCTAGCGAGCCCCATCACTCGCCCACCAAAAGAAATACGGCCTCGCGGAGGAAATCCCGCGAGGCCGTATTTTCCAAGGACGGATCAGGAAACTCCAGGCGCCCCGTGGCAGCGCTTGTACTTCTTGCCCGACCCGCAGTAGCAAGGAGCATTCCGAGAAGGCCCGTTGCTGGCCTCGGCCTGCCCGGAGCTCCGCGGCCGGTTGGCCGACCCGTGAGCCGGGCCAGCCGGAACGATGGGAGAACCCAGACCCAGAGCGGGAGCCTGCTGCTCCTGCTGGATCTGCGGCGCACCAGCACCGGCCTCGCCGTCGATCGTCGGCGCCGTGTACTGCAGGGCCTGCGGACGACGGTTGCCGCCCAGGCCCTTGGCCCGGACCTCGACCCGCGAGTCGCCCTCGCCGTCGGATGAGGTGCCCGGCAGGGCCACGGCCTGGCTCGGGTCGACCGTGACGGTGGGGGCCTCCTCGACCTGGACCTCGAGGTTGAAGAGGAAGCCGACAGCCTCCTCCTTGATGCCCTCCATCATCTGGTTGAACATGTCGAAGCCCTCGCGCTGGTACTCGACCACCGGGTCGCGCTGGGCGTACGCCCGCAGGCTGATGCCTTCCTGCAGGTAGTCCATCTCGTACAGGTGCTCGCGCCACTTGCGGTCGATCACCGCGAGCAGGACCTGGCGCTCGAGCTCGCGGACCGCGTCCTCGCCGAGCTCTTCCTCGCGGGCCGCGTACGCCGCCTGGGCGTCCTTCTTCAGCTCCTCGATCAGGTATTCCTGGTCGAGGGTGCTGCGCTCGCCACCGCTGTTCTCCACCAGGTCGTCGATGGTGACGCTGACCGGGTAGAGGCGCTTGAGGCTGACCCAGAGCTGGTCGAGGTCCCAGTCCTCGGCGTAGCCGTCTGAGGTCGCCGCGCGGACGTAGTCCTCGATCACGTCGTTGATCATGTGCTGGGCCTGGTCGTGCATGTCCTCGCCGTCGAGCACGCGCTTGCGCTCGGCGTAGATGACCATGCGCTGCTTGTTCAGCACCTCGTCGTACTTGAGGACGTTCTTGCGGATCTCCGCGTTCTGGCCCTCGATCTGGGTCTGGGCGCTGCGGATCTGCCGGGTGACCATCTTCGACTCGATGGGCACGTCCTCGGGGATGTTGAAGCGGTCCATGACCGCCTCGACCGCACCGGCGCGGAACCGCTTCATCAGGTCGTCCTGCAGCGACAGGTAGAACCGGGACTCGCCCGGGTCGCCCTGGCGGCCGGAGCGGCCGCGGAGCTGGTTGTCGATGCGGCGGGAGTCGTGCCGTTCGGTGCCCAGGACGTACAGGCCGCCGGCCGCGGTGACCTCGGCGGCCTCTTCCTCGCAGGCCTGCTTCCAGGTGGGCAGAACCTCTTCGAGGGCCTTGGCGTACTCCTCCGCGTCCTCGACCGGGTCGAGGCCGCGCTGGCGCAGCTCGCTGGCGGCGAGGAACTCGGGGTTGCCGCCGAGCAGGATGTCGGTGCCACGACCGGCCATGTTGGTGGCCACCGTGACGCCGCCCTTGCGGCCGGCCTGCGCGATGATCGTGGCTTCCTGCGCGTGGAACTTGGCGTTCAGCACGCTGTGCGGGATGCCGCGCTTGCGCAGCAGCGTCGAGAGGATCTCGGAATTCTCCACCGAGACCGTGCCGACCAGGACGGGCTGGCCGGTGGCGTGCCGCTCGGCGATGTCCTCGATGACCGCGTTGAACTTGGCCTTCTCGGTCTTGTAGATGACGTCCGGGTGGTCGATGCGGATCATCGGGCGGTGCGTCGGGATGGACACGACGCCGACCTTGTAGACCTGGTTGAACTCGCCGGCCTCGGTCTGCGCCGTACCGGTCATGCCACCGAGCTTGTTGTAGAGCCGGAAGTAGTTCTGCAGGGTGATGGTCGCCAGGGTCTGGTTCTCCTGCTTGACCTCGACGCCTTCCTTGGCCTCGATGGCCTGGTGCATGCCCTCGTTGTAGCGGCGGCCGTGCAGGATGCGACCGGTGAACTCGTCGACGATCAGGACCTCGCCGTTCTCGTCGACGATGTAGTCCTTGTCCTTGCGGTACAGCTCCTTGGCCTTGATCGCGTTGTTGAGGTAGCCGACCAGCGGGGTGTTCACCGACTCGTACAGGTTGTCGATGCCGAGGCGGTCCTCGACCCGGGCGACGCCGCGCTCGGTGACCGCGACGGTGCGCTTGGCCTCGTCGACCTCGTAGTCGCCCTCGCCGTCCTTGCCCTTCTGCAGGCGGGCCACCAGGGCGGCGAACTCGCCGTACCAGCGGGCGGAGTGCTCGCCGGGGCCGGAGATGATCAGCGGGGTGCGGGCCTCGTCGATGAGGATCGAGTCGACCTCGTCGACGATGGCGAAGTTGTGGCCGCGCTGGACCAGCTCGGCCGCCGACCACGCCATGTTGTCGCGCAGGTAGTCGAAGCCGAACTCGTTGTTGGTGCCGTACGTGATGTCGCACTCGTAGGCGGCCCGGTGCTCGGCGGCCGGCCGGTTGGGCAGGATCACGCCCACGGTCAGGCCCAGGAACACGTGCACGCGGCCGACCCACTCGGCGTCACGCTGGGCGAGGTAGTCGTTCACCGTGATGATGTGCACGCCCTCACCGCTCAGCGCGTTGAGGTAGGCCGGGAAGACGCCGGTCAGGGTCTTGCCCTCACCGGTCTTCATCTCCGGGATGTTGCCGAAGTGCAGCGCGGCGCCGCCCATGAGCTGGACGTCGTACGCACGCTGCCCCAGCACCCGCCGGGCTCCCTCGCGGGCCACCGCGAACGCCTCCACCAGCAGCGAGTCCAGCGACTCGCCGTCGGCGACCCGCTCCTTGAACTGCTCGGTGCACTCACGCAACTCGTCGTCGGTGAGGTCGGTGTAGTCGTCCTCGATCGAGTTGACCGCGTTCGCGATCGCCTTGAGCCGTCGCACCATGCGGCCTTCGCCGGCGCGCAGGAATTTTTCCAAAATCGACACGGGTCAACGCTCCCCTAGACGGTCTGCCGAACCATCGTAGGCGTCTTGTCTGGGTGACCGTGACCCGAGCCTCCGGTTAACCTCGCAAAGACGGCGAAACAGGGCGACAAGTTCGCTGACAGCGCATCCGGACCGGCCGCTGCAACCTTTTGCCGGGCCAGGGCGTGTCGGGGCACGATGTCGGCGTGGAAACGGTCGCGATCCGTACCGGTGACTTGCTCCTGCGCCCGTGGCACGCCCGGGACGCGGAGGCGGTCTGCCGGGCGTGTCAGGATCCGGAACTGCACCGCCGGCTCACCGGCCTGCCGTGGCCGTACCGGATCTCGGACGCCGCCGCCTTCGTCGGCGAGCGCGCCCCCCGCCTGCTCGCCGAAGGCACGGCCCTGCACCTCGGCGTGTTCACCGGCGACGAGTTGGCCGGCTGCGTGGCGCTCAACGCGATCGACCGCGGCGCCGGCACGGCCGCACTCGGCTACTGGACGGCGCCCTGGGCGCGCGGCCGCCGGGTCGCCGAGCGGGCCGCCCGGGCTCTGCTGCAGTGGGCCTTCGGCGCGGCGCTCGGCCTGACCCGGATCGACTGGCGGGCCACGGTCGGCAACCACCCCTCCCGCGTGACGGCGCTACGGCTCGGCTTCACGATGATCGGCGAGCAGCCCGGCGCCGGGCCCGGGAGCCCGGACAAATGGCTGGGGGCCCTGCTTCCCGGCGACCTCACTGCCGCGGGCGCCGATGTCCCCGATCCGGTACGCCGCACAGCCCGCACGTTCGCCGGGGCCCATCCGACGCTGCCCGCCGGGGTGGTCACCCTGCGCCCGCCGGGCCGCCGCGACATCCCGGGCATCGTCGAGTGCCGCTCCGACCCGGAGACCGCGCGCTGGTTCGGCGTGCCGCAGCCCTACACGGCGGAGGACGCCCGTACGCACGTGGACCACAACGTGCCGCGCCGGTGGGCCAGAGGTGTCGAGGCGGTCTTCGCCATCGCCGACGCCTCGGACGCGTACGCCGGCTCGGTGGATCTGCGGATCCGGCCCGGCGACCCGGCGGTGGGCGAGGTCGGTTTCGCGGTCGGGCCGCGCTCGCGCGGGCGCGGCTACGCGGGCGCCGCGGTGCGGGAGATCTGCCGCTGGGGCTTCGCCGACCTGGGCCTGAGCCGGATCGAGTGGCGCGCCGAGGTGGGCAACGATGCATCGCGGCGGGTGGCCGAGAAGGCAGGCTTCACGGTCGAAGGTCTGTTGCGGCAGGCCCTGCGGACCGGCCGTGGACGGCGGGACTGCTGGGTGGGCTCGCTGGTGGAAGGTGACTTGCCATGATCGTTGCGACGCTGTCGGGGCCCGGCGTACGGCTGCGCGGCCTCGCGCCGCGCGACGTCGACGACCTCGTGGCCGGTTACGCCGATCCGGTGCTCCAGCGCTTCATGCCGCCGCTGCCGGTGCCGTTCACCCACGCCCAGGCGCGCGAGTACGTCCGCGACGTGGCGCCGGGCATGTTCGCCGACGGCGGCGGGCTCTGGGCGATCGCCGACCCGCTGACCGACCGGCTGCTCGGCGGGATCGGCCTGGACAAGGTGGTGCCGCACCGCGGTCAGTGCGAGGTGGGCTACTGGGTCGGCCCGTGGGCCCGCGGCCGCGGCGTCGCGGTGGCGGCGGTGCGCACGCTGACCGAGCACGCGTTCCACACCGGCATGGCCCGCATCGAGCTGCTCACCCACCGGGAGAACGCCCCCAGCCAGCGGGTCGCGCTGGCGGCCGGCTTCCGGCCGGAGGGCGTACGCCGGGGGGTGCTGCCCAACCGCGACGGCGGCCGCGACGATCTGCTGGCCTACGCCCGGCTGGCCGGCGACGAGCCGGGACCGACCGAGCGGCTGCTGCCCGACCTGCCGGGCGGCGAGCTGACCGACGGCGTCGTGACGGTACGCCCCCTGACCAGCGACGACGCCGACTTCTACGCCGAGCTGCACCACCTGCCGGAGGTCGTGGCCACCGCCGTGCCGCCGATCGCGCCCACGGCTGAGGACGTGGTCCGGCGGTGCGCGTGGGCGGCCGCGCACTGGCTCGCCGGCGAACGGGCGGACATGGTCATCACCGACGCCGCCACCGGCCGGAACGCGGGCGAGATCGGGTTGTACTACCAGGAGCCGCGCACCGGGCAGGCGATGATCGGCTACAGCATGCTGCGGGGCTGGCGGGAGCGCGGCTTCGCGACCCGGGCGACGCAGCTGGTGTCGTTGTGGGCGTTCGCCGAGACGGGTGTCGCCCGGCTGATCGCGGGTGCCCTGCCGGCCAATCTGGCCTCGCAGCGGGTGCTGGAGAAGGCGGGCTTCAAGCGGGAGGCGTACCTGCGCTCGCGGTTGCCGGGCGGCGACGGCCGGCGCAGCGACGACGTGCAGTACGCCCTGCTGGCGGAGGATCTGCTGGCGGACGTGGTGCGCCTCGACGGCTGACGCGCGGGATCACCGCACGCCAGCCGGAGGGCTTCTCCTCAGCTCAGGCCGTTGCTTCCAGGCTGAGAATGCCGTAGTCGTACCCTCGGCGCCGGTACACGACGCTGGGCCGGCCGCTCTCCTTGTCATGGAACAGATAGAAGTCGTGGCCGACGAGCTCCATCTGGAAGAGAGCGTCGTCGACGGTCATCGGATCGGCGGGGTGTTCCTTCTCCCGCACGATGCGCCAGGGTTGGTTGTCCTCGTGCTCCATGAGGTCGGTCGCGACCGGCGACTCCTCGGGCTGCGGCGTCAGGCTCGGCAGATCGGTCGGGAGCTTGGCGGTGGCTTCGGCGACGGATACCGGCGCGTGCCGTCCCCGGTGCACGCGGCGACGGTCCGCGGCGCGGCGCAGGCGCCCGTCGAGCTTGTTGAAGGAGCAGTCCAGCGCGGCATAGAAGTCCTTGGCACACGCTTCGGCGCGGATCACCGGCCCCCTGGTCACCACGGTGATCTCGACGCGCTGGCAGTTGTCCGACTGCCGGGGATTGCGTTCGTGGAAGAGCTCCACGTCGACCCTG
The DNA here is from genome assembly GCF_040649415.1 of Actinoplanes sp. NPDC048967. Lineage (NCBI taxonomy): Bacteria > Bacillati > Actinomycetota > Actinomycetes > Micromonosporales > Micromonosporaceae > Actinoplanes > Actinoplanes sp. NPDC048967. Next base: position 7,856 of record NZ_JBEZFL010000013.1, read on the forward strand.
ATCAGCTTCTGGTCGTAGCGTTCGACCTTCGACAGCTTGTCTGCGACATGTTCCCGGTAGTGATCGGGAACCTCTACGTTGCGGCCCTTGACGACAATGTCCACTCGTGACCTCCCCCAACGTTACGATCTTGCGGGCGCCCTGCGACGGGGTGCCGGGGGCGCCGTACTGCGACGCGGTGTGCCGGCTTCGGTATGGCCCGGGATCACGGAGCGAACCCACGCAAATCACCGAAACGGCTTACGAGGACGCTCCTTTCCGGTGCGGCGGGCCGGGCCCCTGAAGAGCGGGCTGCCGGCTTGGCTCCGGTGGCGGGTAAGTCGTGGCCGCTTACCCTCGTCACCAAGACGCTAACCTGCCGACGCCCGCCCGTCACCCCTCGTTCGGGGAACGGACCCGGTGACTTTCGGCCCTGGCCGGGCCCCGGTGGGCGCCCGGACCCGGTACGGCGACCGGCCGCCGCGCAGCCTGGTGGCCGCCACGACCGCGGCCCCGGTGACCTGCATGTCCGCCTCCCGCAGACGACCCGCCACCGCGGCCAGCGTGGCCCCGGTCGTGACGATGTCGTCGACCACTATCAGCGTGCCTCTCATCGTCGGCCCGCGTCGCGGAATCCGGATCCGGGCCCCCTTGATTCGCAGCGAATTCTCAGCCGCCGCAGCGCGACCGGCTACGTCCAGTGACGCTGAGTCCGCCCGTGGGAGCGCCCGCAGCGGCTGGACGACGTCAGCGTCCCAGCCGGCCGCGCGCAGCCGCCGCACGGTGTGTGCGGCCAGTCGCGCCATGTGGTCGCCATGGCGTTCGCGCGCGGCGGCCGCCGTCGACGGGACGGGGATCAGGCGTACCGGGGCTTGCGGGCCCGCGCCGCCGCGCCGGGCGGCCGCGGCGACCGCCACGGCGAGCAGCGATCCCAGCGGCCGGGCGAGCCGGTGCCGGCCTTTCTCCTTGTACGCCAGCAGCACACCCCGCACCGGGCCCGCGTACGCCCCGACAGCCGTGCAGAACGGCATCCCCGGTGGTGGTGGCACCGGAACGGTCGGAAACGGCGTGAGGGCCTCCAGGGACGCCACACAGCCGGCGCACACTCCGAAGCGCAGCGGCACGCGCTCGGCTGCGCACCCGGCACAGGCGCTGGGCAGCACCAGGTCGGCCAGGTCCGCGCCCAGCCGGGACCATCGTGCCGTCGGCATGCCGCTCCGCTCAGCGCAGGAAGGAGGGCCCGGTGGGCTTGACCCCGGACGGCGGGTTCGGCACCGCCACGGCGAGGTCGGCCACCGAGATCCGGACCGGGTCGGACAGCACGTCGAAGGCGTCGCCGTTGGCCACGTACGCGATCGTGTCCGAGCTGTCCGTGCCGCTGACCGGGCTCACCGGGTACGCCGTCAGGTAGCTCACGCTCTCCGTGCCGATGTCGGCGAGCCGCTCGGAGACGAAGGAGCCGTCGCTGGTCATCTCGAAGATGGCCACCCGGGCCTTGTCGGCCCGTTCGCCGGCCACCGTGAGCCAGGTCTCGCTGCTCCAGTCGACCGCGCTGACCTGCTTCAACGGCGCCGTGAGAATCTGCTCCGCGGGCAGCATCCGGACACTGGCGCCGCCGGTGGCCAACGCCGCGACGAAGAGCCGGCCCCGGGAGACCAGCGCCACGCGGCGGCCGTCGGGCGCGACCGCCACCGCCGTGATGCCGTCACCGGCCCCGTCGACCTTGGTCAACTGGGGATCGTCCGAGGTGAAGCTGTACAGCCTGCCGCCGACCGTGACCAGGCCGATGGCGGGCGCGCTCGGCTCGGCCGAGGTGATCGCCCAGACCGGCTGGCCGGTCGTGCCCTTGGGCAGGCTGATCTTGGTGAGGGAGACCCGCTCGTCGGCGGCCCCGGCGCCCACCCGCAGCTCCTCGCGACCGGCCGAGCTGACCACCAGCGCGGCGAAGCGGCGCTTGCCGGAGCCGGCCAGCGCGGCGGCCCGGACGAAACGGTTGTCCTCCGGGCGCAACAGGGGTATCGGATCCGAGGCGTTCGGCGAGCCGGACATCCGGCGCACCTGGCCGTTGTAGACCAGGAACCGTTCGGGCGAGGCCGCCAGCGCGTAGGCCGTGTTGCTGGTGAAGTAGTCGGTGCCGGTGTACTCGATGCTGGCCTGGTTGCCGACCTTCAGCTCGAGGCTGCGCCACTGGCCGGACCGCAGCGACCACATGAGCTGGCGCCGGAGCCGGTCCAGCTTGGTCTGGTCGTCGGGCGGGCGCACCGCCTGACCGCTGAGGTTGATCTGCAGTTTCTCGTCGCTGGGAGCGGGCACGTTGCCGTCCAGGGCGGTGCCCTCGGGCAGCGTCTCCACGGCGTTGCCGAGCCAGGGTGACGGCCCGGCGATCAGCCACTTGATGATCTCGTTGGGCTGCTGTTCCGAGGGCAGGTCCCGGGGCAGATACCGCTCGTCGGGGACCAGGCCGGTGTACTCGTGGTTCCAGAAGTACAGCTTGCGCCGCTCGTAGAACCGGTCCAGGGCGTCGTCGGAGATCAGCAGCACCGGGGGTGCCTTGGTGACGAACAGCCCGGCCTGGCCGGACGTGCTCGACACGGTGAGGGTGTATTCCTGCGCGGAGCCGTCCGCGGCCGGGTCGAGAATGCCGTTGTGGTTGAGCACACCGACCGTCTGGGCCCGCAGCCGCACGTCGACGCTGCCCGGGTTGACCAGCGGGGTGTCGACGAGGTGGACGACCCGGACCTCGGCCGCCGGATCGAACGACGAGGCGGCTGACGGGGAGAGGAACTGCTTGACCCGTTCCATCGCGGTGTTCGGGTCGCCGGCCGCCGCCTCCAGGTAGTAGCGCACGAAGGTGGCGGGATCCGAGCCGGCGAGACGGTCGTGCCGGGTGGGGGCGATGTCCTCACCGGTCGAGACGCCGGTCGACGGTCCCGGCCCGACCCGCTGGACCTCGGTGCTGTCCGGGATGCCGCAGCCCCCGGCCAGCAGCGCGGCCACCAGCGGGACAGCGAGGAGCGCGCGCAGCCGCCGGGTCACCGGACCACCTCGGCGGCCTCGTCGGTGATCCCGTCGGCGGCGCCGCCGGTGGGCGCCGCCGCGATGGCGAGCGGCACCGCGTCCACCGCGCGGTCCCGCGGGATCAGCGGCAGCGGCGCGGCGACCAGGCGATCACCGGAGCGCACCGGCACGGTGAGCCGGAACTGCGCGCCGCCGCCGGGCTCGCCCCAGGCCTCCAGCCAGCCGCCGTGCAGCCGCGCGTCCTCGACCGAGATGGACAGGCCCAGCCCGGTGCCGCCGGTCTGCCGGGCCCGGGACGGGTCGGCCCGCCAGAACCTGTTGAACACCAGGCGCTCCTCCCCCGGTTTGAGACCGACGCCGTGATCGCGCACGGTGACCGCCACGGCCGCCTCGTCGGTGGCCAGAGTGACCTCCACCGGCCGGCCCTCGCCGTGCTCGACGGCGTTGCCGACCAGGTTGCGCAGCACCCGCTCGATGCGGCGCGGGTCGACCTCGGCGATGACCGGGGTGTCGGGCAGCCGCAGCTCGATGCTGACGCCGACCCGCTCGGCCAGCCCGGCGAGGCGCTCCGCGACCCGCTCGACGATCGGCACCAGGTCGGTGTGCTCGGCGTCGAGGGCGGCGAAGCCCGCGTCGAACCGGCTGATCTCCAGCAGATCGGTGAGCAGACTCTCGAACCGGTCCAGCTCGGCCTGCAGCAGCTCGGCGCTGCGGGCCACGGCCGGGTCGAACTCCTCGCGCTCGGAGAAGATCAGGTCGGCGGCCATCCGCACGGTGGTGAGCGGGGTGCGCAGCTCGTGCGACACGTCCGAGGTGAAACGCCGCTGCAACCGGGACATCTCCTCCAGCCGGACGATCTGACGCTGGAGGTTGGCCGCCATCTGGTTGAAGGAGGCGGCCAGCAGGGCCAGGTCGTCCTCGCCGTCGACCTTCATGCGCTGGTCGAGCAGGCCGGCCGAGAGCCGCTGGGCGGTGCGGGCGGCGACCCGTACCGGCGTGACCACCATGCGAGTGACCAGCCAGGCGACGATTCCCAGCAGGATGACCAGGGCCAGCCCGGTGACCAGCACCGTGGTGCGGATCTGGTTGGCTGCCCGGTCCTCGGTGGTCAACGGCACGAGGTAGTAGAGCTCGACGTGACCGAAGCTGGTGGGCACCGGGGAGCCGTACACCAGGTATTTGGTCTGCGTCCCGGCCACCTCGAGGGTGCGGATCTGCTGGGCCACCTGCTCGGACTCGGCCACCAGGCGCACCATGTCGCGGGTGATCAGCGGCTCGGTCTCGACCGTGATCGAGGAGTCCGGCTTGATCTCGGGGATGGTGTCGGCCCGCAACGAGACGATCGCGCCGCCGCTCTCCGTGGAGTCGCCGTCGGCCAGCCGGTCGACGGTGGCGCTGATGGTCGCCGGCAGCTCCTGGTCGCGCACCTGACGGTGGACGGAGAGCTGCTGGTAGGCGTACTCCACCTTGCCCTGCATCTGCGCCTGGACCTCGTCCTCGGCCCGGTCGAGCAGGATCTGGGTGCTGCGGTCGGCGATGAACCAGCCGAAGCCGCCGACCAGCAGGCTGGAGGTCACCAGGGTCAGGGTCACCACGCGCAGGTGCAGCGAGCGGCGCCAGGCGCGGCGGGCGGGTGCGGACAGCCGGAGGCCGTGGCGCACGCCGATGCGCCATTGCCGCCGCACCACCCTGAGGGTGCGGCGGATGGGCATCGGTAGCCAGGCGGGAGCATGCATCTCGGGGGCAAGGTTAGCCCCTCCGAGGGTCTAACCCGTGCCCGCCTTGTAGCCGACACCACGCACCGTGAGGATGATCTCCGGGCGTTCCGGGTCCGGCTCGATCTTGGCGCGCAGCCGCTGGACGTGCACGTTGACCAGCCGGGTGTCGGCCGCGTGCCGGTAACCCCAGACCTGCTCCAGCAGCACCTCGCGGGTGAAGACCTGACGCGGCTTGCGGGCGAGGGCGACCAGCAGGTCGAACTCGAGCGGCGTCAGCTTCACCTCCTCGCCGTCGCGGGAGACGGTGTGCGCGGGCACGTCGATGGTGATCTGGTTGCCGGGCGGTCCGATGGTGAGCATCTCGGGCGCGGCGTCCTCGCCCCGGCGCAACCGGGCGCGCATCCGCGCGACCAGCTCCTTGGGCTTGAACGGCTTGACCACGTAGTCGTCGGCGCCGGACTCGAGGCCGAGCACCACGTCGACCGTGTCGCTCTTGGCGGTCAGCATCACGATCGGGATGCCGGACTCCGTGCGGATCGCCCGGGCCACGTCGATGCCGCTCATGCCCGGCAGCATCAGGTCGAGCAGGACGATGTCGGGCCGGCTCTCCCGGAACGCCGCCAGTGCGCGCTCACCGTCGGCGACGAAGGAGGGCAGGAAACCTTCGCTGCGCAGGACGATGCCGAGCATCTCGGCCAGCGCTGGGTCGTCATCGACGACGAGTACCCGGGCTCTCATGCGATCCAATATTGCACTGTCCCCTTCAGGCCCGTGTGACCGCCCGGCGATCATGCGCCGGCGGTGCTGCTGATCATGGCCCGCCGGCGCCCGAAAATCCAGGCTATGAGAAGAGCGCGCGGCCCCAGAAGTCCGCCGGGCCGGTCACGCCCGGCGGGCAGGCGAACAGCGCCTGGGAGACCGGTTTGAGGTACTCGTTCATCTCGTCCGTCCGCGACAGGTTGCGCTGGATCGGCACGAACTGCTTGCGGGGGTCACGCTGGTACGCGATGAAGAACAGTCCCGCGTCGAGCCGGCCCAGCCCGTCCGAGCCGTCCACGAAGTTGTAGCCGCGGCGCAGCAGCCGGGCCCCGCCGTTCGACTTCGGGTGGGCCAGCCGGACGTGCGAGTTCACGGCCAGCACCGGCTCACCGTCGGCCCCGCGCGCGTCGAGATCGGGCTCCTCGAACTCGCCGGTCCGGCCCAGCGGCGCGCCGGAGCCCTTGCGCCGGCCGACGATCATCTCCTGCTCGGCCAGCGAGGAGCGGTCCCAGGTCTCGACGATCATCCGGATCTTGCGGCTCACCAGGTACGACCCGCCGGTCATCCAGTCGGGACCGTCGCCCGGCTGCACCCACAGGTGGTCGCGCAGCAGCTCGGTCTCCTCGAGCTTGAGGTTGGCGGTGCCGTCCTTGAAACCGAACAGGTTGCGCGGGGTCGCCTGCGTCGTGGACGTCGACGACGTACGCCCGAAGCCCAGCTGCGACCAGCGCACGCTGACCACGCCCATGCCGATCCGGGCCAGATTGCGGATCGCATGCACGGCCACCTGCGGGTCGTTGGCGCACGCCTGCACACACAGGTCGCCGCCGGAGATGCTGTCGTCCAGCCGGTCGCCCGGGAAGTGCGGCAGGTCGGCCAGCGCCTCGGGGCGCTTGGCGGCGATGCCGAAGCGGTCCTTGCCGGTGGCGTCGCGGAACAGCGTGGGGCCGAAGCCGACCGTGATGGTCAGGGCCGAGGGCGGCAGTCCGAGCGCCTCGCCGGTGTCGTCCGGCGGCGCCTCGGGGATGCCGCCGACCGCGCCGATCTCGCCGGCGTCGCGCCCGGCGGTCATCCGGGCCGCCGCGGCGGTCCATTCCTTGAGCATGCGGACCAGACGGTCGCGGTCCTTGGTGATGACGTCGAACGCGACGAAGTGCAGGCGGTCCTGGGCGGGGGTGACGATGCCGGCCTGGTGCTCGCCGGTGAACGCGACCGCACCCTCGACGGGGTGCGGCCCTTCGGCCGACGCGCCCTTGACCAGGGCGCCACCGACGGCGGCGGCCCCGGCCACTCCGGCCACGCCGACGCCGGCGAGCGCGATGGCCCGCCGGCGCGAAACGATGCTGTCCGACATCGAGGGGTCTCCCTACTTCTTCGAGACGACCGCGGCAACCTTGCTGATCGGCTCGGCGAGCGCGTTGATCGCGTCGGAGAGACCCTTCAGGTCGGCCTCGCTGAGGGTGTTGTGCAGCTTCCAGCCGTCGCCGGCGCGGTACTTGGCCAGCGCGGTGTCCACGTTGGCGAACTCGGTGTCGAGCGTCTTGACCAGCGCGGGGTCACGCTCGGAGAGGACCGGGCGCAGCGACGCGATGGCGGCCTTGGAACCCTCGACGTTGGCGTTGAAGTCCCACAGGTCGGTGTGCGAGTAGCGGTTCTCCTCGCCGGTGATCTTGCCGGTGGCGACCTCGTCCAGCAGGCCCTTGGCGCCGTTGGCCAGCTGCAGCGGGGAGAGCTTCTCGGCGTTGGCCTTGGCCACGATCTCCTTGACGTCGACCAGCAGCTGGTCGGCGATCGGGCCGTCCTTGGAGACATCCGGCTTGGCCGCCCACAGGTCCTTCTCGAGGCGGTGGAAGCCGGTGAACTCCATGCCCTCCTCGATGACCTCCTCACGGCCGTCGATCTTCGGGTCGAGGTCACCGAAGATCTCCGCGACCGGCTCGATGCGCTCCCAGTAGGTACGGGTCACCGGGAACAGCGCCTTGGCCTTGTCGACCTCGCCGGCCTTGACCGCGGCCACGAACTCCTCGGTCTTGGGCAGCAGCGCGGCGGTCTGGCTCTTGACGTAGCGGGAGTAGCTGGCGGTGGCGTCGGCGAGCTTGGCGTCGTCGGTCAGCGGGGCCGAGGAGCCGGCGACGGTCAGCGCGGCCCGGATGCCCTTGCCGCTCATGCCCGGCTTGCAGGCGGTCTCGTACGAGCCGGCGGGCAGCTCCACGTGCAACTCACGGGTGAGGCCGGGAGCGATGTTCTCCACCTCGCCCATGACCCGGTCGCCCGGCGCGTACACGTAGAACTCGGTGACCTTGTTGCCGCCGTTGGTGATGGTGAAGACGCTGGTGCCGGCGTCGGCCTGGTTCCGGGCGACCTCGCAGGCCGTGTCCGATGCTTTGACGGTGATCGGCCCGCCCGTGGCACCGGCAGCGGTGTCGTCGGCCTTGTCGCCGCCGCACGCAGCCAGGGCGCCGCCGAGGACGCCGACCGCGGCGAGCGCGAGGATTCGGGTGGTACGCATGGACGGGGCTCCTACTGCTGCGGCGCGGGCGCCGGGGTGGGTTCGGGGGTGACGACCGGCGCCTTCTTGCGCGCCGGCCGGAGGAAGAGCACGAGCACCGGGATGCCGTACGCGGCCCAGGCGATCGTCTCGAGCACCGACGCGGTCGGGGTGATGTTGAACATGCCGGTCAGCAGGGCGGTGTACCAGGCCGAGGGGTCGAGCACGCCGCTGATGTCGTAGGCCAGGTTGTTGAGGCCGGGCAGGGCGTTGGCCTCCTGGAAGTCGTGCACGCCGTATTTCAGGATGCCGGCGGCGACCAGGATGAGCAGGGCACCCGTCCAGGTGAAGAAGACCGAGAGGTTGATCCGCACCGCGGTCGCGTACATCAGGTAGCCGATGATCACCGCGGACGCGATGCCGACCAGCAGGGCGTAGAGCGGGCGGCTGTTGTCGGCGGCGCCCTGCACGGCGGAGTAGAAGATCAGCGAGGTCTCGAGGCCCTCGCGGACCACGGCCAGGAACGCCATCACGGCCACCGCGATCGAGCCGACCTCCAGCGCGTCATGGAGCTTGCCGCGCAGCTCACCGGCGATCGACCGGGCGGCCCGGCGCATCCAGAAGATCATCCAGGTCACGAAGACCACGGCCAGGATCGAGGTGATGGCCTCGAACAGCTCGCGGTGCTCGTACTTCTGCAGCAGGGTGGTCGAGGTGTAGCTGAGCAGCCAGCCGAAGAAGACGGACAGCGCCACGGCGAGGCCGACGCCGGACCAGACCTGGACGAGCCGGTCCTTGCGGTCGGACTTCACCAGGAACGCGATGAGGATGCTGACCACCAGGGTGGCTTCCAACCCCTCACGCAGGCCGATGAGGTAGGTGGCGAGCATGGCACTCCGTCGCTAAGGCATCCCTAAGTAAGGCTCGGCATACCTTAGTCACGGGCGAACCACATCCGTCAAGCTGAGCCACTATCAGGCCGGTCACACGTCAGGGCGGCTCTCCCGCCGGGAGAACCGCCCTGCTCGGGGATCAGCGGTCGAAGCGGCCCGCGCGGACGCCACCCAGGAAGTCGGCCCAGTCCCGGGCCCCGAACTCCAGGACCGGCCCGGCGACGTCCTTGGAGTCCCGGACGAACACCGCGGCGGCGGCCGAGGCGATCTCCACACAATGCCCGGCGGCGGCGCTACGGGTGCTCTTTCGCCAGGTCAAGCCTTGGTTCTGCAATGTCATGCCCTTCCGCGGATGAATACTCGCCTCGGGTAACGCCCATCGGCTACCGCAGGCCATCCCCCGTTCGAGCGATCAGATCCCGAGTCTCGTCCACCGTCAGCGCCCGCCGCCGGAGATCGGCGAAAGCCTCCCGGTAGACCCGCACGTGCGAGTGTTTGGTGCGCAACTGGCCGCCGACCAGGTCCTCGCTGTGCACGACCGGCGCCCGCCCGGAGTCGCCGAACTCGAAGATGACGAACGCCTCACCCAGCGCGGCGTGCGCGCCCGCGGCGAACGGGAGCACGTGCAGCTCGACGCCGGGCCGCTGGCTGGCGTCGTAGAGCCGCTGCACCTGGCGGCGCAGCACGTCACGACCGCCGACCTCGCGGTGCAGGGCCGACTCGTCGAGGACCACGCAGAGCCGTGGCGGCGGGTCGCGGGTCAGCACGCTCTGCCGGGCCATGCGCAGGGCGGTCCGCTGCTGCACCGTCTCCGGGTCGTCCAGGCCGGCGCCCACCTCGATGACCGCGTGCGCGTACTCGTCGGTCTGCAGCAGGCCGGGCACCACCTGCGCCTCCCACTCGCAGATGACGACGGCCTCGGCCTCGAACGCCACGTACTCGTCGTAGGGCTCGGCCACCGATGAGCGGTAGGGCGCCCACCAGACCCGGGCCCGTCCGCGCCGGGCCAGGTCACGCAGGTGGGACTGCTCGCCCGGCGTACCCGCGTAGAGCCGGATCAGCCGGTCGAGGTCCGCCTCGCTGATCCCGGTCCGGGCCGTCTCGATCCGGCTCAGCTTGGACTCGGACCAGCCGAGCCGGGCCGCGACCTCGGCACCCCGGCGCTCACCGCGCAGCCGGCGCAGCTCGGCACCGAGCTCCCGGCGTGCGGCCATCGATGTCGGCCTCGCCACGGGACCACCGTACCGGTGACTGACTGCAACTTGCACGACACTATATGCACTTGCAGTGGAGCCCGGACCGTGTCGTAATGGGAGGGGAAGGCAGACTTTGGTGCGGGTCGCCGGGCGGGAGGCAGCGCACCAGGCAGGGAAGCGGACCGGTGGCGGCAACCGCCGGTTCGCTTTTCCACGAACCGGCGGCCCCGGCCCTCAGTCACGCGGCCCTTTCTTCACGCAGCCGTCAGTAGCGGTAGTGGTCCGGCTTGTACGGGCCCTCGACCGCGACCCCCAGGTACGACGCCTGTTCCTTGGTCAGCTCGGTGAGCTTGACCCCGAGGGCGCCCAGGTGCAGCCGGGCGACCTTCTCGTCCAGGTGCTTGGGCAGCACGTACACGCCGACCGGGTATTCGTCGGTCTTGGTGAACAGCTCGATCTGGGCGATCGTCTGGTTCGAGAAGCTGTTGCTCATCACGAACGACGGGTGCCCGGTCGCGTTGCCCAGGTTCAGCAGGCGGCCCTCGGAGAGCACGAGCACCGAGTGCCCGTCGGCGAACTTCCACTCGTCGACCTGCGGCTTGACATTGATCCGCCGCACGTCGGCGCGCCGGGCCAGGCCGGCCATGTCGATCTCGTTGTCGAAGTGCCCGATGTTACCGACGATGGCCTGGTGCTTCATCCGGGCCATGTGCTCCGCCGTGATGACGTTGAAGCAGCCGGTCGCGGTGACGAAGATGTCGGCCGTCCCGACCACGTCGTCCATGGTGGCGACCTGGTAGCCGTCCATCGCGGCCTGCAGCGCGCAGATCGGGTCGACCTCGGTGACGATCACCCGGGCCCCTTGGCCGCGCAGCGACTCGGCGCAGCCCTTGCCGACGTCGCCGTAGCCGAAGACCACCGCCACCTTGCCACCGATCAGCACGTCGGTGGCCCGGTTGATGCCGTCGATCAGCGAGTGCCGGCAGCCGTACTTGTTGTCGAACTTGCTCTTGGTGACCGAGTCGTTGACGTTGATCGCCGGGAACAGCAGCGTGCCCTGCTGCTGCATCTCGTACAGGCGGTGCACGCCGGTGGTGGTCTCCTCGGTGACGCCCTTGATGCCGGCGGCGATCCGGGTCCAGCGCCGGTCGTCCTCGCGCAGCGACCGGGCGAGCACGGCGAGGATCACCGCGTACTCCTCCGAGTCGGCGGTGTCCGGGGCCGGGACCGACCCGAGCTTCTCGAACTCGGCGCCCTTGTGCACCAGCAGGGTCGCGTCACCACCGTCGTCGAGGATCATGTTGGGACCTTCGCCGTCGGGCCAGCGCAGCACCTGCTCGGTGCACCACCAGTACTCCTCCAGCGTCTCGCCCTTCCAGGCGTAGACGGGCACCCCGGCCGGGGCCTCGGGAGTGCCGTCCGGGCCGACGACGATCGCGGCGGCGGCGTGGTCCTGGGTGGAGAAGATGTTGCAGGAGGCCCAGCGGACCTCGGCACCCAGCGCGGTCAGCGTCTCGATGAGGACCGCGGTCTGGATCGTCATGTGCAGCGAACCGGTCACCCGTGCACCCCGCAGCGGCCGGCTCGGGCCGTACTCCTCGCGCAGCGACATCAGGCCGGGCATCTCGTGCTCGGCCAGCTCGATCTCCTTACGCCCGAAGGCGGCAAGGGAGAGGTCCGCGACCTTGTAGTCGCCCTCGGCGACGGTGCGCTGCGCACCGGCGGCGGCGGGGAGTGTGCTGGTCATCCATGCTCCTCCAGAGACGGGGGTCGAGGCAGCCGTCAACGTTACGCCGGTGACCACGGGCCGGGACCCTTTCCGGTACGCCCACAAAGCCGACAACCGCAGCACCGGCCCGACCGGCACCCGGCCCGGCCGGCGTGGCGTCGCGCCCCGTCACCCGGCCGCCGGGAGGATCGTCCGGCCGGACCCCGGCGGCCGGGTTCCGGACAGCGAACGGGGCGACGGATCCGAAGATCCGCCGCCCCGTTCATCCCCCCGGTTTGGTACCGCGCGCGTCCGTGGGACCCCCCGATCACCAATGACGCTGCGTGTTTATAGATTCACACTCCGCACACGCCATGTCAAGCAAATCGGCAAATTTCGGGTCGAATCCTTAAGTCGTGGCGTCCGCGACAGGTGACGGCGCGTCATCGAGGCGGTCCTGGAGCAGCTGCCCGGGCCAGGCCGGAGCGTTGTCCCGGGCGACCTCGAACAGACTGACCCGCTGGAATCCCTGATGCTCGTAGTAGCGGATCAGCGCCTGGTCGTCGCCGGCATAGCAGTCCACCCGCAGCAGGACTGCCTGGCGGGCCCGGCCCAGCTGCCGGGCGTGGTCCAGCAGCCGCCCGCCGACGTTGTGTCCCGCGTGGTCGCGATCAGTCACCAGGAGATTCACGTACAGCTCGGGCTCCGGAGCCGGCGGGACGTAGGCGGGCGTGTTGCCCACCGTCAGGGCACCCACCGGCTGCCCGCCGAGGTACGCCAGGAACAGGTTGCCGGCCCGGGCCGCGTCGCTGGTCGAGGCGTGGAGCTGGGGCCGGGCGGACAGCGGTTCAGTGCCCCACTGGCCGGGCCGGCCCCGCGCCACCAGCCAGCGGGCCGCTTTGTCGAGCAACCCGAGCACGATCGGCACGTCCTCGACGGTGCCCGGGCGGATGTCGATGTTCTCAGCACTACCCATGCGAGAAATCCTCGCAGAGCCGCCGACCGGTCAGGAGGCGACGGCCGCCACGAAGACCTCGCCGACGCCGGCCACCGTGGCCGGGCCCGTCTCGGCCGGGACGTAGGCCGCCGTACCCGGCGTCACCTCGACCGGCGTGCCGTCGACCGCCTCGGCCACGAACACGTCGCCGCGGACGCCCAGGACGATGCGCGGCCCCTCCCCCGGCAGCCGCAACGGCGGGCCGGCCGGCGTGAGCTCGAGCCGGTAGAGCGCGAACTCGCGCACCGGCACCGGCCACGTCTGCACGCCCGGCGCGACCTGCGTCGCCGGCAAAATCGGCTCGGCCAGGACCTCGAAGCGCAGCACGCGCAGCAGCTCGTCGACGTCCACCCGCTTCGGGGTCAGCCCACCCCGCAGGACGTTGTCGCTGGCCGCCATGATCTCGACGCCCGTGCCGCTCAGGTAGGCGTGCAGGTTGCCGGCCGGCATGTAGATCGCCTCGCCCGGCGCCAGGCGGACCTGGTTGAGCAGCAGGGCGACCAGTACACCCGGGTCGTCCGGGTAGCGGCCGGCCAGGTCGCGGGCGAGGGCGTAGCTCTGGGCGTACTCGCCGTCGGCGCCGGCCGCCGTGAGCACGTCCCCGATCAGGGCTGCGCGGTCGTCCACCGGCCAGGTCAGCAACTCCTGGACGGCGTCGCGCAGCCCGGCCGGACCAGCCCGCAGGGCCGCGATCACGGGGGCCAGGCGCGGGATGCGCAGACCCTCCAGGACCGCCGCCGACACGTCCGGGGCCCGGAAACCGCAGAGCGCGTCGAACGGCGTGAGCGCGACCAGCATCTCCGGCTTGTGGTGCGCGTCCGTGTAGTTGCGCGGCGCCTGCGGGTCGGCCTCCTGGGCTGCATACGCCTGCTTCGCGTACTCGGCGTCGGGGTGGGCCTGCAGTGACAGCGGCGCCTCGGCGGCCAGCACCTTCATCAGGTACGGCAGCCGGGCCCCGAACTCGTCGGCGACCTCGGCACCCAGCTGGCCCTTCGGGTCGTCACCGATCAGCGCGGCCAGGCTCACCGGACCGTCCGGCCCGGTCACCGTGGACGGGTCACCTGGATGGGCGCCCAGCCACAGCTCCGCCTCGGGAGCGTCGGTGGGCACCGGCCGGCCCTGGAGCTCGGCCAGCGCGCTCCGCGAGCCCCAGGCGTACGGCCGGATGACACCCCGCAGGGGGAGAACAGCAGCCACAGCCGCCCCGTTTCGTGAAGAGTTACGCCGTCGCGGGCAGGGTGCCGGCCTCGGCCGCCGAGGTCGCCCCGGCCTGCGGGTGGTAGATGTCGGGCTCCAGGTAGATGACGCGGGCGATGGGCAGCGCCTCGCGGATCCGCGACTCGGTCTCGTTGATGTGCCGGGCCACGTCCGCGGCGAGCTCCGACGGCTGCACCGCGATCTTCGCGGCCACCAGCAGCTCCTCGGGGCCCAGGTGCAGCGTCTTCATGTGGATGATCCGCTCGACGCCGGGACCGGCCATGATCGCCTGCTGGATCTTGGCGATGTCCTCCGGGTTGGCGCCCTCGCCGAGCAGCAGGCTCTTGGTCTCCAGGGCCAGGACGGCGGCGATGGTCACCAGCAGCAGGCCGATCGCCGCGGTGCCGAGCCCGTCCCAGACGCCGTTGCCGGTGATCAGGGTCAGCACCACGCCGAACAGCGCGAACACCAGGCCGATCAGCGCGCCCGCGTCCTCCAGCAGCACCACCGGCAGCTCCGGCGCCTTGGCCCGGCGCACGAAGTTGACCCAGGAGGTCTTGCCGCGGGTGTGGTTGGACTCCTTGATGGCCGTCCGGAACGAGTAGCTCTCCAGGCCGATGGCCACGACCAGGACGGTCACCGGCACCCACTGCCACTCGTGGATGCCCTCCTTCTCCTGGATCTTGTGGTACGCCTCGTACAGCGCGAACAGGCCGCCGACGCTGAACAGCACGATGGAGACGATGAACGCGTAGATGTAGCGCTCCCGGCCGTACCCGAAGGGGTGTTCCGGGGTGGCCTTGCGCTGCGCGCGCTTGCCGCCGAGCAGCAGCAGCGCCTGGTTGCCGGAGTCGGCGACCGAGTGGATGGACTCCGCCAGCATCGACGACGAGCTGGTCAGCAGCCAGGCTACGAACTTGGTGGCCGCGATGCCCAGGTTCGCCGCGAGGGCGGCGATGATCGCCTTGGTGCCACCGCCCGCGCTCACTGGAGTCCCTCCGGCATCGGGTTGCTCAGTTCCTTCATCTCGTTGATGGCCGGCACGGCCATCGGGTCCAGGCCGTGGGCCAGCGCCAGGTAGATCGAGGCGAAGTCGGGGACCGCAACCAGCGACGCGAGCCGTTCCAGGGCCGAGCCGCCCTCGGCGGTGACCACGTCGCAGCGCACGCCGCGGCGCTCCGCGAGGGTCTGCACCGCGTCGGCGCGGCGCTCCTCGACGGCCACCGGCTCGTCGGCCTCCTCCTCGGGGTTGAGACCGCCGTCGCGCAGCACCACCAGCCGCAGCCGGGTGCTGAGCTCCGCCGGCTCGTCCGGGTCGGCGAAGATGTCGCGCGACGACTCGGCCAGGCCGCCGAACGGCCCGTCGAGCAGGCCGACCCGGCCGCGGCCGGCCTCACCCAGCGCACCGGCCATCACCGGATAGCGGGCGTTGGCGGCCAGGGTGTCGGCGAAGCGGCGGGCGGCGACCGTGGCCAGCGGGGACGAGCCCCACACGATCGGGATCGAGCCGGCCAGGCCCAGCGCCAGCGACTTCGCCGGGTTGACGAAGGACTCGGCACCGGCCCGGCAGCGCTCGGCGTCGGCGTCCAGCCGGGCGGCGGTCTCGGCCAGGTCGGCCTCGTTGACCTTGACCAGGCCCAGGCTGCGGGCGGCCAGCAGCACCGGCACGGCCAGGCCCCAGAGGCTGGCCCGGGCCGGGGCGCGCCGCGGCACCGGGATGAACGGGGCCCGGGCGCGCTCGGCCATGGCCTGGAGCTCGGAGTCGGGGTTGCCGATGGCCACCAGGCGCGCGCCGCGGCGGGCGGCGGCGTCCGCGGCGGCCAGCGCCTCGGGACTGCGACCACTGGCGGAGACGGCGATGACCACGTCGGCCGCACCGACCCAGCCGGGGACCCCGGCGCTGCGGTGCCCGATGACCGGGACCGGGCAGCGCGGGCCCGCGACGGTGGCCAGGATGTCACCGGTCAGGCCGGCGGTGCCGATGCCGGCGACGACCACGGCGCGGGGCCGGCCCTCGTCGGCGAGCACGCTCAGGTTGGCCTCGGCGGCCAGCGCGGCCGACTCCCGGACCTGGGCGCCGGCGGAGGCGGTGGCCCGCAGCATGCCGCCCGGGTCGTTCTCGAGCATCGCCTTCTCGTCCTCGAGCAGCGCCTCGTCGGCCTCCCGGCGCCCGGTCAGGCCGGCCGCTCCCTCGAACGGGCCCGCCATCAGGAAGCCTTCCCGTCGGTGATCGCCTCGTCCAGGAGGAGAACCGGGATGTCGTCACGCACCGGGAAGACACGTCCGCACTCGGTGCAGGTCAGCGTCTGCGCGCCGGCGTCGTACTCCAGCGGCGCGTGGTGTGTGTCCGGGCAGGCCAGAATCTCCAGCAACTGCGGGTCGAGGGCCACCGAACGGCTCCTTAAAACGTGCGCGGGCTTTGCGGATCCAGGTGATCCTAACCGCGAACGATGGCGAGCACCTGGTCGCGCAGGGCCGCCATCCGGTCCGGCTTCGGCGCTTCCACGTTCAGCCGCAGCAGCGGCTCGGTGTTGGAGGCACGCAGGTTGAACCAGGCGCCGTCGCTGAGCCGCAGCGTCATGCCGTCGAGCTCGTCCAGCGTGGCGTCGGCGAACGCGGCGCGGACCTCGGCGATCTTGGCGGGCGCGTCGGCCACCGTGGAGTTGATCTCACCGGAGGCGGCGTAACGCTCGAACTCGGCCGCGAACTGCGACAGCGGCTGCGGCTGGCCCCCGAGCGCGGCGAGCACGTGCATCGCGGCGAGCATGCCGGTGTCGGCGAACCAGAAGTCACGGAAGTAGTAGTGGGCCGAGTGCTCGCCGCCGAAGACCGCGTTCGTACGGGCCATCTCCGCCTTGATGAAGGAGTGGCCGACCCGGCTGCGGACCGGGACACCGCCGTTCTCGGTGATGATCTCGGGCACCGCGACCGAGGTGATCACGTTGTGGATGACCGTGCTGCCCGGGAACTTGGCCAGCTCCCGCTTGGCCACCAGCGCGGTGATGGCCGACGGGGACACCGGGTCGCCGTTCTCGTCCACCACGAAGCAGCGGTCGGCGTCGCCGTCGAAGGCCAGGCCCAGGTCGGCGCCGTGCTCTCGGACGGCGGCCTGCAGGTCCACCAGGTTGGCCGGATCCAGCGGGTTGGCCTCGTGGTTCGGGAACGAGCCGTCCAGCTCGAAGTAGAGCGGCACGATCTCCAACGGCAGCGCGGACAGCTCCTGGTCGCCGAGCACGGCCGGCACGGTGTAGCCGCCCATGCCGTTGCCGGCGTCGACGACGACCTTCAGCGGCCGGATGCCGGACAGGTCGACGAGCCCGCGCAGATGGCGGGCGTAGTCGGCGAGCAGATTGCGGTGCTCGATCGCCGGCGGCACCTCGCCCACCGCGTCGAGGTCGTTGAGCAGCTCCTCGGCCCGCTGCCGGACGATGACCAGGCCGCTGTCCTGGCCCACCGGACGGGCACCGGCCCGGCACAACTTGATGCCGTTGTACTTGGCCGGGTTGTGACTGGCGGTGAACATGGCGCCGGGCAGGCCGAGCACGCCTGAGGCGTAGTAGAGCTGGTCGGTCGAGCCGAGACCGATGTGTACGACGGTGGCGCCGGCCGAGTTGGCCCCGGCGGAGAACGCGGCGGCCAGCGCGGGACCGGTCTCGCGCATGTCGTGGGCCAGCACGATCCGTTCCGCGTCGTCCCCCGACTCGCGGAGCATCTCCACGAACGCCGTGCCCAGGGCCCGGGCCACGGTCTCGTTGAGCTGGTCGGGCACGACGCCACGGACGTCGTACGCCTTGACGAGCTGGGACAGATCAGACAACGGTCACTCCTCGGCACGATGTTCGACCCGCCGACATTAGCGGAGCGAGGGTGACCGCCGGGTCGCAACAGCGTGGCGTCACCGTCTCGGGACTGTTACATCCGGCCGCCGTAATCCGTCCCGGCAGGCCCGGTCGGCGGCCCGGGTCGTCTCCGGCAGCCGGAAGCGTGGCGTGAGCCCGAGGGTGAGCGCGCAGGCGGTGTCGAGATCCATCCGGTGCCCGACCGAGACGAAGACCGGTTTCACCGCGTCCCGGGTCCGCAGCACGGCGCCCACGCTCTCGCCGTCGTCGATCAGCGAGGACCGCTCGCCGCGGCGCTCGCCGGGCCCTTCCCACCTGCCGACCAGCGAGGTCTTGCCGACGCCGAACGAGGGCAGGTCGGTGAGCACGCCCAGGTGGCAGGCCAGTCCGAAGCGCCGGGGATGGGCCAGCCCGTGGCCGTCGCAGATCAGCACATCGGGTCGCACGGTGAGCCGGTCCAGGGCCGTCAGCAGCGCGGGAACCTCCCGGAAGGCGAACAGCCCCGGCACGTACGGGAACGCGGCCCGGCCCTTCACCACGGCCGTGTCCACGACGCGGTGGTCCGCAGCGTCCAGCACGACGATCGCCGCCGCGAGCCGATCGCCGTCCTCGTGGTACGCCACGTCGAGGCCCGCGACTGTCGCCGGCCGTTGCGGGCCGGGCCCGCCCAGCAGCCGTGGCCGGAGGGCGTCCTGCACCACCAGCGCCTCGGCTTCGGTACGCGGCCAGTCGGTCATGGCCGCAGACGCTATAGCAGTGCGGAACCGGCCGGGCGGCAGTTTCCGACCGCCCGGCCGTGTCCCGTCACGACGGCAGCGCCGCCAGTTCCTCGGGTGTGAGGATGCGGCTGCGGATCAGGAAACGCACGCCCTCGGGCGCCTCCAGACTGAAGCCGCTGCCCCGGCCCGGCACCACGTCCACGGTGAGGTGGGTGTGCCGCCAGGCCTCGAACTGCGAGGTGCTCATCCAGAAGGACACCGGTTCGGCCACGCCATCGATGTGCAGCTCCTCGAGCAGCACATCGCTCGCACCGGTACGGAACTCGCCCTCCGGGTAACACATCGGGGCGCTGCCGTCGCAGCAGCCGCCGGACTGATGGAACATCAGCGGGCCGTGCTGTCCCCGCAGCGACCGGATCAGGTCGGCCGCCGCGGGTGTCACGTCTACTCGGGCTCCCATGGCCTAGAAGAATCCCATGGCCTTGGGCGAGTAGCTGACCAGCAGGTTCTTGGTCTGCTGGTAGTGGTCCAGCATCATCTTGTGGTTCTCGCGGCCGATGCCGGACTGCTTGTAGCCGCCGAACGCCGCGTGCGCCGGGTACAGGTGGTAGCAGTTGGTCCACACCCGGCCGGCCTTGATCGCCCGGCCCGCCCGGTACGCGGTGTTCATGTCCCGCGTCCACAGGCCGGCGCCGAGGCCGTAGAGGGTGTCGTTGGCGGTCTTGATCGCGTCGGCGTAGTCGGAGAACGAGGTCACCGACACCACCGGGCCGAAGATCTCCTCCTGGAAGATCCGCATCGAGTTGGCGCCCTCGAAGACGGTCGGCTGCACGTAGTAGCCGCCGGCCAGGTCCCCGCCGAGGTCGGCCCGGGCCCCGCCGGTGAGCACCTTGGCGCCCTCCTGCCGGCCGATGTCGAAGTACGACAGGATCTTCTCCAGCTGGTCGTTGGAGGCCTGCGCGCCGACCTGGGTGTCGGTGTCCAGCGGGTTGCCCTGCTTCATGTTCTCCACGCGCTTGACGCCCGCGGCGAGGAAGTCGGAGTAGTGGCCCTGCTGGATCAGCGCGCGCGACGGGCAGGTGCAGACCTCACCCTGGTTCAGGGCGAACATCGAGAAGCCCTCGAGCGCCTTGTCCATGAAGTCGTCGTCCTGCGCGCTGACGTCGTCGAAGAAGATGTTCGGGCTCTTGCCGCCGAGCTCCAGGGTCACCGGGATGATGTTCTCCGACGCGTACTGCATGATCAGCCGGCCGGTGGTGGTCTCACCGGTGAACGCCACCTTGGCCACCCGGTTCGAGGAGGCCAGCGGCTTGCCGGCCTCGACGCCGAAGCCGTTGACGATGTTCACCACGCCCGGCGGCAGCAGGTCGGCGACCAGCGACATCCAGTAGTGGATGGACGCCGGGGTCTGCTCGGCCGGCTTGAGCACGACGGCGTTGCCGGCGGCCAGCGCGGGCGCCAGCTTCCAGACCGCCATCAGGATCGGGAAGTTCCACGGGATGATCTGGGCGACCACGCCGAGCGGCTCGTGGAAGTGGTAGGCCACGGTGTCGTCGTCGATCTCGCCGAGGGTGCCCTCCTGGGCCCGCAGCGCGCCGGCGAAGTAGCGGAAGTGGTCGATGGCCAGCGGGATGTCGGCGGCCATGGTCTCGCGGACCGGCTTGCCGTTCTCCCAGGTCTCGGCGACGGCGAGCTGCTCGAGGTTCGCCTCCATCCGGTCGGCGATCTTGTTGAGGATGTTCGCCCGCTCGGAGACGGACGTGCGGCCCCAGGCGTCGGCCGCGCCGTGCGCCGCGTCGAGGGCCCGCTCGACGTCGTCGGCGGTGCCCCGGGCGATCTCACAGAAGTTCTGGCCGTTCACCGGCGAGGGGTTCTCGAAGTACTGGCCCTTGACAGGAGGTACGTACTCGCCACCGATCCAGTGGTCGTAACGGGATTCGTAGCTGACGACCGCACCGTCGGATCCGGGCGGGGAATAGATGGTCATGCGCGTGTCCCTCCGTACCAGTTCGGGTACGGGTGACGTTAGTTACGGCGACGTTGCAAGACCGTTGCGAGCCCGTATTCCGCCGTGAGCGACGCGATCCGCCGGGTGGCCAGCGAGAGGGCCGGCGAGTGGGGTGGCAGGACGGCGGCGTAGGCCTCCCACATCGACAGGTCCTCGGCACCCCAGGGGCTGGTCACCCAGGACTGGATCAGGGCGGGGTCGGCGCGGCGCAGCACCGCGTCGCGCAGGCGGGAGTCGATCAGGCGGCGCAGCCGGGCCACGCCGGGGGCGTCCGAGGACGGCAGCAGCGGTCCGGCGTAGGCGGCCAGAGCCTCGGCGACCAGGCCGCGTTCCAGCAGGCGGGTCACGGTCAGGAAGTCGGCGTCGACCTCGGCGCGCAGCCGGTAGGGCCGGGAGTCCAACAGCTCGGGACCCAGGACGCGGCGCAGCCGGGAGAGTTCCGCGCGCACGGTCACCGGGTTGAGGTCGTCGGCGTAGAGATCCACGGCGAGCTGGTCCCCGGTGCGGCCCTCGGGATGAAGCAGCAGCAGGACCAGCAGCTCCGAATGCCGGCGCCCCAGCCGGTGCGGCCGGCCACCGATCGAGAGGACGGCGTCCTCGCGGCCCAGGGCCGACACCGTCGCGCCGCGCGCGGGCTGACCGGCACCCAGGTACGCCTCGGCGGCCAGCGCGGTGGCCCGGACCAGGGCCAGGCTGTGCGGGTTGGCCAGGTGATCGCCGCCGGTCACGTCGATCGCGCCCAGCAGCCGGCCGGTCGCCGGGTCGTGGATCGGCGCGGCGGCGCAGGTCCAGCGCTGCACGCCGCGGCTGAAGTGCTCGGTGGCGAAGATCTGCAACGGGTGGTCGACGGCGAGTGCGGTGCCCGGCGCGTTGGTGCCGGCGTGCGCCTCGTCCCAGCGGGCGCCGGGGACGAAGTTCATCGACTCGGCGCCGCGCAGCACCGACGCGGTGCCCTCGACCCAGAGCAGCCGCCCGTACGCGTCGCAGACCGCCATCAGGTGGTCGCCGTCGTCGGCCAGCCCGCCGAGCAGGTCCCGGAAGATCGGCAGCACCCGGGCCAGCGGGTGCGCGGCCCGGTACGCCTCCAGATCGCCGTCGCTGAGCTCGATGGGCGCGGTGCTGTCCGGGCTGACCAGCGCACCGGCCGAGCGCCGCCAGGACGCGGCCACCACGTCACGCACCTGGGTCACCGGTTGTTCACCGGTCACGAACCGCTCGTGGGCCCGGCCCACCTGGGTGATCCGTTCCGCGGGGTCGGTGCCGAGGGCGAGCGCGAGCCACGGGTTGGACATGCGCACCTCCAGTCCCGTCCATCGTGACCCGCATCACGCCCTACGACAACCACCTGTTCAGCGGGCCCATGATCAGCCTTCGACCCGGGGAGCGGACCGGCCCAGCAGCAAGGTGTCGAGGGCGGCGGGCAGCCCGGTGCCGAGTGACCACTCGCCGGACTCGTCGATCAGGAACACCCGCCCCGCGGGGTCGATGGCCAGCAGGCCCTCGTAGCCGGCGGTGCCGAGCGGGAAGAGCGGCGCACCGACCCGCCGCGCCACCCGGCCCAGCGTGTCGGCGGTGTCGGCCACCCACCCCGGATCGATGTGGAACGGCGCCGTCCGCACCGAGCGGCCGGGCACCTGGACAGTGGAATCCGCCCCGAGATACTGCTCGAGCGCCTCGACCGCGGCCGGGGAGACCGTGTGCTCGTGCTCGACCCCGCGGACGGCCAGCACCTGCTCGATCCGCTCGGCGACGCGCGCCTTGGCCGGGGCCGGGCGGCGGTGCAACCGGCGGCGCGCGAGCCGGCGTTGCCAGGCGGAGTCACCGGCCTGGCGACCGGGCCGGTCCGACGGCCACAGCGGCCGGTAACCGAGGACCTCGGCGCAGGTGGCGCACGGTCCGCCGTTGGCATGGCCCTGACGCGGATCGGAGGGCTCCCGCACCCGCCACAGCCGTACGTGCGGGGCGACATCGCCGGGATCGCTGACGAGCTGCCCGAACGCCACCAGCTCGGGATGCCACTCGGCGCCGCGGACCCGGGCCCGGGCCGGGACGGCGCTGAGCCGGGCCTGCACGAGCGGATGCAGCTCCGGCGGCTCAGCGGTGCGGACGCTGCTCGCATGCACGGTCGCGGACGACTCCAGCGCCACCTCCGCGACCGCTCCCGGCGCCTCGACCGCCGCGCCGCCGAAGCCGGGCCGTGGTGGCACACCCCGTTCGTGGTCGAGCTGCTCGCGGTACTGATCGTCCAGGTAGGCCGGGTTGGCGAAGCTCACCACCCGGCCGGTGACCTTGTCGACGAACGTGGCGTAGCTCGCGCGGACGCCGGGCGCCTGCACGGACCAGCCGAGCTCGTCCTCGTGCAGCACCACCTGCCCGGGCTCGCAGCCGGCGCGCTCCGCCCAGCGCAGCGCGATGCGTTCGAGCACGTGCGGCGGCAGGTCATGGGCGTCCGCCGGAGTGTCACGGCGCTGCAACGTCACACCGCTGGGCAGCACCAGCTGCATAGTCATCGATCCTCCCGGGCCGAGCGCCGACCATACCGGCGGGCGGCGACATAGGCTGGCCGGGTGGACAGCACAGCGTTCTATGTCGCGGGCGAACCAGCGCACGGTGACGACGAAGTCACGGTGACGCACCCGTACGACGGACGGCCGGTCGGGCGTACCACCTGGGCCACCGCGGCCCAGGTCGAAGCCGCGGTGGCGGCAGCGGCCGAGGTCGCCGACCGGGCCGCGGCCCTGCCCGCGCACGTGCGCGCGACCGCCCTCGACCACGTCTCGCGCCGGCTCGCCGAACGCCGCGAGGAGATCGCCACGCTGATCACCGCCGAGAACGGCAAGCCGCTGAAATGGGCCCGGCTGGAGGCCGACCGGGCCGTGTCGGTCTTCCGGTGGGCGGCCGAGGAGGCCCGCCGGTTCGCCGGCGACCTGCAGCGCCTCGACACCGATGCCGGCGGGACCGGCCGGCTCGCCCTGGTCAAGCGCGTGCCGCGGGGGCCGGTGCTGGGCATCTCGCCGTTCAACTTCCCGCTCAACCTGGTCGCCCACAAGATCGCCCCGGCGATCGCGGTGGGCGCGCCGATCGTGCTCAAGCCCGCGCCGGCCACCCCGCTGACCGCGCTGCTGCTCGGCGAGCTGCTGGCCGAGACCGACCTGCCGGCCGGCATGTTCTCGGTGCTGCCGGTCCCGAACGACCGCGCCGCCGCGCTGGTCGCCGACCCGCGCCTGCCGATCGTGTCGTTCACCGGCTCGGGCCCGGTCGGCGCGCAGATCCGCCGGTCCGCGCCGGACAAGCACGTGACGCTCGAGCTGGGCGGCAACGCGGCGGTCCTGCTCTGCGGCGACTACGGCAGCGACGCCGACCTGAGCTGGGCGGCGCAGCGGGTGGCGACGTTCGGCACCTACCAGGCGGGCCAGAGCTGCATCGCGGTCCAGCGGGTCTACGTGCACGCGAGCCTCACCGGCTTCGTGCCGCGGCTGCTCGACGCGGTGCACGCGCTGCGCACCGGCGACCCGCAGGACCCGGAGGTCGAGGTCGGCCCGATGATCAGCGAGGACGCGGCGAAACGCGTCGAGGAGTGGGTCGACGAGGCGGTGGCCGCCGGCGCGACCGTGGCGGTGGGCGGCAAGCGCGACGGTGCGACGTACCCGCCGACGGTGCTGACCGGCGTCCCGGCCGATGCCAAGGTGGTCACCGAGGAGATCTTCGGGCCGGTCCTGGTGGTGGCCGAGGTGAGCGACGACGCCGCGGGCTTCGCGGCGATCAACGACTCGGCGTACGGGCTCCAGGCGGGCATCTTCACCCACAGCATCCAGACGGCGTTCGCCGCGCACCGTGACCTGAAGGTCGGTGGCGTGATCGTGGGCGACGTCCCGTCGTACCGGGCCGATCAGATGCCCTACGGCGGGGTGAAGGGCAGTGGTGTGGGCCGGGAGGGCGTGGCCAGCGCGATGGACGACTACACCGAGCCGCGCGTCATGGTGCTGACCGGCATCGACCTCTAGACGGCCACCGAGGGGTCGGTGCGCAGCCGGCTGTAGAGCAGTCCGTCGCGCCACTGGCCCGCCCGGAACACCGCTGACCGGACCGTGCCCTCGAGTTGGAAGCCGGCTTTGACCAGCGACTTCTGCTCGGCCACGTTCTCCGGCTGGGTGCCCGCCTGGATGCGCTGGGCCGGGGTGTGCAGGAAGAGGTAGTCGCAGAGCATGGCCTGGGCCCGCCAGCCGAGGCCGCGGCCGCGCCACTGCGGGAGCAGCACGATGCCGATCTCCCAGTAGCTCGCCGAGCCGCCGTACCGGCCCTCGGACCAGGTGACGAAGCCCGCTGCCTGGCCCTCGGTGGCGACGATGAGCCGGCCGTTGTCGGTGCCGAGATAGCCGTCCTGGGCGAAGCGGCGGTCCTGGGCCCGCGGATCACGGAAGCCGAACCAGTCGTTGCCGATCAGGCCGGGCTCGACGGCGAAACGCCGCAACATCGGCAGGTCCGCTTCGGTCACCGGGCGCAGGTCGAGGTCTGTCATCCACACAGGATCGTCTATCCGGGCAATGCCCGACGACTTTCGGGCAACCGGCCATCCGTGGTCGCGTGGTGCCCGTACTGGGGTGCGACATACCTATCGGAGGAGATCACTGCCATGCCCCGTACCCGAACCCGCGTCCGTGCCCTGACCATGGCCGCCGCTGCCACCGTGCTGGTGGGCGTCGGCGCGATCAGCTACAACGCGTCCGCCGCCGAGCTCACCCCGGGCGCCCGGCCGCGGCCGAGCGCTTCGCCGTCGGTGATCGACCCGCCCGCGGGCGCGGTCCGGCTCGGCAGCTACCGGGTCGTCAGGGGCACCCAGACCTACACCTGCACCGGCGGTGTCTTCACCGGAGGCTCCGTGCCCGAGGCCAAGCTGGCCGGCCCCGGTGGCCTGCTGCACCACTTCAAGGGCCCGAGCTGGCAGTCCGAGCGCGACGGTTCCCTGGTGACGGCGACGAAGACGGCGGAGCGGGCGCGCGCCGGCACGATCGCCGAGCTGCTGCTCACGATCGACACCCACAGTGGCCCGGCCAACGGCCTGCTGGCCAAAGCCACCCACATCCAGCGGCTCTACACCTCCGGCGGCGTGGCTCCGGCCGGCGCCTGCACCGACGGCACGACCAAGGCGGTCCCCTACGGCGCCCTGTACGTGTTCTGGAGCAAGTGATCCGCTGATCCGACCGATCCGGCCGGGGGCGTTGCCCCTTCGTCACCGGCCGGACGGGATCTTCTCCCCGATGAGTGCCAGCCCTGCGGGGGATCGAACTTCGCGGCGGCGTACGGGACCATATTTCCTCCGTCCTCGTTGGTGACTGGCGGACGGAGTTTGTCGGCGATGCGTACCCCCAAGGTGTTGCTGCTCGGCCTCGCGCTGAGCGTCCTGGCCGGCTGCGGCACAGCCGTGGCCGCCGAGAGCGACCCGCGCTGGGTCAGCGCCCCGGCCACCTCGGCCGCCCCGGCGCCGTCGCGGACCACCGCCGCGGCCCCGGCACCGACCAGGCCGGCCCGGCACGAGCCCGCCCCGGCGAAGCCCGCCGCCGTCCCCGTGAAGGGCCGGACCCCTGCGCGCAAGAAGCCGGCGAAACGCGTCCCGGCCCACGCCGACGGACCGGCCGGCAGCCTGATGCGCACCGGCGGCGCCGCGGTGGCGCTGACCTTCGACGACGGACCCGACCCGGTGCAGACGCCGCGGATGCTGGACCTGCTCAAGCAGAAACGGGTCAAGGCCACCTTCTGCGTCGTCGGGCAGAACGTCGCGGCGTACCCCGGGCTGGTCCGGCGGATCGCCGCCGAGGGCCACACCCTGTGCAACCACACCTGGCGGCACAGCCTGACCCTCGGTAAGAAGAAGCCCGCGGTGATCCGGGCGGACCTGCAGCGCACGAACGACGCCATCCGGCGGGCCGTGCCCGGAGCCCGGATCAGCTACCTGCGGGCGCCGGGCGGGAACTTCACGCCGGCCTTCGTGGCCGCCGCCGCCGAGCTGGGCATGACATCGATCTACTGGCAGGTCGACCCGCGCGACTGGGAGCACCCGGGCGGCGAGTCGGACGCGGCGCACCGGGCCAAGGTCGTGCACGCGGTGAAGAAGCACGTCGGCAAGGGCGCGATCGTGCTGTCCCACGATTACGGGCAGCCGGCCACTGTCTCGGCGTACCGGGAACTGATCCCGTGGTTGCAGAAGCGCTACCGGCTGGTGGCGCTGCCCAGCCAGGGACTCAGTGCGAGGGCGGGATGACCCGCAGGTGGCCGCGGCGGCCGGTCTGGTGCCCCGGCAGATTGTCGTGCTCCTCCGGGCGGGGCGGCGGCGCCGGACGAGCCGCCTCACGGACGGCATCGGCCAGTGCGACGAGGTCGTCGGTGGTGGGCGGCGGCGGGGCGAAGTCACCGTCGTGGCGCACCAGCTCCCACCCGCGCGGCGCGGTCAAGCTGCGGGCGTGCGGCTCACACAGGTCGTACGTGTGCGGCTCGGCGAACGCCGCCAGCGGGCCGACCACCGCGGTCGAGTCGCTGTAGACGTAGGTCAGAGTGGCGACCGCCTGTCGGGGACAGCCGTTCCGGGAGCAGCGCCGTGGTGACCTCACGGCGGCACGTTATCTCCCCGCGGCGGCCGGTAGCCGCGACACGCCGACCCACCATGCATCACGATTTCGACATGGCGCACCGACACGCCGTCCCAATGGGACGAATTCCCGGCAACGAAACGCGGTGGACACAGCCTGACCACGGGAGACGGCCCGTGCGGGCTAGGCTGACGGCGTGACTACCAGCCCCGACCGCCGCCGGTCCGGCGCCGATCCCGGCCGGTCGGCCCGCACCGCCGGGCCCGGCCGGCCCACCCGCCGCGATCGTCACGGGCGCGGCCTGCGCGGCCGGCTCGTGCCGGCGACCGTGCCGCTCGCCCGCACCAAGGCCGAGATCTTCGACGACCTCGTCCTGGACACGGTCGAGGGCCTCGAACGGCGTTACGCCAAGGAGCTCGCCGGCGTCGAGTTCGCCGTCGAGGACGTGCCCCCGGAGCTGAACGTCTACGACTCCGACGTGCTCGAGGACGGCGAGGTCCCCCTGGCCCGCCTGCTGCCGGGCCGGCCCGGACGCCAGGAGCTGCCGCCGCGGATCGTGCTCTACCGGCGGCCGCTGGAATTCCGGGCGATGGACCGCGAGGACCTCGCCGACCTCGTGCATGACGTGATCATCGAGCAGGTCGCCAACCTGCTGGGTGTGGATCCCGACGAACTTTCCTGAAGACGGCCCCCCGGCGTCCGCAGGAAGGTCGCGTCAGGCCACGCGCCGCTTGAGCTTGCGACGTTCGCGCTCGCTGAGCCCGCCCCAGATACCGAAACGCTCATCGTGACCGAGCGCGTACTCCAAGCATTCCGCCTTGACGTCGCACCGGCCGCAGATCCGCTTCGCCTCGCGCGTCGAACCGCCCTTCTCCGGGAAGAAAGCCTCTGGATCGGTCTGCGAGCACAGGGCCCGCTCCTGCCACTCGGGCGCGTCCCCGAGCAGGTCCACCCCTTCAACCTGCGCTTCCATCGGCGTGCCTCCTTTTCCGCGCCGGCAGCGATGCCTGCGCTGACCCCCCACGCACGCGGCGTGTTTCTTGCGGGAAATACGCGGTTCGCGACGCGCCTTTCCCACAACCCCACCGAAATTACACGCGTGTAAGACGTGCGTCGTCAAGCCGAACCTGATAAATAGGCCCGTTTCCCCGAGGCGCCATGGCGGCCTCGCGGTCCCGTTCCAGCCCTATCTGTCCGGGCCACCGGAAGGTAACGCGAGGTCGGCGCGTCGAGTCCAAATTACCCCATTTTGTGACCTGTTGACTAGGGGTGTCCGAGAGGGTGATCTAGCGGCGGCCGTAGACCGTGGTGCGCTCGGCCGCCGGCCGGCCGGCGGCCGCTGCCAGCTCTTTCAACTGCGCGACCGTACGGGCCGAGCCGTGCTCCGACCCGGCCATCCGGGAGATCGTCTCCTCCATCAGGGTGCCGCCGAGGTCGTTGCAGCCGCCGTTGAGCATCGCGATCGTGCCCTCGTCACCGAGCTTCACCCACGAGCACTGGATGTTGCCGATCCGGCCGTGCAGCAGGATCCGGGCCATCGCGTGGACCACCCTGTTCTCCCGCCAGGTCGGGCCGGGGCGGGCGATGCCGGCCAGGTAGATCGGGGCGTTGGTGTGGATGAACGGCAGGCCCACGAACTCGGTGAAACCGCCGGTCACGTCCTGGATACCGGCCAGCACCCGGAAGTGGCCCAGCCACTGGCGGGGATGGTCGACGTGGCCGTACATCATCGTCGAGCTGGACCGGATGCCCACCTGGTGCGCGGTGGTCACCACGTCGATCCAGGCCGAGGCGGGCAGCTTGCCCTTGGTCAGCACCCAGCGCACGTCGTCGTCGAGGATCTCGGCGGCGGTGCCCGGGATCGTGTCGAGCCCGGCCTCGTGCAGCTCGGTCAGCCACTCCCGCACCGACACGCCGGCCTTGGCCGCGCCGGTGACGATCTCCATCGGGGAGAACGCGTGCACGTGCATCCCGGGCACCCGGCGCTTCACGGCCCGCACCAGGTCGGCGTACGCGGTGATCGGCATCTTGGGGTCGATGCCGCCCTGCATGCAGACCTCGGTGGCACCGTCCCGCCACGCCTCCTCGGCCCGATCGGCGACCTGCTCCACGGACAGCCGGTAGGCGTCGGCGTCCTGCTCGCGTTGCGCGAACGCGCAGAACCGGCAGCCGACGTAACACACGTTGGAGAAGTTGATGTTGCGGTTGACCACGTACGTGACGTCCTCGCCGTTGACCTCTTTGCGCAGGTCGTCGGCGAGGCGGGCCAGCTCGTCCAGGGCGGAACCGTCCGCGTTGAACAGCGCCATGGCCTGGACCTCGTGCGCCGGATCCAGCAGGGCGGCCGGATCCTCGGCGGCCAGCTTGAGGCCGGCCAGCACGTCGGACTCGATGCGCGGCACGACCTTGCCGGCACCGGCGGCGACGGCCTCGGCGGAGATGTGCGCGGCCACCTCGTCCCAGTCGCCGTACACACTGTCGAAGTCGCCGCGGCGGTCACCGGTGCGGCCCTCGGTGTCGATCGTGGCGAAGAGGTCGGTGCGGCCGCTCGCGTACGCGTCGTCCGGCTCCTGCCAGGGCAACCCGGCCGGCCTGGCCTCCTCGCGGGCCAGCCCGGTCGCCGGGTCGGCCAGCGCGGCCACATGCGCGGCCAGGCGCGGGTCGAGCCAGCTCTCGCCGCGGCGGACGTACTCGGGGTAGATGGTGAGCCGCTCACGCAGCTCGAAGCCGGCCGCCCGGGACTGCTCGCGCAACGCCTCGATCTGCGGCCACGGGCGCTCGGGATTGACGTGGTCGGGCGTCACCGGGGAGACGCCACCCCAGTCGTCGATGCCCGCCCGCAGCAGCAGGGCGTATTCGCCGGCGATGAGATTGGGCGGGGCCTGGAGGCGGGCGCGGGGACCCATGATGATCCGGGCGACCGCCACCGTCGCGGCGAGCTCCCGCAACTCCGCGTCGGGCATGCCCCGCATCGCCGTGTCCGGCTTGGCGCGGAAATTCTGGATGATGACTTCCTGGATGTGGCCGTACTCGCGGGCACTGCGGCGCATCGCGAAGACGGCGTCGATCCGCTCGGCCGGCGTCTCGCCGATGCCGATCAGGATGCCGGTGGTGAACGGGACCCCGACCCGGCCGGCGTCATCGAGCACCCGCAGCCGGACGGCGGGCTCCTTGTCGGGCGAGCCGAAGTGCGGGCCGCCGGGCTCGGACCAGAGCCGGGTGGCGGTCGTCTCCAGCATCATGCCCATGCTCGGCGCGACCGGCTTGAGCCGCTGCAGGTCGGCCCAGCTCAGGACGCCCGGATTGAGATGGGGCAGCAGCCCGGTCTCCTCGAGCACGGCGATCGCGCAGGCCCGCACGTAGTCCAGGGTCGAGTCGTAGCCGCGCTCGTCGAGCCACTGCCGGGCCGCCGGCCACCGCTCCTCGGGCCGGTCGCCCAGGGTGAAGAGGGCCTCCTTGCAACCCTGCGCGGCGCCCTCCCGGGCGATCGCGAGCACCTCGTCGCGCTCCAGGAACGCCGCCGGCAGCCGGTGCGGCACCGTCGCGAAGGTGCAGTAATGGCAGCGGTCGCGGCACAGCCGGGTCAGCGGGATGAAAACCTTCTTCGAGTACGTGACCACGCCAGGGCGGCCCGCCTCCCGCAACCCGGCGTCACGCACCCCGCCGGCCACCGCGAGCAACTCGTCGAACAGCGGCCCGTCGGCGGCAAGCAGAGCCGTCGCCTCACCGGCATCGATCGCCTTACCATCGGTCGCCCGCTTGAGCGCACGACGGATGCTGGCCTCAGTCACGTCTGCCACCTGTGCAGCCTAGGCCGGATCGAGAGCAACTGCGGCCGGGGCGACCTGCCGGCGGCAGTGGTCTGGAACACGCCTGGCGGCCGATGCCTCTGCTCCCCCGGTCCGGTCTGCCTTCGCTCACGCCGGCTCGGCGGCGGCCGGGAGGGTGTCGTCCCGGTGCTGCGCGTGGACCGCGGCCCGCAGCAGGGCGGCGTCGACGGCTACCTGGCGTTGCGCTGCCCGGAGGGCCGACTCGCGGACCAGTTGGGCCTCGCGGTCGCGTTTCCGGAGGGCGCCTTGCCGCTGGGCTGCTTCCTCGGCGTCCAGTCGTCGGGCTGCTTGGGCCGCGGTCAGGCGGGCGGCGGACTCGGCGGCGGCGAGACGTCGGGCTGCCAGCGCTGCTGTCCGGCGGGCGGCGGCTTCGGCTTCGTTCCGGCGCTGGGCTGCGAGGGCCACGGCCTCGCGGGCGGCGGCTTCCGCGCGATCCAGGCGCTGCGCTGCGGGGATCACGGCCTCGCGGGCGGTGGCCTCGGCGCGATCCAGGCGCTGGCTGGCGAGAAGGGCGGCTCCGCGGGCGTTGGCTTCCGCGCGGTCACGACGTTGTTCCGCGAGGAGCGCGGCCTCGCGGGCGGCGGCTTCCAGGTGGCCGCGGCGCTGCGCCGCGAGAGACGCGGCCTCACGGGCGGTGGCCGCCGCGCGATCGCCGTCTTGCGCCGCCGCCTCCCGAGCGCGGGCCGTTCCGCTGTCGCGGCTCTGCGCTGCGAGTACCGCAGCCTCACGAGCGGCAGCCTCCGCGTCGGCGCGAGGCTGGGATGCGGGCTCGTTGTTTCGCTGGCTGGGCACGGACGGCTGGGGGTGAGTGACCTGCCCGGCCGGGCGGCGCGATCCCGCGTCGGCGGTTTCGTGCGCTTTCACGCTCAGTCTCCATGGGAACAGCGACGGCGCCCCGGGTGGGGCGCCGTCGGCGGGTCGGGTTCGGTCACTGGCGGGGCGGGGGCTCCTCGCCCACGACGCGGGTGCGGTCGGCGTCGTCCGGGTTGTGGTGCGGGAGCGCCTGCGTCGGATCCGCATAGCCACCCGGCTGCTGCTGGGACTGGCCATAGGCCGGCGGCTGGCCGTAGGCGCCCGGTGCCTGCGGGTGGCCCGGCGCCGGGGCGAACGGTCCGGGCGGCGTGCCCGGCGCAGGCTGAGCCGACGCCGGCGGGGCCGAAGCGGGCGGCGCTGACGCGGGCGGCGCCGAGGTCGGTGCTCCCCACCCCGGCCCGGCCGGCGGCTGACCCCACTGGCCTGGCTGCTGCGGGGCGGGCTGCTGCGGGCCGGGCTGGGCGTAACCGGGCTGACCCGGCGGCGGCGCGAAACCGGGCTGACCCGGCTGCTGCGGGTAACCAGGCTGCCCGTACGGCTGCTGCTGCCACTGCTGCGGCTGGCCGTACATCCCGGGCTGGGCCTTCGGCTTCGGCGTGTAGAACAGGTTCCGCCAGATCAGGAACACCGCGTACGCCGCCGCCGCGAACACTGCCAGCCAGGCTGCGCGGACCAGGAACTCTTCGAACGCCACCCGGACGCTCCAGCCGGCGATCTTCACCAGTGCGATCAGGAAGCCGAAGATGATCGCGAAGAACGCCGCCACCGCGTACTCCACCAGGGCGGCGATCGTGATCAGCCTGGCGTGCTTGTGCACCGGCTGGACCAGGGTCGCCAGCAGCACCGCGGCCAGCGGCAGGGCGATCAGCTCGATGTTGACGAAGCTGTAGAAGCTGTTCTGCACCCGGGTGAGGAAGTCCTGGCCCACCCCGGACGGAATCAGCCGGATCACCGCGACGAACAGCCAGATGGCGGGCGCCGCCACCAGGGCGTACGCGGTGAGGTCACGCAGCGGCCGGATCACCTGGGCAACCGGGCGCCCCGGGGGCTGTGCGGGCTGCGGCGGCGGTGTGCTGGTCACAGCTGAACTCCTGACACGGGAAGAGGGACACGGGGACGAGACGGACGGGGATGGAGACAAGCCGGCTCAGCCTAGACCCGATACGCACATCACACCCGCGCCCCGTGGGCCGCAGATCCGGCCGGGGTGCGCAAGGATGGTCGGATGCGGATCGTGGTCCTGACCGGGGGGATCGGCGGCGCCCGGTTCCTGGTGGGTGTGCGCGCCCACGCGCGGAAGATCGGTGCCGACGTCACGGCGGTCGTGAACGTCGGTGACGACGTGCGCATGCACGGCCTGCAGATCTGTCCCGACCTGGACAGCGTGATGTACACGCTGGGCGGCGCAGCCGACCCCGAACGCGGCTGGGGCCGCGTCGGGGAGACCTGGGTGGTCAAGGAGGAGCTGGCCAGATACGCCGCCGAGCCGACCTGGTTCGGCCTGGGCGACAAGGACACGGCCACCCATCTCGTACGCACGACGATGCTGAACGCGGGCTATCCCCTGTCGGCGGTGACCGCGGCCCTGTGCGAGCGCTGGCAGCCGGGCATCACCATGCTCCCGGCCACCGACGACCGGCTGGAGACCCACGTGGTCGTGGAGGTCGAGGGCGAGCGCAAAGCCATCCACTTCCAGGAGTGGTGGGTGCGCTACCGCGGCGACGTGCCGACGCACCGTTTCGTCTTCGTGGGGGCGGAGGCGGCGAAACCGGCGGCCGGGGTGCTGGAGGCGATCGGCAACGCGGACGTCGTACTGGTGGCGCCCAGCAACCCGGTGGTCAGCATCGCGCCCGTTCTCGCCGTACCGCTGCTCAAGGAGGCCGTGCTGGACGGCCCGGCGCCGGTCGTCGGGGTTTCGCCGATCATCGGCGGCGCGCCGGTGCGCGGGATGGCCGACCGCTGCCTGGCGACGCTCGGCGTCGAGGTCAGCGCGGCCGGGGTCGGCGGCCTGTATGCCGGCCGCACCGACAACGGCCTGCTCGACGGCTGGCTGGTCGACACGACCGACGAGGGCACCACGATCCCGGGCGTGACGACCCGGGCGGTGCCGCTGTGGATGACCGACGAGGACAGGACGGCGACGATGGTCGCCGCGGCCCTGGAGCTGGCGGGGGTCGCCTGATGGACGGTCTCGAAGTGCTGCCGGTGCGCGGCATCGGCGACGTGACGGCCGGCGACGACCTGGCCGCGCTGATCACCACCAACGCGCCCTGGCTGCGCGACGGTGACGTCCTGGTGGTGACCAGCAAGATCGTGTCGAAGGCGGAGGGCCGGCTGGTCGAGGTCCCGGCCGACGGCCCGGAGCGCGAGGAGGCCCGGGAGCGGGCCCTGATGGCCGAGACCCGCCGGGTGGTGGCCCGCCGCGGGCCGACGGCGATCGTGCAGACCCACCACGGCTTCGTGATGGCGGCGGCCGGCATCGACGCGTCCAACGTCGACAAGACCCACCTGGTGCTGCTGCCGGCGGACCCGGACGCCTCGGCCCGCGCTCTGCGCGACGCCCTGCTCGAACGCGGCCTGCGGGTCGGCGTGATCGTGTCGGACACGATGGGCCGGGCCTGGCGCAACGGCCTGACGGACGTCGCGCTGGGTGCGGCCGGCATCGAGGCGTTCCGCGACCACCGGGGCGAGATCGACCCGTACGGCAACGAGTTGCAGCTCACGCAGATGGCCGTGATCGACGAGCTGGCCGGGGCGGGCGAGCTGGTCAAGGGCAAGTGCGACCAGGTGCCGGTCGCGGTGGTGCGCGGTTACCCCGGAGCGGGGGCGGACGAGGGTGCCGGCGCGGTCGCTCTGCTGCGCGACGCGGCCAGCGACATGTTCTCCCTGGGTACGGCGGAAGCCCAGGCAGCCGGCCTGCGCGCCGCGGCGACCCTCCCGGACCGCCCGGCTGCCGAGGTCCCCCGGGCAGCTGACGAGGCGGCGATCAGCCGCGCGCTGAGCACTGTGGCGGAATCGCTCGCCGAGGGCACGGCCGTGGAGACGACGTCGGCGGGAGTGCTGCGCTGTTCTCCCCCGGACGTGACGGCGGCCGGCCTGATGCGCTTCGGCGCCGACGTCCATCGGCTGCGGGCGGCGCTGTCCGCGGAAGCCCTGTCGTCGACCGTCACCTACGACGCCACCACCGCCGTCCTCACAGTCTCCCGAGCGTGACCAGCCTGCCCCTCGCCCCGACCACCCGGCCGGCGCGCCTCGCCGGCGCGGCAGGCCGATCGCCGGCCACGCGAAAGCCGATCGCCCGCCGGACGCAGGCCGATCGCCGACCGCACGACAGCCGATCGCCGATCGCCGATCGCCGGCCGCATGAAAGCCGATCGCCGGCCGATTGCCCGACCTTGAGAAGGATGATGCCTTGACCCTGTTCGACAATGCCGTCGAGACGCTCGGCCGCTGGGACGCCACCTCCGAGGCGGCCGACCTCGCGCGCAAGCGCACCCTGGAGCTGCTGGCCGCCGGCCCGGTCGCGATGACCCGCGCGTACCGGCCGGGCCATGTCACCGCCAGCGTGCTCATCGTCGACGAGCAGCGCCGCGTGCTGCTCTGCCTGCACGGGCGCCTCGGCATGTGGATGCAGGTCGGCGGCCACTGCGAGGCCACCGACGGCACGCTGGCGGAGGCCGCGCTGCGGGAGGCGACCGAGGAGTCCGGCCTCGCCGGCCTGCGGCTGGACCCGGACCCGATCGACGTCGACATCCACCCGGTGACGTGCGCGCCGGCCACCGGCGAGCCGGCCGGGCCGACCCATCACCACGACGTGCGCTTCGTCGCCGTCTGCCCGCCCGGCGCGGTCGAACAGATCAGCGACGAGTCGGCCGATCTGGCCTGGTTCACCGCCGACAACCTGCCCACGCCCCTGGCCGACGGCGTGGTCCAGCAGCTCGCGCCGGCGTTCGGCCGGCTCACGCCGAGCAGCTAGCCGACCGCGGGCGGCCACGCCGATACGGCCGCCCGGGGCGGCACCGCGGACGGGCTAGATGTAGTGCAGTTCGCCCTTGTTGCGCAGGTCGTCGACCAGGGACTTCACTTCCTGGGCGCGGTCGCGCGGGCAGACCAGGACCGCGTCGGGAGTGTCCACGATGATCAGGTCGCGGACGCCCAGCGCGGCCACCAGCCGGCCCGAGTTCGGGACCACGACCAGGTTCTCGGTCTCGCGCAGCAGCACCGACTGCTGACCCGACACGTCCTGGCCGACGACCACGTTGCCCGCGTTGTCCGCCGCCAGCACCTCGCCGAGGGTGTGGAAGTCGCCGACGTCGTTCCAGCCGAAGTCGCCCGGGACCGTGCCGACCCGGCCGACCGCGGCCGCGCCTTCCATCACCGCGTAGTCCACCGAGATGCGGGGCAGGGTCGGCCAGGCCTCGCCCAGGACCTCCTCGCGGGACGGCGAGTCCCAGGCCTGGGCGATCCGGGCGATGCCGGCGTGCAGCTGCGGCTGCTGACGGGCCAGCTCGGCCAGGAAGACGTCGACCCGCCAGACGAACATGCCCGCGTTCCACAGGTAGTTGCCGGACTTCACGTAGCTCTCGGCCACGTCGTACGAGGGCTTCTCCTTGAACTCCTCGACCGCCAGCACCGAACCCTCGCCGACCGGGCCGCCGCACTGCACATAGCCGTAGCCGGTCTCCGGGCGTGTCGGGGTGATGCCGAGGGTCATCAGCAGTCCCTGCCGGGCCCCGGCCATCGCCTGCTCGATCACCTCGATGAAGCGGGGGCCGTCCGCGATGAGGTGGTCGGCGGCGAACGAGCCCATCAGGGCCTCCGGCTCGCGGCGGGCGATCACGGCTGCCGCGAGGGCGATGGCGGCACAGGAGTCACGGGGGGACGGCTCGACGATGATGTTCTCGACCGGGACCGCGACGAGCTGGCGGGACACCTCGGCCGCGTGCGCGACGCCGGTCACCACCAGCACCTTGTCCGGGGCGGCCAGCGGGGCCAGCCGCTCGACGGTCGCCTGGAGCAGCGAGGCGTCCGTACCGGTCAGCGGGTGCAGGAACTTGGGGTGACCGGCCCGCGAGAGCGGCCATAGACGAGTACCACTGCCACCTGCGGGAATGACGGCGTACAGGGCGCCCTGGTTCTCACTCATGCGCACGGAGTGTAACGAGCGCAGGTTACCGTTGGGCGCCAAGTGTCACGCCGCCACCCTGTTCCAGGTCGCGACGTGCACCTCGGCGCTGGTCGACCAGTTGAATTCCTTGGCCCGGTCGAAGCCCGCCTTGGCCAGGGTGAGCCGGCGGGGCTCGTCGTGCAGCAGGTCGGCGAGGTCCTCGGCGATCCGGTCCGGGTCCTCGGTCGTGTACGCCACCGCGTCGCCGCCGACCTCCGGCAGGGACAGCCGCGGCGTGGTGAGCACCGGCGTGGCGCAGGCCATCGCCTCGAGGATGGGCAGACCGAAACCCTCGCCGAAGGACGGGTAGCAGGCCACCAGCGCGCCGCCGAGGAAGCCCGGCAGGTCCGCGTACCGCAGATAGCCGGGGCGCAGCAGGCGCAGGTGCGACGGCACCTCGGCCACCGCCCGGTCGATGTCGTCGTCGTGGCCCTGGCCACCGGCGATGACCAGCGCCGGCGGGTGCGGCCAGTCGGCGACCGCGCGGGCCCAGCCGCGGATCAGGTTGGGCACGTTCTTGCGGGGCTCCTTGGCCCCGAGGAAGGCGACGTAGCCGGCGTCGGTGAGGCCGAGGCGGGCGCGGACCCGGGCCTTCTCCTCCTCGGTCGGCGCGTGGAACGCGGTGTGGTCGACGCCGTGGTACGCCACGTCGATGTGCGTGGGGTCGGCGTCGAGCAGCCGGATCAGCTCGTCACGGGTCGCCTTGCTGGGCACGATGACCCGGGCGGCCCGGCGCAGCGAGGTCTTGATGGCGCTGCGGAAGAACGTCCGCTTGGTGTTGTCGTAATGCTCCGGTTCGGTGAAGAACGTCGCGTCGTGCACAGTCACCGTGACCGGGCAACCGGCCCGCAGTGGACACGTGTAGAAGGGTGAGTGCAGCACCTTGGCCCCGACCTGCTGGGCCAGCAGCGGCAGACCGGTCTGCTCCCAGGCCAGCCGGGCCGGGCGGTGCGCGACGGCGGACGGGCCGGCGATGACCTCGGCGCCGGTGAGCATCCGGGAGTAACGCTCCGCATCCGAACGCTGGGCCACGACGGCCAGGTCCACCCGCTCCGGGCCGATGGTGGCAAGAGCACCCAGGAGGCCGTCGACGTATCTGCCGACACCACCCCGGTCGGCGGGGACGCTCGTGGCGTCGACGAGGACTCGGGGCGGACGACCGGCGGTCACGTGGCAACTCCTCGGGGGCTGTGGGCCAGACCACTGGCAAGGGTACGCCGCTCGATGGGTCTCGTGTCGACCGCGACACCGCCGGACTTCCGACGTTCGCGTGTCCGTCGCACGGCCGCGCCGAGCCGAGATCAAATGGTCACCCACCGTCAACGGACTATCGTCAGCACCGATGATTGACACGATTCCGGCGGCCCTCGCGGCGGCCGTGCGCCGCGACCCCACCACTCCCCTGCTGACCTGGTACGACGACGCGAGCGGGGACCGCACCGAGCTGTCCGGCGCGACGATGGACAACTGGGTCGCCAAGACGGCCAACCTGCT
This sequence comes from Actinoplanes sp. NPDC048967, assembly GCF_040649415.1. Taxonomy (NCBI): domain Bacteria; kingdom Bacillati; phylum Actinomycetota; class Actinomycetes; order Micromonosporales; family Micromonosporaceae; genus Actinoplanes; species Actinoplanes sp. NPDC048967. Next base: position 46,263 of record NZ_JBEZFL010000013.1, read on the forward strand.
GGTGGACGGCGTCGGCCTGGGCTCGGGCGACTCGGTGGCCGTCCTGCTGCCGCCGCATTGGCAGACGGCCGCGGTGCTGCTCGGCGGGTGGGCGGCCGGGCTCGCCGCCGACCTGGGCCCGGACCCGCAGCCGGTGGAGGTGCTCTTCACCACACCCGGGCACGTGGAGATCGCGGCGGCCTGGTCCACCGGCGACCGGTACGCGACCGGCCTGCTCCCGCTGGCCGCCCCGCTGCGCCAGGTCCCGCCCGGCTTCATCGACTACACCGTCGAGGTCCGCGGCTTCGGCGACCGGTTCGTCGCGTCGGCCCCGGTCGGCGCGAACGACCGCGCGCTGGCCGGCCCGATCGAGGAGAGCCATCTCTCGGTCTGCCGCACCGCCACCGAGCGCGCCGCCGAGCTGGGCATCAAGCCCGGCGACCGGGTGCTGGTCGACGCCCGCGCCTATCCCGACCCGGCCGACTGGCTGCTGGCGCCGCTCATCGCCGGGGCCAGCATCGTGCTGTGCGGCAACCTGGACCCCGCGAAGGTCGAGGCCCGGGCGCAGTCAGAGAAGGTCACGCTCCTGCTGACGTGAGGCCGCCAGCCGCTCGAAGGCGGTCAGCGACTCCGGGTTGACCAGGGCGCCCGTGGCGGCGGCCCGGTCGGCCGGGGTGCCGGTGAGGATGCGTTTCACCGGGACCTCCAGCTTCTTCGCCGACAGCGTGCGCGGCACCGCGCGTACCTGATGGATCTCGTCGGGGACGTGCCGGGGCGACAGTGCCGCCCGCAGCTCGCCGCGGATCCGGCCGCGCAGCTCGTCGCCGAGCTCCAGGCCCTCGGTCAGCACCACGAACAGCAGCAGTTCGTCCTGGCCGTCGGCGTCGAGGTGCACGACGACCGAGTCGACGATGCCGGGCACGTTCTCCACCACTGTGTAGAACTCGGCGGTGCCCAGCCGCACCCCGCCGCGGTTCAGCGTGGCGTCGGACCGGCCGGTGATCACGCAGGTGCCGTCCTCGGCGATGGTGATCCAGTCGCCGTGGCGCCACACGCCCGGGTAGACGTCGAAGTACGCCTCGAAGTAGCGCCGCCCGTCCGGGTCGTTCCAGAAGCCCACCGGCATGCTCGGCATCGGCGCGGTCACCACCAGCTCACCGAGCTGCCCGAGCACCGGCTTGCCGTCGGCGTCGTACGCCTCCACCCGCGCACCGAGCGCCCGGCAGGAGATGACGCCCTCGATCACCGGCAGCAGCGGGGTGCCACCGACGAAGCCGGTGCACACGTCGGTGCCGCCGGACAGCGACTGGAGCTGGGGGCGGTCGCCCAGCGCCTCGTACACCCAGTGGAATCCCTCGGCCGGCAGCGGTGCACCGGTCGAACCCACTCCCCGGATCGCCGTCGGCGGCGGGACGACGCCGGCCTTGCGGCACGCCATCAGGAACGGTGCGGACGTACCGAAGTAGGTGATGCCCTGCTCGGCGGCGAGCCGCCACAGCGCGCCCAGGTCGGGGTGGCCCGGGTTGCCGTCGAACAGCACGATCGCCGCGCCCACCGCCGGGCCGGAGACGAGGAAGTTCCACATCATCCAGCCGGTGGTGGTGAACCAGAAGAACCGGTCGCCGGGGCCGAGGTCGTGGTGCAGGGCCAGCATCTTGAGGTGCTCGAGCAGGATGCCGCCGTGGCCGTGCACGATCGGCTTGGGCAGGCCGGTGGTGCCGGAGGAGTAGAGGACGTAGAGCGGGTGGTCGAACGGGACCGCGGCGAAGGTCAGCGGGTCGTCGCCGTCCAGCCCGGCCCAGTCCCCGCCGCCGTGCAGATAGCCGATGCCGATGAAGTGCTCGACGCTGGGCAGTGCGGCGCGGATCTCGGCGACCTCGGCGCGGCGGTCCACCGGCTTGTCGCCGTAGCGGTAGCCGTCGACGGCGACCAGCACCTTCGGCTCGATCTGGGTCCACCGGTCGATGACGCTGCGCGAGCCGAACTCCGGCGCGCACGAGGAGAAGACCGCGCCGAGGCTGGCGGTCGCCAGCATCAGGACGTACGTCTCCGGGATGTTCGGCGCGTAGGCCGCGACCCGGTCGCCCGGGCCGACGCCGAGCCGGCGCAGCCCGGCCGCGACCCGCCGGACCTGGTCGCGCAGCTGCTGGGCGGTGAGGGTGACGGGCTCCCGGGTCTGGGAGTACGCGAGGACGACCGGATCGTCGTCGGCCAGCCCGGGCATCCGCAGCACGTGCTCGGCGTAGTTGAGCGTGGCGCCGGGGAACCAGCGCGCGCCCGGCATGCTCGCGTCGGGCAGCGTGGCGGTCGGCCCGGTGTGCGCGATGACGTCGAAGTAGTCCCAGACCGCCCGCCAGAAGCCGGCGAGATCGGTGACCGACCACTGCCACAGCTCGGCATAGTCGGCCGCCTCGACCCCGCGCTCGGCGCGCAGCCAGGTCAGGAACCGGCCCATCCGGGATGTCTCGAGGACGTCCGCCGGCGGGGTCCACAGCACTGTGCCCGTCGTCATGCGCCCACCTTAACCATCATTCAGCCGGTGTCGTGCGGGCGTCCTGGATCGCCTTGCGGCGGGCCAGGCGGTGCTCGCGGCGGATGATCGCCTCCCGGAAGCGGCGCTCGTCCTCCGGCGACTCCGGCAGCACCGGGGGCACGGCCCGGGGATGACCCGAGACATCCACGGCCACGAAGACCAGGTACGCGGTGGCCACGGTGAGCGGCTCCCCGCCGGCGGTGTCCCAGCGCTCCCCGGTCAGCTTCACCCCGACCTCCATCGAGGTGCTCCCGGTCCAGTTCACCTGCGCGTACGCGTGGACGAGATCACCGACCCGCACCGGCTCGACGAAGATGATCTCGTCGATGGCGGCGGTGACGGCCGTACCGCCGCTGTGCCGAGCGGCCGCCGCACCGGCCACGTCGTCGACGAACTTCATCAGCACGCCACCGTGCACCGTCCCGTACAGGTTGACGTCGGTAGCGTTCATGATCCGGCTGAGGGTGACCCGCGAGTGCGAGGTCGGCCGGCCCGCGGGTTGCTCGCTCATGGCCGACACGTTACTTCCGCACCGTTGCCGCTGACCGGTACGGTCCGGACGTGCGCCATCTGAGATCCATCCTGTATGCCCTCGTCCTCGCCCCCGCGGTCTGGATCCTCTGCGGTGTCGGCTTCGACCAGGACCTGACCGGCCGGGCCCGCGACAACGGCGGCATCGAATCGCTGTCGGGCGTGCTGCTGCTCGTGCTGGCCGGGACGGCGTACGCGATCCTGCTCTTCTCCCCGATCTCCCCGCTCGGACCGCTCCTGGCCGGCCTGGCCTTCCTCGGCGTGGGCGCCTGGGCCCGGATCGCCCCGGCGTCGTATGCCGGGGTGTGGCCGGAGAATGTGGCCTCGGACGGCTTCAACCTGAGCACGCCGGGTTACGGCCTGGCGGTGCTGCTGGCGGTGCCGCTGCTGGGGACGGCGTTGAGCGCGCGGCGGTGGCGCGGGTTCGAGCCGCCGGAGATCCTGTTCGTGGGAACGATCGGGCGGGCGCGCGGGGCGGCGGCGGTGGCGGGGACGCCGATTGCTTCGGAGCGGACGGCGGTGATCCCGCAGCAGCGGGCGGGGGCGGAGTTCGTGCCGGGCTTCGGGGGGCCGTCGGCTGACGCTACGCAGGTGATCGGCAATGGGCAGACGACTGTGGCCCAGCCGACCGTGACGTTGCCGGGCGGGTCCGGGTCTCCGGCGGCCGGGCCTCCGGCGGCCGGGCCTCTGGCAGCCGGGCCTCTGGCGGCCGCCTCCCCGGCGGCGGATGGGGATGAGAAGACGACGGTTATGCGGCTCGGTCCGCAGCCTGTTCGGGAGGAGCCGACCCAGATCGTTGCGCCGGCCGGCGAAGAGCACACCGAAGCCGTGGCGCGAGCTGGTGACGAGCCGACGGAGACCGTGACGTCGGGCCGTGAGGAAGCTACTGCCGACGTCGCGGCCGGGGAGGACGCTACTGCGGACGTCACGACCGGGGAGGACGCTACTGCGGACGTCGCGGCCGGAGAGGACGCTACTGCGGACGTCACGACCGGAGAGGACGCTACTGCGGACGTCGCGGCCAGTGAGGATGCCACTGCGACCATTTCCGGGCCCGAGGCTCCGACCAGTGCCATTTCGGCGCAGGAGCCGACCACTCGCGATCTCACCGTCGGCGAGGCGGCGGAGGACAAGACGACCCTGCTGACGTTGCCGGCCGGCGACGACGGGGACGAGAAGACGCAGCTGCTGACCCTGCCCAAGGCGAACGGCCCGGCGCCGGACACGACCGACCGCGGCGAACGGACGCAGGTGATCCGGACCGGCACGGTGGAACCGCCGGGCGACCGCACCCAGCTGCTGAGCTTCCCGGCCGCCGCGGAGCCCGTCACGGTGGCGACGCCGGTTGCCTCGGCCGGCCAGCGGACCCGCGACAACACGTCGATCGTGGCGGCTGAGCGTCCCGATCCGGGCGAGGACCCGACAACGCGGCTGACGGCGGTGGCCGAGCAGCCCGGCGAGGCGACCACCCGGGCCGACGCGGACCGCCCGGTCACGACGGTGACCAGCTTGGAACGCCCGGCCGACGAGGCCGCGGACGACACCCGGCCCCTGACGCTGCCGGCCCAGCGCCCACCGGCCGAAGGCGCGTGAACCGGCCCCTTACTTACACTTCCGCCAGGAAATGTAAGTAAGGGCCGCCCGGGAACGCAGTTTCAGTCCTTGAGGAGCTGCCGCGCCATGACGATGCGCTGGACCTGGTTCGTGCCCTCGTAGATCTGGGTGATCTTGGCGTCGCGCATCATGCGTTCCACCGGGTAGTCGCGCGTGTAGCCGTACCCGCCGAGGAGCTGGACCGCGTCCGTGGTGATCTCCATCGCCGCGTCCGAGGCGAAGCATTTAGCCGCCGCGCCGAAGTAGGTCAGGTCCGCGTCGCCGCGTTCGCTCTTGCCCGCTGCCACGTACGTCAGCTGGCGCGCCGCCTCCAGCTTCATGCCCATGTCGGCCAGCATGAACTGGATGCCCTGGAAGTCGGCCACCGCCTTGCCGAACTGCTTGCGCTCCTTCACGTACCCCTTGGCGAAGTCCAGCGCCCCCTGGGCGATGCCCACCGCCTGGGCCGCGATCGTCACGCGGGTGTGGTCCAGGGTCTTCATCGCCGTCGCGAAGCCGGTGCCCTCGTCGCCGATCATCCGGTCCAGCGGGATCCGCACGTTGTCGAAGTAGACCTCGCGGGTCGGGCTGCCCTTGATGCCGAGTTTCTTCTCCGGGGCGCCGAAGCTGACGCCCTCGTCGGACTTCTCCACCACGAACGCCGAGATGCCGCGGGACCGCGCGCTCGCGTCGGTGACCGCGAAGACCGTGTAGTACTCCGAGACGCCGGCGTTGGTGATCCAGCGCTTCACGCCGTTGAGGACCCAGTAGTCGCCGTCGCGGACCGCGCGGGTCGACATGGAGGCCGCGTCGCTGCCCGCTTCCGGCTCCGACAGGCAGTACGAGAACATGGCCTCGCCCGCCGCCACCGGGGTCAGGTAGCGCTCCTTCAGCGCCGCCGAGCCGGCCAGGATCAGCGGCATCGTGCCGAGCTTGTTGACCGCCGGGATCAGTGACGAGCTGGCGCAGGCCCGGGCGACCTCCTCGATCACGATCGCGGTGGCCAGGGCGTCCGCGCCGGCGCCGCCGTATTCGACCGGGATGTGCGGGGCGTGGAAGTCCGACGATCGCAGCGCTTCGTACGAGGCCTTCGGGAACTCGCCGCTCTCGTCCGCCTCGGCCGCGTTGGGCGCCACCCGGGCGTCGCAGACCTCGCGGACGGCCGCGCGGATGGTCTCGTGGTCCTCCGGCAGCTGGTATACGTCGAAATCAGGCATGGTTGTGGCCCTCTCCTCTGCGGCTCCGGCCTATGTTACCGACGCGTAGGGTATGCGCACTATCCTTCCGGACGGCGCGCTGATCGTGGTAGCGGTGCCATGAGAAGGTGAATGCCACGTTTCGGCGCGGGTCCCCCTCCCGTGCCCCATGTGAGTGGAGTTTCCCCCCGTGACCATCCCGTACCCGACCCACCCGGCCGTGCCCGCGTTCGCCGAGGTCGAGCCGTCCTCCGGCGCAGCCCGCCCCCGGCTGGCCTTCCTCGGCACCGGGTACCTCGGCGCGACGTACGCCATCTGTTTCGCCGAGCTCGGCTACGAGGTCCTCGGTTTCGACGTCGACGAGGCCAAGATCGCCAAGCTCGCCGCCGGGCAGGTGCCGTTCCACGAGGCCGGCCTCGACGAGCTGCTGCGCACCAACCTGGCCTCGGGCCGGCTCAGCTTCACCACCTCGTACGAGGAGGTCGCCGCCTTCGCCGACGTGCACTTCATCTGCGTCGGCACCCCGCAGCGCGGTGACGGCATGGGCGCCGACCTGTCGTACGTCGAGACGTCGGTGACCAATCTGGCCCGGCACCTGACCCGCCGGGTGCTGATCGTCGGCAAGTCCACGGTCCCGGTCGGCACCGCCGAGTGGATCGAGCAGCTCGTCGCCAAGCACACCGACCCGGAGCTGGGCATCGAGGTGGCCTGGTCACCGGAGTTCCTGCAGGAGGGGTTCGCGGTCGAGGACGTGCTGCGCCCCAACCGCATCGTCGTCGGCGTCAAGTCCGACTGGGCCAACGGCATGCTGTACGCCGCCCACAAGGGCGTCTTCGACCTGGCCGCCACCGAGGACCGCGAGGTACCCCTGGTGGTCACCGACTTCGCCACCGCCGAGCTGGTCAAGGTGGCCGCGAACGCGTTCCTGGCCACCAAGATCAGCTTCATCAACGCGATGGCCGAGGTCTGCGAGGTCGCCGGCGGAGACGTCACCCAGCTCGCCCGGGCCATCGGCTACGACCCCCGCATCGGCAACCGCTTCCTGCAGGCCGGCGTCGGCTTCGGCGGCGGCTGCCTGCCCAAGGACATCCGCGCGTTCCAGGCCCGCGCCCAGGAGCTCGGGGCCGGCGAGGCCCTACGCTTCCTGCACGAGGTCGACCTGATCAACCTGCGCCGCCGCAGCAAGGTGCTCCAGCTCGCCGCCGAGCTGCTCGACCGCCGTTCCGGGCCGGCCGGCCCCGACCTGTCCGGCACCCGGATCGCCGTGCTCGGTGCCGCCTTCAAGCCCAACTCCGACGACGTACGCGACGCGCCGTCGCTGGCCGTGGCGGCCGCGCTGGCCAAGGCGGGCGCCGACGTGCGCGTCTACGACCCGCAGGGCATGGAGAACGCGCGCCTGGCCCAGCCGGCCCTCACCTACGAGAGCTCGATGGCCGACGCGGTGGCCGGGGCCGAGCTGGTCTGCGTTCTCACGGAGTGGGCCGAGTTCCGCAACGCCGACCCGCACGTGCTCGGCGAGCTGGTCGCCGGCAAGCGGGTCATCGACGGCCGGAACTGCCTGGACGCGGTGCTCTGGGCCCGCGCGGGCTGGGCGTACCGGGGCATGGGACGGCCCGCACCGGGCCTCTGAGCCGACCCGCGGCGGAAAACCCCGGCAAAAACCGAGGTTGAGCGGGACCGAAATCGGCCGACGGCCGCGAACCTGTCGGGTTCGCGGCCGTTTCCATTGATCTCGACCTGCCTGAGACTGTTCTAATGAGGTGTCGGTTGCTTCGGTGGACGGGTCGAGGAGGTGCCGGTGGCGCAGGCTAAGGAGCCGGACGGCTACGACGAGGAGCTCGCCCGCATCGAGGCCTCGATCGCGGATCTCAAGATCCGTGACATGGCCGCCGCCAAGGAACGCACGCAGATCGCCAGCAAGATCCAGGCGGCGCAGTTCCAGCGCGACATCCTCGCCCACGCCAACCAGCAGAAGAAGCGCGCCGCGAAGCCCGCTCGCAAGGTGCGCCGCCGCCCGGTGACCGACGGGCCACCGTCCTGGGCCGAGCCCGGCACTCCGTACACGGGGCCGCCCGGCGCGGCCACGGACGGCGTGACCACGCTGGTCGACGACCCGCCGCCGACCGAGACACCGGCGCCGCCCCCGCCGCCACGCCGCCGCCGGGTCGCCCCGCTGCCGCCCGAGCCGGAGCCGCCGCACGGCCACGCGCCCGAGACTTCCTCGCAGTCGGTGCAGAACATCCTGCTCGCGCTCAGCGCGCTGGTGCTCGGCATCGCCGCCATCGTCTTCGCGGGTGCGGCCACCAACGCGGTCGGCCGCGCCATCATCCTGGCCGTCTTCACCGTCATCGCGCTGGGCGTCGCCCCGGGTGTCTCGCGCCGCGGCCTCACGTCCACCGCCGAGACCCTGGCGGCGGTCGGCCTGGTGCTGCTGCCGATGACCCTGTTCGCGCTGCACGGCAGCAGTGCGCTCGGCGGCACCGCGGTGCCGGCCCCGGTCTTCCTCGGGGTGACCCTGCTCATCACCGCGGTCGCCTCCTTCGTCTACGCGGGGATGACCCGTCTGGCAGCACCGCGCTACGCGACCGTCGTGGCGGTGCAGCCGGTGCCGCCGCTGCTGGCCTATCCGGTGATCGAGAGCCCGGCCGGCTGGGCGATGGCGCTCAGCGCGGTCGCGCTGGTCGACCTGCTGCTGCTCACCACGGTGATCCGCGAGGGCCGGCTGCTGCCGCGCTGGCCGATCGGCCGCCCGGTCGCCGCCGACCGGGAGAGCCTGGCCGAGGCCGACGCGCGCGACATCGGCGCGGCTGACTTCGCCGGTCGCGACGCCGACCCGGCCGATCCGGCTTCTTACGAGGCGGGCGCCCCGGTGCGCCCGGAGTCGCTGCCGGAAGAGCCCGACCTGATCATCGACGGGCTGAGCGGCCGGCGCCGCTGGAAGTGGCTGCCGACCCGGATCTTCCCCGGTCCGCGCCCGGCCGGTGCCGCGCCCGCCGGCTCTGTCCCGCTCGCGCCGCCCGCCACCCCGCCCTCGGCGGGCTGGCTGCGCGGCCTGACCTTCGGCCTGCTCTGCGTCGCGGCGGCGGGGGCTCTGCTGTACGCGGGGGCCGCCCTGCTCAGCGCGGACGCCGTGCCCGACGCGGTCCGGTCCGGGCTGATCCTGATCCTGGCCGCCGTGACGGTGTCGGCCGCCGCCCAGCTCGTCGGTCAGCTCCTGGCCCGCAACATCGCCGGCGGCGTGCTCGCCCTCGCGGTGATCGCGGCCTGCGCCCGGATCGCCGCCGTGGCCTCCCCGGCCTGGACCCTGGCGATCGCCGCGGCCGCCGTGGCGATCACCGGCGCCGTGGTCCGGATGGTGCCCGACGAGGTCCGCCGCGGCCCGCAGTACGCCTCGGCCGCCGCTCTCACGCTCATCGGCCTGTTCGTCGCCGTGGACGCGTTGCGCGCGGCGATCGCGCCGGTGCAGGCCGCCCGCCCGGTGTGGAACGCGGACACCGCCGCCTACGCGGACCGGTTGGCCGACGCCGCGGGCCAGTCCGGCTGGCTGCTCGCGTTCAGCGCCCTGCTGCTGACCATCGCCGCCGCCCTCGCCCTGCCGACGGAATACCGGCACGAAGGGGCCGTGGCCGGCGTCGCGCTGACCGCCCTGGCCGTGCCCGCCTCCCTGAGTCTGCCCTGGTCGGAGGCCCCCTGGCCGCTGGTGCTGGCCGCCATCGGGCTCGGCGGGGCCGGTCTGCTGGCGCCGACCCGCCGGGTCGCCATCGCGCACATCGCGGCGGCCGGGGTCGTGGGCCTGTTCGGTGCGGCCGCCGCGCTGAGCGCGTCGTGGCTCACGGCCGCGGTGCTGACCGCGCTGGCCGGCGCGGGCGTGATGGTCGCGGTCGCGGCCCGGCAGATTCCGGTACGCCTGTACGCCTGGCTCGTCGGTGACTGGGCCTCCGGGGCGGCCGCCCTGGCCATCCCGGGTGCCGTGGTCACTGCCGTGCTCGCCACCCGCGACCCCGGTGGCGGTCCGCCGCCCACCGAGAGCGTCACCGTGCCCGCGCTGGCCCTGGGTTTCCTCGCCGTGGCCGGCACGCTGACCTACGCCGCCGTCTTCCAGGTCGCCCGCCGTGAGATCAGCCTGCCGCTGACCGTCGGCGCCGGCGCGGGCGCGGTCGCCATGGCCCTGGCCGCCCTGCTGTCGCCCGGGGCCACCGCCCCCGACATCTGGGTCGGCGCGCTGCTGCTGGCCGCCGCGCTCCTGCTGTTCTTCGCCAAGTCGCTGGACAACGGCCGCCGCGCCGACCGGATGATCGACGGACCGGACATCGCCGCCGCCGCGGCGACCGTGGCCATCTGCGGCGCGCTCGCCCGGGTCGCCGCGCTGGCGTTCCCGCAGGCCCCGCTCGTCGTCGCCGCCTTCGTGGTGCTCATCGTGGCGTTCGGCGTCCGCGCCCTGCCCGAGGACTGGCGTCGCGGCCCGGTTCGCGGCGTCGCGGTCGCCGGCCTGGCCGTGGTGGCGATCGCCGGCTGGCAGGCCCTGGCCAGCGGCCTGCGCATCATCGCGGCGCCCGGCCCGATCTGGAATTCCGACATCACCGCCTACTCGACCACCCCGCCCCAGGGTGCCTGGCAGGCTCCGGTCGCGCTGCTGATCGCCGCGGTGGCCGCGTCCGCCGCGCTCCCCCGCCCGGCCAAGTACGACGTGAGCTCGGTCTGTGTCGCCCTGGCCACGATCGGCGCGCCCGCCGCCTTCGGGCTGCCGTGGTGGTCGCCGCTGCTGATCGGCGGGGCGGTCACTCTGGCGTACGGGATCGCCGCCGTCGCCGCCACGGACCCGCGCGCCGCGATCGACCGGGCCGGCGTCGCCGCCGTGGTCGCGCTGCACGCGGCCGGGGCCGGCCTGGTGCGGCCGTGGTCCACCGCGATCGCCCTGGGCCTGATCGTGCTGACCGGCATCCTGGTCGCCTGGATGTCGCGGGCCGACGTGACGCCACGCGCGCACCGCGAGTGGGCCGAGACGGCCGACGGTGACCAGGTGCTCAACCTCGCCCTCGACGACACCGGCATGCCCCGGCACCGCGCCCAGATCGGCGGGGCCGGCACCGCGGCCGCGCTGCTCGCCGCGCCCGGTGTGCTCGCCGCGGTCGCCGCGGAGAACGGCAACACGGCCCAAGTGGTGCTGACCGCCGCGCTGGCCGGCTCCAGCCTCGCGCTCGCCTTGCTGGCGATGGCCGGCCGCTGGATCCCGCAGTATCTGCCCTGGGCCACGGTCGGCCTGGTCGGAGGGGCCACGATCACCGCGCTCGCCTCGGTCCCCAGCGACTACCCCACGGCCCTGTACGCAGCCGCGGCAGCGCTGCTCGGCGTCGTCGCTGAGCTGCTGCGCGGGGCGATCCCGGCGCCGGGCCTCACCGTCGCCCCGAACCGCCACTGGGGCGAGGGCGGCTACGTGCGCCCCCGCTGGACCACGATCCGGCCGAGCGGCTTGAAGGGCCGCTGGCTCGTCGACCCGGCGACCGGCGCGGTGATCGTCGCGGCGCTGCCGACGATCCTGGCGCTGTTCTCCATCGCCCCGGCGCTGCGCGCGTCCCTGATCGACCCGTTGCAGCAGCTCGGCGCCATCTGGGACGGACCGGTCGCGGCCCTGGCCAACCCGGTGTCCGGCAACGTCGACGGCACCAGCGTGCTCGCCGCCGTGCTGCTGACGATCGCGGCGGCCCTCGCCGCGCTGGGCTTCGGCGGCAAGCCGGCTGAGGCCGTACCGGTGATCCTGCCCGGCCTGGCCATCACCCTGCTGATCGCCCCGATCGCGCTGGATGTCCGCTGGCCCGCGTCGACGACGGCCGCGCTGATCGTCTTCACCATCTCCATGCTGGGACTGGCTCTGACGCCGCCGCCGCTCGCCACCCGGGCCGGGCTGCTGCGCTCGACCCGCAACATCGTCTTCGTCATCGGCCTGCTGGCCGGCGGGGCCGGCCTGGCGGGCAGCCTCGCCCAGCGCCAGATGACGTTGTTCACCCTGGGCATGGCGATCATCGTCGGCCTGATCGGCGCGATCGGCGGCCGCAGCCAGTCCGCCCGCATCCTGGGCTGGCTGTTCGCCGCGGTGATGGGCCAGATGTTCGTGCTGACGGTCGCCCTGGTGGCCGGGCTGACCCCGCCGTGGGCGGCGTTCGGTGTGCTGGCGGTGGGCGCGGTGCTGCTGGTCCTGGAAGCCCTGCTGCCCCGCCTGGGCCTCCCCGAATACCGCCGCGAGGCAACCACAGTCGAGTGGAGCGGCTACGCGTCAGCACTGCTCGCGGGCGCGCTGGCCTTCAACTCCCCGGCGCACCTGGCGGCCCTGCTGGCGGCGTGGGGTGCGGTGCTCGGCCTGACGGCGACCCGCCCGGGCCGCACCCCGAACCAGCGCCGCAACCTGTTCTGGCTGGCGGTCGGCTTCGAGATCGTCGGCATCTGGCTGTTCATCGCGATCGCGGACGTGGCCCTGCCGGAGGCATACACGCTGCCGTTCGCCGCGCTGGCGCTGCTGGTGGGCGTGCTGGAGGCCCGCCAGCGTCCGGACCTGAGCAGCTGGGCGGCGTACGGGCCGGCTCTGCTGGCGGCCTTCGTCCCGACGATCGGCATCGTGATCGCCACGGACGCCGGCGACCTGCGCGAGCTGCTGCTCCTGCTGGGCGCGGTGACGACGCTGATCGTGGGCTCCCGCCTGCAACAGCAGGCGCCGGTGGTGGTGGGCGCGGCGGCCACGGCGATCGCGGCGATCCACTTCGCCACGACGCTGGTGGGCCCGTGGTTGGTCCTGGTCCCGGTGGGCGTGATCCTGCTCTTCCTGGGCGCGACAAACGAAAACCGCCGCCGCACCCAGGAACGCCTCCGCGGCGCCCTGGTCCGCATGCGCTGACGCAGCGATAAGATGGCCGGTATGAGCGTCGAGGCATATGGCAGGCTTCCTGCCGTCGTCACGCTCGATGACCTGGCCGCTATGAACAACGCAGACCAGCACGGCCATCGGTTCGAACTCAGTCCCGAGGGAGCCTTGTCGGTCATGCCACCGCCCGACTCTGAGCATGCCGCCATCGCAAGCCGCATATTCGCCTGGCTCATCCTTGCGGGGTGGCCGGCGGAGCAGCTGCTTCAAGCTGCCGGCATAAAGCTCCCAGGGCCGGACGGGGTCGGCGGTCGATTTCCTGATGTGACCGTCTGGGCATCGCCGCAGCCGCGCAGCGTCTGGTTGTCCGTCACGGATCTGCTGCTCGTGGTGGAGATCGTGTCCCCCGGGTCCGCCGCGATGGATCAGGTAGTAAAGATCCACGAGTATGCGCAGGCAGGTATCCCGCGGTATTGGGTCATCGACCGTGATGCCGCGCAGACAGCCACGCTGCACGTGCTCGGCCCCGACAAGAACTACGAGGTGGCCGCCAAGATGCCGCTAGCCTGGCTGCTCCAGACGGCACCGGCCGACCACTCCATCGGCGGCTGAACGACCTCAGCCGAGCAGGCGGGCGCGGAGTGCTTCGTCCTTTTCCGCGACGACCTGCTCCAGGTTGGTCTGGAACGCCTGCATGCGCTTGAGCAGCACCGGATCCGACGCCGCCAGGATGCGGACCGCCAGCAGACCCGCGTTCCGGGCACCGCCGATCGACACCGTCGCCACCGGCACGCCCGCCGGCATCTGCACGATCGACAGCAGCGAGTCCATCCCGTCCAGATACTTCAGCGGCACCGGTACGCCGATGACCGGCAGCGGGGTCATCGACGCCACCATGCCCGGCAGGTGAGCCGCCCCACCCGCACCCGTAATGATGACCTTGAGGCCGCGATCAGCCGCCGACGTCGCGTAGTCGACCATCTTCCGCACCGTACGGTGCGCCGACACGACGCCGACCTCGAACGGCACCTCGAACTCGGCGAGGGCCAGCGCCGCCGCCTCCATGGTCGACCAGTCCGAGTCGCTGCCCATGATCACGCCGACGACGGGTGTCATTCCTTGCCTTCCTGGAGCCAGCGGGCGGCGCGCACGGCCCGGGCGCGTACCGCGGTCATGTCGTCGCCCAGCACGGTGACGTGGCCGATCTTGCGGCCGGGGCGGACCTGCTTGCCGTACAGGTGCACGCGGGCACCCGGGTCGGCGGCGAACAGATGGTGCAGGCGCTCGTCGATGGACATGCCACCCGGCTCGCCGCCGAGCACGTTGGCCATCACGACGGCCGGCGCGGCCAGGGAGGTCTCGCCCATCGGATAGTCGAGCACGGCCCGCAGGTGCTGCTCGAACTGCGACGTCCGCGCGCCTTCGATGGTCCAGTGACCGGAGTTGTGCGGGCGCATGGCGAGCTCGTTGACGACGATGCCGGTCTCGGTCTCGAACAGCTCGACGGCCAGCAGACCGACCACTCCGAGGGCGTTGGCCAGGTCGATGGCCAGCTGCTGGGCCTCGACGGCCAGCTCCTCCGAGAGGCCCGGCGCGGGCGCGAGCACCTCGACGCAGATGCCGTCCCGCTGCACCGTCTCGACGACCGGGTACGCCGCGACCTGCCCGAACGGCGACCGGGCGACCAGCGCGGCCAGCTCCCGGCGCAGCGGCACCCGCTCCTCGACGATCAGCTCGGTGCCCGTGGCGACCAGCTCGGCGGCGGCCGCGGCGTCGTCCAGCATCCAGACACCACGACCGTCGTAGCCACCGCGCACGGCCTTGGCCACGACCGGCCAGCCCTCACCGGAGGACCCCGGCCCGGCGGCGGAAGCGGCAAAAGCGGTGATGTCCTCGACGGAGGTGACCGGGCGCCAGCGCGGCACCGGGGCGCCCAGTGCCGACAGCCGTTCCCGCATCTGCCGCTTGTCCTGCGCGTACCGGATCGCGTCAGCGCCCGGGTAGATCTTGACGCCCTCGGCCGCGAGCGCGGCGATGTGCTCGTTGGGCACGTGCTCGTGGTCGAAGGTGACCGCGTCACATCCCTTGGCGAACTCCCGCAGCGCGGCCAGATCGGTATGCGTGCCGATCCGCACATCAGCGGCGACGAGGGCGGCACTGTCGTCGGGCGACTCGGAGAGCACGCGCAGCGACTGGCCGAGGGTGATCGCGGCCTGGTGGGTCATCCGGGCCAGCTGGCCACCGCCCACCATGCCGACTACGGGCAGACCGGTTCGGGTATCCATCTCGCCGCCAGCCTAACGATCCCCGGCCCACCCCCGCCAAGCGCCCCGAGCTCAGGCGGACAGGCGGGCCACGAGGTCCTCGACCGTGGTCACCGGGCGGTCACAGACAAACCCACGGCAGACGTACGCCGTCGGCTTGCCGTCGATCAGTGGCCGGTCGGCCAGCAGCGGCACTCCCGGACGGTCCGGCTCGCCGGCCACCACCACGGTCCCCGGCGGGGCATGCCGGTGGGCCGCCGCCACCAGCGGATCCCCCGCCGGGTCGGTGGTCGCGATCGCGATCTCGTACGGGCCGGCCAGCACCGCCTCCGCCACCGCCGCCGAATAACCGGCGAACCGCGGATGCCCGCCGATCAGCGGCCCCACCGTGGCCAGCGCCGCGTCGGCCGCCTCCCGGTACCGGGTCTCGCCGCTCAGCGCCGCGTACGCCACCAGGGCGGCACACAGCGCAGCCAGCCCCGACGGTGTCGCATTGTCGGTCGGGTCCGCCGGCCGCGTCACCAGCCGTTCCGCGTCGTCGGCCGTGTCGTAGAAGCCGCCCTGTCCGCTCGGGAAGTGCTCGAGAGCCACGTCGAGCAGCGCCCCGGCCCGGCTGAGCCACTCCCCGTCGCCGGTCAGCTGGTGGATCGCGCAGAACGCTTCGGCCACGCAGCCGTAGTCCTCCAGGACACCGGCCGGTTCGCCGACCACGCCGTCGCGGGAGACGCGGCGCAGCCGGCCGGCCACGACGTGCCGCTCCGCCAGCACCGTCGCGAGTTCGACCGCCGGCGTGCCGTCCTTGCCGGTGAGCTGCGCATACTCGGCCAGGGCGGTCACCGCCAGGCCGTTCCAGGAGGCCACGACCTTGTCGTCGCGGGCCGGCTGCGGGCGCCGGTTGCGGGCCGTGAGCAGGCGAGCGCGTACGTCGTGCCACCGCTCGACAAGCTCAGGCACCGCGGCCTCGATGTCACGGGCCAGCACCAGCACGCTGCTGCCGTGCTCGAAGGTCCCCTTCGTCGTCACCCGGAACAGGTCCGCGGCCCAGGCACCGTCCTCGTCGCCCAGCGCCTCGATCAGCTGCACCGGCGTCCATGCGTACGTCAGTCCTTCGGTCCCGTCCGTGTCCGCGTCCAGGGCCGACGCCAGCCCGCCGGCCGGGGTGCCCAGGTCGCGCAGCAGGAACGCGGCCGTCTCGTCGGCCACCCGCCGGGCGAACGGGTCACCGGTGAGCCGCCACAGCTGGGTGTAGACGCGCAGCAGCAGCGCGTTGTCGTACAGCATCTTCTCGAAGTGCGGCACGGTCCACGTGTTGTCCACCGCGTAGCGGGCGAAGCCGCCGGCGAGCTGGTCATAGAGGCCGCCCCGGGCCATCTGCTCCGCGGTGTGCCGGACGATCTCCAGGTCGCCGGCCGAGCCGGTGCGCTGGTGATGGCGGAGCAGGAACTGCAGGTTCATGTGCGGCGGGAACTTGGGCGCGCCGCCGAACCCGCCGTACGAGCGGTCGTGGTCCTTGGCCAGCAGGTCCGCCGCCGTGTCGAGCAGGTCCGCCGAGATCGGCGCGGTTTCGCCGCCGGTCAGCTGGGCGCCGCCGATCGCCTCGACCACCGCGGACCCCTGGGTGACCACCGCGTCGCGCTGGTCGCGCCAGGCGGTGGTGACCGAGTCGAGCAGGCGGGTGAAGTTGCCCTTGGGGAAGTACGTGCCGCAGAAGAACGGCTCGCCGGCCGGGGTGGCGAAGACCGTCATGGGCCAGCCGCCCTGCCCGGTCATGGCCTGGGTGGCGGTCATGTAGACGGCGTCGACGTCGGGCCGTTCCTCGCGGTCCACCTTGATCGCCACGAAACCGTCGTTGACCAGGCGGGCGACCTGCTCGTCCTCGAAGGACTCGTGGGCCATCACGTGACACCAGTGGCAGGCGGCGTAGCCCACCGAGATCAGCACCGGCACGTCCCGCCGGCGGGCCTCGGCGAACGCCTCGTCGGACCAGGGCCACCAGTCGACGGGGTTGTCCTGGTGCTGGAGCAGGTAGGGCGAGGTCGCGCCGGCAAGACGGTTGGCCATGCAGCCAACCTAGCCCGAGCGGGCCGCCGTAAACCTCAGGAGGCGCCGTCCGCGCGCAGGGGAATGACCTTGGGTGGCGCCGCCTGGGCCAGCTGGTTGAGCGCCGCGACGATCTTGTCGGCGGGCAGCGGGCGGCTGAAGTGGTAGCCCTGCGCCGAGGTGCAACCCAGCGCCAGCAGGGCGGCGCGCTGGTCGGCCGTCTCGACGCCCTCGGCGACGACCCGCGCGCCCAGCCGGGCGCCCAGCTCCACCGCGCCCCGGACCACGGCGGCGGCCGCGGGCGAGTCGGTCATGTCGGTGACGAAAGACCGGTCGACCTTCAGCTCGTCCACCGCGACCCGGGTGACGAACGACAGCGACGAGAAGCCGGTGCCGAAGTCGTCGACCGAGATCTGCACGCCCATCTCGCGCAGGGCGGCGATGACCTCGTCCACGACCTCCTGGTCGCTGACCGCCACCGACTCGGTGATCTCCAGGACCAGCCGGCCCGCGCCCAGCCGGTGCCGGCGCAGCGCGTCGGCGACCTGGGCCGGCAGGGTGGCGTCGAGCAGGCTGCGCGCCGACACGTTGACGGAGACGGGCAGCTCGAGGCCGTGGCCGGCCCAGTCCGCGGCGGCGGCCAGGGCGTGGTCGAGGACGTAGCGGGTGAACGGGGCGAGCAGCTCGCCGTGCTCGATGGTGTCGATGAAGTCGTTCGGGTTGAGCATGCCGCGCCGGGGGTGCTTCCAGCGGATCAGCGCCTCGACGCCGGTCGGCGCGCCGGTCTGCAGGTCGACCTCGGGTTGCAGGACGAGCATGAGCTGGTCATCGGCGGTGAGCGCGTCGTAGAGCTCGGCCGGCAGGGCCAGGTGGTCGGTGCTGCTGGCGTCGTGCGCGCTGTCGTACGCCGCCACCCCGACGTGCAGCTCCTTGGCCTGGTCGAGGGCGATGCCGGCCCGCCGGATCAGCTCGGCCAGGTCGGTCGAGCCGGCGCTGGACACGGCCACGCCGACCGCGATCTCGGTGACCAGCCGGACGCCGCCGATCTCCATCGGCAGGCCGAGCTGGTCGACCAGCTCGCGGGCCCGGCGCACGGCCCGGGGCAGCGGGTTCGGCGTCTCGTGCAGCGGCGTGGCCGAGTCGGTGAGGGTGGCGATGGTCGGCAGCAGCACGGCGAACTCGTCGTCGCCGAGGCGGGCCACCAGCTCCTGCTCGCGGGCCAGGTCGGTGAGGCGTTCGGCCACCGTGCACAGCATGGCGTCGCCGGCCCGGTGCCCGAGGGTGCCGTTGACCTCGCGGAAGTCGTTGAGGTCGAGCAGCAGCAGCGCGACCTGCCGGTCCCGGTCGAACGAGTGCAGCAACGCGTCGCCGTCGGAGAGCAGCGCGGATCTGTTCGCCAGGCCGGTCAACGGGTCGTGCACACCGTCGTGGGCCACCTTCTCTTCCAGCTGAGCCAGCCTCTCGTGCGCCGCCGCGTCGTGCAACGCGCCGGCCAGGGCATCCCCGTACGCGGAGACGGCGAGTTCGTCGCGGGCGACGGGCAGGGTCGGCTCGGACAACCACACGGTCAGCTCGCCGACCTCGGCGCCGCCGACCGTCATGGTGCGCGTGATCACCGGACCGGGCAGGGCGCCCGGAGTGGGGTCGTGCGAGGCGCCGTCGGCCGCGTACCGCCGGGGGCTGCCGGTGCGTTGCAGGACCTCGATCTCGACCCGGAGGGCGCCGAACACGTCCAGCGCCCCGCGCAGGCCGGCCGCCGCGACGGCCAGCTCGGAGGAACCGCCCAGGGTGCGGGTGGCGCGGGCGAACGCCTCCCAGATCCGGCGTTCCTCCTCGGCGCGCAGGTGGTAACGGTAGGTGCGTTGCAGCAGCCACAGCGACGGCGGCAGCCCGAACAGCCAGATCGGCCCGTTGACCAGCGCGAAGAGGGAGAGCAGGCCGACCAGCACGTTGCCGACGAACATCGGCAGCTTGGCGTGCAGGGCGCGGACGGCGATCTGGGCCGGCGGGGCGTCCCGGTGCAGGGAGAGGGTCAGCACCGCGAGACCCATCGTGACGACCAGATAGGCGAACGCGCCCGCGATGAGGCCGACCTGCGTGCGGGCGCTGCCCAGCGGTGCGGCGGGGCCGGTGATGGCGTACGCGATGGTGGTCGCCGCGGCGGCGCCGAGACTCAACGAGGCGGCCAGGTGCACCAGGTCGGCGACGACACGCTGATCGTTGAGCCAGGTGATGACGACCCAGGCCCCGACGGCACCGAGCAGAGTGGCGGCGGGCAGCCAGCCGGGCGGAGCCAGTGCGAAGCCGACGATGAACGCCGTCTCGCCCCAGGAGATGCTCACCGTGCCGCGGCCGACCCGGAAACGCAGCCGGGCGAGTTGCGCGGCCGCCACGAGCAGGACGGCGGCGCCGATCGCGCCGGCCGGTGAAAGCGACACGATCTCCGGCCCGCGCAGCGGAACGATCATGCCCGCGCCGGCGACGAGCAAGGCGGTGACGACGACGATCCAGGTAAGGACCCGACCGGCTTTGGGTCGCGACAGCGGACCGCTCTTGAGGGGGGTCCGATCGCGCCGGGTGCCGGTCGTGAGGACGGGCTGGGAAGTCATGCCACCCCCCTGCTGACCAGCGGCACTGGCGGATGCACGTGCATCTGCAGTGGAGGAAGCGAGGGCTGGAAGATGGTCATCGTCAGCCCCCTTTCCGCACAGGGTCGAGGGACGTCAAAGCCCCCCGGCGGAAGGCTAAGCCAATCCGGCAGAACGCAACAGGGGTTGACGGATGAGCACTGTCGATGTTCCGGCCGAGACAGAACACACCGGAGACCGGCCCGCGGACCTTGACAAAGTGGAATTCAGTCCGATGTAACTAAGCGTTCCCGTCGCGCCGCTCGCCGGCCGCCGGGCCGTCGGTCCGGTCCACGCCATTGACCTCGGCATCCATCGCCGAGGTGGGCGCGTCGGAGGGGTGCGCCGCAGCGCCGGGGCCACGCGGCGTGGCCCCGGGTCGCTGCAGGTCCGCATCGAGTCGAGCGATCTCGGCGGCCCGCTCGGTGGCCGCCGGATCCGGGAAACTGTCGGGAAGCCGACGCAAACGCTTGTTCATGTTGCGGATCAGCAGGACTGTGCTTATGACCATCAGCACGATGATGAACAGACCCATCGGACCGGCCAGGCCACCCGATCGGGTATCACCGAAGTTGTTGACCGCCACCACGAAGTCCATACCTTCACGGTACGCCTCAGCGGACCTCGACCCGCTCGCGGATGCCGGCGAAGAGGTCGGACTCCGGCAGCGGGCTGTCGACCAGCGAGCGGACCAGCTCGAAGTCCTCGGTCGGCCACACCTTCTGCTGGAGCTCCATCGGCACGTGGAACCAGAAGCCGTCCGGGTCGACCTGGGTGGCGTGGGCCCGCAGCGCGTCGTCGCGGACCTCGAAGTACTCGCCGCACTCGATCCGGGTGGTGATCTTGTCGCCGCGGTCCGGCCGCTCCTCGCTGCGCTCGAGCCACTCCTTGTACGGCGACTCGAGACCGGCCGCGAGCATGCCCTCGTGCAGGGCGAGCATCCGGGCGCGGGTCCAGCCGGAGTTGTAGTAGAGCTTCAGCGGCTGCCACGGCTCGCCGAGCTCCGGGTGCTGCTCCGGGTCGCCGGCCGCGTCGAAGGCCACCACCGAGATCTTGTGGCACATGATGTGGTCCGGATGCGGGTAGCCGCCGTTCTCGTCATAGGTGGTCATGACGTGCGGCTTGAACTCGCGGATCAGCTTGATCAGCGGGATCGCGCCCTCGGCCGGGTCGACCAGCCCGAAACAGCCCTCGGGCAGCGGCGGCAGCGGGTCACCCTCGGGCAGCCCGGAGTCGACGAAGCCGAGCCAGGCCTGGTCGACGCCGAGGATGGACCGGGCCTTCTCCATCTCGGCCCGCCGGATGTTCGCGATGTCGGCGATGACCTCCGGCCGGTCCATCTTCGGATTGAGCACGCTGCCGCGCTCGCCACCCGTACACGTCGCGACCAGCACCTCGACGCCCTCGGCGACGTAGCGGGCCATCGTGGCCGCGCCCTTGCTGGACTCGTCATCGGGGTGCGCGTGCACCGCCATGAGACGCAACTGCTCAGCCACTGATTTCTCCCTCGACCGGGCCTTGTCGTCAGGACCCCGGTGCCGGCTGCGAAGATGGACACGGCCATTCTGGCCGATGGCACCGACATATTTCGCAGGAGAGGTCCCCCTGGTGAGCGAGACGCGCGCCACAGCTCCGGTATTCCCGCCGGGCCGCTACGGGCGGCGCCGGGACGGACGCCGCCGGTTGCTGCTGCCCGCCCTGCTCGCGCTCCTGATCGGGATCGCCGCCGTGTTCCTGGTCGTCCGGCTCTACGGGCAGTACGGCGACCCCGACTACGACGCGCAGATCGTCGGCTGGTCGGACGTCACCGACAAGCAGATGACGGTCCGCTTCAAGGTCCGGGTGCCGGCCGGGGGCTCCGCCACGTGCGGCCTGCGCGCCCGCGACTACGGTGGCGCGGAAGTCGGCCGCCGCACGGTGACCGTCTCGGCCGCGGGATCGGCCACGACGATCGACGCCAGCGAGGTCGTGCCGACGACAGCCAAGGCCGCCGTCGGCGACGTCGTCCGGTGCGCGGCCGCGGGCTGACGCACCGGGTGCCGTGCGCACCGCTGGTAAGCTTGGTGATTCGCTCCGTACGCCTGTTCGTTCCACCCGTACGTTCAAGGAGAAGAGTCTGTGACCAGTTCAGAGGCGTCGAAGACCTGGCTCTCCCAGGACGCTTACGACCGGCTGCAGGCCGAGCTCGACGAGTTGATCGCAGCCCGGCCGGCCGTCGCCGCCGAGATCAACGCCCGCCGCGAGGAGGGCGACCTCCGCGAGAACGGCGGCTACCACGCCGCACGTGAGGAGCAGGGCAAGCAGGAGGGCCGGATCCTCTACTTGAAGGAGTTCCTGCGCAAGGCGGAGGTCGGCGACGCGCCCAGCGCCGACAAGGTGGCACCGGGCACGGTCGTCACGATCTACTTCGACGACGACAAGAGCGACACCGAGACGTTCCTGCTCGGCTCGCGGGAGATCGCCGCGACCACCGACTACACGGTGTACAGCCCCGAGTCGGCGCTCGGCAAGGCGATCCTCGGCGCGGGCACGGGCGACACCGTGACCTACACCGCCCCCAGCGGCGCGGACATCAAGGTCACCGTGGTCGAGTTCGCCCCCTTCGGCGGCTGACCCACAGACGCGAGATTCCGCCGGACCCGCTCGCCGGGTCCGGCGATCTCGTGTCAGGGGGTTCCGGACAGCAGGGTCAGTGGATAGCCCTGGCTGCGCAATGCGCCGATCAGGGCGGCCGAGTGGTCCGGGCCGCGGGTCTCGACCGAGAGCTGCACCTCGACCTCGCCGAAGCTCAGCCGCGGGTTCTGCCGCGAGTGGGCCACGTCCACGATGTTGGCCCGCTGCTCGGCGATCTCCGCCAGCAGCCGGGCCAGCTCACCGGGCTGGTCGCCGGTGCGTACGGCCAGGCGCAGGAAGCGGCCCGCCGAGACCAGGCCGTGCTCGATGACCCGTAGCAGCAGCATCGGGTCGATGTTGCCGCCGGACAGGATGGCCACGATCGGCGGCTTCAGGTCGACCTTGCCGGTCAGCAGGGCCGCCACCGAGGCGCCGCCGGCCGGCTCCACCACCATCTTGTGGCGTTCCAGCAATACCAGCAGGGCCGCCGACAGGTCCTCGTCGGTCACCGTCACCACGTCGTCGACCAGCTTGCTGACGTGGGCGAAGTTCAGCACGCCGGGGCGCATCACCGCGATGCCGTCGGCGATGGTCGCCGAGCGGTCCAGGGTCAGCGGCTCCCCCGCGGCCAGTGAGGGCGGGTAGGCCGCCGCACCGATCGCCTGCACGCCGATGATCCGGATGTCCGGGCGCAGCGCCTTGGCGGCCACCGCGACGCCCGAGATCAGGCCGCCGCCGCCCACCGCGGTGACGATGGTGCCGACGTCCGGGCATTGCTCGAGGATCTCCAGGCCGACCGTGCCCTGGCCGGCGATGATGTCGCGGTGGTCGAACGGGTGGATCAGGATCGCCCCGGTCGCGTCGGCGAACTCGCGGGCCGCCGCCAGCGCGTCGTCGACTGTCGTGCCGGCGTACTCGATCGAGGCGCCGTACCCCTTGGTGGCCGAGACCTTGGGCAGCGGCGCGCCCTCCGGCATGAAGACCGTGGACCGGGCGCCCAGCAGGCTGGCCGCCAGGGCGACGCCCTGGGCGTGGTTGCCCGCGCTCGCGGCGACCACGCCGCGGGCGCGCTCGGCGTCGGAGAGCCGGGAGATCCGGGTGTACGCCCCCCGCACCTTGTACGACCCCGCACGCTGCTGGTTCTCGCATTTGAGCCACGTCGGCACGCCCAGCGTGCGGGTGAGCGGCATCGAGTGCTCCAGCGGGGTGGTCTTGACGACCCCGGTGAGCAGGGCTCGGGCGGCCTCGATGTCGGCGAGCTCCAGCAGATCGGTCATGAGTCGAATCGTGCCACCCGGCTCATACGAAGGCGTGACGAGGCCACGGGTTGGCCACCTCGAGTTGGCCGGCGATGGCCAGCAGCAGCAGCTCCGAGTCGGGCGGGCCGACGAGTTGCACGGCGATCGGCAGGCCGTCCGGGCGCAGGCCGACCGGCACCACGATCGCGGGCAGCCCGGCGATGTTCCACGGCGCGGCGTACGGCGCGTACGCCATGTTGATCTGCATGTTGCGCCGCCAGCTGCCCGCGGCGTGCCCGTCGGCGGGCGGCGGCGCCGCCGCCAGAGCGGGCGTGAGCAGCACGTCGATGCCGCTCTCGGCGAAGAACTGGATGCTCTTCTCCCGCCAGGCGTCCCGCTGGCGCTGCCCGACCCAGCCGCGCCGCCACATGAGCTTGCCGAGCGCGATGTGCCGGCGGGTGCGCGGCTGCAGGGTCCGGACGTCCAGCCCGGCCGCGTCGGCCTCCCGGTACGCGCAGGCGAACCAGGTGGCCAGCCCGGCCAGGCCGACCGCGGTCGAGTACGGCGGGTCGGCCGTGACCGTGTCGTGGCCCACGCCGACGAGCAGCTTGGACGCCTTCGCCACTGCCTCGCGGTTGGGCTCGTCCGGGCGTACCCCGGCGACCGGGGAGCGCAGCGAGACGCCGACCCGCAGCTTGTCCGGCTGGACGAGCTTGGCCGGGGCGCGGCCCGCCATGACGCTGAAGCCCAGCGTGGCGTCGGCGACCGTGGTCGCCAGGACGCCGTTCTCGGTCAGCCCGAACCAGCCGTCGATGCCCAGGTCGCAGGGGATCACGTCGCGGCCGGGCTTGAGCCCGACCAGGCCGCAGCAGGCGGCCGGGATGCGCACCGAGCCGAGACCGTCGTTGCCGTGGGCGATGGGCACCAGGCCGGCGGCGACGGCCGCGGCCGAGCCGCCCGAAGAACCCCCGGGGGTACGCTCCAGCGCCCACGGGTTGCGGGTCGGCTCCTCGGCGCCGTCGGTCGTGCCCCACAGTCCCAACTCGGGCATCCGGGTCACCCCGACCACCACCGCGCCGGCTCCGCGCAGCCGCCGGACCACCTCGTGATCGTCCTCGGCCACGGCGGACCGCGCCGCCGCCGAGCCGTGCCAGGTCGGCAGGCCGGCGACGGGCGTGTTCTCCTTCACCGCGACCGGCACGCCCGCCAGCGGCAGATTGGCCAGATCCTCCTGGTCGTCGACCTTCTCGGCCTCGGCGATCGCCTCACCGGCCCGCACCACGCGGAATGCCGCGATGGCCGGATCGGAGATCGCGATCTGCTCCAGGTGATCGGCCACGACCTGAGTGGCTGTCGTGTCGCCGCGCCGCACCGCACGCGAGATCTGCTTCGCCGTGGCACCCACCCACGTGGTCGCCAGGTTCTCCATGGCCCGTCTCCGTCTGTCTAAGCCCTAGCCGAGCGCCTGCTCCAGATCCGCGAGCAGATCGTCAACGGTTTCGATGCCGACAGACAGTCGCACGAGATCGGCGGGGACTTCAAGCGGTGAGCCCGCGGCGGACAGGTGTGTCATCTGTCCCGGGTGCTCGATCAGCGACTCGACGCCGCCCAGCGACTCGGCCAGGACGAACAGCTTGGTCCGGTTGCAGATGTTGATCGCCTGCTCAGGGCCGCCGGCCGCGCGGAACGACACCATGCCGCCGAAGCGGGACATCTGCTTGGCGGCGGTCTCGTGTCCGGGATGCGACTCCAGCCCCGGGTAGAGCACCTGACCGACGGCCTCGTGGTCCTGGAGGTAGGCGACGATCCGCTCGGCGTTGTCACAGTGCCGGTCCATGCGTACGCCGAGGGTCTTGATGCCGCGCAGCGTCAGCCAGGCGTCGAACGGCCCGTTGACCGCGCCCATCGCGTTCTGGTGGAAAGCGAGCTGATCGCCGAGCTCGTCACCGGCGGTGACCAGAGCGCCACCCACGACGTCGGAGTGCCCGCCGAGATACTTGGTCGTCGAGTGGATGACCACGTCGGCCCCGAGCGCCAGCGGCTGCTGAAGGTAAGGAGAGGCGAACGTGTTGTCGACGGCGAGCATCGCGTCGTACTCGTGGGCCAGCGCGCCGAGGGCGGTGACGTCGGCGAT
This sequence comes from Actinoplanes sp. NPDC048967, assembly GCF_040649415.1. Taxonomy (NCBI): domain Bacteria; kingdom Bacillati; phylum Actinomycetota; class Actinomycetes; order Micromonosporales; family Micromonosporaceae; genus Actinoplanes; species Actinoplanes sp. NPDC048967. The sequence goes on from NZ_JBEZFL010000013.1 coordinate 71,864, forward strand.
GTTGAGCAGCGGATTGGTCGGCGTCTCGGCCCAGATCAGCCGGGTGTGCCCGGGGCGGAACGCCGCACGGACCGCGTCCAGGTCGTTGAGCGGCACGGCGGTCCAGTCCAGCCCCCAGTTCTCCGCGACCTTGGCGAAGAGCCGGTAGGTGCCGCCGTACGCGTCGTCCGGGATCACCACGTGGTCGCCGGGCCGGCAGACCGTCCGCAGCAGGGTGTCCTCGGCGGCGAGCCCGCTGGCGAAGGCGAGGCCACGCCGGCCACCCTCGATCGCGGCGAGGCACTCCTGGAGGGCGTCGCGGGTCGGGTTGCCCGAGCGGCTGTACTCGTAACCCAGCCGCGGGGCGCCGACGGCATCCTGCGCGTAGGTGCTCGTCTGATAGATAGGCGGCACCACCGCCCCGGTGCGCGGATCCGGGTCCTGCCCGGCGTGGATGGCCAGAGTGTCGAAGCCGTACGTGTTACCCGTCATGAACGGCAAGGCTAGTCTGCGCTGATGCCCGACTGCCTGTTCTGTTCGATCGTGGCGGGTACGGTTCCCGCGTTCCGGGTGGTGGACACCGAGGACGGGGTCGGTTTCCTCGACATCCGGCCGGTCTTCAAAGGCCACGTCCTGGTGGTGCCCCGCCCGCACGTCTCCCAGCTGACGGAGCTGCCGGCCTCGTTGTCACCGGGCTACTTCGCTCTCGTGCAGCGGGTGGCGGCGGCGGTGCCGTCAGCGCTGGGCGCCCAGGGCACGTTCGTAGCGATCAACAACGTGGTGTCACAGTCCGTGCCTCATTTGCACACACACGTCGTACCCCGGACAAAGGGCGACGGGCTCCGCGGCTTCTTCTGGCCGCGGACGAAGTACGCCTCCGACCAGGAGGCCCAGTCGTACGCGGACCGGGTAAGGATCGCGCTGGAGTAGGCGTTGTACCGGGCGGATGAGAGGAGTGACCGTGTTCCTGCGGTACAAGAAGCTCGACCTACCTGTTGATACGTCCGGCCGCGGTGCCGAGATGCCGGTGGCTGAGAAGCACACCGTGCTCGGAACCCCGCTGAAGGGCCCCTGGCCGGCCGGCTTCGAGACGGCCGTGTTCGGCATGGGCTGCTTCTGGGGAGCCGAGCGGATCTTCTGGCGGCTGCCCGGGGTGTACTCGACCTCGGTGGGTTATGCGGGTGGGACTACCCCGCACCCTACGTACGAGGAGACGTGCTCGGGGCGTACCGGGCATGCTGAGGTTGTGCAGGTGGTCTACGACCCGGCGAAGATCAGCTATGAGCAGTTGCTGAAGGCGTTCTGGGAGAACCACGACCCTACGCAGGGGATGCGCCAGGGGAACGATGTGGGGACTCAGTACCGGTCGGCTATCTACACGACTACGCCTTCGCAGGCGGCGGTGGCTATGGCTTCGGTGGAGGCGTTCCAGCCGGTGGTGAGTGCGGCTCGAAGGGGGCAGATCACTACTGAGATCGCGCCGCTGGGGACGTACTACTACGCCGAGGATTACCACCAGCAGTATCTGTCGGACGCGAAGAACCCGGGCGGCTACTGCAACCACGGCCCGAACGGGATGACCTGCCCGATCGGGGTGGCCAAAACCGCCTAGGCGGCATCATCGAGGTGTCCTCGTTCTTTGAGGGCACCTCGGTTCATCTGTCTGCCCGTCGGCCGCCGACTTACCCGGCGTGGAGCGGGCGACACCGCAGTCGCGCATTCCGCCGTTGATTCATTTTCCGCCCAGCCGTTGATTCCAAACCACTGCATGAACGCTGATCGGTTCACCAGGGCCACCTTCGCCATCAATTTTCAGAAGGGCGCGACGGTGTTGATCGGTGACCAGACAGATGGCATGGACCTTGTTCGCACGAAGGTCGGCCAATTGCACGGCCTGGAGCGGAGACGCCGCGTCCTGATCGGCACAATCCACATACGACGCGACGTTGTCATTGGACAGCACCATGCGCACGGCGTGACCAGCCCGCAGCGTCGTCGCATCGGCGAATACATCCACACCAGCTCGCCATGGCGGGTCGGACGGATATCCGCTCCGGTTCCAATGATTCGTACGGTCAAGGTCAAACGACGTGTTGACCAGCGATGATGGAGCGCAGGAGAGATGCGGGCGGAACCCCGGATCACTTGGTAGCTTTCCCACTCCCTGGCAATCCGGTCGAACAGCGGGCTCGGCGAAGTTGACCGTCGGTCGCGGCACGTGCATCCCTATGAGCGTTCCGAAAGCCACAGTGGTGATCACTGCAGCACCGGCGAGAGCTGCGGCTTTCCGAGCGGATGCATGGTACTTGAAAACAAGCCATAAGAACCCGACAGCCAGTACGCCAAGAGTGATACCGACGCTGATGGCGCCGCCCGTCCAGACGCTACTGGCGTCCGCACCCACCCCGAACCAGGTGAGAATGTCCACGATGATCGCCGGCATACCGCACCCCTCAGCCGTGGCCGGAAAGGAACTCTCAGCCTACGGTCAACTCTTCTCGGGCTCGGCCACCGTCGGGTTGTCGACAATTGCCTTCTGTTCATGGAGACGACGGCACCATGGCGTGCCAGGAGAATGGACGATTTAGTGCAGGCCGGACAGCGTGCCATCAAGGCCAAGCGCAACCCGATGTGATGGCCTGGGGTGCCGGGCGGTCGGCAGCGCGCCGCCCGGCCGGCTAGGTCGACGTCACGCCCTTCCGAGCGGATAGTCGTCATGCCTATCGAATTAGGGCACCTGAGAGGAGCGATCCATGGGCACGGTCCAAGCGCAAGCCATCATGTCTCTCGACGGGTACGTCGCGAAGCCGGACAACACCATCGGCCGGCTGTTCGACTGGCTGCAGAACGGCGACGTCGCGATCCCGACCCCCGCCGGCGACTTCACCGTCCACCTCACCCCCGCCAGTGCCGGGCATTGGCAGCGGTGGGTGTCCTCGCTCGGCGCGCTGGTCTGTGGCCGGACGCTGTTCGACGTGACCGACGGTTGGCAGGGCCGCCACACCCTGGACGTCCCCATCGTCGTGGTCACCCACCAGGTCCCCACCGACTGGGTCGCGGCCCACCCCGACGCCCCCTTCCACTTCGTCACCGACGGGGTCGAGGCGGCGATCGCCCGCGCCAAGGAGCTCGCCGGGGATCGTGTTGTCACCGTCACCGGGGGCATCATCGCTCGGCAGTGCCTGGAGCTGGGGCTGTTGGACGAGGTGGCCGTCGACCTGGTGCCGGTTGTGATGGGCGCGGGCAACCGGCCGTTCTTCGGCACGCTCACCTCCCAGGACGTCCTGCTCGGCAATCCGACCGTCTGTGTTCAGGGAGATCGGGTGACTCATCTCGTGTTCCCGGTGGAGCGCTGAACGAAAGACAAGGCGGCTTGTCGAATTGAGGCGGTCGCGTTCGTAGCGGAAGTGAGAGGCAACCACCCGACCACTTCAAGGAGAACCTCGTGACCGCGACCTACACCTTCGACGTCTTCTCCAGCCTCGACGGCTTCGGCGCCGCCGGCGGGGACTGGACCGGCTACTGGGGCAAGCAGGGCCCCGAGCTCCTCGACCGCCGTCTCGCGCTCTACGACACCGACCAGCGCATGGTCTTCGGGGCCGACACCTACCGGATCTTCACGAGCCTGCTGGCCGGCGACACCGAGAAGACCGTGCACGACCCCTGGGTCACCCGCATGCGGCACACTCCGGCGACCGTCGTGTCGAACACGCTGGAGGACAAGCTCGACTGGCCCGATGCGACCGTCGAGCGCGGCGAGGCCGTGGATGTTGTCGGCCGCCTCAAGGAGCAGTCCGACGTCCCGCTCCGCTCGCACGGCAGCCTTTCGCTGAACCGGGCACTGATGGCCGCCGGTCTCGTCGACCGCGTACACGTGACGCTTTTCCCGGTCGTCACCGGCCGGACCGGGATCGGCCCGATCTTCGCCGGCGCCGAGGATTTCGACCTCGAGCTGCTGGAGACCCGTACGCTCGACGGCCGCGTCCAGGAACTCATCTACCGCCCTACGCTGCACTGATGCTGTCCTCCCTACGGGTGTAAAAGATCGACAGCCTCCTACCCCTCCTCACACACTGAACAAGAAGACAATTCAGGAGGTAGACCTCGGGAGGTTCACCATGCCCAGGTTTCACAACGAGGAGGAGCGGGTCGCCTGGACGCTGGCCGAGTCGCTGGCCGACAAGGCGCGGGCGATGATGCGGCAGGCCGAGACCGCGCTCGAGACGTGGCGGATCGGCAAGGAGCTCAATCGCGTTCGCTGCGCGCGGCGCGGGATCAGTGCTTCCGATGCCGAGATCCGCTGGTCCGAGACTGCGAATGCCAAGAACGCGCTGACCGACAACAGTTTCCACGTCTCGCTCGCGACGATGTACTTCGGTGCCGCCGCGGCCTACTACTCCCGGGCCCAATACCTCCGCAGCCACGGGGAGGCCCATGTATGACAAAAGCGCCACCCCGACCGGGGCGGCGGTCGGAGCGGCGCTCTCGCAGGCCTGACGGACCCGGCGCTCGCACGGGGGACGAGCGCCGGATCCACCAGGGGCCTGAACCGAGTGTGCGGCGGATTTCTGGGAAACCGCTGTGCCGCACCGCCAAATGAGCTGGGAGTCAGCCCGGGGCCCGGAAGCCTGCGAGAACTCAGCTGTCGGCCGGCGGCGGCTTCGGGGGCTCTGCCGGAGCACTGGCCCCCGGGCCTGCCGCGGCGGCATCGTTCTGGTTCGCTCCGGGACCGGCCAGGGCGAGCCCGAGCACCGCACCCGCGCCGATCAATCCGAGGCCGGCCAGGGAAATCTTGCGTCGTTCCGGCTCGTTCACGGCACCTCCAGGTTCAAGACCGGCTTCCCATGCTGCCCTGGCCGGCTGAGAGATAGCTGAGCCGATAGCTGAGCGACCGTTCCAGCGGGCATATTTGTGAGCATGGAGACGGCCACGGAGAACGAACGCAAGTACGACGTCCCCGCCGGTTTCGAGTTGCCGCCTCTCATCGGTGCCGGCGGGGTGCGGGAGCTCGGCGCGGCCGAGGTGCACGAGCTCGATGCCACCTACTTCGACACGGACGATCTGCGGCTGGCCCGCAACAAGCGGACCCTGCGCCGGCGGACCGGGGGTGGGGACGCGGGGTGGCATCTCAAGACGCCGGCCGACGGGTCGAGCCGGACCGAGCATCGGCTGCCGCTGACCGATGGTGACGACGTGCCCGCCGAGCTGGTCGCGGAGGTGCGCACGATCGTCCGGACCCGGCCGCTGCGCCCGGTGGCGCGGCTGCGTACGCATCGGGTCGAGACGCCGCTGCGCGACGAGCAGGGCCGGACCCTCGCGCTGGTCGCCCAGGACCGGGTCGGCGCCGAGACCGGCGGCACCGAGCAGAACTGGCAGGAGCTCGAGGTCGAGCTGGTCGACGGCGGGCCGGAGGTGCTCGACGCCGTCGAGGGCCTGTTGCGCGCGGCCGGCGCCACCCCGGCTGCCGGGCCGTCGAAGCTGGCCCGGGCGCTCGGCGACCGGCTCGCCGAGCCGCGGCGCCGGCGCCGCAAGGTCAACCCCGTGCTCCGGTACGCGAGGGAGCAGCGCGAGGCCGTCGAGGAGCAGGACCAAGGGGTACGCGCCGGCGACCCGGAGGCCGTGCACAAGATGCGGGTGGCGACCCGGCGTCTGCGCAGCACCCTGAAGACGTTCAAGGCCTCGTTCGATCCGCAGCGCTCCGCCGCCCTCAGGGACGAGCTCAAGTGGCTGGCCGACTGCCTCGGTGACGTGCGGGACGGCCAGGTCCTCGAGGGCAAGCTGCTCGCCGACACGTCGGGCTTCCCGGAGGTGGCCGACGGCATCCGCGCCCACCTCGACGCCCAGGTCGAGCGGGGTCGCGCGGTGCTGACCGAGGCGCTGGACAGCGACCGCTACCTCGCCATGCTCGACGCCATGGACGCGCTCGTCGACGACCCGGAGCCGGACGACGCCGGTGCGCTGCGCCGGGCCCGCAAGGCGCTGGTCAAGGCCGACCGGTTGCTGGACGAGGCGCTGGCCGGCGGCGTCGACGCCGAGCTGCACGAGGCCCGCAAGGCCTACAAGCAGGCCCGGTACGCGGTCGAGATCTTCGCCCCCAGCGCCGGCAAGCCGGGCAAGCGCCTGGTGAAGGCCCTGACCGGGCTCCAGGACGTGCTCGGCGCGCATCAGGATTCGGTGGTCGCGCGGGAGGTGCTGCGCGAGGTGGCGCGCGCCGCGCCGGACGGCTTCGGGTACGGCGTGCTGTGGGCGCGACAGGAGCAGGTCGGCGTGCGGACCCGCGCCGGGCTGCCGCCGGTCGTCGCAGCGTCGCGGAAGAAGCGGTTGCGCAGCTGGCTCGGCTGAGCGTTAACCCGCCGTCCACCTTCCGGATACGGTCCGCCAGTTGTCAGGTCGGTCCGAATGGGTAAGAAGCCTTGTCATGCAGGCGGAGCAGGACCACGAGCAGGAGCAGGGCGACAACGGCGGTCACGAGGATCGCCAGTTCGACGACGAGCTCACCACCGACCCGTACACGGGGCCGATCACCGAGCTGGGCGGGTACCGGGTCGCCGACGACGATGACGACGACCCGGTGCTGCTCAACGCCGACGGCACCCCCGTGGACACCTGGCGCGAGGACTACCCGTACGACACCCGGATGCCGCGGGCCGAGTACGACCATGACAAGCGGCTGCTGCAGATCGAGCTGCTGAAGCTGCAGAACTGGTGCAAGCGCACCGGCGAGCGCATGGTGATCCTCTTCGAGGGCCGTGACGCCGCCGGCAAGGGCGGCACGATCAAGCGCTTCATGGAGCACCTGAACCCGCGCGGCGCCTCCGTGGTGGCGCTGGAGAAGCCGAACGAGCGCGAGAGCAACCAGTGGTACTTCCAGCGCTACATCAAGCACCTGCCCGCGGCCGGGGAGATCGTGCTCTTCGACCGGTCCTGGTACAACCGGGCCGGCGTCGAACGGGTCATGGGCTTCTGCACCCGCGCCGAATATCTGGAGTTCATGCGGCAGGCCCCGGACCTGGAACGGATGCTGGTCCGCTCGCAGATCAACCTGATCAAGTTCTGGTTCTCGGTCTCGCAGGGCGAGCAGCGCACCCGCTTCGCGATCCGGCAGGTCGACCCGGTACGCCAGTGGAAGCTCTCGAAGATGGATCTCGAGTCGCTCGACAAGTGGGGCGAGTACACCGAGGCCAAGGAGGCGATGTTCTTCTACACGGACACCGCCGACGCCCCGTGGACCGTGGTCAAGAGCAACGACAAGAAGCGCGCCCGGCTGGAGGCGATCCGGTTCGTGCTCAACCGCTTCGACTACGACAACAAGGACACCGGCATCGTCGGCACCCCGGACCCGCAGATCGTCGGGCCCGCCTCCCAGTTCGTCGAGGGCACCGAGGTGTCGCCGCAGGTATTCCCGCGACTCTAGTGACCTTAAAAGCGTTGTCGGCGGGGCCATGAGGTGGTTAACGTGGCCGTACACGTGAGAGGAGGTGGTCCGAAGTTGTATAGCAACGGGACTCGTGAGGTGGCTGTCCGCTAGCCGCTGTCCTTGACAGCTTCGTTTGAACGTCGAGACCGTGTGGCAGCGGTGCGGCGAATACCAGGCAGCCACCCGGCCCCCGGGGATCCGGCCTTGTCCGACCGGACCGTGCTACGGCGCGGAAGTCCCCGGGGGTCGCTTCATGTCCGAAGGTGATCATGCGCCAGCTGACCGTGCTCGGCACCGCGAGCCAGGTGCCCACCCGGCACCGCAACCACAACGGCTATCTGTTGCGCTGGGACGACGAGGTCATGCTGTTCGACCCCGGTGAAGGCACCCAGCGTCAGATGCTGATGGCCGGGCTTGCCGTGACCCCGCTGCGGCGCATCTGCATCACCCACTTCCACGGCGACCACGCGCTCGGCCTGCCCGGGATCATCCAGCGGGTCTCGCTCGACAAGGTCCCGCACCCGGTCCAGGTGCACTATCCGGCCGGTGGCCAGGAGTTCTTCGAGCGGCTCCGGCACGCCACCAGCTTCTACGACGTCGCTGACCTTCAGCCCGTACCGGTGGCCGACGGTTTCCGGGTCGAGACCTCGGCCGGCGCGCTCACCGCGCTGCCGTTGCGCCACTCGATCGAGACCTACGGCTACCGCCTGGCCGAGCCCGACAGCCACCGGATGGTGCCGTCGCTGCTGGCCGCACACGGCATCGCCGGGCCGGCGGTCGGCGAGCTGCAGCGCACCGGCCGTCTCGGCCGGGTGACGCTGGAGCAGGTCAGCGCGCCCCGGCCCGGGCAGCGCTTCGCCTTCGTGATGGACACCGGCCTGTGCGACAACGTCTTCCACCTCGCCGAGGGCGCCGACCTGCTGGTCATCGAGTCGACCTTCCTGGCCGAAGATGCCGCGATGGCCGCCCAGGTCGGCCACCTGACCGCGGGCCAGGCCGGGTCGGTGGCCCGGCAGTCGGGGGTACGCACGCTGGTGCTCACCCACTTCTCCCAGCGGTACGCGGACAGCACCCGGTTCCTCGACGAGGCCCGCGCGGAGTTCGACGGCGACATCGTGCTCGCCGAGGATCTGCTGCGGGTGCCGGTGCCGTCCCGGCTAGGTTCGTCCGATGAGCGTGCATCTGCGTCCCGCCGCTGACGACGACCTGCGGGCGATCGGCGCCCTGCACTTCCACTCGCGCGCCTCCGCCTATGCGGACATCCTCTCCCCCGACGCGCTGGCCCACGGCTCGCCGGAGGTGCTGGGCGAGTGGTGGGCGGAACGGTGGAAGTGGGAGCAGGACACCCACCGCCTGACCGTCGCAGTCGACGGCCCGATCCTCGCGGGCTTCACGTACGTGGGACCGAGCGAAGTGGACGGCGTCGCGGAGCTGTACGCGATCCACGCCGACCCGGCGTACGTGGGCACCGGGGTCGGCCGGGCGCTGATGGCCGACGCCCTGCCGGCGCTGGCCGCGCTGGGTGACCGGGCCGTGCTCTGGGTCCTCGCGGCGAACGAGCGGGCCCGGCGCTTCTACGAGCGCGGCGGCTGGGTCCCGGACGGCACGACCCGCACCGAGGCGATCGGCGGGGAGCCGGTCCCCCAGGTCCGCTACGGACGGGCGTTGGAGGGCGGGCGGGAGCGCGTGACCGAGTGAATGCGGGGGAACCTGTGGTCACGCACTCCCGCCAACCGCGCCCGCCCGAACCGCGTTGACGCCTGGCCGGAGGCGCCGACCGGCGGAGGCGTGCCGGTCGAGGCGGTTCATGGGCGGGTCCGGGTGCGGGACGCCGGCGTGCTGGCGGGGCACGGGGGCATCACCGCGGTTCGACGTCGTCCGGGCCGATGCAGGTCGGTTCTTGCCGGGGGACGGTCAAGCTCCCGGGTGACGTCGAGGGTCTGCGGGGGGTCGTTCAGTCGAAATAGCCTCTGTTCAGTTCGTCGATCTTCGGCGTCTCGCGCCGGACCATGTTGCCGTCCAGCCCGGTGCGGATGCCGGGCATCGCGCGCACGCTGTTGAGGTCGTGCCGCAGGGTCCAGGCTTCCCGCCACGGCCGGCGGGACGCGAGGTCGGCGCGTTCGCCGAGCCGGCGCGGCGCGCAGGGCCAGCGCCAGCCGCACCAGACGCAGTTGCCGTCGTGGCCGGCCTCGGCGTGCCGCCGCAGCATCTGCTGGGCGTCCTGCCAGAGCAGGCGGTCCACGATGTCGGCCGGTACAGCCTCGTCGACGATGACCATCCCCACCCCTCCGTCCGGCTCGTTCAGCTCCTTCGTCACTCATACAACCCCCGGCAACGGGCATCCGGTCGGACTATCTGTGCGACCTTCGCGACTATCAGTGACTGGCACTGTTCGCCGTGGGCGGACGCCGTACCGGCATCGATGGCCGCCGGGCCGGTGTTCTGGACTGCATGGATACCGAACACACGGGTGTCGAAACGGGCGCGCTCGATGCCTACAGCCGTGTCGTGACCGGCGTCGCCGCCCAGTTGCTGCCGTCCGTCGCGGCGCTGTCCGTCCGTACCCCGCGCGGGGCCGGCGCGGGCTCGGCGGTCACCTTCACCGACGACGGATTCCTGCTCACCAATGCCCACGTGGTGGCCGGCGCGACCGGCGGCACCGCCGCCTTCGCCGAGGGCACCGAGACCAAGTTCGACGTGGTCGGCGCCGACGCGCTGTCCGACCTGGCCGTCGTCCGCGTGCACAACCCGGGCGCGCCGGCGGCCCCGCTGGGCGACGCCGACCGGCTGCGGATCGGGCAGCTGGTCGTGGCGGTCGGCAATCCGATGGGCCTGGCCGGCTCGGTCACCGCCGGCGTGGTCTCCGGGCTGGGCCGCTCGCTGCCGGCCCGCGACGGCCGCCGCGTCCGCATCATCGACAACGTCATCCAGACCGACGCGGCGCTCAACCCGGGCAACTCCGGCGGCGCCCTGGCCGACTCCACCGGCACGGTGGTCGGCGTCAACACGGCGGTCGCGGGCTACGGCCTGGGCCTGGCCGTACCGATCAACAAGACCACCCGCCAGATCATCGGCGAGCTGGTGACCACGGGCCGGGTCCGCCGCGCCTGGCTGGGCGTCGCGGGCGTACCGGTGCCGCTGCCCCCGCCGATCGCGGAGCGCCTGGGCCAGAAGCTGGGCCTGCGCGTGGTCGAGGTGGTCCCGGGCAGCCCGGCCGGCACGGCGGGCATCTACCTCGGCGACATCCTGATCACGGCGGGCGGCGAAGCGGTGCAGACGGTCCAGGCCCTGCAACGGCTGATGCTGGGCCCGGCGATCGGCCGGAACCTCCCGATCACTGTCCTGCGGAAGAACGCCTTCGTGGACGTGGTCACCGTCCCCGCTGAGCTCTCCTGATTCGAAGGGTGCTGCCGCGCTCCGGCCTCAGGGGCGCGGCAGCATGCCGACCAGCGACGTGATGATCGCCAGCCGCAGGGCTGTGCGCATGTCGACGTGGTGGACCGCCAGCGCCGGCTCGGACTCGTAGACGGCGAGCAGGCTCGGCGGCGGCGAGGTGTAGGCGGACAGCGCGCCGCCCACGATCAGGAGGTTCAGGCAGAACATCTCGGCCCGGTCGCCGAGCTCGGGCAGGTGCCGCCGGACCAGGCCGCCCATCACCGCGAGGTTGCCCAGCGAGGCCCGCTTGTGCCGGCGGATCACCTCGACCGAGACGTTGTGCTCGAGCACCCCGCCCTGCGCGCCGAAGAGATCACAGAGCACGGTCTGAGCCGCGAGCGACCGGCTGAGCACGTCGGCCGCCTGCTCCGCCCGTTCCACCGCGGACCGGTCCGGGTCGATCCCGCGGGCCAGCTCCGGCTCCAGCTCGGCCAGCCAGGTCGCCGTCCGGTCGTCCATCAGGTCGAGCAGCACCGCCTCGCGGCTCTCGAAATAGCGCAGCACCGCCGTCTTGGCCAGGCCGACCCGCCGGCTCAGCTCGTTGAGGGTCACCTGGGCCACCGGCATCTCGTCGAGCATCGCCGAGGTCGTCTCCAGGATCGCCCGGCGCCGGACCGCACGCTGCTCGTCGCTGCGCGCCCGCTGGAACGTCATGCCGCCAACCCTATCTTAGGTACCGGCGGTCTCTTGACACTGTACCGGCGGTACATTACCGTTCCAGGCATAAGTAACCGGCGGTACATTGGGGAGCAGAGATGAAGTGGACCGAGCAGCAGATGCCGCGCCAGGACGGCCGGGTGGCCGTGATCACCGGGGCCAACACCGGGCTGGGCTTCGAGACCGCCCGGCGGCTCGCCGAGCGCGGGGCGTCGGTGGTGCTGGCCGTGCGGGACACGGAAAAGGGCAAGCTGGCCGCCGCCCGGATCAACGGTGACGTCTCCGTACAGGAATTGGATCTGACCTCGCTGGAATCGGTGCGCGCCGCGGCCGCCGGCCTGCGCGCCACCCACCCGCGGATCGACCTGCTGATCAACAACGCCGGCGTGATGTACACCCCGCGGCAGACCACCCGCGACGGCTTCGAGCTCCAGTTCGGCACCAACCACCTGGGCCACTTCGCGCTCACCGGCCTGGTGCTCGACCTGCTGCTGCCGGTGCCCGGCTCCCGGGTGGTCACGGTCAGCAGCACCGGCCACCGCATCCGCGCCGCCATCCACTTCGACGACCTGCAGTGGGAGCGTTCCTACGCCCGGATCGGCGCCTACGGCCAGTCCAAGCTGGCCAACCTGATGTTCACCTACGAGTTGCAGCGCCGGCTCGCCGCGCACGGCACCACCGTCGCGGTGGCCGCGCACCCCGGCATCTCCAACACCGAACTGGTCCGCAACGTCCCGGCGGCCCTGCGCCGACCGGTCACCTGGCTCGCCCCGCTGCTCAGCCAGCCCGCGACGGCGGGCGCACTGCCCACCCTGCGGGCCGCCACCGACCCGTCCGTCCTCGGCGGGCAGTACTACGGTCCCGACGGCCTGGCCGGAGCCCGGGGCTACCCGGAGCTGGTCACCTCCAGCGCCGAGTCCTACGACCCGGCCCTGCAGCAACGCCTCTGGGCCGTCTCGGAAGACCTCACCGGCGTGCGATTCCCGGTGGGCCGGACAGCCGCCGCGGCGTGACCACGCGAAGATGCCGTCCGGCCCGCACCGGGCCGGACGGCATCGGAGAACCTCAGGAAAGGTGCGCCAGCAGATCCTGGCGCGTCAGCACCCCGGCGGGCTTGCCGTCGACCAGCACCATCGCCGCGTCCGCGTGCTCGAGCAGGGTCACCGCCTCGCTCACCGGCTGGCCGCCCCCGATCATCGGCAGCGGGTCGGCCATGTGCCGCTCGATGGTGTCGTGCAGGTGCGCCTGCCCGGTGAACAGCGCGTCCAGCAGCGCCTTCTCCGCGATCGACCCGGCCACCTCGCCCGTCACCACCGGCGGCTCGGCCTTGAGGACCGGGAGCTGGCTGACGCCGTACTCGCGCATGTAGTCGATCGCGTCGCGGACGGTCTCGGTCGGGTGCACGTGGATCAGCGGGGGCATCTCGCCGCTCTTCGAGCCGAGGGCCGCCGCCACCGTGGCCTCGTCGCCGCCCGTGGTCAGGAAGCCGTAGCGGGCCATCCAGGTGTCATTGAAAATCTTGGAGAGGTAGCCACGGCCGCCGTCCGGGAGCAGGACCACGATCACGTCCTCCGGGGCCGCCCGGCGGGCCACCTCCAGGGCCGCGACCACGGCCATGCCGCAGCTGCCGCCGACCAGCAGGCCCTCCTCGCGGGCCAGGCGCCGGGTCATCTCGAACGAGTCCGAGTCGGAGACCTCGATGATCTCGTCGCAGATGCCCCGGTCGTAGGTCTCCGGCCAGAAGTCCTCCCCGACGCCCTCGACCAGGTAGGGCCGGCCGCTGCCACCGGAGTAGACCGAGCCCTCCGGGTCGGCGCCGATGATGCGCACCGGGCCCTGCTCCTTGAGGTACTTGCCGACGCCGGTGATGGTGCCACCGGTGCCGACACCCGCCACGAAGTGGGTGATCCGGCCGTCGGTCTGCTTCCACAGCTCCGGGCCGGTCTCCTCGTAGTGCGAGCGCGGGTTGGCCGGGTTGCTGTACTGGTCCGGCTTCCACGCGCCGGGGATCTCCCGGGCCAGGCGGTCCGAGACGTTGTAGTAGGAGCGCGGATCCTCCGGGGCCACGGCGGTCGGGCAGACCACCACCTCGGCCCCGTACGCCCGCAGCACGTTCTGCTTGTCCTCGCTGACCTTGTCGGGGCAGACGAAGACACACCGGTAGCCGCGGAGCTGGGCCACCAAGGCCAGCCCCACGCCCGTGTTTCCGCTGGTCGGCTCGACGATGGTGCCGCCCTCGCGGAGCAGGCCGGCCTTCTCGGCGTCCTCCACCATGCGCAGGGCGATGCGGTCCTTCACGGAGCCGCCGGGGTTGAAGTATTCGACCTTGGCAAGGACGGTCGCCGCTATGCCGTCGGTGACGCTGCGCAGCCGTACCAGGGGGGTGTCCCCGATGATGTCGACGACATTGTCGTAGTACCGCACGTCGCTGTGCCCTTCTCCGGTGCTGACCTGGATCTGGCCAGCCTACGGCTCAGCTCACCACGGAACCCGGCAGGACCGCGGCACGCTCCTTCTCCCACTGCAGGAAGCGCTCGGTCTCGCTGAGCACCGAGCCGGCCAGCCAGGTGATCATCACGGCGTCGTCGGCCAGGCCGAAGACCAGCAGGGCCGCCTCCGGCACCGCGTCGATCGGTGAGACCACGTACAGCGTCGCGGCGGTCATCAGGGCCACCCGCAGGCCACCGTCGTACTCGCCCTTGGCGGTCGCCTTGATCATCCGAGGCAGCGCGGCCAGCCGCTGGCCGATCGACGGGCCGCCACGGGCCCCTGCCATCAGCGCCTTCGCGAGCGCCGTGAACGCGGCGGTCCGGCGCAGAGTTCTGGCCATGTCGTCCCCTTTCGCTGTCCTCAGCATGACGGCAACGCGCTATATGTGCCCGCTCGGCGCGGGGTTCAGACAGTTGTCGCACAGGCGAGTTAGCCTCGAAGTCCCCACCATCGCCGGCAGCCGGGTCTCCACCCTCGGCTGACGGGCAGGTTCCCACCGAGCGAGAGCGAGGGAGAGCGTGCGACAGGTGCGCAGTTTGACAGCGGAGGAATGGCAGCGGCTCCGGCTCGCAGGCCAGATCGCGGGCGGTGTGACCGGCGCAGCGGCCGGCCTGACCGTCCTCTCGGCGGGTGTGCTGCTGCGCCAGGCCGCCGACGCCCGCCGGATCATCCCGATGGCCGAGGCACCGCCGCCTCGTGGTGACGGGGTGTACGGCCCCAAGTTTCCCGGCAAGCCGCTGAGCATGGTCATCCTCGGAGACTCCTCCGCGGCCGGGTACGGCGTGCACCGTCCCCGGGAGACCCCCGGCGCCCTGCTCGCCACCGGCGTCTCGCGGCGCCTGCGCCGGCCCGTACGCCTGCACCGCCTCGCCGTGGTCGGCTCGATGTCCTCCGGCCTGCAGTATCAGGTGGACGCCGCGCTGGAGTACGAGCCCGAGGTGGCCGTCATCCTGGTCGGCGCCAACGACGTCACGCACGCCTCGGCCCGTACCGCCGCCGTGCGTCACCTCGCCGACGCCGTGCGGCGGCTGCGCTCGGTCGGCTGCAAAGTGGTCGTCGGCACCTGCCCGGACATCGGCGCGATCCAGCCGATCAAGCCGCCGCTGCGCTGGCTCGCCCGCAAGTGGAGCCGGCAGCTCGCCGCGGCCCAGACCGTCGCCGTGGTCGAGGCCGGCGGCCGGACGGTGTCCATCGGCGACCTGCTGGGCCCGGCGTTCGAGGCCGACCCGGTCCGGATGTTCAGTTCGGACCGCTTCCACCCGTCCGCCGAGGGCTACGCCCGCGCGGCGGCGGTCATGATGCCCACGCTGATGGCGATGCTCGGCGAGGACGACCGGGCCCCGGCCACCGGCACCGACGGCGTGCGCAGCCTGCCCGAGGCGGCCCAGGAGGCGGCCCGCGCGGCCGGCACCGAGGTCGGCCCGGCCAAGGTCGACGGTCGCGAGCGCGGCCCGGCCGGCCGCTGGGCCCAGCTGCGCCGGCACCCGTGGTTCGGCGAGCCGCGGCTGTGGTTCGGGCACCGCGCGGCGGCGTCGTTCGAGGCGGGTCCCGTTCCCGGCGTGTCCGGCCGGTCGGCCGCCGGAGCCGTAGGCTGGACCCCAGCGGATCATCAAACAGCCGTCGACTGACGGAGTTGCACTGCGGCAGGGAGGCGACATGACGGGCCTGGCGGGACGGATCAGCAAAGCGACGGCGACCACGTTGTTCGCCGGGGCTGTCGGCAGCTTCGCCCTGCTCGCGGGCGAGGCCATCGCGGCCCGCACCCGGCGGTACGCGAAGCCCACCATGGGTCTGGCCCTGCGCACCTCGATGGGCCCGTCCGCGGCCCCCACGCTGCGACTGGTCCTGCTCGGCGACTCGGCAGCCATCGGGGTCGGCGTGGAGTGGCTCTCCGAGACGGTCGGCGGCCAGCTGGCCCGGCTGCTCGCCGAGGGCACCCCGGAGACCGGCCAGCGGCACGTGCTGCTGTCCAGCGTCGGCGTGGCCGGTTCCCGCTCGACCGACCTGGCGACCCAGGTGGCCCGGGCCCTGCTCGGTGACCGTCCGGACGTGG
Organism: Actinoplanes sp. NPDC048967; assembly: GCF_040649415.1. Lineage (NCBI taxonomy): Bacteria > Bacillati > Actinomycetota > Actinomycetes > Micromonosporales > Micromonosporaceae > Actinoplanes > Actinoplanes sp. NPDC048967. The sequence goes on from NZ_JBEZFL010000013.1 coordinate 87,895, forward strand.
CCGTGGTGCTGATCGGGGCCCAGGACGCGACCGGCCTGCGCAGCGCCGAGGAGTCGGCCGCGCACCTCGGTGACGCCGTCCGGCGGCTGCGCGAGGCCGGCGTGCAGGTCGTCGTCGGCACCTGCCCCGATCTGGGCGCCGTCCGCTCGATCGCCCCGCCGTTGCGGCAGCTCACCGGATGGGTGGGCCGCCGGGTCGCGCGGGCCCAGGCGGCCGCGGTGACCGGGGCCGGCGGTGTGGTGGTCGACCTGGCCGAGGAGACGGGTGCGGTGTTCCGGGCCGACGCGGGGACGCTCTGCTACGACGGCTTCCACCCCTCGGCGGACGGCTACCGGGTATGGGCGCACGCGCTCTACCCGGCGGTGCTCGACGCCGCCCAGGCCGCCGGCCGCCGGTCAATCCAGGAGTAAAACCGACATTCTGGTGTGACGAAGTGATGCTTCCGCGTCAAGTTACCGGCGCGTTAACGTTGGCTGCATGCCGGAAGCTGTCATTGTCGCCACCGCCCGCTCCCCCATCGGCCGCGCCGTCAAGGGCTCGCTGAAGGACCTGCGCCCCGACGACCTCGCCGCGACCATCATCGACGCCGCGCTGAGCAAGGTGCCCCAGCTCGACCGCACCCTCATCGAGGATCTCTACCTGGGCTGCGGCCTGCCCGGTGGCGAGCAGGGCTTCAACATGGCCCGCGTGGTCGCCACCCTGCTGGGCCTGGACGGCCTGCCGGGCGCCACGGTGACCCGCTACTGCTCCTCCTCGCTGCAGACCACCCGGATGGCCTTCCACGCCATCAAGGCCGGCGAGGGTGACATCTTCCTGTCGGCCGGTGTCGAGACGGTGTCCCGCTTCGGCCGGGGCAACTCCGACGGCCTGCCGCCGGAGGCCCAGGCGCTGGTCGGCGGCGGCTGGGAGAACCCGAAGTTCGCCGAGGCCCGGGTCCGCACGACCGAGGCGGCGAAGAACGGCGGCGTGTGGCACGACCCGCGCGAGGACGGCAACCTGCCCGACATCTACCTGGGCATGGGCTACACCGCGGAAAACCTGGCCCAGGCGTACGACGTCAGCCGCCAGGACATGGACGAGTTCGGGGTCCGCAGTCAGAACCTGGCCGAGAAGGCGATCGCGAACGGCTTCTGGCAGCGGGAGATCACCCCGGTCACCACCCCCGACGGCAAGGTGGTCTCGGCCGACGACGGTCCCCGCCCCGGCGTCACCATGGAGGCCGTCTCCGGCCTCAAGCCGGTGTTCCGCCCCGACGGCCGGATCACCGCCGGCAACTGCTGCCCGCTCAACGACGGCGCGGCCGCCGTGGTGGTCATGAGCGACACGAAGGCCCGCGAGCTGGGCATCACCCCGCTGGCCCGGATCGTGTCGACCGGCGTCACGGCCCTGTCGCCGGAGATCATGGGTCTGGGCCCGGTCGAGGCGTCCCGGCAGGCGCTCAAGCGGGCCGGGATGACCATCGACGACGTCGACCTGGTGGAGATCAACGAGGCCTTCGCGGCGCAGGTCATCCCGTCGTACCGCGAGCTCGGCATCCCGCTGGAGAAGCTGAACGTCAACGGCGGCGCGATCGCGGTGGGCCACCCGTTCGGCATGACGGGCGCCCGGATCACCGGCACCCTGCTGAACTCCCTGGACTGGCACGACAAGAGCATCGGCCTGGAGACGATGTGCGTCGGCGGCGGCCAGGGCATGGCGATGGTGCTCGAACGCCTCAGCTGAGGTCGTTCCCTGATTTTCCGCCGGGTCCGGCTGCCGTAGGGGGCGGTCGGGCTCGGCGGTTCGCTTTTTGCATGAGCGGCCACCCTCACCCGGCCGGCTGCGTGCTCGCAAGCCCACCGACGGCCGAGCCCGGGATTCGCGGCCGACCGCGGGGATCAGAGCAGATCGCGGGCTTCGGTGACGTCCTTGGTCGCGACCGCGAGAAGGTCGTCGGCCGGGTCGGCGGCGAGCAGGTCGTCGGCCATGACGCGGAGCTGGTCGGGCAGGACCGTGTCGGCCAGGCGAGGGACCGGGCGGTGCCGGCGCTGCTCGGCGTCGGCGCAGGCGTCGGCCAGGCGTTGGACGAGCGTGCGGACGGCCTCGGCCCGGGTGCTCCCGCCGCCGGCCGCCGGGGCGTTCCAGCGGGCGGCCTCCCAGTGGCCGACCTGCGTGATGAGCCTTTGCACCGCGGTCTCGAAGTCTGCTGCACCCACCCGGCGACCCTATCGGCAGACAGGGCAGCGCCCGGTCCGCGGGGAGGCGGACCGGGCGCTGCCGGGTGTGACGTTGTGGTGCGGGCGGCTAGTCGTCGCCTTGCAGGAAGCTCAGCAGGCGCAGAACCTCCAGGTACAGCCAGATGAGGCTGACCAGGATGCCGAACGCCGCCGTCCACGAGTAGCGCTGCGGCAGACCCATCCGCACGCCTTCCTCGACCTCGTTGAAACTGAGGATGAAGCTCAGCGAGGCGACGACGATGCAGATGATGCTGAAGCCGATACCCAGGGCGCCGTTGCTGCGCAGCCCGGTGGTGACGTCGAACAGCGAGAGCACGAAGTTGATCAGCATGACGGCGAACAGGCCGGCCATCACGGCGATCATGCCGCGGACGAACTTCGGCGTGGCCCGGATGACCCGGGCCCGGTAGAGGAACGCCATCAGGAAGAACACGCCGAAGGTGGCGATCACCGCCTGCAGGACGATGCCCTGGAAGCCCGCGATCTCCTGGTAGAACTTGCTGACCAGGCCGACGAACGCGCCCTCGATCACCGCGTACGCCACGACCAGGGCCGGGTTGGCCATCCGGGAGAACGAGATGATCAGGCCCAGCACCAGGCCGACCACCGCGGCTCCGATCCAGGCGGCGCCGAGCAGCGAGTCCGGGATCAGGTTCCACGCCGCGACGGCGGAGACACCGGTGATGCCGAGCAGCGTCACGGTCTTGACGACGACGTCGTCGATCGTCATGGGTCGCACAGCCGGCGGCGAAGCCGGATATCCCGGTGCGCTGGGGTACGGCTGACCGTAACCCGGCTGACCGGCGGCCGGGCCGTACGGTCCGGCCGGGTTGTACCCGGCGGTCCGCTCCCGCTCGGCCGCTTGGCCGAGGCGCGAGAGCACCGGGTTGGAAGTCTTCACTGTGTCCAGCCTCCCTTGAGGTTGAGGCACGTAGGGGCGTGCTGTTCAAGGGTAAGCGCAATACCAGCTGGATGGCGCCCGGCAAAGCTGTGAGCAGGCTGAAAACCGTGCCCGGGGCGGGTCTCGAACCCGCACGCCTTTTGGGCAGCCGCTTTTAAGGCGGCCGTGTCTGCCGTTCCACCACCCGGGCCGATGCGTTGCTGCTCACCGTAGCCGGTCGGGCCCGCCCGGCAGAACGCCGGGACGGGCACAAACCACGCTCAGCGGGACCCGGCGCCCACCGGCTCGGCGCTGCGGTCGTCGCTCAGCGGGGGCGTCACGTGGGTGAACTCCTCGCGCGGGGCGTGCAGCTGGCCGAGCGAGATGACCTCCCGCTTGAGCACGAAGGCCAGCGTCCAGTCGGCCAGCACCCGTACCTTGCGGTTGAACGAGGGGATTCGGCTCATGTGGTACGTGCGGTGCATCATCCAGGCCGGGAAGCCCTTGAGCTTGACGCCGTAGATCTTGGCGACGCCCTTGTACAGGCCCAGGCTGGCGACGCTGCCCGCGTACTTGTGCTGGTAGTCCTTGGGCTGGGCGCCGATGATCACCGCGCGGATGTTGTCGGCCAGCCGGGAGGCCTGCCGGACCGCGTGCTGGGCGCTCGGCGAGCACCAGGCGCCCGGGTTGGTCAGGTCGGGGACCTGCGCGCAGTCGCCGGCCGACCAGGCGCCGTCGAGCACCTTGTCGCCGTCGACCACCTGGAGCATCGTGTTGCAGGTGAGGTGCCCGCGCGGGCCGCGGGGCAGGTCGGTGTGGTCCAGCATGGGCGACGGCTTGACGCCCGCGGTCCAGACGATGGTCTCGGCCCGGAAGGTCTCACCGTCGGAGAGCCGCACCTCGCCGTCGACGCACGAATCCATCCGGGTCTCGAGCCGGATGTCGATGCCGCGCTGCTGCAGCTGGCGGGCCGCGTACGCGCCCATCTCCGGGCCGACCTCGGGCAGGATCCGGTTCGACGCCTCGACCAGCACGAAGCGGACCTCGTCCTGCTCCAGCTCGGGGTAGTACTTCAGGCCGTCGCGGACGACGTCCTCCATCTCGGCGAGCGCCTCCACGCCGGCGTAACCGCCACCGACGAAGACGAAGTTGAGCGACGCCTTGCGCATCCCGGCATCCGGGGTGGTGGCCGCGATGTCCAGCCGGTCCAGGATGTGGTTGCGCAGGTAGATGGCCTCACCGATGGTCTTGAAGCCGATGCCGCGCTCACGCAGGCCGGGGATAGGCAGGGTGCGCGAGACGGAGCCCGGGGCCACGATGATGTGGTCGTACGCGATCTCCTTGACCGGCCCGTCGATCGGCCGCACGGTGACCGTCTTACGAGCGTGCTCGACCTTGGTGACCTCGCCCGAGACGATGTGGCAGCGCTTGAGCTCGCGGCGCAGCGGCACGACCGAGTGGCGCGGTGAGATGTTGCCGGCGGCGGCCTCCGGCAGGAACGGCTGGTACGTCATGTGCGGCTGCGGATCGATGACGATCACCTCAGCCTGCACCGAGTTGAGCTTCCTCGACAGGCGCAGAGCGGCGTACAGCCCCACGTGACCTGCCCCTACGACAACGATCCGCTGCGGTTTCACCCCTCCATCATCCGCATCGGGGTGCCGCCGTGCGCGGTTCTGTGACCAAGCACAACCCCGTTAGTCAAGTGCCGTAACGCACACGTTTCGGTTTCATTTCGCTGCGAACTTACCGTGCGAAGGCCGTCACGGACGGCGCAACAGCCGGCCCAGCAGCAGGGTCACGGCCACCGCCGCGGCCAGTCCGACCAGCGTCGCGATCACGAACGCGCCCCCGGCCAGCTCCGCGGTCAGGCCCAGCGTGATCACGGTGAGCACGGCCGAGATCAGCACGACCAGCAGGGCCCGGGCCAGCCAGCCGGCGACCACGTCCACGTTGACGATCCCGTCGTACGGCAGCACCGCCGCCAGCGCGGCCAGCGTGTGCCCGAGATAGGTCAGGGCGGCGATGCTCAGCACCCGCCACAGCGCGACCCGGGCGTCGTACCAGGTGGTGTCGAGGATCCAGCCGCCCACCACGACCAGCACCGCGAAGGTCACGCCGCGACCGCGCGGGGCGAACGCCGGATAGACGCCGACCAGGGCGAGCAGGACGACGTAGCGGCTCGCGGTCAGCGCGGCCGGCCACGCCACCATCAGCGCGAGCACGAAGACCAGGGCGATCCCGCCGCGGACCAGCAGCGGCAGCGCCGTCGCCCGGGCCACCACGGTCCGGGTGCGTTCGATCCGCCGGGTGATGCCGTCGAGCATGTCAGCGCCCCCGCGGTGCGGAGGCGAGCCTGGACACGTCCCGCAGCACCAGGTCCAGGCTGCCGGCCCCGGCCCAGGTGACCACCGGCACGCCGTGCTCGCGCAACCGGCCCAGGACGTTCTCGCGCTCCATCCGCCACAGCTTGGTGGCGATCGGCGTCCACGGGCTGCGATTGGGCGGCGTGACTCCGACGGGCAGCGTGTCGACCGCGACGGTGAAGCGGCCGGACTGGCTCAGCCCGGCCAGCATGTCGGCCGAGCGCGGGTCGACCAGCGGGGTGAGCACCATGACGAGCGCGTCCGAGGAGACGTGGTGGGCGCCGAACACGTGCTCGTGCGGGCCCTGGTCACCGGTGTCGGCCCGGACGTCGAGCAGCCACTCGAGGACGGTCAGGTACTGCCGGCGTCCGGTGGCAGCTCGCAGCCGCCGGGCCGAGGAGCCGTACTCCATGAGCGAGACACGGTCGCCGCGCTGGAGGTAGTGCTCGGCGATGGCGGCGGCCGCGCGGACCGTCGTGTCGAGCACGGACGCCCGGCCCTTGACGCCGCCGGACGCGCCGGCCTCGCCGAGGACGTCGAGCAGGAGCAGCACCTCGGCGTCCCGGTCGGACAGGGTCGAGGCCACGTGCAGGTCGCGGGTGCGCAGCGAGACGCGCCAGTCGATGCGGCGCAGGCGGTCACCGGGGGCGAACGGCCGTACCCCGGCCAGCTCGCCGCCCTCGCCGGGCCGCCGCGACCGGTGGTTGCCGACCAGGCCGGCCGCCGCCGGCATCGCCTCGGTGGCCGCGAACGGCTCGGTCTCCGGATACACCCGCACCCGCCGGGCCGGCGTCACGACCGGGCGGCAGGCCAGCAGGCCACCGCAGGCGGCGACCCGGGCCGCGGCCGGGCCCACCTCGTGCCGGCCCCAGCGGGTCGCCTCGCCGGGCAGCTCGACGGCGGTCCAGCCGTCGGTCGCGACGGTGATCGCGAACGGCCGGTCGGCGTCGCGCAGCTCCAGCCACGGAGAGGTCCGGGTCCGCACGACCACCAGGTCGTACGGGATGACGTCGGGGTTGGCCACGGTGAGCCCGGCGCCGACGCTGCCGCCCTCGACGATGTGCTCCTCGTTCGCGTCCACCGTGAGCTCAGGCGCGGAGCGCGGCATCCGGCGCAGCCCGATCGCCGCGCCGACGGCGAACGGCGCCGCCAGCAGCACCAGATCGACCCGGCCCAGCGCCACCCCGAGGACCAGCAGCAGCCCGGTCAGCAGGACGGTACGGCCCAGCGCCCGGGTGGGCACCCAGGCGGGCGCCGCCCACCCCTCGTCGGCCGCCGGCCCCTGAGGGGGTACGGCGGCCCGCAACGACGGCGGATCCAAGGCTGTCACTGGCCGGTGTACCCGCCCGCGTACGTCGGCAGGGCACCACTGGCCGGCGCCGGCACCGCCTGCAGCACCTCCTGGACCACGAACGCCGGGTCGACCCGGCGCAGCCACATCTCCGGCCGCAGCGTGATCCGGTGGGCCAGCGCGGGAACCGCCACGTCCTTGACGTCCTCGGGCACCACGTAGTCCCGGCCGGCCATGACCGCCCGGGCCCGGGCCAGCAGGAGCAGCGCCAGCGAGCCCCGCGGCGACGAGCCGACCAGCGCCGAGGCGTGCTCGCGGGTCGCCGAGGTGAGCGCCACGATGTAACGGCCGATCGAGTCCTCGACCACGACCTGCTCCAGCGCGGCCTGCATGGCCATCAGCCGGTGCGCGTCGACCACCGGCGCCAGCTGCGACTCCTCCTGGCGGCGGGACATCCGGCGGCGCAGCACCTCCCACTCCTCGTCCTCGCTGGGGTAGCCGAACGAGACGCGCAGCATGAACCGGTCGAGCTGGGCCTCGGGCAGCGGGTACGTGCCCTCGTACTCGATCGGGTTGGCCGTGGCCAGCACGTGGAAGGGCGGGTCCAGCCGGTAGGTGACGCCCTCGACGGAGACCTGCTTCTCCTGCATGGCCTCCAGCAGGGCGGCCTGGGTCTTCGGCGGCGTCCGGTTGATCTCGTCGGCGAGCAGCATGTTGGTGAAGACCGGGCCGGCCCGGAACGCGAAGTCGCCCTTGCGCTGGTCGTAGAGGAAGGATCCGGTGACGTCCGCGGGCAGCAGGTCGGGGGTGAACTGCAGGCGGCGGAAGTCCAGCCCGAGCGACTGGGCGAAGCAGCGGGCGGTCAGCGTCTTGCCGAGCCCGGGCAGGTCCTCCAGCAGCACGTGGCCGCCGGCCAGGATGCCGGCCAGCACCAGCTCCAGGGACTCGCGCTTGCCGACCACCACGCTGCCGACCGAGTCCAGGACAGCGCCGGCCAGCCTGCCGACCTCGTACGGCGGCAGGGCCTCCACGCTCGCGTCCGTCACCGAACCACCCTTCTCAGATCTTCTCTAGTGCCTCGACGTACGTGGACAGCTCACGGGGCTTCGGCGAGCGCCGGCCCGGCTCGTCCAGAAACTCCCACAGCGGCTCGCCGAGCAGCTCCCGGGCCCGCCGCGGATCCGACGCGCGGGTGAACCCGTGCTTGAGCCGCAGGCGTTCGTCGGCGAGCTCGGCGAACACGGGCAGGACGTTACGCGAGAACCTCTCGAAGTCGTGCTGCGACCACTCCAGCCGTTGCTCCCAGCGCCGTACCGCCGCCCGCAGGGTATCGGTGCCGGCCCATCGGTAGTCACCCTCGTCCTCGCCGCGGCGGGTCGCCGGCCTGGGCAGCGGCGGCGGGGCCACTTCGGACACGGCCAGCATCAGCAGCCGCAGCGCGACGAACGCGGCCACGATCAGCAGGATGGAGACATTGATGCCGCGCGACCGCAGCGCCGCCACGGTGACCACGGTGGCGACCGCGACGAGCAGGAGATTGCGGACGACCCAGCCGACCCGGGACCGCGGTTTCTCGGCCTCCTCCGGCGGGTCGGGCAGCATGACCTCGGCCGGCCGGCTGCCGAACAGGTCCTCGAGCCCGCCGTCCTGCTCGCGGCTCATGAGCTGACCCCGGCGCCGAGGTCGACCCGCAGCCGCTCCAGGGCGGAGCGGGCCTGCTGGCGCATCTGGTCGTCGACGGTGTGGGTGGCGTAGCGGGCCTGGCGGTAGACCGCGGCGAACGGGGTCAGCACGCCGGCGTCGAGGCGCTGCTCGGCCAGCAGCCGGGCGACCAGGTCGGTGGGGCTGTCCCCGGCGTGCCGGGGCGTGCCGGCCGCGGCGGCGGCCTGCTCCAGGCGCACCCAGCAGGCGATCACGGCTCGGCGGGGGTCCCGGTCGGTGTCGGACAGCTCCTGCAGGCCGGCGTCCAGGGCCGCGACCAGGTCCTCGGCGGTGCGCGCCTCCGGCCGGCGCGGCTCCCGGCGGCCCTTGCGGTTGCCGCGGCGGCTCAACGTCTGGCGCAGCAGCGCCCAGACGACCAGGCCGATCACGATGACGCCGACGATGCCGAGGATCACCAGGGCGACGGTGCCGGTCCAGTCGGGCAGGTCACCGCCGGCCTTCGACGGCTCCTGCGAGGGCTCGACGCGGGCTTCCAGCGAGGGCGGCAGCAGCGGTGCGGCCTCGATGCTGGGCGGGGCGTCGGGCTCGAACCTGTCCAGCTGGGGAGCCGAACGGGTGGCCGCCAGCGAGGCGAGAAAGAGCAGCGCGAGGACGGCGGCCAGCGGCCACCAGCGACGCAGTGCGGCGAGATCCAACACTCCCGGCCTTAGGTCGTCCGTGCACGGCGGAAAATCGGCAGAGTCCGCATCATGCCAGGCCCGCCAGGTCTTTGGCACGGCCGAGGACGTCGTCGAGCATGGCGGGGGTGAGCCGGCCGGTGAACGTGTTCTGCTGGGAGACGTGGTAACAGCCCAGCAATTCGGGCACGCCGGGCTGGCTGACCTGGGCGCCGTGGCCGAAGGCGGGACGCGGGACCGGCGGCCGAACGCCATAGACGGCGGTCATCGCGGGCCACCACGCCGCCCAGGCGAAGGCGCCGAGCGCGATGACGACGCGCAGCGTGGGCCGGATCAGATCGAGCTCGCGGTGCAGCCACGGTGCGCAGGTGTCCCGTTCGACCGGCAGCGGCTTGTTGTCCGGCGGGGCGCAGCGGACGGCGGCAAAGATCCGGGTGTGCCGTACCGCCAGGCCGTCGTCGGCCGCGACGCTGGTCGGCTGGTTGGCCAGCCCGGCCCGGTGCAGGGCGGCGAAGAGGACATCGCCGGAACGGTCACCGGTGAAGATGCGGCCGGTGCGGTTGCCACCGTGGGCGGCCGGGGCGAGACCGAGGATGGCGATGCTCGCGTCAGCGGGCCCGAACCCCGGGATCGGGCGGGCCCAGTAGGTCTGGTCGCGGAACGAGGCCCGTTTGACCCGGGCGGCCTCCTCGCGCCAGGCGACCAGGCGCGGGCAGGCGAAGCAATCGGCGACGCCGGCGTCGAGGACCGGCAGGTCGGGCGCGGCGGCCGCGTGCTGGGCGACGTCTTCAGGGGTACGGCTGGGCACGGCTCCAGCACAGCACTGCGCGGGACGGCGGGAGCAGCCGGGGTGGGGCTCCCGCCGTACCGGGGGTGGGTCAGGCCTTCGGGCGCAGGCAGAGCAGGTAGCCCTTGCCGGCGGTGCTGCCGTAGACGAAGTACTCCTCGTTCTCCTTGAAGAACTTCTCGCAGGACTTGCTGCTGGTGTTGCTCTCGCCGTCGACCCGGCCGACCACGGTGAACGCGGCGTCGGCCGAGCTGCAGTCGACGACCTTGGCGTCGGCCTCGGTCTCCTCGTCGACCTTCACGTCCTCGGAGGAGGCGACGCAGTCACCGACGGCGGCGTCCTTGGCCTTGTCGCCGAAGAAGGCTTCGCGAGCCACGGCGATGATGACGAACACCACGATGGCACCGACGATGCGCAGCGCGATCCGGCCGAACGCGCTCTTCTTCTTGGGCTCGGGCGGGAAAGCGGCCGGGCCACCGAAGCCCTGCTGCGCCGGGTCCCCGTAGGGCTGGCCGGGCCCGGGCTGGCCCGGCACGGGCTGGCCACCGGCCGGCGGAGCACCGTAAGGTTCCGGGGCCGGCGGGGCGCCGTAGGGCTGACCCTGGGCCGGCGGCGCGCCGTAGGGCTGACCCTGCGCAGGGGCGTTGCCGAAGCCCTGGTTGGCGGGCGGCGGGAAGCCGTCACCGGCGGAAGGCGGCGGCGCGACCGGGTTGCTCACGATGATTCCTCTCGGGTCCGGCCGAGGGGGTCGGCCGATCGGAGCACAAGGTAGCGACCCGGGCAGCGCCGCCGCGACCCCGTTACCAGGCCTTTACCTCGCCGAAGGTGAGACGCTCGGCGAAGTGGCCGAAGGGCTGGGCGAGGGCCTGACCGAAGGGCTGACCCCGGAGCCGTCCTCCATCGGCGGCACCGGACCCGGCCCGTTCGCCCCAGGAGCACCAGACGCCTCGCCTGCCGCCGCGCTGGCCGTGGCGGTCGGCGCCCGGAACGGATCCCGCTCGGCGCAGTACGGGTACGTGAGCGTCTGGACCTCGGTGTAGTTGCCCGACTCGTCGTAGCAGTACGCGTTGCCCAGGCGCAGCGGCGCGCCGTTCTGGTCGAAGATGCGCGCGTTCTGCACCAGCCGGCCCTGTTCGTCGTACACGAAGAGGTCCTCGATGTTGCCGTACGGGTTCGAGTTGTCATAGTTGACGTCCGCGTAGGGCGCGCCGCGACTGCTGCTGTCGGCGCTGAGGAAGCCGCCGAGCGCGACGAGCACCAGCACCACCGAGCCCGCGTAGAGCGCCAGCTGGGGCCAGTGGGACAGCCGTACCGAGCGGCGGCCGAGCCAGATCGAGCCGAGGATCCCGGCCGCGAGCAGCAGCAGGGCGACGGCCTCGCTGCCACCGATGCGCGGCAGCAGACCGATCGGCTGGCCACTGTCGTCGAGCATCCAGGCGAGCACCATGGCGGCCAGATAGCCGCGCAGCACCCACCACGCCGGGCGCAGCTGCACCAGGAAGTCGCTGGCCCGCTCGGCGCCGAACAGCGGGCCGAGCCGCACGTCGGCGACGCGCAGCCGGGCCACGGCCACGTCGCGCATCTCCTTGAACTGGTCGGTGCGCCCGGGCGGATCGGGGAAGCCACCGACGAAGCCGGCGCTCATCCGCAGATCCGCGGCGTACGCCTCGGGGCTGCCCAGGCGGTCGGTCAGCGAACCCTCGCCGTCGGCCGCCACCTCGGCGAGGTGCTCGGGCAGATCCTCGAGCAGTTCGTCACGCAGCGACTCGGGCAGGTCACCGAGGGCCGCGCGGACGGCGAACACGTACAGATTGATCTCGTCCTGAGCTGTGGTGATCACGCCGTCTCCCGCTCGCGAAGCAGATCGTCCATCGTGGATGCGAAACCGTGCCAGACCTTGCCGGAGCGCTGCAACTCGGCCCGGCCGGCGGGGTTGAGCGCGTAGTACTTGCGGTGCGGACCCTCGTCGCTGGGCACGACGTAGGTGGTGAGCAGGCCGGCGTTGAAGAGCCGGCGCAGGGTGCCGTAGACGGAGGCGTCGCCGACCTCGGCCAGCCCGGCCGTCCGGAGCCGGCGCAGGATGTCGTAGCCGTAGCCGTCCTCGTCGCGCAGGGCGGCGAGACAGGCCAGGTCCAGCACGCCCTTGAGGAGCTGGGTGGTATCCACGCGGTGCACACTACTTCGCGATGCGAAGTAGTGTCAAAGGCACGGTACCGGTGTTGAGGGATCGATCGCCGTTACCGGCCTGCCGGACCACTTTCGCACCGCCGGTCAAGGCGGCCGGGCGGCTCAGTCGCGGGGGGTGGCGGACCGCAGGGTGGAGAAGAACTTCTTGAGGGTGGGCTCGTCGGCCTTGCGCGCGGGGTGGGCGGCGGGCACCGCGTCCTCCTCGGCCGCCGGATCCACCTGCGAGAAGGCGATGCCGTCGAGGATGTCGTGCTCGCTGGCGATCACCGAGCTCTTGCCGGCGCGTTCCATGATGATGCGCAGGATCAGGGCCCCGGCGCCGATCACGTCCGCGCGCCCCGGATGCATCACCGGCAGGTCGCGCCGGTCGGCCACCGTCGAGCCGAGCAGATCCTGGGTCACCTTCGCCACGTCGTCGTACGGGATCCGCGCGTGGTGGATCCGCTCCGCGTCGTACCGGGAAAGGTGCAGAGCCAGAGCGGCCACCGTGGTGACCGAACCGGCCAGCCCGACCAGCGTCGCCGCGCCGTGGCCGGACACCGTCCGCAGGGCGGTGTCGACGGCCTTGGTGATGTCCTGCTCCGCCGCGGCGATCTCCGCCGCCGTGGGCGGGTCGCTGCGCAGGTGCCGCTCGGTCATCCGGACACAGCCGATGTCCATCGAGATCGCGTGCCGGACCTCGGCGCCGCCCACCACGAACTCGGTGGAACCGCCGCCGATGTCGACCACCAGATACGGCTGGTCGGCCGTCAGGCCGGTGACCGCCCCGGCGAACGACAGCCGGGCCTCCTCGTCGCCGCTGATCACCTCGGGATCCACGCCCAGGGTGGCCCGGACCATCGCGGTGAAGTCGGCGGCGTTCGCCGCGTCCCGCGACGCCGAGGTCGCGCACATCCGGACCCGGCCCACCCCCAGCTCGGCGATCTCGGTCGCGTACCCGAGCAGGGCCTTGCGGGTGCGCTCGATCGCCTCCGGCGCGAGCCGGCCGGTGCGGTCGACGCCCTCCCCGAGCCGGACGATCTCCATCCGCCGGGCCACGTCGGTGAGGCGGCCGCCGGCGATGTCCGCGATGAGCAGACGGATGGAGTTGGTCCCGCAGTCGATCGCCGCGACTCTCACGCTGTTCTCCTAGAGATGGAGGAGCATCCTCGTGTTACCGAGGGTATTCGGCTTCACCCGTTCCAGGTCGAGGAACTCGGCGACACCTTCGTCGTACGAGCGCAGGAGCTGCTCATAGACGCTGTGCGGGACGGGCGCGCCGTCGATCTCGGTGAAGCCGAACGAGCCGAAGAACCGGGTCTCGAAGGTCAGGCAGAACACCCGCGCCACGCCCAGCTGCCGGGCCACATCGAGCAGCTCCGCGACCAGCCGGTGGCCGATCTTGAGACCGCGGTACGCCGGATCCACCGCGACCGTGCGGATCTCGGCCAGGTCCTCCCACATCACGTGCAGCGCGCCGCAGCCCACGACCTGGTCGGTGGCCGCGTCCACGGCCACCCAGAACTCCGGCACGGACTCGTAGAGCGTGACGGTGGCCTTGCTCAGCAGCCGGCGGTCCGACGTGTACGTGTCCACGAGGTTCCGGATGGCCCGGACGTCGGACGTGCGCGCGCGGCGGATCTCGACCTGCATGCGGCCGAGTTTATTCAGCCGGCGGCGGCACGCACGGACTGCCTGTCCACCACGGCTCGACCGCCGCGCGGACCTCGTCACCGAACGGGTTCACCCCCGGCCCCGCCGCCAGGGCGTGCCCGAGGTGCACGTGCAGACACTTGACCCGGCAGGGCATGCCGCCGGCGGAGACGTTCCTGATCTCCTCGACGTGCTCGACGGCCTCGCGACGCTGCAGATAGTCCTCGTGCGCCTTCTCGTACTGCGCCGCGAGCGCCGGGTCGGCTGCGAGCCGGTCCTGCATCTCCCGCATGACACCGGCGGACTCCAGCCGGCTGCACGCCGCTGTGGCCCGCGGGCAGGTCAGGTAGAACAGCGTCGGGAACGGGGTGCCGTCATCGAGGCGCGGGGAGGTCTCCACCACGTCCGGGTTGCCGCAGGGGCACCGGTGCGCGATCGCCCGGGTGCCGCGGGGGCGGCGGCCGAGCTGCTGGGTGACTGCCTGCAGATCCGTCTCGGAGGGTGTCGTCATCTACTTCCGGGTTTCTGAGTTGGCAGCGGCCACGCTGCCCCAGAGGGTGTCGTACCAGCGGTTCCGCGTCTGCGCCGCGGTGCTCTTACCGGCGTCGCGGGCGGCGCCGGCCGGGTCGTTCAGCACCAGCAGCGGCACTTCACCGGGGCGCACGTAGAAGAGGCGGTCGCGGGCCTGGCTGCGGACGTACTCGGGGTCCTTCCACTTCTCCACCTCCTCGGTCAGTCCCTTGATCTTGGCCTGCTGCAAGGCCTGGTCCGCCTGCATCTGGGCGATCTGGGACTCCTGCGCGAGGTACACGCGGACCGGATAGGTGTAGGCCAGCGCGAGCGCCACCAGCACGACGATCAGCACGGTGGCCCGGCCGGTGAAGGCCTTGGGGCGGGTGGCGACGGTGCGCTTGGTCGCCCCGGTCGCGGCCGCGCGGCGCGCGGCGGCCGGCCGGCTGCCGGACCGGATGCCGCTGGTGGTGCGGGTGGCCGGCGTCCGGCGGGGCTCGATCCGGGTGGCGGCGGTGTCGCGGCTACGGGCCGGACGAGCGGCCGTACGGCTGCCCGGGCGTCCCGCATGACCGGTGGGACGACGGGCCGGGCCCTGACCACTCGGTGTGCGGCGCTGCGTCATCCCTGCCCCTCCCCCGGAGCTCGCCCAAGACCATGGAGTTGCGGCACCTGCCACTGGACACTATGCCCAGGCGACGCGGAGCCACAACTCCATGATCTGTCGACGCAGCGTTACGCGGTGCGGTAACGCGGGAACGCGCCCGCACCGGCGTACCGGGCGGCGCTGCCGAGCTCTTCCTCGATGCGCAGCAGCTGGTTGTACTTGGCGACGCGGTCCGAACGGGCCGGCGCGCCGGTCTTGATCTGGCCGCTACCCACAGCCACGGCCAGGTCCGAGATCGTGGTGTCCTCGGTCTCGCCGGAGCGGTGGCTCATCATCGTCTTGAAGCCGGCCCGGTGCGCCATGTCCACGGCGTCCAGGGTCTCGGTCAGCGAGCCGATCTGGTTGACCTTGACGAGGACCGCGTTGGCGGCGCCCTCGGCGATGCCCCGGCCGATGCGGGTCGGGTTGGTCACGAACAGGTCGTCGCCGACGATCTGCACCTTGCCGCCGATCTGGGCGGTGAGCGCGGTCCAGCCGGCCCAGTCCTCCTCGTCCAGCGGGTCCTCGATGGAGACGATCGGGTACGTCTCGGCGAGCTTGGCGTAGTAGTTGATCATCTCGTCGGTCGACTTCGGCGAGCCCTCGAAGACGTACGCGCCGTCCTTGTGGAACTCGGTCGCCGCGACGTCCATGGCCAGCACGATGTCGGTGCCCAGGGTGAAGCCGGCGGCCTGCACGGCCTCGGCGATCAGGTCCAGCGCGGCCGCGTTGGTCGGCAGGCTCGGCGCGAAGCCGCCCTCGTCGCCCAGCCCGGTCGACAGGCCCTTCTTCTTCAGCACCGACTTGAGCGCGTGGTAGACCTCCGCCCCGGTGCGCAGCGCCTCACGGAACGACGGCGCGCCGATCGGGGCGATCATGAATTCCTGCACGTCGACGTTCGAGTCGGCGTGCGCGCCACCGTTGAGGATGTTCATCATCGGCACGGGCAGCACGTGCGCGTTCGGGCCGCCGACGTAGCGGAACAGCGGCAGCTCGGCGGAGAGCGCGGCCGCCTTGGCGACGGCGAGCGACACGCCGAGAATGGCGTTGGCGCCCAGCTCGGACTTGTCGGCGGTGCCGTCGATGTCGAGCATCTTCTCGTCGATCAGGCGCTGCTCGCTGGCCTCGTAGCCGAGCAGCTCGTCGGCGATCTTGTCCTCGACGTTGCTGACCGCCTTCTCGACGCCCTTGCCGAGGTAGCGGCCCTTGTCACCGTCCCGCAGCTCGATCGCCTCGAAGGCGCCCGTGGAGGCGCCGGACGGCACCGCGGCGCGTCCGACCGTGCCGTCGTCCAGACCCACCTCGACCTCGACGGTGGGGTTGCCCCGGGAATCGAGAATCTCCCGGGCGACGATCGCTTCAATGGTGGCCATGTGTCGTGTCGCTCCTTGCGCTCGTATGGATGGATTCCAGACCGCGACCCTGCGGCCCACCACGCGCTAGAGCGTATCGACCCGGGGTGTCGCCCGTGGCGGCGGCCGGTGAACTCGCGGCGCCACATGCCTCAGGCGGGGCCGGAAAATGCCGATCTCGGGTATCGCCATGACTACTACCGTGCTCCTTCCCGATGCCGGCTCGTACGTCGAGATGACCGCCTCCGACGAGCAGGCCGCCCGTGTCCGTGTCGTGCACGCGGAGGGCAAAGGTCTGACCCTGTCGGCCCCGCTGGTCGCCGTCCCCGTCGTGGGCGCGGACGTCACCCTGCGCTGGTCGGCGGCCCCCCGCGGCCGGTACGCGCTGACCTGCGCGGTGCTGGCGGTGGCCGAGAACCGGCTGCAGGTGGAGGCCCGAGGCGAACCGCTGGTCGAACAGCAGCGCCACTTCGTCCGCGGCGGTGGCGGCGAGCAGGTGATCATGCACCGGGCGGGATTCCCGGACGCGAACGGCTGGATCCGCGACATCAGCGAACACAGCATGCGGGCCCACTTCGAGGACACCAACGTCCGCGACGGCGAAGACCTGCAGCTGCGCATCGAACTGGGCAGCGAGATCATCGACGTGGGCGCGACGGCGTCGAAGGTCGAACGGCTGGCCCAGCAGGTGCCGCCGGGGCCGATGTCGGTGGAGCTGGTGGCCATCTTCGACGTGACGGAGGCGCAGGCCCGGGTGATCCGCCGGTACGTGATGCGCCAGCAGCTGCTGAGCCGCACCCGGGCCTGAGAACTGGTTTGCGCGCGGTTGCACGCATCGGCAAAGGTGGGTCACGTGCCTGTACTCAGCCGACGCCTCGCCACGGCCGTACTCATGCTGTGCGTCGCGACGGCGGGCTGCTCGGACCTGGACGAGTCGAGCCAGGGCCTGACCCGCAACGACCTGGTGGCAGACCTGGCGGCGCAGATGACGTCGGCGGCGGACCTGACGTACGAGGCGAACTACCAGCTGCCGGGCGGCGAGAAGGCAACGGTCGCGCAGACCCGGAAACCGGCCCGGACGGCGTACGTGTACCCCGGCGGCAAGGTGACGGTGACGGCGGACGCGACCACGGAATGCCGTACGGAAAAAACAACGACATGCACCCTGATGGCGCCGTCAACCGCGGCCAGCCCGGCCCCGGCCACGGTCTTCGAGGGCGCGGGCGAGAGCGGCCTGGTCCCCCCGGCGACGGTGCTGGCCCTGCTGAACGCGGCGGTACTGGACAACGACGTGGAAGTCGACCAGCACGACACGACCATCGCAGGACGGCACGCAACCTGCGTCCAGCTCCGGGGCGTCGACGACGCGGCGGCCCGCGACTTCACCACCTGCATTACGAATGAGGGGGTGCTGGGCAGCTTCGACGGCATCCTCAACTCGACCCGGGTGGAAGTGGCGATGACCCACTACTCGGAGGAGGTCGAGGAGGCGATGTTCGACCTGCCCAAGTCGGCCAAGCTGGTGGACCGCCGGGGCCGGTAGTCCGGGGGTCCGCTGAGCCGGCGGCTCACGCTCGGCTGGATCGGCCTCGGGCGGGAGGCGGCCGCTTGATTGTGGCGGCGTCGGGCTGGTCATCGGCGGCGCTCACAAACGACGCCTGCTCGTCACACCGCCTGTGACCCGGCCCGGCGCGGCTTGACCCGGCCCGGCGCGGCTTGGCGCGGCCCATTGCGGGAAGCGCGGCCCAGCGCAGACCTGGCACGAGGCTGTTGCGCGCTGTGTTGGCATGGCCAGAGTGGGAGCAGCTTGATGGGCTGGCGCCGTCGGAGATCTTGGTAGCTGATGGCCCCTATCACGGCCGAAAATTACCAAGGTCCATTGCAACCGCAGCCCGCTCGGCGCGGCGCGAGCGCGGCGCGGCCAGGTGCGGCCAGGCCCGAGTGCGACGCAACTCAATGCGAGTGCGCGTGCGACACAGACAGGCGCGAAGGCGACACAGCCAGGCGCGGCAAGCGCGAGCACGGCGCTGCCCGGCGCAGACCGGCGCGGCCAGGCCCTTGCCTGGCGCAGCCAAGCGCGAGCGCGGCGCAGCCCGGCCCGCGCGCGACACAGCCCGGCGCGGCTAAGCGCGAGCGCGGCGCAGCCCGGCGCGGCTAAGCGCGAGCCCGGCGCAGCCCGGCCCGCGCGCGACACAGCCCGGCGCGGCCAAGCGCGGCGCAGCCCGGCCCTGCGCGGCGCAGCCAAGCTCGAGCGCAACACCGCCCAGTGCAGCCAAGCGCGAGCCCGGCGCAGCCCGGCCCGCGCGCGACACAGCCCGGTGCGGCTGGGACCGGTGTCGCGTAGCGCAAGGACTCCCCGATCGCACAGGCCGGCACGGCCCGGCGCACCGCGACGGCGCCCGACGTAGTCGTCCTGGCCCAGCCCGGCCGAAACCAGGGCCGAGACAGCACCACCCGGCATGCCGCAGTCGCCCTCAAGGCCACCGCCCAACCCGCCGCTCAGCCAAACACCACCACGCCCACCCAACGCACCCAACGCACCCAACGCACCCACGGCCCACGGCCGATGATGGCCGCGCCAAGATGTGGAAGCGCCTCAAACTCCCAGCAAAGTGCGCAAGTGCCGAGGTGGCGGTGATCCGTGCGCCAGCATTGCGTCGTGCCAGGCTTTGGGTGTGGCGCCGAACGGGCGGGCCGCTGCGATCGCCGACATTTCTGTGTAGCCCACGAAGTATGTCGAGAGCTGGGTTGAGGTCAGTAGCGCCCGCTTCCACTTGCCGGCGGCTTCGCCTTCCTCCTGGAAGCCTCGGCCGGTCATCATTGCCATTGCTTCGTGCTCGGTCAGGTCTTCGCAGTGCACCAGCTGGTCCAGGATCGCGTTGAGGCTCATGCGGAGCTGCATCTTGAGCTGCTGCAGGCGTACCGGCAGGCCACCGAAGCCCAGTCCGGCCATCAGCTCCTCCGCGTAGACCGCCCAGCCCTCCACGAACGGGCCCGAGAAGCCCAGGGCCCGGACCCGGGTGTCGGCGCGGAACCGGCGGGAGTGCGCCAGCTGCAGGAAATGGCCCGGCATCGCCTCGTGGACCGTCAGGTTGCGCAGCATGTGGTCGTTGTATTCGCGGTAGAACGACTCCACGCGGTCCTTGGGCCAGTCCGATGGGGCCGGGGCGATGCAGTAGAACGTCGGCACGTCCGCGGTTTCCAGCGGGCCGGGTGGGTCGCAGTAGGCCACCGCCACGCCGCGGGCGAACTCGGGCATCTCCTCGATCACGCACGGGTCGTCGATCTGGGTCATCAGGGCGTGCTCGCGGACGAACTCCGTTGCCTCGCCCATTGTCACCTTGGCCAGGTCGACGATGGTGCTGTCGTCGGGGTGCTGCGCGGCCAGGGTGTCCAGGGCGCGGCGGACGGTTTCGTCGGTGGGCGGGCCGCCGGCCAGCTCGGCTGCGGCCGCGCGGAGCTGCTCGCCCACCTCGGCCAGGTTGCGTTCGGCGCGGGACAGGACCTCCGCGGCCGGGAGCTCGGTGTCGAGGGTGTGCCACAGCCGGGCCTCCCACAGCGGGCGGCCCAGACGCGGGTCGCGGCCCGGCTCACCGCTCTCGAGCCGGGCCTTGAGCCAGCCGTCGAACTCGGCCAGGGCGGCCAGGGCGGTGGCCGCGGCCGGCTCGATCGCGGAGCGCAGGCCCGGCGCCTCGGCGAGCAGGCCGGGCACCTGGTCGCGGATGAGGGTGGCCGCGCCGGCGAACTGGCCGACCGCGATCTCGGTGTGCAGGCGAGGCACATCGCGCAGGACCGCGCGGGCGGTGGCGAGGGCGTCGGGTACGGCCGCCAGCCGGCCCCCGAGGCTGGTGAGGCGTTCCTCCGCGGGGGCGAACGGGCGGGCCAGCAGGGTGTGCAGCATCGGGCCGGGGTTGTGGACCAGCGGATTCCACTCGTGCTCGCGGACGTCGCTGAGCTCGAACATGCCGCGCTCGACGATGGCGGACAGGATCGCGTGGTCGACCTTTTCCTGGTCGTCGAAGTCGTCCGGATCCGTGCCGGACAGGGCGTCGGCGGCGTCCCGCAGCATGGTCACCCGGTCGGCCACCGCACCGGGCGACAGATCGGGCAGGCGATCGTCGAAGCGGTGGTCACCCGCATACGACGCCAGCGCGGGGTCGGTCTCCAGGATGGCGTCGACGATGCTCTCCGCGAGCGGCACGAACTCCGGCATGGAGCGAAATCTACTCGTCGGGTGCGACATTCTCCCGCCGGCGAGACCGAAGCGGCCAGCAGGATCAGAGCGGCAGGCGGAAGGTCAGCCCTCGGCTTTGCGGATCTCGGCGGCCAGCTCCAGGGCCGCCTGCCGCAACGCGGCCTCCGCGTCGAGCCCCTGCGACCGCGCATCCGCGACCAGCCGCAGCAACGTCGGACCCAGGCCCGGACCGGACGGCAGCGGCACGCCCACCCCGGCCCGCTCAGCGCGCTGGAGGATTTTCGCCGCCAATGACAGGGCCGGCTGGCTCAGCGCTATTCCTTCCAGCACCGAGTCGCGGGCCTTTTCCGCCTTCTTGATGCGTTCCCAGTTGTCGATGATGTCCTCGACGCCGCCGACCTGCTCGCCCGCGAAGACGTGCGGGTTGCGGCGGATCATCTTTTCCACCAGGCCGCCGGCCACGTCGTCGACGCTCCAGCGTTCGTCCTCCGGGAGGTTCTCGGCCAGCCGTGAGTGCAGGACCACCTGGAGCAGTACGTCGCCGAGTTCCTCGCGCAGGGCTTCCAGGTCGGACGCCGCGATCGCGTCGTACGCCTCGTAGCTTTCCTCCAGCAGGTACGGCGCCAGGCTCTCGTGGGTCTGCTGCAGTTTCCACGGGTCCCCGCCCGGCGAGGCGAGCCGGTCCATCACCGCCACCGCGTCCAGCAGCCGGGCGCCCGGCGGGTCCCAGGAGCCGTAGCAGAGCTCGAGCTCGGCCAGGGCGGGCTCGCGGGCCAGGCGCAGGCCGAGGCGCCGGGCGAAGTCCTCGTCACCGGCCGCCCCGGCCAGCCAGATCACCGTCGGGTGGGTCGGCAGCGCCGCGATCAGGGTCTCCGGGTCGGGCTCGATCACCGTGACCGTCACTCCGGAGGAGCGCAGCGCGTCCACCTGATCGCTCTCGCCCGGGGTGAAGACCGGGTGGGCGCGGAGCAGGTCCCAGGCCTCGGCCGTGAGCAGACCGGCCGGCAGCCGCGGGGACGTGACCAGCAGGACGATGCGTCCGGCTGGGTCCATCAGGAGACGTCGGTGACGAACGGGGCCTCGGAGGCGCCGGCGCCGGCGAGCGACAGCTCGACCAGGGCCACGTCGGCGTTGCCGGCCTGCGCCGACAGCAGGACGAGCTGCTGGTTGCCGTAGCGGGGGTTCAGCTTGACGTCGTCCTCGGCCACGATCTTGGCGAGCTCGTTGCGCAGGCCGATGCTCTGCTGGAGGGCCTGCTTGTTCTCCGCCGAGAGCTGGGTCTTGAACTGCTCGAACGGCGTCGCGCCGGCCTGGCTGCCGGACAGCAGCTTGTCGTAGACCGGGCGCAGGTCGGCGTCGGTCAGCGGGGCCGGGGCCACCTTGGGCAGCAGCGCCGCCCGCAGCTGGAACGTACGCGTGTAGAGCTTTGTGTACTCCCAGTTGGCGGAGTAGTTCGAGCCCTGTGCGACCTGCTCGATCGTGGGCTCGGCGGCGGCCTGCACGCCGTGCGCGCTCGCCGCCTGCTCCAGCAGCTGGATGGTGAGCAGGGCGTTCAGCACGTCCTTCTGCTTGAACGGGACCTGCACCGGCGGGACGGGCTGGGCCGAGGCGCCGGCCTTGCCCTGCTGCTGCTGGACCTGCTCGCGGGCCTTGGTCAGCTCGTCGCGGGCCTCGTCGTAGACACCTTCGACCCTGGCCTCGGTGATCGTCCGGCCGTCACCCAGGTACGCGGCCACGTCGGGCTCCGCGCGGCAGGCGGACAGGCCGCTCACCGCGAGGGCGGCGACGACGGCGGTGGATGCGAGTCGGCGGGCACGCTGCATGGTTAGCACTCTCTCACGGCTGATGTGACGTACACCGCCCACCCCCTGATATCGGATCATGCCGGCACCGGGGCCGGAACCTCGCCGAGCACGTCCTTGAGCAGCTGGGCGCACCACTGCAGCAGGGCCTGGTCGCGCAGCGGTTCGCCACCCACCCGCCGGGTCGTCGGCCGGGGCACGCTGACCTGGTCGTTGGTGGTCTTGTAGACGGCGTCCGGGTGGTAGCGCTTGAGCCGCATCTGCTTGGAGTCGGGCAGCGGCAGCGGCGAGAAGCGCAGGTGCTTGCCCTGCACCGAGACGTCGGTGAGGCCGTACGCCCGGGCGAGGAGCCGGAACCGGGCCACCGCGATCAGGTTCTTGACCTGCTCGGGCGGCTCGCCGTAGCGGTCGGTCATCTCGGCCACGACCTCGTCCAGGCGGGCGTTGTCGCGGGCCTCGGCGAGCTTGCGGTACATCTCCAGGCGCAGCCGCTCCACCGCGATGTAGTCGGTCGGCAGGTGCGCGTCGATCGGCAGGTCCACCTTGACCTCGGGCTCCTCCTCGGGCCGTTCGCCCTTGAAGGCGCTGACCGCCTCGCCGACCATCCGCACGTACAGGTCGAAGCCGACGCCCTCGATGTGGCCGGACTGCTCGCCGCCGAGCAGGTTGCCGGCGCCGCGGATCTCGAGGTCCTTCATGGCCACGTACATGCCCGCGCCGAGCTCGGTGTGCTGCGCGATGGTGGCGAGCCGCTCGTGGGCGGTCTCGGTGAGCGGCTTCTCCCGCGGGTAGAGGAAGTACGCGTACGCGCGCTCACGGCCGCGGCCGACCCGGCCGCGGATCTGGTGCAGCTGGGACAGGCCGAGCAGGTCGGCCCGCTCGACGATGAGGGTGTTGGCGTTCGGGATGTCGATGCCGGACTCGACGATGGTCGTGCAGACCAGCACGTCGAAGTCCTTCTCCCAGAAGCCGACCATCACCTTCTCCAGGGCTTCTTCGCTCATCTGGCCGTGCGCGACGGCGACCCGCGCCTCGGGCACCAGCTCGCGCAGCCGGCGGGCCGCCTTGTCGATCGACTCGACCCGGTTGTGCAGGTAGAAGACCTGGCCGTCGCGCAGCAGCTCGCGGTGGATCGCCGCGGCCACCTGCTTGTCGTCGTGCGCGCCGACGAAGGTCAGCACCGGGTGCCGTTCCTCGGGCGGGGTGGCGATGGTGGACATCTCGCGGATGCCGGTGATCGCCATCTCCAGGGTGCGCGGGATGGGCGTGGCCGACATGGTGAGCACGTCGACCGAGGCGCGCAGGGTCTTGAGCTGTTCCTTGTGCTCGACGCCGAAGCGCTGCTCCTCGTCGACGATGACCATGCCGAGGTTCTTGAAGCGGGTCGCCGCGGCCAGCAGCCGGTGGGTGCCGATGACGATGTCGGCGGTGCCGTTGGCCGCCTCCTCCAGCGTCTGGGTGGCTTCCTTGGGCGTCTGGAAGCGGGAGAGCTGCTTGATCGTCACCGGGAACTGGCTCATCCGCTCGGCGAAGGTGTTGTAGTGCTGCTGGGCGAGCAGCGTGGTGGGCACCAGGATGGCCACCTGCTTGCCGTCCTGGACCGCCTTGAACGCCGCCCGGACCGCGATCTCGGTCTTGCCGTAGCCGACGTCGCCGCAGATCAGCCGGTCCATCGGGACGGCCAGCTCCATGTCGTGCTTGACCTCGACGATCGCCGCCATCTGGTCGGGGGTCTCCGTGTAGGGGAACGCGTCCTCCAGCTCACGCTGCCACGGGGTGTCCGGGCCGAACGCGTGGCCCTTGGACGCCTGCCGGGCGGCGTACAGCTGGATCAGCTGGGCCGCGATCTCGCGGACGGCCTTGCGGGCCCGCGCCTTGCTCTTCTGCCACTCCGAGCCGCCCATCTTGTGCAGCGCCGGCGACTCGCCGCCGACGTAGCGGGAGAGCTGGTCGAGCTGGTCGGTGGGGACGAAGAGCCGGTCGCCGGGCTGGCCGCGCTTGCTGGCCGCGTACTCGATGACCATGTACTCGCGCTCGGCGCCGTTGACCGTGCGCTGCACCAGCTCGACGTACTTGCCGATTCCGTGCTGCTCGTGCACGACGTGGTCGCCCGGCTTGAGCTCGAGCGGGTCGATGGTGTTGCGCCGCCGGCTGGGCATCTTGCGCATGTCCTTGGTGGACGCGCCGCGGCCGCCGGTGATGTCGTTGCCGGTGATGATCGCGAGCCGGGAGCTCTCGTCGACGAAGCCGTGGTTGAGCCCGCCGCAGGTGACCAGGAGCTGGCCCGGCTCGATCGCGGTTCCGATGGCGTCGACCGGGGTGACTCCGAGGCCGGCGTCGCGCAGCAGTTCGGTGGCGCGCTGGGCGGTGCCGTGGCCCTCGAAGACCAGCGCGATGGCCCACTGCTCGCCGGCCCACTGCCGCAGGTCCGCGGCGAGCTTGGCGGTGTCGCCGTGGTAGAGCGGCACGGGCTGGGCGTGCAGGCTGATGGCGTCGCCGAGGTCGGGCGCGACCTCGACGGCGGGCGTCTCCAGCCACGGGGTGTCCGAGGCGGCGGGCTCCTGGGTCGGGTCCAGGCCGAACGGCGAGACGGTCCACCACGGCTGGTGCAGGACCGCGGCGTGGGCGCGTACGTCGGCGAGGGTCTTGAACGCGGCGGCGCCGACGTCGATCGGGGCCTGGCCGCCGACGGCGGCCGCGGCCCAGCTGGCCTCCAGGAACTCGTCGGAGGTACGGGTCAGGTCGTGCGCCCGGGTGCGGATCCGCTCGGGGTCGCAGAGCAGCACGTGCGTGCCCCGCGGCATGCAGTCGATCAGCAGCTCCATGGAGTCGGTGCCGTCCATGAGCGCGGGGGCCAGCGACTCCATGCCCTCGACCGGGATGCCGTCGGCCAGCTTCTCCAGGATCTCGCCGATCTCGGGGTGCTGCTCGGCCAGCTCGGCGGCGCGGGCACGGACCTGCGGGGTGAGCAACAGCTCGCGGCAGGGCGGGGCCCAGAGTCGCGGGACCTCGGAGATCGTGCGCTGGTCGGCGACGGCGAAGGTGCGGATCTCCTCCACCTCGTCGCCCCAGAACTCGACCCGGGACGGGTGCTCGTCGGTGGGCGGGAAGACGTCGAGGATGCCGCCCCGCACGGCGAACTCGCCGCGCTTGGTGACCAGGTCGACCCGCGCGTACGCCATGTCGGTGAGCCGCCGCGCGACGGTCTCCAGCTCGGCGGTGCCGCCGGTGGCCAGCTCCACCGGCTCGAGGTCGCCCAGGCCCTTGAGCTGGGGCTGGAGCAGGCTGCGGACGGGCGCGACGACGACCTGGACCGGCTCGACGCCGGTGGCGTCCGGATGGGCCAGGCGGCGCAGCACGGCCAGCCGGCGCCCGACGGTGTCGGAACGGGGCGAGAGGCGCTCGTGCGGCAGGGTCTCCCAGGACGGGAAGACGGCGACCCGGTCGGGCGAGATCAGGCAGCCCAGCGCGTCGGCCAGGTCGTCGGCCTCGCGGCTGGTCGCGGTCACGGCCAGCACCGGGCGGCCGGCGCCACCGTGCTCGGCCGGGCCCGCGACGGCGGCCACGACGAAGGGTCGCAGCGCGGCGGGCGCGGTCAGGTCCAGCGCGTCGGAGTCGGCGCCGCCCTTGCGGGCCAGGTCACGGGCCCGGGCCAGCCCGCGGTCCCGCAGGGCGGCCGGGATCAGGCCACTCAGCTGCATGGGAGGAACTTCCGCGAAGATCCATCAGGTCGCATGGAAAAAGACTCCCGTGAGGCACATCGAAAAACCCCGACGCCAGTTGGACGGGGGGTATGCCCCAAAGCTTAGTCCGCCGCCCGACACTATCGGGACCGTGGACCGCTATCGGACAGCATGTCCGACATAACGGCAAAGAGGTGGCCAAGACTGCCCGCGGGTCGTTGGGGGAATTGTCTGGGGAGGCAATGTGCGGGTTCTGCTGCTCGTGTCGGCGTTCAACGGTCTGAGCCAGCGGGCCTGGTGCGCGCTGCGGGAGGCGGGCCACGACGTCGGGGTGCTGCTCGCCACGGGTGCGCAGGACATCATCGACGGCGTCGCCGCGGCCGAGCCCGAGCTGATCCTGTGCCCGTACCTCAAGGACCGGGTCCCCGCCCAGGTCTGGCGCAAGTACCGCACGGTGATCATCCACCCCGGGCCGGTCGGCGACCGGGGTCCGTCGTCGCTGGACTGGGCGATCACCGAGGGCGTGACCACCTGGGGGGTCACCGCGCTGCAGGCCGTGCAGGAGATGGACGCCGGGCCGATCTGGGCCACCCGGACGTTCCCGATGCCCGTCGGCGCCCCGCGCAAGTCCTCGCTCTACCAGGGACCGGTGGCCGATGCGGCGATGGAGTGCGTCTTCGAGGTCCTGGCCAAGGCGGCCGATCCGGGGTTCCGCCCGGTGCCGGCCGCGGAGATGACCATCGAGGTGCCGGGCACCCGGGCCCGCCCGGTGATGAAGCAGGCCGACCGGGCGTTCGAGTGGTCACTGTCCAGCGAGCAGATCCTCCGGCGGATCCGCGCGGCCGACGGCGCTCCGGGCGTACGGACCACGGTGGGCGGGCTGGAGGTGTTCGCGTACGACGCGCATCCCGGGCTGGCCCGCGGCGCCCGTCCCGGCACCGTGCTGAGCCGCCGCCAGGGTGCTGTGCTGGTGGCCACCGGCGACGGCAGCCTGTGGCTGGGTCAGCTGCGTGACGCGAGCCGCCCGGGACAGGTGAAGCTGCCCGCCACCACGCTGCTCGGTAAGCGGCTGCACGACGTACCCGACTCGCCGCTGCCCCCGGGCACGGAACCGGAGGGACCGTCGTACCGGCAGGTGCGCTACCGGCGGACCGGGCCGGTCGGCTGGCTGGCCTTCGACTTCTACAACGGCGCGATGTCGACCGGGCACTGCCGGCGGCTGCTGGCCGCGCTGCGGCACGCCGCGGCCCAGGACACCCGGGTGCTGGTGCTGCGCAGCGGCACCGACGCCTTCAGCAACGGCATCCACCTCACGGCGATCGACGCCGCCGCCGATCCGGCCGCCGCGGCCTGGGCGAACATCAAGGCCATCAACGCGGTGTGCCGCGAGATCATCTCGTGCACCCGGCAGGTCGTGATCTCCGCGTACGCGGGCAGCGCCGGCGCCGGTGGCGTGATGCTGGGCCTGGGCGCGGACATCGTGGCGGCCCGCCGCGGCATCGTGCTCAACCCCTACTACGACATCGGCCTGTACGGCTCCGAGCTGCACACGTACACGCTCCCCCGGCGCGTCGGGGCGGACACCGCGCAGCGCCTCATCGACGCCAAGCTGCCGGTCAGCGCCGAGCAGGCGGCGTCGCTGGGCCTGGTCGACGAGGTCGGCCCGCGCCACCCCGAGGCGTACACCGAGTGGCTCACCGCGCTCGCCGGCCGGCACGCCGAGGCCCGTGACGCCCGCCGCCGGCAGTCCGCGAAGGCCAAGCGGCTCGCCGCCGAACGCGTGCCGCTGGACGTCTACGAGGCGCGCGAGCTCGCGGAGATGAGCAGCGACATGTTCGGCGACCGGTCCGGTTTCGCCGCCGCCCGTAAGGCTTTCGTCGGCAAGCTGCGCCCGGCCTCGACACCGGCCCACCTGCTGCTGGGTCCGCGCACGGAACAGGCCGCGGCCCGTCCCCGCCAGCTCAACCGGCCGCGGGCCGGTAGCGGGAGTGCGGCCGACACCCAGGTGCGGGTGCGGTCAGCCGTGCCGCTGTCCGCCTGACGCTGCCTGCTCGGCTCCGGCGAGCGCCTCCGGCGTTCTCGCCGACACCGCCATGCCCGGGTCCGATTGTGAGAGGACGCCGATGAGCGACCCCGTTCCGCCACCGCACCCCGTTCCCGCACCGCGAGCGGCCGTGGATCCCGCCCTCGCGCGGGCCTTGAACAACCCGACCGTGCTGCTCCCCGGCCGGTACGAGTACAGCAGCTACAGCGTGCTCGCCGGCCCCGCGGAGGTGCCCGCCCCCGGCCCGGCCCGGGTCAGGATGCGCCCGCTGGCCCGGCGCCGGCCGCTGACCACCGTGCTGATCACGCTGTTCGCCTTCACCTTCGAGACCACGTTCTTCGCGTGGCTGTTGTCCTCGATGGAGATCCCGGACGCGGGGATGCAGCCGTGGCTCTACGCCGCCACCGTCGTGATGATCGTGGCGACCGGCCTGATCGAACTCTTCCGGCTGGTCAACGTCTTCACGCTGTGCCTGGCCACGCTCTGGGCCCGCGATCCGGTGCCGATGGTGCCGGACCGGGCGCTGCGGGTCGCCTTCCTCACCACCATCGTGCCGGGCAAGGAACCGGTCGAGATGGTCGAGCGGACTCTGCGCGCGGCGCGGGCGATCCGCCACCCCGGCCGCTACGACGTGTGGCTGCTCGACGAGGGCGACGACGACGAGGTCAAGGCCATGTGCGCGCGGACCGGTGTGCACCACTTCAGCCGTCGTGGCCGCGCCGAGTTCAACACCCCGGCCGGGGCGTTCAAGGCGAAGACCAAGCACGGCAACTACAACTCGTGGGTCAGCGACCACGGCGACGACTACGACGTCTTCGTCTCGGTCGACCCGGACCACGTGCCGATGCCCAACTTCTGCGAGCGGCTGCTCGGCTACTTCCGCGATCCCGACGTGGCGTTCGTGGTCGGCCCGCAGATCTACGGCAACTACGACAACGTGGTGACCCGCTGGGCCGAGTCCCAGCAGTACCTGTTCCATTCGCTGCTGCAGCGGGCCGGCAACCGGCTCGGCGTCTCGATGCTGGTCGGCACGAACAACGCGGTGCGCATCTCGGCGCTGCGCAGCATCGGCGGCCTGCAGGACTCCATCACCGAGGACATGGCCACCAGCCTGGTGCTGCACAGCAGCCGCAACCCGCACTCCGGCAAGCGCTGGCGCTCGGTCTACACCCCGGACGTGCTCGCGGTCGGCGAGGGACCGTCGTCGTGGACCGACTACTTCACCCAGCAGCACCGGTGGTCGCGGGGCACGGACGAGGTCGTCGTCACGTCGTTCGTCAAGGTGATGTGGCGGCTCGGCTTCCGGCGGGCGCTGCACTACGGGCTGCTGATGTCGTACTACCCGCTGACCGCGCTGGCCTGGCTGCTCGGGGCCCTCAACGCCGTCTGCTATCTGGTGCTGGGGGCCAAGGGCGTCCAGGTGCCGCAGGAGGTGTGGCTGATGCTCTATGTGGACGCCGCCCTGTTCCAGCTGGGCCTGTACGTGTGGAACCGCCGGCACAACACCAGCCCGCACGAGGAGGCCGGCTCCTCCGGGCTCAAGGGCATGCTGATGTCCACATTGTCCACGCCGGTCTACGTCTCGTCGTACCTGAGCTCGCTGTTGCGCCGGCAGACCGGTTTCGTGGTGACGCCCAAGGGCGACTCGGCCAGCCCGGACCGGTTGCTGACGTTCGGGCCGGGCCTGCGCTGGGCCGCGTTCTACCTGGTGCTGCTCATCTGCGCGCCGATCGGCGGGCACGTCGACGGCGCGATGTGGCTGTGGCCCGGCCTCAATCTCGTGATCTGCCTGATGCCGCCGGCCATCTGGGCCGGCCAGGAGTACCAGCGCCGCCGGGCCGCCCCGACCGCGCCCGGTGGAACCCCAGAGAAGAAGTCCGCCACCGAACCCGTGGAGACCTACGTATGAAGCCCCGTCCCCGCCCGTCGCTGCTGCGCCGCCTGCTGAGCGGACTGATCGGCCTCGTCGTCCTGGGCCTGGTCGTCTTCGTCAACCGGCCCGTGGTGGCGTTCGGCTCGAACGCGTTGCACGACTTCACCATCAACCGCCAGTCCTACAAGGAGAAGTACGGCCACTGGGCACAACTGCCGGTGCCGCCCGGCTTCCGGGTCAACGCCATCCACGCGGCGCTGCTCAGCACCGGCAAGGTGCTGATCGTCGCGGGCAGCGGCAACAACCGGGACAACTTCGAGGCCGGCACGTTCCGCTCGGTGCTCTACGACCCCGCGCGGGACGCGTTCAGTGAGGTGCCCACGCCGACCGACGTGTTCTGCGCCGGGCACACGTTCCTGCCCAACGGCAATCTGCTGATCGCCGGCGGGACGAAGTCGTACGAGGTGCTGGCGAAGAACATCACGCACGCCGCCGGCGTCATGAAGATCAAGAACGAGTCGCCGGCCGGCGGTCCCCGGACCTTCCCCAAGGGCACCCGGCTGACCGGCGCGGACGGCAAGGTCTACCTGACCCGTACGGACGTGACCGTGCCGGCCGCGACCGCGATGAAGCACGGCGACAAGGTGATGACCCACGCCGGTGAGGTCGAGGTGTGGGTCGACGCCGCGGCCGAGGGCGACGCCGCGGTGGTGGACCACCCGGCCCAGTACGCGGTGGCCGGGCTCGAGGGCCTGGACCGGCGCAACATCTACGGCGTCTCCGACAAGATCACCCGGGAGAAGCAGGAGTACGGCGGCGACAAGACCTCCTACGAGTTCGACCCGCGGACCGAGCGGTACGTGCGCACCGGCGACATGGTCAAGAGCCGCTGGTACCCGACGCTGGCCGAGCTGCCCAACGGTGACGTGCTCGCGGTGTCCGGACTGGACGAGTTCGGCCGGATGCTGCCCGGCGACAACGAGCGGTACGTCCGGGACCAGCAGCGCTGGGTCGACGCCCCGCGGCTCAAGCGGGTCTTCCCCACCTATCCCGCGCTGCACCTGATGGGCGACGGCCGGCTGTTCTTCTCCGGCTCCAACTCCGGCTACGGCTCGGACACCGTCGGCCGTACGCCCGGGCTGTGGGACCTGACGAAGAACAAGTTCCAGGTGGTGCCCGGGCTGCGGGACCCGCGGATGACCGAGACGAGTTCGTCGGTGCTGCTGCCGCCGGCGCAGGACCAGCGAGTGATGATCTTCGGTGGTGGTGAGGTGGGCGAGTCGGCCGTGTCCACGCGGCGGACGGCCATCGCGGACCTGGACGAGGCGGCGCCCGCGTACCGGCCCGGTCCGGATCTGCCGCAGCCGGCGCGCTATCTGAGCACTGTGCTGCTGCCCGACGACACTGTGCTGACCACCGGCGGCTCCTCCGGCTACCGCGGCGGCGAGTACCGCGGCAAGACCCGCAGCGACCTGTTCAACGTGCAGATCTACCGGCCGGCGGCCAACCGGTTCGAGACCGCCGCGGAGTCGACCATCGGCCGCAACTACCACTCCGAGGCGCTGCTGCTGCCCGACGGCCGGGTCATCACCATGGGCAGCGACCCGCTCTACGACCCGGCCGGCAAGAACCCGGGTAGCTTCGAGCAGCGCATCGAGGTGTACTCACCGCCGTACCTGTTCAAGGGCCGCCGGCCGGTCGTCGGCGCCGGACCGTCCTCGGTGCAGCGCGGCACGACCGTCGACTTCGCCACCCCGGACGCCGGTCGCGTGCGCGCGGCCCGGCTGCTGCGGCCCAGCGCGGTCACCCACGTCACCGACGTCGACCAGCGTTCGGTCGCGCTCGACGTGACCCCGTCGGCCAACGGTGTGGCCCTGTCCATCCCGAAGGCCAGGGGGCTCGTGCCGTCGGGCTGGTACATGTTGTTCCTGGTGGACGACAAGGGCGTGCCGTCGACCGGTCGCTGGGTGCGGGTGCGCTGAGGGATGCCGAAACATGCCACCCCGACGCGGGGCCGCTGGGCGCTGCCCGTGGCCGGACTGGCCCTCGTGCTCGTCATAGCCGCCATCGTGGTGCTCGCGCGGCGCGGTGCGGACTCCCCCGTGGTGCTCGGTCCGGCGGCCGTCCGATCCGGTGACGCCGCCGGGTCCGCCGGGCCGCTCAGCGACCACCAGCTGTACGTCGATCCCAACGGTGCGGCGGTGAACCAGCTCGCGGCGTGGCAGGGCACCGGGCGTACCACGGAGATCGCCGCCATCCGGCGGATCGCCGACCAGCCCACCGCCACCTGGTTCGCCGACGGGTCGCCCGGTTACGCCGAGCGGGCCCGGCGGCTGGTCACGGCCGCGACCGCGGCCGGGCGGCTGCCGGTGCTCACTCTCTACAACATCCCGGAGCGGGACTGCTCCGGGCAGTCGGCCGGCGGCGCGGCCGACGCCGCGGACTACCAGGCCTGGGTACGCACCCTGGCCGATTCCCTGCGCGGTCATCAGGCGCTGGTCGTGCTCGAACCCGACGCCGTCCCGCAGGCGGTGCAGGGCTGCCTGGACGAGGACGCCACGGCCGAGCGCTACGACCTGCTCGCCGACGCCGTGGAAGCGTTGCGGGCAGTGCCGGGTGTGCTGGTCTACCTGGACGCGGGCAACCCGACGTGGATCACGCAGCCGGCCCGGCTGACCGCTGCGCTGCGCCGGGCCGGCATCGCGCGGGCGTCCGGCTTCTCGCTCAACGTGGCCAACTTCGAGACCACGGCGGACAACCTGGCCTACGGTACCCGGCTGTCCGCGCTGCTCAGCGGCGCGCATTTCGTCGTGGACACCAGCCGCAACGGCAACGGGCCGGCCCAGAAGGGCGGCGGCGACCGGCACTGGTGCAATCCGCCCGGACGGGCACTCGGCGAGGCGCCGACCACCCGGACCGGCGTGCCGCTGGCCGACGCGTACCTGTGGGTCAAGCGTCCGGGTGAGTCCGACGGCGCCTGCGGCAACGGCGCGCCGGCGGCCGGCGAGTGGTGGCCGGAGTACGCGCTCGACCTGGCCGGCTCCCCCTCCTGACGAGCCGCGGGCACCGGCTCCGATGGGAACCGGTGCCCGCGGGCCGTTCGGGCCGGGTCAGCCCTCGATGCCGTTGACCGGCGGCACCTCGAGGGTGCGCTCGGCCGGCGTGCCGCCCAGGATGATCTTGCGCAGGGCGCTGTTGTTGGTGGTGCTCAGCTCGCTGAGCTTGTTCGAGGGGTTGGCCTTGACCTCGATGTAGTACGTGCCGTTGGGCAGGTCGGTGACCTCGAACGACTGGCCCGGCAGCGACTGGGTGTAGGTGTCACCGTTGCCGATGTCGAGCACCTCACGCACCGCCACGGCGGTGTTCTGACCGCAGGAGCTGGACAGGTCGGTGTTGCTCGGGCGCCACTTGGCGTTCGGGATCGTGTAGTCGACCGCGTCCGTGTTCACCAGGCAGAACGCCTCCTTGCCGCTGCGCACAGCCTGCTTCTGGTCCGAGGTCAGCAGGTTGTACTGGGCGAAGTCGGTGAAGTGCCAGTGCCGGTGGCCGTCGCGCGGGTCCCACTCCATGGTGCCGGCGGCGACCGAGCCGACCTCCTTGCCCTTGGCGTCGAAGAAGTACTGGTACGCGTCCATCAGGTCGGTGCCGGTCTGCCGGAAGCCGTCGACCAGCAGCGGCGAGGTGCCGCCGTTCCAGACGGTGGCGCCGAAGCTCACGTACGCCTTGCCGTCGCCCTGCTCCAGCGCGATGCCCCAGGCCGGCAGCGAGCGCAGGTCGGGACGCGGGCCCTTCGGAATGGCCGCCGCCTTGACCGCCTTCGGCTTCTTCGCCGGCGGGCGGAACTCCGGCTTGTAGGCCGAGATCTGCGAGTTCGGGTCGCCCTGGGCAGCGTGCTCGTCGTGCTCGGCGAGGGCCGCGGCCTGCGCGGTGTCCGCGCCGGCCCGGGCGGCCTTGGCCTTGGCCTTGACGGCCGCGGCGGCACCCTTGCCCTCGTCGACGGTCTCCACCTTGACGTTCGCGGTGAGCGAGGAGCCGCCCGCCGCGATCTTGAAGTAGTCCTGGTACGTCTTGTTCAGCGTGACGGTCGCCGTGTAGTCACCGTCCGGCAGGTCGAAGTCGCCGGTCGACGGCAGGCTGTCGGTGACCGCGTTCCAGCCGGCCTGGATGCCCCAGACCGAGCCGAGGGTGAACGGGTTGTAGGAACAGCCCTGCGGGTACGGGTTGTCGGCCGGGGCGTCCCGCCGGGTCCGCGTCGAGGAGTAGTCGTTCGGGCAGAAGTCGGTCTTGTAGTTGGCCACCTCGGTGCCCGCGGCGTTCTTGATGCTGACCGTGGTGAAGTCCTTGAGGCCGTTCCAGCCGGTGACCATCCCGGCCGGCAGAGTCACCTCGGTCTTCTTGCCGTTCTTGAGGACGACCTGCTTGGCCACGATCGGGTCCGCGTACGACTTGCGGCTGGCCCGGATCTCGAACGGGTCCTTGCCCGCGATCACGTTGACGCCCAGATCGAAGAACAGGTAGGTCTCGTCCTCCCAGACGTAACGCTCGGCGACCACGTTGGTCGTCGCCTGCGTCAGCGCCAGCGGCGGCAGATCGGCGGCCGCGTTGGCCACGCCCATCCCGCCGGCGGCGATGCCGACAGCGGTGGCGACGGCGCCGGCCACCAGAATGCGGGTCCTTCTTGTCATGCTTTTCCTCCCCGGAGGCGGGTATCACGCACAGGTAAACTTCAATGGCGTGAAGCGGACGTAAGGGCTTGAGAGACTCACCTCGAAGCACGCAGGTGGAGACACAGAAGAAGGCGCCGGCCCCCGAGGGAGCCGGCGCCTTGGATCGGCGTCCGACGATCAGTCGAGCCCGTTGACCGAGGGCACCTTGAGAGTGCGCGCGGTCGGCGTGCCGCCCAGCACGATCTTGCGCAGGGCGGTGTTGTTCTTCGTGCTCAGCTCGGCCAGCTTGTTCGAGGGGTTGGCCTTGACCTCGATGTAGTACGTGCCGTTGGGCAGGCCGGTGAGGTCGAAGGACTGGCCGGGCCGGTCCTGGGTGTACGTGTCACCGTTGCCGATGTCGAGCACCTCACGCACCGCCACGGCCGTGTTCTGACCGCACGAGCTGGACAGGTCGGTGTTGTCCGGCCGCCACTTGGCGCTCGGGATCGTGTAGTCGACCGCGTCCGTGTTGGCCAGGCAGAACGCCTCCTTGCCACTGCGCACGGCGACCTTCTTGTCCGCCTTGAGCAGGCTGTACCGCGCGAAGTCGGTGAAGTGCCAGTGCCGGTGCCCCTCGCGGGGGTCCCACTCCATCGTGCCGGCCGCGACCGAGCCGACCTCCTTACCCTTGGCGTCGAAGAAGTACTGGTACGCGTCCATCCGCTCGGTGCCGGTCTGCCGGAAGCCGTCGACCAGCAACGGCGACGTGCCCGCGTTCCAGACGGTGGCACCGAAGTTCACGTACCACTTCTTGTCCTCCTCCTGGGACAGCGAGATACCCGAGGCGGGCAGCGAACGCAGGTCGGGACGCGGGCCCTTGGCGATGGCCGAGGCCTTGACCGCCCGCGGGCGCTTGGCCGGCGGCCGGAACCCCGGCTTGTACGCGGAGATCTGCAGATCCTCGTCGCCCTGGCCGGCGTGCTCGCCGTGCTCGGCGAGAGCGGCCGCCTCGGCGGGGTCGTCGCCCGCCTGGGCCGCCTTGACCCTGGCCTTGGCCGCGGCCGCCGCGTCCTCGCCCCGGTCGATCGTCTTGACCGTGACGGTGAGCTTCAGCGTCGCGCTCTTCGCCGCGATCTTGAAGTAGTCCCGGTACTTCTTGTTGACGCTGACCGTCGCGGTGTACACGCCGTCCGGCAGGTCGAACTCGCCGGTGCGCGGCAGGCTCGCGACGGGCGCGTTCCAGCCGGCCTGGATGCCCCAGACCGCGCCCAGGTTGAACGGGCCCTCGGAGCAGCCCCGTGGATAGGGGTTCTGCGCGGGCGCGTCCCGCCGGGTCCGGGCGGATTCGTAGGCGTTCGGGCAGAAATCTGTCTGGTAGCCGGCGACCTGCTTGCCCGCCGCGTTCTTCAGGGTGATCGTGGTGAAGTCCTTGAGGCCGCCCCACCCGGTGACCATCCCGGCCGGCAGCTTCACGGCCTTCTTCTTGCCGTTCCGGACCACGATCTGCTCAGCGGTGATCGGCTTGGCGTAGGACGAGCGCTTCGCCCGGATCTCCAGCGGGTCCTTGCCGGCGATGACGTTCACGCCCAGATCGAAGTCGAGGTAGCCCTGCTCGCCGTCGTACACGTACCGCTCGGCCAGCACGTTCGCCGTGGCCATGGTGAAGGCCAGCGGCGGCGGGGCCGCGGCGGCGTCCGCCACACCCATGCCGGCCGCGGCCAGGCCGAGAGCGGTGGCGACAGCACCGGCCACCACGATTCGGGTCCTTCTTGGCATTTCTTGTCCTCCCCGGAGCTCTGTGGTGCACAGGTAATCCGGAAAGGCGTGAAGCGGCCGTAAGCGCCTATGAGACTTACCTCAAATCACGCCGGCCGGGCGGGGCACCGATACGATCAGCCAAGTCGGGACAGCGCTGTCCTTCCGTCCGCGATGCCGATCCCGTCCGCGGCGGAAAACCCCTGCAAGTTCCGCACCCGAGGAGCGCTCCGATGACAGACCAGCTCGGCCGACTCGACCCCGATGGCCCGTCCGACCGCCCCGCCGCCACCCTTGACTTGTCTGAAGGCAGTCATGATGCGGCATTGCGTGCCGACATCCGGCGGATCGGCACGCTGCTCGGCCAGACGCTCGCCCGGCAGGAGGGCAAGCCGCTGCTCGACCTGGTCGAGGAGGTCCGCGCCCTGGTCCGGGCGGACGCCCCGGCCGCCGCCGAGCGCCTCTCCGCCCTGGACGTCACGACCGGCACCAAGCTGGCCCGGGCGTTCTCCACCTACTTCCACCTGGCCAACATCACCGAACAGGTGCACCGCGCCCGCGACCTGCAGCGCCGCCGCGCCCGCGACGGCGGCTGGCTGGACCAGGCGGCCAAGCGCATCGCCGAGCAGGGCGTGCCCGCCGACGAGATCGCCGCGGCCGCCCGCCGGCTGGCCGTCCGGCCGGTCTTCACCGCGCACCCGACCGAGGCCGCCCGCCGCTCGATCCTGTCGAAGCTGCGCCAGCTCGCCGACTCGCTGGACGGCGAGGCCAGTGCCGCGATCCTGTACGGCGCGACCGACACCACCGCCTCCACCCGCCGCTTCGCCGAGCTGATCGACCTGCTCTGGCAGACCGACGAGCTGCGCCTGGACCGGCCCGACCCGACCGACGAGGCCCGCAACGCGGTCTACTACCTCAAGGACCTCTACGCCGACGCGGCCCCGCAGGTGCTCGACGACCTCGCCGAGACGCTGCGCCAGCTCGGGGTGGAGACCTCGCCGACGTCGCGCCCGCTGACCTTCGGCACGTGGATCGGCGGCGACCGCGACGGCAACCCGTTCGTCACCCCGGCCGTCACCCGCGACGTGCTGATCATCCAGCACGAGCACGGCATCCAGGCCACCGAGGCGGCGATGGACGCGCTGATCGACGAGCTGTCGGTGTCCCGGCGGCTGCGCGGCGTGTCCCTGGACCTGTCGGCCAGCCTGGCCAAGGACCTCGACGCGCTGCCCGAGGTGGCGCCGCGGTTCCGCCGCACCAACGCCGAGGAGCCGTATCGGCTGAAGGTCCGCTGCATCAAGGCCAAGCTGGCCAACACCCGTGAACGGCTGCGGCGCGGCACCGCCCACGTGCCCGGCCGCGACTACCTGGGCACCGGCGAGCTGGTCGGCGACCTGGAGCTGATGCGGGCCTCGCTGGCCCGCAACTCCGGGCAGCTCACCGCGGTCGGCACGGTCGCGTCGGCGATCCGTACGGTGTCCGCCTTCGGCCTGCAGCTGGCCACGCTCGATGTCCGCGAGCACGCCGAGAAGCACCACGAGGTGCTGGCGCAGATGTACACGCAGGTCGGCGAGGTCGACGAGTACCTGTCGCTGGACCGGCCCGAGCGCACCAAGCTGCTGGCCACCGAGCTCACCGGGCGGCGGCCGCTGTCCAGCAACGACACCCCGCTGACCGACTCGGCCCGCAAGACGTTCGACGTGTTCAACACGATCCGCGAGGCGCAGGACCGGTTCGGCGCGGACGTCATCGAGTCGTACATCATCTCGATGACCCTGGGCGTGGACGACGTGCTGGCCGCGGCGGTGCTGGCCCGCGAGGCCGGCCTGATCGACATCCACACCGGGCGGGCCCGGATCGGCATCGTGCCGCTGCTGGAGACCCCGGCCGAGCTGGACGCCGGTGGCGAGCTGCTGGACGAGATGCTGTCCCTGCCGGCGTACCGGGAGATCGTGCGGGCCCGCGGTGACCTGCAGGAGGTCATGCTCGGCTACTCCGACAGCAACAAGGAGGCCGGGATCACCACGAGCCAGTGGTCGATCCACAAGGCGCAGCGGGCACTGCGCGACGTCGCCGCCCGGCACGGCGTACGGCTGCGGCTGTTCCACGGCCGCGGCGGCACGGTCGGCCGCGGCGGTGGCCCCACGCACGAGGCGATCCTGGCCCAGCCGTACGGCACGCTGGACGGCGCGATCAAGGTGACCGAGCAGGGCGAGGTCATCTCCGACAAGTACACGCTGCCGGCCCTGGCCCGGGAAAACCTGGAGCTGACCGTGGCCGCCGTGCTCCAGGCGACGCTGCTGCACACGTCGCCGTCGGTCGACCTGTCCTCGCTGACCCGCTGGGACGGGGCGATGGACACGGCGTCGGGCGCGGCCTTCCAGGCGTACCGGGCGCTGGTCGAGAATCCGGACCTGCCCGCGTACTTCTGGGCGGCGACCCCGACCGAGCTGCTCGGCGCGCTCAACATCGGCTCCCGGCCGGCGAAGCGGCCGAACGCCGACGCCGGGCTCGGCGGCCTGCGGGCCATCCCGTGGGTCTTCGGCTGGACCCAGACCCGCCAGATCGTGCCGGGCTGGTTCGGCGTGGGCACCGGCCTGCTCGCGGTCCGCGAGGCCGGTCAGGCCGATGTGCTCCAGGAGATGTACGCCAACTGGCAGTTCTTCCGCACGTTCGTCTCCAACGTGGAGATGATGCTGGCCAAGACCGACCTGACCATCGCCCGGCGGTACGTCGAGACGCTGGTCCCGGCCGAGCTCAAGCCGATCTTCGGCACCATCGAGCAGGAGTACGCCAAGACGGTCGAGCAGATCCTGGCCATCACCGGCCGCGACGAGCTGCTGTCCAGCCAGCCCGAGCTGTCGCGCACGCTGGGCGTCCGGGACACGTACCTGGAGCCGCTGCACCACCTGCAGGTCGCGCTGCTGCGCCAGTACCGCGAGCTGAACGCCGACGAGCGCCAGGCGTCGACCGCGCCGGGCGCCCGGCGCCCGGCGTCGGACTCGACGGCGCTGGAGCGGGCGCTGCTGACCACGGTCAACGGCATCGCGGCCGGCATGCGCAACACGGGCTGACCGCTCGCGGAGGTTTCGACGGCCGGGCCCGCGCAGTGCGGGCCCGGCCGCTTCGTGTTCAGACCGCCGCGGGGTACAGCACCCGTGGGTCGCCGGCCAGGGCGGCCTTGACCTCGGCGGTCGCCTCGTCGGCGATGACCTCCAGCGCGCCGGCCTCGATGCCGTCCAGCGCGGCCCGGGCGATGTCGGCGGGGTCGGCCTTGTCGATGTCGAAACCGGCCATCATGTCGGTGTCGGCGGCACCCAGCAACAGCCCGGTGACCAGGGTGCCCTGCTCGGCCAGCTCGAGCCGGACGCCGTTGGTGAGACTCCACTCGGCCGCCTTGGCCGCGCTGTACGCGTTCGCGCCGTTGTAGGAGACCCAGGACAGCCGGGACAGCACGTTGAGGACGGCGCCGCCGCCGAGCACCGGCGCGAAGGCTCGGATGACGTTGAGCGTGCCCCAGAAGTGCGTGTCCAGCTCCAGCCGGATCTTGTCCAGGTCGCCGGTGACGAGGTTGGTGTGGGTCGTGATGCCGGCATTGTTGATCAGCAGGTTGACGTCCCCGGCCCGCGCGGCCGCGGCGGCCACCGAAGCCGGATCGGTGATGTCCAGGGCCAGCACCTCGACGCCGGGGATGTCGACGAGCTCGGGATTACGCGCGGTGGCATAAACCTTGGCGGCGCCGCGGGCGAGCAGCTCGAGGACGAACTGCCGGCCGATACCGCGGTTGGCGCCGGTGACCAGCGCGACAGAACCAGAAATCTTCATGACGGCTACGCTAAAACCTGACGTTGACGTCAGAGGCAAGTGTGGTGACGGGCCTCACGAACACCGGCGGGAGAGATCATGCGGATCGGCGAGCTGGCCGGCACGGCGGGCGTGAGCGTACGGGCGCTGCGCTACTACGAGGAGCAAGGGCTGCTGGCCTCCCAACGGACGCCGAGGGGGCAACGGACGTACCCGCCGGCGGCGGTGGACCGGGTGCAGCTCATTCAGCAGCTGTACGCCGCGGGCCTGTCCAGCCACACGATCCTGGAGCTGCTGCCCTGCGTGGACCGGGGCGTGAGCACCCCGGAGTCACAGGCCCGGCTGGCGGCGGAGCGCGACCGCATCGACCGGCAGATCACCGGCCTGCTGGCCACCCGCGACCGCCTCGACGCAGTGATCGCCGCCGCCGCCGACCCGACCCACCCGAGCTGCGCGCGTATGACATCATAGTTGTCATGTTGGCGCGTGGAGCTGCTCTTTACGAGGTCCTGCGGCACGTACGGCCACTGGTCCTGAACTCGGCCCGGGTGGTCGAGGCGGCCCTGCGACCGGAAGGCCTGAGCGTGGGCACCCGGGCAGTGCTGGAAGTCCTCGCCGAGCACGGCCCGGCGACTGTGCCGGCGATCGGCGACCGGCTCGACCTGGCTCGCCAAGGCGTTCAGCGCCACGTCAACGACCTGCTGAAACGGGGCTACGTGGAGTCGCGGCCGAATCCGGCCCACCGGCGGTCGGTGCTGATCGTGCTGACCGGCAGCGGGACCGCGGTGATCGGCCGGATCCGCGACGACGAACTGCGACAGCTGGCCACGCTGGCCCCGGACTGCACCGAGCAGGAGATCGCCACGGCGGCGAAGGTCCTGGCCGCCCTGAGCCGCGACGTACGGAGGCGGGCCGCGTGACCACCGACGCCGAGATCTACGCCCGGACGACCAGCAACCGTCTGCTGATCGCCGACTTCCTGGAGAGCCTGGACGACACCCAGTGGCAGGTGCAGACCCTGTGCGCCGGCTGGACTGTGGGTCACCTGGCCGCCCACCTCGTCCAGCCGATGCTGGTGGGCTTCGGCCGGTTCTTCGTGGTGTCCCTGCGCTACCGCGGCGACACGGACCGGACCGTGGACCACTTCACCCGGCGCCTGGCCCGGAAACCGCGGGGCGAGCTGATCGGCCTGCTGCGTGAACACGCTGCCGACCGGGTGAACCCGCCCCGGGTGGGGCCGCTCGGCCCGTTCGCCGACACGTGCGTGCACCTGCGGGACATCGCCCGGCCGTTGGGGCTGGCTGCGGACGTACCGGTGGAGGACTGGCGCATCCTGCTGGACTATCTGGTCTCGCCGGGGGTCGCGCCGGCACTGGTGCCACCGGGGCGGCTCGACGGGCTGGAGCTCGTCGCCACCGACACGGAGTGGCGTGGTGGGAGCGGCGAACTGGTCACGGGGACGGCGGAAGCGCTGGGCATGGCGGCCTGCGGGCGAGCGGCAGCCATCGACGACCTGCGAGGCCCGGGCCGCGACATCCTCCTCGGCCGGCTTCCCTAAGCTCTCGCGAATGATCCGTCTCCGGTCCACCGCCCTGCTGCTCGCCGGCGTCCTGTCGCTCGCCGCCTGCTCCCAACCGGCGGCACCCGCCCCGGCGGATCCGAAGGCGGCCGTCACCGCCTCCCTCGCCGGCCTGACGGCCGGCAACTACGCCTACATGGTCGCCACGTCCGACAGGCAGGTCACCGGCACGACCGACTTTTCCAGCGCCAGCGCGGCCTGGTACACCACCTTCACCGACCCCGAACCCGAGGTGTACTACGAGCGGGTGATCGGAAAGGACAGGTACACCCGGAAGACCCCGGAAGAAGACCGATGGCAACACTGGGACCTGTCCCGGATGCCCGAGGCCGGGGAGCGGCACGGGCTGGCCATCACGAGACCCGATC
This sequence comes from Actinoplanes sp. NPDC048967, assembly GCF_040649415.1. Classification (NCBI taxonomy): domain Bacteria; kingdom Bacillati; phylum Actinomycetota; class Actinomycetes; order Micromonosporales; family Micromonosporaceae; genus Actinoplanes; species Actinoplanes sp. NPDC048967. The sequence goes on from NZ_JBEZFL010000013.1 coordinate 129,850, forward strand.
GGACCGGAGCGACGGAACTTCTCGGCATGACGGACACGGCCACAGTGGAGGGTTTGACGATCCGGGGCACGCTCGCCGTCACCACGATCACCGGCAGCAGCATCGTCCTGCAGCCGCTGCAGTTTCGCCTCAAGGGCAGGACGACGTTCACCGCCACTCTGGACGGCCAGGGCCGCCTCAGCCGGCTGGTGGTCGACGTGCCCGCCACCACTGAGCCACTCGGGCCGGCGGGCACCTGGACTCTGGACATCACCGGCTACGGCACCACGTCGGCGCCCGAGCGGCCCACCCCGACCAAGGAAGCCCCGGAAGACCTCTACGAGAAGACCACCGGAGCCTGAACGCTCAGTCCCGCCCGGCCGGGCTACGGCGCCGGACCAGGGGTAGGTAGACCTCGTCGACGATCTCGGTGAGGACCTCGTCCGGGGCTGACGGCACTCCGCGGGTCACGAACTCGTTGCGCAGCAACACGATTGCCACCGTCGCCACCCGAGGGTGCAGCGACTCCGGGGCCGCCTCGCCGCGGGCCACCGCCCGGCCCAGAACCGTCAGCCACATCGCGGTCATCGCGTCGGTCGACTGCTCCGGCAGTTGCGCCACCAGCTTCTGGGCGCTGCCCGCCGCCGCCAGCAAGTCACGCAGGACCGCGCCGAGGGGCGAGCTCCAGTGCCGGTTCGCCCGGCGCAGCAGTTCCAGGGCGTCGCCGCGGAGGGTGCCCGTGTCCGGCGGCTGGATCGCGGTGGCCAGGTGGCGGTAGGCGGCGATACCCAGGGCCAGACGGTCCGGCCAGCGGCGGTAGATCGCGTTCTTGTTGGTGCCCGCCCGCTTGGCGACCCGGTCCATGGTCAGTCCGGTGAAGCTGCTCTCCGTGAGTTCGTCGGCTGCGGCACGCAGGATCGCCTCCTCCAGCGCCGCCCCTCGGCGGCGGGTCGGGGTCATCGGATCCCCTCCACTCCGGTACTCGTCGTTCCCTTTCAGCATCGGCTTGACCTCCTCACAGAGTCAAAATAGGGTACGGCGCGTACCTAACGGGAGGAGCGACGTGCGGGCGAGGGGCATAACGTACGACACCGGGTTCGTCCGCCATGGCGTGAACGCGCGGCGGCGCTTCGAGCCGGAGCCGGTCGAGCGGGAGCTGGCGATCATCCGCGACGACCTGCACTGCACCGCCGTGCGGGTGACCGGCGGCGACCCGGAGCGGATCGAGTTCGCCGCTTCGGTCGCGGCCGGGCTCGGGCTGGAGGTCTGGTTCTCGCCGTACCCGCTGGAGCTGGGCGCCGACGAGATGCTGGCACTGTTCGCCGACTGCGCCGAGCGGGCGGAACGGCTGCGGGTGCGCGGCCATGAGGTCGTGTTCGTCACCGGCGCGGAGCTGAGCATCATGTCCCCGGATTTCCTGCCCGGCGACAGCCTCGAGGAGCGGCTCGCGCTGCTGGGCGAGCCGGATCGCATCCGGGCGGTGCTCGCCGGGGTCGGCGACCGGGTCAACGACTTCCTCGGCCAGGCGGTGGCCGTCGTCCGGGAACGTTTCGGCGGCCGGGTCACCTATGCCTCCGTGCCCATCGACCGGGTGGACTGGACGCCGTTCGACATCGTCGCCATGGACGTGTACCGGTCGGCCGCCATCGCCGGGAACTTCGCCGAGCTGGTCGCGCAGGGCATGCGCAGCCCCGGCCTGCAGGGCAGGCCCGTCGCGATCACCGAGTTCGGCTCGGCCACCTACCGCGGCGCCGGCGACCGCGGGGCGCAGGGCCTGGAGATCGTCGAGTACGGCGACAGCGGCCCGTTGCGACTGACCGGCGACCACACCCGCGACGAGGAGGGCCAGGCCACCTACCTCCGCGAGCTGCTGGCGGTGTTCGACGCGGCCGGCGTCGACGCCACCTTCGTCTTCATCTTCGCCCTCTACGACCACCCGCACCGCCCCGGCGGCGACCCTCGCGACGACCTCGACCTGGCCAGCTACGGCATCGTCAAGGTGTACGAGGACCGGCACGGCGACACCTACCCGGACCTGCCGTGGGAGCCGAAGGCCGCGTTCACCGCGCTCGCCGACATCTACGGCAGAGCCTGACGACTTGCGGGGCCCTGCCAGCATCGCGAGGTGCGCAGCCTCGCCGTGTCAGCCGTGATCGTCGCCTGCGTCCTGCTCTTTCATCGAGCCGTACCCAACACCGCCGGAAATCTCGGCAGTCTCGTGGAGACGTTCCTGCCCTGGCTGGGCCTGACCATCCCGGTGCTGTTCGCTCTGGCGTGGTGGCGCCGTTCCCGGATCGCCGCCCTGGCCGCGCTGCTGCCGCTGGCCGCCTGGCTCGGCCTCTTCGGCGGCCATCTGCTGCCCGACGGCGACTCCCCCTACGACCTCACCGCCGTGCAGCACAATGTCAGCGACGAGAACGCCGACCCGGCCGGCACGGTCCGTGAGCTGGTGAAGGTGCGGCCCGACCTGATCGCCCTGGAGGAGGTCACGCCGGCTGCCCTGCCCGCCTACCTCGCGGCGATGCCGGCGGAGTACGCGCACCACACCGTGCAGGGCACGGTCGGGCTGTGGTCGCGGTATCCGCTCACCGAGGCGGCGCTGGTCGACATCCGGCCCAGCGGGGTCGGCACCGACTGGAACCGGGGACTGCGAGCGGTCGCCGAGCTGCCCGGCGGGGACGTCGCCGTCTATGTCGTCCATCTGCCCTCGGTGCGGATCGGGGTGGGCGGGCTCAGCTCGTCGCGGCGGAACGAGAGCGCCGCCCGGCTCGGCCGGATGATCGCCGCCGAGCCGATCGGCCGGGTGTTGCTCCTCGGCGACCTGAACTACACCGTGGACGACCGTGCGCTGGCGCCGCTCAGCGCGGAGCTGCGCACGGCCCGGTCGACGTTCGCCTTCAGCTGGCCGGCCCGGGCCCCGGTGGCGCGGATCGACCAGATCATGGGACGGTCGGTGACCGTCACCGAGCTCTGGTCCCTTCCGGCGACCGGCAGTGACCACCTGCCCGTCGCGGCCCGGGTCCGGCTCTGATGGGATACCCCGATGAGCAGCATCATCAGATTCTTCGTCGCCGCCGATGACGAGGCCGCCGAGGCCCAGGCCGACGGCGGTCCGGACGCCGGCCACGAGTCGGTCACCTACGGCAACTTCGACGCCGACCTGGCCCTGCTGGAGTGGGACAGCCTGCTGACCGGCCGCAGCTTCGACGACGCGCTCGCGGCGTCCGCCTCGTCGGTCATCGCCGACGAGGACGACGGCGCCATGATCGTGGCCGCGTCCGTGGAGCTCCAGCAGGCCCTGAGCCGCGCGAGCGCGACGGAGCTGGACCGGGTCGGCCGGCAGTGGGCCGCCGACCGGGCCGCCGAGGGCGAGCCCATCGACCCGGAGCTGGCAACCGAGATCCTCGGCGCGGTCGGCCGACTGGCCCGCACCGAGGAGCAGCGGCTGTACTGCTGGATCAGCTGAAGCCGGCGAGGGCCGGTGTCCACCCGGCCCTCGCCGCCCGGATCAGCTCGTCTCGCCGGCCATGCTGAAGCTGCGCAGCCGGTCCACCGCCGCCAGGGTGCAGCCCAGGACGAAGATCGCCGCCAGCACCACGGACACCGTGAGGGAGACCTTGGACTCCAGGATGGCGGTCGGGGCGATCTTGTCGGCGATCGTGATCACGTACTGCTCGATGGACAGCACCCGGGTGCCGCTGACGAACCGGCCCAGCAGGCCCTCCCAGACCAGGATGTAGACCAGGCCGAGCAGCACCGGCCGACGGGTCAGCAGGCTCAGCAGCAGGAACAACGCCGAGTACGCGCACGCACCGACCACCGCGGCCGCCGCCAGGCCCAGGCCCAGCCGCGCCGAGTCGGCCAGCACGCCCGCCACGAACAGCGGCACCGCCGACGTCACCGCGCTGACCCCGATGGCGACGCCCAACTTGGCCAGGATGATGTCGCGGCGGGGCAGCGGCTTGGTCAGGATGTGCACGATCGTGCCGTCGTCCACTTCGGAGCCGAGCACGCCGGTGCCCACGATCAGGCTGATCACCGGCAGCACCACGGCCAGGCCCAGGCCGACCAGCACCGGGGCGCCCCAGTCGGCCGGGTTGACGTCGTACGAGCGGCACAGCACGGCCAGGCCGATCAGCAGCAGCGGCAGGGGCAGCAGCAGGAGCACCCGGCGCCGGCCGAACAGTCCGCGGGCAGTGATCCACGCAACGGTCGACACGTCAGGCCTCCAGCAGGTAGGAGAAGACACTCTCCAGGGATTCGTCGGAGGGCAGCAGCTTGCGCAGCCGGATGCCCTCACCGATGGCGATGCGCGGCAGCGCGCGGGTGAAGCTGCCGTAGTCGGACGCGCGTACGGTCAGCCCGGCGTTGTCGATCTCCACGCCGCTGACCGACTTCTCACCGATCAGGGCCACGGCCAGCCGGCGGTCGTCGGACGACTGCACGGCGAAGACGTGCGGGCGGTTGGTCATCAGCCGGCGGATCCGGCGGTAGTCGCCCGAGGCGGCGAGCCGGCCGGCCACGATCACCTGGACCGTGCCCGAGACCTGCTCCACCTCCTCCAGGATGTGCGAGCTGAACAGGATCGTGTGGCCCCGGTCGCCCAGCTCGTGCAGCAGGCCCATCATGTGCATCCGCTGCCGCGGGTCCATGCCGTTGAACGGCTCGTCCAGCAGCAGCACCTGCGGGTCGTGCACCAGGGCCGCGGCGACCCGGGTGCGCTGGCGCATGCCCTTGGAGTACGTCTCGATCCGGCGGTCGGCGGCGTCGGTCATCTCGACCAGGTGCAGCGCCCGCTCGGCCGCGGCCTTCGGGTCGGGCAGCTTCTGCATCCGGGCGCTGGCCTGGACGAACTCGCGGGCGGTGAGGAAGCCGTGCACCGCCTCACGCTCGGCGACCAGGCCGAGCCGGCGGTAGATCTCCGGGTTGCGCCAGGTCGGCGCGCCGTCGACGGTCACCGTGCCGCGCGAGGGCGACAGGAAGCCCGCCATCATGTGCAGCACGGTGGTCTTGCCGGCGCCGTTCGGGCCGAGCAGGCCGGTGACGCCCGGTTCCAGCGTCATGCTGATGTCGTTGACCGCCACCACGTTGCCGTACCAGCGGGACACGTTCTCGAGGTGGACCGTGGTCACAGCGAGGCCACCTTCCGGTAGCGGGCCAGTAGCAGCAGCAGGCAGACGGCGACCAGGCACACTGCCTCGATGGCATACACCGCGCCGAATTCGCCGATGTTCAGGCCCGTGTTGGCGTCGGGGATCAGCCACTGCCCGACGCCGGTGACCAGGGTCATCGGGCTGGCCAGGCCGGCCAGGTCCTGCGCGGTGGACGACGGCAGGATGGACAGCACGCCGACCACCGGGGTGGTCATCAGGAAGACGGCGACGATGCCGCCGGCGGCGAACGCCCGTTTGCCGGTCAGCGACGCGATCAGCAGCCCGATCCCGGTGAAGACGAGCGCCCAGAGCAGGCTGTAGCCCCACGCCGGAAGCAGGTCACCGAGCTCGTGCCAGACCCCGGACATGCCGGTCTTGGTGGTGAACGCGCCGCCCAGGAAGATGATGAACTGCGGGCCGGCCAGCAGGATCCACACCGCCGTCACCATCGCGGCCGCCTTGGCACCGATGTAGTCGGCGGCGCGCAGGGGCCGGCTGAAGTAGAGCGGCAGTACCCCGGCGCGCAGGTCCCGGGAGACCAGCTCCGGCGCCACGATCGCGACGAAGAAGATGATCAGCCAGCTCATCGTGTTGGCGAACTGGATGTAGGTCAGCGGCAGGGTGCCGAGCTGGGCGCGTACCGCCGCGAGGATCACCGCGACCAGGGCGACGATCCCGAAGACCAGCCACGGGAAGATCTTGGCCTTGGCCGACCGGCCGAAGCCGTAGGCCGCGCGCAGGCCGTGCACGTAGATGGCGGCGAACACGGCGCCGCGGCCCAGCCGCGGTCCGGTGTAGCGCTGGTATCCGATGTCGTGGATGACGCTCGACTCAGGCATCCGCGGTCTCCCTCGTGGCGAAGAGCTCGGCCACCCGGTGGCGTCGCTGGTCCAGGCGGTGCAGCGGCAGATCGAGATCGGCCACCACGCGCAGGACGTGGTCGTAGGTGGCCTCGTGGGTCAGCGGCACCAGCACCAGCCGGCCGTCGCGGGTGACCGGCAGCTCCAGCGCCTCCAGCGCCGCGGCCAGTTCGTCCGTACCCTCGCTGACCTCGACCGCGAGCACCTCGCTGGCCTCGGTCATGGCCGAGATGCGGTCGGCGCGCAGCAGCCGGCCGCCCTCGATCGCGACCAGCGAGTCGCAGATCCGCTCGACCTCGCCGAGCAGGTGCGAGCAGACCACCACCGAGATGCCGAACTCGTTGCCGATGCGCTGGATCAGCGCCAGCATGGCGTCGCGGCCGGCCGGGTCCAGACCGTTGGTCGGCTCGTCAAGCAGCAGCAGGTCGGGGTCGTGCACCAGGGCCTGGGCCAGCTTGACCCGCTGCTTCATACCGGTCGAGTAGCCGCCGATCTGCCGGTAGCGCTCTTCGTAGAGCCCGACGTGGCGCAGCGCCTCAGAGGCCCGTTCGCGGGCGGCGGTGCGCGGCAGTCCGCTGATCCGGCCCAGGTGGGTGACGAACTCGGCGGCGGACACGTCCGGGGGCAGCGCGTCGTGCTCCGGCATGTAGCCGACCTTGGCGCGGACCCGGTCGGGGTCGACGGTGGGATCGATGTCGAAGACCCGCACCTGCCCGCCGGTCGGCGCGATCAAGCCCAGCATGATCTTGATGAAGGTCGACTTGCCGGCGCCGTTGGCGCCGACCAGTCCGATGATCCCGGGCTCGACAGCGACGGTGAGGTCATGCAGGGCGGTCACCTGCGTGCCGTACGTCTTGGTCAACCCTTGGGTAACGATGAGGCTCACAGCCGACAGCCTAGAAACCCGTGTCACCGAAGCGGATCAGGTAAACCCCCGAGTCCCCCCTGAGTACGGGACACACGGCGAGTGGATCACATGCAAAGATGCCGCTGGATTTCATCGGACAGCGAGGCAACACGGGGGTACGGCGCATGGCACCACGCCTGACGAAGCGCGCACGGCACGGCAGACATCGGGTCACTCAGGCGCTCGCCGGCATCGCTGTCGCCGCCGCGCTGCTCACCGCCCCGCAGCCCGCCGCAGCTGCGACCGAGGAGCCCGTACCGTCGGCCTCGGCGTCGGCTCCCGCCGAGCCGTCACCGCCGGTCACGCCGAGCCCGTCGGCCGATGAGACCACCCCCGCGGCGACGCCTGATCCGTCGGTGCCGTCCGGCCCGGGCAAAGCGCCGCAGCCGACGGCGCAGCCCACGCCGAAGCCGAAGCCGAAGGCGAGCAAGGCTGACGGGGCCGCCGCCGAGCCCTGCGGTGGTGTGATCACCCTCGGCACGGCAGTGGACTGCGAGGAGATCAAGGACAAGCAGAAGCACGTCTACACGCTGACCACCACGGCGGACGGCGAGCGGCTGATCCTCGTGCTGCGCGCGCAGGTCGAGGGGGGCGAGAGCCTGAGCGGCACACTCACCAGCGCCGACGGCGAGACCAGCTGCTACCTGGGGACGTACCCCAGCGACTGTGTCCTCGGAGCCGCGGGCACTTACACCATCACAGTGAGCCTCTACTCCGGATCTGGCCGCAACGCCTACGCGCTCGGCGTCGACTCGCGGTCGCACCCGTCGGCGTGCGCCACGCTGAAGAACGAGTCCCTGGCCTTTCCGGTCACCACCACGCCAGGCACGCTGGCGGCCGGCTCGGCCGGCCGGTGCTACCGCGTCGACCAGGCCGAGGGCACGCTCGTCCGGATCTCGGTGGGTGGCGTCGGCGGTTCCGACGTGCGCGGCCAGCTGGAGAACGCGGCCGGCGAGAGCATCTGTTACCTGCAGGGCGCCAGCGAATGCACGCTGACCGGCGCCGGGCCGTACAGCTTCTTCGTGACCGAGCAGTACGGCGCGGCGACGGCTTACCGGGTCGCCGTGACCCGGTTGTCCGACCCGGCCGGGTGCGACGACGTGCCGGTGGCGACGTTCGGTGACCCGGGCGACCGCTCCGGTTCGACGACGATCGGCGGCGACAACGTCACCTGCCAGACCTTCACCGCGGCCGCCGGGCTGCATTTGCTCACCTTCGACAACGCCCAGTACCTGAACTGGCGGGTGGCTGACCGCACCGGTGCCGTGCTCTGCGGCAAGTGGGGTGAGCAGCGCGAGCTGTGCCCGCTGCCCGCCGCGGGCACGTACACGCTGTACGGCGAGAGCAGCGACTCGTGGGTCGACCCGCACACCGTCACCGTCGCCGTCTTCCCGCTCGCCTCGACGACGGGTTGCAGCCCGTCCGTCGGCACCGCCTGGGACACCCCGGCCGTACGGGTGCGGGTGACCTCGCGCCTGCAGGTCGAGTGCAACCCGCTCGACGCGCAGCCGGGCGACCGGATCGACCTGCGCTCCGGCGGCTGGATCACCGACACCACCGGCGAGCGGATCTGCGACGCGGTTCGCGAGGACGACGAGAAGGGCTGCGTCCTGCCCGGGAACGGACCGTACCGGATCATCTCGGAGCCGTCCTGGGACGAGGACCCCGAGGACCGGTGGGCCGAGATCGAGGCACGCCGGCTCAACGACCCGCAGGGATGCGCGACGGTCCCGGTCGGCCGGTACGGCGCCGCCCCGGCCGGTACGCCCACCGCGGCCGAGTGCCGCAAGCTGACCGTGCCGGCCGCGGGCGAGTACCGCGTCGAGGTCGTCGACGACGAGAACTACCACGGCTACGGCACGATCTTCGACCCGGCCGGCAAGCGCGTGTGCGGGGTCGGCAGCTGCACCTTCCCGGCGCCGGGGTCGTACACGCTGGTGACCGAGGGCAGCACCTATGCCACGGTGCTGCTGCCGGCGGCCAGTGCCGCGAGCGGCTGCGTGACGGCGTCCGACCAGCCCACCGCCGCCCCGGCCAAGGGTGAGTTCAAGGCCGCCGGTCAGTACGACTGTCTGCTGCTGCCCACCCCCACCGGCGCCGGTCTGGCCCTGCTCAAGCCGCAGGACGCCACCGGCACGGGCCGTCCGGAGATGACGGTGTACGACGCCACCGGCAACTACGAGTGCGACATCTACCAGCTCCGGGACTACTCCTGCGGGCTGGAGGGCACCGCGCCGTTCCACGTGGTGCTGCACCTCGACGAGGACACCGACTCCGTCACCGGTCCGTACGCGCTGAACTTCGCCCGTACCAGCGGCGGGCCGGCCTGCCCGACGCTGGCGAGCGGCGCCACACCGTCGCTGACACTGGGCGGCGACAAGTACGTCGGCTGCTTCACCCTGCCGGCCGGTCAGCACTCGGCGAGCGAGGTGTTGTCGTTCCGGCGTACCGCGGGGACCGGCAAGGCCCGGCTGTCCGTCTTCGACCCGACCGGCTCGCGGCGTTGCTACACGCAGGCCTCCGACGCCGACTTCACCGTCTGCCAGTTGACGGCGGGCGCCGCCACGGTTCTGGTCGAGGGCAGCACGGCGACCGGCACGTTCACGTTCTCGCGCAGGGACGTCACCGCGGCCGCGACGGGTTGCACCCAGATCACGTCCACAGTGATCGGATCGCCGTCACTGACCGGCACGCTGGCCTCCCGCGGGGACCTGCGCTGCTACCAGGTGTCGGCGAACGCGGCCGACCGGGTGCTCATCGACAGCCGCGACGCCGACAACGTGTCGCGCACGATCGTGCTGGACCCGGACGGCAGGACCACCAGTTGCGCCGGTTACGTCAGCGCCTGTGCGGTCACCGGTGCCAGCAAGTACCAGGTGCTGGTGTGGAGCCTGGGCACCGGCAGCACGGCGTACCAGCTCGACGTCTGGAAGGTGTGGGCCAACGGCCGGCCGCCCGCGGAGTGTGCCGAGGTGCCGTCGGCCGCGTACGGCTTCGGCCCGTACACCGGCACGCTGAGCAGCACGAAGCCCGCGCTTTGTGTGGTCGCCCCGGCCAGCTACTACGACGACCTGACCATCGACGTCAACAACCCGGCCGACCCCGACGACGGCTTCTTCTGGGACGCCGGCATGTACGTCGTCACGGGCAGCAGCGGCATGCAGAGCTGCGCGATCGGCGAGGGCGGGTTCCACTGCTGGCACGGCCGGCAGCCGGTCGAGCCGACCGTGTACCTGCTGACCAACGGCAACCGGGCGAGCGAGCATCCGTACCGGCTCGAGGCGACCTGCCACAGTCCGCTCTGCGGCGGGGAGAAGTTCACCGCGACGGCGGCCGCGCCGGCGTCGGTGGCCGGCGGCGCCAAGCGCACCATCACCGTCACCGGCACGTCTCTGCACCTGCGGGACACGGTCCTGGTCACCCCGTCGGGCAGCCCGGCGTTGACCGCGACCGTCAAGTCGGTGTCGGCGGACCGCCGGACGCTGACCGCCGAGGTCGATCTGACCGCCGCACCGACCGGCCCGGTCGCGCTGAGCATCGACTCGTTCGGCGCCGACGCCGAGCCGGTGGTGCTGGCCAACGCCTTCACTGTCACGCTCGCGCCGCTGCGGGCCACCAGGGCGCCGGCGATCACCGGCACCGTGGCGGTCGGCTCGACGGTCAAGGTCTCGGCCGGCAGCTGGACGCCCGCGGCGACGTCGTACACCTATCAGTGGCGGGCCAACGGGTCGGCGATCCGGGGTGCGAGCGGTTCGTCGTACCCGGTCGGCGCCGCGGTGCTCGGCAAGCGGCTCACGGTGACCGTCACCGCGCTCCGGTCGGGCCACCAGGCCGGTTCGACGACCTCCGCGGCGTCGGTCGCGGTCGCCAAGGGCAAGGCCCCGGCGGCCACCAGGAAGCCGGCGATCACCGGTACGGCCAAGGTCGGCCGCACGGTCAAGGTGTCCGCCGGCACCTGGTCGCCGAAGGCCGACTCGTACCGCTACGAGTGGCGGCTGGGCGGCAAGCTCATCCGCGGCGCCACCAAGTCGTCGCTGAAGCTGACGTCCTCGATGCGCAACAAGAAGCTCACCGTCACGGTGATCGCCCGCCGGACCGGCTACACCGACGGCAAGGCCACCAGCAAGGCGGTCACCGTCAAACGCTGACTCACGGCAGGCTGGGCGCGACGTCGACCTGGAAGATGGGCATCTTGCCCAGCTTGCGGTAGGCCATCAGGGCCTCCGGGGTCGCGTCCACCGACGAGTCGCGACCGTCCTGGTTGTGCGGGGTGTCGAAGTGCACCAGGGCCCGGATCTTCGGGAAGTTGCGGATCTGCCGGCCCACCTCGCGGTAGAACTCGGCCTTGTGCCCGGGGTTCTTCTTCGAGGACCAGACGCCCCACTCGGCCACCATCAGCGGCTTGTCCGGGTGCTTGCTCGCGGCCCAGTTGTAGAAGCCGGGCCAGTTCGGGCGGGCCGAGCTCTGCCGGTTGAGCAGTTCGGCGAAGTCACCGTGGCCGTAGCCCGGGTCGCTGTAGGCGTACGTGTCGAAGCCGATCCAGTCGACCACGTCGTTGCCGGGGTACATGTCGTCGAACCACTTCTTGCTGGTGTGCGGCACGTACGCCATGTGCACCAGCACGGTCACGAGGTTGTCGACGCCGTGCCCGCGCAGCCGCTTGACCACGTACCGGTACATGTCCGAGTAGTCCTCGGCGGTGTAGCCGGAGCCTTTCTTCTCCTTGACGTTGTCCTCGGCCTCGTGGTGCACCGTGAAGAAGAACTGCTCCGGGTAGTCCTTGTTGATGTGCCGGGCCAGCCGGTCGAGGAACGCGTCGGTGGCCTTGTCGCCCTTGGCGATGGCGGCCCACGAGGCACCGGCCGGCTTCCAGTTCAGGAAGAGGATGCGTTCGCGGCCGGGCTCGCGCGCGATCGCCCGCTCCGCCTCCGTCGGGAAGAGCTGCCGGTTGCCCTTGTGGTAGGCGTGGTAGACGGCCTGGTGCCGGTCGGTCTTGCGTTCGAACTCGGCCAGCGCGCGCCGGCCGCGGGCGTCGGTGAACGCGCCGGGGGCCACGCCCCAGAGCACGCCGCAGGACGGGACGAGTTTGCGCCCGGTGCGGCAGCGCTGCCCGTTGCGGTCACGCATCGCCGGCTGGGGTGCGGCCAGCCCGGTCCGGCCCGGGCCCGGCCGGCCGGCCGAGGCACTCGGGGCAGCCGAGCCGGACGGTACGGGCACTCCCGAGGCGCTGGGTCCGGCCGTCGGGGCGCCGGGGATCGCCGGCACGCCGGGTTCCGCCGGTGGCCGGGCGCCGGGCAGCGGGGGCAGGGGCTCGCCGGGCCGGGTGACCACGGGTCCGGTGCCGGGCAGTCCGAGCTGATCGACGCCGCCGGTCCAGGCCCACGACAGGGTGGCCACCACGGAGAGGGCAAAGATCGCCGTCATGGCGATGAGGTGCAGAAGCCTGGTCCGGCGCGGTCGACGTCTCACGATCGCCCACTATGCGACCTAAAGTCCGTTTTGTCGACTACCACGGCCGGTTCGCCGCGTGGCGACGGTCTAGATCAGACAGAGTGCCGACCCCGCTCGACCGCAAGGAGTGCGGCTGCGAAACTGTCCCTCAAGCCGCTGCAAGGGGAGTCTTAGGTGAACGACGGTTCTGTGCTGCCCGAGGACGTGCTGCGTGACGCGCCGTCGTACACGCCGCGCGCACACGAACTCGCCGACCTGGAGTTGCTGCTCTCCGGGGCGTACGCGCCGCTGACCGGCTTCCTCGGGCGGGCCGACCTGACCGCCCTGCGCCGCCGCGGCCGGCTCGCCGACGGGACCCCGTGGCCGGTCGGGGTCACCTGCGAGATCCCCGCCGAGATGGGCGCGGCCCTGGACCTCGACGATCCGCTGCGCCGCACCGTGGTGCTGACCGACCCCGAGGGCGCGCCGGTCGCCGCCGTGGAGGTCAGCGACGCCTGGCCGACCTCCGAGCAGATGTACGCGATCGGCGGCACAGTGCGCCGGATGGGCGACGGCGGGCACGGGCCGTTCCAGCGGCTACGGCGTACCCCGGAGGAAGTGAAGGCCCTGCTCCCACCGGGCCGGGTCCTCGGAGTCATCGCCGACCGGCCGCTGCACCGCCCGCAGCTGGCCCAGATCGCGCACGCCGCCCGCACTCTGGCGGCACACCTGCTGATCATCATCCCGGTCACCGGCCCCGGCCCGGACGGGTTGCCGCCGGAGGCGCTGGTCCGCGCGATCTTCGCGGCCCGCGACCGGATGCCGCCGGCCACGATCGTCGCGGTGCCGCTGATGCCGCGCAACGACGAGATGCGCGACGCGCTGCTGCGGGCCCGGGTGGCCACGGCGTACGGCGTCACCCACGTCCTGTCCACCGGCGACATGCTCTCGGGCGGCGGCCTGCGGGTGCTGGTCCCCCGCGAGCTCGCCTACGACAACCGCGACGGTCAGTGGCGCTGGCGCGACGACATCCCGCCCCGCAACCGCCGGCTGGCCATGACCCCGGCCGAGGTGGAGGACCTGCTCGACCGCGGCTTCCCGCTGCCCGAGTGGCACACCCCGCCGGCCGTGGCCAAGGAGCTGTCCCGGGTCCGTCCACCGCGCCGGCACCGCGGCCTGGTCGTCTTCTTCACCGGCTTCTCCGGCTCCGGCAAGTCGACGATCGCCCGGGGCCTGGCCGACTCGCTGCGGGAGAGCGGCGAGCGCACGATCACCTTCCTCGACGGCGACGTGGTGCGCCGCGAGCTCTCGGCCGGGCTCGGTTTCAGCCGGGCCGACCGCGACCGCAACGTGCGGCGGATCGGCTGGGTGGCGGCCGAGGTGGCCCGGCACCGCGGCATGTCGATCGCCTGCCCGATCGCCCCGTACGCCGACGCCCGGGCCGCCGTGCGCGCGATGGCCACCGAGGCCGGGGCCGGGTTCGTGCTGGTGCACGTGGCGACCCCGCTGGAGGTCTGCGAGCGCCGCGACCGCAAGGGCCTGTACGCTCGCGCCCGGGCCGGCCAGCTGCGCGGGATGACCGGCATCGACGACCCGTACGAGGTACCGGCGGACGCCGAGCTGACCCTGGACACCACGGACATGACCGTGGTCGAGGCCATCGACGTGGTGCTGGCGTACCTGGTGGAGAGCGGCTGGGTGGAACCGAACATGAAGTAACCGGTGGCGGCGGAGTAGTTACGCATCGGCGCACGGGCCGTTTACCCCCTACGGGGGCGAAACGCCCGATTGCCGTCAACTCACTCCACACCCCGAAAGGGCCGCCGAACCGATGGAAGATCCGCGCCCGGTGTCCGCCGACCTCTCGCATTACCTGGGCGTCTTCCGCCGGCACTGGTGGGTCGTGCTCGCCGCCGCGGGGGCCGGGCTCGGGCTCGGCGCCCTGGTCACCCAGGTCGTGCCCAAGGTCTACGAATCATCGACCTCGGTGCTGGTGCAGGCCGTCTCCGGGGACACCAACGCCTCCGGCGGCCGGACCAAGGGCCCGATCAACCTGGACACCGAGGCCCAGCTGGTCGGCTCGGGCGCGGTCGCGGTCAAGGCCGCGGCCCTGCTGCGCTCGCCGATCTCGCCGATCGAGCTGGCCCACGACGTCTCCGTCGAGGTGCCGGCCAACACCACCGTGCTGGTGATCCGCTTCCAGGCGGACACCCCGCAGGGCGCGCAGGCCGGGTCGCACGCGTTCGCCGAGGCGTACCTGCGCAACCGCGAGGAGACCGCCCGGGCCGGGCTGGACCAGCAGATCAAGACGCTCAACCTCAAGGCCAAGCAGCTCACCACCAACCTGAGCAGCATCAACAACCGGCTGGCCAAGGCCGCGGACGGCAGCTTCGAGCGCAGCAACCTGGAGAGCCTGCGGAACAACTCACAGAACCAGCTCAACAACATCACCGGCCGGCTCAACGAGCTGACCACCGCCACCGTGGGCGCCGGCAGCATCATCAGCGACGCCCGGGCGCCGGAGACCCCGATCAGCCCGAACGCGATGCTCAACATCGCCACCGGCGGGATGGCCGGGCTGCTGGCCGGGCTGGCGCTGGCCTTCATCCGGGAACGCTTCGACCGGCGCCTGCGCAGCGCGGCCGACGTGCGCGACCGGGGGCGGATCCCGGTGCTGGCGGCGCTGGACGAGCGGACCACCCCGCACTTCGACGACGTGCTGCAGCCGTACGGGCCGGGCGGGCGGGTCTTCAACCGGCTGCGCAACGAGATCCTGGCCAGCCTGAACAGCGGGGACCAGATCATCGTGGTGACCGGGGCCAGCCGGGGGTCGGCGACCACGCTGGTGGCGGCGAACCTGGCGGCCGCGCTGGCGCGTACCGGAAGTGATGTCGTGCTGATCGGCGCGCACCTGCCGGACAGCGTCGTGGACGCGGCCCCGCTGGCCCGGATGCTCGGCGTCGCGCCGATGCCGGGCCTGTCCGACCTGCTGGCCGGCCGGATCGGCCTGCACAAGGCGATGCAGCGGACCCCGCGCATCCCGTCCCTGCGGGTCATCACGACCGGTGGCGCGGCGACCGCGGCCGGCCTCATGCAGTCCCAGCGGCTGCGCGACACGCTGGAGGCGCTGCGCCGGCAGACCGGTTACGTGGTCATCGAGGCGCCGTCGACCAGCAGCAGCGCCGATGCGCAGAGCCTGGCCAGTCTGGCCGACGCCGCCATCCTCGCGGTCGAGCTGCGCCGGGCCAAGCGCCCGGCCCTGCTGGACGCGGCCGAGCAGCTCAGCCGGGTCGGCACGCCGCTGCTGGGTGCCGTGGTGCTGCCCCGGTTGAACGCCATGCGGGCCGACGAGCAGAACCTGCCGGTGGTCACCCTGCCGGCCGAGCGCCGGCCCGAACCGCGGCCCACGCAGCGGCCGGAGCAGCAGCAGAGCGAGGAACGGTCCGAGCCACGCCCGGACGAGACCGCGGTGCTGGACACCGAGCGCACCCAGCAGATGCGGCGGATCCCGGCCGGTCCCACGCCGGGCGGCCCGGTCCGCCCGCGCCCGAGCGAGCTGGACGAGGTCACCGCGATCATCGACCTGGGCTCGGCGGGCACCCAGACCAAGACGGCCGAGAAGACCGGCGAGCAGCCGGACGACAAGTGACGCTGGTCGTCCCGGGCGGCCCTGGCACCACCAGCACCCGGGCCGCCGGGCCCGCGCACAGCGCCCCGGTGCAGCGGACGACCGCCCTGCCGGCCTGGCCGCTGGCCGGCGTGCTGGCGTTCTATCCGCTGTGGTGGGCGCTCGGCCTGGGCGTGCTGATCTTCCCGCTGACGGCGGTGCCGATGCTGGTGCTGCTGCTGCGCCGGCGGGCCGCCGGCCGGCCCGTGCTGCTGCCGCCCGGCTTCGCCTGGTGGCTGCTGTTCCTGGCCGCCGTCGTGGTGAGCATCGCGGCGCTGGGCGCCGACCCGAGCGGGACGGTGGCCGAGCCGGCGAGCGGCCGGCTGATCGCGGTCGTCTACCGGCTTTCCCTGTACGCGTCCCTGACCGTCCTGCTGGTGTACGCGGGCAACCTCACCGAGCTCGAGCTCTCCCGCCGGCGCCTGGTCAAACTGCTCGGCTGGCTCTTCGTCGTCACCGTGCTCGGCGGGCTGCTCGGCATGGTCGCCGGGCGGTTCGAGTTCACCTCGCCGGTCGAGCTGCTGCTGCCCCAGGGCCTGCGCAGCAAGGGTTTCGTGCAGTCGATGGTGCACCCGTACGCCGCGCAGATCATGGACCTGCTCGGCGGCGAGAAGCCCCGCCCGGCCGCGCCGTGGGGTTACACCAACACCTGGGGCAACAACTTCTGCCTGCTGATGGTCTGGTTGGTCGTCGCGGCCGGGGCCACCCGGCGCGGCGGCGTCAAGCTGCTGGCGGCGCTCTGCCTGGGCGTCTCGATCGTCCCGGCGGTCGTCTCGCTCAACCGCGGCCTGTGGATCGGCATCGGCGTGGTCGTGCTCTACGTCGCCGTCCGGTACGTGCTCATGGGCCGGCTGTGGGTCATCGCGGCGGTCCTGGTCGCCGTGGCCGGCCTGGTCCTCGCCCTGGTCGCCACCCCGCTCGGTGACACGGTCAACGCCCGCATCGACAACGGCAAGTCCAACGGGGTCCGCTCATTCCTCATCGAGCGCGCGGTCGACGGTTTCGCCGAGTCCCCGGTGATCGGCTTCGGCTCGACCCGCAACACGATCGGCGGCCGTAACTCGATCACCGTCGGCGAGAGTTCCGAGTGCGAGCGCTGCGGCAACTTCACCGTCGGCGGCAACGGCCAGTTCTGGCAGCTGATGTACGCCCACGGCGCCGCCGGCACCGTCGCCTACCTGGCCTTCTTCGGCTACGGGCTGTGGCGTTTCCGGCGCGACCGGACCCCGATCGGGATCGCCGGCAGCGCCGCCATCGTCAGCTCCTTCTCGGCGATGCTCTGGTACAACTCGCTGGCCACCCCCCTGGTCTTCATGTTCCTGGCGTACGCGCTGCTCTGGCGCAACGAACAAGAGGCGAACAGATCCGGAGGGCCAGCCCATGAGTCCCGTTAAGACCGCACCCGCCGCCCTGACCGCGGGCGACTCGGCACTGCGCACGCAGTACCTCGCCGAGGTGCTGGAGCTGCTCTACCCGGCACCGTGCGACACCACCGGCGGCCGCGGCGAGCCGATCACCGAATACCTGGTCGTGCCGGACGCGCGCCGGCCCCGGCTGCTGGTGCCGAACGCCTCCCGCCGGGTCGCCGCCGCGGCGGTACGCCGTTACGCCGAACCGCAGTCCCGCAGCGCCCGCCTCAAGCGGGACGCGGTGGTGGCGGCCCTGCGCACCGGCGCCTCCGGGGTGCTGCTGCGCGACCGGATCAAGGTCACCGGCCCGGCCGCGGAGAGCATCGACGGACACCTGCGCCAGGCGCTGGGCCGTGCGCTGTCGGTCAGCATCCACATCGGACCAGCCCGGGCCAACCGCAAGCCGGTGCTGCAGCTCATCAGCCCCGAGGGCGAGACGTTCGGCTTCGGCAAGCTGGGCACCGGCCCGCTGACCCAGCGGCTGGTCAAGGCCGAGACCTCGGCGCTGACCGCGCTCGGCACCGTCGGGCTGACCAAGCTGTCCGTGCCGACCGTGCTGCACGCCGGGCAGTGGCGCGGCCTGCAGGTGCTGATCCAGTCGGCGCTGCCGGTCTGGCTGCCCCGGGCGCCGCTGACCCAGCGCCGGTTGATCGCCGCGATGCTCGACATCGCCGGGTGCTGCGGCTATCACAGCGGCACGCTGGTCGGCAGCGCGTACTGGGCCGAGCTGCGCGGGCGGCTGGCCGCGCTCGGCGACCGGCCCGAGGGGGTCGCACTGACCTCGGCCGCGGAACTGCTCGCCACCCACGCCGGGCAGCACACCCTGCGGTACGGCGCCTGGCACGGCGACTGGGCCCCGTGGAACATGGCCAACCTCGCGGACGCGCTGCTGGTCTGGGACTGGGAACGCTTCGCCACCGGAGTGCCGGTCGGCTTCGACGCCGTGCACCACGAGTTGCAGAAGCGGATCCAGTCCACCGGCGACGCCGCTGCCGCGGTCGAGGCGACCGTCCGCCAGGCCGGGGAGCTGCTCGCGCCGTTCGGGGTGGCCGACGACGCCCGGGAGCTGACCGCCCTGCTCTACCTGATCGACCTGGCCGCGCGGTACCTGGCCGACCGCCAGGCCGAGGCGGGCGCCCGGCTGGGCGTGCTCGGCACCTGGCTGCTGCCGGTCCTGATCCGCCGGGTCGAAGAGCTGTGACCCGCCACCACACCATCGGAAGGCCGCAGTAACCATGGACGTCTCCAAAGTTCCGACACCCGTCAAGCGGGTCGTGCACCTGGGCACGCGCTCGTACGGCCGGCTCACCGCCCCGGCCCGGATGACCCCGTCGTTCCTGATCTGCGGCGGTCAGCGCTGCGGCACGACCTCGCTCTACCGCGCGCTCGCCGCGCACCCGGTGGTGCTCAAAGCCGTGCTGCACAAGGGCGTGCACTACTTCGACGTGTCCTACGACCGGGGCATGGGCTGGTACAAGGGCCACTTCCCGATGCAGCGCAGCGCCGAGAAGATCCGCACCCGCTACGGCGTGGACGCGCAGACCTTCGAGTCGAGCCCGTACTACATGTACCACCCGCAGGCGGCCGCCCGGATCGCCGCGGACCTGCCCGGGGCGAAGCTCGTGGTGCTGGTCCGGGACCCGGTCGAGCGGGCCTACTCGCAGCACCACCACGAGGTGGCCCGGGGCTTCGAACAGGAACGCGACTTCGGCAACGCGCTCGCCCTCGAAGCCGCCCGGCTGCACCGCCAGGAGCACAAGCTGGCGACCGACCCGACCTACTACTCCTTCGGCCACCAGCACCACGCCTACCGGGCCCGCGGCGAGTACGCCCGCTACCTGAGCGTGATGGCCCAGCACGTCGGCCGGGAACGCATCCACGTGGTGGAGAGCGAGCGGTTCTTCGCCGAGCCCGAGCAGACCTACGACGAGGTGTGCCGGTTCCTGGGTCTGCCGACCGACCTCGGGCACCCGCCGTTCGAACGGCACAACGCCCGTCCCCGCAAGTCCGACATGGACCCGGTCCTACGCCAGGACTTGACCGAGCACTTCGCGCCGCACGACGACGCCCTGATCACGTGGCTGGGCCGGGTGCCCATCTGGCGCCAGGCATGACCGTCACCGACGTCGCGGCGCCGGACCGCCGCGGCACCCGGGGCGTCGCCCGCGGCGGGCTGGCCAACATGGCCGGCTCGGCGCTGGCCGGCGGCACCGGCGTCGTGGTCACCTGGATCGTCGCCCGCAGCCTCGGCGCCGAGCAGGCCGGCGCGTTCTTCGCCGCCACGGCGGCCTTCGTGCTGGCCGGCGGGCTGGCCAAGCTGGGTACGCAGACGGGCCTGGTCTACTGGCCGGCCCGGCTGCGCGCCACCGGCCGCGACCACCTGCTCGGCGCCTGCCTGCGGATCGCGTTGACCCCGGTCGTCGTGCTCGCGCTGGTGCTGGCGGTCGCGATGTGGTTCGGCGCCCCGGCCATCGCCCACCTCACCGCCGAGGACTCACCGCACGTCATGGCCGGGCACACCACGGCCCTGCGGGTGCTGGCCCTCTTCCTGCCGTTGCAGGCGCTCACCGACGCGCTGCTCACCGCCACCCGCGGCTACAAGGCCATGCGGCCGACCGTCACCCTGGACCGCGTCCTGCGCAGCACGCTGCAGTTGCTGTGCGTCGGCGCGGCCGGGGTGGCGACGCTGTGGGGCACGGCGACGTTGCCCGCGTTCGCGTTCGCCTGGGCGGTGCCGTACCTGCCGGTGGTGGTCCTGGCGGCGGTCGCGTTGCGGCGCACGTACCTGGCCGGCCGGCCCGACGGTCCGCGCACCCGCCGCCGCGACCGCCGGCAGCTGCGTCGCGACTTCTGGCGGTTCACCGGGCCGCGGGCCCTGGCCAGCGTCGCGCAGCTGGCCCTGCAGCGCGTCGACGTGCTGCTGGTGGCCGCCCTCGGCGGGCTGGCCGCGGCCGCGATCTACGCGGTCGCCGGCCGGTTCGTGGTGCTCATCCAGTTCGCCAACCAGGGCATCTCCCAGTCGGTGCAACCGCGGCTGGCCGAGGCCCTCGCGGTCGGCGACCGGGACACCGCCAACCACCTCTACCAGACGGCCACCGGCTGGCTGGTCCTCGTCACCTGGCCGATCACCTTCCTGGTGATCCTGTTCGCGCCCGTCTACCTCGGACTGTTCGGCAGAGGCTACCGCAGCGGCGCCGACGTGGTGGTCGTGCTGGGCTGCGCGATGCTCGTCGCGACCGGCTGCGGCATGGTCGACATGGTACTGGCGATGGCCGGGCGCACCTCCTGGAACCTGATCAACGTCCTGATCGCGCTGGGCGTCACCATCGGCCTGGACGTGCTGCTGATCCCCCGGTACGGCGCTCTCGGCGCCGCGATCGGGCTGGCCTGCGCGATGGTCGCCAACAACGTGCTGCCGCTGATCCAGGTGGGCCGGGCCGCCCGGCTGCACCCGTTCGGCCCCGGGACGCTGGCCGCCGCCGGGCTCTCCGTCGCCTGCTTCGGGATCCTGCCCCGGCTGGTGACCGTCGTGGCGGGCGCCGGCCCGGCCGGTATGTCGCTGGCTGTCGCGCTGGCCCTGACCGCCTTCGCCGCCGGGGCGTGGCTGCTGCGCGGACGTCTCGGTCTCAACGCCTTCAAGCCCCGCAAGCTCACCCAGAGGAGGACCGGTTGACCACCGAATACACCAAGGTGTTCCAGGACGCCGAAGCCGTCGACAAGTACGAGCACGTCACGTACGCGCCGGACAGCTACGCGTCGCGGATCAACGAGCGGCAGCAGGCGTACCTGCGCAAGCTCGTCACCCGGCAGTTCGACACCGCGCCGGTGCAGCACGACTTCGCCTGTGGTACCGGGCGCGCCATCCGTACGCTGCACGGCCTGGTCCGGGAGGCGCACGGCTACGACACGTCCGCCGAGATGATGGCCAAGGCCGCCGAGGTGGGCTCGCAGGCGCACTGGCACCAGGTGCCGATGGACGGCCCGGTGCCGGAGCCGGTGCGGGCCGGATTCCCGGCGATCGTGACGATGTTCCGGCTGCTGCTCAACGTGCAGGCCGACGTGCGGGACCGGGCCATCGCGTTCGCCGCCAAGGCTTTGCCGGACGCGGCCTCCGGGCTGCTGGTGGTGGAGAACCACGGCAACGCCGGATCGCTGCGGCACCTGCGGGCCCGGCGGCACTCGGGTGAGCGCTGGTTCGCCGAGCTGTCCCACGAGGAGGTCGGCGAACTGCTCGACCGGCACGGCTTCGAGGTGATCGAGCGGAAGGGCTTCTCGATGCTGACCGAGTCGCTGGACCACAAGGTGCTGGCCCGGGCCGCCGACGCCGCGGCCCGCAAACTGCCGGGCACCGACAGCTTCGCGGTCAACGTCCTCTACACCGCCCGGCGGAAGAAGTAGCCACTGTCATGCGCCGTGTTCTCGCCCTGCTGGGCCTGCTCGTCCTCGTGCTCGCCGGCTGCACTTCGCACCGGCGGGCCGAGCCCGAGCCCACGCCGTCCCCCGACCTGACCAGTGCGCCGGTGGCCGTGGCGGTGAACCCGGGTCCGTTCGAGTCCGGCCCGTTCGAGGCGCCGGAGACCGGTGCGTACCTGGGCGCCTGGATCAAGCCCGACGCCCTGACCCATGCCGGCCGGGTCGAGGCGGTCGACGGGCTCGAGAAGGACCTCGGGCGCCCGCTCGACATCGTCAACACGTACCGGCGCTTCGACCAGATGGTCGGCACCGCGTCCGACGAGGAGTTCCTGGACACCGACGCCACGCTGATGGTCAGCTGGGCCACCGGGGACAACCGCTCGATCCTGGCCGGCGAGCACGACCGGCTGATCCGCCGGCAGGCCAAGGCGATCCGCAAGGTCAAGGAACCGGTGCTGCTGCGGATCCGGTGGGAGATGGACCGGCCGAACCTGCGGGCCACGATGTGGTCGGGGGAGGACTACATCGCCGCGTACAAGCACATCCGGCAGATCTTCGCCGAGCAGCGGGTCAAGAACGTGTCGTGGGTCTGGTGCCCGACCGCGGAGGGCTTCATCCGCGGCGATGCGCCGGCCTTCTACCCGGGCGACGACCAGGTGGACTGGACCTGCGTGGACGTCTACGCCGGAAATCTGTTCCAGCCGATCGGGCAGCTCATGGGCCCGTTCCTGCAGTGGGCGGCGCAACGACCCAAGCCGATCATCATCGGTGAGTTCGGGGTGGCCAAGGCGTGGGGCTCGGCCGGCCGGGCGGCCTGGCTGGCCGACGCCGAGCGCACCTTCAAGGCCAACAAGCAGATCAAGGCCGTCGTCTACTTCGAGTCCAACCCCGAGGGCAACGGGCCGAAGCAGCAGTTCCAACTGGCCGGGGACAAACCCGCGTTCCAGCAGTTCGCCCGGCTGACCCGGGATCCGTACTTCAATCCCGAATAGGCCGCCCGCGGCCGCCGGGCGCCCACCCGTCCGGCGGCCGCGGGTGTGTCCGGGTCATCGGCGTGCGGCCGCGCCGGCCAGCAGCCGCATCGCGTACGGGGCGTCGTGCTTGAGGTAGCGCCCGGCCAGCCGCCCCGGGTCGGTCCCCAGGCGGTGGGCCCACTCCAGGCCGGTCTTCTGCATCCAGCGCGGCGCCCGCTCGACGTCGCCGGCCACGAAGTTGACCGCCGCACCGCAGCCGATGAACCAGGCCCGCGGCAGCTCGGCCCGCAACCGATTGATCACGCCCTCCTGCTTCGGGAAGCCCAGCCCGACGAAGACCAGGTCGGGTTCCGCCCCGGCCACCTTGCGGCACAGGTCGGCGAAGGACTCCTCGTCGCGCTCGAAGCCGTACGGTGGGCACAGCGTCCCGGCGATCCGCAGCCCCGGGCACTCACCCGCCAGCCGGTCGGCGGCCCGGGTGGCACCGTCCTTGGTCCCGTCGGCCGCCGGCGTGCCGCCGACGACGAAGATCGATCGGCGGTCGTGGGCCAGGCCGCGCGACAGCGACCAGATCAGGCTGCTGCCTGCGACGCGTTCCGGCAGCGGGGTGCCGCTGAGCTTGCTGGCCCAGACCAGTGGCATGCCGTCGGCCACCACCAGGTCGGCGTCGTCGAGATAACCACGGACCTCGCTGTCCATCTGGGCCTGGCGCAGGATGTCGACGTTCGGGGTCAGGATCCGGCCGCCCCGGCCCGCATCGATGGCCTCCCGGACGACGGCCACCACCTCCTCCTCGGTGATCCGGTCGAATCCCGTGCCGTCCAGATGCACCCGGTCGAATGCCTCGATTGTCATGCGACGCCTCCTTCACCCTTGTTCGCTCGTTATAGGAGCGAAACGAGCGAAGGTGGGCCAAAGTGGCACGGGTTCTTTATTTGGGTGGATTAGGACGAAGCGGAACAACGCTCGTCGAGCGCCTCCTCGGCGAGCTGCCCTCCGTGTGCTCGCTCGGCGAGATCGTCCACCTCTGGCAACGCGACATCCGCGACGACGAGCGCTGCGGCTGCGGCGCCCGCTTCTCGGCCTGCACGTTCTGGAAGCGTGTGGGCGAACGCGCCTTCGGTCACTGGGGCAATGTGGACGTCGAGCGGGTGCACGCGCTGCGCGACGTCGTCGAGCGCACCCGGCACATCCCCCGCCTGGCCGGCGCCCAGTTGCCGCCGGCCCAGCGCGCCGACGTCCGCGAGTACGCGAGCTTCTACGCCCGCGTCTACTCGGCGGCCGCGGCGGTCTCCGGCGCCCAGGTGGTCGTCGACTCCTCCAAACACAGCGCCCTGGCGCACGTGCTGCGCTGGGCCGACGACGTCGATCTGCGGGTCGTGCACGTGGTGCGGGACGCGCGCGGGGTCGCGTACTCGTGGACCAAGACCGTCGCCCGGCCGGAGACGGACGGCAGCGAGGAGATGACGCGCTACTCCCCCGGCCGTTCGGCTCTGCTCTGGAACGCGCACAACGCGGCCTTCGGACTGCTCTCGCGCCGCGGCGTGCCGGTCCGCCGGATCCGCTACGAACAGTTCCTCACCGACCCGCGGGCCGCGCTGCGCGAACTCGCCGAGTACGCCGGCGTCCCGGTCTCCGACGCCGATCTCGGCTTCCTCGGCGACGGCTACGCCGATCTGCGGGTCGGCCACAGCGCGGCCGGCAACCCGATGCGCTTCAGCGTCGGCCGGCTGCCGCTGCGCCGCGACGACGCCTGGGTACGCGCGCTGCCCAGCGGCCAACGCCGGCTGGTCGGCGCGGTGTGCGCCCCGATGCTGCGCGCGTACGGCTACCCGCTCAACCCCGCAGAAGTGCCCCAGGAGGCGTGATGAACTGGCCGTCCGTCGGTGTCGTGATCCCCACCCGCAACCGTCCCGAACTGCTCCGCAAGGCCATCGCCGGGGTACGCGCCCAGCGTTACCCGGGTGAGCTGAAGATCGTGGTGGTCTACGACCAGACCGAGCCCGACTACCTGCTCGCCGCCACCGACGGCGTCCAGGTGCTGGTGCTGACGAACTGGCGCACCTCCGGGCTGGCCGGCGCCCGCAACACCGGCATCCTGGCGCTGGACAGCGAGTACGTGGCCTTCTGCGACGACGACGACCAGTGGGCGCCGGACAAGCTGCGCCGCCAGGTGGCCGCCCTGGTGGCCGAGCCGGACTCGGAGATGGCGACCTGCGCGATCGAGGTCGAGTACGAGGGCCGGACCACGCCGCGGCTGGCCGGGCGCAGCCGGGTGACGGTCGACGAGCTGGCCCGTTCCCGGATGGCGATGCTGCACTCGTCGTCGTTCCTGATCCGCCGGGACGCACTGGCCGAGTCGGCGATCGGACTGGTCGCCGAGGACGCGCCGGGCAGCCAGAACGAGGACTGGGACATGCTGCTGCGGGCGGCCCGCCGCGCGCCGATCGTGCACCTGGACGAGCCGCTGGTCCGGGTCCTGTGGGGCCGCACCTCGCACTACGCCTACGAGTACGCCACCAAGATCTCGTCGCTGCGCTGGATGATGCAACGCCACCCGGAGATCAGCGGCTGCGGCCCGGGCGCGGCCCGCGTCTACGGTCAGCTCGCGTGCTGGTCGGCCGCGACCGGCAACCGGAGTCAGGCGTGGCAGTTCAGCAAGGAGGCGGTCCGCGCCAACTGGAAGGAGCCCCGGACGGCGATCGCCCTCGCGGCCATGACCGGCGCGGTGAAGGTGGAGAACGTGCTGTCGGCGCTGCACAAGCGGGGCCGAGGTATCTGACACACCACCTTTTGCGCACACCCGCTCAGCGGGTAGTGTTCGCACGTGTTCGAATTCGTGCGGTTATCCCGTCGTAGCGACGGTGAGTGCTGATGCTCGCGCAGCAGCGTCAGGCGGCGATCCTGGACCGGGTCCGGGCCGCCGGCGGCGTCCGCGTCAGCGAGCTGGCCAACGAGTACGGCGTCTCCGACATGACGATCCGCCGCGACCTGGAGACCCTGGCCGACCGCGGCCTGCTGGCGAAGGTACACGGCGGCGCGACCACGGTGAGCCCCGGTTCGGCCCACGAGCCCGGCTTCGCGGCCAAGTCGGTGCGCCAGCGCGCTGAGAAGGCCGCGATGGCCATGCGCGCCGCCGCCCTGGTGTCTCCCGGTGACGCCATCGCCCTGTCCGCCGGCACCACGACCGCGGGCCTGGCCCAGCGGCTCGTCGACGTGCCGGCGCTCACCGTGGTGACCAACTCCATCCCGGTCGCCGACGTCTTCTACCGCGCCGGGCGCCCGGACCAGACCGTGGTCCTGACCGGCGGCACCCGCACGCCCTCGGACGCCCTGGTGGGGCCGGTGGCGGTCGCCGCGATCGGCACCCTGCACCTGGACATGCTGTTCCTCGGCGTGCACGGGATGAGCGAGCGGGCCGGCTACACGACGCCGAACCTCATGGAGGCCGACGTCAACCGGGCGCTGGTGGAGGCGGCCGAGCGGCTCGTGGTGCTGGCCGACCACACCAAGTGGGGCACCGTGGGCATCTCCTCGATCGTGCCGCTGGACCGCGCCGACGTGGTGATCACGGATGACCAACTGGACGAGGCCGCACGTGCGGTCCTGGTGGAACAGGTGAACGAGCTGATGGTGGTAAGCGCCCAATGATCTCCCAGAGGACTGCGATCCGGCTCTCCGACGGCCGCGAGCTCATCTACTTCGACGAGACCCCGGACGCGGACCGCGCCAAGTGGCCGGACACCCGGCACCTGCCGCCCCCGCCGCCGACCTCCCAGCTGCGGTACGACCCGCTGGTCGACGAATGGGTGGCGGTCGCGGCGCACCGGCAGACCCGTACCTTCCTGCCGCCGAGCGACAAGTGCCCGCTGTGCCCGTCGACGCCGGAGTTCGCCAGTGAGATCCCCGCGCCGGACTACGACGTGGTGGTGTTCGAAAACCAGTTCCCGTCGTTCAGCGACCGGGTCAAGCCGGACGAGATCACCGCGCTGACCGACATGGTCCCGGTCCGGCCGGGCATCGGGCGCACCGAGGTGGTCTGCTTCACCAGCGACCACAACAGCTCCTTCGGCACGCTGCCGCCGGCCCGGGTCCGCACGGTGCTCGACGCGCTGGCCGACCGGACGACCGAGATGTCGGCCCTGCCGGGCATCGCCCAGGTGTTCCCGTTCGAGAACCGCGGCATCGAGATCGGCGTGACGCTGAGCCACCCGCACGGGCAGATCTACGCGTACCCGACGGTGCCGCCGCGCACCGAGGCCATGCTGCGGGCGGCGCGCAAGCACGCCGAGCACACCGGCGGGCGCAACCTGTACGCCGACGTGCTGGCCGCGGAGCAGAAGGCCCAGGTCCGCGTGGTGGCGTCCAACGAGCACTGGACGGCGTACGTCCCGGCGGCGGCCCGCTGGCCGTACGAGGTGCAGCTGGCCCCGCACCGCCAGGTGGCGGACATCCCGGCCCTGAGCGACGCGGAACGGGACGCCTTCGCACCGCTGTACCTGGACGTGCTGCGCCGCTTCGACGCGCTCTTCGGCAAGCCGATGCCCTACATCTCGGCCTGGCACCAGGCGGTGGTCGGCGAGGGCCGCGAGCTGGGTTACCTGCACCTCCAGCTGTTCAGCATCCGCCGGGCGGCGGACAAGCTGAAGTACCTGGCCGGCTCGGAGTCGGCGATGGGCGCCTTCGTCAACGACATCGTCCCGGAGGCCGCCGCCCAGCGCCTCCGCGAAGCCCTTTAGTCGGCCACGACGTTTCTCGGGGCGCTCGGCGGCCAGCCCTGGCCGGGGCCGACCTGCCGGGCCACCTGGCGGCCGATGTCGCGCAGCTCGGCCACCTGCTCGGGGCGCAGCGCGTCGAAGACGTAGCGCCGAACCGTCTCGACGTGTCCGGGCGCGGCCGCCACGACCAGCTCCCAGCCGGTGTCGGTGAGCACCGCCTCGACGAACCGGCCGTTCTCGGCGCTGGGCTCGCGGAAGACCCAGCCCCGCTGCTCCAGGCGCTTGACCACGTTGGACAGCCGGGACAGTGAGCCGTTCACGAACTGGGCCAGCTCGCTCATCCGCAGGCGCCGGCCGGGTGACATGGACAGCCCCGCCATCACGAGGTACTCGAAGAACGAGATGCCGCTGTCGCGCTGCAGCTGGGTGTCGAACGCGCCCGGCAGCTTGAACATGAGCCAGGACAGGGCCAGCCAGGCGTCGCTCTCGTCGGGCGACAGCCACTGGGGTTCGTTCCGGCCTTCCACGGGATGCAGCCTACCGGCCCTGATCAGCCAACTTGACGTACGTCACTTCACGGTTGACTTCACGCTTGAAGCGAGTCATCGTTGACTTCAAGCGTGAAGTCATACTCAACAAAGGGGACGAACCATGACGTTGTTCCGGCTGGACGCCAGCATCCGGGTCGAGGGCTCGGCGAGCCGCGAGATCGCCGACCTCGTCGAGCAGGAGTGGCTGGCCGCACACCCGGGCGACCAGGTCGAGCGTCGGCACATCGGCGTCGACGTGCTGCCGGCCGACGCCTGGGGGCACGCGGTGGGCGCCGGCTTCGTCCCGCCCGAGCAGCACACCGCCGAGCAGGCGAACGCGGTGAAGCTGGCCACCACCCTCACCGATGAACTGGTCAACGCGGACGCGGTGCTGCTGGCCGTGCCGCTCTACAACTGGGGCGTGTCCCAGCACTTCAAGACCTGGTTCGACCTGATCATGACGGACCCCCGCGTACGCGCCCCCGAGGGCCTGATCCCGGGCAAGCCGGTCGTCCTGGCCACCGTCCGCGGCGGCGCCTACGGCCCGGGCACCCCCAAACACGGCTGGGACTACTCAACCCCGTACCTCCACCGCATGCTCACCGAGCAGTGGGGCGCGACCCTCACAGTCGTAGAACGCGAACTGACCCTGGCCGGCGTCAACCCGGCCCTCGACCCCCTCCGAGACCTGGCATCTCAACTCCACCAGCAAGCCCTGAGCGCCGCCGTCGAAGCAGGCCGCGCCTTCGGCGTCCCCCCAACCGCCTAACCGCACTCTCACAAGCGCAACCGCGCAACCAGCCGTGCCCCGCCAATGAAGTAACCGCACCCAAAGTCGCACTTCGCCCGTCGGTGTCGAGGGCGCCAAAACAGGCTAGGCGCCCTTTGCCGTGGCCTGTTTTGGTGTCCTCGACACCGACCGCCCTGGGGCGAAGTGCCAGCCGAGCGGAGCGAGGCCATTTAGTAGAGGGGCGGGGGGCCCGGGACGAGGCCCCCCGCAGGGAAGGGACGGCAGGCGCAGATCGCCCACTGATCGCGCGCTGCTTCCAGAACCGGTCGGCGCCCGGGACAAGGCGGCCGGACCGGCGGGCGACCAGAAGCGCGACGCGACCGTCATCCGTTCTATCCAGGGAAACGAGCGGCCAACCCGAAGAGTTACGCCCGCTACCCCGCGAAACCCGACCTAAACATCCGTTTTGCGAGCTTCGCGCCGCGTAAAAAGGCCGCCGGCAGATGCGCGGCGGCCTTCGTGCTTACGGCGTACGGGATCAGGCGAGCTTGCGAGCCAGATTCTCGTCCAGGGCGTTCATGAACTCGTCCGTGGTCAGCCAGGGGGCGTCCCGCGAGATGAGCAGCGCGAGGTCCTTGGTCATCTGACCGCCCTCGACCGTCTCCACGCAGACCTTCTCCAGCGTCTCGGCGAACTCGGTGACCGCCGGGGTGCCGTCCAGCACACCGCGGTGCTTGAGGCCGCCGGTCCAGGCGAAGATCGAGGCGATCGGGTTGGTCGAGGTCTTCTCGCCCTTCTGCCACTGCCGGTAGTGCCGGGTGACCGTGCCGTGCGCGGCCTCCGCCTCGACGGTCTTGCCGTCCGGGGTCATCAGCACGGAGGTCATCAGGCCGAGCGAGCCGAAGCCCTGCGCCACGGTGTCGGACTGCACGTCACCGTCGTAGTTCTTGCAGGCCCAGACGTAGCCGCCCTCCCACTTCATGGCGGCGGCCACCATGTCGTCGATGAGGCGGTGCTCGTAGGTGAGGCCGGCCGCCTTGAACTGGTCGGCGAACTCGGTCTCGAAGATCTCGGCGAACAGATCCTTGAACCGGCCGTCGTACGCCTTGAGGATCGTGTTCTTCGTCGACAGGTAGACCGGGTAGTTGCGGGCCAGGCCGTACCGGAACGAGGCGCGGGCGAAGTCGCGGATCGAGTCGTCGTAGTTGTACATCGCCATCGCGACGCCGCCGCCGGGGTAATCGGCGACGTGGAACTCCATCGGCGCCGAGCCGTCCTCGGGCGTGAACGTGACGGTCAGCTTGCCCGGGCCCGGGGTCACGAAGTCGGTGGCCTTGTACTGGTCGCCGTGGGCGTGCCGGCCGATGATGATCGGCTTGGTCCAGCCCGGCACCAGCCTGGGTACGTTCGACATGATGATCGGCTCGCGGAAGACGACGCCGCCGAGGATGTTGCGGATCGTGCCGTTGGGCGACCGCCACATCTTCTTGAGGCCGAACTCCTCGACGCGGGCCTCGTCCGGGGTGATCGTCGCGCACTTGACGCCGACGCCGTGCCGCTTGATCGCGTTGGCCGCGTCGATGGTCACCTGGTCGTCGGTCTCGTCGCGGTACTGGATCGACAGGTCGTAGTACTCGAGGTTGACGTCGAGGTACGGCAGCACCAGCTGCTCGCGGATCTGCTTCCAGATGATCCGGGTCATCTCGTCGCCGTCGAGCTCCACAACCGGGTTGTTGACCTTGATCTTCGCCATCGACCGGCGCTCCTCTCCGGGACACGTGCTTCTAGCAGTACGAGCGTACTGCAGGTCGGTGGAAGATCGCCTCCCGGCCTCGCCCTAACCCTCTCGCACGAGCCGGCCCGCGCCGCCAGAATGGCGGGATGTCTGCCATCCGGAAGATCGGCCCGCTCACCGTCATCGCGCTGCCGGACGCCGAAGGACCGCATTTCGACCGGCGCGAGGACGCGCTGCCGGACGCCACGGCCGAGCAGTGGGCCGCGGCCGACGAGCGCGATCCGGACGCGCGGACCGCGGACGGCCGCTGGTGGTTGCGCTTCCGGAGCTTCGCGATCCGGTACGGCGACAGCGGCCCGGTCACCCTCGTCGACGCCGGGATCGGACCGGCCCACTCGCTCGCCGCCGACTGGGCTCCCGTACCCGGGCACCTGCCGGACGAGCTGGCCGGGGCCGGGATCGAGGCCGCGGACGTCGAGGCGGTCGTGCTGACCCACCTGCACACCGATCACATCGGCTGGGCCGTCCCGGCGGACTCGCCGTTCACCAACGCCCGGGTGATCGTGCAGCGCGCGGAAGTCGACGCCTTCGCCGCCGCCCGCCAGCAGGACGCGCTGCTGCGGCCGCTACGGGACCAGGGACGACTCCAGGTCGTGGAGGGTGACACCGAGCTGAGCGCGGGCGTACGGATCATCTCCACGCCCGGGCACACCCCGGGCCACCAGTCGGTGCTCGTTGACGGCGGCGGCGAATCGGTGCTGATCACCGGGGATCTGCTGGTGCACGCGGTGCAGCTGGTTGATCCAGGGCTGGCCTACGGGCACGACATGGACGTGCGGCTCGCCCGCAAGAGCCGGGACGCGGCGCTCACCGCGGCCACCGCCCGGGGCTCGTGGCTGGCGGTGTCGCACCTGGGTCAGCCGTACTGCCGTACCGGGACATGAAGAAGGCCGGGACCGAGGCCCCGGCCTTCCCCGCAGCAGGATCAGAGCGAAGCGACGTCCGCCTGCTTGGCCCGGACCGCCTCGGCGGCCTCCTTGAGGCCGGCCAGCTCGGTGTCGGTCAGCTTCTCCTCGACGACCTTCTTGATGCCTTCGGCGCCGACCTCGGCCTCGACACCCAGGTAGACGCCCGAGATGCCGTACTCGCCGTCGACCCAGGCGCAGACCGGCAGCACGACGCCGGAGTCCTCGGCCACGGCCTTGGCCATGCGGGCCGCGGCGGCCGACGGCGCGTAGTAGGCCGAACCGGTCTTGAGCAGCGCCACGACCTCGGCGCCACCGTTGCGGGTGCGGACGACCAGTTCCTCGATCTTGTCGGCCGGCAGCAGGTCGGACAGCGGCTTGCCGTCGACCGTGCAGCGCGACGGCACCGGCACCATGGTGTCGCCGTGCGAGCCGAGGGTGAGCGCCTTGACGCTCTTGACCGGCACCGCGAGGGTCTCGGCGATCGAGTTGGTGAAGCGGGCCGTGTCCAGCACGCCGGCCTGGCCGAAGACGCGGTTCTTGGGGAACTGGGTGGCGATCTGGGCCAGCGCGGTCATCTCGTCGACCGGGTTGGAGACCACGATGACCACGGCGTTGGGGGCGTACTTGGCGATATTCTCCGCGACGGTACGCACGATCTTGGCGTTGACCTCGAGCAGGTCCATCCGGCTCATGCCCGGCTTGCGCGGCAGACCGGCGGTGACCACGACGACGTCGGAGCCCTCGATGGCCTCGTAGCCCTCACCGTTGGGGCCGGTGGTGACGCCGACGACCTTGGTCTCGAAGCCCTCGATCGGCCGGGACTGGTTGAGGTCGAGCGCGAGACCCGCGGGCTTGCCCTCGATGATGTCGGTGAGCACCACGGTGTCGAAGATGTCGTACTCGGCCAGACGCTGTGCGGTCGTGGACCCGTAGAAACCGGCGCCTACGACGGTGACCTTCTTGCCCATGCTTCTCACTCCCAGTCGGCGGGACGCTTTTTCCGGACCGTATCAGTCGGTTAACGGCGCATTACCGGGCAGGGCCGCCCAGGGCGAGGTAAACCACTGTTCAGGCGCTGACCTTGGCGCCGTACGCGGTCGCGAACTGCACGGCCTGGGCCATGTCGATCTTGGTGGCGTCCAGCCGGAGGCCGTGCAGCGCGACCCCGTCCAGGTCGGCGCCGCGCAGGTCGGTGCCCTTCAGGACGGCGTCCTTGAGCCGGGCGTGCGACAGGTCGGCGCCGCGCAGGTCGGCCCGGGTCAGGTCGGCGCCGGTGAGGTCGGCCTCCCGCAGCCGCAGCCCGCCGAGCTTGGCGGCGGTGAGGTTCTGCCCGCGCAGCGAGACGAAACCCCAGTCACCGCCGTCGATGGTCAGCGGCCGCAGTCCACAATCGAGGAACTGCGAGCCGGTGAGCTTGCAACCGGTCACGGTGGCGTCGAAGAACGAGCACCGCCGCAGCACTGACTGGGTGATCGCACAGGCGTTGAGCTCCGCGGCGTTGAAGCGCACATTGCCGAACTCGCAATGGGTGAACGTGCATCCGGTCAGCTTCGCCTCGGACCAGTCGACGTCGTGGAACGCGCAGTCCTCGTAGTGTGCGCGTTCCACCTCGGCGAGGGCCCAGTCCTGGCCCGCGAACGTGTCGTTCCGGACGACGTCCATCAGTGGTAGAAGTGCCGCGTACCGGTCAGGTAGACGGTCATCCCGGCCTTCTCGGCCGCCTCGATGACCAGGTTGTCGCGGATGGAGCCACCCGGCTGCACGACCGCCTTGACACCGGCGGCGATCAGCACCTCGAGGCCGTCCGGGAACGGGAAGAACGCGTCGGACGCGGCCACGCTGCCCTTGGCCCGGTCCGCGCCGGCCCGGTTCACCGCGAGGTGCGCCGAGTCGACCCGGTTGACCTGGCCCATGCCCACCCCGACGGTCGCGCCGTCGTGGGCGAGCAGGATCGCGTTGCTCTTCACCGAGCGGATCGCCCGCCAGGCGAAGGCCAGGTCCGCGAGCTCCTCGTCGGTGGCGGCCGCGCCGGTGGCCAGCGTCCAGTGCGCCGGGTCGTCGCCCTCGGCGTCGATGCGGTCGGACATCTGCACCAGCATGCCGCCGCCGATCTGCTTGATCTCCGCGGGCGGCGGGTTCCAGGCCGGCGCCACGAGCACGCGCAGGTTCTTCTTCTCACGGAAGACCGCGAGCGCCTCCTCGGTGAACGACGGCGCGACGATGACCTCGGTGAAGATGCCGTCGAGCTGCTGGGCCAGCTCCACGGTCACCTGCCGGTTGACCGCGATGACCCCGCCGAACGCGGACACCGGGTCGCAGGCGTGCGCCTTGCGGTGCGCCTCGGCGACGTCGGCGCCGACCGCGATGCCGCACGGGTTGGCGTGCTTGATGATGGCCACGCACGGCTCGGTGAAGTCGTTGGCCGAGCGCCAGGCCGCGTCCGCGTCGACGTAGTTGTTGTAGGACATCTCCTTGCCGTGCAGCTGCTCGGCCCGGGCCAGCCCGGCCGGCGCG
Organism: Actinoplanes sp. NPDC048967; assembly: GCF_040649415.1. Classification (NCBI taxonomy): domain Bacteria; kingdom Bacillati; phylum Actinomycetota; class Actinomycetes; order Micromonosporales; family Micromonosporaceae; genus Actinoplanes; species Actinoplanes sp. NPDC048967. The sequence continues at coordinate 163,837 of NZ_JBEZFL010000013.1, forward strand.
TTCGGGTCTAGGTAGAGCGCGGCCTGCTGGTGCGGGTTCTCGCCGTAGCGCAGGGCGCTCTCGCGCTTGAGCGCGAGCCCGGCGAACTCCGGCCACTCCGAGGGCGCCAGCGTCGTCGCGCACCAGTTCGCCACCGCCACGTCGTACTCGGCGATGTCGGCGAAAGCGCGAGCGGCGAGCAGCTTGCGCTGCGTCAGCGTGAAACCGCCGTCGCGCAGGGCGTCCAGAATCAACGGGTACGCCGCCACGGACGTCACCACCGCCACGGACGGGTGGTTCTTGGCCGCCGCACGGACCATCGCCGGCCCGCCGATGTCGATCTGCTCGACGCACTCGTCCACGGTCGCGCCGGACGCCACGGTCTCGGTAAACGGGTACAGATTGCTGACCAGCAGGTCGAACGGCTCGATGGCCAACTCGGACAGCTGCGCGGCGTGGGTCTCCAGCCGCAGGTCGGCGAGCAGTCCGGCGTGCACCTTGGGGTGCAGCGTCTTGACCCGGCCGTCCAGCGTCTCCGGGAAACCGGTCAGCTCCTCGACCCGGGTCACCGGGACCCCGGCGGCCTCGACGGTCGACGCGGTGGAGCCGGTGGAGACGACCTGCACCCCGGCGGCGTGCAGGGCCTGCGCGAGCTCGACCAGGCCGGTCTTGTCGTACACGCTCAGCAGCGCGCGCTTGATCGGCCGGCGGCCGTCCTCGACGGTCATGGGATGGAGACCTTCCTGTCCGTGATGGTCCAGCCTTCGCGCACCAGCCGGCCGACGTACTCGACCAGCTGGCGGCGCTCGGCTTCCTTGATCCGCTCGGTCAGCGTCTCCTCCGTGTCGTCGTCGAGCACGGGCACGCTGACCTGGGCGATGATCGGGCCGGTGTCGACACCGGCGTCGACGAAGAACAACGTCGCCCCGGCGATCTTCACGCCGTAGGCGAGGGCGTCGCGCGGGCCGTGGATGCCCGGGAACGACGGCAGCAGCGCGTTGTGGGTGTTGACGTAGCGGTCCCCGAAGGCGGCCAGGAAGTCCCGGCCGACCAGCTTGAGGAAGCCGGCCGAGATGACCAGGTCCGGCTTGTGCTCGGCCACGTGGGCGGTCAGGGCGGCATCCCAGTCGTCGCGGGTCGGGTAGGCCTTGACGGAGTCGACGAACGTCGGCACACCGGCGGCGGCCGCACGGTCGAGCCCGGCGATGCCGTCCCGGTCGGCGCCGACGGCCACGACCTTCGCGCCGTACGCGGGATCCGCGGCGGCGTCGAGGAGAGCCTGCAGGTTGCTGCCGGAGCCGGAGACGAGGACGACCAGGCGGGCGGGCGCGGGGTCTGTCACCCGAGCACCCTATCGTCGTGGCCCCTGACGACGGCAAACGGGTCGTTTCGAGGACAGCGGAAACCGCTGATCATCGGTTAGGCTGCGGGCCGCTCACGTGATGGTCCACGTGCGCCCGGTTTGCACATCACCGCATTGCGCGGATTTATCTGGAGGATTCGCCCGTGACGCCACCGCCTTACTACGGTCAGCAGCCGCCCGCAGCGCCGGGCAACGACAAGGTGACGCTCTGGGGCGTCCTCGGCATCGTCTTCGCCTTCTGCTGCTGGCCCCTCGGCATCGTCTTCGGCGTGCTGAGCCTGCTCGAGGCCCGCAAGGTCGGCAAGAAGCCCACGCTCGCCTACGTGACCTTCGGCGTCATCGTGCTGGCGCTCGTCATCAACATCATCCTGGCCGCCACCGGCGCGCTGGGCGACCTCATGTCGTCGAACTCCTGACGATCTGAGCGGCACCACCGCGAGGGCGTCCCGGCTTCGGCCGGGGCGCCCTTCGCGCATCCGGCGCGCTTTGCCGGAGCCGGGCCGAGCCGGGGCGCCCTCCGCCTATCCGGCGGCTTTTGCCGGAGCCGGCGCCAGGCAGGAACGGGCCGCAGCCCGCCGCGCATCCCGGCGGGCTGCCGCCGGAAGCCGGTTCAGCTGCGGGCCGGGGCGCGGCAGGCGCATCCCGGCGAAAGCCGGATCAGCTGCGGGCCGGGGCGCGGAACGCGCGGCCCGCGGCCGCGCCGATGCAGGCCGACACCGTGACCACCATCGTCGCGATCAGGGCGACGTGCCACGGGACCGGACCGATCTCGGAGAGCCGGCCGTCGCCCAGCGACCCGCCCGACATCCACGACAGCAGGCCCAGCACCAGACCCGCCACCGGCCCGGACAGCGCCGCCGCGCCGAGGACCAGCGACCAGCTCGGCTCGACCGGCGCCGGGTCGCCCGGGGTACGCCCGTGCACCAGGTGCCCGTCGACCACGTGATGCAGGTTCACCAGCCGCCGGGTCAGCAGCCAGCCGGCCGCCATCGCCGCCAGCACGGGCACCGCCAGCAGCGCCGCGCCGCTCGCGCCCATCGGGCCGTTCGGCAGGCCGGCCAGCAGCGGCACGGTCGGCAGCGGGCCCAGGGTCACTTCAGTCACCCGTACGGCGGAGTCGGCGCCCAACAGGAAACCGGGCCCCAGCAGGTACGCCGCCGACCAGATCACGCCGTTGGCCCCGTACGCCAGGCTGACCAGCGTGATCCCGGCCTGCCCGGCCACCCCGGTCCGGTACGCCGAGATCATGTCGGCCGCCTGTCCCCCGCCGACCGCCACGGACAGGCCCGCGAAGGCCGCCCCGGCCGCCAGCACCAGCAGCGCCGCCACGACGCCCGTGCGCAGGCCGTGGCGCAGCGCCGGTGGGATGCGGCGGGCCGTCACGACCAGCGCGTCGGTGCTGCGCAGTGTGCCGATCAGGGAGAACACCAGTCCGGCGAGGAAGAAGTGGAACGCCGCCCGGCCCGCGGACACCTCGGTGCCCTTGCCGTCGACGAGCACCGCCGCCAGGGCGCCCAGCAGCGCGTACCAGATGCCGATCATGCCGGCGACCAGCAGGGCGACCCGGGGTGAGCCGCTGCGGCGGGCGCCGATGGCGCGGATGACGTGCAGGCCGGCGCGGTTGAGGCGCCAGCCGGCCAGCAGGGTGAGCAGCAGCGGCGCCAGGCCGAGCGGGCCGATCGAGGTGCCGATCGGGACGCCGTGGCCGAGCAGCCAGCCGGCCAGCCCGGCGTGCGCGGCACCGCCCAGGCCACCCTGACCTTCCAGCGTGCGGGCCATGCCGATGACCGCGGCCACCGGCACGTACGACACCAGGGCGGCCCAGCACGTCGCGAAGGCAGCTGCCACCGGCAGCGGGGCGCGCCCCGGGCCGGGCGGCGGGCGGCGCTGGCCGGGGAGCTTGACCGTCTGGTGGTTGCCCCGATCGATCCGCACGGTGGCGCGGTCGCCCGGATCGACCCGGACGGTGGGGCGCTCGGGTGCCGACGGGCGCACCGTGACCGTCTCGCGGGCGGCAAGGTGAACGGCCTCGGCGGCCTCGAACTGGTCCTCCGAGCCGGCGGGTCGACCGTCGCGACGGTCGGGGGTGGTCGGCATCGCGGCCTACTTTTCCACGCCGGACGGCCTGCGGCGACGCAGAAACGGCGACGCGCCGCACATCGACCGCCGGAAAGCCCCACAGCCGAACGCCTGTGCGGACCCCGGGACTGGCAAACCGCCCGAAACAACCGCTCCCCGGGCCGCAATCCCCGCCATAAGGTACGCATCGCGTCCCGTACGCGGGAGGTGGTCCGCCGCCGAGGACGGTTGCCGAGGCCGGGCGCGGCGGAAAGTCGCCGGACACAGCGACGCGCCGCGGTCCGGACGTGAACCGTCCGGGCCGCGGCGCGCCTGTGGCCGTACCAATGTCAGCTCATGACCTCGCGCATGAGCCGCGCGGTCTCGCTCGGGGTCTTGCCGACCTTGACGCCGGCGGCCTCGAGGGCCTCCTTCTTGGCGTCGGCGGTGCCGGCCGAGCCGGAGATGATCGCGCCGGCGTGGCCCATGGTCTTGCCGACCGGAGCGGTGAAGCCGGCGATGTAGCCGACGACCGGCTTGGTCACGTTCGCCTTGATGAACTCGGCCGCGCGCTCCTCGGCGTCGCCGCCGATCTCACCGATCATCACGATCGCGTCGGTCTCCGGGTCCTCCTGGAAGGCCTTGAGCGCGTCGATGTGGGTGGTGCCGATGATCGGGTCGCCGCCGATGCCGACCGCGGTGGAGAAGCCGATGTCGCGCAGCTCGTACATGAGCTGGTAGGTCAGCGTGCCGCTCTTGCTGACCAGGCCGATGCGGCCACCGGGGGTGATGTCGGCCGGGATGATGCCGGCGTTGGAGGCGCCCGGCGAGGCGATGCCGGGGCAGTTCGGGCCGATGATCCGGGTCTTCTGACCCTGGGCGATGTTGTGCGCCCAGAACGCGGCCGAGTCCTGCACCGGCACGCCCTCGGTGATGACGACGGCCAGCGGGATCTCGGCGTCGATCGCCTCGAGCACCGCACCCTTGGTGAACGCCGGCGGCACGAAGATGACCGACACGTCGGCGCCGGTCTCCTTCATCGCCTCGCCGACGGACGCGAAGACCGGCAGCGAGGTGCCGTCGAAGTCCACGGTCGTGCCGGCCTTGCGCGGGTTGACCCCGCCGACCACGTTGGTGCCCGCGGCGAGCATCCGGCGGGTGTGCTTGGAGCCCTCCGCGCCGGTCATGCCCTGGACGATGACCTTGGAGTCCTTGGTGAGCCAGATAGCCATGTCGTCACTTCCCCGCAGCTGCGAGCTCGGCGGCGCGCTCGGCCGCACCGTCCATCGTGTCCACCCGCTGCACCAGCGGGTTGTTCGCCTGGTCCAGGATCGCCCGGCCGGCCTCGGCGTTGTTGCCGTCGAGGCGGACCACGAGCGGCTTGGTGACGGCCTCGCCGCGCTCACCGAGCAGGGCGAGGGCCTGGATGATGCCGTTGGCGACCTCGTCGCAGGCGGTGATGCCGCCGAAGACGTTGACGAAGACCGACTTGACCGCCGGGTCGCCCAGCACGATCTCCAGGCCGTTGGCCATGACCTGGGCGCTGGCGCCGCCGCCGATGTCGAGGAAGTTGGCCGGCTTGACGCCGCCGTGCCCCTCGCCCGCGTACGCGACCACGTCGAGCGTCGACATGACCAGGCCGGCACCGTTGCCGATGATCCCGACCTCGCCGTCGAGCTTGACGTAGTTGAGGTTCTTGGCCTTGGCCGCCTGCTCCAGCGGGTCGACCGCGGACTGGTCGATCAGCGCCTCGTGGTCGGGGTGCCGGAAGCCGGCGTTCTCGTCCAGGGTGATCTTCGCGTCCAGCAGCAGCACCCGGCCGTCGCCGACCTTGGCCAGCGGGTTGACCTCGACCAGCGTCGCGTCCTCGGCCACGAAGGCCTGCCAGAGCTTCACCGCGATGTCGACGATCGGCTCGGCGACCTCGGCCGGGAACTTGGCGGCGGTGACGATCTCGCGCGCCTTGGCCTCGGTGACACCCTCGTTGGCGTCGATCGCGATCTTGGCGACCCGCTCCGGGTCCTCCTCGGCGACCGTCTCGATCTCCATGCCGCCGGCCACGGAGGCGATGCAGAGGAAGGTGCGGTTGGCCCGGTCGAGCAGGTAGGAGAAGTAGTACTCCTCCTTGATGTCCGCGGTCTCCGCGAGCATCACCTTGTGCACGGTGTGGCCCTTGATGTCCATCCCGAGGATGTCCGTCGCGCGAGCCTCGGCCTCGTCCGCGCCGTCGGCGAGCTTGACGCCGCCGGCCTTGCCGCGGCCGCCGACCTTCACCTGCGCCTTGACCACGACCTTGCCGCCGAGTCGCTCGGCGATCGCGCGGGCCTCCTGCGGGGTCTCGGCGACGCCGCCGCCCAGCACGGGCAGCCCGTGCCGTTCGAACAGGTCGCGCCCCTGATACTCGAACAGGTCCACGTGTCTCCTTTCGCTCGCGACGCTTGCCCCGGCAAGCCGCGTACCCGCGTCCCGACCTGATGTCCGCGGCGCGTCGTTGCGTCGCCGCCAGCGTGAGAGAAATGTCGGCCCAGAGGCCTCATTTCGCAGCCTAGCCACCTCACCACCGGGTGCGCCGCCGCGGGTGCACGGTGTGCAAGACCACACAGCCGCCGGGCTAGGTCAGGGGGACGCGGCCGGCCGCGAAGTAGGCGACGGCCTGCAGGATCTCCTGCTCGCTCTTGTCGGCGTAGTTGAGCGTCGCGGTGAAGCCCGTGCCGAACGCGGCCTGGGTGACCATGGAGTCGAAGGCGGTGAACGCGCCCAGCTTCTGCTCGGCCCGGGGGTCGCGGGGAGCCACGCAGAGCATCTTCTCCAGGCTCCAGCGCCGCCGGGAGATCATGCCGATCGCCTCCCAGGGCAGCCAGATGGCCTGGCCCCGGCTCGGCCGGGTCTTGATCCACAGGCCGGCGGGCCCGACCGCGAGCACCGGGCCGCCGCCGGCGAGCAGCCAGATCTGCAGGCCGAACAGGCCGGCGAAGACGACGCTGATCACCAGGAAGAGCGCCAGCAGGGCCGGGCCGTTGTCGGAGCCGATCGCCCCCAGGCCGAGCACGCAGCCGAGGATGGCCATCAGGGCCAGGAGGAAGCCGCCGAAGACCAGCACGCGCTTGCGGACGCTGGGCCGGACGATGAAGGGCTGGTCCTCGGGGATGCGCGGGACCACGGGGTAGGGCTGCACGGTGCGAGAGGCTACGCGGACCGCGCGAAAAAGTCGTCCCAGGTCGCGTAACCCCGGTTCGGGGGCGTCGTTGAGTGTGATGTCGGAGCGCTGAGCGATGACGAGAGCGGCCGATGCCCTGTCGGTCGAGGGGTGGCGGCGGGGCATCGTGCATAGAGAGGCCGGACGTGTGAGGGGTGCGTCCGGCCTCTCCCTTACTTCTTATTGACTCTTTGCGATTGTCTGGTCACGCCACTGGCGTGGCCACATTGGCGCGTACCCATTCGATGATGGATGCGGTCGTCGCGCCCGGCGTGAAGATATGGGCTACGCCCAGCTTCTCCAGCTCGGATATGTCGTCGGCCGGAATGATGCCGCCGCCGAATACCACGATGTCGGCCGCATCACGTTCCGCGAGCAGTTCCAGCACCCGCCGGAACAGCGTCATGTGCGCCCCGGAGAGCACAGACAGCCCGATCGCGTCCGCGTCCTCCTGGATGGCGGTCTCGACGATCTGCTCGGGCGTCTGGTGCAGGCCCGTGTAGACGACCTCCATACCGGCGTCCCGCAGCGCGCGTGCCACTACCTTCGCGCCCCTGTCGTGGCCGTCCAGCCCTGGTTTGGCGACGACGACCCTGATCCGTGCTTGCATCTACGACCCCTTCGGCGCTCACCGGCTGCACTGCCGGCCGAGAAGGAAACTGCCACCTGAACGAACGGTAACCCGGCACGGTTGAACCGAGGAAGCCGCCGCTCCGTACTACCCGCCGGCACCAAGACCATCAGGACACCGCGCGCAAGCACCAATTAACGTATTCCACGTCACATGACTTTGCGTTAGAAGCGCAGTTACGGAGAGCCAACACTCTTTCACCTCAGAATTGCCACCAACTCGGACATTCGCGTCCTAATGCCGACAGCTAACTGTCAGGGAATTGGCGCTGCGACTTGTGACCGGCGTTGCGTTTCGTTACCGTGGCCCACGGCTGTCAACCGGTTAACGCCGGACCGACCGCTCGGCAAACCACCGTTCAGCATCTGTTCCCCGCCCGGTGGCTGCCGCTCTTTGCCACCGACGGAGGGTTGTTCGTGCGTCAGCGCTTGTCGTCTGAGCCCGACCGCTATCGCGGCCGTCGCCGCGTTCCTACCCCTCCGCGCAGCCGCTACGCAGTCGTCGTCACGTCGGCGTTCGTCGGCGCCGGGGTGGTCGCCCTGGGAGCCGCCTCGCAGCTCCCGGACGCCAAGACCATCAACCCCACGGTCCTGCAGAATCTGGAAGCGGCCTCGTCCGCCGACAACACCCTGGCCGAGCGCGCTGCCGAGGGTGAACGCGCCTCCCGTGGCGAGGATCGCGAGAGCAGCGCCAAGATCACCGAGGAGCAGGCCGAGGCCGAGGCCTGGCTGCTCCCCCTGAACGACTACCAGTTCACCTCCGCGTACGGCGTCCGTTTCGGCAAGCTGCACGCCGGCATCGACCTGGCGGCGCCCGAGGGCACCCCGTACATGGCCGTGCACGCCGGTGAGGTGACCTCCGCGGGCTACCAGGGCGGCTACGGGTACGCGATCACCATCAAGCACTCCGACGGCACCGAGATGATCTACGCCCACTCCCGGCGACTGCTGGTGAAGAGCGGCGACAAGGTCAAGGCCGGTCAGGTCATCGGTGAGGTCGGCAACACCGGCTACTCGTACGGCACCCACCTGCACCTCGAGGTGCACGTCAAGGGCGCACCGACCGACCCGATCGTCTTCCTGCGCGAGCACGGCGTCGACATCAAGCTCCGCATCGAGTCGGTGTACGGCGACCTCGCCGCTTCCTGATCCCGCTCCACCCACCGCCGGACCGCTGCTGGTCCGGCGGTTTTCCATGTCCGCAACCGTCCGGCAACCGGGCCGGTTGCACCGGGCCCGCTGCCCTCAAGATCCGCAGGACGGTGCCGACAGGCAGGTGTCGGACACCGAGACCTGGAGGATCACCCCGCGTGCAGCATCGAGCGAACCGGAACGTCCGCGGCCGCCACCGCAGAACGACGCCGCTGCACAGCCACCGCGCTCCGAGCACCCCGGTCACCGAGAAGGGCCGTTACGCCGTGGCTGCCGCTCTGGTGGCCGGCGTGGGGGTCGCAGGTTTGACGACGGCGACCGACGGCGCGTCCTCCTCCCCAGCCACGGCGAAGACCCGCCAGGCCGCCGCGCAGGCGACCCTGGCGCCCAGCGCGTCCGCCCCGGCCCCGACGCCCACGCTCTCGCCGTCCCCCACGGCCACGCCCACCCCGGTCGCCTCATCCCTGTCGGCCACCGCAGCCGGCATCCAGGTCGTGGACGAGGGCGTGCCGTTCGTGCCGCAGGCCCGCAAGGAGAAGCCGCTGCCGCTCTGGGTCAACCCGCTGCCGGAAGGCGCGACCACCTCCTGCTTCGGCCCGCGCTGGGGCCGCCTGCACGCCGGCGTCGACCTGGCCGCCCCGGACGGCACCCCGATCCGGGCCGCGGGCGCGGGCGTCGTCGTGGCCGCCGGACCCGCCGAGGGCTACGGCAACGCCGTGCTGATCGACCACGGCAACGGCTACCTCACCCACTACGGGCACATGTCCGTGATCACCACGACCGTCGGGCAGCAGGTCGCGGCCGGCGACCAGATCGGCAACGAGGGCTCGACCGGGCACTCGACCGGCCCGCACCTGCACTTCGAGGTGCACCAGGGCAGTTACAAGAACCCGATCGAGCCGACCGCCTGGATGCATGAGCACGGCGTCGACATCACCGGCTGCGCCGCCCCGGCGACCCAGCCCTGAATTCCCCGCCGCGCCGCCGGCCCCGGCGCGGGACGCTAGATCTTTTCGATCGGGGCGTGCCGCAGGACCAGCCACATGACCTGGTCGCCGAAGTCGATCTGGGCCCGGGCGCCGGGACCGTGGCCGTCCACGGTCACCACCCGGCCCAGGCCGTACCGCTGGTGGTTGACCCGGTCGCCGGCCGCCACCTTGGGCGCCTGCTTCATCTCGCTCGCGGTGGTCAGCCTGCTCGCGTCCACGCCGAGACGCTGGGCGAGCTGCTGCGCCTTCGGGGTGCCGCCGGAGAAGCCGCCGCCACGCCCCCGGTCACCGCCACCACGGCCGCCGACACCGCCGCCGGTGCCCGACCACGACGTGTACGACCCCGCCGTGCGCTCCCAGCGCACCAGCTCGCCCGGCAGCTCGTCGGTGAAACGTGAGGGCGGGTTGTACTGCGGCTGGCCCCACGCCGACCGGGTCACTGCGCGGGACAGGTAGAGCCGCTGGCGGGCGCGGGTGATGCCGACGTACGCCAGTCGCCGCTCCTCCTCCAGCTCGGTGTTGTCCCCCAGGGCCCGCATGTGCGGGAAGACACCGTCCTCGAGACCGGTGAGGAACACCACCGGGAACTCGAGGCCCTTGGCGGTGTGCAGCGTCATCAGGGTGACCACGCCCTGGTGCTCAGGATCGTCACTGGGGATCTGGTCGGCGTCGGCGACCAGCGCCACCTGCTCGAGGAAACCGGCCAGCGTCGCGGCGGGCGCGTCCTCGTCCTCCGCCGCCTGGGCCTCCACCCGCTCGGTGTACTCCCGGGCGACGCTGACGAGCTCCTGGAGGTTCTCCACCCGGCCCTGGTCCTGCGGGTCGAGGCTCTCCTCCAGCTCGGTCAGCAGGCCGGAACGCTGCAACGCGGCCTCCAGCACCTCCTCCGGCGGCGCGGTCCGGGACATCTCCCGCAGGTCGTCGAGGAGCTGGACGAAGTCGGCGATGCTGTTGGCCGCGCGGGTCGAGATGCCGGGGGCGTCCTTGGCACCGCGCAGGGCCTGGCCGAACGAGATCCGGTCGCGGGTGGACAGTGCCTCCACACACGCCTCGGCCCGGTCGCCGATGCCACGGCGGGGGGTGTTGAGCACGCGGCGGATGCTGACCGTGTCGTCGTCGTTGACCACCGCGCGCAGGTAGGCCAGCGCGTCGCGGACCTCCTTGCGCTCGTAGAAGCGCACCCCGCCGACGACCTTGTACGGCAGGCCGACGCGGATGAACACCTCCTCGAAGACGCGGGACTGTGCGTTGGTGCGGTAGAAGACCGCCACGTCACCCGGGCGGACCTCGTGGTTGTCGGTGAGCCGGTCGATCTCGCGGGCCACCCAGTCGGCCTCGGCGTGCTCGGTGTCGGCGACGTACCCGACGATCTGCTCGCCGGCGCCCTGGTCACTCCAGAGCCGCTTGGGCTTACGGGAGGTGTTGCGGTCGATGACCGCGTTGGCCGCGGACAGGATCGTCTGGGTGGAGCGGTAGTTCTGCTCCAGCAGGATCGTGCGCGCGTTCGGGTAGTCGCGCTCGAACTCCAGGATGTTGCGGATGGTGGCGCCGCGGAACGCGTAGATCGACTGGTCGGCGTCGCCCACCACACACAGCTCGCCCGGCTCGATCTCGCCCTCGGCCGGCCCGACCAACTCCTTGACCAGCATGTACTGGGCGTGGTTGGTGTCCTGGTACTCGTCGACCATCACGTGCCGGAAGCGGCGGCGGTAGGCCTCCGCGACGTGCGGGTGCGACTGCAACAGATGCACGGTCGCCATGATGATGTCGTCGAAGTCGAGGGCGTGCGCCTCCTTGAGGCGGCGCTGATACAGCACGTACGCCTCGGCGACGGCCCGCTCGTTGGGGCCCTTCGCCCGGTCCTTGAACTCCTCCGGCTCGACCAGCTCGTTCTTCAGGTTGGAGACCTGGGCGGCCAGGCCGCGGGCCGTGTAGCGCTTCGGGTCCAGGTCGAGCTCGCGGGCGACGAGCTGCATCAGCCGCCGCGAGTCATCAGCGTCGTAGATGGAGAAGGTGCTCTTCAGCCCGGCGTGCTCGTGCTCGGCCCGCAGGATGCGCACGCAGGCGGAGTGGAAGGTCGACACCCACATCAGCCGGGCCCGGGGACCGACGAGGGCGGCGACCCGCTCCTTCATCTCCCCGGCGGCCTTGTTGGTGAAGGTGATCGCGATGATCTGACCGGGATGCACGTCCCGCGCGGCCAGCAGGTAGGCGATCCGGTGGGTCAGCACCCGGGTCTTGCCCGAACCGGCACCGGCGACGATCAGCAGGGGCGAGCCGGCGTGGGTCACCGCGTCGCGCTGCGGCCCGTTGAGCCCCTCGAGCAGCGTCTCCGGATCCGTCCGCCGGACCGGCTGCCGCCTGGGCGGGGCCTCCTGACCAGGGGTTTTCCCCTCCTGGACAGGCGGCATCGTAAACAGGGGCTGGGAATTTTCCGGAAGGGCTCGCATCGCCGGACAAGTCTATGCCGCACCCCCGACAATCTTTCGAGGCAGTCCACGCCTCCGCGCCGCAACCAACCTGTCATCCCCAGGCCGTAGCGCTGACCAGCGTCGATACAGCAGGCTGTCAGGCGTTGGTTGCTCCGTTACCCGACCGGGAGACCGAATACTATGGACCACCCCCGCCGCCGCGGCTGGGCCGTGCTGCGTCATCTCGCCGCACCGGCCCTCGCTCTGGCCGTCGTCGCCACCCTGCCGACGACGAAGCCCGACGCAGCACCGGCCACCACGCCCGTCGCCCAGTACCTGCCGGGCATGGCCCCGGCCAGCGTGTCCTACGGACCGTCCGGCAAGACGGTCAAAGGCCAGTTCCTCAGCTACAACGACTTCCACGGCGCCATCGACCCGCCCGCCGGCAGCGGCGCGGTCGTCAACGGCACTCCGGCCGGTGGCGTCGAATACCTCGCGACCTACCTGCGCAAGCTGCGCGCCGACGCCGCCGCCGAGGGCCGCAAGACCCTCACTGTCGGCGCCGGCGACCTGATCGGCGCGACGCCCCTGGTCAGCGCCGCCTTCCACGACGAGCCGACGATCGAGCTGATGAACGAGGTCGGCCTGCAGGTCAGCTCGGTGGGCAACCACGAGTTCGACGAGGGCGTCGACGAGCTGATCCGGATGCAGCGCGGTGGCTGTCACCCCAAGGACGGCTGCCAGGACGGCGACGGCTTCGGCGGCGCCGACTTCACCTACCTCGCGGCGAACACCATCAACAAGAAGACCGGCCTGCCGATCCTGCCGCCGATCGACATCAAGTTCATCAACGGCGTGCCGGTCGGCTTCGTCGGGCTCACCCTGGAGGGCACCGCCGGCATCGTGAACCCGGCCGGCATCCAGAACGTGCGCTTCGCCAACGAGGTCGAGACCGCCAACAAGTGGGGTCACCTGCTCAAGCTGTTCGGCGTCAAGGCACAGGTGCTGCTCGTGCACCAGGGCGGCCAGCAGAACGTCTCCGAGCAGGTCCCGGTCCCCGGCGTCTCGGACTGCAACGCCTTCTCCGGACCCATCGTGCCGATCGTCGCGGGTCTCAACCCCGAGTTCCGCCTGGTGGTCTCCGGCCACACCCACCGCTTCTACACCTGCACGCTGCCGAACTCCGCCGGCACCTCGGTGGTGACCAGCGCCGGCACCAACGGCCAGCTGATCACCGACATCGACTACGCGATCGACCGGCGCACCGGCCGGTTCGCCGACATCACCGCCAAGAACGTGGTGGTGGAGAACGGCGTCTCCGACGGCAAGGGCGGCTGGCTCAAGGACGCCGCCGGCGTCTTCCTGAAGAACCCGGCCACGGTCGACCCCGGCGCCAAGAAGGTCGCGGACAAGTACCGCACCGCGGTCGCTCCGATCGCCAACCGGGTCGTCGGCACCATCACCGGCGACATCACCCGTACGGCGGGCGCCAACGGCGAGTCGGCGCTCGGTGACGTGATCGCGGACGCCCAGCTGGCCTGGACGAGGACCAGCGCCAACGCGCAGATCGCGCTGATGAACCCGGGCGGTATCCGGGCCGACTTCGACGCCGAGGCGTCGGCCGGCGGGGAGGCCACCGGCCAGGTGACCTATGGCGAGGCGTCCACCGTCCAGCCGTTCAACAACCTGGTGGTCACCCAGACCCTCACCGGCGCGCAGCTCAAGAACGTGCTGGAGCAGCAGTTCGTCGGCTTCGGCGGGCAGACCACCCAGCGCATCCTGCAGGTGTCGGCGGGCTTCACCTACTCATGGGACAGCACCGCCCCGGCGGGCTCGAAGGTCAGCGCACTGGCCCTCAACGGCACCCCGATCGACCCGGCCGCCAACTACCAGGTCACCACGAACGACTTCCTGGCCAACGGCGGCGACGGCTTCACCAACCTGACGCTGGGCACGGGCCGCACCACGGCACCGGGCTTCGACGTCGACGCCCTGATCGGCTATCTCGGCGCGGGCACCCCGATCGCGCCGGGCCCGGCCGACCGGATCACCAAGATCGGCTGATCGGGCCGCGTCCCACGGTTCGGGCCGTTTCCTTGCGGAGCGGCCCGAGCCGGGTACATACTCGCTTCGTGATCCAGCAGGCGCGATTTTTTTACTACGGACCCGGAGCTCCGGCGACCGTAGGACGCGTCTGAACGACAGACCTACATCAAGCCCCGGGCTCCCGAGCCCGGGGCTTGATGCTGCCCGGGCCGGGCCGACCGGGACGTCAGCACCCGAGGAGCACGACATGAGCGCAGACCTGATGGACCAGCAGACCGGCGCCGGCGCCGAACCCGCCGCGGAGGAGATCAAGGCGATCCGCGAGCGGATCGACGAGATCGACCAGGCGCTGATCGACCTGTGGCTGGAACGTTCCCGCCTGTCCCAGCACGTCGGCCGCACCCGGATGGCATCGGGCGGCACGCGGCTGGTCCTGTCCCGCGAGCGGGAGATCGTCGAGCGCTTCCGCGAGGCGCTCGGCCCGGACGGCACCCAGGTGGCGTTGCTGCTGCTGCGGGCCGGCCGCGGACCGCTCTGACGCAGCGGGCGTGCCCCCACAACGAAACGCGCCGCCGTAGCCCTCGGCAGAGGACCACGGCGGCGCGGATCAGCTGAGCCGGGTCAGAGCGTCCCGGCCTCGTGGGTCGCCACGATCTCGCGCTCCTCGGCGAAGTGGCAGGCACTCGGGTGATCCGTGCCCGGCCGCTGCACCAGCTCCGGAACCTGCTCGGCACAGATGTCCTGCGCCTTCCAGCACCGGGTGCGGAACCGGCATCCCGACGGCGGATTCGCCGGGCTCGGCACGTCGCCGGTGAGCCGGATGATCGCCTTCTTGCTACGGCTGTTCGGGTCCGGCACCGGCACTGCCGACAGCAGAGCCTGCGTGTACGGGTGCGTCGGCCGCTCGTAGATCTCGTCCTCGGTGCCGATCTCGACGATCTTGCCGAGGTACATCACCGCGACGCGGTCGGACAGGTGCCGCACCACCGACAGGTCGTGGGCGATGAAGATGTACGCCAGGCCCAGCTCCTTCTGGAGGCTGTCCAGCAGGTTCATCACCTGGGCCTGGATCGACACGTCCAGCGCGCTGACCGGCTCGTCGCAGACGATGATCTCCGGCCGCAGGGCGAGCGCCCGGGCGATGCCGATGCGCTGGCGCTGACCACCGGAGAACTGGTGCGGGTAGCGGTTGATGTGCTCGGGGTTGAGCCCGACCACCTCCAGCAGCTCCTGCACCTTCTTGCGACGACTGCCCTTGGGCGCGACGTCGGTGTGGATCTCGAACGGCTCCCCGATCAGGTCGCCGACCGTCATCCGGGGGTTGAGCGAGGTGTACGGGTCCTGCATGACGAGCTGGATCTGCCGCCGCAGCTTGCGCATCTCGCCGCCGCGCATGGTGAACATGTCGCGACCGCGGTACTCGACCGAGCCTCCGGTGGGCCGTTCCAGGTTCATCAGCATCCGGGCCAGCGTCGACTTGCCGCAGCCCGACTCGCCCACGATGCCCAGCGTCTCGCCCTGCTTGAGGCTGAACGAGACGCCGTCCACGGCCTTGACCTGGCCGATGGTCTTGCGGAAGACCACACCCCGGGTGACCGGGTAGTGCTTGACGACGTTCTTGGCCTCGAGAATGGTCTCACTCACCGCGCAGAACCTCCTCGGCGAAGTGGCAGGCGCTGCCTCGCGCCGGTCCCACCACACGCAGCGGGGGCACCTTCTCGACGCAGACAGGCTGTGCCTTGGGGCAGCGGGGGTGGAACGGACAACCCGGCGGGATCCGCATGAGGTTCGGCGGCAGCCCCTTGATGGTGCGGAGCTCCTGGCCCTTCTCGTCGATCCGGGGGATCGAGTTGAGCAGACCCACGGTGTACGGGTGCGCCGGCCGCGCGTACAGGTCGTGCACGTTGGCTTCCTCGACGATGCGGCCGGCGTACATGACCGCGATGCGGTCGGCCACGTCAGCCACGACGCCCAGGTCGTGGGTGATCAGGATGAGCCCCATCTGCCGCTCACGCTGCAGGTCGGCCAGCAGGTCCATGATCTGGGCCTGCACGGTCACGTCCAGCGCGGTGGTCGGCTCGTCGGCGATGAGCACCTCGGGGTCGAGGGCCAGCGACATCGCGATCATGACGCGCTGCCGCATGCCACCGGAGAACTGGTGCGGGAACTCGGTGACCCGCTGCTTGGCGTTGGGGATCTTGACCTGGTCGAGCAACTCGATCGCCCGCTTCTTGGCATCGGCGCGGCTCATCCCCTTGCGGATGCGGAACTGCTCGCCGATCTGGAAGCCCACGGTGAAGACCGGGTTGAGAGCCGACAGCGCGTCCTGGAACACCATGGCGATGCCATGACCGCGGATCTTGCGCCGGCCTTCCTCGGACATGCTCAGCATGTCCTTGCCGTGGAAGCGGATCTGACCGCCGGAGACGTGCCCCGGAGGCTGGTCCAGGATGCCCATGATGGTCTGGGCGGTCACGCTCTTGCCGGAACCCGACTCGCCCAGCACGGCCAGCGTCTCGCCGGCGTCGACGTGGAACGAGACGCCGTTGATGGCCTTGGCGACGCCCTCGCGGGTGCGGAACTCGACGTGCAGATCCTCGACCTCGAGGAGCCGGCCGCTGGGACGGCCGGTCATCGAGAACTCGGGATCGGTGATGACAACTTCGGACACGGTGGCTCCTACCGCATTTTCGGGTCGAGGGCCTCGCGCACGGCCTCGCCCAGCATCACGAAGCTGAGCACGGCGGTCACGAGGAAGGCGGCGGGGAACAGCAGCAGATACAGCGAGACGCGGATGTAGTTCTGGGACTCGTTGATCATGACGCCCCAGGACACCACCGGCGACTGCAGACCCACGCCGAGGAACGACAGCGTCGCCTCCGCACCGATGAAGGAACCCACCAGGATCGTGGAGTAGACCAGGAGCGGGGCCAGGCAGTTCGGGATCAGGTGCTTGAACACGATCCGCAGGTTGCTGGCGCCCAGGGCCCGGGCCGCCACGATGTAGTCGGCCTCCTTGGTGGCCAGCACCGACGATCGCATGATCCGCATCGACACCGGCCAGCTCAGCAGGACCAGCGACAGGACCACCAGCATGATGATCTCGAACTCGCCGCGGTTGGCCCCCGGCGGGTTGAACGTGAACAGGATGACGATCGCGCCGAGCACGAACGGCAGACCGAAGAAGATGTCGGCCACCCGGGACAGGATCGCGTCGAACCAGCCACCGCGGAAGCCGGCGACCACGCCGACCAGGCCACCGATCAGCACGGTACCGAGGGTCGACAGCACCGCCACCATGATCGACGCGCGGGCACCGTGGATGACCCGGGCGTACACGTCACGGCCCTGCACGTCGTAGCCGAACCAGGCGTCGGCGGACGGGCCGACGCGGCTGCGCGACAGGGTGCCGTAGCTCGGGTCGGCCGAGGTGAACAGCGACGGGAACGCCGCCATCACCAGGAACAGCACGATGAAGAACGCGGAGATCCAGAACAGCGGCTTACGGCGCAGATCACGCCAGGCGTCGCCGAGAAGACCGCGGGGCTTGTCGGCCCGCTGGTTCTCCGGCAGTCCCGCATTCGTCGGGGCGGTGGCCCCGGGCGCGGTGGGTTGCTCGGCTCGTGGCGTGGTGACCATCGAGCTCATGTTCGGATCACTCATAGCGGATCCTCGGGTCCAGGAGGGCGTACAGCATGTCGACCAGCAGGTTCATCACCAGGTAGACGAGCACCAGGATGACGACGATGGAGACCACCGTAGCGCCTTCCTTGGTCACGATCGCCCGGTAGACTTCCCGCCCGATTCCGTTGATACCGAAGATGCCCTCGGTGACGATTGCGCCACCCATCAGGGCACCGAGGTCGGTGCCGAGATACGTGACGACCGGGATCAACGAGTTGCGCAGCAGGTGCACCCCGACCACCCGCCGCATCGGCAGGCCCTTCGCGATGGCGGTCCGCACGTAGTCGGCGCTCCGGTTCTCCGCGATGCTCGTGCGGGCCAGCCGGGCGACGTACGCCATCGACACGCTGCCCAGCACGAAGCCGGGGATGAGCAGCTCGGTGAACGACGGCGGGTTGGAGACCGTCGGCTTGATGACGCCCCACTGGACGCCGAACAGGTACTGCAGCACGAAGCCGGTGACGAACGTCGGCAGCGCGATGAGGAACAGCGTCGAGACCAGGACCAGATTGTCCAGGAAGCCGTTGCGCCGCAGACCGGTCAGCACACCCGCGGTGAGACCGATGAGCGCTTCCACCGCCAGGGCGACGAACGCCAGCTTGATGGTGTTCGGGTACGCCGCCGCGATGAGGTCGTTGATCGACCGGCCACCGAACGTCGAGCCGAAGTCACCCTGGAGCAGGTTCTTCATGTACGTGAAGTACTGCACGTACAGGGGCTTGTCGAGGTTGAACTTCTCCGTCATGACCTGGATGTAGTTCGCAGGACACGGACGGTCGCCACACTTGCCCGCAAAGGGATCGCCAGGGACGGACCAGACGAGCCAGTAGATGAGAAAGGTGGTTCCGATGAAAACGGGGACTAGCTGAAGTAGCCGTCTGACGATGTAACGGCCCATAGGTCCTCCCAGAGACGGGCGCTTGTGGCGCCCCGTGCGGATGTGGGCGCTCGTGTTGCCCAGTGTGTACCAGCAGGCGTCGAGACGCCTCTCACAGACCGACTCAGGTCCGGCTCCCTGAGTGCGGAGCCGGACCTGAGACTGTAAGAGCTACGCCTATGCCATCTCGACCGAGGAGAGGTCGATCTCGCCGACGTTGGTGGTGTTGACGTTCTTCACCTTGTCGGAGGTGCCCGACTGCTGGTTCGAGAAGTAGATCGGCATGGTCGGCACGTCCTGGTCGATCAGCTTCACCGCCTCCGCGAACTTGGCGTGCGCCGCTTCGACGTCGGCCGCCGCGGTGCCCTCCTTGTAGAGCGCGTCCACCTTCGGGTTGCTGTAGCTACCGTCGTTCGACGAGCCGCCGGTCACGTACAGCGGACCGATCCAGTTCTCGACGTCCGGGTAGTCCTGCTGCCAACCGGCGCGGTACGGGCCCTTCATCTGCTTGGCGTTGATGCCCTGGCGGAAGACGGCGAAGGTCGGGATGCCCTCGGCGCGGACATTGATGCCGAGCACGTTCTTCACGCTCTGCGCGACGGCCTCCATCCACTCCTTGTGGCTGGCGTCCGCGTTGTAGTAGAGCACCATCTCACCGGTGAAGCCGCCGGCCTTGGCCAGGTCGGCCTTGGCACCCTCGGGGTCGAACTTGCACGCGGTGCAGTTGCCGGCCTGGTTGCCCGGGGTCAGCGGGTTGGCCCAGCTGTCCGCGGGGGTCCGGGAGTTGAAGAAGATCTTCTCGGTGATCTCCTGGCGGTTGATCGCCTTGGAGACCGCCCGGCGCAGGTCGACGTTCTGGAAGCGCTTGTCGTACAGCGGGAAGGCGATGATGCCCGTGACCGGGGTGGGCACGTTGAGCGCGCGGTCACCGAGGTCGGACTTCCACTTGTCGCCGGCGAGCGCCGAGACCGGGATCTGCTGCTGGAAGTCGAGGTTGCCCGACTGGAGGTCGGCGTACGCGGCCGTGTCCTCCTGGTACATCTTGACCGTGACGTCCTTGATCTTGACCTTGTCGTCGAGCGTGTAGTCGTCGAACCGGGTCAGCTTGATCTCGACGTTGTCGGTCCAGGAGACGAACTTCACCGGGCCGTTGCCGATCGGCTTCTTGCCGAACTCCTCGGGCTTCTGGGTGAAGAAGACGTCCGGCAGCGGCATGAAGGCGCTGTAGCCGAGCTTCGTCGGGAAGATCGAGAAGGGCGTGGCCAGCGTGACGGTGAAGTTGTAGTCGTCGACAACCTTCAGGCCGGACATGGTCTTGGCCTTGGGCTCCGGCGCCTTCTTCGGGCCGTCGTCATCGGGGTCGGCCGTGTTGACGTCCGTGAAGCCCGCGATGTCGCTGAAGAAGCTGGAGTTCTGCGCACCGTTGGGCGAGTACGCCGCCCAGTTCCAGGCGTCGACGAAGTTCTTCGCCTTGACCTCGGTGCCGTCGTGGAACTTGGTGCCCTGCTTGAGGGTGATGTTGTAGACCTTGGAGTCGGTCGTCTTGATCGACTGGGCCACGGCGTTGACCGGGGCGCTGCCGTCGTTGGGGTAGCTGACCAGACCGGTCCACATGAAGTCGATGATCTTGCCGCCACCGGTTTCGGTGGTGCTGGCCGGGATCAGGCCGACCTCTGGCTGGGTGCCGTCGATCGTGATGGCACCGTTCGCTGTATCGCCGCCGGCATTGTCGGTGTCGCTGTCGTCGCCACCGCTGCAGCCGGCCGCCACGAGCGCAACGGCCGCGGTCATAGCGACCAGCCTCGCCCGCTTCGAGACTCTCATGGTTGGGGGCCTCCTCTTGTGCATATCTGGTGATCACATCTGGATCACCCGCCTGCTCGCAGCCCCCGATCGGCGGTCGCCGATCTGGTGCGGCAGGAAGTCGGAACTTCTGACACCTCGATACATCGCCTGTCAACCACGACGGCCGAACGACGACAGCCCCGGAACCCGCGCACAATGCACCGCCGTCGACAGCGTTCTGCTTGAGCTCCCGGCGGCTCACCACAGGCGCGTGAGGCCGAAGCAACTCTGACACCTGCCGGCCCAGCACCGAAAGACGTGTTATCAATCCGATACGGGCCCAGGATATGTGCAAATGCGCAGCGCAGAGGCGATTACCGCACAAATGATCCAGCACAAACCGGGCGGTTCGCCACCCTTCACCGCGGGCAGCACGGCGCGGCCGGACCAGGTCAGCCGACGAGCTCGACACTCAGCACATCGATGCGCTGCGCGGAGTCGATCGACACGTTCCTGACCCGCTCGGAGTGCCCGAACAGGTTCTGCCCGAAACGCAGCGGGATGACAGGCATGTCCTGAGCCAGGAGGTCTTCCGCCTCCTGCCATTTCTTGACCGCCTCGGCCTGCTTCGGCGCCTTGGAGCCCTCCCCCAGCAGGCTGTCGAAGGCCGGGTTGCTGTAGCCGTAGAGATTCGACGAGCCGTTGGTCGCGTACAGCGGGGAGAGGTAGCTCTCCAGCAGCGGGTAGTCCATCGTCCAGCTCAGCCGGATCAGGCCGACGGGCTGCCGCTTCTCGACCCGGCCCAGCAGCGCGGCGAGATCGTCCTCCCCGGCTCCGGTGCACTTGATGCCCAGCGACGCGGTGATCTGCCGGCACAGGACGTCGACCCAGCTCCGCGGGCCGCTGTCCCGACTGTAGGAGACCGTGATGGCGGCGGGACCGCCGGCCGCCCTATACATCTCCTTGGCCCGCGTGGGGTCGTACCGGCAGTACTCCGCGCACGAGTCGGCCCGGTAGCCCGGCACCACCGGCGACACGAACGCGGTCGCGGCCGTCTCGGTCCCGTGGAAGACCTCGTCGACCATCGCCTGGCGGTTGATCGCCAGGGAGAGCGCCCGGCGCACCTCCGGCTCGGCGAAGTCCGGCTGGAAGATCGGGAAGCCGAGGAACGTGAAGGTGGAGTTCGGGCTCTTCTGCAGGCGTCCGCCGAGGTCCTCGGTGGCCTGGTCGACCAGCTCGAGCGGAATGCGGGTCTGCACGTCGAGTACGCCGTCGACCAGATCGGCGTACTCGTCAGCGGCGTCGTCATAGATCTGCCACAGCAGGCCGTCGACTTTGGGAGCGGGTCCGGGGAAACCGGGCGCCTTCTCCATCAGGATCCGGCTGCCGCGCTCCCATCCGCCCTTCATCTTGAAAGGTCCGTTGCCGACGACCGCGTTCTCGAAGGCGCCGGCGATGACTCCCGGCGCGGAGAAAGCGGCCTTGGGCAACGGATAGAAGGCCACGTCATTCAGCAGGGTGGCGAAGCCCGCGAACGGCGCCGACAGGGTCACGGTGAAAGAGGTGTCACTGACCTTCTTCAGGCCCCGCAAGGTCTTCGTCTGCGGTTCCGCGGCCTGCTGCGGGCCCGAGTCCCCGTCCGGGTCGCGCACCTGCAGATCCGCGTACCCGTCGATGCGGTCGTAGTAGGAGGTCGCGCTCTGGTGGTTAGGGCCGTACGCGCCGTAGTTCCAGGCGTCGAGATAGCTGTCCGCGGTGACCGGCTCGCCGTTGCTGAACGTGAGTCCCGGCTTCAGCTTGACGGTCCAGGTCCGGGCCGTCGGGTCGGCCTTGACCGACTGCGCGGCGGCCGGGACCGGGTTGCTGCGCGCGTCGAAGGTGACCAGCGGCTGGAACAGCGCGGACAGCACCTGCTTGCCGCTCACGTCCACGGTGTTGCTCGGGATCAGATGCCCCGGCTCGGAGATACCGATGACCACCGTCCGGCCGGGCACGTCCTCGTCCGGGCCATGGTCCGTGCAGCCGTACGCCGACAGGACGAGGGCGACTGCCGCAGCCGCCACCAGCCGTGGGGCCTTGCGGACCATGGTGCGGAACTCCTTCAGACGAGCCGGCGGTCAGCCGCCCAGCGTGACAACTCGTACCGGTTCGACATCTGCAGCTTGCGCAGAACGTTCGACACGTGAGTTTCCACAGTCTTGATGGAGATGTACAGCTCCTTGGCGATCTCTTTGTAGGCGTACCCGCGCGCCAGCAACCGCAGCACCTCGCGCTCGCGGTTGGTCAGCTGATCGAGCTCGGGATCGGCCACCGGGACGTCCGGGCGGGACGCGAACGCATCCAGCACGAAGCCGGCCAGCCGCGGGCTGAACACCGCGTCGCCGTCGGCCACCCGCCGGATCGCCGCGGCCAGTTCGTCGGGCGAGATGGTCTTGGTCACGTACCCGCGAGCGCCGGCCCGGATCAGGCCGATCACGTCCTCGGCCGCGTCGGAGACCGACAGGGCCAGAAACTTCACCTGCGGATGGGTACGCCGCATGGCGTCCAGCACCGCCCGGCCCCCACCGTCGGGCATGTGCACGTCGAGCAGCACCACGTCCGGGGTCGTCGCGGCGATCCGGGCCACGGCCTCGGCCACCGTGCTCGCCTCGCCCACCACCTCGACGTGGGCACCGAGCTCGGCGCGGACGCCGGCGCGGAACATGGCGTGGTCGTCCACGAGGAAAACGGTCAGCCGCCGGTTCTCCTCGGCTACAGGCTCGGTCATCGTGCTGTCTCCTTTCCGGCGGTGACGCTCTCCCGGGAAACCGGCAGCGTCAGGCGTACCTCGGTGCCGTCCCCGGGGGCGCTGCGGATCTCGGCCTTACCGCCGTGCCGCCGCATCCGCCCGATGATCGAACCGCGTACCCCGTGCCTCGTATCCTCCACCGCCGTCAACTCGAAGCCGGCGCCGCGGTCGCGGACGAACACGCTCAGCTCCTCGGCCTCCACCTCCGCGTAGAGCGAGACAGTCTGCACGCCGGCGTGCCGGGCCGCGTTGACCAGGGCCTCCCGCGCGGCGGCGACCAGCGCGGCAACCGACTCGTCACACTGGGTGTCACCGACCACCACGGTCTCGACCGAGATCGCGTACGTGTCCTCCACCTCGGCGGCCGCCTGCTCGAGCGCCGCGGCGAACCGCTCGGTGGGCGAGGCGCTCGGCTTGTACAACCAGTTGCGCAGGCTGCGCTCCTGGCCCCGGGCCAGCCGCTGCACCTCCTTGATGTCCGCGGAGTTGCGCTGGATCAGCGCCAGGGTGTGCAGCACCTGATCGTGGATCATGGCTGCGACCTCGGCGCGCTCCTGCTCCCGGATGCGGCCCTCGCGCTCGGAGCGGAGCTGGCTGAACGTGCGCCAGAGCAGCGGGGCGACCACCACGCCGACCCCCAGCAGGCCGACCAGCGCGAAGATCACCCCGTTGAAGACGGCGCTGAGGTTGCCGGCCGGGGCGTACACGGCGAGGATGCCGATCACGCCGGTCGCGACCAGGACCCCGCCGCCGATGAAGCGGAAGATGAACGAGCGGCGGTCGCTCTCGGCGACCACGGCGGCGAGCCAGGGTGCCTGCGGGGTCGCGTCGGCCCACTGGCCGCGGCGGGTCGGGTCGGACTGGTGCCAGATCACGCCCGCGCCGACCGCGGTGACCGCGATGAGCCAGCCCGCCGTACCGGCCACGCCGTTGTCCCCGAAGAGCAGGCCCTGCAGCAGGATGACACCCAGGCCGATCGCGCCGAACGGGAGCAGCAGCGCGAGGTCGCGGCGGGTGCGGCCGGCGCCGGTGGGCAGCTGCTGCGGCAGCACCGCCCAGAAGACCGCATAGAGCAGCAGGCCGAGGCCGTTGAAGCTGAGCAGGACGACCAGCGCGATGCGGACCGCGGTCACCGGGATGCCCAGATGGCGCGCCAGACCGGACGCGACACCGGCGATGACCCGGTGGTCGCGCGGCCGGTAGAGCCGGCGCGGTGTCGGGGGTACTGCGGTGGCGGTGATCGCTCCTCCTCCAGGTCAAAGCGCGGCGTGCGCTGCGGCCTGTTCGATCGTCACACGGCCGGGGGGTCGCGGGCCACGGGGAAACTCCCCCATCACCGGGACCCCCGGATCTCAGGGTGGTGTCAGGGTCGCCGCCTGAGGCGGTTCGGGTCGCCGGACCGCCAGTATCGAAGCCATGACCGACGAAGCTGCCCAGTCCCGCGAAGCTGCCGGGTCGTCGCAGGACGCTCCGGCACCTTCGGCTGTCCCGCCTCCGGCGCCGGCTCCCGCTGCGGCCGCGTCCGACCTGCCACCGGCCTACGAGCCTCCGGCACCGGGCGCCCCGCCGGCGGCCGACCCTCCCCCGCCTTCGGCCGACTCCGTCCCGCCTTTCGGCGCGGTTCCGCCTCCGGGCGCTGCTCCGCCTCCCGGAGCTACGCCTCCGCCCGGTGCGACGCCTCCGCCCGGTGCGACGCCGCCGCCGTGGTTCGGTGCGCCCGACAGCGGGCCCACATTCGCCCGGGAGAAGCTGATCCGGCCCACCCGCGGCCGTTACGTCGCCGGCGTCTCCGGCGCGATCGCCAACGCCACCAACACCGACCCGGTGCTCTGGCGGGTGCTGCTGGCCGTGCTGGGCTTCTTCGGCGGGGTCGGCGTACTGATCTACCTGGTCGGCTGGCTGCTGATCCCGGCCGAGGGCGACACCGCCTCCCCGATCGAGTCGCTGCTGGGCCGGGGCCGTTCGGCGACCGCTCCGCTGTCGATCGTGCTTCTGGGCGGGGCGGCCGCGCTGACCTTCGCTTTCATCGTCCGCGACGGTTTCCGCGCCACGCTGCTGGCGGCGGCGGTGCTGGTTTGCGGTGGGCTGCTGCTCAGGCGCAACAGCCGGGCGAACGCCACCGCCCCGGCGCCGGGGACCGCGTCGACGCCCGGAGCCACCCCGGCGCCGGGACCCGCGCCGGCCGGTGCCTGGTCCGCTGCCACGGCGGCTGATCCCGCCCCGTTTCCCCCGGCCACGCCGCCCGTACCCACGCCTCCGCCGGCTCCGGCCGCTCCGGACGAGCCCCGCACGACCCCGTTCCCGGCCGCGGCCGCACCGGCCCGCGAACAGGTGAGCGCGCCGCTGCCGCCCACCCCGCCCAACTACACCCCGCCCAACTACACCCAGGGGGCTTACGTGCCACCGAGCACCGCCTACGCGCCGCCCCGGCCGCCCGAGTTCGGGCCGCCGCCCGGTGGCTACCGTCCGCCGTTCGCCCCGCACGGGCCGTGGGCCCAGGGCAGCCACCACCGAGTGACCCCGCCGGCCCCGCCGCGACCCCCGCGCCCGCCGAAGCAGCGCCGTGAGCGTTCCAAGCTCGGCCGGATCACGTTCTTCATGATCGTGGTGGTCATGGGTGTGCTGGCCCTGATCGACCTCTCCGGCGTCGACGTCTCCGTCTCGGCCTACTTCGCCGCCGCGCTGACCACGATCGGGCTGGGCCTGGTCGTCGGCGCCTGGTTCGGCCGGGCCCGCGGTCTCATCGCCCTCGCCCTGCTGGCCTGCCTCGGCCTGGCCGTCTCCAGCGGCGCCGAGACCTGGGGCGGTGAGCTCGGCAACAGCTCCTACCGGCCCAAGACCATCACCGCGGTCGCGGACCGCTACGACTTCACCATCGGTACGGCGACCCTGGACCTGCGCGCCGTCGACTTCACCGGCAAGGACCAGGCCACCACCGTCGCGATGAAGGTCGGCCAGATGAAGATCCTGCTGCCGGACAACGTCGACACCACCACCACGGTGCGGATGGACGGCGGCCGGGCCCGGATCTTCGGCCGCGAGTGGGACGGCAAGGAACTCGGCTCGCAGGAGGTCACCGACCTGGGATCGGACGGCGCCGGCGGCGGCACGCTGCACCTGACCATCGAACTGAACACCGGTGACCTGGAGGTGGCCCGATGAGGCCGCACCGTACCGACGGCATCTCACTGAGTTTCGGGCTGCTCTTCCTGCTCGTCGCGGCCTGGTGGGCGATCGCGCAGGTCGTGACCGTCCGGCTGCCCGCCGCGGGCTGGCTGGTGGCCGGCGCCCTGATCATGTTCGGCGCGATCGGGCTGCTCGGCGCGATCCGCTCCGGCCGGCGCACCGAGGTGCCCGCTCCGGTGCAGGCCGAGGCCCAGGTGGAGACGCCGGGCGACCTGCCGCCGGATCTGCACGCGGACATCGTCCGGGAACTGCTGGACAACCCGGCGGACCGGGTCGACCTGCACCCGGCGTACCTGAAGCACCCGGTCCCGGACCCGGCGACGGGCACCCGCCCGGCCTCGGCACCGCCGGCGGCCCCCACATCCGCGGCACCTTCATCCGCGCCGCCCGCGGCGCCCACCTTTGCACCGCCCGTGGCCTCCGCTTCGGCACCGCCCGCCGCGTCTGCTTCCGCGCCACCGGCGCCGGCGCCGGCGCTGGGGAGCGTGGATCCGGCCGGGGATGAGCCGACGGCTCCGCTCCCGCCCGCCGGGGCCGAGGACGAGCCGACGACCGAGGTCACCCGCGTTGATCTGGGCCAGGACACGGGCCACGATGGGCGGCCCGGCGACGGCCCGGACGAGGATCAGGACGGCGCGCCCCGGCGCGGCTGACGCGGCGCGCCGGTCGCGGGTCACACCAACGGGTGGGGCCCGCGACCGGCGCAATATGCTCTCCGAGCAGAGGAAATTCCGACAGCGCGAGGAGCCCGCACCGCCATGACGCCGTTTCCCGCCGTGTCCACCGCACCCGTGACCGGCGTCGGGCCGCGTGCCGCGCGCGCCCTCACCGCCGAGTTCGCCCGCCACAACGCCGCCACGACCGCCCTGGTCATCGGGGCCGATCACGCCTCGACCGTGGTCGCCGCCGCCGTCGAGGCGTTGCTGCCCGGCGACACCCTGACCCTGGTCGCCGGCGAACGCAGCACCGCTGAGCTGCTGCGGGACCACATCACCGGGCTGGGCAGCTGGATCGCCGACCGGGTCCGGATCGTCGACTCCCTGGCCGAGGCCGACCCGGCCGACGTGATCATCCTGGGCGAGCCGCTCACCGGCACCGCCGAGGAGGCCCGGGCGGTCCTGGAGAGCCTGTCCAAGTACCTCACCGAGGGCGCTGTGATCTCCGTGGCGACCCCGGCGGTCCCCGGACGCACCGGAGGCGCCGCCGCCGAGCTTTTCCGGCAGAGCGCCCTCTTCGGGGTCGGCACCGACCTGGTGACCCGCAACCAGCCGCCGCTGCGCGTGCACAAGCTGCGCTTCAGCCAGGCCGACACCAAGGTGGCCGCGACGCTGGCGCCGGCGTACCGGCCGTCGAGCGTGCCGGTCACCCGGTCCATGCACATCGACTCCAACGGGGTCGCGGCCGCCGGCATCGCGCTGGGCCTGGCCGGGCTGGCCCGTACGCTGCGGCCGAAGTCGAAGTTGTGGCTGCTCCCGGCGCTGGCGGCGGCTCCGGTCGCGGCGTTCTTCCGGGACCCTGAGCGTGATGTGCCCACCGAGGCGAACGCCGTCGTGGCCGCCAGTGACGGCCGGGTGCTCTCCGTGGAGCGGCTCACCGACGAGCGTCTGGGCACGGGCGAGTTCCTGCGCATCGCCGTGTTCCTGTCGGTGCTGGACGTGCACGTCAACCGGGTGCCGGTGGCCGGCCGGGTGACGGACTACTTCGTGATCGACGGCGGCTACGCCAACGCCATGACCGCGGCCGCCGAGCACAACGTGGCGGCGTACACGGTGCTGGACACCGACCACGGCACGGTCGTGGTCGCCCAGCGCACCGGCCTGATCGCCCGGCGGATCGTGCAGCGCACGCCGGTCGGCACCCTGGTGGCCAAGGGTGAGCGGATGGGCCTGATCCGCTTCGGTTCCCGCACGGACGTCTACCTGCCGGCGGACCGCGCCGAGGCGGTCGTCGCCGTGGGTGACAAGGTCATCGGCGCCAGCTCGGTCATCGCCCGCTGGAAGTAGTGATCCGACGCAAAAGGGCCGGCCCGTGCGGGCCGGCCCTTTTGACGTCCGGAAAGATCAAAACCGCTTGGCGCGCATCCACATCAGCGGGCCGCTGAGCACGTACGCCCCCACGAGCAGCACGAACGTCAGTCGCGGGTCCACCAGCGCGCCCACGATCGGCAGCAGCCACAGCCACGGCGGCAGCTTCACGAGCCGGGCCAGCTTCGCGTACGGGAAGCTGGACACCATCGCGAACGCCAGCAGCGCCACGCCGCCCACCACCGCGATGCCCGGCAGCGGCAGCTCGATCAGCACGGTCAGCGCCAGCACGGCCGCCACCAGGGTGGTCGGCACGCCGGAGAAGAACTTGCCGTCCTTGGGCGAGACGTTGAAGCGGGCCAGCCGGATCGCGGCGCAGCCGGCCACCAGCATGCAGGCGACGGCCGCGAAGGCGGTCGGCACGGTGTGCGACAGCGCGGCGTAGACCACGACCGGCGCGGCCAGGCCGAACGAGCACATGTCGGCCAGCGAGTCCATCTGCGCGCCGAACGGGCTGGAGACGCCCAGCCGGCGGGCCAGGGCGCCGTCGAGCCCGTCGAAGCCGACGCAGGCCACCAGGCAGGCCGCCGCGATCCGGGGGTCGCCCTGCATGGCCAGGAAGATCGCCAGCAGGCCCAGGCCGAGGCTGGCCAGGGTGCACGCGTTGACGAGCGCGAAGCTGATCCGGCGGCGCAGGGTGTGCGCGCCGGGCAGCAGGGAGGCGGAGTCGGCCTCGACCACGACCGGCTGGGCCATGACCGCGGGGCCGTGGCTGCCGGAGGTGGCGACCGTGCGACCGCGGCCGTACGGGGACGGGACGAGCTCAGTGCCGGTGTAGATCACCTCGGCCCGGGTGGCGGTGGCGGCTCGACCGGCGTCGCCGGACCTGCGCCCCACGCGCACCAACAGGGCCTGCCGGGCGAGGGTTCCGCCACGGCGCAGCCGGCCTGCCCAACGACGTCCGGCGGGACGGGGACTATCCGTCGTACGACGCCGGCGCCAAGGGGTTCTCGGCACGTGCTCCTCCATCTTGGGGTCGGGTGCCCGCCGGCTTGAGCCGTCACGGGGTGCTGCCCTTCGCCCGTACGTCTACGGACAGTCATTTGGGCGGGTTACACAATCGCATAGCCGAGCGGTCTTGGCGATAGACCTCGCAGACCTCATCGACCGCCTTGTGCAACGACGTCCTCTGGAGTTTTCATCCTCCGACGGGCGAGGGAGGCACGTTCACTGCCTGGCCCTGTGACGAGTCTAACCGAGGCTCACCAGAGCGATCACCGATGAGCCGTTTCGGCGGCCAGCCGGGCGACCATCTCCCGGGTGACCTCCGTCAGAGGTAGATCACCGAGCGTGTCCGGATCGAACCAGCCCGCCGCGGCCGTGGAGCCGCCCGCTGCCTCGACGACCTCCGGTTCGGTCGGCTCGTCGACCTGCACCCGGAACAGGACCCGGACGACGTGCCAATCGACCGGCACCCCTTCCGGGCCCAGCGCGGCCGGGTCGTAGCGGTGCGAGGTGCCCAGCAGGCCGGTCACCCGTCCGTGCTGTCCGGTTTCCTCCAGGATCTCCCGGGCCAGCGCGGCCTCCGGCAGCTCGCCGTGGTCCGTGCCGCCGCCGGGCAGGTGCCACAGTCCCGCGCCCGGGTAGCCCTCGGCGATCCGGGTCAGCAGGATCCGCCCCGCCGGGTCGGTGACCAGCCCGTACGCGCCGAAACGCTGACCCTTGCCGGGCGTCCGGGCGACCGCTTCGTCCGGATCATCCGGTACGTCGGAAGGGGTCCCCGCCCGCCCGAGCACCACCGCGGTGAACGGCATCAGCGACAGGCCGGCCGGATCGACCCAGTCGACCACTTCGGTGGTGCCCTCGGCCTCGTTGCGCAGGCTGCCGCCGACCGGTTCGACGTCGTAGATGATCCGGTCGGTGTGTTCCCACGTATCTGTCATCGGCAGCCGGAACACGTCGGCGGTCACGGAACGGAGGCCCGTCACGCGTACGGTCAGGCCCGTCTCCTCGGCGAACTCCCGGACGACCGTGTCGTCGGGGTGTTCACCCTGCTCGACGCCACCCCCGGGCAGGGTCCACAGCCCGGGGAACGCCGACAGGTGCGAGTTACGGGCGAGCAGCACCCGGCCGGCGGCGTCGCGGCACAGGCCGTACGCGCCGATTCGTCTGACCTTCACACCCTTCAGGCTAGCCGCGCCGCCCGCAGTGCCTCGGCCGTCACCTCGGTCAGCTGGTCCGCCGGCAGCTGGGCGACCTCCTTGAGGGCCATCCAGCACGCCTCGGAGGTGGATCCGCCGACGTCCTTGACGACGACCTCGGTGGGCGCGTCGACGAAGACCCGGTAGAAGGCGCGGACGCCGTGCCAGTCGATCGGGTAGCCCTCGGGGCCCAGCGAGGCCGCGTCCCGGTGGCTCGCCACCCCGAGCAGCTCGATCAGGCGGCCTTCCTGGCCGGTCTCCTCGACCAGTTCACGGATCAGCGCGGTGCCCGGCTGTTCGCCGTAGTCGGTGCCGCCGCCGGGCAGGTGCCAGCACCCGGCGCCCGGATAGCCGGGGGCGATCCGGGTGAGCAGCAGCCGGTCGTGCGGGTCGGTGGCGATCGCGTACGCCGCGAAGCGCTGCGCGCGGTGCAGCCCGTCCGGGCCGGCGACGGCGTAGAAGGACGGGAAGTCCGGCACCTCCTCGGGCCGCAGGTCGGCCGACGCGGCGGACAGGCCCAGGGCTGCCGCCGTGAAGGGCCGCAGGCGCAGCTTCTCGGCCTCGGCCAGGGTGTGCCAGCGGGCGAGGTCGGTGGGCTGACCGACGCGGTCGTAGAGGTTGCCGCCGCGGACGGTCACCTCGTAGATCAGGCGGTCGGTGTGGATAGTGACGCCGCGGTGCGGCAGCGACCGCATGTCGGCGAGCACGTCGCGCAGGCCGCTCACGGCGACGGACAGGCCCGTCTCCGCGGCGGTTTCCCGCACGACAGTGTGGTTGGGGTCCTCGCCGTGGTCGACGGCACCGCCGGGCAGGGACCAGACGCCGGGGGTGCCCGAGCGGGTCGAGGCGCGGACGAGTAGGACGCGGCCTTGGGGATCGGTCGCGACGGCGTATGCCGCGATCCTGCGGAGCGGCTCCAGTGCGGGGGTCACGGGCGGCATCTTGCCCGGTTTATGTTACCTCCGAGCAACAACTGTCGGATTCCTGACAGGACGATAGCCCACAGTAATCGCTGATCAGGGCGGTTCTCCGCACGGAGCGCAGGCGGGCAGTAACAGTCAGCAATGCCCCCGAATCACCCATCCCGGGGACTTGAATCAGGGTCCGTATCGGGGCAGTCACCGAGGCGGCGAGGCACCTCCGGGGCTCACTCTTGGAGCATGACTACACCGACTGTCGCCCCTTACAAGCAGCTCCGCCGCCCGCTCGACGACCGCATCGTGGCGGGCGTCTGCAGCGGCCTCGGCCGATACCTGGCCGTCGACCCGGTGCTGATCCGGGTCGGCTTCGTCGTGCTCGCCGCCCTCACCTGGGGAACGGCGCTGCTGGCGTACCCGATCGCCTGGTTCCTGATGCCCGAGGAGCCCGCACCGGCCCAGCCGGTGTGGCGCGACCCGGCCGACCCCACCTGGGGTCAGCCGCCGACCGCGCCGTGACTCACTCCCACTCGATGGTGCCCGGGGGCTTGCTGGTGACGTCCAGGACGACCCGGTTGACCTCCGGCACCTCGTTGGTGATGCGGGTGGAGATCTTCGCGATCACGTCGTAGGGCAGGCGGGACCAGTCCGCCGTCATGGCGTCCTCGCTGGAGACCGGGCGCAGCACCACCGGGTGCCCGTAGGTGCGCCCGTCGCCCTGCACGCCCACGCTGCGCACGTCGGCCAGCAGCACCACCGGGAACTGCCACACGTCGCGGTCCAGACCGGCCGCGGTCAGCTC
The DNA here is from genome assembly GCF_040649415.1 of Actinoplanes sp. NPDC048967. NCBI lineage: Bacteria > Bacillati > Actinomycetota > Actinomycetes > Micromonosporales > Micromonosporaceae > Actinoplanes > Actinoplanes sp. NPDC048967. Next base: position 195,925 of record NZ_JBEZFL010000013.1, read on the forward strand.
CTCGCGGGCGATCAGGTCGGCCGCGCGCAGCACGTCGAGCCGGTGCCGGTCGACCGCGCCGATGATCCGGATGGCCAGACCGGGACCCGGGAACGGGTGCCGCTGCACCATCTCCTCGGGCAGGCCCAGCTCGGCGCCGAGCGCGCGCACCTCGTCCTTGAACAGCGTGCGCAGCGGCTCGATCAGCGCGAACTGGAGATCGTCGGGCAGGCCACCGACGTTGTGGTGGGACTTGATGTTCGCGGTGCCGGTGCCGCCGCCGGACTCCACCACGTCCGGGTAGAGCGTGCCCTGGACCAGGAACTCGATGTGCCGTTCGGCGTCGAGCTCGCGGGCGGCCGCCTCGAAGGTCCGGATGAACTCCCGGCCGATGATCTTCCGCTTCTGCTCCGGGTCGGTGACCCCGGCCAGGTGCCCGAGGAACTGGTCGGCCGCCTCCACCACCTTGAGCCGGATGCCCGTCGCCGCGACGTAGTCCTTCTCGACCTGCTCGGCCTCGCCGGCCCGCAGCAGGCCGTGGTCGACGAAGATGCAGGTGAGCTGGTCGCCGATCGCCTTGTGCACGAGCGCCGCGGCCACCGCCGAGTCGACACCGCCGGACAGCCCGCAGATGACCTGCTTGTCGCCGACCTGCGCGCGGATCGCGGCGACCTGGTCCTCGATGATGTTGGATGACGTCCAGGTCGGCTCCAGGCCGGCGATGTCGTACAGGAAACGCTGGAGCATCTCCTGGCCCTGCTCGGTGTGCGCCACCTCGGGGTGGAACTGCACACCGGCCCGCTTGGAGACCAGGTTCTCGAAGGCCGCCACCGGGGCGCCGGCCGAGGAGGCGGTGACCGCGAAGCCCGCCGGGGCCTCGGTCACCGAGTCGCCGTGCGACATCCAGACCGGCAGGCCGGCGGGGAGCTCGCGGAGCAGGGTGCCGGCCGCGGAGTCCGGGGTGAGCAGGGTACGGCCGTACTCGCGCGAGCCGGTGTGCGCGACCGTGCCGCCCAGCGCCTGGGCCATGGCCTGGAAGCCGTAGCAGATGCCGAAGACCGGGACGTCGTTGTCGAACAGGGTGGCGTCCAGCACCGGGGCGCCCGGCTCGTACACCGAGGACGGTCCGCCGGACAGGATGATCGCCGCCGGGTTCTTGGCCAGCATCTCGGCGACCGGCATCGAGTGCGGCACAATCTCCGAGTAGACCCGCGCCTCCCGGACCCGCCGGGCGATCAGCTGGGCGTACTGGGCACCGAAGTCGACGACGAGAACCGGGCGGGGTGTGCTCATGGACGGCGAGTTTACCGGCGTCAGCGGTACCACTTCCGGGCCGGGGCGTACCGCACGTTGCCGGCCTTGTCGTAGGCGCGTACCCGCACGGTCAGGACCGCGCCGTGCTTCCAGGTCTGCACCGCGAACTTGTGCGTGCTGCCCGCGTACCGCTGGGTGACCTTGCCGTTGACCAGCAGTTCCAGCCGGCTCACGCCGTTGCTGTCGGAGGCTGAGGCGGTCACGTACCTGGTTTTGCGTACGTGCCGGGTGCCGCCGGCCGGGCCGCCGGTGATCCGCACCGACGGACCCCAGTTGTCGACCGTGACCCGGCGGGTGGCACTGGTCACGTTGCCACCGCGGTCGTACGCCCGCAGCCCGAGCGTGACGGCCTTGCGCCGCACCCCGGTCTTCCACGAGAAGCTGTACGGCGCCACCCGGTCGGTGCCCACCACGACACCGTCGGCCAGCAGCTGCACCTTGGCGATGCCGATGTCGTCGGTCGCCTGCGCCGCCACGGTGACCGTCCCGTGCACCAGCGCGTTGCCGCCGGGCGTCCGGAAGGACGTGGCCGGCGGCACCGAGTCGTCGGTGACCGGCAGTGAGGCCAGGGCGGCGGCCGCGTCGACCCGGCCGGAGGACGTCGGGATCCAGGTGCCGGCGATGCCGTGGGCCGAGCTGGTCAGCGCCGTCCGGATGACCGCTGCGCTCGGGGTGGGCGAGGTCGAGGCGAGCAGGGCGGCGACACCGGAGACGAACGGGGTGGCCGACGACGTACCGCAGAAGTTGCCGACGACGCCGTTGCGCGCCTGCGCCGGGTTGCAGCCCGGCGCCGCGATGTCGACCCAGCTCCGGCCGTAGTTGGACCACGAGTAGCGGCTGTCGGTGGAGGTGGAGGCGCCCACGGCCAGCGCAGCCGGGATGGCGGCCGGGTAGTGCGGGGCCGAGCTGCCGTCGTTGCCCGCCGCCGCGATCACCAGCGCGCCCTTGCCGGTCGCGTAGGCCACCGCGTCCCGCAGCAGCCGGCTGTCGGCGTCCCCGCCGAGCGACAGGTTGATGATGTCGGCACCCTGGTCGGCCGCCCAGCGCACCCCCTGCGCGATGTCGCTGTACGAGCCGGAGCCCTGGGCGTTGAGCACCTTCACCGGCAGGATCTGGCAGGTCCAGCAGATCCCGGCGATCCCGGTGCGGTTGTCACCGCGGGCCGCGATCACGCCCGCGGTCATGGTGCCGTGCCCCTGGTCGTCGGTGGCGTTGCTGTCGTTGTTGACGAAGTCGCGACCGGGCAGCACCCGGCCGGCGAGGTCCGGCAGCACCTTCACGCCGGTGTCCACGACCGCGACGACGATTGCGGCGGAACCCCGGGTGGTCTCCCAGGCGATGTCGACGTGCGTCTTCTGGACGCCCCACTGGTTGCCGAACGCGGGATCGTCCGGGCGCACCGCGGCGATCCGAGCGACCTGGTCGCGTTCCACGTAGGCGACGGCCGGGTCGGCGCGCAACGCGTCGGCGGCCTCGCCCACCTGGTCGGCCGGGACGTCGACGGTGACCGCGCCGGCCAGCGGCTCACTGGCCACCACCTCGACGCTGCGCTCCAGGGTGCCGACCACGTCGGCGTCGGTGCGCAGCCCGACGATCAGCGAGACCGGCGCCTCGTCGTCCACCGGCGCCGCCACGGCCGGGCTACCGCCGGCCAGGGCGATGCCACCTACCAGGAGACCGACGGTCAAGGCGCGCAGATTCATGCCCCCACGGTCGGCGCCGAGGCGGCGAACCGTCGGACCGGTCCGGGTGCTTTCCGGGAGCAGAGAAGCCCTCGCCGAGAGCGCCCGGCGAGGGCTTCCGATCAGGGACGGTCAGCGCGTGTACGTGCGGGCCGTGTCGAGCCTGAGGTTGCCGGCGTTGTCGGTCGCCCGGATCTGGACCTTCATCGGGTTCGGCTGCTTCGACGCGGTGAACGAGAACGCGTACGGCGAGGAGGTGTCCTGCGACTTCACCTTGCCGTTGATCAGCAGCTCGACCCGGCGTACCCCGTTGGCGTCGGAGGCGGTGGCCTTGATCCGTACCGTGCCCTTGACCTTCGCCTTGTTCTTCGGCGCGCTGGTGATCTTGACCGCCGGCAGCCCGTTGTCCACCACGATCGAGCGGTCGTACCGGGTCTCGTTGCCGGCCTTGTCGTAGACCCGCAGCTGCAGCTTCACCGTGCCGTTGCGCCCGGCGCTGTTGTACTTCAGCGTGTACGGCGCGGTGAAGCTCTGGGCCTTGTAGACGCCGTCCGCGTACAGGTTGACCTTGCTGATCCGCGACCCACCGTCCGCGACGCCGTGCGGGGTGACCGTGATCGTGGCCCGGTTGAGCGAGCCGGCCCGCGGGGCCATGCCCGTGATCGCCGGCGGCGTGACGTCGGTGGCGATGGTCAGGGCCTTGGCCGCGTCGAGCATGCCGAACTTGTTCCAGCTGCCGATCGGCCGGGCCGAGGAGAGCAGCGAGAGCTGCAGCGACCAGCCCGTGTACGCCGGGTGCACCGTCTTGATCAGGCCGGCCGCACCGGCGACCATCGGCGCCGCGAAGGACGTGCCCTCCTGGTCGGTGTGGTAGACGCCGTAGCGGTCCATACCGGCGATGACGCCCGGGGCGGCCATGTCGACCCAGGAGTCGCCCGACTTGTTGTAGCTGGAGAAACCGGCGCGGGCGTCGGAACCCTTGGCGGTGGCGCCGACGGCCACCACGTCGGTCAGGGCGGCCGGGTACATCTTGGTGTTGCGGCTGGAGGTGTTGCCGGCGTTGCCCGCCGCGGCGACGACCAGCACGCCCTTGCGGTTCGCGTACGCGACCGCGTCGGAGAGGGCCTTGCTGTACTCGGGGCCGCCGAGCGACATGTTGATGATCTTCGCGCCCTGGTCGGCGGCGTACACGATGCCCTTGGCGATGACGCTGTCGTAGCCGTTGCCGTTGCGGTCCAGCACCTTGACCGGCAGGATCACGCAGCTCCAGCAGCCGCCGGCCATGCCCGCGCCGTTGTCGCCCCGGGCCGCGACGATCGAGGCGACCGTGGTGCCGTGGCCGGCGTCGTCGGTGGTGTTGCTGTTGTTGCTGACGTAGTTCCAGCCGCCGGTGACCGCGCCGGTCAGGTCGCCGACCTTCGCCACGCCGGTGTCCAGCACGGCGATCTTGACGGCGTCCCCGGTGGTGGTCTCCCACGCCGCGGGCAGCCGCACCTGGTCGATCTCACCCTGGTGGCCCTCGGTGTACATCGGGTCGTCCGGGGTCACGTCGGAGACCTTGCGCACGTGGTCGACCTCGACGTACGCCACGGCCGGGTCGCTGCGCAGGGCCGCGATGACCTTCGCGCTGCGCGCCGCGGACACCTCGAGGGTGTGCGCGCGCAGGCTGGCCATCGCCTGCTGGGCCGGGCCGGCGGTGTCCAGGGTCCGCACGCCCATGGTCGAGACGGTGCGCAGCGGAGCCGCGGTGTCCGCGCCCAGCTTGGTGCCGACGATCAACCGCACCGGCAGCTCGGCGGGGGTCTCGGCGGCGAGGGCCCAGGTGGTGACCCCGGCCATCGTCGCGACCACCACGGCCGACAGCGCCCCGACGGTTATCCGCCGTGTGACGTGCTTCATCTAGGACGTGCCTCCCCGTGTCCGACCGCCGCCTCGGCAATCGCGGCGGTCAGCGTACGGCCGATCTTGCCGATGTCCATGCCCCGTTCCACCACGCGAGATCACCGGGGCATTGAGCACGTGGTGACCGTCCCCTACTGTTCCAGCATGCGGAATAAGAGGCTTCTCTGGGCCGCGGCCGGCGTGGTCGTGGTGCTGCTGCTGGCCGGCGTGGGCATCGTCGTGGCCCTGCGCGGCGGCACGGACGAGCCCGATCCGGTGGCCGCGCCCAGTTCGGCGCCGGCACTGGTGCCACCCGCCTCCGCCAGCCCCGCACCACCGCCCGGCGCCGACCTGCAAGGCCCCCTCGACCTGCTGATCCTCGGCGTCGACACCCGCACGACGATCCCGGACTGGCAGCCGCACGCCGACGCCATCATGCTGCTGCACGTCAACGCCGACCTGCGCGGGGGCTACCTCTACTCGCTGCCCCGGGACCTGCGGGTCGACGTGCCGGCGTTCGCCAAGAACGGCTACGGCGGCGGGCGGCACAAACTCACCGAGGCGATGAGCGACGGCGCCAAGGTCAAGGGCACCGACAAGGCGAACGTGGCGCAAGGCTACGAACTGCTCGCCCGGACCATCTCGAAATACACCGGCATCAAGAAGTTCGACGCCGGCGCGGTGCTGACCTTCGCGGGTCTCAGCAAGCTCACCGACGCGCTCGGCGGCGTCACCCTCAAGATCGACCAGAAGGTCGTCTCCCAGCACCGCCGCCCCGACGGCAGCCTGCGCACGCTGCGCTCCGGCGGTGGCGGCTACGTCGGCCCGCAGGCCACCTACCTGCCCGGCACCCGCAAACTGGTCGGCTGGCAGGCCATCGACTACGCCCGCCAGCGCTACACCGCCGGCGGCGACTACACCCGGCAGCGCCACCAGCGGCAGCTCGTCAAGGCGCTGCTCACCAAGGCCGAGGACGCCGGCCTGGCGACCGACCAGGCCAAACTGCAGGCGGTGCTGGACGCGCTGGGCGACACGCTGGTCTTCTCCGGACAGCGGACCCCGATCGAGTACGCGTACGCACTGCGCGACCTCACGCCCGGCAGCCTGACCCTGGTGGGCCTGCCCGGCGACGGCGTCTACAGCGGCGGCGGCTACATCGGCGAGCAGCTCACCGCCACCGGACGCGGCTTCCTGCGCGCGGTGGCGGCCGGGGACCCGGCGCCCTACCTGGCCAAGCACCCCGAACTGGTCAACAAGTAGCTACGGCTGCGGCGGCTTCTGCTTGCCGAAGAGCCACGCCTCGAAGAACGTCCCGAGGTCCTTGCCGCCGGCGGCCCGCTCGGCCGCCGCGATGAACTCCTCGGTGGTGGCGTTGCCGTCGCGGTGCTCGGCCGGCCACGACTTGAGCAGGGCGAAGAAGGCCGGGTCGCCGATCGTGCGGCGCAGCGCGTGCACGGTCATCGCGCCACGCTGGTAGACGGCGTCGCTGAAAAGACGGTCGGGGCCGGGGTCGCCGGTCGGCACCGACCAGTCGAATCCTGAGTAGGCCCGGTCGAACGACTGCTGGGCGGTCCGCTCGCCTTCGTGCTCCTGCCAGAGCCATTCCGCGTACGTGGCGAAGCCCTCGTTGAGCCAGATGTCCTGCCAGCGGGCGAGGGCGACGCTGTCCCCGTACCACTGGTGGGCCAGCTCGTGGACGACCACGGTGGTGTTGGGCCGGCCCACGAAGAACGTGTTGCCGTAGACCGGGCGGGACTGGGTCTCCAGCGCGTACCCGACCCGGTCGTCGTCGAGGACCACCCCGCCGTTGGCGTCGAACGGGTACGGCCCGAACTGGGTGGCGAGAAAGTCCGTGACGGCGCCGGTGCGGGCCAGCGAACGAGCGGCGTTGCTGCTGGCCGGCAGCGAGTCGGGCAGCGCGATGACCATCGGCTTGCCGTCGTGGGTGGTGCTCTGCACCCGGTACTGCCCGATCACCACGAACGCGAGGTAGCTGGCCAGCGGCTTGCTCTCCGTCCAGCGCCAGGTGGTCCTGCCGGCGCTGGTGGCCCGTTCGCCGGGCACTCCGTTGCTGAGCACCTCGACGCCGTCGGGCACGGTCATGGCCAGCGCGAAGGTGGCCTTGTCGGAGGGATGGTCGTTGACCGGGAACCAGGTGCTGGCGGACTCGGGCTGCCCCAGGGCGAAAGCGCCGTCCTTGGTCCGCAGCCACCCGCCGACGCCGAGTGCCTCGTTCTTCAGCGGCTGCGGCTTGCCGCTGTAGTCGACGACGACGGTGAAGGCCTTGCCCTTGACGATCCCGGCGGCCGGAGTCACGACGAGCTCGTTGCCGTCGGCCTTGCTGGTGGCGGGCTGTCCGTCCACAGTCACCTCGGCGGCCGTCAGCCCGGCCAGATCCAGGTGGAACAACGACAGGTCCTGGGTGGCGGTGGCGGTGATGGTCGCCGTGCCGCCGAGCTGCCCGGAGGCGGGCGCATAGTTGAGCTTCAGGTCGTACCCGGCGACGTCGTAGCCGCCGTTGCCGTACTTGGGGAAGTAGGCGTCGCCGGCCCCCTCGGCGCCGGGCGCGAAACTCGGCGGCACGGACGGCGACTCCGCCGCCCGCGAAGTCTTCTCGTCGGCAGTGCACCCGGCGACGGCCAACGCCGTCACCACGGCCATAGCGGTTGCTGTCCTGCGGGTACGCCCTCGCTGCATCACAGCAACGACGTTACGTGCCACCGGCGAAAGCGCGGCGAAGCCGCGCTCCCCCGGCGGCGCCTGTCTCAGCGGTCCAGGACCAGGCCGACCTTCTGGAATTCCTTGACGTCGTGGTAGCCGCACTTGGCCATCGCCCGGCGCAGGCCACCGAAGAGGTTGAGCTGGCCGTCGGGCCGGTCGGCCGGGCCGTACAGCAGCTCCTCGAGAGTGCCGTCGGGCTCGCCGGCGATGCAGAAACCGCCACGCGGCAGGCTCGGGTGGCTCGCCGCCGAGTGCCACCACGCGCCGCCGGCCGGGGCCCCCTCGGCCAGCGACAGCGGCTCGCCGAGCATGACCGCGTCCGCGCCGCAGCCGATCGCCTTGGCGATGTCACCGGAGGTCTGGATGCCGCCGTCGGCGATGAGATGCACGTAGCGGCCGCCGGTCTCGTCCAGGTAGTCGCGGCGGGCGGCGGCGGCGTCGGCGATCGCGCTGGCCATCGGGACGCGGATGCCGAGCACCGTGTCCGTCGTGGACCACTCATCCGCGCCGATGCCGACGATGACGCCGGCCGCGCCGGTGCGCATCAGGTGCAGCGCCGTCTTGTAGTCCGTGCAGCCGCCGACGATCACCGGCAGGTCGAGGTCGGCGATGAACTCCTTGAGGTTCAGCGGCTCGTCGGTGGTGGAGACGTGCTCGGCGGAGACCAGGGTGCCCTGGATGACGAGCAGGTCGACCCCCGCGTCGAGGATCACCGGGGCCAGCGCCAGGGTGTGCTGCGGCGACACCCGGACGGCCACGGTCACGCCGCCCTCGCGCATCGTGCGTACGCGCTCGGCGATCAGCTCGGGCCGGATCGGCTCGGAGTAGACCTCCTGCAGGCGCTTGGTCGCGTCCGCCTCCTCGTCGAGCCCGGCGAGCTCCTCAAGGATCTTGGTCGGGTCCTCGTAGCGGGTCCACAGGCCCTCGGCGTTGAGCACGCCCAGGCCGCCGAGGCGGCCCAGGGCGACCGCCGACTGCGGGCTCATCGTGGCGTCCGACGGATGCGCGACGCAGGGGATCTTGAACGGGTACGCGTCGACCTTCCAGTCCGTGGACACGTCGTCCACGTCCCGGGTCCGCCGGCTCGGGACGATGGCGATGTCGTCCAGGTGATACCCGCGCTGGGCGGTCTTGCCGAGACCGATCTCCACCACGTCACGCATGTCAGATCCTCTTCTTCATCAACGGGAGTGGTAGTTGGGAGCCTCGACGGTCATCTGGATGTCGTGCGGGTGGCTCTCCTTGAGACCCGCAGCGGTAATCCTGATGAGCTGGCCCTTGTCCTGCAAGTCCGGGATGGTCTCGGCGCCGACGTAACCCATCGCCGCGCGCAGGCCACCGATCAGCTGGTGGGCGACCCGGGAGAGCGGGCCACGGTACGGCACCTGGCCCTCGACGCCTTCCGGCACCAGCTTGTCCTCGTTGACGTCCTGCTGGAAGTAGCGGTCCTTGGAGTAGGACTTGGCCTGGCCGCGGGACTGCATGGCGCCCAGCGAACCCATCCCCCGGTAGGTCTTGAACTGCTTGCCGTTGATGAAGATCAGGTCGCCGGGGCTCTCCTCGGAACCGGCCAGCAGACCACCGAGCATGACGGTGTCGGCGCCGGCCACGATGGCCTTGGCGATGTCACCGGAATACTGGATGCCGCCGTCGGCGATGACCGGGACGCCCGCCGGACGGCAGGCCCGCGAGGCCTCCATCACGGCGGTGATCTGCGGCACGCCGACCCCGGCGACGATCCGGGTGGTGCAGATGGCGCCGGGACCCACGCCCACCTTGACCGCGTCGGCGCCGGCCTCGACCAGGGCCTTGGCGCCCGCGTACGTCGCGATGTTGCCGCCCACGATGTCGGTGGTGGTGTCCTTCTTGAGCCGGGCGACCATCTCGAGGACCGCACGCTGGTGACCGTGCGCGGTGTCCACGATGACGACGTCGACACCGGCGTCGATCAGGGCGCGCGCCCGCTTGTAGGCGTCGTCACCGACCCCGACCGCGGCGGCGACCCGGAGGCGGCCCTGCGGGTCCTTGGCGGCGTTCGGATACTGCTCGCTCTTGGTGAAGTCCTTGACGGTGATGAGGCCACGAAGCCGGCCGAAGTCGTCGACCAGCGGCAGCTTCTCCACCTTGTGCCGCTGGAGAAGGGCGAGCGCCTCGTCCTTGCTGACCCCGACCGGCGCGGAGATGAGCGGCATCTTGGTCATGACCTCGCGCACCTTGACGCCGTGGTCGGTGACGAACCGCATGTCCCGGTTGGTGACGATGCCGACCAGCACACCCTCGGCGTCGACGACGGGCAGGCCGGAGATCCGGTAACGCCCGCAGAGCGCGTCGACCTCCCGCAGGGTGTCGTCGGGGCTGCAGGTGACCGGATTGGTGATCATGCCGGACTCGGACCGCTTGACCAGGTCGACCTGCGAAGCCTGATCCTCGAGAGAGAGGTTGCGGTGCAGCACACCGATGCCGCCCTGCCGCGCCATGGCGATGGCCATCCGCGCCTCGGTGACGGTGTCCATGGCGCTGGAGAGCAGCGGAATGGAGAGCTCGACGTTGCGCGTCATCCGGGTGATCGTGTTGACCCGGCTCGGCACGACATCGGATTCGCCTGGCTGCAGCAGCACGTCGTCGAAGGTGAGACCCAGGGGCACCGTGCGGGCGGACTCGTTATCCACTGATCATCCCTAGCAAGAGGCGGAGTGTTTCATCCTACCCATCCAGGTGAGGGGCTCTGAAGGGCGGACAGCGCGTGCGGGCCAGCACACACCGCCTCTACATGGGTACGGTAGACACCGTGCAAGAAGAGCCGATCGACCCGTTCAACGGCGACCCCGCCGATCCGGCCGCCGGACTCGACGACCTCACCGAGGACGCCGAGAACGACCCGCTGACCGAGGCCGAGCGGCAAGACGTCCTCGAGGACCTCTCCGACCTGGAGATCTACCAGGCCCTGCTGAGCCCGACCGGGATCCGGGGCCTGGTGATCGAGTGCGAGGACTGCCACGAGCCGCACTACTTCGACTGGGACCTGCTGCGGGGCAACCTCCGGCACCTGCTGAGCAGCGGGCGGCCCAGGGTGCACGAGCCGGCCTACGACCCGGACCCGGACCACTACGTGACGTGGGAGTACGCCCGGGGCTACGCGGACGGCGTGCACGACACGTTGACCGAAGGCACAGACGAACCTACCTGATGGCCTCGCTCCGCTCGGCTGGCACTTCGCCCCAAAGGCGGTCGGCGCCGAGCGCACCAAAACAGGCCACGGCAAAAAGCACTCGGCTGAATGGCCTCACTCCGCTCAGCTGGCACTTCGCCCCCAAAGCGGTCGGCGCCGAGCGCACCAAAACAGACCACGGCAAAAAGCGCCTAGCCTGTTTTGGCACCCTCGACCCCGACGGGCGAAGTGCGACTTTGGTTGCGGTTACCACCTGGGTGGGCGGCCCACCGGGCTCTGGCCGGGCCTCGGAATCGCGCGGCGGGCGCGGGTAGCCGGCCGAGTGGATTCAGCTAGCTGAGGCAGCGGTATGACGGTCCAGCTCCGATCAGCCCGACCTCCTGCGGCGGCCCAGCTTTGATCGGCCCGACCGGCCCCGTCGCCGGTCCAGCGCGACCGACCCGACCAGCCCAACCATCGGTCCAGCTTCAGCCGACCCGGCCACCGGTCCAGCCTGACTGACCCAGCCAGCCCAGCCACCGGTCCGGCGCGACCGACCCAGCCAGCCCAGCCACCGGTCCGGCTTCGGCCGGCCCGGCCCGGCCGCGACCAGGCGGCCGGGCGGGCCGGGCGGTTCGTTGCGGTTGGTCAGGCGACCAGGCCGGCTCGGAAGCCGGCCGCGACCGCGTGGGCCCGGTCGCGGGCGCCGAGCTTGCGGAACAGTCGCCGCGCGTGGGTCTTGACCGTGTCTTCGGAGACGAACAGTTCCCGGCCGATCTCCGCGTTGCTCTTTCCGTCGGCCATGCCCCGCAGTACCTGCAGTTCGCGCTCGGTGAGCGTGAGTCGCCGGCCCGTCGGGGCGTCGGTGCGGCCCGTGTCGTTGCCGGGCCAGACCATCGGGCGGCCCGTGGCCGGGTCGATGTCCGATCCGTCGCCGCGCTGGGCCGGGACCATCGGGGAGTTCGGCAGCATCGCCGGGATGCCGGCCGCGTTCGGTGTGCCGGCCATGGCCAGCCCGTCGCGGTGCAGACCGCGGGCCGTGGCCGAGTTGTTGTTGCGGCCCGCCCCGCCGACCGCGGCCGGTTGGGCGTTCGCGCCGTTGATCGGCATGCCCTGCGGGCGTACCGGTAGCAGGAGGAGCAGCAACGCCTTGGCGACCACACTGACCAGGTCGTGTTCGACGCCGCGGATGACGCCGCGGGCGCCGGCGGCTACGGCTGCCGCTGCGACCCGGGGGTCTTCGGCGCCGAAGAGGACGACCTGCGCCTGTGGGGCACGGGCGAGGACGCGCCGGGTGAAACCGACGCTGTCGGGACGGGTCACGGCGGTGTCGGCCAGTACGACCTCGGCCGGCCTTTCAGCCAGTCGGATCATGGCCTCGGTCTCGCTGACCGCCGTCCGCACGACCCCGGTCATGCCGAGCCGGGCCGCTGTGGAGGCGACGGTCTGGGCCGCTAGTGGGGTTCGGACGCACACGAGGACGGTACGCACAGTGATCCTCCTTCTCTCTCAGAGGAGATCACGCAACGGCCGCAGCATTACGCGCTTTAGATGGAAAAAATAGGAAACATCGGGACGGCTTGCCGCACCGATGGGATACGCCCGACGAAGACATCGACAAGTCGTGTGTGACGAAGCCTGCACCGGGGTACACCGGCGGCAGGCCTGAGCCAGGCCCCTCATGACAGCACTCCGCGGTGCCGCGCGGGAGGAGGGTGTTGATGTCGAACGTTCGCAGACTGCCCGGGCCCATCGCCGATCTTTGGGACTGGCAACGACTCGGCCTGTGCAGGGGGCGCGACAGCGCCCAGTTCTTCCACCCGGACGGTGAGCGTGGCTCTTCCCGCAATCGTCGTGAGGCCAAGGCCAAGACGATGTGCGGAGCCTGCCCGGTCCGGGCGGAGTGCGCTGCTCACGCGCTGGCTGTCCGTGAGCCGTACGGCGTCTGGGGAGGTTTCAGCGAAGCGGAGCGGCTGCGGCTGCTCGCGGTCGGCTGGGAGGACCTTGCCGATCGGACTCACGGACGGGTCGACCTGGTTCGGCTCGAAGCCCGCCTGGGCCGGCCCCACAAGTCGACGGTGCCGGCACAACGGCAGGCACCGGCGGCCTGACGCCGGACCGAGCGCGGCATCACCACACAAGTGACGACGCGGTTCCCTGCGGGGGGCCGCGTCGGCGTGTTCTGCGGCGTGTGAGCCGCGTCGGTGGACATACAAGCCACCGTATGAGCGAACTTGACGGTGTCGTCGGACCGAAAGTGCGGCTTTCGCGTGACTCGATTCAGCCGACCGTGACCTGCACGGAGTGCCACCCGGTGGCCCCGTCCGGCGCAGGCGGGGCGGGCGTGCTGGTCTGAGTCTGACCATCCTTGTCGGTTGCCCGGACCCGCAGAGTGTGCTTGCCCGCGGTGGCAGGCCACGAGTACGACCACTGCACCCACGTGTCGACCGAGACGACCGGAGCGAGCGTGGCCATGGCCCACGGACCGTCGTCGACCTGAACCTCGACCTTGGTGATCCCGCGGTGCTGGGCCCACGCCACCCCGGCCACCGTGACCGGTCCGGCGTCACGCTTGGCACCGTCACGTGGCGTGTCGATGCGTGACTCGGTCTTGATCGGGCCGAGCGCCGACCAGCCCCGCGGCACCCAGTACGCGTCGAAGTCCGAGAACCGGGTCAACTCGATCTCGGTGATCCATTTGCAGGCGGAGACGTAGCCGTACAGTCCCGGGACGACCATGCGCACCGGGAACCCGTGCCGCACGGGCAGCGGCTCCCCGTTCATGCCGACCGCGAGCAGGGCGTCGCGGCCGTCCCGCAGCACGGCCGTCGGGGTGCCACAGGTCCAGCCGTCGCTCGAACGCTGCACCACCTGGTCGGCCTCGGGCAGCGGCTGGGCCTCGTCGAGCAGGTCCTTCATCGGGGTCCCGAGCCACAGCGCGTTGCCGATGAGGTCGCCGCCGACCTCGTTGGAGACGCAGGCGAGCGTCACGTAGCGCTGCACCATCGGCCGCTTCAGCAGCTGCTCCCAGGTGATGGTGATCGGGTTGCGCACCATTCCGTGGATGCGCAGCTCCCAGGTCGCGGGGTCGATCTGCGGCGGATACAGCGCGGTGTCGATCCGGTAGAAGTCGTCGTTCGAGGTCACGTAGGGGGTCACGCCGTCGACCTGGGCACCGGCCGGGACCGGTCCGGCGGCCGACGCGGTGGGCAGCACGACCGCGTTGCGGGCGGAGGTCACCGCGCGGCGGGACGTCAGCAGCCTGCCGCCCACGCCACCGACCGCGGCGATGCCGGCGGCGGTGCCGAGCCCGATGAGGAAGCGACGGCGGCCGTCCTCGCGGTAGGCGCTCGGCGACACCGGCGGGCGCCCGGGCCGATCAGCGCCAGCCGAGGCGGTGCCCGAGGCGGTGGCAACGGCCCCCGAAACACCGCCATCGACGCCCCCGGAACCGGACGCCCCAGAACCGGAGAAGGCCGGCGCGGGAGGAGCGGACGCGGTGGCGGACGCCGCAGAAGCGGAAGGCCGGGTGTTAGACGTCGCAGAAGCCGACGGCCGGGTCGCAGACGCCGCGGAATCCGACGGCCGGGTGCCGGAAGGCGCGGAAGCGGAAGACCGGGTGCCAGAAGGCGCGGAAGCGGAAGCCGACCCGGAACCGGGAGCACCCACCGCGTCGGGCTCCACCTCGACCGCCGCCCGCAGCAGATAGCGAAGAGCAAAATACGCCGCCACCGCCCCGACCAGAGTCGGCAGCCCAGCCGAAACCCCAGCATCGTTGCGGGTCAGCGCAGCGACCACCCCGATCACCGCGAACAACGCGATGCCCACCACCGCGACCACCCACCGGCGCAGAGCCAGCACGCCCAGCAGAGCGGCGTAAACCCCCAGCAGGATCGCCGTGCCGGTGATCAGCGCGGTCTTGTCGTGGGTGCCGAAGATCGCGATCCCCGCGTCCTTGACCGGCGCGGGCACGTTGTTGACCACCACGCCGCCCACCGCGAACAGCGGTGACGACAGCGGACCGGTGAAGACGGCGACGAGCTCGGCGACGCCGAGGGCCACACCGGCCGCCGCGACCCCGGCCAGCGCGGCCCGCAAGGAGAGTTTCACGTCTCCATCCTCCACCCGGCGGCCCCGCGTACCCGGGCCTCAGGTCTTACGTTTCGATGACGGCCGCCGGCCGCAGCGGCGGCAGCGCGGCCACCAGATCATCGAGCAGAGACACGGCGCACCGCTCGGCGCGCGGCTCTGGCAGCTTGGGCACGCCTTCGGCCGGCAGTTCCCAGATCACCCGGCCCGGATCGAGGCGCTCCAGGGCCGCGTACCACTGCTGCAGCGGCTCCCGCAGCTGGACGTGCGCCGCGAAATTGCGCCGCCGCCGGGTCTCGTCCGTGTCCCGCCGGCGTTGCAACGTCTCGACCTCCGGCAGCCCGACCAGCACCGCGTCGGCGAAGCCGAGCCGGCCGGCCCGGAACGCCTCCCGGGTCACTGTCAGCTCCCGGTCGAACTGCGCGCGCGGGGCCAGGCCGAGGGCCGCCATCCCCCACGCGTAGTGCAGCTTGACCGGGTCGGTGTCACAGAACGCCACCCCGTCGGCGCGTTCCAGGTCGACGGCCTCGGCCCAGCGCCGCATGCTGACCCGGGCCCAGTGCCGGGCCAGGGCCACCGCGTCGGTGGGCTCCCGGCCGGTCGCGGCGTACTCGGCGACGTACCGGCCGACGTACCGCCGGCACCACGACGTCTTGCCCGCCGCGGTCGGCCCCTCCACCACCACGATCATCCGCGCCTCTTTCCCCGAATCCCGCATCACACACGACAAAGGGCGCGCCGCTGAAACGCGACGCGCCCTTTTGCTCTGACGAATCAGAAATCGGGTCAGAAGCCCGGGCCGTGCTGGTGTCCGTGCCCGCCGTGGCTGTGGCCGTGGCCACCACCGGCGGCGGCCGGCTCCGGCTCGGCCGGCTTCTCGACCACGAGGCTCTCCGTGGTGAGCAGCAGCGCCGCGATCGACACGGCGTTGGAGACCGCGTTGCGGGTCACCTTGACCGGGTCGATGATGCCGGCCGCGACCAGGTCGACGTACTCGTCGGTGGCCGCGTTGAGGCCGTGGCCCCAGCCGAGCTCGGCGGACTTGCCCACCACGACGTAGCCGTCGTGGCCGGCGTTCTGCGCGATCCAGCGCAGCGGCTCCTTCAGCGACTTGCGGACGATCTGCACGCCGATCGCCTCCTCGCCGGTGAGGCCGAGGTTGTCGTCGAGCACCGAGGCGACCTGCGCCAGGGCGGCGCCGCCGCCGGGGACGGTGCCCTCCTCGACCGCAGCCTTGGTCGCCGCGATGGCGTCCTCGATGCGGTGCTTGCGCTCCTTCATCTCGACCTCGGTCGCGGCGCCGACCTTGATGACGGCGATGCCGCCGGAGAGCTTGGCCAGCCGCTCCGAGAGCTTCTCGCGGTCCCAGTCGGAGTCCGAGGCCTCGATCTCCTTGCGGATCTGCGCGACCCGGTCGTCGATCTCGGCCTTGCGGCCGCCACCGTCGACGATGGTCGTGTTCTCCTTGTCGACCACGACGCGCCGGGCGGTGCCCAGCATGTCGAGGGTGACCTGGTCGAGCTTGTAGCCGAGCTCGGGGGCGATGAGCTCGCCACCGGTCGCGATGGCCAGGTCCTGCAGCATCGCCTTGCGGCGGTCCCCGAAGCCGGGGGCCTTCACGGCGGCGACCTTGAAGGTCTTGCGCAGGGCGTTCACCACGAGGGTGCTCAGCGCCTGGCCGTCGACGTCCTCGGCCACGATGAGCAGCGGCTTGCCGCCCTGCAGGACCTTCTCCAGCAGCGGCAGCATCTCCTCGACGCTGGAGATCTTCTGGGTGGTGATGAGCAGGTACGCGTCCTCGAGGACGGCCTCCTGCGACTCGGCGTCGGTCACGAAGTTCGGGGAGATGAAGCCCTTGTCGAACTGCAGACCCTCGGTGACGTCGAGCTCGGTGCTCAGCGCGGAGCCCTCCTCGACGGTGATGACACCGTCGCGGCCGACCCGGTCCATCGCCTCGGCGATGAGCTCGCCGATGGTGGCGTCCTGGGCCGAGATGGTGGCGACGTTGGCGATCGCCTTGTGGTCGCCGACCTCGACCGCCTTCTCCAGCAGGGCCTTGGAGACGGCCTCGGCGGCCAGGTCCATGCCGCGCTTGAGCGCGATCGGGTTGGCGCCCGCGGTCACGTTGCGCAGGCCTTCCTTGACCAGCGCCTGGGCGAGCACGGTGGCGGTGGTGGTCCCGTCGCCGGCGACGTCGTTGGTCTTGGTCGCCACCTCCTTGACCAGCTGCGCGCCGAGGTTCTCGTACGGGTCGCTGAGCTCGATCTCCTTGGCGATGGTGACACCGTCGTTGGTGATCGTGGGAGCGCCGAACTTCTTGTCGAGGACGACGTTGCGGCCGCGCGGCCCGAGGGTGACCTTGACCGTGTCGGCGAGCGTGTTGACGCCGTGCTCCAGCAGGTGCCGGGCGTCGTCAGAGAAACTGAGGATCTTCGCCATTTATGGTCCCTTCAACGCACCGGCGCCCTGGACCGGAGAGCCGGGCCAGGGCGGTCAGCACTGTCGGTTAGGTCTTACTTCTCGATGACCGCGAGGACGTCGCGGGCGGAGAGCACCAGGTACTCCTCGCCGGCGTACTTGACCTCGGTGCCGCCGTACTTCGAGTACAGAACGGTGTCGCCGACCTGCACGTCGATCGGAACGCGGTTGCCCTTGTCGTCGATCCGGCCGGGGCCGACGGCGAGGACGGTGCCCTCCTGCGGCTTCTCCTTGGCGGTGTCGGGGATCACGATGCCCGACGCCGTCGTGGTCTCGGCCTCGTTCGCCTGGACCACGATGCGGTCCTCGAGCGGCTTGATCGCAACCTTTGTCGCGGTAGTCACGGGCATACCCTCCTGGGTACAGGTGTTGTCGCCGGCCAGTGGACAGGCCGGGCTGATGCCTCATGCCACCGGGCGGGGCCGTCGTCGCGGGTGCCGGTCCGCCTGGTGCAGGCGCGCATCCCGGATGGGGCGCGCGCTGGCACCCTCAGGTTGAGAGTGCTAATCGGAGATTATGCCGGAACTAGCACTCCGTCAACCAGAGTGCCAGCACGTCACCTCCTAGCAGAATGACTCGCCGTGGACCTCGAACTGCTCGCTGCCCTGCGTACCGCCGAAGGGTCTGCCGCTCTGGCGGCCGCCGCCGACGTCGCCGGCGGCGAGCCGCTGGCCGCGGCCACCGCCCTGCGCGCCCGCGGGGTCTCCCCCGCGCTGGCCTCCGCCGCCCTCACCCAGACCGACCTGCGCCGGCGCGGCTGGGCGAAGTTCGGGGCGGCCGCCGCCACGATGCTTTTCACCCGCCCGGGGCTGGAGCAGGCGACCCGGGCGGTGGTCGCCGACCGGCGGGCCGCCCGGCTCGCGGCGGCCGGGGTGCGCAGCCTGGCCGATCTGGGGTGCGGCCTGGGGTCGGACGCGCTGGCCGCGGCCCGCCGGGGCATCCGGGTGCACGCGGTCGACGCGGATCCGCTCACCGCCGCCCTGGCCGCCGCCAACGCCGAGTCCGCCGGGCTCGCCGACCTGGTCACCGTGGAGTGCGCGGACGCGACGACCGTGCCGGTGGAGCAGTTCGACGCGGTCTTCGCCGATCCGGCGCGGCGCCGGGCCGGTCGCGGCCGGGTGATGGACCCGCGGTCCTGGTCACCGTCTTGGGACTTCATCGCCACGCTGCCGGAACGGGTGCCGCGTACGGTCCTGAAGCTGGCGCCGGGCATCGACCACGCGTTGCTGCCGGCTGGCGCCGAGGGCGAGTGGGTGAGCGTCGACGGCGACCTGGTGGAGGCCGCTTTCTGGTGCGGGCCCCTCGCGGAGTGCGCCCGGCGGGCGGTGCTGTTGCCCGGCGGAGCCGAGCTGACCGGCTCGGGCGTCGAGGCCGCGCCGGTCGGGCCGGTCGGCGCCTTCCTGTACGACCCGGACCCGGCCGTGGTCCGTTCGCACCTGGTCGCCGAGTTCGCCGCGGCGCTCGGGGGCCGGATCGCCGACCCGGAGATCGCGTACGTGTACACCGACGCGCCCGCCGACACGGTGTTCGGCCGGCGGCTGGAGATCACCGACGTGCTGCCGTTCTCGCTGAAGCGGCTGCGGACCCTGCTGCGCGACCGGGGCATCGGCCGGCTGGAGATCCGCAAGCGCGGTTCGGCGCTGGAGCCGGAGCAGTTGCGCAAGGATCTGCGGCTCAGCGGCAGTGCGGGGGCGTCGCTGGTGCTGACCCGGGTGGCGGGGGCGCCGACCGCGCTGCTCTGCCGCTAGCCTGCTTGATCGTGGCGAAGAAGGCTGCCGGGACCCCGGCCACCGTGCTGCTCACCGCGCAGAAGGTGGCGCACGAGCTGCACCCGTACGACGTCTCGCCGGACGCCCCTCACTACGGCGCCCTGGTCGCCGCGGCCCTCGGTGTCGATCCGGCCGTGCTCTTCAAGACTTTGATCGCCGAGGTCGACGGCACGCTGACCGTGGCCGTCGTACCCGTGACCGGCGATCTTGATCTCAAGGCGCTGGCCGCCGCGGCCGGCGGCAAGCGGGCCGTCCTGGCCGACCGGGCGGCCGCCGAGCGCAGCAGCGGCTATGTCCGCGGCGGTATCAGCCCGCTGGGCCAGCGCAAACGCCTGGCCACGGTGATCGACGACTCGGCGCTCGGGCTGGAGCTGATGTACGTCTCCGCCGGGCGCCGCGGCCTGCAGGTGTCTCTGGCGCCGGCCGACCTGATCAGGCTCACCGCCGCCACCACCGCGCAGATCCGGACCTAGCGCCTCCCGTTACGACACCGTTACGACTCGTCAGGGACCTTTCTCCTGAGATCCGGCAAATCGGACCCTACAAGTGACCTAGCGTCACCATCAGGAATCCGAAGCACGACCCGGATTGATCCGAAGGGACTCGAGGAATGCGTAAGGGAATGTTCGCCCTTGCCGCGGCTGGCCTGCTGGCCACCGGCAGCATGGCTGCGTGTGGTGACGACAGCGGCAGCGACTCCGGCAGCACCGGCGGCTCGTCCGTCGGCAAGGTGGGCGTCATCCTGCCGGACACTGCCAGCTCCCAGCGGTGGGGCACCGACGACCCCAAGTTCCTGAAGGCGGCGTTCGACGCGGCCGGGGTGGCGGTGGACATCCAGAACGCCCAGGGCGACAAGAGCCAGTTCCAGACGATCGCCGACGGCATGATCTCCAGCGGCGTCAAGGTGCTGATGATCGTCAACCTGGACTCCGGCACCGGCAAGGCCGTGCTGGACAAGGCCAAGGCCGCCGGCATCGCGACCATCGACTACGACCGGCTGACGCTCAACGGCGGCGCGAACTACTACGTGTCGTTCGACAACGTGGCGGTCGGCAAGCTCCAGGGCGAGGGCCTGGTCAAATGTCTCACCGACATGAAGGCCACCAAGCCGCTCGTGGCCGAGCTCAACGGCTCCCCGACCGACAACAACGCCACCCTGTTCAAGGAGGGCTACGACTCGGTCCTCAAGCCCAAGTACGACTCGGGTGACTTCGTGAAGGGCCCGGACCAGTCCGTACCCGACTGGGACAACGCGCAGGCCGGCACCATCTTCGAGCAGATGCTGACCGAGAAGAAGGACATCAAGGGCGTGCTGGCGGCCAACGACGGCCTCGGCAACGCGGTCATCTCGGTGCTGAAGAAGAACAAGCTGAACGGCAAGGTGCCGGTCACCGGTCAGGACGCGACGGTGCAGGGCCTGCAGAACATCCTCGCGGGCGACCAGTGCATGACGGTCTACAAGGCCATCAAGCAGGAGGCCGACGCGGCCGCCGACCTCGCCATCTCACTGGCCAAGGGGCAGAAGAAGGACGTCGCCCAGACGATCACCGACCCGGAGTCGAAGGCGGCCGTGCCGTCGGTGCTGCTGCCCCCGAAGTCGATCTTCAAGGACAGCGTGAAGGACGTCGTCGCGGACGGCTTCGTCACCAAGGAACAGCTGTGCACCGGCGACTTCGCCAAGCTCTGCACGGACAACGGCGTCAGCTGACCCCACCTCGGGCCCGACGGCGCCGTCCATGCCCCGACCGGGCGTGGGCGGCGCCGCATCGACTGAAGGAGAAACACCCGTGGCCGCGACACCTCTTCTGGAGCTGCGCGGGATCGACAAGAGCTTCGGTCCCGTCCAGGTCCTGCACGATGTCGGACTGAGTGTCTATCCGGGGGAGGTGACCGCGCTCGTCGGCGACAACGGTGCCGGAAAGTCCACGCTGGTCAAATGCGTCAGCGGGATCTACACCATCGACGCCGGCACCGTCACCTTCGACGGCAACCA
>NZ_JBEZFL010000014.1:0-40788 GCF_040649415.1 Actinoplanes sp. NPDC048967
GGGGGGGGGGGGGGTGCTCGCACCCCTCAATCCTCCGCCGTGCGCGGCGCCGGCCCCCCCCCCCCGCCCCCAAGCCCCCCACCGCAAGAAAACCGAAAAGGCGAACCCCCCAAGAAAAAGAGAGGTCCGCCTTCTCAGAAAAAGCCGAAAGATCAGCCCTTGGCCATGGTCAGAGTCTTGATGGTGATCTCCTTCTTGGGATGCCCATCCCCCTGACCATTGGCGTTGTCACTACCAGCCTTGGCAACCGACTCGACGATGTCGAGCCCCTTGGTGATCGTGCCCAGGACCGTGTAGTCCGGCGGCAGGTCGGTGTCCTCGTACACGATGAAGTACTGGCTGCCCGTCGAGCTCGGCGCCGACGTCTTCGCCATCGCGATCGTGCCCTTCGGGTACGCCGGCTTCGCGTTCGTCGGGAGGTTCTCCTCCGCGTAGCGGAAGCTGGGCCCGCCGGAACCGTCGCTCTCGCGCCAGCCCTTGCCGGTCGCCGTCGGGTCGCCGCACTGCAGCACCTTGATGCCCGCGGTCGTGAGCCGGTGGCACTTGGTGTTGTCCCAGAACTTCTTGCCGGCCAGGAACGTGAACGCCTCACCCGTGCAGGGCGCCTTGCTCAGGTCCACCGACGCCGTGATCGCGCCGAGGTTGGTGTCCATGGTCAGGGTGGACTTGCCGACGTTCGGGGCGTTCGACGGCGGGGTGCCGACGTCCTTGACCTTGCTGCCCGTGCTGCCGTCCTCCGGGATCCATGAGCAGGCCACGGTGCCGGGGGGTGGGGCGGCCGCGTCGGTCGACTTCTTGTCGTCGTCGTTGCCGAGCGCGGCGACGATCCACACCGCGGCGCCCGCGATCACGACGACCGCGAGGGCCGATCCGATGATGGCCTGCCGCTGCCGGCGCTTGCGCGCGGCAGTGGCCCGCTCGGCCATCTCCTTCTCCAGCCGGGCCCGCGCCGCCGCGCGCTGCCGGTCCTTGATCGACGACACGGTGTTCCTCCTGTATGCCTCGGTGCGGTGAGGGGATATGTTGCGACGATTCTGGTCCGGAAAGCTCAGGACTGGCTGGACGCCGAGGGGGCGGCCGAGGGGGCGGTGGCGGCGGGCTCTGCGCTGGGCTCGCCGACGGTGATGCTCTGTACGGTGATCTTGTCCTTCGGGGTGACCTTGTCGCCCGCGCTGTTCGCCACGGTGGCGATCTTGCCGATCTTGGCGACCGTGTCCAGCCCGCCGGTGACCTTTCCGACGATCGGATACTGCGGTTCCGTCTTCGGGGTGAAATCCTTGAAGAAGATCAGGAACTGACTGCCGTTGGCGCCCGGCGGGTTGCCGATCATCGCCACGGTGCCCTTGGGATAGAGCGGCTCCTGCGGCGTGGGCGCGGCCGAAGCGCTGGGCGCCGGAGCGGGGGCCGTCGGCGTGTTCTCGTTGTAGACCGTGTACGTCGGACCGCCCTGGCCCGTGCCCTTCGGGTCCCCGCAGTGGATCGCGCCCTCGGCGGTGATCTCGTGGCAGGTGGTGTTGTCGAAGAACTGCTTGCCGGCCAGGTAGCTCAGGCTCGCGCTGGTGCACGGCGCGGCGGCCAGGTCGAGGGTGACGACGATCGGCGCGCCCTGGTCGGTCGT
This sequence comes from Actinoplanes sp. NPDC048967, assembly GCF_040649415.1. NCBI lineage: Bacteria > Bacillati > Actinomycetota > Actinomycetes > Micromonosporales > Micromonosporaceae > Actinoplanes > Actinoplanes sp. NPDC048967. The sequence goes on from NZ_JBEZFL010000014.1 coordinate 1,619, forward strand.
GATCGTCATCGGCCGGGTGCCCGCGGTGGGGATGCCGCTGGTCGGCGGCTCACCGACGTCCTTGAGGTCGGGGTTCGACTCGGCGTTCTGCGGCGTCCACGCGCACACCTCGGAAGCGGTCGGGTCGACCGGGTCGTCGCCGTCGAAGGCGCCGCCGAGCCACGCGACTCCGCCCACGATCAGGACGAGCGCCAGTGCCGCACCGAGCCCGGCCTGGATCTGCCGCCGCCGGCGCTGCCTGCCCGCCCGGCGTGCGAGCTGCCGATCGAGCTTCTCCCGCGCCAGTTTCCGCGCCCGGTCCTTGCTGGAAGCCACCGAGTGCTCCCCTTCCTTAAACTCTTGTCGAGTGCGCCACGCCACACGCCCGCAAGAGTGTACGGGTAACCGCTGGGAATGTGGTGTGCGAGGTTCCGTCACGGTGCGTACGGTGTGTCCCGCTAGGCTTGACCGGCGAATCCGACCGCGAGAGAGGGGTGCCCAGTGCTCGTCACCGGCTTTCCGGCCGACGCCTTCGGCACCAACTGTTACGTCGTGGCCGCCGGCCCCGGCGAGCAGTGCCTGGTGGTCGATCCGGGCATCGGCGTGCTCGACCGTCTCGACGAGGTGCTGGCTCAGCACCGGCTGCACCCGGCCGCGGTGCTGCTGACCCACGGCCACCTGGACCACGCGTTCTCCGTCGCGCCGGTCTGCGGTGCGCGCGGCATCACGGCGTACGTGCATCCCGCCGACCGGGAGATGCTCGCCGACCCGGCCAAGGGCCTGGGCGTGGATCTGACCGCGTTGTTCGGCGGCCGGCTGTCGTACACCGAGCCCGAGGACGTCGCGGAGCTGACCGACGGGGCCACGCTGAGCCTGGCCGGGCTGGAGATCACCGTCGACCACGCGCCCGGCCATACCGGCGGGTCGGTGCTCTTCCGGCTGCCCGGCGCGGGCTCGCAGTGGGAGGCGGACCAGGTCTGCCTCTCCGGTGACGTGCTCTTCGCCGGTTCGATCGGCCGCACCGACCTGCCGGGCGGCAGCACGGAGACGATGCTGGCCAGCCTGCGGGACAAGATCCTGCCGCTGGCCGACGACACCGTCGTCCTGCCCGGCCACGGACCGGAAACCACCATCGGCCGCGAGCGCGTGGCGAACCCGTACCTGCGGGAGCTGACCACCGCGCCCGGCCGGGGCCTCTGAGACTTTCGCTAGGAGAAGCACCATGAGCAAGCCCACGCCCATCTCCGGCTTCCCGGAGTGGCTGCCCGCGCAGCGGATGATCGAGCAGAGTGTCGTCGAGCGGATCCGCGCGACCTTCGAGCTGTACGGGTTCGCGCCGCTGGAGACCCGCGCCGTCGAGCCGCTGGACCAGTTGCTGCGCAAGGGGGAGACCTCCAAGGAGGTGTACGTCCTGCGCCGCCTCCAGGAGGATCCCGGCGCGCCGTCCGACGACTCCCTCGGCCTGCACTTCGACCTGACCGTGCCGTTCGCCCGCTTCGTGCTGGAGAACAGCGGCAAGCTGCAGTTCCCGTTCCGCCGCTATCAGATCCAGAAGGTGTGGCGGGGTGAGCGCCCGCAGGAGGGCCGTTACCGGGAGTTCCTGCAGGCCGACATCGACGTGGTCGACCGCGACAACCTGCCGTTCCACTACGACACCGAGATGCCGCTGGTGATCGGGGACGCGTTCGCGTCGTTGCCGATCCCGCCGGCCACGATCCTGGTCAACAACCGCAAGGTGTGTGAGGGCTTCTACCGGGGTCTGGGTCTCGAGGACCCGGATCAGGTGCTGCGGACCGTCGACAAGCTCGACAAGATCGGCCCGGAGAAAGTGGCGGCCCTGCTGGTCGAGACGGCCGGGGCCACCGACGCCCAGGCCAAGGCCTGCCTGGAGCTGGCGTCGATCTCGACGCCGGACGCCTCCTTCGTGGACGCGGTGCGGGCCCTGGGCGTCGACAACGCGCTGCTGGACGAGGGCCTGGAGGAGCTGGTCCGGGTGGTCGACGCGGGCACCGAGCACGCGCCGGGCCTGATCCGGGCGGAGCTGAAGATCGCCCGCGGGCTCGACTACTACACGGGCACGGTCTACGAGACGCAGCTGCGCGGCTACGAGCGGTTCGGCTCGATCTGCTCCGGCGGCCGTTACGAGAATCTGGCGACCGCGGGCAACGAGCGTTTCCCGGGCGTCGGCATCTCCATCGGCGTCTCCCGGATGCTCGGGCTGCTGTTCGGCCGCGGCGCGCTGGGTGTCTCACGGTCGGTGCCGACCTGCGTCGTGGTCGCGTTGCCGGCCGAGGAGCTGCGCCCGGCCTGCGACCGGATCGCCCGCGCGCTGCGCAGCCGGGGGATCAGCACCGAGGTGGCGCCGTCGGCGGCCAAGTTCGGCAAGCAGATCCGGTTCGCCGAGCGGCGGGGCATCCCGTACGTGTGGTTCCCCGGCACCGACGGCGCGGCCGACACGATCAAGGACATCCGCTCGGGTGACCAGGTCGAGGCCGACGCGTCCACGTGGCAGCCGCCGGCCGAGGACCTGATCCCGGTGGTCTCCGGAGGCTGAGCCCGTCAGCGCGCGTCCAGGAAGTCCTCGATCGCGGTGCCGATGACGCCCAGCGTCTCGGCGAAATCCCGCAGGGTCCCGGGCGCGCGCAGGGAGTGGTTGGCGTCCCGGATGGTCAGCACCTGCTGCCCGGTCGAGCGGGCAGCCTCCGGGACCCACCACGGGTCCGCGGTGCCGCCGATGAGCAGTTGCGGCGCCGGGTTGCGGGTGATCGCGTCCACGAGGGGCGGGACGGTCAGCAGCGGGGTCAACCAGATCGCCGGCAGTTCCAGATCGGCGGCCAGGGTCGCGGCGTGGGTGCCCAGCGACTTCGCGATCAGCACCGGCCGGGCGTCGGGGTCGCGCTGGACCAGCCGGTGCAGTGCCGCCGCGACGCAGGTGCGGACGAACGGCTCCGGCCCCACCTCCATCAGGCCCTCGGGCATCGTCCAGGTGACCTTCTCGATGCGGGCCTGCCGGTCGTTCAGCGCCTCCCAGCCGAGGTCCAGCAGGGTGGTCTGGACGATGCCGATGCCGCCGGGCACCAGGATTCCGCTGCGCACCGCGTCAGCCTAACGCCGAAGATCCTATGTGGCCTGTGAGGTCACGTTAACTTATTCGACATGTGTCAATACGTTGGGTGAAATGAGCTGTTCCTAGTTTTCGGGGCACCACCCCCCGCGGGCGAAGGGACAAGTCCCCATGTCATCTACGAAGTGGACCAAGACTCTCTCCATCCTTTTCCTGTCCACGACTCTGGCGGTGGCCGGCTGCGCCGATGATCCGTCGGCGAGCGGCGGTTCCTCCGGCGACACCATCAAGGTCGGCATCCTGCACTCCCTCAGCGGCACGATGGCCATCAGCGAGGTGACGGTCCGCGACTCCGAGCTGCTGGCCATCGAGGAGGTCAACGCGGCCGGCGGCGTGCTCGGCAAGAAGCTCGAACCGGTCGTCGAGGACGGTGCCTCGGACTGGCCGACGTTCGCCGAGAAGGCCCAGAAGCTGATCAACGAGGACAAGGTCGCCACCACGTTCGGCGGCTGGACCTCGGCCAGCCGCAAGGCGATGCTGCCGGTCTTCGAGCGCAACAAAGCGCTGCTCTGGTATCCGGTGCAGTACGAGGGGCTGGAGAGCTCGCCGTACATCTTCTACACCGGCGCGACCACCAACCAGCAGATCGTGCCCGCCCTGGACTATCTCAAGCAGCAGGGCAAGAAGTCCGTCTTCCTGGTCGGCAGCGACTACGTCTTCCCGCGCACCGCCAACAAGATCATCAAGGCGTACGCGGCCGCGAACGGCATGACCGTGGCCGGCGAGGAGTACACGCCGCTGGGCAACACCGAGTACTCGACCATCGTCAACAAGCTCGGCCAGGCCAAGCCCGACGTCGTCTTCAACACCCTCAACGGCGACAGCAACGTCGCCTTCTTCAAGCAGTTGCGCAGCGCCGGCTTCACCGACAAGACCATGCCGACGGTGAGTGTCAGCGTCGCCGAGGAGGAGGTCGGCGGCATCGGCCCGGCCAACATCGCCGGTCACCTGGTGGCCTGGAACTACTACCAGACCACCGAGGGCGCCACGAACACCGAGTTCGTCAAGAACTACAAAGCCAAGTACGGCGCCACCAAGGTGACCTCCGATCCGATGGAGGCCGGCTACAACGCGGTCAAGCTGTGGGCCGCGGCCGCCGCCAAGGCGGGCAGCACCGACGTCGAGGCGGTCAAGAAGGCGGCCGGTGGGATCTCGCTGGACCTGCCCGAGGGCAAGGTGACCATCGACGGCGAGACCCAGCACGTCTACAAGACCGCCCGGATCGGCCTGATCCAGCCGGACGGCCAGATCAAGGAGGTGTGGAACTCCGGCGAACCGGTGAAGCCGGATCCGTACCTCAAGGGCTATCCGTGGGCCGCCGGCCTGGCGTCCTGAGCCAGCCATGGGGACTCTGAACCAGTTGGTCATCGGGGCGAGCATCGGCGCGGTGCTGCTGCTCGCCTCGCTGGGCCTGACCTTCACGTTCGGCCAGATGGGCGTCATCAACATGGCGCACGGCGAGTTCATCATGGCCGGTGCGTACACCGCGTACGTCCTGCAGCCGCTGGCCGGCGAGCAGGCGGTGCTGGTGGCGCTGCCCGTCGCCTTCGCCGTCGGCGGGGTGCTCGGGCTGATCCTGGAACGGCTGTTCATCCGGCGCTTCTACGGCCGCCCGCTGGACACGCTGCTGCTCACCTGGGGCATCAGCCTGATCCTGCAACAGGTCGCCCGGGACATCTTCGGGGCGCCCAACGTGCAGGTCGCCGCGCCGGGCTGGCTGACCGGCGGGATCGACGCAGGCGTACGGATCCCGTACAACCGGGTGTTCATCCTGGTGTTGGCGATCGGTTGCGTGGTGGCGATCTCGCTGTACCTCAGCAAGCTGCGGCAGGGCCGGCGGATGCGGGCGGTGATGCAGAACAGGCAGCTGGCCGCGGTCAGCGGGGTCGCGACCGGGCGGGTCGACCAGGCCACCTTCTTCATCGGGTCCGGGCTGGCCGGGGTGGCCGGGGTCGCGCTGACCCTGATCGGCCCGGTCGGTCCGACGCTGGGCAGCGGGTACATCGTGGACGCGTTCCTGGTCGTGGTGGCCGGCGGGCTGGGTCAGCTGCGCGGTGCGGTGATCGCCGCGTTCGCGCTGGGCGTCCTCAACAGCTTCGTCGAGTTCTGGACGGCCAACGGGGCCAGCTTCGCCAAGGTGGTGGTGTTCGCCGTGATCATCGCGTTCCTGCAGTTCCGGCCCCAGGGCATGTTCGTGCTGCGATCGAGGGCGCTGACATGAGAAACCGGATCGCCTTCGCCGTCGTCACCGTGCTGCTGTTCGCCGCGCCGCTGGTGTTCAGCCCGTTCCGGCTGGACCTGCTGGCCAAGTACCTCTGCTATGCGGTCGTCGCCCTCGGCATCGCGCTGGCCTGGGGTCGCGGCGGGATGCTGACCCTGGGCCAGGGGGTGTTCTTCGGGCTCGGCGGATATGCGATGGGCATGCACCTCAAGCTCGTCGAGGCCGGGCCGGGGCAGCTGCCCGACTTCATGTCGTGGAGCGGCGTCGAGCAGTTGCCGCTGCTCTGGAAGCCGTTCGCCAACCCGGTCTTCGCGCTCGTGATGGTGGTCGTGCTGCCGGTGACCGTGGCGCTGCTGCTGGGACTGCTGGTCTTCCGGCAACGGGTGCGGGGCGCCTACTTCGCGGTGCTGTCACAGGCGCTGGCGGCGGCGTTCGTCATCCTGCTGGTCGGCCAGCAGGGCCTGACCGGTGGCACCAACGGCCTGACCAACTTCCAGCTCTTCTTCGGCCTGGACCTCTACGACGACGCCGACCGCCGGATCCTCTACTTCACCGTCGTGGTCGTGCTCGGTCTGTCCTTCCTGGTCGTCCGGCAGCTGGCCCGCAGTCGCTACGGGCAGCTGCTGGTGGCGATCCGCGACGGTGAGGACCGGGTGCGCTTCCTCGGCTACGACCCGGCGCTGGTCAAGACCTTCGCCTTCGCGGTCTCGGCCGGGCTGGCCGGCATCGCCGGCGCGCTCTTCGTCCCGGTGGTCGGCCTGCTCACGCCGGCCAACCTGGGCGTGGTCGCGTCGCTGGAGCTGCTCATCGGGGTGGCGATCGGCGGGCGGTACTCGCTCGCCGGCGCGGTCGGCGGCGCGCTGCTGTTCCACTACGGCAAGACGATCTTCAGCGAGCAGTGGCCGGACAGCTGGCTCTACGTGCAGGGCGCGCTGTTCGTGGCGGTCATGCTCTGGGCCCCGCGCGGCCTGGCCGGCCTGGCCGGACAGCTGCGCGACGTGATCGCGGCCCGGCGCCGTCCGGCGGCGCCGGCCCCGCCGGTTCTCGAGGAGGTACGGGCATGAGCAGACTTCTCGAGGTACGCGGCCTGAACGTCGTCTTCTCCGGCTTCCACGCGATCACCGACCTCGACTTCTGCCTCGACGCCGGCGAGCTGCGGTTCCTCATCGGGCCCAACGGCGCCGGCAAGACCACCCTGATCGACGTCATCACCGGGCTGACCAGACCGGCGACCGGCTCGGTCAGCTTCGCGGGTCAGGAGCTCGTGGGCCGCCGGGAACATCAGGTCGTGCGCGCGGGCGTCGGCCGTACCTTTCAGACGTCCGTGGTGTTCGAGGAGCTCAGCGTCGTCGACAACCTGGACCTGGCGGCGGGTTTCCGGCGCCGGCTGCCGACTCTGCTGCGCCGGCGGCACGGCGTCTCCGACGACGTCGCCTCGGCGCTGGACACCATCGGGCTGGGCGCGCTGGCGGACCGCCCGGCCGGGGTGCTCTCGCACGGCCAGCGACAGTGGCTCGAGATCGGCATGCTCGTCGTGCAGCGGCCCCGGCTGCTGCTGCTCGACGAGCCGGTCGCGGGCATGAGCCGCACCGAGCGCGAGCGTACGGGCGAGCTGCTGCAGTCGGTGGCCCGCGACCACACGGTCCTGGTGGTCGAGCACGACATGGATTTCCTGCGCCGCTTCGCCAGCACGGTGACGGTGCTGCACGAGGGCCGGCTGCTGTGCGAGGGCACGGTCGCCGAGGTGCAGGCCGATCCGCGGGTGCAGGAGGTCTATCTCGGACGGTCCCGCGACGAGCTCGACAAGGAGGTGGCGTGACGTGCTGGCGGTCGAAAATCTCCAGGTGTCGTACGGCCGGGCGCAGGTGCTCTTCGGGGTCTCGCTGACCGCGCCGGCCGGGTCGCTGGTGTGCCTGATGGGCCGCAACGGTGTCGGCAAGACCACCCTGCTGAAGGCGATCATGGGGGTGCTGCCGGTCCGCTCGGGCGCGGTGCGTCTCGACGGCCGGGAGCTGACCAGGCTCGCGGTGCACGAGCGGGTCCGGCTCGGGCTCGGCTACGTGCCCCAGGGTCACGAGACGTTCCCGCAGCTGACCGTGGCGGAGAACCTCCAGGTGGCGCGGGAGACCGCGGGCAACCGCCGGGCCGGGGTGGTCGACGAGGCGTTCGACCTGTTCCCGGCGCTGCGCGGGCTGCTCAAGCGGCGGGCCGGCTTTCTCTCCGGCGGTCAGCAGCAGCAGCTCGCGATCGCCCGGGCGCTGGTCACCGAGCCGCGGATGCTGCTGCTGGACGAGCCGACCGAGGGCATCCAGCCGTCGATCGTGCGCGAGATCGAGGAGGCGATCCGGCAGCTGCACGCGGCCGGGCTGACCATTCTGCTGGTCGAACAGTATCTGGAGCTGGCCCTGCGGCTGGCCGACCGGTTCGTGATCCTGGACGCGGGCGAGGTGGTGCGGGCGGGCCCGGCCGGTGAGCTCGGCGACGAGTCGGTGCGCCGGCTGCTGGCGGTCTGATCAGGAGCGGGGCGCCTCGAAGATCATGCAGCTGGAGGTGGCGTGGGCGACGAGGCGTCCCGCGGTGTCGGTCAGCCGGGCCTCGGTGAGCGCGGTCCGGCGCCCCCTCTGCAGCACACTGCCCTTGCAGGCGAGCCGTCCCGAGTCCACGGTCACCGTCCGCAGGAACTTCACGGTGAGGTCCAGCGAGGTGTAGCCGACCCCGGCCGGCAGCGTCGAGTGCAGTGAGCAGGCGGCCGCGCTGTCCAGCAGCGTGGAGATCACACCGCCGTGCACCGAGCCCAGCGGGTTGTAGTGGAACTCCCGCGGGTCGATGAAAAAGGTGACGCTGCCTTCCTCGACCTGCATCCCGGCGATGTCGATCAAGTTCATGATCGGCGGGGGAGGGAGCTCGCCCGCCTCCATCCGGCGCAGCAGGGTCAGACCGTCGGTGGTGGCCAGCAGCGAGGCGTGCGCCGCCGGATCGGTCCAGGCGTACGTACGCGTGCGGGTGTGATCCTGGGTCTGCGTCATGGACGCAGATTGGCACCCCTTGCTGTGTCTGTCAAACAGACCTAGCCTCGGTGTCATGAATCCCACCCTGGCCGGCCCGTCCGCCCTCGACTGGTCCGTCGACGCCTGCACGATCGGCCGCGCGATGGGCGTCCTCGGGGAGAAGTGGACCGTGGTGGTGCTGCGGGAGGTCTTCACCGGCGTCCGCCGCTTCGCCGACATGCGCGAGCGCACCGGCATCCCGCGTCAGGTCCTCACCAACCGGCTCGCCTCGCTGGTGGAGCACGGCCTGCTGCGCCGCGAGCCGTACCAGGAGCCCGGCGCGCGGATCCGCCACGAGTACCGACTCACCGCCAAGGGCCTCGACCTCTACCCGGTGCTCACCGCGGTGATGGAGTGGGGCGACCGCTACCTCGCCGATCCGCAGGGCCCGCCGCTGGAGATGGCCCACCGCGACTGCGGTGCGCGGGTCCACACCGAGCTGCACTGCGATCACGGTCACCGGATCGCCGACCCCCGCGAGGTCGCGCCCCGCCCCGGACCGGGGGCCAGGCGCCGCCGCTAAGCTCCCTGGCCGTGGCGCCGGCGCAGACATCAGCATCAGCAGGGGAAACGTCCGCGTGGGCCCCGTTGCGGGACAAGATCTTCCGCGGGTTGTGGATCGGGGTGCTGGCGAGCAACGTCGGCACCTGGATGCAGACCGTCGGGGCGCAGTGGCACCTGGTGCACGAGCCGGACGCGGCCACCTACGTCAGCCTGGTGCAGACCGCGACGATGCTGCCGGTCCTGCTGCTCGCGTTGCCGTCGGGCACGCTGGCCGACACCTTCGATCGCCGGCGGTTGCTGCTCGCCGTACAGGTGGGGTTGTTCGTCGTGGCCGGGACGCTGACCGCCCTGACCGTGCTCGACCGGATGCCGCCGCCGCTGCTGTTGGTCTTCACTTTCCTGCTCGGCGCCGGCCAGGCGCTGACCCTGCCGACCTGGCAGGCGATCATCCCCGAGGTGGTCCCGCGCGACGAGCTCGCCTCGGCGTCCGCGCTCGGTGCGGTCAACACCAACCTGGCCCGCTCGGCCGGTCCGGCGGTGGCCGGCCTGCTGGTCGCGCACGTGGGCGTGGCCGCCGTCTTCGGCCTCAACGCGCTGTCCTTCGTGATCTTCGCCGTGGCGCTGCTGCGCTGGCGCCGGCCGCCGGAGAGCGGGACCGCGCACGCCGAGCGGTTCGGCCCGGCGCTGCGCGCCGGCGGCCGGTACGTGCGCTATTCGCCGGTGGTCCGCCGGATCCTGCTGCGCGTGGTGCTGTTCGTCCTGCCCGGCAGCATCGTCTGGGGCCTGCTGCCGCTGGTCGCCGAGCGACAGCTGGCCATGGGCCCCAGCGGGTACGGCATCCTGCTCGCCGCCCTGGGCGTCGGCGCGGTGCTGGGCGCCTTGCTGATGCCCCGGGTCCGCGAGCACGTACCGGCCAACCGGCTGCTCGTGCTCTCCGGCACGGTCTACGGCCTCGCCCTGCTGGTAGTCGCCACGGTGGCCGAGGTCGTGGTCGTGGTGCCGGTCCTGCTCGCCGCCGGACTGGCCTGGATGATCCAGGTGTCCCGGATGAACGCGAGCCTGCAGCTGTTCCTGCCGAACTGGGTGCGGGCCCGCGGCTTCGCCGTCTACCAGGTGGTCTTCGCCGGCGGCCAGGCGCTCGGCGCGCTGCTGTGGGGCCAGGTCACCGAGGCGTTCGGCCTGCGCGCCGCCTTCCTCGCCGCGGCCGCGCTGATGCTGCTGGGCACCGTGACCGTGCGCTGGCTGCCGCTGCACCACCAGGAGGGCGACCGCAGCCCGGCGGTCTACTGGGCCGAGCCGCACCTGATGCTGGAGCCGCACCTGGACGAGGGGCCGGTGCTGGTCACCTCGACGTTCCGGGTCCGGCCGGCGAACCGGGCCGCCTTCGTCGCCGCGATGCAGGCCGTACGACGCTCCCGGCAGCGGACCGGGGCCACCCGGTGGGGACTGTTCCGCCCGGGCGAGGCGACGGACGAGTTCGTCGAGGTCTACCTGGTGCCCACGTGGGACGAACATCTGCGCCAGCACGAGGGCCGGCTCACCGGCAGCGACGAGCAGGAGGAGCAGCAGGCGTGGGCGCTGGCCGAGGGGCCGCCGGTCGTCTCCCATCTGCTGCCGGCCGACTCAGCGGATTAGCCCGATGTTTCGGTATTGTTCCGATTAGCCTCAGGGCAGGCCGCCGGTTCGAGGGGTGCGGCCCTTCAGGAGGCACGGCGTGGCACTCGTCGATCGTTCCGGTCACTCCCGGCTGCTCGTCATCGGTGGCGCGGAACGCTACGGTCCGGGTGGCACCGAGATCCTGCGCCGCTTCGTCGGCCTGGCCGGTGGTCCCGCCGCCGAGCTGATCGTCATCGCCACCGCCAGCGCGGAGCCCGCCGTCCTGGAGGCCGAGTACGCCGCGCTGTTCACCCGTCTCGGCGCGGGCCGGGTCCGGGCGCTGCGCCTGGACAACCGGGCCCAGGCCAACGAGCCCGCCGTGGTCAAGGCGCTGGCCACCGCCACCGGTGTCTTCTTCACCGGCGGCGATCAGTTGCGGATCACCACCGTCCTCGGCGGCACGCTGGCCGACTCGGCGCTGCAGCGGCTGGTGCAGACCGGCACGATCGTGCTCGGCGGCACCAGCGCCGGCGCCGCGATGATGTCCGGCACCATGATCCTCGGTGGCGACAGCCCGGGGGTCACCCGGGCCAGCGTGCGCACCGGACCCGGGCTGGAGTTCCTGCCCGGCGTGCTGATCGACATGCACTTCGCCGAGCGGGGCCGGCTCAACCGGCTGCTCAGCGCCGTCGCCCTCTACCCGCACGAGCTCGGCCTCGGCATCGACGAGGACACCGCGATCCTCGCCGAGGGTGACAGCTTCGAGGTGCTGGGCACCGGCGCGGTCACGATCGTCGACGCGGGCGCCGCCGCCGACATCCGGGTACCGGCCGACGGACCGATCGCGCTCACCGGGGCGCGGGTGCACGTGCTGCCTGCCGGGTGCAGGTTCGAACTGTCCGGCCGCCGCCCCTCGATCGTCGACGGGCCCGCCGGGGAACGGGAACTGGCCGCATGAAGATCCTCAGCATCCGCCGGCTGCGCGGACCGAACGTCCACCTGTCCCGGCCCGCGATCGTGGCCCGGCTGCGCCTCGACGAGCTCACCGGCCGCGAGACCAGCGACGTCGCCGGGTTCACCGAACGGATCCTGCGCGCCCTGCCGGGCCTGGCCGAGCACCACTGCGCGGCCGGCTCGCCCGGCGGGTTCGTCAGCCGGATGCGCGGTGGCACCTACTTCGGCCACGTCACCGAGCACGTCAGCATCGAGCTGTCCCAGCGGATCGGGCGCGACGTCAGCTTCGGCCGGACCGTCTCGGCCGGCGAGCCGGGACTCTACGACCTGATCATCGAGTGCCCGGTGGACGAGTCGCCGGACTCCACCCTGCCGGGCGAGCTGCTGGAGACCGCCGCGGAGCTGGTCGCCTCGGTCGCGGGCGGCGAGTCCGTGCCCGCCGCCGACCTCACCGAGCGGCTCACCGCCCTGACCGCGCTGGCCGAGCAGGAGGCCACCGGCCCGAGCACCACGTCGATCATCGCCGCGGCCCGGCGCCGGGGCATCCCGGTCGAGCGGTACGCCGACCTCAGCCTGCTGCGCCTGGGCTGGGGCACCCGCCGGCGGCTCGCCTGGGCCGCGATGACCGACCGGACCAGCGGGGTCGGCGTCGACATCGCGGCGGACAAGCAGGTCACCCGGCGGTTGCTCGAGGACGCCGGGGTGCCGGTCGCGCCCGGCGGGGCCGCCCGTACGGTCGCCGAGGCGGTGCGCCTGCTGGGTGTGCTGGGGGCGCCGGTCGTGGTCAAGCCGCGGCGGGGCCGCCAGGGCCAGCACGTGGTGCTCAACCTGCGTACGCCCGAGGAGGTCGAACGGGCGTACACGGCCGCGGGCGGCGACGTGGTGGTCGAACGGCAGTTCGCCGGCCGGGACTACCGCGTGCTGGTCGTCGCGGGTGAGGTGGTGGCCGCGGCCGAGCGGGTCGCGGCTCACGTGGTCGGCGACGGCGAGAGCACGGTGGCCGACCTGGTGGCGCTGACCAACGCGGACCCGCGGCGCGGGGTGGGGCACGCCCGGGTGCTGACCCGCATCGAGCTGGACGCCAACGCGCTGATTGCGCTGAACCGGCAGGGCTGCACGCCCGGGACCGTGCCCGCGGCCGGGCGCCAGGTGTGGCTGCGCGACAACGCCAACCTGTCCACCGGCGGCACCGGCAGCGACGTCACCGACCGGGTGCACCCCGACGTGGCCCGGCTCTGCCTGCGCGTCGCCGCCCTGGTCGGGCTGGACATCGCCGGCATCGACCTGCGGCTGGCCGACATCGCCGCGCCGCTGCCGCCGACCGGGGACCCCGACGAGCTGGGCGCCGGGGTGATCGAGGTCAACGCCGTACCCGGGCTGCGCATGCATCTCGCGCCCGTGCGCGGGCGCTCCCGCGACGTCGGGGACGCGATCGTGCGGGCGATGTTCCCCGGCGGTTCCGACGGACGGATCCCGACCGTGGCCGTGACCGGCACCAACGGCAAGACCACCGTGACCCGGCTGGTCGCGCACCTGCTGGCCGGCACCGGTCTGCGGGTGGGCGTGGCCAGCAGCGACGGGGTCGCGATCGACGGCCGGGTGGTGCACGTCGGCGACGCCACCGGGCCGCGCTCGGCGCAGATGGTGCTGGGCGACCCGGGGGTCCAGGCGGCGGTCCTGGAGACCGCCCGGGGTGGCACGCTGCGCCGGGGCCTGGGGTACGACCGGACCGACGTCGGCGTGCTCACCAACATCACCGCCGACCACCTGGGCCAGGACGGGCTCGAGTCGATCGAGGACCTGGCCCACGTCAAGGCGCTGATCGCCGAGCGGGTTCGCGACGGCGGCACCCTGGTGCTCAACGCCGACGATCCGTGGGTCCGCAGCATCGCCGAGCGGCCCCGGGTCCGCGCCGACCGCAAGCGCGTCGTCTGGTTCGGCACCGACAGCCGGCAGCCGGTGCTGGCCGAGCACCTGGGCCGCGGCGGGACGGCGTACCTGCTCCAGGACGGCTGGCTGGTGCAGGCCACCGGCGGCCGGCGCACCCCGTTGCTGCGCGTCGCGGACGTGCCCGGCTCGTTCGGCGGAGCCGCCTCGTACGCGGCCGTCAACGCCCTCGCCGCGGCGGCTGCCGCCCGGGCTCTCGGCACTCCGCCGGACGTGGTGGCCGAGCGGCTGGCCGCCTTCGAGCCGCGGGTGGACAACCCGGGCCGGGCCACGCTGCTGCGCCTCGACGACGTGACCCTGTTCGTGGACTACGCGCACAACCCGGCGGCGATCGCGACCGTCCTGCGGACGCTGCACCGGCTCTGGGGCCCGCAGCGGTGCCTGGCCGCAGTCACGTTGCCCGGCGACCGCCGCGACGACCTGCTGGCCGCCTCGGCCCAGGTGCTCGCGGACGGCGTCACCCGGGCCGTGCTCTACGACGACGAGGACCCGCGCGGCCGGGCGCCGGGGGAGGTGTCGGCGCTGGTGGAACGGGAGATGCGCGGGCGCCGGCCGCTCATCCGGGTGGTCCGTACCCCGGGCTACCGGGCGGCGGTCGACGCGGCGTTGCGGCTGGCCGTCCCGGGCGACGTGATCCTCGTGCTCTACGAGAAGCTCGCGCCGATGCTGAACCACCTCGAGAGCCTGGGCGCGGTGCCCGCCGAATCCGCTGTAGTGCACGCCGAACGGCTCTCCGCGCATCCGGGCCGCGCGGTCACGCGGACGCCCCGGGCAGCCGTTTCCCCGTAGTGGTTCCCTGGATCGGGTGATTTGTCAGCAACGCTGGGGGCTTGCGGCAACAAAGAATGATCGGCGCCGGGAAATCACCCGATCGGGCGGGGTTGCCCAGGTCATTGCCCTGTGGCAATCATCACGCTGGGTATAGATGAGCGCCACTCATGATCTCGCCATTATCTCTTTGCGTGATGCAATCGCGACTGCACGTGCAGAATTCGTCGGGCAATCGCGAGATTCGTTATCCAGCCGCAAGTTCCGACGAAGCGGGCATACGACCCAGCACTATTTAGTACGACCATCTATACAGCTCTGACCAGGCATTCTGTCGTCGGCGTCGGCCGCCCACCGCAGGCGCACAGGGCGGAACACAGCGTGACGACGCCCAGCTCATCCGGGTTGTCGAGGAGTCGAGACCTGGCCGATCGTCCGCTAACATCCTCGCCGTCGATGGGGAATGCTCGGTCCAACGGCGGGCCGACAACCGCCCCGGCATCAGCACGCATGGCGGTGCAGTGCTGATGTTTCTTCCGATCGCGCATGTGGGGGCACATGAGCACGACGGACCTGCCCGGTTCGAGTCTGCTGGCCGGTCGCTACCGACTGGTCGAGCGGCTCGGCGCCGGCGGGATGTCAGTGGTCTGGCGAGGGTTTGACGAAGTGCTCGGCCGGCAGGTCGCGGTGAAGGTCCTGCCGCCCTCGACGAGCACCGACCCCTCGTTCCGACGCCGACTCCGCGCGGAGGCCCAGGCCGCCGCACGACTGAGCCACCCGCACATCACCAACGTCTACGACTACGGCGAGGCGACCACCGTCGACGGTGAGCCGGTCCCGTACGTCGTCATGGAGCTCGTCGACGGCGAGTCGCTGGCGGCCGTCCTGGCCCGCTCGCGCCGGCTCCCGTGGCCGGCCGCCGTGCGCATCTCCTCCGAGGTCGCGGCGGCGCTGGCGGCCGCGCACGCCCGGGGCATCGTGCACCGCGACGTGACCCCGGCCAACGTCATGCTCACCTCCGGCGGCGCCAAGGTCGTCGACTTCGGCATCTCGGCCCTGATCGGCGAGAACGACATCGACCCGGACGGCAGCCTGCTCGGCACGCCGGCCTACCTGGCGCCCGAGCGGCTCGAGGGCGGCCAGGTCAGCCCGGCCACCGACGTGTACGCGGTCGGCCTGCTGATCTACCGCACCCTGATCGGGCAGCTCCCGTGGGACGTCGGCACGACGACGGCCCTGCTGCGCGCCCACCAGTACACGGAGCCCGAGCCGCTGCCGCCGGTCGAGGGCCTGCCCAGCGCGGTCTCCGCGCTGATCGCCCGCTGCCTGGAGAAGCGGCCCGCGGACCGCCCGTCCAGTGCCGAGCTGGCGCACGTGCTCGGCACGGTGTCGGCCGGCGTGCCGGCCAGCCGGGCCTACGTGCCGGACTGGGCCGAGAACGGCGAGGACACCACGATCCTGCCGTCGGCCCGGCGGGACACCGACGCCTTCGGGCGGGTCCGGCCGGGCCTCGCCCAGGTGCACTCCACTGCTCCCGGCCGCGGTGTCGCCGCTGTTCCCGCGGCCGAGGCGCCGGTCTCGCCGGCCCCGGCCGGAGCGCCGGTGCCCCCGGCGGTCTCGGTCGCCGAGGTCGAGGCGGCCGTCGGCCCGGTGTCGTCCCCGCCTCAGCGCGGTGCCCGCAACAGCCGGTTCGGTCCGGTGCCACCGGCTCCCGCGGTCGCCTCGGCGGCGGGCGCCACGGCGCCGCCGATCGAGGAGGCCGCCCCGGCCGGCCCGGCTCTGCGTCCCGCCTTCGGTGGCGACGACGCGTTCCGGCCGCCGCCCCGCGAGGGTGGCTCGCCCGCGTCGCCGGTCCGCCCGGCCGGTGCCGGAGGCCACGGTGGCCGGGGCAACACGCCGCCTGCCCGTCCCGGTGGCGGCAGCCCGCCCAACCAGAACAGGCCCGGCTCGGCGGCCACCGGCCCCTCGGGCCCCGGCGGCAACGGCGGCATGACCCAGCGGCGCCGGGTGCTCATCATCTCCGGCTCCATCATCGGGGCGGTCCTGGTCGCCTCGGCCGGGGTGGCCGCGCTTTCCCAGGACGGCACGCCGAAGACCCCGAACGCGGGCTCGACCACGCTGACCGGCTCGAACAAGTGCGTGGTCAGCTATGCGGTCTGGGAGGACAAGGACAAGAAGTTCAAGGCCGCGATCACGCTGGCCAACCGGGAGAACGCGGCGATCAAGGACTGGAAGCTCTGGTTCCTCATGCCGGGCGACCAGGTCGTCTCGGGCAACGGCCGGCTCAAGCTGGACCAGCAGGGCCAGGGTGTCACCGTGCTGGGCCGCACGCCGCTGAGCCCGCAGCAGACCAAGACGCTCGAGTTCACCGGCCGCTACCAGGCCAGCAACGCCGCCCCGATGGTGTTCGAGCTCGGCGGGGAGACCTGCCAGACGTTCGTCTCGCCGGCCCCCGGTGCACCGTCGCGGCCGGTCGAGCACCTCACGAACGGCACGGTCCGGCTGGGCCCGGTGCCGACCAAGGACACGCCGATCCCGGGTATCTCGATCAACCCGGGCGGGGTCGCGGTCCCGGTCCCGGTCAACACGACGGCGCCGGCCGGAGTCACCCCGACGACCACGACACCGGGGGTAGTGGTGGACCCCGGTGGCAACGGCAACGGTGACGGCGGCGACGACGGGGACGACGACGAGACCCCGGTGGAGCCGTCCGCGCCGGCCACGACGCCGGCTGTCACGCCGACGACCACGGAGCCGGTCGTGACGGAGACGACGCCGGCGGTGACCGACACGTTCACCGATCCGGGCGACACTTCCGGCAACGAGCCCGTGCCGGGGGCCGTGGGCTGAAATCCGACAAGCGCGTCCTCGGGCGGTCGACCGGAGTTCCGGTTCGGCCGCCCGAGCTGCGCGTAAGGTCGAATTGAGCCCGACAGGAACCGGCGCTGCCCGTGACGACCCGCGACGGCCGTGACGAGAGCCTTCCCGCCGAAATCGGTATGAACCGTATCGGCGTGCCTGCGGGCCGGGTTGACGCCCACGGGGAAGATGACTGATACCGGTCTGCAACCTGAGCGGTTCCGGTCGGCACCGGCGCGAGCGTTAGCTGGAACCAGGCAAGTCGTCGCACATCGGGGAGTTCCACATGATCAGCACCGTCCAGGACCTGGCCGCGGAGGCTCTGTTCGTCTCCTACCTGCAGCCGTCCGAGTGCCCGAGCCGCCAGACCGTCGAAGAGACCGTCACCGCCATGCTGCTGCGCCACGGCAGCGACGGCTGTGCGGCCGGGGTCGCCGAGGAGTTCGGCGATCACCCGGAGGCCGCCGTGCGCCGGATGAACTGGGTGCGCCGCGAGCTGGGCGCCATGCTGGCCGCGCCGCGCCACCCGCATTTCGCCAGCTGAGGAAGGCCCGGGGGAGCCCGCCCGATAGCTGAGCCTTTTTCGCAAAAAACACCTCAAAAGCAACCGAGTTCGGCCGCCACTGCACCCTTCGGCCATAAGTGTTCTCCTCATCAGCCGGTTCACCTGCCGGCTTGTACGAGCGAGGAGGAACACGTGACCGTGACGACCGAACTCCCCGCCACCGTCGGCATCGTCCACGACGCGCCGTCCGCGCGCGACCTCGAGGACCTGGTCCGCGAACACATGCCGATGGTGGGACACCTGGTTCGGGAACTGCTCAACCGCGTACCCGGCCACGTTCACGCCGACGACTTGTCGTCCGCCGGATTCGCCGCACTGCTGGGCGCCGCGCGCTCCTTCGACGTGAGCCGGGGCATCCCGTTCCACCGCTTCGCCGCTGTCCGGATCCGCGGCGCGCTGCTGGACGAGCTGCGCGGGCAGGACTGGGCCAGCCGATCGGTCCGGGCCCGGGCCCGCCGTACGGCGACAGCCCGCCAGGAACTCACCGCGGCCCTGGGCCGGACCCCGTCGGAGGCCGAGGTGGCCGAGATGCTCGGCATCGGCGTCGCCGAACTGGCCAGCGTCGAGGACGACGTGCAGAAGGCAGCCCTGCTCAGCCTGCAGGGCTTCCCCACCGGCGCCGCCGAGGAGATGGTCCCGGAACTGTCCGAGGGGCCCGAGGACCTGCTGCTCAAGCGGGAACGGCTGGGCTATCTGCACCAGGCCATCCAGGCCCTGCCCGAGCGGCTACGCCTGGTGGTCACCCAGTCCTTCCTGCAGGAACAGCCGCTCAGCGACGTGGCCGCCGAACTCGGGGTCACCGAGTCGCGGATCTCGCAGCTGCGCACCGAGGCGTTGCGCCTGCTCCGGGAGGGCCTGAACAGCTCGCTGGCCCCGGAGCTGCTCACCGTCGCGGCCGGCGGACCGCGGACCCGCAAGGGCTGCCTGCAGCGGCGGCGGACCGAGTACTTCGCCCGGGTCGCGGAGCAGGGCAACCTGCGGACCCGGCTGGCACTGACCGACAGTCACGGCGTACCCATCGCGGTCGCCGCCTGATCGGCGGGGCGGCTCGGCGACCGGTTCTCCGGCCGCGGGGTCGCCCCGGCTCTGTCACCGGCGGCGGCGGTCGGCGACGGTTCCGGAGATCGCGCCGGCCAGCGCACCCGTGACGGCCCCCAGCAGCCCGGTGCCGATGGCGGCGTCGCCCGCCTCGTATCCGCCGCTGCCGAACCAGCCCCAGAGTGCTCCCGCCGCCGCGCCGAGCAGCAGCCCGGTCAGCGCCCAGCGGCCCCGTCGCATAGGCGTGCCTCCTCCGGCGTATTGCGGCCGGAAACTGACCGCAACGGCTCCTATGGTCGGGATTATGAGACCTTTCCGGATCGCCGTCGACCCGTACGACCTCACCGACCTGCACGAGCGGCTGGCCCGGACCCGCTGGCCGGCGCAGTTGCCCGGCTCGCACTGGGACCGCGGTGTGCCGGTGGAGTGGCTGCGCGAGCTGGCCGAGCACTGGCGTACCGGCTACGACTGGCGGGCCTACGAGGCGCGGCTCAACGCCTTCCCGCAGTGGATCACCGAGATCGACGGCCTGGAGATCCACTTCCTGCACGTCCGGTCCCCGCGGCCGGACGCGCTGCCGTTGATCCTGAGCCACGGCTGGCCGAACTCGGTCGTCGAGTTCATCAACCTGATCGAGGTGCTCAGCGCGGACTTCCACGTGGTGGTGCCGTCGGTGCCGGGCTTCGGCTTCTCGGCGGCCCCGCGTACGCCGGGATTCGGGGTCGAGCAGGTGGGCCGGATCTGGGCGCAGCTGATGAGCCGGCTGGGGTACGAGCGCTACGGCTCGCACGGGGGTGACCTGGGCGCGTACCTCGCACCGGCGGTCGCGGTGGCAGCGCCGGACCGGGTGGTGGGCGTGCACGTCAACGCCGGCCTGGGCATGCCCACCGAGGCGGACGTGCCGGGCATGAGCGAGGCCGAACGCGCCGACTACGCGGCCATGCGGGAGTGGACCGGGTCGGGCGTGGACCACCACTCCCTGCTGCGGGCGGCACCGCAGACCTTCGCGTACGGGTGGCAGGACTCGCCGGTGGCGCTGCTGGCCTGGCACATGCAGAAGATGAAGGAGTTCGGCGACCTGGTGATCGACCGGGATCTGCTGCTGACCAACACGAGCATCTACTGGTTCACCGGGACGGCGGCCTCGTCCTCGTGGTTCATGTACGACACACCGGCGTTCGCCTGGCCGAAGGGTCAGAAGGCGGTGCCGACGGGTGTCTACGCCGGGGGACTGCCGCTGTTCCGGCGGCTGGCCGAGGAGCAGAACACGATCACGCACTGGCCGGCCGGCAACCCCGGTGGTCATTTCGTGGCCCTGCACGAACCGGCTGCTCTCGCCGCCGACCTGCGGACCTTCTTCGCGCCGCTGCGCTGAGCCGGGGTTTTGCAAGCCGCCCCGAGTAGTCGCCCCGCGCAGCCGCCGCGGCGGTCGGCCGCTGCGCTCGGCCGAGCCGCTCTACACCGCCCCGAGCAGCCGACCCGAGCAGCCGGCCGCCGCGCTCGGCCGATCCGCTCTATACCGCGACGGGCAGCCGCTGCGGCTCGACGCAGAGCGGGTCCAGGGCCGCCCGGACCTGCCGGATGTCCGGCCCGACGGCGGAGGCCAGCATCCCCGGCCCGGCCAGCGGCATCAGGGCCGCGTCCCCGCCGAGCAGCGCCGCGTCCGGCAGCTCAGGACCGGCGAGGACGAGCGAACCCACCGCCCGGCCGCCACCGAGCACCGCCGCCCCCGACCAGCCCGGTGCCCGGGGACCGACCGTCAGCTCGTGGCGGTACAGGGTGCTGCCGGCGTACCGGATGGTCAGGTCGGTGTGCACGTCACCGGACGGCTCGTCGTGCCGCCCGCAGACCAGGTCGTCGCGCCAGAGCAGGGCGCCGCCCGTCTCGACCTCGACCCGCGTGACCGCGCGGTGGTCGCAGCCGGCCGCCGCGATCAGCGGCTCCGGCAGCCACCGCAACGTCGCTCCGGCCGCCACGGCCGCCGCGATCTCCAGCCGCGACGCCGGGGCATCCGGCCGCCCGGGCAGCGCGAGCTGCGCGGCCACACTGCGCACCTCCAGCCGTGCCCCCGGCCCGACCTCGAGGTCGAGCCGCAGGTCGTCGCCCCGCAGCGGACCGGCGGCCCCGCCGACGAGGTGCACGGTGACCGCGCCGCCGGTCCGCGGCCCGGTGCGGCGCAGCAGCAGCGGCGATTCGCCGCGCAGCACCGCGAGCCGGGTGCCGCCCCGCCCGTCGGCCTCGGCGACGATCCGCGCCCCGGCCCGCATCAGCCCGCCACCCGGCAGCCCATCAGGCCGTGGGCACCCGGGCCGCGACCAGCGCGCGGATCCAGTCGGCGACCGGGGTGGCCGCCTTGTCGCCGACCAGCGACAGGAACACCGTCGGCAGCTCACCGCGCCGGGCCCGGGCATCCCGGTCCATCACCGACAGATCAGCCCCGACCAGCGGCGCGAGATCCGTCTTGTTGATCACCAACAGGTCGGCGGTCGTGACCCCCGGCCCGCCCTTGCGCGGCACCTTGTCGCCGCCGGCCACGTCGACCACGAAGATCTGCTGGTCGATCAGTCCCTTGCTGAACGTCGCGGTCAGGTTGTCCCCGCCGCTCTCCACCAGCACCAGGTCCAGCGGCCCGAGCGTCGCCTCCAGATCCTCGACCGCGTCCAGGTTGGCGGAGATGTCGTCCCGGATCGCGGTGTGCGGGCAGCAGCCGGTCTCCACCGCCCGGATCCGGTCCGCCGGCAGCACCCCGTTGCGCAGCAGGAAGTCGGCGTCCTCGGTGGTGTAGATGTCGTTGGTCACCACCGCGAGCCGCAGCTCGGGCCCCAGCGCCCGGCACAGCGCCGCGACCAGCGCGGTCTTGCCGGAACCGACCGGCCCGCCGATGCCGATCCGCAGGGCCCGGGGGCCGGGGTGCAGCGGCGCGTGCGGATCGACGCCGGGTTCGGGATGCGTATGCCCAACCTCGTCGGGGCCGTGTTCGTGCGGTTCAGGATGCAAAGAGACGCACCTCCCAGGTGGCGTGGAGCTCGGCGCCGATGTCGAGCAACGGGGCGCCCGCGGCCGGCAGGTCGTCAACCGGGTCGTGGGCCCGGGCCGCGGCGTCCGCCGCGATCCGGTCGATCTCGGGTGCCAGCCCGGCGAGCAGGGCGTGCACCGCGTAGGGGTCCAGGCCGAGCAGCCGCACGGCCGCGCTGGCCGGCCCGCTCACGGCCCCGTGCGCCGCGGCGACCGCGGCCGCCAACGGCCCGAGCCCGGCGGCGGCGGCCACGGCCCCGAGCGCGACGGGATGATGGGGCTCGCGGCCGACGGCCGGCACCGGCCACATGGCCCGCCCGGCCCGCAACAACGCCCGGCCCTGCGCCCGCGAAGCCCGCCGCAGAGCCGGCGACGGCGTCCGGGCATCCAACCCACGATCAAGATCCACAAACTCTCCGGTACGGGCACACGCGCTCGCAGCGAAAGCAGCGGAAACGAGGCCCGTGGTCCGCAACCGGCCGCCCAGGAACCCGCCGACGTCCCGGACCGACCGCACTCGTCCGGCCGCGACCGCGGTCTCCAACCCGCCGGAATGCGCGTGCCCGCCGGACGGCAACCGCCCGTCGGCCAGCACCAGCAACGTCGCGAGACTCATGCCGATCAGAACAGGAAGTAGCGCTGGGCCATCGGGAGCTCGGTCACCGGATCCGGCTCGATGACCTCGCCGTCGATGCGGACCGTGAAGGTGTCCGGCTCGACCTCGATGCGGGGCAGGGCGTCGTTGTGGGGCAGGTCCGCCTTGCCCACCGAGCGGGTGTCCGTCACCGGCACCAGCGCCCGCTTGACGCCGATGCGGTCGCCCAGCAGGGCGTCCAGGGCGGCCGGCGCCACGAAGGCCACCGAGGTCACCGACGGGACCACGCCGTAGGCGCCGAACATCGGGCGGGGGAGCATCGGCTGGGGCGTCGGGATCGAGGCGTTCGCGTCGCCCATCTGGGCCGAGGCGATCATGCCGCCCTTGAGCACCAGGGCCGGGCGGACGCCGAAGAACGCCGGGTCCCACAGGACCAGGTCGGCCAGTTTGCCCGGTTCGACCGAGCCGACCTGCTCGGCCATGCCGTGGGCCAGCGCGGGGCAGATCGTGTACTTGGCCACGTACCGTTTCGCCCTGAGGTTGTCCGCCGGGCCGTCGCCCGGCAGAGCGCCGCGGCGCGCCTTCATCACGTGGGCGGTCTGCCACGTGCGCATGATGACCTCGCCGACGCGGCCCATCGCCTGGGAGTCGGAGCCGATCATCGAGATCGCGCCCAGGTCGTGCAGGAAGTCCTCGGCGGCCATCGTGGACGGCCGGATCCGGCTCTCCGCGAACGCCAGGTCCTCGGGCACCGAGGAGTTCAGGTGGTGGCAGACCATCAGCATGTCGAGGTGTTCGCTGAGGGTGTTGCGGGTGTACGGCCGCGTCGGGTTGGTCGACGACGGCAGCACATTGGGGTGCGAGGCGACCGTGATGATGTCCGGCGCGTGCCCACCGCCGGCCCCTTCCGTGTGGTACGCGTGGATCGACCGTCCCCCGATCGCCCGCAGCGTCTCCTCGACGAAGCCGGCCTCGTTCAGGGTGTCGGTGTGGATGGCGACCTGCACCCCGGACGCGTCGGCGACCCGCAGCGCGGCGTCGATGACCGCGGGCGTGGTGCCCCAGTCCTCGTGCAGCTTGAAGCCGCCGGCCCCGCCGCGCAGCTGCTCCCACATCGACTCGCTCGACATGGTGTTGCCCTTGCCGAGCAGCAGCACGTTGATCGGCCAGTGGTCCAGGGACTCCAGCATCCGGGCCAGGTGCCAGGCGTTCGGGGTGACCGTGGTGGCCTTGGTGCCCTCGGCCGGGCCGGTGCCGCCGCCGATGATCGTGGTGATGCCGGCGGCCAACGCGGTGTCCAGGATGGTGGGACTGATCAGGTGGACGTGGCTGTCGATGGCGCCGGCGGTGAGGATCTTGCCGTTGCCGGCGATGATCTCGGTGCCGGGGCCGATCACCAGGTCCGGGTGGACGCCGTCCATGGTGTCGGGGTTGCCGGCCTTGCCGAGCGCCACGATCCGGCCGTCGCGGATGCCGATGTCGGCCTTGACGATGCCCCAGTGGTCGAGCACCACCGCGCCGGTGATCACGGTGTCCGGGCTGCCCTCGGCGCGGGTGGCGCGGGACTGGCCCATGGACTCGCGGATCACCTTGCCGCCGCCGAAGACGACCTCGTCGCCCGGCTGCGGTCCGGCGCTGCGGTCCTCCTCGACCTCGATCAGCAGGTTGGTGTCGGCGAGCCGGATGCGGTCGCCGGCGGTGGGTCCGTACAGGGCGGCGTAGCGGCCGCGGTCGAGTGTGGTCACGCCCTGGCCTCGCTGTGCTCCCGGTGGCTGCGCCGTCCTCGACGGCCTGGCTCGGCGGTTGGTCTCACCGGGGGCTCCCGTTCGACGGCTGGTCTTCTCCGGTGTCCTCGTCCAGCGAGCCGGCGGGCTCGATGTCGTCGGGGTCGGCGGGTGGCGGCTCGGGGGCCTGGTCGAGCGGGCCGCCGGCCAGGCCGCGCAGGCCGGGGACGATCCGGTGGCCGGTGAACGGGATCAGCTCGATGTCGCGCGGCATGCCCGGCTCGAAACGGACCGAGGTGCCCGCGGGCACGGCGAGGCGGTGCCCCCAGGCGGCCTCGCGGTCGAAGTCGAGGGCCGTGTTGGACTCGGCGAAGTGGTAGTGCGAGCCCACCTGCACGGGCCGGTCGCCGGTGTTGCGTACGGTCAGCGCGAGCACCGGCCGTCCGGCGTTGATCGTGATGTCACCGTCCCCGGCGATGATCTCACCCGGGATCATGAGATCGGCCCGTGCACGGTGACCAGCTTGGTGCCGTCGGGGAACGTCGCTTCGACCTGCACCTCGGCCAGCATCTCGGGCACGCCGTCCATGACGTCCGCGCGGGTCAGCACCCGCCGGCCGGCGTCCATGAGCTCGGCGACCGTACGCCCGTCCCGCGCGCCCTCCAGCAGGAAGGCCGTGATGATCGCGGTCGCCTCGGGGTGGTTCAGGCGCAGACCGCGCTCCCGCCGGCGCCGGGCGACGTCCGCCGCGACGTGGATGAGCAGGCGTTCCTGCTCGTGCTGGCTGAGGAACAAAAGGAACCTCCCCTGAACGTCCAGCGATGCTCGCAGCTCGACGTTTCCGACGTGTTACCCCGTACCGCAGGCGTGATCATCCTGATGAGACCACGCCCGCGGGGAGAACGCCGGGGGAAACGCCGGTCAGCTGAGGCCGCGGGGGATGCGCCAGAAGGCGTACCCGGCCAGCAGCAGCGCGAGCAGCAGGTAGATCCCGAACTCCAGCCACTGGAAGGTCCAGTACCGGTCGGCCGGCTGGTACGTCAGCACGCTGTGCAGGTTCAGCGCCTCCAGGCAGGCCTTGTCCTTCTCGAAGTCGCCGTTGAAGCAGGCCTCGGTCACCGCTTTGCCGGGCTGCCCGCCGGTGCTGTCGACCAGTATCGCCTCGCTGGTCAGCATCCAGGCGCCCGGCACGTCGTATCCGTCCACCGACACCCGGCCCGTCTGGTCGAGCCACATGCCGTGGGCCCCGCCGGCGGTGAACTGCACGTTCTCCGTGACGGCGCCGGCCAGGTGCGGGCGGATGACGGTGGGCATCAGGATCTGGATCGCCGTGAACACGGCCAGCGTGACAGCCATCGCGATGACGGTCCGCTTGGTGAGCAGCCCGATGGTGATGCCGGCGACGACGGCGAACACGGCGTAGCCCAGGGGGGCCAGGTTGCGGGTGGGGAAGAAGAGCGGGTCGAAGCGGTCGTTGATCGCCCGGTCGTACGGGCTCGCGGCCCAGGTGAAGAGCAGGCTGAGGATGCCGGTGAAGGCCAGCGCGGCCAGCGTGACGAACGACAGCTTGACCGCCAGCCACCGGGTCCGGGTGATGCTCTGGTTCCAGACCAGCCGGTGCGTGCCCGCCTCCAGCTCGCGGGCGATCAGCGGTGCGCCCCAGAAGGCTCCGATGACGGCCGGGATCAGGATGATGAGGAAGCCGGTGAGCAGCAGCGCGGAGAAGTACTTGTCCTTG
Organism: Actinoplanes sp. NPDC048967; assembly: GCF_040649415.1. Classification (NCBI taxonomy): domain Bacteria; kingdom Bacillati; phylum Actinomycetota; class Actinomycetes; order Micromonosporales; family Micromonosporaceae; genus Actinoplanes; species Actinoplanes sp. NPDC048967. Next base: position 27,293 of record NZ_JBEZFL010000014.1, read on the forward strand.
AGCAGTTGCGCGCCGGTCCCCGCCGAGCAGCCCGTGCAGCCGACGTTGGTGTCGTAGGCGCCGCGCAGCTGCAGGCCGAGGATCACCAGGTAGATCGCGAGAGCGCCGAGCGCGACGAGGGCCACCAGGGCCTGGCCGCGGAACTGTCGCCAGGTCAGCCAGATCATCGGTGCGCCTCCAGGGTCTGCGGGGTGAAACCACCGACGGCACCGAGGGCGGCCCGGGTGAGATAGGCGAGGACCATGTCCTCCAGGCCGATGCGCTCGGCCTCGACGGAGATCCCGGGCAGCGCGCCGAGCGTGTCGTGCACGATCAGCGTGCTCTGCCGGTCGGTGTGCTCCGCCTGGATCACCTCGACGCCCGGTGGCAGCAGGTCGAGGTCGCCGCGGGCCGCGACCAGGCGGTAGTGGGCGGCGAGCAGGTCGTCGACGTCGCCGGCCAGTTGCACCCGGGCGGCGGTCAGCACGATCAGGTGGTCGCAGACCCGTTCCAGGTCGCTGAGCAGGTGCGACGACAGGATGACACCGACCTCGAGCTCGGCGACGAACTCCATCAGGCTCTGCAGGAACGCGCGCCGGGCCAGCGGGTCCAGCGACGCCACCGGCTCGTCGAAGATCAGCAGCTCGGGCCGCTTGGCGGCGGCGATGGTCAGGGCCAGCTGGGCCCGCTGGCCGCCGGAGAGGCGGCCGGCCTTCTGGGCCGGATCGAGGCCGACCTGGGCGACGCGTCCCTCCGCCAGCGCGTCGTCCCAGCCGGGGTTCAGCCGCCGGCCCAGCTGCAGGTGGTCGGCGACGGTCAGGCCGGCGTAGACCGGGGTGTCCTGGGCGACGAAGCCGATCCGGGCCAGCTGGGCGGCGTCGGCGGCCGGGCGCGAGCCGAGGACCTCGATGGTGCCGGCCGTCGGCGTGATCATGCCGGCGGCGAGATTGAGCAATGTGGACTTGCCCGCGCCGTTCGGCCCGACCAGCCCGACGACGCGGCCGGCGGGCACGGTCAGCGTGACGTCGGTGAGGGCGGGCCGGCTGCCGTAGCTCTTGCTCAGTCCCTGGGTGCGCAGGACCGGATTCATGGGGTCACCTCGGTTGCCTTTCGGAATGTCGTCATGAACAGGGCCTCGATGCTGTCCGCGTCGAGCCCGGCCCGGTGGGCCTTCTCCAGCCAGGTGAGCAGCTCCCGGCGCAGCGGTTCGTGGGCGGCCAGCGAGTCGTCGGCCAGGCTGTGGGTCACGAAGGTGCCGAGCCCCGGCCGGGGGGTGACCAGGCCGAGATGTTCCAGCTCCCGGTAGGCCTTGAGCACCGTGTTGGGGTTGATCGCCAGCTTGGCCACGACCTCCTTGACCGTGGGGAGCTGGTCCCCGACGGACAGCAGGCCGAGCCGCAGCGCCCGCTGCACCTGCTGCACGAGCTGCAGGTACGGCGAGACGCCGGACCGGACGTCCAGGTGAAAGTCGATCACAGGTTTCTCGCTTTAACTAGGCTACTAGCACTATAGAGAAATCGACTGCCCGGCTGTCAAGGGACACTGCGGTCACCGAGGCTTCGATAGCGTGCTGCGCATGGCTGAGACCCCGGAGTATCTGCGCCCGTTCGTCCTGTCGCCGCCGGCCCGCGAGCCGGAGCGGACGGACACTGTGGACACTTACCGGCCCGACGGGGAGGGGCCGTTCCCGGTCGTCGTGGTGGTGCACGGCACGCCGCTGCCGCCCGGGCTGGAGGCGCAGCCCCGGGACTGGCCGCTGTATCGCGGATACGGCCGGCTGCTGGCCGAGCAGGGGCTGCTCACCGCCGTGGTCGGCTATCAGCTGCCCATCACGCCGGGCCCGGACGGCCTCGTGCTGGACTACGCCACGGCGGCGGATCAGGTCGCCGCCGCCGTGACGGCTGCCCGGGCCGATCCGCGGGCCGACGCGGACCGGGTGGTGCTGTGGTTCTTCTCCGGCGGGGCCATGCTCAGCGCCGGCTGGCTCCGCGACGCGCCCGCCTGGTTGCGCGGCATCGCCCTGACCTATCCGGTGGTGACCCCGCTGCCGGGCATGGTGGCCGCGCCGGGCTTCGCCGCACCGGCCGAGGCGGTCGGGCCGGGTGCCCCGCCGCTGCTGGTGACCCGGGTGGGTCGCGAGCACCCGGGCTTCGCCGCGGGCGTGGAGACGTTCCTGACCCGGGCCGGCGACGTCGAGCTCATCGAGGTGCCGAACGGGCAGCACAGCTTCGACATCGCCGACCACACCGAGGAGTCACGCGCCGCGGTGCGTCGGGCCGTCGAGTGGGTGCGCAGGCGTCAGGCGGTGTAGAGGACGGCGTCGATCTCGATGTCGAAGCCGACCAGCGGGACCGGCAGGGTGGTCCGCACCGGCAGGTGCTCACCCTTGATGTACTGCGGGTAGATCTCGTTGAGCTCGGCGAAGTCGGCGAAGTCGCGCAGGTAGACGCCGACCCGGACGGCCTGGTCGAGGCTGCTGCCGGCCGCCTCGGCCACGGCGGCCAGGTTTTGGAAGGCCGCGTGGGCCTGCTCGGCGAAGCTGCCGGTGACCCGGGTGCCGTCCGGCCGGGCCGGGACCGCGCCGGCCAGGTAGATGGTGTCGCCGGCGACGACGGCGTGCGAGTAGGGGCCGCCGGCGGGTGCGGCCTGGTCGGTGATGATGGCACGCTTCGGCATTACGGACTCCTCGGTGTCGGTCTCGGGAACTGTTCGGCCAGGCCGTCCGCGCCGACCAGCGGCGCGGTGAGCAGGGTGCGCAGGTCGCGCTCGCGGCGGGCGAGGGCGGCGCGCTGGGCGTCGGTCAGCGGGATCCACGGCGGGGTGGGCGGGCTCAGCCGGGGGATCATCCGGCGGCCGGCCACGTACGTCGCCTCGTTGACCAGCCGCAGCGGGGCGTGCCGGACCTGACGGTGAGCGTCCACCACCTCGAAGGCGCCCTCCTCGATCCGGAACACCGCCAGGTCGGCGGGCGCGCCGACGGTCAGCGTGCCGCCGGGGAGACCCAGCGCGCGGGCGGGACGCACGGTGGCGGCGGCGAGCACCTCGGCCAGCGGCAGGCCGGCGGCGAGCAGTTTGGCCATCGTGGTCGGCAGGTCGAAGACCGGGCCGTGCACCGAACGGGCGTGCAGGTCGGTGGAGACCGTGTCCGGGACCAGCCCCTCGGCGAGCTGACGTTCGAGCACGTCGAAGGCGAAACCACCGGAGCCGTGGCCGATGTCGAGCAGCACGCCGCGTTCGCGGGCGGCGCGCACGGCCGGGCCCAGGGGAGCGGCGATGCCACTCGCGCAGTGCGTCACGATGTCGCCCGGGCGCAGCAGGTCGAGGACCTCGCCGAGCGCGGGTGGGGCCGTACCGATGTGGACCATGACCGGGATGCCGCAGGCCTGCGCCGCGGCCAGGCCGCGCCGCAGGGGTTCGACGCCGTTGTCACCGACGGTCTCGCGGTCGATGCGGACCTTGATGCCGCGGATCAGGTCGCGATGCGCCTGCACGGTGTCGATCGCCAATGCGGTGTCGCAGTTGTCCAGGTCACGGCTCTCCCCGGTACGCCCGGCCAGCCCCACCGCGGAGATGTTGAGCAGCGCCGGCACCCGCACGTCGGTGTCCGCCACCACCCGGCGCAGCCCGGCCAGGGTGTACGCCCCGGCCGACCCGGCGTCGACCCAGGTGGTGACGCCGGTGCGCCAGGCGATCGGATCCGGCTCGATGCCCCAGTAACCCGGCCCGACGTGCGTGTGCAGGTCGACGAGTCCCGGGGTGACCAGCAGTCCGGCGACGTCCACCACCGTGCGGGCATCCTCGGTCAGCCCCGGTCCCACAGCCGCGATGAGCCCGTCGCGCACCGCCACGTCGGCCGGTCCCGTCCCGGGCACCTCTCCGCCGGTGAACAGCAGGTCGTAGGTCATGCCGCACCTTCGAGGGCCGCGGTGATGGCCAGCCGGTAGAGCCGGGTCGGGCGGCCCTTGCGGTGCACCTGCGAGCTGCCGTCGTCGACGGCCAGGCCGGCCTCGCTCAGCTTGCGGATGAGCCGCCGCCCGCTCGGGTCGGTGATCCCCAGCGACCGGGCCAGCTCGCTCGGCGAGACCGGCCGGCCGCCCAGGTTGCGTTCGATCGCGGCCAGCCGCGACAGCGTCGCCGGGCTCAGCCCGACCTGTCCGGCCAGCGCCTCGATGCCGCCGTGCTCGCGGTAGGTGTAGGCCAGCGGGGTCCCGCCGGCGCCCATCGGGCCGATCATCATGCCGTTGTCGGAGATCAGGTACGCGCCCGGCTCGGCGTCCTGCTCGGCCCGGGCGGCGGCCCGTTCGGCCAGCGTCACGCACAACCGGGCCGAGTCGCCGAGCCCGAAGCCCGCCACCGCGCGGATGCCCAGGGTGTCCCGGGCCTCGGCGAGCACCGGCAGGCCCACCCACTGGTGGGTGACCGCCTCGAAGAGCGCCGCGTGCGCGAAGACCACGACACCGCGCCGGCCCCGGTTGTCGATCCACGCGTCGGCGAAATCCGGGGTGTTGAGCAGCAGGTGCAGCAGGCCCACCCGGGCCCGGTCCAGGTCGGGGCTCTCCTCGGGCTTGGCGATGAGGAACACCCCGGCGGCGAAGCGCAGGCCGTCGGCCCGCTTGTGCCGGACGCGCAGGGCCAGCTCGTGCAGGTCGGCACGGATCGTGCCGGGCGTGGCCAGGGCGTGCAGGACGGCGACGCTGCCGTCGAGGGCGGCCGCGACACCGGTACGGACGCTGATCACGTACGCGGCGCCGGTGCGGGCCAACTGCTCGCGGTGGAACCCGACGACGTCGGCGATCGGCTGTTCCGGCTCGAACGGCAGGCACGCGATCGCCTGCCGGTCCAGCTCCAGCGCGGTGGCCACCTCGTCGACGGTCTCCTGGGCGAACGTGTCGATGCTGACCGGGGTGGCCGGCCAGCCGTTGCCCCGCGCCCGCGACCAGGCCAGGGCCAGATCCAAGGCAGCCGAGCGGGTCACCGCGACCGGCAGCTCCGGCGGCAGCAGATCCCGGGACCGGGCGTACGGGACCAGCCCCAGCAGCAGCCCGTCCAGCCGTTCGGCCCGCAGCAGCCCGGCGACCCGTTCCCGGATCTGGTCCTCGCGCTCGTAGACCGCCCAGGCGAAGGTCACCCCGGTCAGGGTGCGGGCCGCCTCCTCGAACCGGGGGCGGTGGCTCGCGTGCAGCACCAGGCCGATCACCATCGCCGCCGGCACGCTCGCCCCCCGCCGCACACCTAGTGGTTCGTAATTGGTCCGTAGTAGCGTGCGCGAAAGCGCCCCCCTGGTCAAGCTTGAGGAGACGGACATGACCCTCGACATCCCGGACGAGCTCATCGACTGGCGGGCCAAGGGCTTCTGGCTGCCGGCCGGCGAGGTCACCACCCGCGACTTCGCCGCCGCGCGGCATCACCTGTTCGACGGCTCGTTCACCTGGCCGCTGCTGGTGGTCCGGGACTCGGCGGTACGGGCGAACATCGCGACGATGGCCGCGTACGCCCGGCGGTACGGGTTCTCCTTCGCCCCGCACGCCAAGACGTCGATGGCCCCGACGCTGCTGGACGCCCAGCTGGCGGCGGGCGCGTGGGCGATGACCGTGGCGACGGCGAGCCAGGCTCTGGTGCTGCGCCGGCTCGGGGTGCCCCGGGTGCTGATCGCCAACGAGGTGCTGGACCCGACCGCGCTGGGCTGGCTGGCCGCCGAGTCCGCCGCCGGCTGGGAGGTGTTCCTCCAGGTCGACTCCGTGGCCGGGGTGGCGGCGGTGGCGGCCGCGGGCGGGTTGCCGGTGCTGGTCGAGCTCGGGCATCCGGGTGGGCGGACGGGCTGCCGTACCGTCGAAGAGGTTGTCGCCGTGGCCCGCGCGGCCGCGGATGCGCCGGGGGTCTCGCTGCTCGGGGTGACGGCCTACGAAGGCGCGCTGCCCGATGTCGAGGCGGTGGACGCGTTCCTGGCCACACTGGTCGAGGCGGCCCGGGCGGTCGCCGACCTGGCCGGTCCCGAGGTGCTGGTCTCGGCCGGCGGCAGCGCCTGGTTCGACCGGGTGATCAAGGCGCTCGAGGGGCAGTGGCTGGACGGCCACCGGGTCCGCGCGGTGTTGCGCAGCGGCGCCTCGGTGACCCACGACGACGGCTTCTACCGGGAGCGCACGCCGTTCAACCGCGAGCCGGGCGACGGGTCCCTGGCGGCCGCCCTGGAGATCTGGGCCCAGGTGTTGTCCACTCCGGAGCCCGGGCTGGCCATCGTGGGGATGGGTAAGCGGGACGCACCGTTCGACGAGGGACTGCCGGTCACCGAGGGGCTGACCGTGACGAAGATGAACGACCACCACACGTACGTGACCGGCGGATCGCCCGCCGTCGGTGACCTGCTGCGCTTCGGTCTCTCGCACCCGTGCACCGCCTTCGACAAGTGGCGCTTCATCCCCGTGGTGGACGACGGCAACGTGGTCGTGGACGTGCTGCACACGTACTTCTGAGGGTTGACGGCCGACGCTCCACACTCCACTCTGAGGGCACTTCACCAACGAACTACTTACGAACCTGGTTCCTCAGTGAACGTCAGGAGTGCCCCTATGCGTCTGCGCCTGGCGGTTGCCGCCGCCCTCGCCCTCACCGTGACCGCGTGCGCCCCGTCCACCTCGTCGCCCACCGCCACACCCTCGGACGGCGGCGCGCGGACCGGCACCCTCAAGGTGTGGCTCTTCGACGAGCCCAACCGTGCGCCCAAGGAGGCCGTGGCCAAGGAGGCGGTCGCCGAGTTCACCGCCGCGCACCCCGGCACCGAGGTCGACATCGCGTACCTGGCGGTCGACACCCGCAGCGAGCGCTTCAAGGGCGCCTTCAACGACCCGGCCAGCGCGCCCGACGTCGTCGAGTACGGCAACACCGACCTGCCCGAATACGCGGCCGCCGGCGGGCTGGCCGATCTGGGCCCGGCCGTGACCGCCTGGTCCGAGGGCGCCGACCTGAGCGCCGACGCCAAGGCCAGCGCCACCTTCAAGGGCACGCTGCTCGGCGTCCCCTGGTATCTCGGCGTCCGCGCGCTGTACTACCGCACCGACGTGTTCGCCGAGCTCGGCCTGCGCCCGCCGACCAGCCAGGCGGAGCTCACCGCGGCGGCCCGGACGATTCGCGCGAAGAAGCCGGAGCTGTTCGGCATCGCGGTCGGCGGCAAGTACACGTTCGGCGCGCTGCCGTTCATCTGGGACGCCGGCGGGGACATCACCTCGATCAACTCGGCGCAGTCGCGGGCCGGGCTGAAGGCGTACACGGATCTGCTGAAGCCGGACAACTGCCCGCCGCAGCAGTGCGCCGACCTCACCGGCGGCAAGACCGTCGAGCTGTTCGCCAGTGGCAAGGCCGGGATGGCCATCATCGGCAACTTCAACCGGGCCGCCGTCGAGGCGGGCGCGGCCAAGGGCAGGTACGCCGTGGTGCCGCTGCCCGGCAGCAAGCCCGGCTCGATCGCCCCGGCCTTCGCCGGCGGCAACAACCTCGGCATCATGCGCAACAGCCGGCGGCCGGCCCTGGCGGCCGATTTCCTCACCCTGCTGGCGAGCAGGAAATACCAGACCAAGATGTACGCGGCCATGGGTAACCTGCCCACGTCGCAGGCCGCCCGGACCGAGGTGGCCGGCCAGGAACCCTTCCTCAAGCCGTTCCTGTCCACCATCGACGCCGGGACGAAGTTCGTGCCCCTCGACCCCGGCTGGGGCAAGATCGACGCGCAGGCCGTGCTACCCACCATGATCGAGAAGGTGGTCACCGGCAAGGCCACGATCGAGGCGGCCACCGACGAGGCCGCCACGACGATCAACGCGGCCCTGGGCAAGTGACCACCGCGCTGCCGGCGGTCCGGCCGCGCCCGCGCCGGCGCGGCTGGACGCCGCTGTGGTTGCTGCTGCCGGCGGCGGTGGTCCTGGGCACCCTGTTCGTCTATCCGATGTGGCAGCTCGGCCTGCTGTCCGTCCTGGACTTCCGGCAGGCCCAGGTCAGCGGCGGCCAGCCGACCCGGTTCGTGGGCCTGGCCAACTACACCCAGCTGCTGGGCGACGCCCGGTTCTGGTCGGTGCTGGCCGCGACCGTCCTCTTCGCCGCTGCCTGCGTCGTCGCGACCCTCGCCGTGGGGGCCGCGCTGGCCGTGCTGCTCACCCGGATCAGCAAGGTGCCGCGGCTGCTGCTGTCGCTGGCCGCGATGGCCGCCTGGGCGGTGCCCGCGGTCTCCGGCTCCACCGTGTGGATGTTCCTCTTCGACACCGACCTCGGGCTGGTCAACCAGAGCCTCGGCGTCACCGGCTTCAACTGGATGTACGACCGGTACACCGCTTTCGCCCTGGTCGGCGCGGTGGTGGTGTGGCACTCGTTCCCGTTCGTGATGGTCACCCTGTACGCCGGCATCGAGGCGATCCCGAGATCGGTGCTGGAGGCGGCGGCGATCGACGGCGCGAGCGCGTGGCGCACCTTCTGGCGCATCATGGTGCCGGTCCTGCGGCCGTTGCTGGCCATCGTGGTGATCCAGTCGATCATCTGGGATTTCAAGGTCTTCACCCAGATCTACGTGATGACCCGGGGCGGCGGCATCGCCGGGCAGAACCTGACCCTCAACGTCTGGGCCTACCAGCAGGCATTCGCGGCCGGCGAGTACGGCCTGGGCGCGGCGATCGGCGTGGTCATGATGATCATCCTGCTGGTCGTCACCCTGCTCTACCTGCGGACGCTGCGGCGATCGGGGGAACCGCTGTGAGGACCGGCCGCCGGCTGCTCGACGTCGTGGCGATTGTGCTCGCGGTCGGCACCGTCTTCCCGATCTACTGGATGGTGCTGGCCGCGGTGAAGCCGCCCGGCGAGATCCAGTCGCTGCACCAGCGCCCGTGGACCCTGGCGCCGAGCTGGGACGGCTTCCACCGGGTGCTCGCCGTCGACAGCTTCGGCCGCTACTTCCTCAACAGCCTGCTCGTCGCGCTGGTGGTCGTGGCCGTCTCCGGGCTGTGCGCGTTCCTGGCGGCGGTGGCGCTGACCCGCTTCCGGTTCCGGATGCGCACCACCGTGCTGGTGCTGTTCCTGGTCGCGCAGATGGTGCCGATCGAGGCACTGACCATCCCGCTGTTCTTCCTCGTCCGCGACCTCGGCACCCAGGTACCGGGCGTGGGGCTGAACACGCTGGGCTCACTCATGCTGGTGCACACGGCGTTCACGCTGCCGTTCGCGATCTGGATGCTGCGCGGCTTCGTGGCGGCGATCCCGGAGGAACTGGACGAGGCAGCCCAGCTCGACGGCGCGGGCCGGTGCACCGTACTGTGGCGGATCCTGTTCCCGCTGGTGGCCCCGGGACTGGCCGCGACCAGCGTGTTCTCCTTCATCACGGCCTGGAACGACTTCCTGTTCGCCCGTACCTTCATCATCATCAGCGCGACCGACCGGCAGACCCTGCCGATGGCGCTGCTGGTCTTCTTCAAGCCCGACGAGAACGACTGGGGGGCGATCATGGCGGCGTCGACCCTGATGACCGTGCCGGTCCTGATCTTCTTCCTGCTGGTCCGGCGCCGGCTGGTCGCCGGCCTGGGCGGGGCGGTGAAGGATTGATCCCCCGCCCGGCGGTGCTGGTGCCCGGGGCCGGCGGCTTCACCCTGCGGCCCGGGACGCCGGTGACCGCCGACCCGGGCCTGGAGCACCTGGCCGCTCCGGTCCGGGACCTACTGCGGGCCGGCGCCGGGTCGGGTGGTGCCGGGTCGGGTGGTGGGATCCGGTTGCGGGTCGTGGCCGGGCTGGCGCCGGAGGGGTACGTCCTGGATGTCGGCGCCACGGGGATCGACATCCGGGGCGGCTCCCCGGCCGGCGTCCACCACGGCGTGCAGACACTCCGGCAGCTCCTGCCCGCCGAAACCCTGCGCCGCGCCCCGGCCGGGCCCGGTCCGCTGCCGGTGCCGGCCGTGCACATCGAGGACGCGCCGCGGTTCGGCTGGCGGGGCGTGCTGCTGGACGTGGCGCGCCACTTCATGCCGGTCGCCGATGTGCTGCGCTTCATCGACCTGGCCGCGTTCCACAAGCTCAACGTGCTGCACCTGCACCTGACCGACGACCAGGGCTGGCGGGTGGAGGTCCCGGGCCGGCCCCGGCTGACCACGATCGGCGCCTGGCGGCCCCGGACGATGCTCGGCTCGCGGATCCACGACCGCTACGACGACCGGCCGCACGGCGGGTACTACAGCACCGGTGACCTGCGGGAGATCGTCGCCTACGCGGCCGAACGGCACGTCACTGTGGTGCCCGAGATCGACATGCCGGGGCACATGCAGGCCGCGATCGCCGCGTACCCCGAGTTGGGCAACGGATTCACGGGCGGGGTCCGTACCTCCTGGGGCATCTCCCCGCACGTGCTGAACGTCTCCGACGAGGCCCTGGATTTCTGCCGCGAGGTCCTCGACCACGTCGTCGCGATCTTCCCGGGCGAGCTGATCGGCATCGGCGGCGACGAGTGCCCGTCGGGCGAATGGGACACCCCGGAGGCCCGCGCCCGGATCGCCACGGCCGGCCTGGGCGGCCCGCACGAACTGCAGGCCTGGTTCACCGCCCGGATCGCCGAGCATCTGGCCGGGCACGGCCGCCGCATCTACGGCTGGGACGAGATCCTCGCCGGTGGCGCGCCGGCCGGGGCCACCATCGCCGCGTGGCGCGGTGCCGAACCGGCGATCCTGGCCGCCCGGGCCGGCCACGACGTCGTCGCGTGCCCGGACACCTCGGTCTATCTGGACTACCGCCAGTCCGACGACCCGGGCGAACCGACCCCGGTCGGCACTCTGCTCACCCTGTCCGACGTGTACGCCTTCGAACCGGTCCCGCCCGAACTGAGCGAAGCCGAGGCGGCCCGGATCATCGGGGCGCAGGCCAACGTGTGGACCGAGCACCTGGAGTCGGCCCGCCGGGTGGACTACCAGGCTTTTCCGCGGCTGTGCGCGTTCGCCGAGACGGTGTGGGGGCCGCCGGACCGTGACCACGCCGACTTCGCTGCCCGGCTCGGCCCGCATCTGGCTCGGCTGGACGCGCTGGGTGTGAACTACCGGCCGCTGTCCGGGCCGCGGCCTTGGGACGGCCGGCCTGACGCGCCGGGCCACCCTCGTGATCTGGCGGACCGGCTGGCCGAGGTGTACGAGATGACGGGCGATCTGCGGCGCTGAAGCGTCCGGGATGCGGCGGGAGCCCGCAGCCGCCCAGCTGCCCGCCGGTCGCCCGGTCGCTGGCCGCCCGCCGGTCGCCCGCCGGTCGCCGGTCGCCCGCTTCCGGCCGGCCGCTTGCCTGCCGGTCGCCCGCTTGCCTGCCGGTCGCTTGCCTGCCGGCCGCTTGCCTGCCGGTCGCCCGCTTGCCTGCCGGTCGCCCGCTTGCCTGCCGGTCGCCCGCCCGTCGGTCGCCCGCTTGCCGGTCGCCCGGTCGTTGGCCGCCCGACTGCCGGTCGGCCGGTCGTTGGCCGCCCGCCGCCGTCGCCCGGTCGTTGGCCGGATGGAGGCGGAGGTGAGCCTGAGCTTGAGGAGGCGGAGGTGAGCTTGACGAGGCGGAAGTCGGCCTGACCAAGGTAATGGTCGGCCTGAGGAGGCGGAGGTTGGCCTGAGGTGGCGGAGGTTGGCCTGAGGAGGCGGAGGTCGGCCTGAGGAGGCGGAGGCCGGCCTGAGGTGGCGGAGGTCGGCCTGAGGAAGTGGACGTCGGCTGGTCAGGAGCGGACGTCGGACTCCGGGTCGGCGGTCGGGTCCGGCTCCAGCAACAGCCGGGCGTAGTTCTCCATCGAACGTTGATAGCGCGGCAAGTGCGCCGCCAGAGCGCCCACCGCGATTCCTACCGCCTCCCGTTCACGCCCCGCGTCCGCCAGCGACAACGCCAGCACCGCCTTCACCGCGTCGTCGAGCTCGTCCGAACCGGCGGCCAGCTCCGCGGTCAGCAGCGCGACGCTCTCCGGGGCCTCGCCCAACTCCCGTAGCGAACTCGCCAGTTGGATCACGGCCTGCCGTCGACGGCTGCCGGACAGCCCGCCCGCCAGCGCCTCCCGGTAGAGCGGCACAGCCTGGCCGGTGCGCCCGACGGCGTCCAGCGAGCCGGCCCGTTCGAAGAGGCCGACCGGGTCGTCCGGGGCGAGCTCGCCGGTGAGCTGCTCGACCAGCTGCAGGAAGCGCGCCTCGTCGAGTGAGTCGAACGCCGCCCACGCGCCGTCCATCCGGCGTTCCCAATCCGGTGTGATCATGGATTCAGCCTCGCACGGCGGGTGGCTTGACGCGGCCCGGCGCCGGCTGATCGGATGGTCACAGCGTCGCAGTGCACCCGGCCAGGAGACCGCCGCGGGCATGGAGGCGCCGGACCATGGGACATCTCCGTGGACAGTGAATACTCCCGGTTCCGGGCGTACGGACAGCAGTTGATCGAGATCCACATCGGCCTGCGCGACATGCTCGCCGATCTGCGGGAGGGCTATGTCCCCGACGCCGAGCTGGGCGTTCACTGCCTCGCGTTCTGCGCCGCGGTCACCCGGCACCACACCGGTGAGGACACCGGCGTGTTCCCCCTGCTGGCCGAGCGCCATCCCGGCCTGCGCGCGTTCCTGGCCGAGCTGGAACGCGACCATCAGGTGATCGCCGGCCTGCTGACCAGGGTGAGCACGCTGAGCGGGCAGCTGCGCGACGGGCACACCGCGGCCCGGGCCGCGGCGATCCAGAGTGAGCTGGACGGGCTCGCCGCCGTGCTCGAGACGCACTTCATCGGTGAGGAGAAGCGGCTGGTCGCCGTCCTCGACACCCTCGACCCTTCCGAGGGATTGACCGGTCTCACCGCCTAGGCCCAGCATTGCCTCAGGGTGCGACCCCAGGGAGTGCGTGTGGGTGCTTCGTCACGGCGGGCCGAGCTGCTCGAACGTCAGCGGGAGCTGCGCGCCCGGCACGACGCGCTGGGCGGGCTGGGCGCGGAGCCGCCGTACGACGCCGGGCAGCTCGATCGGGTCTTCGCCGGCACCGACGAGCTGATGACGGTGGTCGACGAGCTCGCGGCCGACGCCGCCCGGCGCCGGCTGATGCTGACGTTCGTGCTGCTCGGCGTGGCCGCCCTGGCTGCCGTGCTCGTCGCGGCCGGGGTGCTGCCCGCCTGGGCGCTGCTCGGCGTCGTGGTCGTGCTCGCCGCGGCGATCGCTCTGTGGCTCCCCACCCGGGCCGCGCCTGGGACCGGCCCATGAGCGCCGACGCTCTCACCGCCCGGTGCCGCGCCGGGGACGGGCCCGTGAGCACTGCCCGGGCCGAGCCCGTGAGCACCGCCAGGCCCGGGCCCGTGGGCACTGCCGGGACTGAGCCTGTGAGCACCGCCCGGCCTGGGCTCGTGAGCACCGCCCGGCCCGGGCCCGTGGGCACTGCCCGGGCCGAGCCTGTGAGCACCGCCCGGACCGGGCTCGAAAACACCGCTCGGCCCGGGCCCGTGGGCACTGCCCGGGCCGAGCCTGTGAGCACCGCCCGGACCGGGCTCGAAAACACCGCTCGGCCCGGGCCCGTGGGCACTGC
>NZ_JBEZFL010000014.1:40886-200559 GCF_040649415.1 Actinoplanes sp. NPDC048967
GCCCGGGCCGAGCCCGTGAGCACCGCCCGGACCGGGCTCGAAAACACCGCTCGGCCCGGGCCCGTGAGCACCGCCCGGGCCGAGCCAGGGACGGGCCCGTGAGCGCTGACGCCTCCGGTGACCTGGCCCGGGTCGCCGCCGGCCTGCGCCGCGAGATGGGCAGCAAGGTCAACACCTTGCGTCTCCAGCTCACCCAGGAGCTGCAGCGGATCGACAAGAACGCCGAGAGGCGCGCCCGGGAGACTCTCGCGCGTTTCGACGCCACCGACGCCCGGGTGGACGCCCTCGCCGCGGAGCAGGCCGAGTTGCGCCGGCACGTCGAACGCAAGCTGCGTGAGTACGCGACCCGCGTGGGCCGGCTGGAGGGGGAGATCCAGCAGGTCGAGGGGCTGCTCCGCCGCCAGCAGGGTCAGGTCCCGGTCGACCTGGACGCCGTGCCGGCCGAGCTGACGCCGCTGGTCGCGGACGTCCGGGCGGCTGAGCAGGTCCGGTCCACCCTCATGGACGATGCCGCGGTGGCGCTGCGCCGGCAGCGGATCGAGCGCTTCGAGCAGGATGAACGCCGGCTCGCGGAGACCCGGCAGCGGGCGCTGGGCGTCAGCCGTTCGCTTGCCGTCCGCAAGGCGGGTGGCTGGGCGTTCCGGCGCGCGGCCGCGGCGTACCGGTCGGAGCGGGCCCTGATGCACGAGCAGGAGGCGCAGGTCGCGGCCGCGCGGGTGCAGCGTGACGAGGCGGAGCAGGAGCTGCATCGCGACGCCGCGCAGCAGCGGGCGTACAGCGCGCATCCGGGCGCTTCGGTCGCGGACCGGCTCGCCGCGCACGTCCGGGACCGGGTCGACGCCGCGGTCGCCGGCTACGAGTTGTTCCCGCCGTGGTTCACGAACGTGCTCGGGCACCGGCCGCTGCCCGCCCGGGCCACCGATTGGCGGGAGGCCGCGGTCCAGGTGGTGCTCTACCGGATCACCCATGGGGTCACCGACCGGGTGGCGGCCCTGGGCCCGGAACCGGAGAACGGGCACCGCGCCGCCCAGCACCGCGCCGTCCGGACAGCACTGCGGCAGCTCGACGAGTGACCGGACGGCACAATCGCCGGATGAATGACGCTTGGACGCAGGCCGGCAGCGGGGTCCGCTTCGACTGGGGTCCGGCCGGGGCGGACGCCGTCAGCCCCGGTGCCGGCCTCGTCGCCGTGGTCGACGTGCTCTCCTTCACCACCGCGCTGACCGTCGCCGTCGAGCGGGGGATCGCCGTCCTGCCGTACCGGTGGGGTGACGAATCGGCCGAGCGGGTCGCCCGGGAGCATCGCGCGGTGCTCGCCGTCGGGCGCAAGCGGGTGGCGCGGCCGGGCCAGGTGAGCCTGTCGCCGGACAGCATCCGGCGCAGCGCGGGGATCGAGCGGCTCGTGCTGCCCTCGCCGAACGGCGCGACGATCTCTGCGCGGCTGGCCGAGGCCGGCGCGACCATCGTCGGCGTGTCGCTGCGCAACGCCGACGCGGCCGCGGCGAGCGTCGTGCGCCGGCTGGGTGCGGGGGAGGCGGTCGCGGTGGTCGCGGCGGGGGAGCGCTGGCCGGACGGTTCGTTGCGGCCGGCGGTCGAGGACCTGTGGGGTGCGGGGTCGTTCATCGAGGCCCTGGTACGGCGGGGAGCCGGTGGTCTCTCCGTCGAGGCGGGGACGGCGCTGGCGGCGTACCGGAGCGTCGCAGACGACCTGGCGACCGCCCTGCGCGACTGCGCCTCCGGGCGCGAGTTGCAGGCGCACGGTTTCCCGGAAGACGTCACGGTGGCCGCGCAACTGGACGCCACCACAGCAGTGCCGGTCCTGACCGATGGATGGTTCGTGGCGGATTCCGGTCCAGATGAGGGCGAGTGAGGTGATATTTGATTTCTTGAGGCTGTGGCAAGTCGGATTCTGACGTCGTGGGATCTCTGGCTGGCGGATCTCAGTAGCGATGGGAGATCGTGAAGCGGTCACCCTTAGTGAGGAGAATTCCGTGCGGAAATGGTGGCCGCTGATCGCGGTGTGCCTCGGCACTTTCATGTTGCTCGTCGACGTCACCATCGTGAACGTCGCGCTGCCGGAGATGGCGGTGGACCTCGGCACGTCGTTCAGCTCCCTGCAGTGGGTCGTGGACGGCTACGCGCTGTCACTGGCCGTCCTGCTGCTCGGCGCCGGGGCGCTCGGCGACCTGTTCGGGCACCGCCGGCTCTACATCGCCGGCCTGATCGTGTTCGCGCTGTCCTCGCTGGCCTGCGGGCTCGCCGGCCACGACGGCCTGCTGATCGCCGCCCGGGTGGTGCAGGGCATCGGCGCCGCGGCCATGTTCACCACCACGTTCGCCCTGCTCAACAGCGCCTACCAGGGCCGTTCCCGAGGCGTGGCCTACGGCGTCTGGGGTGGCGTCTCCGGCGCGGCCGCGGCGATCGGCCCGATCCTGGGTGGCCTGCTCACCGAGACGCTGAGCTGGCGCTGGATCTTCCTGGTCAACCTGCCGGTGAGCATCGCCGCGCTGGTGCTGTGCGGCACCGCGCTGGCCGCCGACCGCGCGGCCCGTCGCGGGCGCTTCGACCTGGCCGGCACCCTGACCTTCACGGTCGCGGCGGGCGCCCTGACGCTGGCCGTCATCCGGGCCACCACGGTCGGCTGGGGCTCGGTCCAGACCTGGGGCCTGCTGCTGCTCAGCGGCGTCGCGTTGGCCGCGTTCGTCCTGGTGGAACGGCGCAGCCCGGACGCCATGCTGGATCTGGCCCTGCTGCGCAACCGCTCCTTCGCCGGCATCCTGCTGGCGGCGCTGCTGGTGAACTTCGCGGCCTTCGCGGCGTTCACCTACACCTCGATCTGGCTCCAGACGGTCATCGGGCTCTCGCCGCTGCAGGCCGGCCTGACCGGGCTGCCGATGTCGATCGTGTCGGTGATCGTCTCCGGCGTCGCGGGCGCCAAGCTGCACGGCCGGTCCCCGCGGCTGCTCATCGGCGGCGGGATGCTGCTGATCGGCCTGGGCAGCGCCCTCTGTGCCCTGCTGCTGGGTGCGCAGTCCAGCTGGCCCGCCCTGCTGGCCGGGTACGCGGTCATCGGCGCCGGCGTCGGCCTGGTCATGCCCACCCTCGCGGAATCCGCCATGGGTGCTGTCCCGGCCCACCGCGGCGGCATGGCCGGCGGCGCGGTCACCACCGCCCGGCAGCTCGGCTTCGCGATCGGCATCGCCGTGCTCGGCACGGTCTTCGCGGCCCGCGCGGAGGACCACCTCGGTGCCCAAGGTGCCCCGGAGCCGGAGCAGACCGCGCACGCCCTCGCCGGAGGGCAGGCCGGCCGCATCCTGGCCGCGGTGCCCGACGGACTGCGCGGCACGGTCGACCGGGCGCTGCACGGCGCGGCGGTGGCCGGGCTGGACGCGGGCTTCCTGGTCGCGGCCGGGGTCGGTCTGCTCGGCGGGATCGCGGTGCTCATCCTGGTCCGGCCGGCCGCCCCGGCACCCTCAGAGGACCGGCTCCCCGAGTACACCGCCGTCCACGAGTGAGACGGCATGCTTGACCCGGCTCAGCACCGGCACCGTCTCGCAGGTGCGGATCTCCGGGATGGCGGCGATCTCGGTGGTCAGATAGCGGTAGAGCTCCTCGGCGTCCCGGCACAGAGCGATCGCGGTGATGGTGGCGGTGCCGGTGACCGCCGCCGCCCAGGCCAGCTGGCGGTGATCGGCGAGCCGGGCGCCGACCGCGGCCAGATCGGCCGGCGCGACGGTGAGCCACAGATTCGCGGCTGACCGGAAACCCATCAGCGAAGCCGCCACCTCGGTGTCGAAGTACACCGCCCGGGCGGCGATCAGCGCGCCGAGCCGCAGGGCGACCTTGCGCTGGGTCCAGCCGGTGACGGTGGCCAGCGCGGCGTACCCGGCCCGCCCGTCCCGGGCGAGCGCGGCGAGCAGTGCCCGGTCCCCGGCCTCGACCCGGGCGCCGCCCTCGTCGGTCACCCGCATCTCCGGATCCGCTCGTACGCCGGGGTCGGCACCGTCCAGCAACTGCTCGCGCTGATCCGCGCTCAGCTGCTCGTCGCCGGCGATCCAGTCGGTCTCGCCCCGCCCCACGAAACGGTGCAGCACCTGATGGGCACTGAGCGAGAGCACGTTCGTCGCCCGCGGCAGATGATGCAGCAGGCCCTCACGGCGGTCGTGGTCCGCGGTCACCCGCACCGCGCAGGTCAGCTCGGCGCCGCCGGCCCCGATGGTCACCCAGCTCGTGTCGGTCCGCCGCGCCAGGGCCTGCGCCGTCACGGCGGCGGTGCCGGGCCGGCAGGAGATCCGCAGCGTCCAGTACGTGGTCCCGGGCAGCCGCTCGGGATCGGCCTGCCCGAAGACCCGGATCAGGCCCCGGGTCCGCATCCGCTGATAGCGCCGGGCGACGGTCTGCTCGGAGACGGCCAGCACGGCCGCCAGCCGGGCGAACGGAACCCGCGGAGCGAGCCGCAGCCCCTGGAGGATCTGCCGGTCCAACTGGTCGACCGCGGCGGATTCCGCCGAGCTGCGTGCTACCACAGGAGGAACAATACGGGGGTACGGGGGTGCAGGCCCGGTGCCCGGCGGTCTGAGGCGTAGCTGACACAATGTCGGGTGCGCCCCGTAACCCTGTGAGGAGAAGTTTCCGTGATCCGTACCCATGACGCCGGCAGCTTGCGTGCGAGCCACGCCGGTCAGACGGTGACGCTCGCCGGGTGGGTCGCCCGCCGCCGCGACCACGGCGGTGTCATCTTCGTCGACCTGCGTGACGCCTCGGGCGTCGTCCAGGTGGTCTTCCGCGAGGAGGACGCGCACGCGCTGCGCAACGAGTTCTGTGTGCAGGTCACCGGCGAGGTCACCCAGCGCCCGGCCGGCAACGAGAACCCGGACCTGCCCACCGGGGCCGTCGAGGTCACCGCGAGCGAGCTGGTCGTGCTCTCCGAGGCCGCGCCGCTGCCGCTGCCCGTCGACGACACCGTCACCGCCTCCGACGACCTGCGCCTCAAGTACCGCTACCTGGACCTGCGCCGCAGCGGCCCGGCCAACGCGCTCAAGCTGCGCAGCCGGGCCAACCAGATCGCCCGGGAGATCCTGCACGCCCGGGACTTCCACGAGATCGAGACGCCGACGCTGACCCGGTCGACGCCCGAGGGCGCCCGGGACTTCCTGGTCCCGGTCCGGCTGCAGCCCGGCACCTGGTACGCCCTGCCGCAGTCCCCGCAGCTGTTCAAGCAGCTGCTGATGGTGGCCGGCATGGAGCGCTACTACCAGATCGCCCGCTGCTACCGCGACGAGGACTTCCGCGCCGACCGGCAGCCGGAGTTCACCCAGCTCGACATCGAGATGTCCTTCGTGACCCAGGACGACATCATCGAGCTCGGCGAGGAGCTCGTGGTCAAGCTCTGGGGCGAGCTCGCCGGCTACCAGGTGCAGACCCCGATCCCGCGGATCACCTGGACCGACGCGATGAACCGGTACGGCTCCGACAAGCCCGACCTGCGGTACGGCCTGGAGCTGACCGAGCTGACCGACTACCTGCGCGGCACCGAGTTCCGGGTGTTCGCCGGGGCGATCGACGCCGGGGGTTACGTCGGCGCGGTCGTCATGCCGGGCGGCGCGTCGCAGACCCGTAAGGAGCTCGACGGCTGGCAGGACTGGGCCAAGGCGCGCGGCGCCCGCGGCCTGGCCTATGTGGTGCTGGACGCGGAGACCGGCGCGGCGCGCGGCCCGGTCGCCAAGAACCTCTCCGAGGCGCACCTGGCCGGCCTGGCCGACGTGGTGGGCGCGAAGCCGGGCGACGCGGTGTTCTTCGCCGCCGCCACCGAGCGTCGTGAGGCCCAGGAGCTGCTGGGCGCGGCCCGCATCGAGATCGCCAAGCGGGCCGGGCTGATCGACGAGTCCGCGTGGGCGTTCTGCTGGGTCGTCGACGCCCCGATGTTCGAGAAGACGGACGACGGCGGCTGGACGGCTGTGCACCACCCGTTCACCTCGCCGAACGCCGAGTGGATGGACAAGTTCGAGGAGGCGCCGGACAAGGCGCTGGCCTACGCGTACGACATCGTGGTCAACGGCAACGAGATCGGCGGCGGCAGCGTCCGTATCCACCGCGGTGACGTGCAGAGCCGGGTCTTCGACCTGCTCGGCATCACGCCGGAGGAGGCCCAGGACAAGTTCGGCTTCCTGCTGGAGGCGTTCAAGTACGGCCCGCCGCCGCACGCCGGTATCGCGCTCGGCTGGGACCGCACCTGCATGCTGCTCTCCGGCAACGAGTCGATCCGCGAGGTCATCGCGTTCCCGAAGACCCGCGGCGGCTACGACCCGCTGACCACCGCGCCGACGCCGATCACCGCCCAGCAGCGGCTGGAGGCCGGCATCGACGCCAAGCCGAAGGCCACGGCGGCGACGCCCGGCACGGACGGCGTGGCCGCCCCGGTGGAGCCCTCGAACTGATGCGGGCGCTGGTCGTCGGCGCCAGCGGTCATCTCGGCGGCGAGGTGGCCCGGCTGGCGGCGGCGGCCGGCGCGGATGTCGCCGGGACCTCCACCACCGGCGCGAGCGGGTGGTCCCGGCTCGACATCACCGACCGCGAGGCGGTCCGCGCGCTGGTCTCCCGGGTCCGGCCGGCGGTCGTGGTCAACGCGGCGTACCGGGCGGACAGCTGGGCGATCTGCGCCGACGGGGCAGCCCACGTGGCCCTCGCCGCTACCGAGGCCGGCGCCCGTCTGGTGCATGTGTCCTCCGACGCGCTGCACGGCGGCCGGCCTGAGCCCTATGGTGACGACGCGGTGCCGACCCCGATCTACCCGTACGGTGTGGCGAAGGCAGCGGCCGAGACGGCGGTCGCCGCGATCGACCCGGCCGCCGTCCTGGTCCGGACCTCGCTGATCGTCGGGGACGAGCGCAGCAAGCAGGTCCGCTTCGCCCTGGACCTGGTCACCGGCCGGACCCGAGGTGCGCTCTTCAGCGACATGGTCCGTTGCCCGATCGACGCGACCGACCTGGCCGCCGCGCTCCTGGAACTGGCCGCGAGCGGCTACCGGGGCCTGATCAACGTCGCCGGGCCGCAGGCGACGAGCCGCGCGGAACTCGGTCGCCTGGTCGCGAAGCGGTACGGACTCGACCCGGCGGCCGTGCCGGTGTGCACGATCGCCGAGAGCGACCTGACGGCCGGCGCCGCGGAGGTCCGGTTGGACAGCACCCGCGCCACCGGCCTGCTCAAGACACCGCTGCGTGGGGTCGCCGAGGTGCTAGGCGTCGCGTAGCCGGATCAGCAGTCCACCGGCGAGCAGAGCCGCGGCGGCCCACGCCCCGAGCACGGCGAGTCCCCGCCACGGGCTGATGGCCAGGTCGTCGAGGCCGGTGGTGCGCTGGATCGCCAGCCCGGCCGTCATCGGGGCGATCTGGTCCAGGTGCCGCCGGAAGTCCGGGTCGGTGGCGGCCAGCCCGACGATCGGGAAGACGTAGAGCAGCCCCAGGACGAGACCAGCAGCGGTCGCGGGGGTACGCACGGCAGTCGTCACGCCGAGCGCGAGCAGACCGACCAGGATCAGGTACAGCACCGACCCGAAGGCCGCCCGCAGCACCGTGGTGTCGGTGACCGTCAGCGGCAGCAGACTTCTCCCGGCCACCAGCGAACCGGCCACCCCCGCGGTGGCGGCGGCCGTCACCACCGCGGTGAGCATCAGCGCCTTGGCGGCCAGGACGGTGAGCCGGCGCGGGACCGCGGCCAGGCTGACGTGGATCATGCCGGTGCCGTACTCGGCGCCGATGAGCTGCACCGCCAGGACGGCGACGACGGCCTGGCCGAGCTGGACCCCGGTGAGGCTGACCTTGGTGATGTCCACCGCGCAGATCCCGCCGGGGCAGTCGGTGGCCGCGGCGGCCAGGATGCTGATCCCCACGGTCGCCACGACGACGCTGAGCAGCAGCAGGACCGTCCCCGGTGTGGTCCGCAACTTCGTCCACTCCGCGTGCAGGGCCCGCCTCATACGTCACGCCGCCGCAGTGAGAACCCGGCCAGGCCCAGGACGAGTGCCGCCCACCCGGCCAGCACGGCCAGGCCGGCCCACGGTGACAGCGGGAAGTAGCCGTTCACCGGGATGGGGAAGTCGTCGACCTGCGGATAGCTGACCGCGCTCTGCTGCACGGCGAACGCGGCGGCCGGCGTGACCCGCAGCAGCCACTTGGCCGGCTCCGGCGGCAGGACCGTCATGGCGAGCAGGTACGGCAGCACGATCACCACGATCCCGGCCACGACAGCGGTGAGCCCGCGCCGCAGCAGGGCACCCAGCCCGAGCGCCAGCACCGCCGCGCCCGCCAGCAGCAGGCCGGTGCCCACGACCAGTCGCACCTCGATGCCGGGTGCGGCCGGATGCAGATAGACACCGTGGGCCCGGAGCACCCGCCCGCCGACGACGACGACCACTGTCGCGGCCAGCACACCCAGCCCGAAGGTGACCGCGCCGATGATCGTGGCCTTGGCCAGCAGGATCCGGCCGCGCCGGGGGACCGCGGCCACCGTCGTGCGGATCATGCCGCGCCGGTACTCGGCGGTCATCGTCATCGTGGCCACGACGACCACCAGGATCAGCCCGGCGAAGGTACCGGCCAGGGTCTGGCTCACCGTGGTGCCGATGCCGGAGATGCCGGAGACCGCCGGGGCGATGTCGCCGCTGCCCGTGACCCGCCAGCTCGCGCCGAGCTGCTCCGGCTGCGGGGAGGCGTCGCCACCGACCTCGGTCCGGCTCCAGCTCGCGTCGGGTCCGGTGTCCCGGCCGGTGAGGTTGTCGAACGTCGCGGTGACCTCGCTCGGGCCGCCCATCGCGCCGCCCACCCCGCGGCCGCCGCCGAGGATCCAGGTGAACTGCGGCGAGGTCGCGAAGGTGCCGACCTGGGCGGTCGCCGGGAGCCCGGGCAGCCGTACGGTGCCCACGGTCGTCCACGCCGTACCGTCGGGCGACTCCTCGCCGGTGATCGTCTGCCCGGCCCGGGTGAGCCGCAACCAGCGTGGCGTGGTGGCCGGAGCGGGCGGGCCGGCCCGGTCGTGCACGTAGTCGTGCTGCATCCGCACCCCGTGGGCCCCGGTCAGCATGATCGCGGCGTACGTCGAACCGGGCCGGGTGCCGTCCTTGATGATCAGACCACCCTTGGCCCACGGGGCGAGCCCGGGCTGACCGTCCCCGGTACCGCCCTCGGTCGCCTGCGGGCCGGTGCTGTCCGGCGGTCCGCCCAGGCCGGGCTTGCGGGGCAGGACGCCGGTGAGCCCGTTCAGCCGTACCGTGATGCTCCCGTCGCCGGTCAGCGACCGGTGCACGAAGGTGAAGTGGTCGGTGACCTCCTGTCCGTCCGGTCCGACCGGCAGCACGCACTCCGACCGCGGGCCGTTGCGCCCGCACGATCCCTGTCCGCCGGTGAGCAACCCCAGCCCGACCACCGCGGCGGCCGCGACGGCCAGCGCGACGACCCAGCCGCGCACGGTCCGCAGCTTGGTCCACTCGGCGTGCAGCACCGCCCTCATCGCGACGCCTCCGGCGACCCGGCCGCCCGGAACTCCACCGCGTCGCGGGTCAGCTCCAGGTACGCCCGTTCCAGGCTGCCGTGCCGGGCCAGCAGCTCCGGCATGGTGCGGTCGGCCAGCACCCGGCCCCGGCCGACCAGCACCACGTGGTCGGCGGTGTCCTGGAGCTCGCTCATCAG
This sequence comes from Actinoplanes sp. NPDC048967, assembly GCF_040649415.1. Classification (NCBI taxonomy): domain Bacteria; kingdom Bacillati; phylum Actinomycetota; class Actinomycetes; order Micromonosporales; family Micromonosporaceae; genus Actinoplanes; species Actinoplanes sp. NPDC048967. The sequence goes on from NZ_JBEZFL010000014.1 coordinate 50,570, forward strand.
GTGGGTGGAGAGCAGCACCGCGCGGCCCTCGGCGGCCAGCGCCCGCAGGAAGCCGCGGATCCAGACGATGCCCTCCGGGTCCATCCCGTTGAACGGCTCGTCGAGCATCAGCACCGCCGGGTCACCGAGCATCGCCGCCGCGATCCCGAGCCGCTGGCGCATCCCGAGCGAGAAACCGCCGGCCCGGCGCCGGGCCACGCTGGTCAGACCCGCCTGCTCCAGCACCTCGTCGACGCGCGCCGCGGTCAGCCCCTGGGAGTGGGCCAGCCAGAGCAGGTGGTTGCGGGCGGTGCGGCCCGGCTGCAGCGCGCCGGCATCCAGCAGGGAGCCGACCACGCGCAACGGGCAGGGCAGGCTCCGGTACGGCCGCCCGCCGACCAGCGCGGTCCCGGCATCCGGCGCGTCCAGCCCCAGGACGACCCGCATGGTGGTGGACTTGCCGGCGCCGTTGGGGCCGACGAAGCCGGTGACCTGTCCCGGTTCGACGGTGAAGGACATCCCGTCCAGGGCGAGGGTGGGCCCGAAGCGTTTCCGCAGGCCGTTGACGACGATGCTGGTCTGGTTCATGCCGTGGTGTCTACGCGGGCGCCGGTGTCGCCACGGTGGCGCCGGCTGACACCCCATTGACACCCGGCGCCTGGCATCGTGAGGTCATGCGCGTGCTGGTCGTGGAGGACTTCGAGATCCTGGCCCGTACCCTCGGCACGGGTCTGCGCCGCGAGGGCATGGCCGTGGACGTGGTCCTGGACGGCCCGGACGCCCTGGAGCACCTGGCCGTGACCCGCTACGACGTGGTCGTGCTCGATCGTGACCTGCCCGGCGTGCATGGTGACGAGGTGTGCCGCCGGATCGTCGCCGAGGGCTCGGGCAGCCGGGTGCTGATGCTGACCGCGGCCGCCACGGTCGGGCAGCGGGTCGCCGGCCTGGGGCTGGGCGCCGACGACTACCTGCCCAAGCCGTTCGACTTCGCCGAGCTCGTGGCCCGGATCCGGGCGCTGGGGCGGCGCCCGGCCACCGCGCTGCCGCCGGTCCTGCACAGCGGCGACCTCATGCTCGACCCGAACCTGCGGGTGGTCACCCGCGGTGGCCGCCGGCTCGAGCTCAGCGGAAAGGAGTTCGCCGTGCTGGAGTGCCTGCTCGCCGCCCAGGGCCGGCTGGTACCGGCCGAGGAACTGCTGGAACGCGTCTGGGACGAGGCGGCGGACCCCTTCACGACAGCGGTGAAGACGACCATCCGCCGGCTGCGCGTCAAGCTCGGTGATCCGCCGCTGGTGCACACCGTCCGCGAGGCCGGCTACCGGATCGGCGCCCCGTGAGCGCCCGCCGCCGGCTGCGGACCCAGCTGACCCTGCTGTACGCGGTGCCGTTCCTGGCGTCCGGGGCGATCCTGCTCAGCATCCCGATTTTGCAGAGTCGCGAGAGCAGCCCGGTGGGCACCGGCGTCGGCCCGCCGCCGGTCGCCCCCGTCCCGGGCCCGGACCTGGCCCGGGTGGTCACCGCCTCCGCCGCCGGGCTGGCCGCCATGGGGCTGGTCGCGCTGGTGCTGGGCTGGCTGATCGCGGGACGGTTCCTGCGCCCGCTGCGCGAGATCACCGCGACCGCCCGGGACATCTCGGCCAGCAACCTGCACCGCCGGCTCGGCCGCACCGGCCGCAACGACGAGTTCACCGAGCTCGCCGCCACCCTCGACGACCTGTTCGCGCGGCTGGAGGCGTCCTTCACCGCGCAGCGCGACTTCGTGGCCAACGCCTCGCACGAGCTGCGTACGCCGCTGACCGCCCAGCGGGCCCTGCTGCAGGTGGCCCTGGCCGATCCGGACGTCACGGTGGAGAGCCTGCGGGCCGTGGGCCGCGACGTGCTCGACCTGGGCGCCGCGCAGGAACGCCTGATCGACGCGCTGCTCACCCTGGCCACCGGCGAGCAGGGTGTCGAGCATCGGGAGCCGTTCGACCTGGCCGACGTGGCCGGCGCGGTGGTGACCGGCCGGCAGGACGAGGCGCAGCGACGCGACCTCGAGGTGCGGGTGCAGCTCGACACGGCTCCGGCCACCGGCGACCGCCGCCTGGTCGAGAGCCTGGTGGCCAACCTGGTCGACAACGCGCTACGCCACAACACACCCGGCGGCAGCGTCGAGCTCCGCACCGCGGCCGTCGACGGCCGGGCCACCCTGACCGTCCGCAACACCGGCGCGGTCATCCCGCCGGCCGAGCTGGACCGCCTGTTCCAGCCGTTCCAGCGCCTCGGCGCCCAGCGGCTCGGCCACTCCGGCGGTCACGGCCTGGGCCTGGCCATCGTGCGGGCGATCGCCACCGCCCACGGCGCGACGCTCGTCCCGGCCGCGCCCCCGGAGGGCGGCCTGGCCATCGAGGTGCGCTTCGGGTGATCGTTGCCGATGATGGAGCCGACCCCGTCACCGAGGAGGCGCCCGTGCTGGCCGAACCCACCATCCTGTGGCGCGACGAGCAGCTGTACGTCGCCCGGCGCGAGTCGATCACCATGACCGAGTTCGCGCGGGTCGCCGACCACCTGCCGGCCCTGTTCGGCCGGCTGGGCGAGCGCGGGGTGGTCCCGGCCGGGGCGCCCTTCTTCCGCTACCGCGTGATCGACATGTCCGCCGAGCTGGTCGTGGAGGCCGGCATCCCGCTGCCGGCGCCGATCGAGGTCGCCGAGCCGGACTTCGTCGACGTACTGCCCGCGGGCCGGTACGCGACCCTCACCCACATCGGCCACCCCGACGAGCTGATGGGCGTGACGGCCACGCTGCTGGACTGGGCACAGCACCAGGGCCTGCGCTGGGACGTGACCCCGACCCCGGAGGGCGAGGTGTGGGGCGCGCGGCTGGAGGTGCTGCTGACCAACCCGGCCGAGGAGCCGGACCTGCACAAGTGGGAGACCGCGCTGCTGTTCCGGCTGGCCGACTAGCCTGCGGCATGGAGTTCTTCTGCTACCACCGCGACCGGCCCGGCTCCGCGGCGCTGCGCGGCGAGCTGCTGGCGGACCACTGGTCCTACATGGACGGCTATGCGACCGGGATGATCGCCCGCGGTCCGACGTTCGCGGACGACGGTGAGACGCCGACCGGCAGCGTGCACATCGTCGACCTGCCCGATCCCGCCGCCGCGCGGACGTTCGCCTTCGCCGAGCCCAACTACCAGGCCGGCGCCTACCGGGACGTGCTGCTGCGCCGGTGGCGCAACCTGCTCGGGCGCACGATGTGGGACTTCGCCGGCGGTCGCAGCGGCGGACATCGCTACCTGGTGCTCGGGCTCGGCGCGGGGCCGGGCGCCGACCTGACCGTGCCGGCTGCGGCGGACTATCTGATCGCGTACGGGCCGCTGTTGTCCGACGACGGTGCCGCCTGGCTGGGCACGGCGGCGCTGGTGCGGGCGGTGGATCCGGGCCGGGCGCGGACGGTGCTGACCGCCGACCGGTACGCCGCCGTCGAGGTCCATAACTGGGCGTTCGGCGGGCGCCGCTGACAGAGGCTCCACTGTGGACCGAAATGCCCGGATTCCCGGGTGGCGCCAGTCAGTCGCGAGTATTTCTCTTGATCGTTGATCTATCACTATACGTGTCCGCGCGGATACGATCAGCGGCAGCGACGGCGCGCCCACCGGTGTCCGTGTCCGACTCGCCGTTGTCTCTCGCCGCTTGCCGACCCCACGAGGAGTTGCAGTGGACGCGTACTTCATGACCGCGCGCCATGAACAGTTGCGTCAGGAGGTGCGGGCGTTCGCGGAGACCGAGGTGCGCCTGCGGATCGACGAGATGGAAGCGTCCCAAGCGGTCCAGTACGACCTCTCACGGCTGATCGCCCGCCAGGGCTGGATCGGGGTCACGATCGGCCCCGGGCACGGCGGCCTGGGCCTCGGTCACCTGGCCAAGACCATCATCATCGAGGAACTGGCCCGGGTCAGCGGCGCGATGGGCGCCATGGTCCAGGCGTCCCAGCTGGGCGTGGCCAAGATCCTGCACTTCGGCGACGCGGACCAGCAGGCGAAGTGGCTGCCGGCCATCGCGGCGGGAGAGTGCCTGCCGACGATCGCGGTCACCGAGGAGCACTCCGGCGGGCATGTGCTGGGCATGTCGGCCACCGCCGTCCGCGACGGCTCGGACTACGTCCTCAACGGACGCAAGGTCTTCGTCGGCAACAGCCACGTCGGTGACCTGCACGGCGTGGTCGTGCGCACCGGTCCCGGTTCCAAGGGCCTGTCGGCGTTCCTGGTCGAGGCGGACCGGCCCGGCTTCTCGCTCGGCCCGCACCGGGCGGCGATGGGCCTGCACGGCTTCAGCTTCGGTGAGCTCACCTTCGCCGACTGCCGGATCCCGGCGGCCAACCGGCTGGGGGCCGAGGGCGACGGCCTCTCCGTGGCCTACTCCTCCAGCATCCTGTACGGCCGCCCGAACCTGACCGCGGTGGCGCTCGGCATCCACCAGGCGCTGGTCGAGGAGACCTCGGCGTACGTGACCGAGCGGCACCGCTACGGCAAGCCGCTCGGCGAACTGCTGCCCATCAAGCTCAAGCTGGGCCAGATGCAGTCCCGGCTGATGACCGCGCGGCTGGCGGCCTACCACGCCGTGCACACGCTGGACCAGGGGCTGCCCTGCGACGCGGAGCTGATGAACGCCAAGCTCATCAACGTCGAGTCCGCATTGGACAGTGCCCGCAACGCGATGGAGATCCACGCCGCCGCCGGGCTCTACGCGGACCGGCCGGTCGAGCGCTACCTGCGCGACGCCCACCACATCTTCGCCCCGGCCGGCACCTCGGACGTGCAGCTGATCCGCCTGGCCGAGGTCGCCCTGGGTACGACCAAGGGCCAGTGGTCCCAGCGGCTGGCCACCCGCCCGGCCGCGGAGGCCGTCACCCCGTGAGCCCGGTCAGCGGCTGTCCTCCCGGCGGTGGATCTGGGTGATCAGCTCGGCGGCCATCGACTTGATGGTCTCCAGGCCGGGCCGCCCCCACGGGCGGGGCTCCACGTCCACCACGCAGATCGTGCCGAGCGTCGTGCCCGTCCGGTCGATCAGCGGCGCGCCCAGGTAGGACCGGATGCCGATCTCGTCGACCACCGGGTTGCCGGCGAAGCGGGGGTAGTCGCAGACGTCGTCGAGGACCAGCGCCTTGCGGCGTACCACCACGTGCGGGCAGTAGCCGTGGTCGCGGTCCATGACCCGGCCCGGCGCGGCGGACGGGTCACCCTTGGCCACGGTGTGCAGGCCGGCGAAGTACTGCCGGTCCTCACTGATGAAGTTCACCATCGCGTACGGGGCGCCGGTGACCTCGGTCAGCTTGCGCGCGAAGTCGTCGAACTCCGGGTCCGGCTGCTCACCGAGGCCCAGCTCGCGCAGCCGCCGCATCCGCAGCGGCACCTCCAGGTCGGTCGGGGTCAGCGGGTGGTGCGGGGACGAGTCGTAGATCATGCCAAGCTCCGGATGGCCGTCGGGGTGGGATGTACGCCGAGCAGGTGCTGGATGAGCTGGACGAGCACACCCGTGGCGGACCGGCTGTCACGGGCGTCGCAACTGACGATCGGCACGTCGGGCCGCAGGTCGAGCGCGCTGCGCACGTCGGCCGGCTCGTACCGGAACGCGTTGTCGAACTGGTTGACGGCCACCAGGAAGCCGATGCCGCGCGACTCGAAGAAGTCCACCGCCGCGAAACAGTCCTGCAGCCGGCGGGTGTCGGCCAGCACGACCGCGCCCATCGCCCCGGCGGACAGCTCGTCCCACATGAACCAGAAGCGTTCCTGGCCCGGCGTGCCGAACAGATAGAGGATGTGCCGGCGGTCGATGGTGATCCGGCCGAAGTCCATCGCGACCGTGGTGGTCGTCTTGCGCTCGATACCGGTCAGGTTGTCGGTGCCGACGCCCGCGGTGGTGAGGATCTCCTCCGTGCGCAGGGGCTCGATCTCGCTGACCGCGCCCACGAACGTCGTCTTGCCCACCCCGAACCCGCCGGCGATGAGCAGTTTGAGCGGCGTCGGGAACGGGTCAGAGTCGTCGCTGTAAGGCATTGAGAATGGTCTCCAGTACCGCCGTGTTGGTGGGTTCGGCCGCCGGGCCGGGGGATCGGGTGTCGATGGCGCCGGCGTCGACCAGGTCGGAAAGCAGGATCTTGGTGACGACCGCGGGCAGCCGCAGCCGGGCGGCGACCTCGGCGACCGTCGTGGGGCTGCCGCACAATCCGAGGGCCTCGGCGTGGTCGGGCTCGAGCTGGCCGTGCGGCAGCCGGCCGGTCGCCCGGACCATCGACAGCAGTTCCAGGTGGGTGCTGGGCTGGGTGCGCCCGTTGCTCACCGTGTACGGCCGGACGAGACGTCCCGCGGCGTCGTCGAGCCAGTGCTCGTCGTCGGCCCGCCCCATCGTCACCGACCCGCGCCGCCGGGATGGCCGGCCGCCTGCCGGACGGGGGTGCCCAGGTACGGCCGCACACTCTTGACGAGCTGCGCCATCTCGTAGCCGAGCACTCCCGGGTCGGCGTCCTTGCCCGCGATGACGGCGAGCACCGCACCGGAGCCGGCGGCGGACACGAACAGCAGGGCGTCCTCCAGCTCGGCCACGACCTGGCGTACCGCCTCCCCGCCCCCGAACCGCGATCCGGCGCTGCGGGCCAGCGAGAACAGCCCGGAGGCGATGGCGGCCAGGTGGTCGGCGCCGTCGTCGTCCAGTCCGTGCGCGGCCTTGCGCAGCCCGTCGGAGGAGAGCAGCAGCGCGCTACGGGTGTCCGGGACGCGCTCGACCAGCCCGGACAGCAGCCAGACGAGGTCCTGGGCGGAACGTACCGGGTCGTTGCTCAGCATCTGAGCACACCTTTCTCAGTGGGGCTCGGGTCTCGGTGGAGCTGGAGGAGGGGACCGTCAGCGCTGGTCGGGCGAGGCCGGCTCGGCCGGGGAGTGCGGCCCGGCGTCGCTGCGGGAGACGCCCTGCATGAACGAGGCCATGAGGCCGGGATCGTGCTCGGCGCCGTCGTCCTCGGGGGCCGGCGGCGGCCCGAACTGCAGCTGCGGCGCCAGGTGGGTCTGGCTGTGCCGGCGCGGCAGCGGGGGCGGGGTGACGGTGGGCCGGGCCTCGGCCACCTCGGCCCCGGTACGCCGCGGCGTACCGGCAACCGCCGGCACCGGATCCGACGGCGCCTGATGTGCGGGCGCCTGCTGCGGCGTCTTCTGATCCGCGAGCGCCGGAGGCGCGGATGCGGGCACCGCGGAGACGAGGGCCGGGGCGGCGGTGTCCGGGGCGCCGGCGAAGGCGGGCCAGGTCGGCGGGGGTGCCGCGATCTGGGACGGGCCGGGGACCCGCTGCACCAGCTCCATGGTGTTCTGGGTCAGCGCCGGCTGGGCCACCACCGGAGCGCGGTCTTCCTGGGCCGAGCCGAGCAGCTGCTGCGGCAGAATGATCACGGCCTGGGTGCCGCCGTAGATGTTGCCCTGCAACTGCACGGTCACGCCGTGCTGGCGGGCGATCATCGAGACCACGAACAGCCCGATCCGGCCGTCGCGCAGCAGCTCGTCCAGGTTGATGTCCTCCGGGTTGAGCAGCAGCCGGTTCAGCCGGTCCTGGTCCTCGCGCTGGATGCCCAGCCCGCGGTCCTCGACCTCGACCGCCACCCCGGCCGCGACGTGCTGCGCGCGCAGCAGCACCTGGGTCTGCGGCGGGGCGAACATCGTCGCGTTCTCGATCAGCTCGGCGACCAGGTGGATGATGCTGGCCACCGCGTGCCCGGGCACGGTGCCGTCGATCGGCGGCACCAGCTTGACCCGGGAGTAGTGCTCGACCTCGGCGATGGCCGAGCGCAGCACCTCGGTCAGCGCCACCGGCCGGCTCCACTGCCGCCGGGAGACCGCGCCGCCCAGCACCGCCAGGTTCTCCGCGTGGCGGCGGATGCGGGTGGCCAGGTGGTCGACCTGGAACAGGCCCTTGAGCAGATCGGGGTCCTCGACCTCGTTCTCCAGCGCGTCCAGCAGCTTGATCTCGCGGTGCACCAGCGACTGCAGCCGGCGGGACAGGTTGACGAACACCTCGACCTGGCGCCCGGCTGACGTGCGTACCGGCATCGGCCGTTCCTCGGCCAGCCGCACCCGCTCGCCGAGCGCCTCGAGCTCGGCCCGGGCGTTCTCGACCGCGGCGCGGTAGCCGGCCGCCTCGGTCAGCGCCGCCGTGGTCTCGGCCCGGTTGTCGGCCAGGTCGGCGCGGGCCAGCGCGGTCTGCGCGCGCGCCTCGGCGAGCTCGGCCCGCAGCCGCGCGGGCCGGTCGTCGAGGCGCCGGACCGTCCCCACGGCCTGACCGGCCACGACGGTGAGCCCGACCACGCCCAGCAGGAAGACGATGATCAGCACCAGGTCCGACCGGTCCGCCCCGCCGGCCCAGAGGTAGCCGGCGGTGACCGCGAACAGCAGCGCGGCAGCCCCGGCGGGCGCCGCGACCAGCCACAGCAGCCGACCCCGCAACAGGGTGTCGTCCGGTGCGGGCAGGGCGGACGAGGGTGATTCGGGCATGGGCGTCCTCAGTCGGCGGGAGACTTTGTGGTGGTTGCGCATTCAGCGAATTCCACTGTGGAAGCAGCGACCACTCTAGTGCTCCGGAAAATCTTGTCCAGCGAAGTCGCGGAATGCCGGCATAACCGCGCGCGCCGAACCGCCGGCCGTATTTCCGCACAAGGACTGCCGTCCATTACCGTCATTCGTTCAGGATCAGTTCCGTGGCGTGCCGGGACGCGGCCAGCAGCACCGGATCCGGATCGCGCTGCCACATCTCGATCGCCGCGTCCGCGAACTTGATGGCGTGCGCGTCACCGGACTCGGTGGCCTGCCGCAGCACGGCCGGCGCGTCACCGGCACCGGGTGTGAAGGCACGAGCGGCCGGGGGAGCGTAGGCGGCCGTCACCGCGGCGGTGGCCGCCCACGCCGCCGCGAGGCTCGGCCCGTGCAGCGCGACCGGGAGCGACGGCAGGGTTCGCAGTACGGCCAGCGGCGCCGTTGCCGCGTGCACGAGCAGCACCGGGTTCCCGTACCCATGCGTGGCGTGCCGGCGGACCGCCGCCGTGACGATCCCGGCCAGCCGGTCCGCGACGGTGTCCCGATCCGGGCCGGGCACCGCCCCGACCGCGGCCGGCCAGCCCGGCAGGTCGGCCAGCTGGGCCAGCCGGGAGCGGATGCCGGAGCGCTGGTCCGGCACGCGCGGCACGGCATCGAGCGCCGCCCGCGGATCCGAGCCCCGGTACGGCCCCCGCCCGGCCGGCGCCAGCGGCTGCCACCGCGCCGCCCAGTACGCCAGCCCCTGCCCGAGCTCGGTCACCCGCGCCGGGGTCTGCTGGTCGCGCAGCGCCCGCACCGCGTGCCCCACCCTGATCACCCCGTGCGTCGCCCCCGCGGCGATGCCGGGCAGCAGCCGCGGCCACCAGAGCGCCAGCACGTCCGCCCACGGCTCGGTGTGCACCGCCCGGTCGAAGAACGCCAGCCAGTCGCCGGTGCGCACCGGGTCACCGAGCGGTTCGCGCCACTCGTCCGCGGCGATCGGCGCGATGCCCCGCGGCACCTCCACCAGCCGCTGCTCGTACGCGTCGAGCCACCGGTGCACCTGGTCCTCGTGCCCGTGGTGGACCAGCGCCTCGGCCGCCATCGGGCCGTGGTTGGACAGCCAGCCGTCGTGTTCGGGCCCGGTGGTGTGCAGCCGCCGCAGGGCCTCGTCGAGAATTCCGGTCATCGTCGCAGCGTGCGTGTTGAACCTCGGTTGAGGTCAAGGGGCCATGATGGGCCCGTGGGTTTCGAGGAGGATCTGGACGTGCGGCCGTTCTGGCGCCGGCTCAGCCGCGGCGAGCAGCGCTGGCCGTTCGCCCTCGCCATCGCCGTGATGATCGCCCTGCAACTGACCCTGCCCGAGCGGTACAGCATGGGCGCGTGGTGGGTGCTGCCGGCCGTCGAGGTGGTCGTCGTCGCCGCGCTGGTGGCGGCGAATCCGGGCCGGCTGGAGCGCCGGACCCCGATGCTGCGCCGGCTGAGCCTGGGCCTGATCGCCGTGGCCAGCCTGGGCACGGCCTGGTCGGTCGTGCGGCTGGTGGTCGACATCGCCGGCGGCGGAGACACCGGCAGCGCGGCCGAACTGCTGGGCAGCGGCGCCTCGATCTGGTTGATCAACGTGCTGACGTTCGCGGTCTGGTACTGGGAGCTGGACCGCGGCGGGGCGTTGGAGCGGGCGGCCGGCACCGACCCGTACCCGGATTTTCTCTTTCCGCAGATGACCGCGCCCGACATGGCGCCCGAGGAGTGGCGGCCGCAGTTCGCCGACTATCTGTATCTGGCGTTCACCAACGCGACCGCCTTCAGCCCGACGGACACGCTGCCGCTGTCGCGCTGGGCCAAGCTGACCATGATGCTGCAGTCGGCGATCTCACTGGTCACCGCGGCGCTGGTGGTGGCCAAGGCGGTCAACGCGCTGGGATGAACAGGCGCATGCCCGGGTCGCGGTTGCGCACGAAACCGAGCGAGGCGTAGAGCGGCTCGCCCTCCGCGGAGGCGCGCAGGTCGACCGCTCCGATGCCGCGCTGCTCGTACCAGGCGAGCAGGGCGGTCATGCAGGCCCGGGAGAAACCCCGGCGGCGGTACGCGGGGTCGGTGGAGACGTTGAGCACGTACCCGCGCAGCCCGGTCGGGTCGGCCGGGCCCGGCAGCCGCTGATCGATCGTGCCCACGACGCAGGCCGCGAGCCCCGGGGTGTCCGGCTTGTCCACCACGAACGCGGCCAGGGCGTCGTTGCCCGGGTCGAGCAGCGAGCGCACCACCGCGATGCCGGGGCCGATCCAGGCCTGCGGGTCGCCACCACCGGGGCGGACCGCGTCCATCATCACGCTGCGCAGGCGCAGGAGCTCGGCGGCATCGTCCACGCCGGCGCGCCGGACCTCGATCATGACCGCCATTCTGGCACGGCACACTTGCACAATTTATGTGCACAAGTATTGTGCAAGTCATGGCGCCCCTTCAGGTCCACCTCGACGGCAAGCAGATCCGGGTCCTGGCCCACCCCTTGCGCGCCCGGCTGCTGGGCCGGCTGCGGCTGGACGGACCGGCCACCGCCACCCGGCTGGCCGAGGCCCTCGGCACCAACACCGGCGCGACCAGCTACCACCTGCGGCAGCTGGCCGACGTCGGGCTGGTCACCGAGGACGAGGGTGCCGGCCGGGGCCGTGAGCGCTGGTGGCGGGCCGCCCACGACATCAGCAGCTGGCAGCGTGACGCGTTCGCGGGCGACCCGGACGCGACCGCCGCCTCCGACTGGCTCGACAGCTACGGCCTGCAGCGCCTGGTCGCCCAGGCCGAGAGCTGGCAGCGGGCCCGGCCGGCCGAGCCGCCGGCCTGGCGGGCCGCCGCGGGCTTCTCCGACTACATCCTCAGCCTGGGCAGCGAGCAGCTCAGCGCGCTGACTGCCGAGCTGGACGCGGTCATCGAGCGCTATCGCGCCCGCGGTGCGGATGATCCCGCGCCGGACGCCCGCCAGGTCCTTCTCTACCTGTACGCGATGCCCCGGACCGAGGAGCCGGCATGACCGCGCTGACGGCGATCCAGGCCCGGCGCCGCTTCCTGTGGCTGCTCGCCCTGCGCTGGCTCCCGGTCGGGCTGATGATCCCGGTCACCGTGCTGCTCCCACTGGACCGGGGCCTGAGCCTCGCCCAGTACGGCTCGGCCGCCGCCCTGCAGGGGCTCACCGTGCTGCTGCTGGAGCTGCCGACCGGCGGGCTCTCCGACGCGATCGGGCGCCGGCCGGTGCTGCTGCTGGCCGGTGTTCTCGAGATCACCGCCCTGTCGCTGCTCACGGTGGCCGACTCGGTGCTGATGTTCATGGTCTTCTACGTGTTGCAGGGCGCCTACCGCGCGCTGGACAGCGGCCCGCTGGAGGCCTGGTACGTCGACCACGCGCTGGCGGCCGACGCGAAGGCCGACATCGAGACGGGCCTGAGCCGCAGCGGGGTCGTGCTCGGCGTCGCCATCGCCGCGGGTGCTCTCCTCACCGGTGGTCTGGTCGCCCTCGGCCCGACCGTGCCCGGCGGTCCCCTGAGCCTGCCCGTCCACGTCGCCCTCGGGCTGCAGGTCGTGTCGCTGGCGGCGGTGGCGCTGCTGATGACCGAGCGGCGCCCGAGCCGCGGATTCGCCGCGCTGGCCCGGTCCGTGCGCGGGGTGCCGGCGGCGATCGGTGGCGCGCTGGGCCTGCTGCGGCGCTCCCGGATCATCGTGGCGCTGGTGGCGGTGGAGCTCTTCTGGGGCTTCGGCATGGTGGCGTTCGAGAGCCTGATGCCGGTCCGGCTGGCCGAGGTCGTCGGCGACCCGGGCCAGGCATCGGCGCTGATGGGTCCGGTCGGCTCGGTGGCCTGGCTCGCCTCGGCCCTGGGTGCGGCGTTGATCCCGCTGCTGGCCCGCCGGATCGGAGCACCGTGGACCGGCTTCGTGCTGCGGATCCTGCAAGGCGTGACAGTGGTCGGGATGGCCCTGTTCGCCGGGCCGGTGGGAGTGATCGCGGCGTACCTGGTCTGTTACACCGTGCACGGGGCGGCGAGTCCGGTGCACAACGGGCTGCTGCACCGTCAGGTCGACGGGCCGTACCGGGCCAGCCTGCTGTCGCTGAACTCGATGGTGAGCCAGCCCGCGGGCGCGCTGGGGCTGGTCACGCTGACCGCTGTGGCGTCGGCGGCCGACCTGCGGATGTCGCTGCTGGTCGGTGCGGCGGTCCTGGCGGTGGCGGCGCCGCTCTATCTGGTCGCGCGCGGCTCGGCGGCGTCGGTGGATGCCCCGGCGCCGGAGCCCGTCCCGGCGATCCACGGTGGAGTTTACTCGTGACCAGCACCGGGGTAGTAGCACGACCAGTGCTCTCATCCCCCCGGAGGAACCCATGCTTGCTATCGCCGCCGCGATCGTCTTCGGCATCTGGCTGCTGCTCGATCTCTTCGACACCAACCTCGGCGCTCCCGACCTGTTCAACTTCTCGACCATGGCCTCGCTGGGTCTCCTCCTGCTCTCGCTGTACCTGGCCGGGGTGGGCAGCGGCCCGCGCTCCGGCAGCGGCAGCAGCGGCCGCCGGTTCTACGGCCGTCGCCCCGGCCGCGGCTGATCCACTGATTTCGGCATACGGCCCGCCTTCGGTGCATTTCCGGCACACGAGGGCGGGCCGGTACTGTCGTTGCCGATGGAATTCGACGGACTCTTTCCGCTGACCGAGCCGGGTGGTGTCCGCACCGCGTCACCGGCCGGTGCGGCGTCCGCCGGCTTCACCGCCTGGTCCGAGGACTCTCCGCTGCCGGTCCGGATGCGCCCGGCGAGCATCGACGAGCTCGTCGGCCAGCAGCATCTGCTCGCCCCCGGCGCCCCGCTGCGCCAGCTCGTCACCGGCACCACGCCGATGTCGGTCATCCTGTGGGGCCCGCCCGGCACCGGCAAGACCACCATCGCCCACCTCGTCGCCGGGGCCACCGACCGCAAGTTCGTGGCCATGTCGGCGCTGACCGCCGGGGTCAAGGACGTGCGCGCGGTCATCGACACCGCCCGCCGGGAACGCCGCGCCGGCGGCCCGCCGACAGTGCTGTTCATCGACGAGGTGCACCGCTTCAGCAAGACCCAGCAGGACTCCCTGCTCGCCGCGGTCGAGGACCGCACGGTGACCCTGCTCGCGGCCACCACCGAAAATCCGTACTTCTCGGTCATCTCCCCGCTGCTGTCCCGCTGCGTGCTGCTCACCCTCCAGGCGCTGGGCGACGAGGACGTGCGCCGGCTCGTCCGCCGCGCGGTCACCGACCCCCGCGGCCTGGGCGGCGCGGTCACGCTCACCGACGAGGCCGAGGAGCATCTGGTACGGCTGGCCGGCGGCGACGTCCGCAAGGCGTTGACGGCGTTGGAGGCCGCGGCCGGTTCCGCCGCGGCCCAGGGCGCCACCGAGATAGACCTGGCCACTGCCGAACAGGCCGTCGACGTGGCCGCGGTCCGCTACGACCGCGACGGCGACGCCCACTACGACGTGATCAGCGCGTTCATCAAGAGCATGCGCGGCTCCGACCCGGACGCCGCCCTGCACTGGCTGGCCCGGATGCTGGTCGCCGGCGAGGACCCGCGGTTCATCGCCCGGCGCATCGTCATCTTCGCCAGCGAGGACGTCGGCATGGCCGATCCCCAGGCGCTGCTGATCGCGACGGCCGCGGCCCAGGCGGTGCAGTCCGTCGGCCTGCCGGAAGCCCAGCTCAACCTGGCCCAGGCCGTGGTCCACCTGGCCACGGCCCCGAAATCGAACGCCGTGACCACCGCCCTGGGCGAGGCCCTGGCCGACGTCCGGGCCGGCCGTGGCGGCGCCGTCCCTCCGGCCCTGCGCGACGCGCACTACCCGGGCTCACGTGGCCTTGGTCACGGCAAGGGCTACCGGTATCCACACGACGACCCCAAGGGTGTTGTTAGGCAGCAGTATGTGCCGGATGATCTGATCGGCGCGGACTACTACCGCCCGACCGACCACGGCGCGGAACGCGCAGTCGGCGAGCGGCTGCCCCGCCTTCGCAGAATCGTCCGCGGCCCGGCCGCGGACGCCCGGCCCACGCCACCCGGCGCGGACCCCCGGCCCACGCCACCCGGCGCGGACCCCCGGCCCACGCCACCCGGCGCGGGCAGCTCGAACGGCCCGTCCGGCGACGGGCCGAAGGCGAACGACAGCGGCCCGGCCGCCGGAGAGGACCAGCCGTGAGCAGGCGCGGTGCCGAGAGGCCCGACGACGACGCCGACCAGCGCGAACAGGCCGGCCGTAGCCGCCGCCTGTTCGGCCGCGGCCGGCCGGAGCCGGTCGAGCCCGTCGAGGTGCCCCGCGAGGAGACCGGCTGGCTCGACGACCTGCGCAGCGCCAAGGAGGACCGCTCGGCCATCGGCCCCGGCACATCGGCGGGGGAGGGCCGCACCAGCAAGAGCGGCCGGCGGGCGCCCGGACCGGACGATCCGGCGGACGATTCCCCGTTCCCGGCGGCGCCGATGTCCCCGGCTGGTCCGCGTTCCGCTGCTGCTCCGGGGTCGCCGGCGGCGCCCCGCTCGGGTCCTCGCACCGCTCCCGGTGCTGGTTCTGTTCCCGCTGCCCGTCCTGGTGCCGGGTCTGTTCCGGCTGGTCCGCGTTCTCCGGTGGTGCCGGGATCGCCGGCCGGGCCCAGGTCCGGTCCGGCATACGGCACTCCGGCCGCACCGGCCTCCCCGGCCCGCGGCGACCAGCCGCCGGCGTGGCCGGCGGGGTCGGGTGAGCACTCGACCGGTGGTTGGCAGGCCCCGTCCGGTGAGCACTCGACCGGTGGTTGGCCGGCCGCGCCAGGGCAGGGTGCCCCGGGCCAGGGCCCGCCCGGCGCACGCCACGGCAGCGCTCCTGGTGAGACCACCGGACGGCACGCCCCGATCGATCGCAGCGAGCCCGGCATCCGCCCGCCCGGGCGGCGCGGGGTTCCCACGGCTCCCGAGCCCGGCGCTGTGCCGGCTCCCGGTCACGGGCGTCGGCAGATGGACGCGGGGCAGCTGAGCGGCCGGATCGATCCGAACCCGTCCGGCTCGTTCCCGGCGGTCAGTCCCACCTCGGCCGTGCCGGCTTCGGGCAACGCTCCGGCGGTGCCCGGTGTTCGTCCGACCTCGCCGGCCACGCCGCCGGGCTGGCCCGCTACGCCCGGGTCCACCGGATCGCCGGCTGTGCCGCCCGCCGGTGGTCGTCGTGCCGCGGTGCCGCCTGTCGCTGATGGGCCTGCCGGTGGGCCGCCTGCCGGTGGTCGGCGTGCTGCGGTGCCGCCTGTCGCCGGCGGGCCTGCCGGTGGGCCGCCTGCCGGTGGTCGTCGTGCTGCGGTGCCGCCTGCTGGTGGTGCTCCGGCTGGTGGGCCGCCTGCTGGTGGTCGTCGTGCCGCCGTGCCCCCTGCTGCCGGTGGGCCGGTGGCGGGTGGCAGTCGTGCTGCTGGGCCGCCGCCGGCCGCGGCCGGGCCGTTGCCCGGTGGGCCGGTGTCGCCCGCCAGCCGCGCTGCCCGGCACCAGGATCCCGGCGGCCGTCCGGCGGATCCGGGACAGCCCGACCAGCCGGGTTTCGTGCCCGGTGGGGACCAGTCGGGCTTCGTGTCGCGGGGCCGGCGGGCCCGCGCCGATGAGCCGGATGTGCCGGCCCGGGGCGGTCACGCCGCGCCGGAAGGGTTCGGTCCTGGTCGCGCCAGTCACGCCGCCCCCGACCAGCCGGGTCCTGCCCGCGGGGGGTATGCCCCGCCGGAGCAGACCGGTCCCGCTCGCGGAGGCCACGCCGCGCCCGACGAGGTCAGCGGCTTCGCCACCGGCGGCCGAGCCGGCCCGCAGACCGGCGGATCGAGCCGCCCGGTCTCCGCGGTGCCCGGTGCCGACGGCCATTCCTTCGGCGCGCGCAACGCCGGCTCGGCCGCCCACGCCCGGCCGGACGCCAACCCCGCTGACGGCGGCGGCCGCCACGGCCGCCCCGACCCCGGGCAGCAGTCCGGCGACCGTCTGGGCCACCACACCGGCGCGATGCCGACGACCGGCCGCGCCGGTGGCCAGCACGGCGCCCCGGACCCTGACGACGACCCTGGGACAGGACCGATCGGCCGGCGCGGCGCCCCCGCCCCTACCGGCCGTGGCGGACCCGGTTCGACCACGGGGCCGGTCCGCGCGTCGGCGGTCGTACCGCCCGTCGTGCCCGGCCGCGAAGGCGTGCGCACCCCGGCCGTTCCCGGTCGCGCCGGAGCGATGGCCGGGAGCACGTCCGGTGTGATCGGTACCACCGGACAGATCGCCCGCGCCGGTGAGGCGGCTGCCCGTGCGGCGGGCCGCGGCACCGGGCGGGTTCCCCGGCCCGGTCAGCGTCCGGTTCCCGGCCAGCCCGGAGGCGGCCCGCCGGTGCCCGGTGCGCCGGCTCCCGGGTCGCCGGCTGCCGGTCAGCCCGGCCGAGGTACGCCGGGAACCGCAGCGGGTGGGCGTGCGCAGCCCGGTGCCGGACGACCTGGACCAGGCCAGGGCACCCGCCCGCCGGTGCCCGGGCGTGTCCAGCCGCCGGCTCCCGGTCAGCCGGGTGCCGGTCGTGCTGTGCCCGGCCGCTCACCCGGCGGCCGTGTCGCGCCCGACCAGCAGCCGAGCGGCCTCGCCGGTGCTCCCGGGCAGCCGACTGGTCCCGGCCGACCGGGCGGCCCCGGAGCCTTCTCCGGCCCGGTCGAGAGCGGCCAGCGCAGCGCCGGGGTCGTGCGCGGCCCGGGTCGTGCGGCGCCTGGTCCCGGCGGACCTGGTCAGCAGCCGAACGCCCCAGGGCGTCCGGGTCGCAACCCGAGCAGCCCGGTGAGCCCCGCCGAACCGAGCGGGCTGCCCATCCGACCCGGCAGCCCGGCACCGGGCGGCCCATCGCACGGTCTTTCCGGTCCGGGCCTGCCCAGCGGCCTGCCCGGCGCCCCTGACCAGCCCGGCGGGCCCCGACAGCCCAGCCGTCCGGGTCAGCCCGGGGGTCCCGGCCAGCCCGGGGGTTCCGGTCTGCCCGGGGGTTCCGGTCAGCCCGGCATCACGGGCCAGCCCGGCGGTCAGGGGCAGTTCGGCGGTCCGGGTCGAGCCGGCGGTCCGGGTCAGGCCGGCGCCTCGGGTCGTCTCGGCGGCGCGGGTCGGCCAGGTGACCGTCCCGGCGCTGGACAGCCCGGCGGCCTCGGACAGCCGAGCGGCCTCGCCGGGCCGCACGGCGACGAGCACACCGGCACGGGCGCGCGCCCGGCCAGCCTGGACGACCCCGGCCGCCCCGCGCGGGGGACCGGCCCGGTGCTGCCCGGCCGCGGCGCCGCCGCCGTGCCCCCGGGCCAGGGACCCATTACTCCGGGCCGCGGCGCAAGCCCGGTGACGCCCGGCCGCGCCACCGGCCCGGTCACGTCCGGCCACGGCTCCGGCCCGGTCACGTCCGGCCACGGCTCCGGCCCGGTCACGTCCGGCCACGGCTCCGGCCCGGTCACGTCCGGCCCGGTCACACCAGGCCACGGCACCGGCCCGGTCACGTCCGGCCACGGCTCCGGCGCGGTCGCGTCCGGCCACGGCTCCGGCCCGGTCTCCGCCGGCCACGGCTCCGGCCCGGTCTCCGCCGGCCACGGCTCCGGCGCGGTCACGCCGGGCCACGGCGCAGGCCCGGCAACGCCGGGTCGCGCCACGGGCTCGGCGACGCCGGGTCGCGGCACTCCTGAGCTTCCGCAGAGCCGGGGCGCCGCGGAGGTCCTGCCGGGCCGGGCCGCCGTAGACGCACCCCGTGGCCGCGGCACCGGCGAAGTGCCGATCCGGCCTACATCTGACTTGCCGGACCGCGGCGCCCCGGGCGCCCCCGGACATGGAGCCGCCGCAGTACCCGGTCGCGGCGCCGCCGAGGTGCGCGGCGACCTTCCCAGCCGAGGAGCTGCCGAGGTTCCAGGCCGTGGCACCGCTGAGGTGACCGGCCGCGGCGCAGCAGGGGTACCCGGTCGTGGCGCTGCTGAGGTGCCGGGCCGAGGCGCTGCTGAGGTGCCCGGGCGGGGCAAGGCTGAGGTTTCACCCGTGCGGGGGACCGGACAGGTCGCCGCGGCGGGGCGGGGCACCGGCACCGTCACTCCGCCCGGACGGGTTGCGGTTGTCGGCGCTGGGCCCGTACCCGATGCGGGTGACAGCTCGGCCGACGACGAGCGTGAGTCTCCCGGTGGTCTGCTCGGTAAGGGTGCCGAGCTGCGCACCCGGCTGCGCACCGAGCGGCGGCTGCGGGTCATCACCCTGGTCACGCTCAGCGTCGTGGTGCTCGGGCTGCTTCCGCTGCTGTTCGGGATCCGGTCCGCGACGCGTGACCCCGTGTTCAACTCCCTCGATGCGCTCAGCGTGCCCACCTGGGCCGACAAGCAGGTCGAGGACCGGACCAGCGGCAGCATCTGGTGTTTCTTCGACTGCCGGTTCCGGGAGCGGACGGCGCAGTCCGAGCGGCCGTTCGAGGAGACCGACAGGGCCTACGCCACCGCGCTGACTCAGGCCGGCTGGAAGGTTCGCAGCGGCGAGTGCTCCGATCAGCCCACCACCTCCGGCAAGTACACCTGCTGGACCAGGGACGAGTTCACTCTGGACCTGTGGGTACGGCTGCCCGAGTGCGCTGTCGACGCCGTCGCCGCGCAGGATCCGGCCACTCAGCCTTCCGTCGGGCCGGACGGGCTGGTGCCCACTCCCGACCCGGACAAGTGCACCGGTTCGACCGTGAGCATCAAGGTGCAGAACGCCGTCACCGACCAGCGGGGCAAGCCGCAGCCGGCCGTGGATCCCTCCTTGATCGGCGAGACGCCCGACCCTGTTCTCACGCCTGATCCTCTGCTGGAGCCGACACCGACGGCGTCGTGAAGCGTCCACCGGTCACTGACGGTAGGGTCTGCACGTTGTCACACTGTGGGGCACGTCAGTAGAGGAGACGCGTAGATGGACGTTACCGCCGGAGAAATCGCAGGCCTGATCGCGGCGGGCGCGTTTTTGATGCTCGTGCTGGTGCTCGCCGTCCCGATTCTCAAGCTGCGCCACACGGTCGACGCCGCCACCCAGGCGATCAACGACCTCAACGACCGGACCGGGCCGCTGCTCGGCAACGTCACCGACACGGTGAGCAACGTGAACACCGCGCTGGGCCAGGTCCAGGTCTCTTTGGACGGTGTCAACGTGCAGCTCGCCAAGGTCGACACCATGACCGAGCACGCCCAGAACGTCACGGCCAGCGTGGCCAACCTCGCCACCGTCGTGTCCGCCGCCGCCGCGAACCCGTTGATCAAGGTGGCGTCGTTCGGCTACGGCCTGCGCAAGGCCGCCGCCGCCCGCCGGCACGCCGAGGACGAGCGCGACGTCCGCGCCTCCCTCAAGCAGCGCCGCAAGGCCGCCCGCGCGGCCCGCTGACCATCTCACCAGCTTTTCTAGCTCGGAAGGAACACCGCCATGAAGCGGCTGCTCTGGCTGGGTGTCGGCCTGGCCGTCGGCGCCATCGTCGTGCGCAAGGTCACCCGTAAGGCCAACGAGTTCACCCCCACCGGCATCGCCACCTCCCTGTCGCAATCCGCTGGCGGTCTGGTCGAGTCGCTGCGTAGCTTCGTGGATGACGTCCGCGAGGGGATGGCCGAGCGCGAGCAGGAGATCCACGAGGCCTTCGCCGCGGGTGAGCTCTACGACGACCAATTCGCCGAGCTGCGTGACGGCACGCAGGGGCGGCACGCGAGTGAGGACCAGCGATGAAGACGGCGGAGATCAAGCGGCGCTTTCTGGCGCACTTCGAGGCGAACGGGCACACGGTCGTGCCGAGTGCCCCGCTGCCGGCCATCGACGACCCGAACCTGCTGTTCATCAACGCCGGCATGGTCCAGTTCGTGCCGTTCTTCCTCGGCCAGCGCACCCCGCCGTACCAGCGGGCCGTGAGCGTGCAGAAGTGCATCCGGACGCCCGACATCGACGAGGTCGGCAAGACCAGCCGGCACGGCACGTTCTTCCAGATGAACGGCAACTTCTCCTTCGGTGACTACTTCAAGGCCGAGGCCATCCGGCTGGCCTGGGAGCTGTCCACCAACCCGATCGAGAAGGGTGGCTTCGGGCTGGACCCGGAGCGCATCTGGCCGACCGTCTACCTCGACGACGACGAGGCGTTCGAGATGTGGCGCGCGACCGGTGTGCCCGCCGAGCGGATCGTGCGCCGGGGCAAGAAGGACAACTGGTGGCACATGGGCATCCCCGGCCCGGGCGGCACCTGCTCCGAGCTCTTCTACGACCGCGGCCCCGAGTACGGCAAGGAAGGCGGCCCGGAGGTCGACGAGGACCGGTACATGGAGTACTGGAACCTCGTCTTCATGCAGTACGAGATCACCGACGTGAAGAGCAAGGAGAACTTCACGATCGTCAGCGATCTCCCCAAGAAGAACATCGACACCGGCATGGGGCTGGAGCGGGTCGCGTCGATCCTGCAGGGCGTCGACAACCTGTACGAGATCGACGAGGTCAAGCCGATCCTCGCGCGGGCGGCGGAGCTGTCCGGCAAGGTGTACGGCGCGCACTCCGGTCACGAGGCCGGCCTGTCGCACCCCGACGACGTCCGGCTGCGCGTGATCGCCGACCACGTCCGTACCGCGCTGATGCTGATCGGCGACGGGGTCACCCCGTCCAACGAGGGCCGCGGTTACGTGCTGCGCCGCATCATGCGCCGGGCGATCCGGGCCATGCGCCTGCTCGGCTGGCAGGGGGCCACGTTCCCCGAGCTGCTGCCGGTGGCGCGCGACTGCATGGCGCCGTCGTACCCGGAGCTGGCGGAGGAGTTCGGCCGGATCTCCACGTACGCGTACGCGGAGGAGGAGGCGTTCCTGTCCACGCTGCGCGCGGGCACGACCATCCTCGACACGGCGATCACCGACACCAAGAGGTCCGGCGGCGCGAAGCTCAGCGGCGCGCAGGCGTTCCAGCTGCACGACACGTACGGCTTCCCGATCGACCTGACCCTGGAGATCGCCGCCGAGCAGGGGCTCGACGTCGACCAGGACGGCTTCCGCCGGTTGATGGCCGACCAGCGGTCCCGCGCGAAGGCGGACGCGGCCGCGCGCAAGACGGGCCACGCGGACCTGTCGGCGTACCGCACGGTGCTCGAGAACGGCGGACCGGTGCAGTTCACCGGCTACGCGGAGGTCTCCCGGGAGTCGCGGGTGCGCGCGCTGCTCGGCGACGGCGGCGCCAGTGTCGCGGCGGCGAATGAGGGTGACTACGTCGAGCTGGTGCTCGACACCACGCCGTTCTACGCCGAGGGCGGCGGCCAGCAGGCCGACACCGGCCTGATCAACGTCGGCGGCGGGCAGGTCGAGGTCGTCGACGTGCAGCAGCCGCTGCCCGGCCTGATCGTGCACAAGGCCCGGGTCGTCCGCGGTGAGGTGCGCGCGGGCGAGGCGGGCTTCGCCGAGATCGACGTGACCCGCCGCAAGGCGATCTCGCGGTCGCACACGGCGACGCACCTGATCCACCAGACCATGCGGGCGTTCCTCGGCGAGTCGGCGACCCAGGCGGGTTCGCTGAACGCGCCCGGCCGGCTGCGCTTCGACTTCAACACCCCGGGGGCCGTCTCGCCCGCGGTGCTGCACGACGTCGAGCAGCAGGTCAACGAGGTGCTGCTGCGCGACCTGGAAGTCCATGCGTTCGTCACCTCGCAGGAGGAGGCGCGCCGGCTCGGCGCGATGGCCCTGTTCGGGGAGAAGTACGGCGACGAGGTCCGGGTGGTTGAAGTCGGCGACTACGCGCGTGAACTCTGCGGCGGTACGCACGTGGCCCGCTCGGGTCAGCTCGGCCTGGTGAAGATCCTCAACGAGTCGTCGATCGGTTCCGGCGTCCGCCGGGTCGAGGCGCTCGTCGGCATCGACGCGTTCGGCTTCCTGGCCAAGGAGCACCTGCTCGTCGCGCGGCTCGCGGAGCTGTTCCGGGTGCCCGGCGACCAGGTCGCCGACCGGGTCGAGCAGACCGTGACGGCCCTGCGCGACGCCGAGAAGGAGCTCGAGAAGATGCGCGCGCAGCTGGTGCTCGGTGGGGCCGGTGCGCTGGCGGCGCAGGCCCGTGACCTGCGGGGCGTGGCGTACGTCGGGACCGAGGCACCCGAGGGTGCGGCGACCAACGACGTGCGTACCCTGGCCCAGGAGATCCGCGGCAAGATCGACGCCGGTCGTCCGGCGGTGGTCGCGGTCGCGGCCCGGTCCAACGGCAAGGCGTCACTCATCGTAGCGATCAACGCCACGGCGAAGAGTCGTGGTCTGTCCGCGGCGGATCTGGTCAAGGGCGCGCTCTCCGGCCGGGGCGGCGGCAACGCCGACCTCGCCCAGGGCGGCGGAGTGCCCGCTGACCAGGTGAATGTCTTGCTCGCAGCGGTGGAGAAGGCGGTCGGCGAGGCCGCCTGAGAGGGAGGCCGTCGACATGTTGCCGTTGCCACGGGGTAGGCGGCTGGGTGTGGATGTGGGTAAGGTCCGCGTCGGGGTCGCACTCAGTGACCCTGACGGGATCCTGGCCACCCCCCTGGTCACGGTGCCCCGTGACATGGGTGCGGCGCCCGACGCCGTCCCCGGCGACATTGCTCAGCTCGTCCGCCTCGTGGGGGAGCACGAGGTGGTGCAGATCGTGGTGGGCCTCCCCGTGCGCCTCAACGGCGAGGAGGGGCCTGCCGCCATCGACATACGTGCGTACGCTGGTCGACTGGAACGGGCGGTAGGGTCTGTTCCGATCGTCCTGGCGGACGAGAGGATGTCGACCGTGGTCGCAACCCGTAGGCTGGCCGAACGTGGCGTACGGGGCAAGCGGCAACGGGCGGTCGTCGATCAGGCGGCCGCGGTGGAGATCCTGCAGAGCTGGCTGGACGCGCAGCGGAGGCAGACGAGATGATCGACGAGCTGGACCTGGCGTTCGACGAACAGGCGGAGAAGGGCAGACCGCGCCACCGGCGGGGGTTCCGCGGTTCGAAGGGCGGCGGCGGCAAGGGCGGTAAGTCCGCGGTCGCCTTCCTCATGGTGTTCATCCTGCTGGGCGTGCTCGGCGTCGGCGGATACCTGGGCTACTCGAAGATCAAGGGTTTCTTCACGGCGGCCGACTACGACGGCCCCGGCACCGACCCGGTGCAGGTCAAGATCCCCAAGGACGCGTCGCTGACCGAGATCGGCAACGTGCTGTACGACGCCGATGTGGTCAAGAGCACAGCCGCCTTCACCGAGGCCGCCGATGCCAATCCCAAGGGCAAGAACATCCAGTCCGGCACGTACAACCTGCGCAAGCAGATGGCGGCCGAGCAGGCCGTGACCCTGATGCTCGATCCCAAGAGCCGGGTCACCAACGGCATCACCATCCCCGAGGGCAAGACCGCCAACCAGGTCTACGAGATCCTGGCCAAGGCGACCGGGGTCAAGGTGGCCGATTTCAAGAACGCCGCCAAGGACCCGGAGGCGCTCGGCGTCCCGGCGTTCTGGTTCAACCGCACCGACGGGCAGAAGAAGACGAAGTCGATCGAGGGCTTCCTGTTCCCGGACACCTACGAGTTCCCCCCGAAGGGCACCGCGGCGGAGTATCTGACGCTCATGGTCGAGCACTTCATGAACGTCGCCAACGAGGTGGACTTCGTCAAGCAGGCCGAGACCCAGCGCAACATCAGCCCGTACGAGGTGCTGACGGTGGCCTCGCTGGCCCAGGCCGAGGCCGGCAACGCCGAGGACCTCGGCAAGGTCGCCCGGGTGGCCTACAACCGGCTCTACGGCGACGATTTCCACTGCAAGTGCCTGGAGTTCGACGTCGGGATCAACTACTACTACCAGCTCACCGGCAGGCCGACGAAGTCGTCCGGCAAGATGACCGACAAAGAGCTGTTCGACACGAAGAACCCGTACCGCCTGCACGGCAAGGACGGGCTCACGCCGACGCCGATCAACAACCCCGGCAAGGCCGCGCTGCAGGGTGCCCTCGCGCCGCCGAAGGGCAACTGGCTGTACTTCGTGGCGATCGACAAGCAGGGCCACTCGGCGTTCACCAACAGCTACCCGCAGCACGAGAAGAACATCGAGACCGCCAAGAAGAACGGCGTCCTCTGACGGGTCCCCTAATCTGTGCCTGTGCAATCCACTGAGCGCGCCCGGAAGGCCGCTGTCTGCGGGAAACCGATCGGGCACTCCCTGTCCCCGGTCATCCACACTGCCGGCTTCGCTGCCGCCGGTCTGCTGACCTGGACGTACACGGCGATCGAGTGCGCCGAGGCCGAGCTGCCCGGCCTGGTGGCCGGTCTCGGCCCGGAATGGGCCGGGCTGTCGCTGACCATGCCGCTCAAGGAGGTCGCGCTGACGCTGGCCGCGGCGGCGTCGCCGGTCGCGACCGCGATCGGTGCGGCCAACACCCTGGTACGGCGTCCCGACGGCACCTGGTTCGCCGACAACACCGACGTCCCGGGCATGGTCCGGGTGCTCGGCGACGCGGGTCTCGCCCACGGCCCGAGCGTCACGGCGCCCAGCGACGCGGGCGTCCCCCCGGGCCACGTGTCCGGCCCCAGCGTGACGGTGCTCGGCGGCGGTGGCACGGCCCGGGCCGCCCTGGCCGCCGCGGCGCAGCTCGGGGCCACCGACGTCACCGTGGTGACCCGGCGTCCCGAAGCCCGCGACGAGCTGGCACCGGCTGCGGCCGCCCTGGGTGTGACCATCACCGGCGTGGAGTGGGCCGACGCCCCGGCCGCCTTCGACGCCGACGCCGTGATCTCGACCGTGCCCAAGGGCGCGGCCGACGCGCTGGCGACCGCCGTGAAGTGGCGGCCCGGCACGGTGCTGTTCGACGCGATCTACGACCCGTGGCCGACCCCGCTGGCGGCCGCGGCGGCCGACCACGGGGTCCCGGTGGTGTCCGGCCTCGATCTGCTGCTGGCGCAGGCGCTGGGCCAGTTCGAGCAGTTCACCGGCGTGCACCCCGCGCCGGAGGCGGCGATGCGGGCGGCCCTGACGGCGGCGTCGGCCGTCGGCTGAGCCGCTCAGGCCGCCCGTCGTGACCAGGTCAGCGTCAGCACCGAGAGCAGCGCCACCAGCGCGAAGCTGACGATCGCCAGCGCCATCGGCATGCCCCGGCCGGGCTCGCCGAAGCCGACCAGCGGCGCGGCCACCGCCGCGATCACCGACTGGACGCCGCCGAGCAGCGCGGCCGCCGTCCCGGCGCGTTCCGGGTGCCGGTCCAGGGCCAGCGCGGTCCCGTTCGGGGTGACCATGCCGATCGTGCCGACCAGCACGAACAGCCCCACGATCAACGCGGCCAGGCTGCCCAGCAGCGCCGCGGCCAGCACGATGCCGCCGGCCGTCACCTGCGCCACCAGCGACACCAGCAGCAGCCGGCGGGGCGCGAACCGGTCCAGCAGCCGCCCGTTGGCCTGGCTCAGCACGATCAGGCCGCAGGCGTTCAGACCGAACAGCAGGCTGAACACCGTGGGGGAGACGCCGTAGCCGTCCTGCAGGACGAACGACGAGCCGGAGATGTAGCTGAACAGGGCGGCGAACGCGAACGCCTGGGCCAGCGCGTACCCGAGGTAGAACCGGTCCGCGAACAGGGTGCGGGCCGTACGGGCCGTGTCGGCCAGGCCGCCAGGGCTGCGGCGTTCCGGTGGCAGCGTTTCCGGCATGCGCCAGACGACCAGGGCCGTGAGCAGCGTCGCGATGATGCCGAGGGCGACGAAGATGCCGTGCCACGAGGTCACCTTCAGCACGGCGCTGCCCAGGCTCGGCGCGGCGATCGGGGCCACGCCGAAGATCAGCGTCAGCCGGGAGAAGAACTTCGCGGCGGCGACCCCGGCGTACAGGTCCCGCACGATCGCCCGGGCCACCACCACGCCGACGCCGCCCGCGATGCCCTCGGCCAGGCGGACCCCGGCCAGGACCGGCGCGGTCGGGGCGAGCGCGCAGAGGAACGAGAAGATCGCGTACGCGCCGACGCCGATGATCAGCGGCCGGCGCCGCCCCCAGCGGTCGCTGAGCGGGCCGCAGACCAGCTGCCCGACCGCGAGCCCGATCAGGCACGTGGTCAGCGACAGCTGCACCTGCGCGTCGGCCACCCCGAGGTCCCGCGACAGCGCCGGGAACGCGGGCAGATACATGTCCAGCGACAGCGGACCGATCGCGGTGATGAGCCCGAGCATGACGACGAGCAGGGGCCCGTGCACGGCCGGGACGGGCCGGGCGACCGGCGTGGTGGGCTGGGACGACACCACCGGACGATAGCTCTGCTGCCGGTCCCCGGTCCGGCAGGCGGGACGGGGACTGCCCGGCGCGGCGGCCTGCGACGACCGCGTGCCAGACTGTGACCCGTGTTGCGCTGGCTTACCGCAGGTGAATCCCACGGCCCGGCGCTCGTCGCCCTTCTCGAAGGGGTGCCCGCCGGTGTGCGGGTGACGAGCGAGGACATCGGCCGCGACCTCGCGCGCCGCCGTCTCGGCTACGGCCGGGGCGCGCGGATGGCGTTCGAGCAGGACGAGATCGAGATCATCGGCGGCATCCGCCACGGGGTCACGCTCGGCAGCCCGGTCGCGATCCGGATCGGCAACTCCGAGTGGCCCAAGTGGCGCACCGTGATGGCCGCCGACCCGGTCGACCCCGACGAGCTCGCCGCCCAGGCCCGCAACGCGCCGCTGACCCGGCCCCGGCCCGGCCACGCCGACCTGGCCGGCATGCAGAAGTACGGCCACACCGACGCCCGGCCGATCCTGGAACGCGCCAGCGCGCGCGAGACCGCGGCCCGGGTGGCCGTCGGCGTGGTCGCCAAGGCACTGGTCAAGCAGGCGCTGGGCATCGACATCGTCTCGCACGTGATCGAGCTCGGCTCGGTCGCGGCCAAGGCCGGCCTGATCCCCACGCCGGAGGACGCGGCCCGGATCGACGCCGACCCGCTGCGCTGCCTCGACCCGGAGGCCAGCGCCCGGATGGTGGCCGAGGTCGACGCGGCGAAGAAGGACGCGGACACCCTCGGTGGCATCGTGGAGGTGCTGGCCTGGGCCGTACCCCCGGGTCTGGGGTCGCATGTGCAGTGGGACCGCAAGCTGGACGCCCGGCTGGCCACCGCCCTGATGTCCATCCAGTCCGTCAAGGGCGTGGAGATCGGCGACGGCTTCACCCAGGCCCGCTCGCGCGGCTCGGTCGCGCACGACGAGATCATCCCGACCGCGGACGGCGTCAAGCGGATCACCGACCGGGCCGGCGGCCTGGAGGGCGGCATCACCAACGGCGAGAACCTGCGGGTCCGGGCCGCGCTGAAGCCGATCTCCTCGCTGAACCGCGCCCTGCAGACGGTCGACGTGGTCACCGGCGAGGCCACCACGGCGATCAACCAGCGGTCCGACGTGTGCGCGGTGCCGGCCGGCGCGGTGGTCGCCGAGGCGATGGTCGCGCTGGTGCTGGCCGAGGCCGCGACGGAGAAGTTCGGCGGCGACTCGGTCGCCGAGATCCGCCGCAACCTGGCCGGCTACCTCGACAGTCTGCTGATCCGGTGACCGCACCGGTCGCGGTGATCGTCGGTCCGCCGGGCGCGGGCAAGACCACGATCGGGCAGGCGGTGGCCGCGCTGCTCGGCGTGGACTTCGCCGACACCGACCACCTGATCGAGCAGCGCGCCGGCAAGCCGATCCCGGAGATCTTCTTCGACGACGGCGAGGACGCCTTCCGGGCGCTGGAACGCGAGACGATCGCCGAGGCGCTCGGCTCGTTCCCCGGCGTGCTCGCCCTCGGCGGTGGCGCGATCCTGCACGAGGGCACCCGCGAGTCGCTGCGGGAGCACACCGTGGTGTTCCTGTCGGTGGAGCTGTCCGACGCGGTCAAGCGGGTCGGGCTCGGCGCGGGCCGCCCGCTGCTGTCCGTGAACCCGCGGGCGACCCTCAAATACCTGATGGAGCAGCGCCGCCCGCTCTACGCGTCGGTGGCGACCCACACGATCGCGACCGATGCGCGCACTGCCGAGGAGATCACTGCCGAGCTAGCCGCGCTGCTCAAGAATCCGCGCTAGCGCGCCGGGCTCGCTGAGCATCGGCCAGTGGCCGGTGGGCAGCATCACGACCTCGGCCTCGGTGAGGCCGGCGAAGAACGGATGGCCGGCGGCCATCATCTCCTTGATCTGGTCCTCCGGGAACGTGCAGGCGACCAGCGTGGTCGGCAGCTCCCGGGAGGTGGCCCGGGCGCCGAGCGGCTGCTCCACCGAAGCGCGGGGATGCGGTGTGCTCCGCGTACGCAGCAGCGCCAGCGCCGCCTCGTCCAGCCCGGCCAGCAGCACCGGGTCGGCGTCGGCGTCCCACTCGCGGGGCGGCACCGCGTCACCCGGGCCGGCCGGCTCCCCGGACATCGACTGCTGGGTGGTGCCCTCCGGCAACGGCCCGCTGTCCACATAGACCACCCGGGCGATCCGCTCCCGCAACCGCAGCGCCGCGGCGCTCACCGGCATCCCGCCGTAGCTGTGCCCGACCAGCACCACGTCCCGCAGATCCTCGGTCTCGACCAGCCGGACGATGTCCTCGGTGTGGGTGTCCAGATCGACGCCGGGACCGAGCAGATGGGAGCGGTCGGCGACGCCGGTCAACGTCAGCGGGAAGACCTCGTGCCCGCCGCCGCGCAGCGCCGCCGTCACGTCGTGCCAGGCCCATCCGCCGAGCCAGAGACCGGAAACCAGAACGTATGTCGTCATGCCCTCACGCTAAACCGGATACCGGACGATTCCGGTCCGGTATGGGGTGGAGAATCTTCGGCATGCCGCACCCCGCCTCACGCGTCCTGGCCATGCTGGAGCTGCTCCAGGCCCACCGCAGCATCCGCGGGGCCGAGCTGGCGGCCCGGCTCGCGGTGGATGAGCGTACGGTCCGCCGGTACGCGGGCACCCTCGCCGAACTGGGTATCCCGGTGACGGCGGAACGCGGCCGGTACGGGGGCTATCGGCTCCTGCCCGGGTTCAAGCTGCCACCGCTGATGCTCACCGACGACGAAGCGGTGGCCGTGGTGCTGGGCCTGGTGGCGGCCGACAGTCTCGGGTTGGCGACGGACGCCCCGGCCAGTGCCGCCGCCGAAGCGAAGATCACCCGGATCCTTCCGGCGGCGTTGGGAGACCGGCTGGCGGCCCTGCGGGCGAGTCTGGGCCTGACCATGCGCCGCCGTGAGCCGGATGCCGCGCCGCGCTACGGCGCTACGCCGTCGGCCGCTGATCTGTTGCTGACGCTGGGGACGGCGACTCGCTCGCAGCAGCGGCTCGCGCTCACCTACCGCACACCCCGCCACCGCCCGACCACCGACGACGCGTCGGACGCCCCGGGCCCGACGGTCGACGCACCGGCGGCCGCGGCCGGGTCACGAGCGGTCACCGCGGGTGGCGCGGGATCAGTGACCGAGCCGGACGGGCCGACAGCGGATGCGGGCGAGGCCGGGACCGCGCCGCGGGTCAGCCGGCGGCAGGTTGATCCCTACGGTCTGGTCTTCCACAGTGGGCGCTGGTATCTCGTCGCCCACGACCACCGCACCGACGAGATCCGGTCGTTCCGGCTCGACCGGATCGCCGCCGCCGTGCCCACCGGCGAGGACTTCGAGGCGCCGCCGAACTTCGACGCCGTCGCGCACGTCACCCGGCAGTGGGCCGGGCTGCCCTGGAAGTGGGAGGTCGAGGTGCTGATCGAGGCCGACGTCGCCCAGGTGCGCCGCCGGATCCCCGCCGCCATCGCGGATGTCACCGAGGTCGCCGACGGGGTGCGGCTGAGCTGCCGGGCGCAGAGCCTGCCCGGGATGGCACAGATGCTCGCCGGGCTGGGCTGGCCGTTCACGGTGGTCCGGCCGGATGAGCTGCGGACCGCTCTCGCCGAGCACGCCGCACAACTCGTCCGCTACGCCGCCCGCTAGCCCAGCCGGGCCTCGAGCGCCTCGACCCGCTGAATCAGTGGACGCAGCTCCTGGCGTACCACCGAAGTGAGCTCTTCCGGTCCGACCGGCGGCTTGGTCGCCCGCAGATGGGCGTAGCCGCTCAGGGCGGCCGACACCGTCCGCCGCACGGTCCGGGCGTCGGCGCCCGCCGCCCGAAGCGTCCGCCCGGCGATCCCGTCCGGCTCGGCCGCGAGGCCGATGAGCAGATGCTCGCACCCCACGTAGTTGTGCCCGAGGGCAGTCGCCTCAGCGACCAGCATCTCCAGCGCGTTCGCGGCCGGCGTGCTGTAGCGCAGCCCCGGCCCGCCGCCCGGCTCGTCCTGCTCGGCCCACGACAGGGTCGCGGGCTCGATCTCCATCGCCCGGAGCAGCCGCAGCGCCAGGTTCTCCCCTTCGGTGATCATGGCGCGAAGCAGGTGGCCGGTGCCGACGTTGGGCGAGCCGGCGTCGCGGGCGGCGTTGATCGCCAGGGAGAGCACGGTGATCGCCCGGGGGGTGAAGGAGGGCAGGGTGGCCGCGAGCTGACCGGCGTCGAGATCGCCGAGGGCGGTCTGCCGGATCACGGTGATCCGCCGGACCGCCTCCTCCAGGGCTCGCTGGCAGATCGCGGACACGGGCAGGCCGGACTCGCGCACGGCGTCGGCCAGTTCGTCGGGCAGGTAGACGTTGATTTTCGGCATGACCTAGATGTAACCCGTGATGGGGTTACCTGTCTATAACCCCATGTCGCGCGCACTAGGATCGGCGCTGATGGACGACGTGACGCGAATCCCTGTGCCCGGTGAACGGCCCTACGACGTACTCGTCGGCCGGGGGTTGTTCGACGCCCTGCCCGGCCTGGTCGGCGGCGCTGTGCGCGCGGCCGTTCTCTATGCTCCGCCGCTCAAGGAGCGGGCGGCCGCGGTCGCCGACGCCCTGTCCGCGGCCGGCATCCGGCCGCTGCCGATCGAGGTGCCCGACGCCGAGGCCGGCAAGTCGATCGACGTGGCCGCGCGCTGCTGGGACGAGCTCGGCGCGGCCGGCTTCACCCGCACCGACGTCGTCCTCGGCATCGGTGGCGGCGCGGTGACCGACCTGGCCGGTTTCGTCGCCGCGAGCTGGCTGCGCGGCGTCCGCTGGGTGCCGGTCTCCACCTCGCTGCTCGGCATGGTCGACGCGGCCGTCGGTGGCAAGACCGGCGTCAACACCGCCGCGGGCAAGAACCTGGTCGGTGCCTTCCACCCGCCCGCCGGGGTGCTCTGCGATCTCGACGTGCTCGACACGCTGCCCGCCGACGACCTGATCGCCGGGCTCGCCGAGGTGGCCAAGTGCGGTTTCATCGCCGACCCGGTGATCCTCGACCTCATCGAGGGTGACCCGGCCGCGGCCGCCGACCCGCGCAGTGCCGTGCTGCGGGAGCTGGTCGAGCGGGCGATCCGGGTCAAGGCGCACGTGGTCGGCAACGACCTGCGCGAGTCCGGGCTCCGGGAGATCCTCAACTACGGTCACACGCTGGCCCACGCGATCGAGAAGCACGAGCACTACGCCTGGAAGCACGGCCACGCGGTCGCCGTCGGCCTGATCTACGCGGGGGAGCTGTCCCGGCTGTCCGGCCGGCTGGACGACGCCACCGCGGCCCGCCACCGGGCGGTGCTGACCCTGCTCGGACTGCCGGTCGGCTATCCGGCCGCGGCCTGGCCCGACCTGCTCGCCGCCATGCGCGTCGACAAGAAGACCCGGGCCGACACCCTGCGCTTCGTCGTGCTCGACGGCCTGGCGCGGCCGGGCATCCTCACCGGTCCTTCCGAGCAGACCCTGGCCGAGGCCTACCGGGCGGTGTCCGCGTGAAGACGTACGTCCTGAACGGGCCGAACCTGGGCCGGCTCGGCCGCCGCCAGGTCGACGTCTACGGCGTCACCTCGTACGCCGACCTGGTGAAGCTGTGCCAGCAGGAGGGCCGGGAGCTCGGCCTGGACGTCGAGGTGCGGCAGACCGACGCCGAGCACGAGATGCTGGCCTGGCTGCACGCCGCCGCCGACGAGGAGGCCCCGGTGGTGCTCAACCCGGGTGCCTGGTCGCACTACTCGTACGCGGTCCGCGACGCCTGCGCGATGCTGCGCGCCCCGCTGGTCGAGGTGCACATCAGCAACATCCACGCCCGCGAGCAGTTCCGGCACCACTCGGTCGTCTCGGCGGTCGCCACCGGGGTGATCGCGGGCCTCGGTGTCGACGGTTACCGCCTCGCGCTGCGGCACCTCGCCGGCCGCCGCTGACCCGATTCGCCTGTTCACGACTCACGCCGGTAAACTCGCTCGGTCACCTGCACGCTTTCCAGACCATCGCTTTCAAAGACCAAGGCAGGACATGGCTTCCACCAACGACCTGAAGAACGGCCTCGTGCTCAACCTCGAAGGCGCCCTCTGGGCCGTCGTCGAGTTCCAGCACGTCAAGCCGGGCAAGGGCGGGGCGTTCGTGCGCACCACGCTCAAGAACGTCCTCTCCGGCAAGGTCGTTGACAAGACGTTCAACGCCGGCACCCGGGTCGAGACCGCGACCGTGGACAAGCGCACGATGCAGTACCTCTACCAGGACGGTGAGGACTTCGTCTTCATGGACCTGGACACCTTCGAGCAGATCACCGTGCCCGGCCCCACCGTCGGCGACAACGCGAACTACCTGCTCCCCGAGGCCGAGGCCACCGTCGCCACGCACGAGGGCGTGCCGCTCTACATCGAGCTGCCGACCAGCGTGTTCCTCGAGGTGACCTACACCGAGCCCGGCCTGCAGGGTGACCGCTCCACCGGCGGCACCAAGCCCGCCACCGTCGAGACCGGCGCGACGGTCAACGTCCCGCTCTTCATCACCACCGGTGAGAAGATCAAGGTCGACACCCGCGACGGCCGTTACCTCGGCCGTAGCTGATGGCCGAGGGCCCCAAGACCCAGATGCCGGCGCGCCGCAAGGCGCGCAAGCGGGCGCTGGACGTCCTCTACGAGGCCGACCTGCGCGATCTGCCCCCGGCGCAGGTCCTGGTCACCTACCTGGACCGCATCGAAAAGCCCCGCCCCGACCACCTGGACTACACGGTCAGCCTGGTCGAGGGCGTAGCGAAGAACCTCGACCGGATCGACGAGCTGATCGCCAGCTACGCCGAGGGCTGGACCATCGACCGCATGCCGGTGGTGGACCGCAACCTCGCCCGCATCGCGGTCTTCGAGCTGCTCTACGTGGGCGAGATCGACGACCCGGTGGCAATCTCCGAGGCGGTCGAGCTGGCCAAGCAGATGTCCACGGACGACAGCCCGCGTTTCCTCAACGGGCTGCTGGGACGCATCGCCGAGTTCGCCAGCAGATAGGTTTGTTTCGCGACGGCCCGGGCCATTTGGTCCGGGCCGTCTTGCCGTCTTGCCGTCTTGCCGTCGGAATCGGGTCGGGGTCAAGGTCAAGATCAGGATCGAGGTCAAGGGCTGGTCGTGCCTGGTTGCATGGTGCTGACCGTCGCTCCCGCCGAGACCGGTCGCTGCGCTCCCTGCCATGTGCGTGAGTGGTTGCGCTTCCGCGCTGCGCGCGAGGGTCAGCCGCGCGCTGCGCTCCCTGCCGTGTGCATAAATAGTTGTGCTTCCGCGCTGCGTGCGAGGGTCAATCGTGCGCTGCGCTCCCTGCCGTGTGCGTGAGTGGTTGTGCTTCCGCGCTGCGTGCGAGGGTCAATCGTGCGCTGCGCTCCTTGCCGTGTGCGTGAGTGGTTGTGCTTCCGCGCTGCGTGCGATGGTCAATCGTGCGCTGCGCTCCTTGCCGTGTGCGTGAGTGGTTGTGCTTCCGCGCTGCGTGCGATGGTCAATCGTGCGCTGCGCTCCTTGTCGTGTGCGTGAGTGGTTGTGCTTCCGCGCTGCGCGCGAAGGTCAGCCGCGCGCTGCGCTGAGGATCTTCCTGCGGGTGATTCGGTCACCCGCGGTCACGGGATGGATGCCCGCTGACGGGCGTGTTTCGACAAGAGCGATATCGTCCGGGGGTGCCATTGACCAGGACCGATCTGACTGAGCGGGTTCTGATGGGCGAGCGGGTGGTGACCGGTGCGGCACCGCTGGTGACCGGGTTCGGTCGTGCCATGCCGGCTTCCGTGTGGAGCGGCCACACGCAAGATTGTGATCAAGATCGCGGTGATGGCGGCTGGGTCGGCAACGCTGCGTATCTCCCACCTGGTGTCGCGGCCGCGTTGATCGCTTTGGGTGAGGTCACCAGGGCTGAAGCTGACCGGCAGGGTTACCCGCGCGGTGACCGAGCGAGCAGGCCGGACCGGCGTGAGAACCCGGCGTGAGAACCCGGCGGGAGCGCCCGGCGGGAGCGCCCGGCGGGAGCGCCCGGCGGGAGGACCGCGGGACGGCCAGCGGGAGAGTGCGGCGGTGAAAGCGCGGCGGTGAAAGCGCTGCGGGAGGGCCTGGCGTGACGGTCAGCGGGAGCTCGCGGGAGGGTCAGGCGGGGGAGCTCGGCGGGAGGGGCCCGCGGGGCCTGCGGGAGTTCGCGGCGGTGAAAGCGCTGCGGGAGGGCCCGGCGTGACGGTCAGCGGGAGGCTCGCGGGAGGGCCAGGCGGGGGAGCTCGGCGGGAGGGCCCGCGGGGCCTGCGGGAGTTCGCGGCGGTGAAAGCGCTGCGGGAGGGCCCGGCGCGACGGTCAGCGGGAGCTCGCGGGAGGACCAGGCGGGAGAGCTCGGCGGGAGGGCCCGCGGGGCGGCCTGCGGGAGTTCGCGGCGGCGAAAGCGCTGCGGGAGGGCCCGGCGCGACGGTCAGCGGCAGGCTCGCGGGACGGTCAGGCGGGGAGCTCGACGGGAAGGCCCGCGGGAGGGCACGGTGGTGAAAGCGGGCCGGTGAAAGACGCGAAGAGGGGGCCCGCGTGGGCGGGACCCCTCTTCGGCGGCGGCGATCAGGAGGCGAAGAACGCCCGCGGGTCGGCGACCAGGACACCCTGCTCGGTCAGGCGCTCGATGAGGCCGGATGGCGAGATGTCGTACACGATGGCGAGCGCGCGCAGGTCGTCCGCGCGGATCGACAGGACGCGTCCGTTGTAGTCACCGCGCTGCTGCTGTATGGCCCGGGCGTAGCGTGCGACGTAGGCCAGGTCCTCGCCGGCGGCGTCGTACAGCTTCTCCAGGTCGAGCACGATCTTGTTGGTGGCCTCGAGCCGGACACCACTGCCGTCGGGCAGCAGCTCCGAGACGGGGACGCGGTAGAAGTCGGCCAGTTCGGCGAGGCGCGACACGGTGACGGCGCGGTCGCCACGCTCGTACGAACCCACGACGACGGCCTTCCAGCGGCCGTTCGACTTCTCTTCCACGCCCTGCAGGGACAGGCCCTGCTGCTGGCGGATGGAGCGCAGGCGGGCGCCCAACGACTTGGCGTACTCAGACGGCATTCGGACACTCCCAGTACTGTGCTGGCCCGGAGGGTTCTTCCTCGGATCGCTACGCTGCGTGACGGTACGGAGTTTGCAACCTCTGGTCAAGTGTCGACCGAGGAGTCGCCGGGCCCGAGACTGAGTTGCCCGCATTCGTCCGTCTGGTCGGCGGGTCAGCCACGTCACCATGGTCAACGCCGCGCTCACTGGTAACGTAGCGTCAGCCATCAAGCGGCCCCTACCCGGGCCTGCTTGACCGACGTCCTTTAACGACCCGTCCCGTGAGGCGGGGAAGGAGGTCCGCCGTGGCATACCCACGCGCAGACACATCCGCCCAGCCGGGCACTTCGAAGATCATCCTTTCCGGGTCCGACCTGCACCGGGTCGTCGACCGGATCGCGCACCAGATCCTGGAGAAGACCTCCGGCGCCACCGGCACCGTGCTGCTGGGCATTCCCACCCGGGGCGTACCGCTGGCCCGCC
This sequence comes from Actinoplanes sp. NPDC048967, assembly GCF_040649415.1. NCBI lineage: Bacteria > Bacillati > Actinomycetota > Actinomycetes > Micromonosporales > Micromonosporaceae > Actinoplanes > Actinoplanes sp. NPDC048967. Next base: position 86,807 of record NZ_JBEZFL010000014.1, read on the forward strand.
GGCTGGCCGCCCGCATCCACGCCTTCGAGGGCATCGACGTGCCGGTCGGCGCGCTCGACATCACGCTCTACCGCGACGACCTGCGGCTGCACGCCACCCGCGCGCTCGGCAAGACCGAGATCCCGGGTGACGGCATCGACGGGCGCCGGGTGATCCTGGTCGACGACGTGCTGTTCTCCGGCCGCACGGTGCGGGCCGCGCTGGACGCGCTCAACGACGTCGGCCGGCCCAGCTCCGTGCAGCTCGCCGTGCTGGTCGACCGCGGCCACCGGGAGCTGCCGATCCGCGCCGACTACGTCGGCAAGAACATCCCCACCGCGCAGTCGGAGAGCGTGCGGGTCTCGCTCGCCGAGACCGACGGCGGCGTGGACGAGGTACGGCTCTCCGGCTCGGAGGAGACTCGATGATCAAGCACCTGCGCTCGGCCGCCGACCTGGACGCCGAGACCGCCACCCTGATCCTGGACACCGCCGGCGAGATGGCCGCCCTGGCCGGCCGCGAGGTCAAGAAGCTGCCGACACTGCGCGGCCGTACGGTGGTCAACCTCTTCTACGAGGACTCCACCCGCACCCGGATCTCGTTCGAGGCGGCGGCCAAGCGGCTCTCGGCCGATGTGATCAATTTCTCGGCCAAGGGCTCCAGCGTGTCCAAGGGCGAGAGCCTCAAGGACACCGCGCTGACCCTGCAGGCGATGGGCGCCGACGCCGTGGTGATCCGGCACCCGGCCAGCGGCGCGCCGCACCGGCTGGCGTCCTGGGTGGACGGTTCGGTGATCAATGCCGGGGACGGCACCCACGAGCACCCGACCCAGGCGCTGCTGGACGCGTACACGATGCGCTCGCGGCTCGGCCGGATCGACGGCCTGCGGGTGACGATCGTCGGTGACGTCCTGCACAGCCGGGTCGCCCGTTCCAACGTGCTGCTGCTGAGCACGCTGGGGGCCGAGGTCACCCTGGTCGGGCCGCCGACCCTGATCCCGGTGGACATCGCCGCCGCGCTGGAGCCGGCCACCAAGGTCTCCTACGACCTGGACAGCGTCCTGCCGGACACCGACGTGGTGATGATGCTGCGGGTGCAGACCGAACGGATGCAGGACTCCTTCTTCCCCTCGGCCCGCGAGTACAGCCGGCGTTACGGCCTCGACGTGCCCCGGATGCGCAAGCTGCCGGAGCACGCGATCGTCATGCACCCCGGACCGATGAACCGCGGCATGGAGATCGCGCCCGAGGTGGCCGACTCCTCCCGCTCCACGATCGTCGAACAGGTCGCCAACGGTGTCAGCGCCCGGATGGCCGTCCTCTACCTGCTGCTCGGAGGCAAGGCATGACCTCGTACCTGATCAAGGGTGTTTCCCTGCTCGGCGCCGCGCCGGCCGACCTGCTGATCCGCGACGGGGTGATCGCCACCGGGACCGACGCGGACGCGGAGGTCATCGACGCCGCCGGTCTGGTCGCCCTGCCCGGTCTGGTCGACCTGCACACCCACCTGCGGGAGCCGGGCCGCGAGGACGCCGAGACGGTCGAGACCGGCTCGCGCGCCGCGGCCCTCGGCGGCTACACCGCGGTCTTCGCGATGGCCAACACCTCGCCGGTCGCGGACACCGCCGGCGTCGTCGAGCAGGTCTGGCGGCTGGGCCGCGAGGCCGGCCTGGTCGACGTCCAGCCGATCGGCGCGGTCACCGTCGGCTTGGCCGGCCGGCAGCTGGCCGAGCTGGGCGCGATGGCCACCTCGGCCGCCGGCGTGCGGATCTTCTCCGACGACGGCCACTGCGTCGCCGACCCGCGCCTGATGCGCCGCGCCCTGGAATACGTGAAGGCGTTCGACGGCATCATCGCCCAGCACGCGGAGGAGCCGCGGCTGACCGAGGGTGCCCAGATGCACGAGGGTGAGGTCTCCACCCGGCTCGGGCTGACCGGCTGGCCCGCGGTGGCCGAGGAGGCCATCATCGCCCGCGACGTGCTGCTGGCCGAGCACGTCGGCAGCCGGCTGCACGTCTGCCACGTCTCCACCGCCGGGTCGGTCGAGGTGCTGCGCCAGGCCAAGGCCCGCGGCGTACGGGTGACCGCCGAGGTCACGCCGCACCACCTGCTGCTGACCGACGAGCTCGCCGCCAGCTACGACCCGGTCTACAAGGTCAATCCGCCGCTGCGCACCGCCGCCGACGTGCGCGCGCTGCGCCAGGCCCTGGTCGACGGTGTGATCGACATCGTGGCCACCGACCATGCGCCGCACGCGGTCGAGGACAAAGAATGTGAGTGGGCCTACGCCCGCCCGGGCATGGTGGGTCTCGAGACGGCCCTGCCGGTCGTGCTCTCCGTGCTCGGGGAGCAGTGGGAGCTCATCGCCGAGCGCATGTCCCGCGCCCCGGCCCGCATCGCCGGCCTCACCGGGCACGGCACCGACCTCGCGGCCGGCACGCCGGCCAACCTGACGCTGGTGGACCCGTCCGCCCGCCGGGTCGTCGACCCGGCCGAGCTGGCGAGCCGCAGCCGCAACACACCGTACGCGGGCACCACCCTGCCGGGTCGCATCGTCGCGACCTTCCTCCGGGGAGAGCCGACAGTCCTGGACGGGAAGGCCGTCAAGTGAACTCAGTGAAACCAGCAATTCTTGTGCTCGAAGACGGGCGCACGTTCCGTGGTCAGTCCTACGGCGCCGAGGGCGAGACCTTCGGTGAGGCCGTGTTCACCACCGGCATGACCGGCTACCAGGAGACGCTGACCGACCCGTCGTACCACCGGCAGGTCGTCGTGCAGACCGCGCCGCAGATCGGCAACACCGGCGTCAACGCCGAGGACGACGAGTCGGACCGGATCTGGGTGGCCGGCTACGTGGTCCGCGACCCGGCCCGCCGGCCGTCGAACTGGCGCTCGACCGGCGACCTCGGTGAGCGGCTCACCGCCGAGGGCATCGTCGGCATCAGCGGCGTCGACACCCGCGCCCTGACCCGCCACCTGCGCGAACGCGGCGCGATGCGGGTCGGCATCTCGACCGTCGACCTCGACCCGGCCTCGCTCAAGGCCCGGGTGCTGGCTCAGCCCCAGATGACCGGCGCCGACCTGTCCGCCGAGGTCACCACGCCCGAGCGGTACACGGTCGAAGCGGTCGGCGAGCACCGGTACACGGTGGCCGCGCTGGACCTGGGCATCAAGCGCAACGTCTCCCGGCGACTGGCCGAGCGGGGCGTGACCACGCACATCTTCCCGGCCTCCTCGACGATCGAGCAGCTGCTGGAGGTCAGCCCGGACGCGGTGTTCCTGTCACCCGGCCCGGGCGACCCGGCCACCGCGGACGTACCGGTGGAACTGGCCCGGGCGGTCCTGACCCGCCGGGTGCCGCTGTTCGGCATCTGCTTCGGCAGCCAGATCCTGGGCCGGGCGCTCGGCTTCGGCACCTACAAGCTGGGGTACGGCCACCGCGGCATCAACCAGCCGGTGTTCGACAAGACCACGGGCAAGGTCGAGGTCACCTCGCACAACCACGGCTTCGCGGTCGACGCGCCGCTGAACACGGTCATCGACACCGATTTCGGTGGTGTCGAGGTCTCGCACGTCTGCCTCAACGACAACGTGGTCGAAGGTCTGCGGGCGCTGGACGTGCCCGCGTTCACGGTCCAGTACCACCCCGAGGCGGCAGCCGGTCCGCACGACGCGGACTACCTGTTCGACCGTTTCGTGGAACTTGTGGAACGAAAAGGCAAGCCCGGTGTGGAGCTCGTCGAGAAGGTTGAGGCCCGCTGATGCCGAAGCGCTCCGATCTGCAGCACGTGATGGTGATCGGCTCCGGCCCGATCGTCATCGGCCAGGCCTGCGAGTTCGACTACTCCGGTACCCAGGCGTGCCGGGTGCTGCGCGCCGAGGGGCTGCGCGTCTCGCTGGTCAACTCCAACCCGGCCACGATCATGACCGACCCGGAGTTCGCCGACGCCACCTACGTCGAGCCGATCACCCCCGAGTTCGTCGAGCTGGTCATCGCCAAGGAACGCCCGGACGCGATCCTGCCCACCCTGGGCGGGCAGACCGCGCTCAACACCGCGATCGCCCTGCACGAGAACGGCGTCCTGGAGAAGTACGGCGTCGAGCTGATCGGCGCGAACGTCGACGCCATCCGCAAGGGTGAGGACCGGCAGCTCTTCAAGGACATCGTGGCCAAGGCCGGCGGCGAGACGCCCCGCTCGCGGGTCTGTCACTCGATGGACGAGGTGCACGCCGCGGTGGCCGAGCTGGGCCTGCCGGTGGTCATCCGGCCGTCGTTCACCATGGGCGGCTTCGGCTCCGGCATGGCGCACAACGACGAGGACCTGGACCGCCTGGCCGGCGGCGGCCTGGCCGCCTCCCCGGTGCACGAGGTGCTGATCGAGGAGAGCGTGCTCGGCTGGAAGGAGTACGAACTCGAGCTGATGCGCGACAAGCACGACAACGTCGTGGTGGTCTGCTCGATCGAGAACGTCGACCCGATGGGCGTGCACACCGGCGACAGCGTCACCGTCGCCCCGGCCATGACGCTCACCGACCGCGAGTACCAGCAGCTCCGCGACCTGGGCATCGCCGTGCTGCGCGAGGTCGGCGTGGACACCGGCGGCTGCAACATCCAGTTCGCGATCAACCCGGCCGACGGCCGCCTGGTCGTGATCGAGATGAACCCGCGGGTCTCGCGGTCCAGCGCGCTGGCCTCCAAGGCCACCGGCTTCCCGATCGCCAAGATCGCCGCCAAGCTGGCCATCGGCTACACCCTGGACGAGATCCCGAACGACATCACGCTCAAGACCCCGGCGGCGTTCGAGCCGGCGCTGGACTACGTGGTCGTCAAGATCCCGCGGTTCGCGTTCGAGAAGTTCCCCGGCGCGGACGCCGAGCTGACCACCACGATGAAGTCGGTCGGCGAGGCGATGAGCCTGGGCCGCAACTTCGCCGAGGCGCTCAACAAGGCGATGCGCTCGATGGAGACCAAGGCGGCCGGCTTCTGGACTCTCCCTGACGACGCCGACCTCGCGTCGACCTTGGAGGCCCTGCGGGTCCCGCACGACGGGCGCCTCTACACCGTCGAGCGCGCGCTCCGGCTCGGCGCGACGGTGGAGCACGTGCACGAGGCCAGCGGCGGCATCGACCCGTGGTTCCTCGACGAGATCGCCGCCCTGATCGAGCTGCGGGACGCGGTCGAGGCGGCCCCGGTGCTCGACGAGGCCCTGCTGCGCCGCGCGAAGCGCTCGGGCTTCTCCGACCGCCAGCTCGCCGCGCTGCGCCCGGAACTGGCCGGCGAGGACGGCGTGCGCACCCTGCGGCACCGGCTCGGGGTGCGGCCGGTCTACAAGACGGTCGACACCTGCGCCGCCGAGTTCGAGGCGAACACGCCGTACCACTACTCCACGTACGAGGAGGAGACCGAGGTCGCGCCGTCCGACCGGCCCAAGGTGCTGATCCTCGGGTCCGGGCCGAACCGGATCGGGCAGGGCATCGAGTTCGACTACTCGTGTGTGCACGCGGTCATGGCGCTGCGCGAGGTCGATTTCGAGACCGTCATGGTCAACTGCAACCCGGAGACGGTCTCGACCGACTACGACACCGCCGACCGGCTCTACTTCGAGCCGCTGACCTTCGAGGACGTCCTCGAGGTGTTCCACTCCGAGGACTCGTCCGGCAAGGCCGCCGGCGGTCCCGGCGTGGTCGGCGTGATCGTCCAGCTCGGCGGCCAGACCCCGCTCGGCCTGGCCCAGCGGCTCAAGGCCGCGGGCGTACCCATCGTCGGCACCTCGCCCGAGTCGATCGACCTGGCCGAGGACCGCGGCGCGTTCGGCCACGTGCTGCACCGGGCCGGCCTGCGGTCGCCCGAGCACGGCACCGCGACCAGCTTCTCCGAAGCCAAGGCGATCGCCGACGAGATCGGCTACCCGGTCCTGGTCCGGCCGTCGTACGTGCTCGGCGGCCGCGGCATGGAGATCGTGTACGACGAGCCGACGCTGGCCGACTACATCGCCCGGGCCACCGAGATCTCGCCGGACCACCCGGTGCTGGTCGACCGCTTCCTGGACGACGCGATCGAGATCGACGTGGACGCGCTCTGCGACGCCACCGGCGAGGTCTACCTCGGCGGCGTCATGGAGCACATCGAGGAGGCCGGCATCCACTCCGGCGACTCGTCCTGCTCGCTGCCGCCGGTCACCCTGGCCGGTTCGCACCTGGCCGAGGTGCGCCGCTACACCGAGGCGATCGCCCGCGGTGTGGGCGTGCGCGGCCTGCTCAACGTCCAGTACGCCCTCAAGGACGACACGCTCTACGTCCTGGAGGCCAACCCGCGCGCGTCCCGGACCGTCCCGTTCGTCTCCAAGGCGACGGCGGTGCCGCTGGCCAAGGCGGCCGCCCGGATCATGCTCGGCGCCACCATCCAGGAACTGCGCGCCGAGGGCATCCTGTTCCGCAACCGGGACGGCGGCGAGACCCCGGCGAACGCACCGATCGCGGTCAAGGAGGCGGTACTGCCGTTCAAGCGGTTCCGCACCCCGGCCGGCAAGGGCGTGGACAGCCTGCTCGGTCCGGAGATGAAGTCGACCGGCGAGGTCATGGGCATCGACCCCGCCTTCGGGCCGGCCTTCGCCAAGTCGCAGGCGGCGGCGTACGGCTCGCTGCCGACCAGCGGCAAGATCTTCGTCTCGGTGGCCAACCGCGACAAGCGCTCGATGATCTTCCCGGTCAAGCGCCTGGCCGACCTGGGCTTCACCATCGTCACCACGGCCGGCACCGGCGAGGTGCTGCGCCGGCACGGCATCGAGTGCGAGATCGTGCCCAAGCACTTCGAGAGCCCCGGCCAGAACGCGGTGGCGCTGATCCAGGCCGGCGAGATCGCCCTGATCATCAACACGCCGCAGGGTTCGGGGGCGAGCGCCCGCTCGGACGGCTACGAGATCCGCAGCGCCGCGGTCACGTACGACATCCCGAGCATCACCACCGTGCCCGGCGCGGCCGCGGCGGTGATGGGCATCGAGGCCCTGATGCGCGGCGACATGACGGTCCGCCCGCTGCAGGAGCTGCACGCCACGCTGCGGGAGGGCGAGTGAGCGTCTTCACCGGCGCTGTTCGGCCGGTCCTGTTCCGGGTGGGTGGCGGTGACGCCGAGAAGGCTCACGAGTTCACCCTGGAACGGCTCGCCGGGCTGGGTGCCGGCCCGCGGGCGCTGCTGCACCGCCGCTATGCGGTGCCGGCGCCGGTCGAGGTCTTCGGCGTGCGGTTCCCCAACCCGGTGGGGCTGGCGGCCGGCATGGACAAGAACGGGGTGGCCCTGCCGGCCTGGCCCGCGCTCGGCTTCGGCTTCGTCGAGGTCGGCACGGTCACCGCGAAACCCCAGCCCGGCAACGACAAGCCCCGGCTGTTCCGGCTGCCCGACAGCGAGGCCGTGATCAACCGGATGGGCTTCAACAACGCGGGCGCGGCAGCCCTGGCCACCCGTCTGGCCGAGCTGGGGCCGCCGGCGGTGCCGCTGGGCATCTCGCTGGGCAAGTCCAAGGTGACGCCGCTGGAGGAGGCGGTGGAGGACTACCTGACGTCCTACAACCTGCTGCACCCGTACGCGGACTACATCGCGGTCAACGTGTCGTCGCCGAACACCCCCGGGCTGCGTACGCTCCAGGACAAGTCGGCCCTGGCGGCGCTGCTCGGGGCGCTGGTGGGCGAGAAGCCGGTGCTGGTGAAGATCGCTCCGGACCTGACCGAACCGGCCATCGCGGAGCTGCTCGAGGTCTGCCTCGCGTACGGCGCGGCGGGCGTCATCGCGACCAACACGACGCTGTCCCGCGACGGGCTGGCGGCGGCCGACCAGCCGCGGGCGGGGGAGGCCGGCGGGCTGTCCGGGCGGCCGCTCACCGAGCGGGCCCGCAAGATCGTCCACTTCGTCCACGAGGAGACCGGCGGCCGGCTGCCGATCATCGGCGTGGGCGGCATCCTGGAGCCGGACGACGCGACCCGCATGTTCGACGCGGGGGCGGCGCTGGTGCAGCTCTACACCGGCTTCATCTACCGCGGTCCGGCCCTGGTCCGGGCCGCGGCCAGGGCCTATGCGACCGCCGGGGAGAAGGCCACGCCGTGACCCCGGGCCCGGCCGCGGTTCCCGGCCCGGCTGTGACCGCCGGCGTGGCTTGCGGCGGGTTGCGGGGCCGGCTTTGAGCCGCGGCGGCGGGCGGGGCGAGGCCGAGCTGCTGGCGCTCGACCGGGCGCACGTCTGGCATCCCTACGGGCCGATGCCCGGGCGCAGCGAGCCCTACGTCGTCGAGAGCGCCGAGGGCGTCCGGCTGCGGCTGGCCGACGGGCGGGAGCTCATCGACGGCATGTCGTCGTGGTGGGCCGCCATCCACGGCTACCGGCACCCTGTGCTGGACGCGGCGCTGAGCGAGCAGGCCGGCCGGATGAGCCACGTCATGTTCGGCGGGCTCACCCACGCGCCCGCCGTCGAGCTGGCCACCACCCTCGTCGAGCTGACCCCGGACGGGCTCGAGCACGTCTTCCTCTGCGACTCCGGCTCCGTCGGGGTCGAGGTGGCCATCAAGATGGCCCTGCAGGCCCAGCTCGCCCGGGGCCGGCCGCAGCGGCGCAAGCTCGCCACCTGGCGCGGCGGCTACCACGGCGACACGTTCCATCCGATGAGCGTCTGCGACCCGGTCGGCGGGATGCACCAGCTCTGGACCGGGGTGTTACCCGCCCAGGTCTTCGCCGGCCCGCCACCGGCCGGCTACGACGAGACCTACGCCACCGAGCTGACCGAACTGGTCGCCCGGCACGCCGACGAGCTCGCCGCCGTCATCGTCGAGCCGGTCGTGCAGGGCGCCGGCGGCATGCGCATGCATCACCCCGGTTATCTGCGGGTGCTGCGCGAGGTGACCGCTGCTCACGGCGTACTGCTGATCTTCGACGAGATCGCGACCGGCTTCGGCCGTACCGGTGAGCTCTTCGCCGCCGGCCACGCCGGGGTGACGCCCGACATCATGTGCCTGGGCAAAGCCCTCACCGGGGGATATCTGACCCTCGCCGCCACCCTCTGCACCGCCGAGGTGGCCCACGCCGTCTCCGCCGGCGACGCCGGCGGGCTGGCGCACGGGCCGACCTTCATGGGCAACCCGCTGGCCTGCGCCGTCGCCAACGCCTCCATCGGCCTGCTGCGGGCCCAGGACTGGCCGGGCCAGGTCCGGCGTATCGAGACGGGCCTCCGGGACGGCCTGGAGCCGCTGCGGGCCCTTCCCGGGGTCGCCGACGTGCGGGTCCTGGGCGCGATCGGCGTCGTCCAGCTCGATCACGCCGTCGACCTGGCCGGGGCGACTGCCGCCGCCGTGGCCGCCGGTGTGTGGCTGCGGCCGTTCCGGGACCTGATCTACACGATGCCGCCGTACGTCACCGACGACGCCGACGTCGTCCGCATTACCCAAGGAATCGCCGCGGCGGTGTCCGCCACCTGACACGGAAGTGAGAACGCCCCTATGGAGTCCTTCGGAAGCCGCCTGCACCGTGCCACCCGGGAGCGGGGGCCGCTGTGTGTCGGCATCGATCCGCACGCCGCTCTGCTCGCCCGCTGGGGCCTCTCGGACGACGTCGCCGGCCTGGAACGCTTCGCCCTAACGGTCGTTGAAGCACTGGCCGATCGGGTCGCCGTCCTCAAGCCGCAGTCGGCTTTCTTTGAGAGATTTGGGTCACGTGGCGTCGCCGTTCTTGAGTCAACTATCCGACAGTCACGCGAGGCCGGTGCGCTGGTGCTTCTCGACGTGAAGCGGGGCGACATCGGCTCGACGATGGCCGCGTACGCAAGCGCTTACCTCAATCCGGACAGTTCGCTGTGTGCTGATGCGATCACTGTGAGTCCCTATCTCGGAGTCGGCTCGTTGCAGCCCGCGTTCGACATGGCGGCCGGACACGGCGGCGGCGTTTTCGTTCTGGCGCTGACCTCCAATCCGGAGGGAGCGAGCGTCCAGCACGCCGTCGGGGCCGGCGGGCGGACCGTCGGGCAGACCGTGATCGACGAGATTGCGCAGGTCAACGTGGGTGCGGAGCCGCTCGGAAGTTTCGGGCTGGTGGTCGGCGCGACCATCGGCGCCACCGGCCACGACCTGTCCAAGGTGAACGGACCACTGCTCGCCCCGGGCCTCGGAGCGCAGGGTGGAAGCCCCGCGGACCTGCGCGAAATTTTCGGGGAGAGCCTGCGGAACGTGCTGCCGTCGTACTCACGCGAGGTCCTCGGCGCGGGGCCCGATGTGACCTCGCTGCGGGCCGCCGCGGACCGAGCGGTCACCGCGTGTAGCGCCGTGATCGGGTGAAACGGCCTGCCTAGCAGGCCTGCCCCGGTCCGGGTGGGGGGTACCCCCACGTTGCCGAAACCGCCGCTGACCGCTAGTTTTCCCGGCGCCGGGAACCACATGCCCCTTTGGTTCCCTGGCACACCACGTTTCACAGAGTGCCGGTATTGGACTACCGGTGCGATAGGGACCTGAGGAGAACTGGTGCCGCTCCCGCAACTAAGCCCCGAGCAGCGTAAAGCCGCGCTGGAGAAGGCCGCGGAGATTCGCAAGGCCCGGGCCGAGCTGAAAGATCAGCTCAAGTCTGGCAAGACCACCCTCGCCGCCGTGCTCGACCGGGCGGAAGGCGACGACGTCGTCGGCAAGCTGAAGGTTTCGGCCGTGCTCCAGGCGCTGCCGGGCATCGGCAAGATCCGGGCCACCCAGATCATGGAGAAGCTCAAGATCGCCGACAGTCGCCGTCTTCGTGGCCTGGGCGAGCAGCAGCGTAAGGCCCTCCTGGGGGAGTTCGCTGCGAACTGACTCACCGGCTCGTGTTGAATGAGCCTGTGAGCATGGATGACGACGCGCGCCCGGCAGCCCGACTCACCGTCCTGTCCGGCCCCTCGGGGGTGGGCAAAGACAGCGTGATCGAGCTGATCCGGGCGCGCTCGCCATGGATCAAGCTGTCGGTGTCGGTGACAACCCGCAAGAAGCGTGACTACGAGACCGACGGCGAGCACTACCACTTCGTCACCCGCCAGGAGTTCCAGCGCCTCGTCGACGGCGACCAGCTGCTCGAGTGGGCGGAGTTCGCGGGCAACCTCTACGGCACGCCCCGGGCCCAGGTCGAGGGCTGGCTGGCGCAGGGCCGACCGGTACTGCTCAAGATCGACCTGCAGGGCGCCCGGCAGGTGCGGGCCACGATGCCCGACGCCCAGCTCGTCTTCCTCGCCCCGCCCAGCGTCGAGGAGCTCAAGCGCCGGCTGATCGGGCGCGGCACCGACGACGAGGAGACCATCCGGCGGCGCCTGGCGCACGCCGACGAGGAGCTCGCCGCCGAGAAGGAGTTCGACCGCACCGTGGTCAACGACTTCGTCGAGCGTGCCGCCGACGAGCTGGTAGGATTGCTCGGTTCGTCGTTTCTGACTCCCGCTCAGCCGCCGGTGTCAAGCTGAGAATTAAGGAAGTACATCACTGTGGGAACCATCGCCAACCCCGAAGGCATCACCAACCCGCCGATCGACGAGCTGCTCGACAAGACCTCGTCGAAGTACTCGCTGGTGATCTTCGCGGCCAAGCGCGCCCGCCAGGTCAACGCCTACTACAGCCAGCTCGGCGAGGGTCTGCTCGAGTATGTCGGCCCGCTGGTCGAGACCACTCCGCAGGAGAAGCCGCTCTCGATCGCGATGCGCGAGATCAACGCCGGTCTGCTGACCGCCGAGGCGACCGACAACCCCTGATCCGCTGATCCGCCGTGCACCCGCGCCCGCTCACCGCGGGCGCGGGTTTTTCGTTGACGGGAAGTGTGCCCATGCCGGAGGTCGTGCTCGGGGTGTGCGGTGGCATCGCCGCGTACAAAGCCTGTGAGCTGCTACGGCTGTTCACCGAGTCGGGTCACGGCGTGCGCGTCGTGCCGACCGCGTCCGCGCTGAAGTTCGTCGGCGCGCCCACCTGGGCCGCATTGTCCGGCCGCCCGGTGACCACCGAGGTGTGGGACGACGTGCACGAGGTGCCGCACGTGCGCATCGGCCGGCACGCCGAGTTGGTCGTGGTCGCGCCGGCCACCGCCGACATGCTCGCCAAGGCGGCCCACGGCATCGCGGACGACCTGCTGACCAACACGCTGCTCACCGCGACGTGCCCGGTGGTCTACGCCCCGGCCATGCACACCGAGATGTGGGAGAACCCGGCCACCAGGGCCAACGTCGCGACCCTGCGGGCCCGCGGCGCGATCGTCATCGAGCCGGCGGTGGGCCGGCTCACGGGGGCCGACACCGGCAAGGGCCGGCTGCCGGACCCGGCCCAGATCTTCGCCGCCGCCGTGCGCGTGCTGCGTCGTGGCGCGGCCGCGGGGACCGACCTGGCGGGCCGCCGGGTGGTCGTCACCGCCGGTGGCACCCGCGAGCCGCTGGACCCGGTCCGGTTCCTGGGCAACCGCTCGTCGGGCAAGCAGGGATACGCCCTGGCCCGTGCGGCGGTCGCCCGGGGCGCGCGCGTGACGCTGATTGCGGCGAACGTCACTCTGGACGATCCGGCGGGCGCCGACGTGGTGCGCGTCGGCACGACCGAGGAGCTGCGCAAGGCCACGGTCGAGGCCGCCGCGGACGCGGACGTCGTGGTCATGGCGGCGGCGCCGGCCGACTTCCGGCCGGCCGCGGTCGCCGGCCAGAAGATCAAGAAGAGCGACGAGGGTACGGCGCCCACCCTCGAGCTGGTCACCAACCCGGACATCGCAGCCGAGCTCGGCGCGGCCAAACGCCCTGGTCAGCTGCTCGTCGCCTTCGCCGCCGAGACCCACGACGCGCTGGAGAACGCCCGCGGCAAACTGGTCCGGAAACGCGCCGACCTCATCGTCGTTAACGAGGTGGGCGTCGACCTGGTCTTCGGGTCGGACAACAACACAGTCACGATCCTGGGCGCCGACGGGAGCACCACCGCGCTGGGGGAACTCCCGAAAGACGAGGTAGCCGATGCGATATGGGATCAGGTCGCCGGGCGCCTTGATCCGCAGGTCGGCACGCTTGGGACGGGCTGAGACCGCCCCGGCGTCACTACAGCGGTGGTGACTACACTGCCGCGGAACGAAACTTCGACAAATCTGAGGAGCACCGTGGCACGCCGCCTGTTCACCTCCGAGTCGGTCACGGAAGGCCACCCGGACAAGATCGCTGACCAGATCAGCGACGGTATTCTCGACGCCCTGCTGTCGCAGGACCCCCGCAGCCGCGTCGCGGTGGAGACCCTGATCACGACCGGCCAGGTTCACGTGGCCGGCGAGGTGACCACCAAGGCGTACGCGGACATCCCGAGCATCGTGCGCGAGACCATCCTGGGCATCGGCTACGACTCGTCCAAGAAGGGCTTCGACGGCGCGTCCTGTGGCGTCAGCGTGTCGATCGGCTCGCAGTCGCCCGACATCGCCCAGGGTGTGGACAGCGCGGTCGAGCTGCGCGAGGGCAACTCCGAGCACGCGCTCGACGCCCAGGGCGCGGGCGACCAGGGCATGATGTTCGGCTTCGCCTGCTCCGAGACCCCGGAGCTGATGCCGCTGCCGATCGCGCTGGCCCACCGGCTGGCCCGGCGGCTGTCGAGTGCCCGCAAGGACGGCACGATCCCGTACCTGCGCCCGGACGGCAAGACCCAGGTCACCATCGAGTACGACGGCCTGCGCCCGGTGCGGCTGAACACCGTCGTGGTGTCGTCGCAGCACGCGGCCGACATCTCGCTGGAGTCGCTGCTGACCCCGGATGTCCGTGAGCACGTCATCGCCCCGGAGCTCGAGGGCCTGGGCCTGGACGTGGAGGACTACCGCCTGCTGGTCAACCCGACCGGTCGCTTCGAGATCGGCGGACCGATGGGCGACGCCGGCCTGACCGGCCGCAAGATCATCGTGGACACGTACGGCGGCTACGCCCGTCACGGCGGCGGCGCCTTCTCGGGCAAGGACCCGTCGAAGGTGGACCGCTCGGCGGCGTACGCGATGCGCTGGGTGGCCAAGAACGTGGTCGCCGCCGGCCTGGCCGAGCGCTGTGAGACGCAGGTCGCGTACGCGATCGGCAAGGCGCACCCGGTGTCGCTGTTCGTCGAGACGTTCGGCACCGAGAACGTGCCGGTGGAGCGGATCGAGAAGGCCATCAACGAGGTGTTCGACCTGCGTCCGGCCGCGATCATCCGCGACCTGGACCTGCTGCGCCCGATCTACCAGCAGACCGCGGCGTACGGCCACTTCGGCCGCGAACTGCCGGAACTGCTGTGGGAGAACACGGACCGCGCCCAGGACCTGAAGTCCGCCGCGGCCTGAGCTTGGTGACGCCAGGAACGGGTGCCTCGACTCCGGTCGAGGCACCCGTGCTGTTTGCGCCGGAAGATGTCGTACCCGCGCGCCAGAATGTGCGGGTGAAGGCGGCCAAGGCGAAACCCGACCGCGAGCCGGCACCCCGGCTGCCGGTGGCCCGGGTGAGCGTCGAAGTGCCGCTGGCCCACCTCGACCGCCCGTTCGACTACCTGGTCTCCGCGGCCGACGACGAGGCTGCTCAGTCCGGTGTGCGGGTGAAGGTCCGCTTCGCCGGGCAGCTGGTGAACGGCTTCCTCCTGGAGCGGGTCGAGTCCAGTCCGCACGGCGGAAAGCTGGCCTTCCTCGACAAAGTGGTCTCGCCGGAGCGGGTGCTGGACCCTGAGGTGGCGCGGCTGGCTCGCGCTGTCGCTGACCGGTATGCGGGGAATCTCTCGGATGTGTTGCGGCTGGCTGTGCCGCCTCGTCACGCTCGCGCGGAGGCGCAGGCCACCCCGCCGTCCTTGTCGGATTCACCGGGACAGTCTCGGCCGGTGGGGTCAGGACCTGCCGTCCCGGACGCACAACGTGGTTCAGCGGGTGTGCCGTCGGCACACCCGGATGCGGTCGATGTGGTGCCGTCCGGGGACGTAGCGGAGATTCATCCGACCGCGGCCGTTGAGGTGGAGCCGAGCCCGGTCGGCGGCACACCGGCTGGTCCGGGCGTGGCTGACGACCGGCAGGAGAACGGCGCCGATGTTGATGGCGAGCCGGGTCCAGCCGAGGCACCACCCCTCCACCCGGAAGCAGCCGGCGCCGGGACTGTCCAGCCGGAGGCGGTTGCGCACGGGTGGGGGATTTATCCCACCGGCGGGGCTTTCCTGCATGCCTTGGCGCAGGGCCGGCCGGCTCGGGCCGTGTGGTCCGCGCTGCCCGGGGAGGACTGGCCCGCGCGGATCGCGGAGGCGGCCGGGGCCGTCGTCCGGGGTGGCCGGGGTGTGGTCATCGTGGTGCCGGACGCGCGAGATCTGGAGCGGCTCGATCGAGCTCTGACCGTGGTGCTCGGCGATGGGCGGCATGTCGCCCTCAACGCCGCCGCTGGGCCGGCTGAGCGATATCGGAGGTTTCTCGCTGCGAGCCGGCATCGGGTGCCCGTTGTCGTCGGGACGCGGGCTGCCATGTTCGCGCCCGTCGCCGACCTCGGGCTCGTGGTCATCTGGGACGACGGGGATGACCTGCACGCCGAGCCACGGGCGCCGTACCCGCACGCCCGGGATGTTCTGCTCACCCGCGCGCAGCTGGCCGACTGCGCCGCGCTGGTCGGGGGTTTCGCCCGCACGGGTGAGGCGCAGTTGCTGCTGGAGACCGGATGGGCCAAGGAGATCGTCGCCGATCGTGGCACGTTGCGGGCGCGCAGCCCGGCCATCGCGCCGACCGGTGATGATCCGCAGCTGGCGCGGGATCCCGGTGCGGTGACCGCGCGGCTGCCGAGTCTGGCCTGGCAGGCGGCTCGTGGCGCGTTGCAGGCCGGGATGCCGGTGCTGGTGCAGGTGCCGCGGCGGGGCTACCTTCCGTCCACCGCCTGCGCCGAGTGCCGGACCCCGGCCCGGTGCCCGCACTGCTCCGGTCCACTGGGGCTTGCCGGTTCGCGGGACGTGCCGGCCTGTCACTGGTGCGGCCGGGCCGCAGCCGACTACGCCTGCCCGGCCTGCGGTGGGCGGCGCCTGCGGGCCTCGGTGACCGGTGCCCGGCGTACGGCGGAAGAGCTCGGCCGGGCCTTCCCGGGGTTCCCGGTGCGCACCTCCGGCCGGGACGAGATCCTGACCACCGTTCCCGGAACGGCCGCCGTCGTCGTCGCCACACCAGGAGCGGAGCCGGTTGCCGAAAGCGGCTACGGCGCGGTGCTGCTGCTGGACACGTGGGCGCTGCTGTCCCGGGCGGATCTGCGGGCCGCCGAGGAGACCATGCGGCGCTGGCTGTCCGCGGCCGCGCTGGCACGGCCCGGTCCGGCGGGTGGCCGGGTCGTGGTCGTGGCCGACGGTGCACTGGCACCCGTGCAGGCGTTGCTGCGCTGGGACCCGGGCTGGTTCGCGGCCCGTGAGCTCGCCGAACGCCGCGAACTGGGCTTCCCGCCGGCAGCCCGGATGGCCAGCGTCACCGGCCAGGCCGAGGCGGTCGCCGAGTTCCTGAGCGCGGCACGCCTGCCCGACGATGTGGAACTCCTCGGTCCGGTTCCGGCAGCCGACGACCAGGAACGCATGCTGCTCCGGGTTTCCCGGGGGCGCGCGGCGGCGCTGGCCCGAGCTCTGCACGAGGCGGCGGCGGTCCGCAGCGTGAAGAAGTCCAACCTGCCGATCCGCATCCAGATCGACCCCGCCGAACTCCTCTGACCCAGCGGCTCACCGTGGCCGGGATGACAGCTCACTCCGTGGCCAGCTTGGCGCTGAACCCGAGCAACGCCGCCCCCGTAGCCGCATCGAGCATGCGCCGAACGCGCCGGCGGGCCAGCAGCCGCCTAGCCCGCGCCAACCCGGCCACCACCACCAGCAGATACAGCAACGACAGCACGGCATGACTCAGCGCCAGCACGAGCAGCGCCCCCAGCGGCGCGTCCGGCCCCAGGAACTGCGGCAGGACCGCCAGGTAGAAGACCAGGACCTTCGGATTGGTGATGTTGGACAGGAACCCCTGCCGCCATCCCGCCCCCGAAGCCTCGCTTCCGGCTTCGGCATAGCGACCGGCCAGCGCCGACCGCAGCGCCTGGATGCCCAGGTACGCCAGGTACGCGATTCCCGCCCACTTGATCGCCTGGAACACGGGCTGCGCCCGGGTCACGAGTGCGCCCAGTCCGGCCGCCGCGGCCAGGCCTTGCACCGCGTTGGAGCTGGCCACTCCGGCCGCGCTCCAGGAGCCTCGGCGGCGCCCGCCGGCCAGGGTGTTCTTGGTGATCACCGCGAAGTCCGGGCCCGGCACCAGGACGAGCACGATCGCGAAGATCAAGAATGATCCGTACGTCGACCACGTCATCTGTCGACCGTAACCCCGCCGCCGTCAGAGCGCCCGGTAGTACCTGACCTGGGGCAGCGCGGTGAAGCCGGCCCTCTCGTACGCGCGGCGGGCCGGTGCGTGGCCCGGGTCACCCCCGGTGCCGATCGCCACCAGCCGCGCTCCCGCCGCTCGCGCCTGCTCCACGGCGTACGAGATCAGCGCGGCCGCGATGCCCTTGCGCTGGTGCGCCGGGTCGACCGCCAGCATCTCGATCTCGCTGCTGCGGTCCGCATCGTTGAGCACCAGAGCGACGAAGCCGACCGGCTCGTCGCCGGCAGTGGCCACCCACGTGGTCGGGGCGTGTTCGGTGCACACCTTCGTCACGTCCCGGGCCTGCGACGACAACCAGTCCGGGTAGATCCGGCGGTAGATGTCCTCGCCCAGCACAGTCTCGAAGGACGCGAAGACGGGCGTCCAGGCCCGCAGCGACAGCCCGACAACGGCGTCGATGTCCGCATGCGTGAGCGCTCTGATCTCGATGGTCATGAGGATGAGACTGCCAGCAGGCCGATCTGTTCGCGTACGGGCGGGACGCGCGGGTCCGGGTGCAGGGAGGCCAGCGGTCCACGCCGCGCGGCTGGGCGACGCCGGCCGTCCGGCCGGGCTCCGTAGACTAGGTGCGATCAGCGATTTTTGTGAGCAGTCAGGAGTGGCACCCGCGTGACCGTCCAGCCCATCCGTCTGTTCGGCGACCCGGTGCTGCGTACGCCGGCCGACGCCGTGGTCGACTTCGACAAGGAACTGCGCCGGCTCGTCCGGGACCTCACCGAGACGATGCAGGACGAGGGCGGCGCCGGCCTGGCCGCACCCCAGCTCGGCGTGGGTCTGCGGGTGTTCACCTTCCACGTCGACGACGTGACCGGCCACATCGTCAACCCCGTGCTGTCGTTCCCCGACGAGGAGGAGCAGGACGGCCCGGAGGGTTGCCTGTCCATCCCGGGCGTGTACGTCGACACCAAGCGCCGCCAGCACGTCGTCGCCCAGGGCTTCACCGAGAACGGCGAGGAGTTGCAGCTGGTCGGCACCGGCCTGATGGCGCGCTGCGTGCAGCACGAGACCGACCACCTCGACGGCGTGCTCTTCCTGGACCGGCTGGACGCCGCCGCCCGGAAGGACGCGATGAAGCAGATCCGGGCCGCCGAGTGGTACGACGCCGGCGCCCCGCCGAAGGTCAAGGTCAACCCGCACGGCATCTTCGGCCTGGGGCGGTGACCCGGTGCGCCTGATCTTCGCCGGCACCCCCGAGGTGACCCTGCCGTCGCTCGACGCCCTGGCCGCCTCCAGCCACGAGATCGTCGCCGTCGTCACCCGCCCCGACGCCCCGGCCGGCCGCGGCCGCCGCCTGGTGCGCTCACCGGCCGGCGCCTGGGCCGACGAACGCGGCATCGAGGTGCTCACCCCGCAGCGCCCCCGCGAGCCGGAGTTCCTCGAACGGCTGCGCGAGCTCGCCCCGGACTGCGTGCCCGTGGTCGCGTACGGCGCGCTGGTGCCGCCCAGCGCCCTGGAGATCCCCAAGCACGGCTGGGTCAACCTGCACTTCTCGCTGCTGCCCGCCTGGCGTGGCGCGGCGCCGGTGCAGCACGCCGTCCTGCACGGCGACGAGGTCACCGGCGCCAGCGTGTTCGAGCTGGAGGCCGGGATGGACACCGGGCCGGTCTACGGCACGCTGACCGAGCAGATCCGGCCCACCGACACCTCCGGTGACCTGCTCACCCGGCTGGCCACCGAGGGCGCCGGCCTGCTGGTCGCCGTCCTGGACGCGATCGAGGCCGGCACCGCCCGGGCGCACCCGCAGCCCGCCGACGGCGTGTCGCTGGCCCCGAAGATCACCGTCGAGGACGCCCGGGTCCGCTGGAGCGACCCGGCATTCGCCGTCGACCGGCGC
This sequence comes from Actinoplanes sp. NPDC048967, assembly GCF_040649415.1. Classification (NCBI taxonomy): domain Bacteria; kingdom Bacillati; phylum Actinomycetota; class Actinomycetes; order Micromonosporales; family Micromonosporaceae; genus Actinoplanes; species Actinoplanes sp. NPDC048967. The sequence continues at coordinate 105,980 of NZ_JBEZFL010000014.1, forward strand.
ATCCGCGCCTGCACCCCGGCGCCGGGCGCCTGGACCACCCTGCGTGACGAGCGGCTCAAGCTCGGGCCGGTGCGCCCGGTCGCCAACGCCGCCCCGCTGGCTCCGGGGGAGCTGCTCGTCGAGCGCACCCAGGTGCTGGTGGGCACGGCGACCACCCCGGTGGTCCTGGGCGAGGTCCGGGCGGCCGGAAAGAAGCCGATGTCGGCCTCCGACTGGGCGCGTGGCCTGCGCCTCAACCCGGGGGAGACCCTCTCATGACCGAAGAGCATCGGGCCGAGCGGCCGCAGGAGCAGCGCCGGCACAGTGCCGACCGGCCGCACAACGCCGGCCCGCGCCGCCCCGGCGGGCCTGGGCAGGGCCGGGAGCAGAGCCGCGACAGCCGTTCCGGGCGGGCTCCGCGAGCGGGTCGCCCGCCGTCGGACCCGGCCCGGCAGGCCGCGTACGAGGCCATCGCGGCCGTGCACCGTGATGACGCGTACGCGAACCTGGTGCTGGCCCAGATCCTGCGGGACATGCGGCTGCACGGCCGGGACGCGGCGTTCGCGACCGAGCTGACCTACGGCACCCTGCGCGCCGTGGGCACCCTGGATCTGATCATCGCGGACGCGGCCGGCCGGGATGTGTCGCGCATTGATCCGCCCGCTCGCGACGCGTTGCGTCTGGGGGCGTACCAGTTGCTCTTCACCCGGGTGCCGGCGCACGCCGCGGTGAACCAGACCGTCGACCTGGTCCGCGCGGTCGCGCCCGCCGCCCACGGTTTCGCCAACGCGGTCATGCGCACCATTTCGGACACCGGCCTGGAGGAGTGGCTGACCAAGCTGGCCCCGGACTACGCGGAGAACCCGGTCGGCAACCTCGCGGTCGTGCACAACCACCCGGAGTGGATCATCCGGTCGTTCGCCGAGGCGCTCGGTGGCGACCTGGAGGACACCGCCCGGCTGCTGATCGAGGACAATCAGCCGCCGACCGTGCACCTGTGCGCGCGGCCGGGGCGGGCCGACGCGGTCGAGCTGGCCGACGAGGTCGAGGGTGTGCCGGGCGCGTTCTCGCCGTACGCGGTCTACCTCAACGGGGGTTCGCCGAGTGAGCTGGCCGCCATCCGTGACGGTCGGGCCCACGTGCAGGACGAGGGCTCGCAGTTGGTGGCGGCCGCGCTGCTGGCCGCGCCGATCGAGGGCCAGGACAGCCGCTGGCTGGACCTGTGCGCGGGTCCGGGCGGCAAGGCCGGGCTGCTCGGTTCGATCGCCGCGCTGCGCGGCGCCGAGGTCACCGCCGTCGAGGTCGCCGATCACCGGGCCCGGCTGGTCGAGCAGGCCACCGCCGGACTGCCGGTCACGGTGCTGCCGACCGACGGCCGTACGGTCGGACGCGACCCCGACCTGCCGGAGGAGGGCTTCGACCGGGTGCTGGTCGACGCGCCCTGCACCGGGCTGGGCTCGCTGCGCCGGCGTCCGGAGTCGCGCTGGCGGCGTACCCCGGCCGATCTTCCGCCGTTGACCCGGCTTCAGCGGGAGCTGCTGGTGGCCGCGCTGCGGGCCGTGCGTCCCGGCGGCGTGGTCGCCTATGTGACCTGCTCACCGCACATGGTGGAGACGCAGGTGACCGTCACCGAGGGCGCCCGCCGCAGCGGCGTGGAGGTCGACTTCGTGGACGCGCGCCCGTTGCTGCCGCCGGGCATGCCCAAGCTGGGCCCGGGCCCGACGGTGCAGTTGTGGCCGCACCGGCACGGCACCGACGCGATGTTCCTGGCGGTGCTGCGCCGCACCAGCTGAGCGCCTTCTGCACTGTTCCGGTCAACAAAGTCCGGTATAAAGATGGACATGGATGTCATCGGGGCAGGTTTCGGCCGTACCGGCACACTCAGCCTGAAGATCGCGCTCGAGATGCTGGGCCGCGGGCCGTGCATGCACATGCTGCCGTTGCTCGACGATCCCGAACGGGCGACTCTGTTCGCCCGGGCCGCGGAGGGCGGCGACCTCTCCAGCCTCGACAAGGCGCTGGAGGGGCACCGCTCCACGGTGGACTGGCCCGGCACGTACTTCTGGCGGGAGCTGACCGAGAGGCATCCGGACGCCAAGGTGGTGCTGACGGTCCGCGACCCGCAGAAGTGGTACGACAGCGCGCACAGCACGATCTTCCAGGCGGCGCAGAGCGCTCCGCGCGACGGCGACGACTCCGTCACGGCGGGCCTGGCCATGGTCCGGTCGCTCATCTGGGAGGGCACGTTCGGCGGCCGCTTCGCCGACCGGGAGCACGCCGTGCGGGTCTTCACCGAGCACAACGACGCGGTGCGCCGCGAAGTCCCGGCGGACCGGCTGCTGGAGTTCGAGGTCTCGCAGGGCTGGCAGCCGCTCTGCGACTTCCTCGGCGTCCCGGTCCCGGACGCGCCGTTCCCGCGGGCCAACGACAGTGCGACCTTCCAGGCGCGGATCCGGGAGCGGCAGAACGCCGGCAAGTTGTAGCGCCGTCAGTCCACGGGCAGCACCGAGGGGCCCGCGCCCTTCAGCGAGCGGGTGAAGGTCCGCTTGGCGAAGTACACGAAGCAGCGCACCCGCCGCTCGCCGGACAGCCATTCGGTGCGCGTCGGGTTGTAGGAGATCCAACCGGTGCGGTACTGCATGTCCGAGTCGTCCGGCAGCTTCGCGAACTTGGCGATCACCCCGCGGCAGCCCGCCGCGCTGCGCTCGGTGCCGGACTCCAGCGCCGCGTAGGTGATCTCCGGCGCTTTCCACAGCCCGGCGAACTCGGCCCGGTGCCGCTCCTCGCACGGGACCGGGCGCATCGTCGTCACCGTCTCGCCGTCGACCGTCGGGTTGAAGCAGCCCAGCTTGAGCGGTGACGCACCGGCCAGTTCCCCGGCCAGGCTGCCGGTGCGGCTGGTCCGGCTCTGCCCGTCGAGGTCGGCGGTCGTGACGTCGCAGCGGAACCAGCGCGCCCCGCCCGACCAGGCCGCCTTGGTCGGCCAGACCACCTGCACGGCCACCCGGGCGGTGCGCCACGGGCCGCCGAGGAAGCCGGCCGCCCTGGTCGAGCATTCCTGGAACGCGGCCCGGGCACCCGCCGTGCCGGCGGCCGGAACCACGTCGGCGTCCGCCGCGGTGCCGACGTGGAAGGTCTCCGAGACGTGCAGCTCGGCGCAATCCACCGGCCGGTAGTCGTCCAGGGCCGCCGTCGCCGCCAGCATCTCGTGGCACTCGCCGGTGGCGGGCCGGAAGGGAGCCGGGGACGAGGGCGTCCGCCAGTCGTCGGTCAGGTCGCCGTCGGTGCCGTCCGGTGGCGCGCCGGAGCAACCGGCGGTGAGCAGCACCGCCAGCAGCACCGCCGTGTGTCGCATAGAACCCTCCGGGAACGGACTGAAGGCAGTCCCCAGGAGTATCCCGGGTGACGGCAAACAGGCCATACACTTCACCGGTGGAGTCATCGCCGATCATCGCCCCCAGCATCCTGGCCGCGGACTTCGCGCACCTCGCCACCGCGGTGCACGACATCGAGGGCGCCGCCGACTGGGTGCACGTGGATGTCATGGACAACCATTTCGTCCCGAATCTGACCATCGGCCTGCCGGTCGTGCAGAGTCTGCGCAAGGCGACCGCCATCCCGTTCGACGTGCATCTGATGATCACGGATCCGGAGCGCTGGGCCCCCGGTTACGCGGAAGCGGGGGCGTACAACGTGACGTTCCACGCCGAGGCCTGCGAGAACCCCGTGGCCCTGGCCAAGACGTTGCGCGCGGCGGGCGCCAAGGCGGGCCTGGCCATCGACCGGGACACGCCCGTCGAGCCGTATCTCGAGCTGATTCCCTATGTGGACACGGTGCTGATCATGACGATCAAGGCCGGGTTCGGCGGGCAGAAGTTCATGCCCGAGATGCTGGGCAAGGTGCGTGACGTGCGCCGCCGGATCAAGGCCAAGAACCTCGAGGTACGCCTGGAGGTCGACGGTGGCATCGCCGCCGACACCATCGAGCAGGCCGCCGAGGCCGGCGCCGACGCGTTCGTCGCGGGCACCGCGGTGTACGGCGCCGAGGACCCCGCCGAGGCCTGCCGCAAGCTGCGCGCCCTGGCCGAGCGTTCGATGGTGCACGCATGAGCACCGGAGTCGTCCGGCACAAGGTCGACGCCAGCGCCGCCGAGCCGGAGGAGCGGCCCGACCTGATCCTGGTGGTCGACGACGACGAGGACATCGCCAGCTTCGTCGCGTTCAACCTCAAGGTGCACGGCTTCGAGGTGATGCGGGCCCGCGACGGCCAGCAGGCCCTCGAGGTGATGGAGAGCCGCCGTCCCGACCTGGCCGTGGTCGACTGGATGATGCCGAACATGAACGGCGTCGAGCTGACCCGCCGGCTGCGCGCCGAGCCGCTCACCTCGGCCCTGCCGGTGATCATGCTCACCGCCAAGGGGATGACCGTCGACAAGGTGGTCGGCCTCACCGCCGGCGTCGACGACTACCTGGTCAAGCCGTTCGACACCGCCGAGCTGATCGCCCGGGTCTCCTCGACCCTGCGGCGCAACAAGGAGTTCCGCGAGGTCTCGCCGTTGACCGGCCTGCCCGGCAACGCCCGGGTGCGCCGCGAGATCGTCGACCGGATGAAGACCGGCAAGGACTTCGCGGTCGGCTACATCGACATCGACCGGTTCAAGAGCGTCAACGACGTGTACGGCTTCGACCGCGGCGACGAGTTCATCACCGCCCTGGCCGGCAGCCTGCACCGGGCCGTCGCGGCCACCGGGCGCCCGCCGGTCTTCCTGGGCCACATCGGCGGTGACGACTTCGTCTTCATCTGCACCCCCGAGCAGGTCCTGCCGCTGACCAAGCGCACCGTGACCGACTTCGAGACCGTCGCCGACCAGCTCTACGACCCCGAGGACGCCCAGCGCGGCTACATCGAGGTCCCCGACCGCCGCGGCAACAAGCAGCGCGCCGCGCTGGTGACGCTCTCGATCGGTGTCGCGCAGGCCACCGCCGAGGGCCGCCGCTTCGAGGATGCCCGGGTGGTCGTCGCCGTGGCCTCCGAGATGAAGAAGGTCGCCAAGAGCCAGCCGGGCTCGTTCGTGGCGATCGACCGCCGGCGCGCCGACTCCGAGGACCCGGAGGATCCCTCGTCGGGCGTGGGTCTGTGACGTGGATCGCCCAGCAGGTGGCAACCCGCGATTCGCGTGCAAGACTCATGGGTGACCCACCACGCGCTGGCGGGACTCGGTGAAATTCCGAACCGGCGGTAATGCCCTGCTCCGGCAGGGCTGAGCCCGCGACCCGGACGTCGATACCAAGACGGACGGTGGATCTGGTGAGACTCCAGAGCCGACGGTTGAGCGGACGGCCTCGGGCCGACTGCTCAGACAGTCCGGATGGGAGACAGCGCGCGGGAGCAGGATGAGGGCTCGTCGCGGCGTGTCCTCACCGGGGCGGCGCGAAGCGTCCCCTCATGTCCTGTTTCTGCTTGTCTGTTCCCTCTCTGTTCGGCGCGTGACCGCACCGCGCATGGAGAGGGAACGCAGATGGTCACCGACGACGAGGCAATGGGCCGGGCGATCGCGCTCGCCGCCCGCGGCCTCGGCACGACCAGCCCCAACCCGGTGGTCGGCTGCGTGCTGCTCAGCGCGGAGGGCGAGGTCGTCGGCGAGGGCTTCCACGCGTACGCGGGCGGGCCGCACGCCGAGATCGTCGCCCTGGCCCAGGCCGGTGAGCGCGCCCGGGGCGGGACGGCTGTCGTCACTCTCGAGCCCTGCAACCACACCGGCCGCACCGGCCCCTGCGCCCAGGCGCTGATCAACGCCGGCATCATCCGGGTGGTCATCGCCGTCGACGACCCCACACCCGTGGCGGCCGGCGGGGCGGCGACCCTGCGCGACGCCGGGGTCCGGGTCGAGACCGGGGTCGGCCGGGCGCCGGCCGAGGAGGGCAACGTCGCCTGGCTGACCGCCGTACGCCGTGGCCGGCCCTACGTGACCTGGAAGTACGCGGCGACCCTGGACGGGCGTTCCGCCGCGGCCGACGGCACCAGCCAGTGGATCACCTCCGCGCCCGCCCGCAGCGACGTGCACAAGCTGCGCAGCACGGTCGACGCCATCGTCGCCGGGGTCGGCACCATCGTCGCCGACGATCCTCAGCTCACCGTCCGCGACCTGCGGGACGGCAGCCTGGCCATCAAGCAGCCGTGGCGGGTCGTCGTCGACTCCTCCGGGCGTACCCCGGCCACCGCCCGCATCCGCGACCAGGCCGCACCCACCTGGATCGCGACGGCGGCCGAGGTCGGCACCGGCCCCGACGGCCGGGTCGACCTGGCCGCCCTGCTCACCGAGCTGTACGCCCGCGGCGTGCGCGCCGTGCTGCTGGAGGGCGGCCCCACCCTGGCCGGCGGCTTCCTGGCGGCCGGCCTGGTCGACAAGGTGGTCGGCTACATCGCTCCCAAGATGCTCGGCGCCGGTCAGCCGTCCCTGGTCGGCGCGGGCGTCACCACCATCGCCGAGGCCATCGAGCTGGACCTCGTCGACATCGCGCGGGTCGGACCCGACCTGCGCTTCACCGCATCGCTCCGAGCCAAGGAGGCCTGATGTTCACGGGAATCGTCGAGGAACTGGGTGAGGTCGTGTACCTCACCGACGCGGGGGGCGACTCGGCGGTGATCGCGGTACGCGGTCCCGTCGTCACCTCCGACGCCCGCCACGGCGACTCGATCTCGGTCAACGGCGTCTGCCTGACCGTCATCGACAACGTCGACGGCGTCTTCACGGCCGACGTCATGGGCGAGAGCCTGCGCCGCTCGTCGCTCGGCGTGCTGACCGCGGGCAGCCAGGTCAACCTGGAACGCGCCGCGACCGTCGGCTCCCGCCTCGGCGGGCACCTGGTGCAGGGCCACGTCGACGGCGTCGGGCGGATCGTGGCGCGCGAGCCCGCCGACGAGTGGGAAGTGCTGCGCTTCTCGCTGCCCAGCGAGCTCTCGCGGTACGTAGTGGAGAAGGGCTCGATCACCGTCGACGGGGTGTCGCTGACCGTCATGGCGGTCACCGCCGACACCTTCGACGTGGGCCTGATCCCGACCACGCTCAAGCTCACCGTGCTGGGCGCCAAGTCCGTCGGCGACCCGGTCAACCTCGAGGTCGACGTCATCGCCAAGTACGTCGAGAAGATGCTGGGGGAGCGGCTGTCATGAGCACCGACATCGAACGGGCGATCAAGGACATCGCGGCCGGGCGTCCGGTCATCGTGGTCGACGACGAGGACCGCGAGAACGAGGGCGACCTGATCTTCGCGGCCGAGCACGCGACCCCGGAGCTGGTCGCGTTCATGGTCCGCTACACCTCGGGCTACATCTGCGTACCGCTGCCCGAGGAGGAGGCCGACCGGCTCGACCTGCCGCCGATGTTCCACACCAACCAGGACCGGCGCGGGACCGCGTACGCGGTGACCGTCGACGCCCGCGAGGGCATCAGCACGGGCATCTCGGCCGCCGACCGCGCGCACACCATCCGGCTGCTGGGCTCGGCGGAGACCCAGCCCACCGACCTGTCCAGGCCGGGTCACGTCGTGCCGCTGCGGGCCAAGGCCGGCGGCGTGCTGCGCCGGCCGGGTCACACCGAGGCCGCGATCGACCTGTCCGTGCTGGCCGGGCTGCGGCCGGCCGGCGTGCTCTGCGAGATGATCAACGACGACGGCACCATGATGCGGATGCCCGACCTGGAGCGGTTCGCGGCCGAGCACGACCTGGCGCTGATCAGCATCGCCGACCTGATCGCGTACCGGCGCCGGCACGAGACCCTGGTCGAGCGGGTCGTCGAGACCCGGCTGCCGACCGAGCACGGCGAGTTCACCGCGGTGGGCTACCGCACCGACGTGGCCGGCGCCGAGCACGTCGCGCTGGTCTTCGGCGACCTCGGCGACGGCGAGGACGTGCTGGTCCGGGTGCACTCCGAGTGCCTGACCGGGGATGTCTTCGGCTCGGTGCGCTGCGACTGCGGGCCCCAGCTGGACGCGGCCCTCGACCGGGTCGCCGAGGCCGGGCGGGGCGTCGTGCTCTACATGCGCGGCCACGAGGGGCGGGGCATCGGGCTGCTGCACAAGCTGCAGGCGTACCAGTTGCAGGACCGCGGCCTGGACACCGTCGACGCCAACCTCGAGCTGGGCCTGCCGGCCGACGCCCGCGACTACGGCACCGGCGCCCAGATCCTGTACGACCTGGGCGTGCGCTCGATGCGGCTGCTCACCAACAACCCCGCGAAGCGCGCCGGGCTGGAGGGCTACGGCCTGACCATCACCGGCCGCGAGGAGCTGCCGGTGCGGCCGCACCCGGAGAACGTGCGCTACCTGCGGACCAAGCGCGACCGGATGGGCCACCTCTTCGAGGCCCTGGGCTGAGCTCTGGCTGATTTTCCGGCGCCGTCGCGGTGGCCGGAGCAAACTACAGGCAAAGAGGGGGCAACACATGGCCGGTTTCGGGGATCCGCACCTCAACACGGTTGACGCCGCCGGGCTCAAGCTCGGCATCGTCGGCTCGCGCTGGCACTCCGACCTGGTCGACCACATGGTCGAGCGGGCGCAGGCGGCCGCCCAGGCGTGCGGCGTGCAGGACGTGGTCGTGGCCCGGGTGGCCGGCTCGGTGGAGCTGCCGATCGTCGCGCAGGCCCTGGCCAAGCGCTGCGACGCGGTGGTCGCGCTGGGCGTGGTGATCCGGGGCGAGACCGCGCACTTCAACTACGTCAACGACGCGGTGACGGCCGGGCTGACCCGGGTGGCACTGGACGAGCAGACCCCGGTGGCGCACGGCGTGCTCACCGTGGAGAGCCTGGGCCAGGCCAAGGACCGGGCCGGCCTGGAGGACTCGATCGAGGACAAGGGCTGGCAGTCGACGGTCGCGGTGCTGGACGCGGTCCTGGCCATCCGGGAGCTGAGCAAGGACTGAGATCGTCTAGCTTGGAGCCGTGCCGCAGACGTTACGCCGGAGCCGGATCGCCGCCGCGCTGCTCTTCCTGCTCTACGGCACACTGATCGGCACGTGGACGGCGCGTATCCCGGCGGTGAAGCAGCACCTGGGCCTCAGCGACGGCCGGCTCAGCATCGCCCTGGTCGGGCTCGCCCTCGGCGCGGTGACCGGCATGCAGCTCTCCGGGCGGCTGGTCGACCGGTACGGCAGCCGGCACATCATGGTCCCCGCGGCGCTGGTGGACGGGTGCTTCCTGCTGCCGGTCGCCGTAGCTCCGTCGCTGGTGACGCTGACCGTGGCGCTGTTCGCCTTCGGCGTGGTCCACGGCGTGCTGAACATAGCGATGAACGCCCGCGGCGTGGAGATCGAGCGGACCGCCGAACGGCCGATCATGTCGTCGTTCCATGCCGTCTACAGCATCGGCGGCTTCCTCGGGGCGGTCCTCGGCGGCGTCACCGCGGCCGCCGGCGCGAGCCCGCTGGGCACCTTCGCCGTCGTGGCTGTGCTGGGCGCGGCCCTCGCCTGGTGGTCAAGCCGCTGGTCGGCGGGCCTGACCGAGGCCGCGGGCTCCCCGGCCGACGGCCCCGCGCGTCAGGTGCCGCTCTCCGGGGTGCTGCTGCTGGGCGCGCTGGCCCTGTGTGCCCTGGTCGGCGAGGGAGCGGCAGCCGACTGGAGCACGGTCTATCTGCGCGACAGCCTGCACAGCACCGAAGGCTTCGCGGCTGCGGCGTTCGCGGCGTTCTTCATCGCCATGACGGCCGGCCGGCTGACCGGCGACCGGCTGGCTGCCCGCTTCGGCGCGGTCCGGCTGGTCCGGGGCTGCGGCCTGCTCGCGGCGGCCGGCCTGGGCACCGCGCTGCTGGTCGGGCAGCCCGTGGCCGGGGTGATCGGCTTCGGGTGTCTGGGGGCCGGGCTGTCCTGCGTGGCGCCGCAGGTGTTCTCGGCCGCGGGTCACCGCAACCCGCAGCGTCCGGCTCAGGCCATCGCCCGGGTGGCGAGCATCGGCTGGCTGGGCTTCTTCGCCGGACCGGTGCTGATCGGTGGCGCGGCCGAGGCTTTCGGCCTGCCGGTGGCACTGTCCATCCCGGTGTTGCTGGCGCTGCTGGTCGCCCTGGCGGCCGGGGCGCTGCGACCGGCCCGCGAACCCGGCACCCGGGTTCTCAGCCCCAGCTGAACCGCCGGCCGCCAGCTGCCGGCCGGTCCGGCCCGGCGGCCGGTTCGGGCGGCCGGTCGGTCCGGCCCACGGCCGGTCTCGGCGGGCTGCCGGGTTGAGCGCCCGGGAGCCCGATCAGAGCCGGCCGGCCTCGATGATGCGGGCCAGGAACTGCCGGGTCCGGGCCTCGGTGGGGTCGCCCAGCACCTGCTCGGGCGGCCCCGCCTCGAGCACCCGGCCGCCGTCCAGGAAGACCACCCGATCCGCGACCTGCCGGGCGAAGCCCATCTCGTGGGTGGCCAGCACCATGGTCATGCCCTCGTCCTTCAGGCCGCGGATCATGGTCAGTACCTCGCCGACCAGCTCCGGGTCCAGCGCCGAGGTGACCTCGTCGAGCAGCAGCAGCCGGGGGCTGTTGACCAGGGCCCGGACGATGGCGACCCGCTGCTGCTGGCCGCCGGAGAGCCGGTCCGGATAACTGTCCGCCTTGTCGGCCAGGCCGACCCGGTCCAGCCACTGCATGGCCTGCTCCCGGGTCTCGGCGGCGGACCGCTTGTGCACCCGTACGGGGGCCAGCGTGATGTTGCGCAGCACCGTCATGTGCGGGAACAGGTTGTACGACTGGAACACCATGCCGATCCGCTGCCGTACCTGGTCCGGGTTGACCCGGGGATCGGAGATGTCCTCGCCGTCGAGCCGGATGGTGCCGTCGTCGATGTCGGTGAGCAGGTTGACGCAGCGCAGCAGCGTGGACTTGCCCGAGCCGGAGGCGCCGATCAGCGCGACCACCTGGTGCTCGTCCACCTCCAGCGACAGGTCGTCGAGCACCACGGCGGCGCCGAACGTCTTCCGGACGTGCTCGCAGGACAGCAGCATGGTCAGGCTCCCGCGGACTGGCGGCGGGCCGCGCGCAGCGTGACCCAGTCGGTGACGCCGATCAACGGCAGCGCGAGCAGCACGAACAGCACCCCCGCCACGATGTACGGCGTGTAGTTGGCGTCCTGCGCGACCCCGATCTGAGCCGCGCGTACGGCGTCGATCGGGCCCGCCAGCGAGACCAGCCCGACGTCCTTCTGCAGCGCCACGGTGTCGTTGAGCAGCGGCGGCGCCACCCGGCGGATCGCCTGGGGCAGCACCACGTGGCGCATCGTCTGCCGGTACGTCAGCCCCAGTGACCGGGCCGCGGCGAGCTGGCTGGGGTGCACCGACTCGATGCCGGCCCGGAACACCTCGGCCAGATAGGCGCCGTACGTGATCACCAGCGCGGCCCCGCCCAGCACCAGCACCCCCGGGGTGCCCTGCAGCCGCAGGCCGGGGACGCCGAAGGCCATCAGGTAGATGACGATGATCAGGGGCAGACCACGGAACGTGTACGTGTAGCCGGTCGCCATGGCCCGTACCGGAAAGAAGACCGGGCCCCGCAGGGTCCGCAGCGTGGCGATCAGCAGCCCGAGCGTCAGCGCGAGCAGCGCGCAGACGACCAGCAGCCGGACGTTGAGCCAGAGGCCGTCGAGGATCTCCGGCAGCCAGCGCCAGGCCACCTCGGGGCTGAAGAACGACAGCTTGACGCGGTCCCAGCCGGGCGCGCCGGTGACCGCGACCACGAGCAGCACGCCGACGACCGCGGTCGACAGCGCCGCGAGCAGCACCGAGCGGACCGTCTGCCGTCGCCGGTAGGCGATCCGCCCGCGCTGGATCTCGGACGGCTGATGGAGCTCGGTGCTCACGAGAGTTCGGGAGCCCCGCCGGTGCTCGCCAGCCACTGCTTCTCGAGCACCGCGAGGGTGCCGTCCTGCCGCAGCTGGTCGACGGCCTGAGAGACGCAGGTGGTCAACGGCGATCCGAGATCAAGAACCAGACCGAACTGCTCCGGTACGCCGACCTGCGGCAACTGACCGACGATCACTCCGTTGTCGAGCTCGGCCGCGGTCATGTAGAACGCGGTCGGCAGGTCCACCACGATGCCGTCGACCTGGCCGTTCTCCAGGGCCGCCTTGGCGTCGTCGTTGTTGTTGTAGACCTGGGCCTTGGCGGTCGGCTTGATCAGCTCGTTGATCGCCTGGTAGCTGGTGGTGCCGACCTGCGCGCCGAGCTTCGCGCCCTTGAGCTCGGCGATCGCCTTCACGCCGGCGATCTTCGAGCCCTTGGTGGTGATGACCGTCTGCCGGACCAGGTAGTACGGCGAGGAGAAGTCGACGGCCTTGCGCCGCTCGGGCGTGATCGAGAACTGGTTGATGTCGAAGTCGAACGTCTTCGGGCCCGGCGCGATGGCGTTGTTGAACGTCACGTTCGTCCAGACCACGTCCGGCGCCTTGTAGCCGAGGCGCTCGGCGACCTGGTACGCGACCGCGGACTCGAAACCCTTGCCGTTGGCGGGCTTGTTGTCGCTGAACCACGGCTCGTACGCCGGGTTGTCGGTGCCGATCGTGAGCTTGCCCGCGGTGCGCGTGCTGAGTGTTCCGGGGGCGCAGGCGGGGCCGGAGGCGGAGGCCGACGCGCCGGCGGAGGGGCTCGCCTCGTCGGCGGGCGCGCAGCCCGCGAGGGCTGCGAGGAGTACGGCCGCGCTGCTCAGCGCGGCGACGGTGTTTCTGCTGACCATGACCGCGAGCCTAGGCCACGTCCCAACCGATGGGGTCGTCCGTCGCCATCCCGTGATGAGCTGCCACAATCGTCTCCCGTGAAGACGTTCGAAGAGTTGTTCGCCGAGTTGCAGGCGAAGGCGGCGCAGCGGACCCCGGGTTCGTCCACCGTCGTGGCGCTGGACAAGGGCGTGCACTTCATCGGGAAAAAGGTCGTCGAGGAGGCGGCCGAGTCCTGGATGGCCGCCGAGCACGAGGGGCCGGAGCGGGCCGCGGAGGAGATCTCCCAGCTGCTCTACCAGGCACAAGTCCTGATGATCGCCACCGGGCTCGAGCTCAAGGACGTGTACCGACATCTCTGACGTGGTCCTCCGCCTCAATCGAGATCGATCGAAGGAGCACGTCGATGCTGCGCATCGCCATTCCCAACAAAGGCACCCTGTCCACTCCGGCCGCTCAGATGCTGCGCGACGCCGGCTACCGCCAGCGCACCGACCCCAAGGACCTCGTCTGCCGTGACGAGGCCAACAATGTCGAGTTCTTCTACCTGCGTCCCCGCGACATCGCCACGTACGTGGGCTCGGGTGATCTGGATCTCGGTATCACCGGCCGTGACCTGCTCGTCGACTCCGGGGTGCCGGCCACCGAGGTGCTGGACCTGAGTTTCGGCGGAGCCACTTTCCGCTGGGCCGCCCCGGCCGGCGCGCTGGCCTCCGCGGACGAGATAGGCGGTCGCCGCATCGCCACCGCCTACCCGGGTGTCGTCCAGCGCTACCTCGATGAGCACGAGCTCAAGGCCGAGGTGGTCCGCCTCGACGGCGCGGTCGAGAACGCGGTGCGCCTCGGCGTCGCCGACCTCATCGCCGACGTCGTCGAGACCGGCACGACCCTGCGCCAGGCCGGCCTGGTCACCCTGGGCGAGCCGCTGCTGCGCAGCTCCGCGATCCTGATCGGCCGCGGACCGGCCGGCGACTCCGGCCCCGCGGCCCAGCTCATCCGGCGGCTGCAGGGCGTGCTGGTCGCCCGCAGCTTCGTGATGCTGGCGTACGACGTCCGGGCCGACCTGCTGGAGAACGCGACCGCGCTGACCCCGGGCATCGAGTCGCCCACCGTGTCACCGCTGCACCGCGAGGGCTGGGTGGCCGTGCAGGCGATGGTCCGCCGCAACGACGTGCACCGGATCATGGACGAGCTGTACGAGCTCGGCGCCCGCGCGATTCTGGTGACCGACATCTCCAACTGCCGGCTGTGAGTGGCACAGTGGTTACCGTGACTTCCACAAGCACTCCGGTCGTCTACCGGCCGCGGCGCATCCGGTGGGTGGCCGGCTTCTCGGCGGCTGCCGTGGTGATCCTCTTCACCGTGTTGAGCTTCGGCCTGCACGGCTCGACCGGGGACAACATGGGCACGTACCAGCGCGGCGACCAGACCGCGATGATCGGCCTGGGCATCCTGATCGGGCTGGGCATCCTGGCGTTCACCCGCCCCCGGGCGGTGGCCGACGCCGACGGCGTCAAGGTGCGCAACGTGGTCGGGGGCTACGACCTGCCCTGGACAGCGGTGCGGGCGGTGCGCTTCGACCGCAACTCACCCTGGGCGACGCTCGAGCTGCACGACGACGAGACCGTGTCGGTCCATGCGCTGCAGGCGGCCGACAAGGAGTACGCCGTGGAGGGCGTTCGCGCACTTCGCGCCCTCCATTCGGCGGCGACTTCCTGAGCTGGTAGACTCGTCCGGTAGTCGACCACGCCCCTCGTCATGGGGGGCGCGAAAGAGGAGCCCGCTGGTTCCCACCCCGTCGCCCCTGAGGTGGCTGGGTCCGGTCAACCGCTCCGGGAATATCCCGGTGTCGGTGTGCGTCCTCATGGACGCCGATGACCGGTCGAGCGGGCCCTGGCATTCGTGCCGGGGCCTTCTGCTTTCCTCGGCGCCCTGCTGAAGTGGGCGTGAGAGGGCCGACCGACATTGGCAGTGCGCTCTGCCCGCGGCGAAAGACCGCAGGCGGAGACATCCACTAGATCGTTCTGAGGAGGCCCCATCAGCGTCGAACCACGCGTGAACGAGCAGATCCGGGCAAGGGAAGTCCGTCTGGTCGGCCCCGAGGGTGAGCAGGTGGGCATCGTCCCGCTCGAGCGCGCCCTGCAGCTGGCTGCGGACGTCGACCTGGACCTGGTCGAGGTAGCGCCGATGGCGCGCCCGCCGGTGTGCAAGCTCATGGACTTCGGCAAGTTCAAGTACGAGAGTGCACTCAAGGCGCGCGAAGCCCGGCGCAACCAGCAACAGACCGTCATCAAGGAAATGAAGCTCCGCCCGAAGATCGACCCGCACGACTACGAGACCAAGAAGGGTCACGTGGTCCGGTTCCTCAAGGCGGGCGACAAGGTCAAGGTGACGATCATGTTCCGCGGTCGCGAGCAGAGTCGCCCCGAGCTGGGTTTCCGGCTCCTGCGCAGGCTCAGCGAAGAGATCTCGGAGCTGGGTTTCGTCGAGGCCAGTCCGAAGCAGGACGGCCGCAACATGATCATGGTCCTGGCTCCGCATCGGGCGACCAAGGCCGCCGCCGCTGCCGTCATCGCCGCCAACGCGCGCCCGCCCCGCGAGCCGCGTGAAGGCGAAGAGGCCGAGGCACCGCCGGCCGAGGCTGCTGCCGACACCAGCGCCGTAACCGCAGAGTAATCAGAAAGAGGCGTTCCGAGTGCCGAAGATGAAGAGCCACACCGGCATGGGCAAGCGGGTGAAGATCACCGGCAAGGGCAAGATCGTGCGTGAGCTGGCCGGCAAGCGCCACCTGCTCGAGGGCAAGTCCTCGCACGTCACCCGCCGGATGACCGGTACGGTCGTGGTCTCCAAGGCCGACACCAAGCGAGTCAAGAAGATGCTGGGCCGCTGACGCGCGCGCCACACTCGTTCCCCTGTTAGGAGTACAGAAATGGCACGCGTCAAGCGGGCAGTGAACGCCCAGAAGAAGCGCCGTACGCTGCTGGAGACTGCCAGTGGCTACCGCGGACAGCGCTCGAGGCTGTACCGCAAGGCCAAGGAGCAGGTGCTGCACTCGATGCAGTACGCGTACCGCGACCGCCGTGACCGCAAGGGCGACTTCCGCCAGCTGTGGATCACGCGCATCAACGCGGGCGCACGGGCCAACGGCCTGACCTACAACCGCCTGATCCAGGGCCTGAAGCTGGCCGGCGTCGAGGTGGACCGCAAGATCCTGGCCGACATGGCCGTCAACGACGCCGCCTCGTTCGCGGCGATCGTCGAGATCGCGCGGGCCGCGGTGGCGGCCGAGGGCACCGGCGGCGCCGCCGCTCAGGCTGCCTGATCGTCAGCACTTTTTCGGGGCGTCTTCCGGGTGACCGGGAGGCGCCCCGATGCTGTTCCCTCCAGGAGGACACGTGACCTTCACTCCCCGCACCCCCAGGGTCGTCGCGGCCCGGCGCCTGCAGCGCCGCCGCGACCGCGACCAGACCGGACGCTTCCTCGCGGAGGGCCCGCAGGCGGTGCGTTCCGCGCTGGCCGCGGGGGTCGTCCTGGAGCTCTTCGGTACGGAAGCAGCGCTGTCCCGGCACGCTGACCTGGCTTCGCAGGCGCCCGTGGTGTCCCCGGTGACCGACGACGGCCTCGCGGCGCTGGCTGAGACTGTCCAGCCGCAGGGACTGGTGGCTGTGTGCGAGCAGTTGGACGTGCCGCTGGCCGAAGCATTGTCGAAGGGCCCCCGCCTGGTGGCCGTGGCCGCTGAGATCCGCGACCCCGGAAATGCGGGGACGATCCTGCGCACGGCCGATGCCGCCGGTGCGGCCGCGGTGATCTTCGCGGGTGAGGCGGTTGATCCTTACAACGGCAAGTGTGTGCGGGCCTCGGCGGGCAGTCTCTTCAACGTGGACGTGGTCCGGGCGCCGCTGGGGGTGGTCGACGAACTGCGGGACTTCGGGATGCAGGTGCTGGCCACGACCGGCTACGGCGAGGATGACCTGGACTCTCTGCTTGACGATGGCTCCCTGGCTGGGCCGACGGCCTGGTTGTTCGGGTCGGAGGCTCATGGTTTGCCGGAGGATCTGGTGAAGGCGGCCGACAGGCGGGTGCGGATCCCGATTTATGGCGGCGCGGAGAGTCTGAATCTGGCGGCGGCTGCGGCGGTTTGTCTCTACGCGTCGGCCCGTGCGCATCGCCGTCCGGCTGGCGGCCACGGTGTGGCGGTTTAGCCGGCTGACCGCGGGTTTCTGCGGAGCCGCGTAGCCGGGTGGCCGCGCTACAGCGTGATCGCGTAGACGAGAACCGAGCCACCGATGACTGCGTCCACGACGCCGCACCATTCCGCGAATGCTCGGGGGACCACCTCGTTCCGGCGGAAGTGCCAGTAGTCCCAGCCCGCGTGCGCGAGCCACCCCAGCCCCACCAGCCAGACGCTCAGCACCGGTCCGGCGAGGACCGCGGCCAGGAGGAGCCCCAGATACACCGCCATCGCCGCCACCTGCCGGATCAGGACAGCCCGCGGGCGCAACGTGCGCCGCACCGCTCCGATGGTGAGGTAGGCGAACGCCAGTACCAGCAGCTTCCACGGCGCGAGCGCGGCAGGCTCGACGAGCATGTCCACCGTGATCAGCAACGCCAGCGCGGTCGGCCAGCGGGCCAGCAGGCCGGTCCTCGGCTCGTGGACGTGCCCGCCGGCGTAGTCGTCGGCGCGCTGGAGCATCGCCAGCGCCATGGCCGGCAGCATCAGGAGGTGGCCGCCGAGGAGCACTGCCGGGCCCGGTATCAGACCTGCCCACCAGGGGATGAGCAGGACCAGGAAGGGTGCGTACATCGCCGTGGTCATCTCGGCGATCGCGGCGCGGGAGTGACCCCGGTAGCCCATCCAGACCGCCATCGCGACCGACATCGTGGTGGCCGTCCACAGCGCCGACACGTCCACCCGGGACGGTGTCCAGAACGGGCCCAGGGCCGCCATGCCGACGACCATCGCGGCGAGCATCTCCAGCAGGTGCCGGGCGAAGGGCCAGGGGCGGGTTCGTACCGCTGAGATTGTCATGCCAGCAGCCTCGGCCTAACCGTGCGCAACCGGCACCGTCGCCGGCGCACCCACCAACCATGAACTTTTCATGGGTCGTCCGTGCGTCTCCCGCGCCTAGCATCAGCGCATGCACAGACAGATGCGACGAGCCCGGGTCGTCACCCTGGTCGTGCTGGCTACCAACGGCTCGATGGCGTTGTTCCTGCCGGCTGTCGGCCTCTGGCGCGAGCCTGAGACGTTCCGGATCTTTCTCGGCGCGATCGGCATCCTGCTGTTCTCGGTCGCCCAGGGTTTCGTCTTGCACGCCCTCGTCACGCCGTGGCTCAGTCCACGGGCCCGCCGCGGCGCCTTGCTGGGCCTCGCCACCGCGTCCGTCGCGTCCGTGCCGCTGGTCGGTCCCACCGGCGGCACCTGGCCGAGCTGGGCCTGGCTGGCTGCTTGCATCATCGGGGTCCTGCCGGTGATCACCGGCAGATGGACGGCGCTGGCGCTCAGCGCCGTCACGGCGGCGGTCGCGGTGTTGACCACGCCGGGCTCGGTCCGGGACGCACTGATCATCTCGGTCGGCTTCGGTGCCGGCATAGCAGCGATCAACGCCGTGCAGGTCTGGTTCTGGGAGCTGCTGATGCAGGCCGAGCAGGGCCGGGCAGCGCAGTCCCAGCTGGCCGCCGGCGAGGAACGGTTGCGGTTCGCTCGGGACGTGCACGATTCGCTGGGCCACCACCTGTCGGTGATCGCGCTCAAGGCGGAGCTGGCCGAGCGACTCGCCCCGGTGGACCCGCCGCGGGCCGCCCGGGAGGCAGCGGAGGTGCGCGGGCTCGCCACGTCAGCTCTGACCGAGCTGCGTGAGGTCGTGCACGGCTACCGCCAGGTCGACCTGCGCGAGCAACTGACCGCCATAGAGCAGGTCCTGGTGTCCTCCGGGGTGCGCTGCACGGTGCAGGCACCCGACGGCGTCCTACCTCCGCCGGTCTCCGCGCCGCTCGCCGCCGTGCTGCGCGAGGCCTCCACGAACGTGCTGCGGCACAGCCGGGCGGCGTGGTGCACGATCGACATCGTCCGGGTCGGGCCGGAGTTCATGATGACCGTGGTCAACGACGGCGCCGGCGACGCCGCGCCTGACCGGCACAGTCACGGCCTGCACGGCCTGGCGGAACGGCTGGCCGAGTCCGGTGGCGTACTGCGGACCAGAGCGGCGGACGGCCGGTTCACGGTCGAGGCCGTCGTCCGCTCGGCGCCATGATCCGGCTGCTGCTCGCCGACGACGAGGAACTGATCCGCGTCGCCGTGGCCGCGCTGCTCGACCTCGAAGCCGATCTGGACGTGGTGGCCCACGCCGCGGACGGCCACGAGGCAGTGAAGTCAGCGCTGCAACACCGCCCCGACGTGGCAGTCGTGGACCTCCAGATGCCCCGGGACGGCATCGAGGTCACCGCCGAGCTCACCCGCGTCCTGCCGTCCTGCGCGGTGGTCATCCTCACCGGGCACGCGCGGCCCGCCCAGGTGCAGCGCGCCCTGGCCGCCGGCGCGAAGGGCTTCCTGCCCAAGGGCTGCAAGGGCGGCACGCTCGCCGACGTGATCAGGCGTGTGCACAGCGGCGGCCGGTACGTGGACCCCGGGCTCGCCGCGGACGCCCTCAGCATGCCGGAGTGCCCGCTGACCCAGCGCGAGCTCGACGTGCTGCGCTCCGCCGAGCCTGACGTGCCGGTGTCGCTGATCGCCCGCCGCCTGCACCTGTCGCCCGGGACGGTCCGCAACCACCTGACCGCGATCCTGGCCAAGCTCCGCGTGGGCAGCCGCACCGAGGCCGTAACCGCCGCTCGAGACAACGGCTGGCTATGACGTCCGCAGCCGCGCCGAGGCCGCCGCCCCGTGGGTCGAAACCCCAGTCGCGCGGGACAAAGTGCCGCTCCGCAATACCGGGTTGGCTACGGCGGTATGCTGTGTCTCATGCGCCGAGTGCACCCGATGATGTTTACCCAGCCCGCTGGTCGCGGGCGCCGGGTCTGACACTCCTGCGCGACTTCCCCTGACCGGCGGGCTGCGGCCCAGCCGCGCCTCCGTACACTGCCCGATGGCTCATCCGGTGTGAGGGAGTTCGCCCGACCATGTCCTACCGCAACGATCCGTACGATCCGAAGCAGGCCGTCCTGCTCGCCCCCGAGGCTCTCGAGGCCGCCGTCGCCGAGGCGGAGAAGGCGTTCGCCGGTGCGGGTGATCTTGACGCGCTCGGCACCCTGAAGTCTGCGCATCTCGGCGACCGTTCGCCCGTGTCGCTGGCCCGGCGGGAGATCGGTTCACTGCCGCCGCACGCCAAGTCGGAGGCCGGCAAGCGTGTCAACGTGGCCCGGCAGTCGATCCAGAGTGCGTTCGACGCGCGGCTCGCCGAGCTGGAGCTCGAGCGGGCCGCCCGGGTTCTGGTGGAGGAGCGCGTCGACGTCTCCCTGCCCTGGGACCGGGCCCCGCGTGGCGCCCGGCATCCGTTGACCACGCTGATGGAGCACATGGGCGACCTGTTCGTCGGCATGGGCTACTCGGTTGTCGACGGGCCGGAGCTGGAGCTCGAATGGGCGAACTTCGACGCGCTCAACATCGGCCCCGACCACCCCGCGCGCGGGCTCATGGACACGTTCTACGTGGATCTGCCCGGGCTGGTCATGCGTACGCACACGTCGCCCGGCCAGGTGCGGACGATGCTGAGCCGCAAGCCCCCCATCTACGTGGTGAGCCCGGGGCGGGCGTACCGCACGGATGAGCTGGACGCCACGCACACTCCGGTGTTCCACCAGATCGAGGGCCTGGTTGTCGACGAGGGCATCACGCTCGCCCACCTCAAGGGCACTCTCGACCATTTCGCCCGGTCGATGTTCGGGCCGGACGCGCGGACCCGGTGGCGGCCGAACTACTTCCCGTTCACCGAGCCGTCGGCGGAGTTCGACGTCTGGTTCGCCCAGCACCGCGACGGCCCGCGTTGGGTCGAGTGGGGTGGCTGCGGCCTGGTGAACCCGCGGGTGCTCACCGCCTGCGGAATCGACCCCGAGCGGTACTCGGGCTTCGCGTTCGGCATGGGGGTCGAGCGCACGCTGATGTTCCGCAACGGGGTCAGCGACATGCGCGACATGGTCGAGGGTGACGTCCGGTTCACCCGCAACTTCGGGATGGCGGTCTGATCATGAAGCTGTCTCTGTCCTGGCTGCGCGAGTACGTGCAGCTGCCGGCGGTGCTGTCCGCCGACGAGCTGGAACGCAAGCTGGTCGGCCTCGGCATCGAGGTGGAGTCCATCGTCGACCAGGCTGCCACCGTCAAGGGCGACCTTGTCGTCGGCCGGGTGCTCGAGATCGAGGAGCTGACCGGTTTCAAGAAGCCGATCCGCTTCACCCGCGTCGACGTCGGTAACCCCGAGCCGCAGGAGATCGTCTGCGGTGCCCGCAACTTCGAGGCAGGCGACCTGGTCGTGGTCATCCTGCCCGGTGGTGAGCTGCCCGGCGGTTTCAAGATCGGTGCGCGGAAGACGTACGGGCGCAACTCCAACGGCATGATCTGTTCCGCGGCCGAGCTCGGGCTCAGCGGTGACCACTCGGGCATCATCGTGCTGCCCGCGAACTCCGCCGTGCCGGGCGTGGACGCGCGGCCGATCGTCGGGCTCGACGACGTCATCATCGACGTGGAGATCACCCCGGACCGCGGGTACGAGATGAGCATCCGGGGCGTGGCCCGCGAGCTGTCGTACGCGTACGCCTCGGCGTACACCGACCCCGCTGCCGTGCCGGCCTCCGGTGCGACCGCCGAGGCGCCGTACCCGATCCGGATCGACGACACGGTCGGCTGCGACCGTTTCGCCGCGCGGGTGGTCCGGGGCATCGACCCGTCCGCGCCGTCGCCGGCGTGGATGCAGCGCCGGCTGATCACCGCCGGGGTGCGGACGATCTCGCTCGCCGTCGACATCACCAACTACCTGATGCTCGAGCTGGGCCAGCCGATGCACGTGTTCGACCTGAACCTGCTGCGCGGTGGCCTGGTCGTGCGCCGGGCCCACCCGGGGGAGAAGCTGACCACTCTGGACGGTGTCGCGCGGGTGCTCGACGCCGAGGACATGGTCATCTGCGACGACTCCGGGCCGATCTCGCTGGCCGCGGTCATGGGCGGCGAGACCAGCGAGGTGCAGCCCGACACGGTCGACGTCCTCCTGGAGGCCGCGCACTGGGACCCGGTGATGGTGGGCCGCACGGCCCGCCGGCACAAGCTGTTCAGCGAGGCGGCGAAGCGCTGGGAGCGGGGCGTCGACCCGCAACTGCCGCTGGTCGCTCTGGACCGGGCGGTCGCCCTGCTCACCGAGCACGCGGGCGGCACCGTGGACGAGCGGGTGCTGGACCTCGACCACGTCGTCCCGCCGGCCCCGGTGCTGCTCGACACGAGCCTCCCGACCCGGCGGATCGGCCTGGCCTACGACACCGAGCAGATCACCACGCTGCTCGGCCAGGTCGGCTGCACCGTCCGCGGGGTCGAGCCCCTCGAGGTCACCCCGCCGTCCTGGCGGCCCGACCTGGTGGCCCCGATCGACCTGGTCGAGGAGGTGGCCCGGCTCGGCGGCTACGACGCCATCCCGAGCATCCTGCCGCCGGTTCGCGGCGGCGGCCGGCTCACCCCCGGCCAACTGCGCCGGCGCACGGTCGGGCGGGCGATGGCCGAGAACGGCTACGTCGAGGTGCTGTCGTACCCGTTCGTGGCGCCCGGCGCGGCGGACGCGTTCGGCCTGGCCGCGGACGACCCGCGCCGCAGCGCGGTGCGGCTCACCAATCCGATGTCCGAGCAGGAGCCGCTGCTGCGCACCTCGCTGCTGGCTCCGCTGCTCGGCACGCTCAAGCGCAATCTCGGCCGCGGCGAGCGCGACCTGGCGCTCTACGAGACCGGTACGGTCTTCCTGCCGCACCTGACGGCCGTCGCGCCGCCGGTGCTCGGGGTGGACCACGGCCCGTCCGACGAGGACTGGGATGCGGCCAACGCCATCGTCCCCGAGCAGCCGTGGCACCTCGCCGCGGTGCTGACCGGGGAGGCGGCACCGGCCGGCTGGTGGGGCGCGGGCCGGCCCGCGACCTGGTCGGACGCGATCGAGGCGGCGCGCATCGCGCTGTCGGCGGCGGGCATGACCCCGGACCGGATCACGGTACGGGCAGCCGAGTACGCCCCGTGGCACCCGGGCCGGTGCGCGGCGATCGCGGTCGACGGCACGGTCATCGGGTACGCGGGCGAGCTGCACCCGGGCGTGATCTCGGCCCTGGAGCTGCCGAAGCGCACCTGCGCGATGGAGCTGGACCTGGACGCGATCCCGGCGGCGCCGGTGATCGAGGCCCAGCGGATCTCCACGTTCCCGCCGGCGCTGATCGACGTGGCGCTGGTGGTGGACCAGGCGGTCCCGGCGGCCGAGGTCGAGGCGGCGCTGACCGAGGGAGCGGGCCCGCTGCTGGAGTCGGTGCGGCTCTTCGACGTGTACGCCTCGGAGCAGCTCGGCGCGGGGCTGAAGAGCCTGGCGTACAACCTGACGTTCCGCGCGCCGGACCGGACGCTGACCGTCGAGGAGGCCGTGGCGGCCCGGGACGCGGCCGTGGCACTGGCGTCGTCGCGGGTGGGAGCTGTGCTCCGCGGCGCCTGATCGAGCTGATGACGGCCGGGATCTCCTGCGGGACGTCCCGGCCGCCGAGCCCGGCGAGCGCCGCCAGGATCGCCGGGATCCCGCCGGGCCGGGACCGCCGGGATCCTGAGCCGGGATGGTCGGGACCGCCGGCACCGCCGGGCCGGGATGGCCGGGCCGGGGTTGCCGGCGCCGCCGAGCTGGAACCGCCGGGCCGGGATCGCCGGATGGCCGGGTCGGGACCGCCGGGCCGGGATCGCCGACGCACTCAGCGACGCGGCATGTTCCCGTTCACCAGGCGCCGTGCGGCCGTCCCCGACCACCGGGTCGCGGGCAAACGCGAAGCCGGTCCAGGATGGGGTGGTGGACCGGATCGTTCGTGAGGTGCTGTCGGCCGTCGAACGCCACGACCAGGTGGCGTTGAAGGCGCTGTTGCACCCGTACCTGCACTGGAATGAGCCGCGGATCTCGATCCGGGGCCGGGTCAAGGTGCTCGCCCGGCTGGCCGCCTCACCGGCACCCGTCCCGCCGGCGTCTTACGAGCTGCGGGACGGGCAGATCTACCGCTGGAACGGCGGCTGATCCGTCACCGCGGTCACTGCTCGGTGAGGCGGGCGGCGTGCGCGGTCTCCTCCGGGGCGACCTCGCCCCGGGCGGAGGACGTCAGGGACCAGAAGGACGCCGTACCGTCCGGGCCGGCGAAGGCTCCCGCGGCCAGTGCCGCGTCGATCAGGCCGCGGACCTGCTGCTCGCGGTCCGGCTCCGTCGCGAACAGGACGTGGACCCGGACCTCGCCGTCGACGCGCACGGCGGCGGTGTGGTGCGCGGCCACCGGGCAGGGTGGTTCATGCTCCCAGTGACCGCACAGGGCCGTCGTGACCGCGCCGCCCGGTGCCCGCAGGTCGGCCTCCGGGCCCATCATCAGCACGGCGTCATGGGCGAACGCGCGCCGTGTCATCGGATGATCTCGGTCGGGGTGCCGGCGGGTGGCGGCGCGGTGTCGTGGGTGAACGCGTGGCGTGTCATCGGATGATCTCGGTCGGGGTGCCGGCGGGTGGCGGCACAGCGTCGTGGGTGAACGCGTGGCGTGTCATCCGACGATCTCGACCGGGGTGCCGGCCGGCGGATGACCGAAGAGCTGGGCCGCGTTCCCGCCGCGGGCCAGCAGCTCGTAGCACATCCTCATGTCCCCGCCGGTGCCGCTCGGCCAGCCGGAACTGCCCGGCGCGAACGACACCTGCCCGGCCGGTACGGCGAACACGCCGTCGCTGACCACGGCCTCGGCCTCCGCATCGCCGATGCGTACCCGGACGGTCGTGCCCGTTTCGGCCGGCGCCTCGAACCAGCTGGTCTTCAGGTTGCCGTAGCCGTCGGTGTAGACGACTGTGCGCCGTGGCGCCGGGCCGATCGGGACCACGTCGCCGAGCAGGTCGTCGTCGCCGCGGACCAGGCCCGCCACCGCTGCCGGGAACACGTCTCGGGAGCGGAACTGCGAGCCCGCGTCGGCGACCTTGACCGCGTGCAGCGGCACGCCTTCGTCGGCGAGGAACGACAGGCTGGCCCCGGAGTCCACGCCGACGACCAGCACGCCGGACGGCAGCCGCGCGGCGACCAGTCGTTCCCCGGCGTTGTCCTCGCGTGGCTGCTCCTCGTCCTGGCGGGGTGCCACGTTGGCGTAGATCACCCGGTCGGCGGGCCCGGACCCGAAGGCCAGCTGGGCCACGCAGAAGCCGGCACCGACCGTGTCGAACGGCGGCACCGACAGGGCTTCCACCCGAGCCTCGGGCAGCAGCTCCGCGAACGTCTGACGGACCTCGGCGAACGCCAGGTCCCCGGTGCCGTAGTCGGCCACCACGGTGATGAGCATGCCCTGAGCCTAAGGACAACCGGCCGGATCCGCCGCGGATCGGGGTGTCATCGGCCGGTGAGGAACGAGACCGCCTCGGTCAGGGCCAGGTCGGTCAGGACCGGGTCGTGCCGGGCGCCGACGTCGCGCATGAACGCGTGTTCGCCGCCCTGGTAGATGTGCAGTTCGAGGTCGTCCTGGCCGGCCGCGTACAGGGCGGACAGGATCTCGGCCCGGGCGCCGGCGGGTACGTGCGGGTCCTGGGAGCCGAAGACGATCATCAGCCGGCCCTGGATGTCGGCGGCGCGGGCGAGGGATCCCGCGTCGGCGTCGGCGCCCAGCGCGCCGTTGTGCAGGCCGGTCGGGTAGAAGCACACGGTGGCGGCCACCCGCGGGTCGAAGGCGGCGCGGAACGCGAGGTGACCGCCGATGCAGAAGCCGGTCGCGAACAGCGTCGTGACGTCGGTGCGCTGTTCCAGGAAGTCGAGCACGGCGATCCGGTCCTCGTCGAACTGGCCGGTGGTGGTCGCGGCCGCCCCGGCCAGGCCGGCCTGCTTGCCCGCGTCGTCGAACTCCAGGACCACGCCGGCCAGCTCGCCGCGGGGGTAGATCTCCGGTACGCAGACGACAAAGCCGGCCGAGGCCAGGCGCCGGGCGGTGCGCAGCGTCGACTCGGTCAACTGGAAGATGTCGGTGTGGAGCAGCACGCCCGGCCACGGGCCGTCGCCCACCGGAGTGATGAGCACCGAGCGGATCTCGTAGCCGGACGCCGCTACCCGTACCTCGTCCTCATGCAGCTTCATGCCGAATGACCCTACTGGCACCCGACCGCCGGGCCGCGTCAGTCGATGGTGTGGCCGCCGTTGACCGTCAGACGTTCCCCGGTCATGAAGCGGGCGGCGTCGCTCGCCACGAAGGCCACCACGTCGGCGATGTCCTCCGGCTTGCCCAGCCGGCCCAGCGGCACGTCCCGGACGTAACCGGCGCTGTCCTCGGCCGTCACCACGCCGTGGCGCTCGACCGGGATCCAGCCCGGCGCCACCACGTTCACCGTGACGCCGTACGGGCCCAGCTCGCGCGCCCACGTCCGGGCCAGGCCGATCTGAGCGCCCTTCGCCGCGTTGTACGCGGAAGCGCCCGGCAGGGCTCGCTCGAACGAGTCGGAGCCGATGTGGATGAAGCGGCCCGAACCCAGCTCACGCATGCCGGGCAGGGTGGCCTGGAGCAGCAGGGTCGGGCTCTTGACGAAGAAGACCAGCTGATCCAGGTGGGCCTGCCAGGAGACCTCGGCGGCCGGGGCGAGCGGCTGCGGGCCGGTCGCGTTGGCCACCACCACCTGTACGGCGCCGAGCTCGGTGGTGATCGCGGTGGCCAGCGCGGCGACCTCGGCCTCGTCCGTGACATCCGCGCCGAACGCGGCGGCCCGGCCCCCGGCGGCGACGATGTCGGCGACCACCTTCTCCGCGCCCGCCCGGTCGGAGCGGTAGTTCACGGCGACGGGCCAGCCGTCGGCGGCGAGGCGCCGGGCGATCTGGGCGCCCAGACCTCGTGAGGCGCCGGTGACCAGGGCGCTGCCCGAGATCGTCAACTCATTCTCCCGTCGTACCGTCGAGCAGTTCGCGCACCGCGTCGGCGTGACCCGCGTGCCGGGCCGTCTCGTTGATCAAGTGGATGAGGACGAAGCGTAGATCCGTGCCGTCGCCGGCCCGTGACGGCGTACCCAGGTCTCCCAGCTCCCGGACCGCGGCGTCCGTCGCCGCGGCGCGCTCGCGGTACGCCCGGATCGCGGCCTCGATCGTCAGTTCCGGGCCGGGGAAGTATTCGTCGGCGCTCTTGCCGGTCGGCCGGCCGAGCATCTCGCCGTCGATCCAGCGCCACTCGACGTGGGTGAGATGGTTGACCAGGCCGAGCAGCGGCAGCAGCCGGCCGTCCGGCCGCCACCGGGCCTGCTCGTCGGTGATGCCGCCGGCCTTGCGCAGCACCGCCCCGCGCAGGCACGCCAGCCAGCGCAGAAAGAGCTCCGGCTCGTCGGGTGTGCCGGTGGGGAAGCCGCTCACATGAGCCCGCCGGCGACCGTCAGCTCCTGGCCGGTGAACTCGCCGGTCAGCATCGGCATCGCCCGGGCGATCGCGGCGCGGGTCTCGGGCAGCTGCAGCGAGGCCGCGTGGTGGTCCTTGCTCGCCCAGACCTCGTTGACCCAGATCAGGTCCGGGTCGGTCTCGGACACGCCCACCACGTAGAGCCGGCAGCCCACCTCACGCAGCCCGTCCACGCCGCTGAGCAGGATCTGCACCACGTCGTCGCGGTGGCCCGCCGTTGTGCGCATGGTCGCGAGATAGCCGTACGACACGCTGTTCCTCCCGGTCCCGGGGCACGGAGGTGCCCGCGGGCGACATTACGCCGCCGGGGTTGCGGGGCTCAGCCGGCCGGCAGCGGGGCCGCCACCGGGCTGCGGTGACCGTCGCGGTCCACGGCGCGCACGCCGAAGAAGACGTTGTCCTTGGACAGGTCGATCGTCACCGTGGTCACGTCGCCCACCGCCAGCACATTCGTCCAGTCCGGGGCGGTGGTCTCGCGCCAGACCACCTCGTAGCCGGTCAGATCGGGGC
The DNA here is from genome assembly GCF_040649415.1 of Actinoplanes sp. NPDC048967. Classification (NCBI taxonomy): domain Bacteria; kingdom Bacillati; phylum Actinomycetota; class Actinomycetes; order Micromonosporales; family Micromonosporaceae; genus Actinoplanes; species Actinoplanes sp. NPDC048967. Next base: position 133,727 of record NZ_JBEZFL010000014.1, read on the forward strand.
TCGTGCCGCGCTGCCAGCGCAGCGTCGTCTCGTTGGTCAGCTGGGTGGTGTCGATCACCACGCCCTTCGGCGTGCCCGGGGCCTGGGCGAGCGACCACAGGGCGGCCGCGTTCACCCGGGCCACCCGCGCGATGTACTTGAAATCGCAGAACTCGACCAGGTCGCCGTACTGGATCCCGTTCTCGACGCGGACGTCCTGGTGCTCGTGCGCGAAGTTCTCCCGCGGCTCGGTGAGGCGGGCCGCCGGATAGCCGCGCAGCAGGAACGAGATGTGGTCGCTGCCGCGCAGGTAGCGGTCGCGGCGCCAGATGACGCGGACCTTCATGCCGGTCTGCGGATTCTCCGCCACGTCCCGGACGAAGCGGCCCAGCTGGCGCGACGGTCCGTCGTTCTCGCCGCCGACCGACTTGCGGACGGTGGCCTCGGCGGCCGTCTCGGCGGTGGGCACGCCCTCGACGAACAGCCGGACCGTGCGCGGATCCGGCGACGAGCCGTCGTGCGCGTCGCCGGTGCCGACGATGTCGTTGCTGAACATGGCCTGCACGTCGGTCCCGGCGTTCTTGAACTGCTGAGCCAGGTAGTCGGAGCCGTACAGGCCCTGCTCCTCGGCCGCGACGGCGGCGAAGACGACGGTGGCCTCGGTGTGCCGGGTCGCCATCACCCGGGCCAGCTCCATGATCGCCGCCACGCCGGACGCGTCGTCGTCGGCGCCCGGGGCGTCGCTGGTGGCGTCCAGCACGTCGGTGGCCCGGGAGTCGTAGTGGCCGGTCACGACGTACACCCGGTCGGGATCGGTGTCGCCGCGCAGCGTGGCGACGACGTTGGTGATCCGGGTCGGCACCGGGACGCGCGGGGAGACCGGCTGGATGAACGACTGCAGCTCGACGGTCATCCGGCCGCCGGAAGCGGCGGCGTAGGTGGTGAGCTGCTCGAAGATCCAGTCCCGGGCCGCGCCGATGCCGCGCGCCGGGTCGTCCTGCGCGGACAGCGTGTGCCGGGTGCCGAACGCGGCGAGCCGGGTGACGATGGCGCCGATCCTGTTCGGGTCGATCTCCCGCAGCAGCGCCCGCAGCTGTCTGTCCGGTGACTGCCCGTGCGCGCCCCGCCCACCGGCATGGGCGGCCCGGGCGCCGAGGACCGGCGTCGCCGCGACGGCCGCGGAGGCCGTCAGGAACGCGCGCCGCGACGAGATGGGCTTTTCGCGGTGATCCGTCATACCCCAGCATCGTCGTCCACCCCGGAGCAGATGTCCATGCTCATCGATGTCAGATGTCGACTCTTGACCTTCAGTCGGCTTGAGGTTCTAGCGTCACGACGTGGTGATGAAAACGTATGCGGAGACGGAACTCGCGGCGCAGCCGATCGGCTACTGGACCGGCGCGGCGTACCGGGCGGTCGTCGGGCGGATCCGCGCGGAGCTGACGGTGGAGCAGCTCACCCAGCCGCACTGGTGGATCTTGAACCATGTGGCGGGCGCGCCGGGCACGTGGGAGCGCAACGGTCTGACGGGGCGGCTGCAACGCTTCGACGACCAGGAGACGAATTTCGCGGCCGTCTTCGACGACCTGGAGGGGCGCGGGTGGGTGCTGCGGGCTGCGGACGGGTCGCTGACGCTGAGCGAGGCGGGGGAGCAGGGCCGCCTGCGGGCCCGGGAGCGCAACATGCGGGCCCATGAGGAGATGCACCAGGGCATAACCCCGCAGGAGTACGCGGCCACGCTGACGGTCCTGCGCCGGGTGATCGACAACCTGGGCGGGGACAGCGACCTGCCTTAGGTGTGGAAGTCGGCCGCGGCCACGGCATGCACCCGGCGTGCCGTGGCCACGTCCGGCGTAGATCAGCCGCCGTTGACCGGGTGGAACGGCTTCGGCAGCGAGCGCGGCACCGCCGACCGCGCGGAGGCCGACGTCGGCACGGCCGGCAGGTTGTCCAGCATGGTCCGGCCGATCTTGGCGTGGGCCTGCACCGCCGGGTGGGTCGCGCCGTAGTTCTCCGGGTCGCCCAGGCCTTCGGCGAACATCGCGTACGTCAGCAGCGGCACCCCGTCCGGGCTGAACATGATGCCGGCCTCGTGCCGGGACTCGCCCAGGTCGTTGAAGTCGGCGCCGTACTTCGTCGCGACCCGCTCGCGCTCCTTGGAGGACATCACCCGGCGGACGCCGTCGTGGTAGCCGTTGAGCCAGCGGGTGATGCTCAGCAGGAAGTCGCACGATTCCGGCTTCAGCAGCGTCTTGGTCGCCAGGCGCCACAGCAGGTCGTGCATCTCCCGCGGCGTGGTCGTGCCCAGGAAGAAGCGGTTCGGGTTGGCCACCGGCTCGACCCGGGTGTGCACGAAGCCCTTGGCCGCGAGGATCTCGTTGATCTCCAGCGCCGGCACCACCCGGCCGCACATGCGGACCGCCGTGTTGTCCGAGACGAGCAGCATCGCGGTCAGGAAGTTCGCCACCGTGATCTCGTCGCCCCAGACCCGGTGCAGGTGGTAGATGCCGGAGCCGCCGAGGATGATGTCGGCCGGCAGGTCCAGCTTGGTGCCGAGGGTCAGCTGACCACGGTCGATCTTGTCCATGACGGCGGTGGCCACGGCGAGCTTCTGCACGCTGTAGCCGTACGTGACGTGGTCGGCGTCGTCCTCGACGATTCCCTTGATCGCGCCGGTGCTGTCCACGGCCGCGATGTGGGTGTGCCAGAGGCCGCCGACCTTGGCCTTCTCCTTCGCGTACACCTTCTTGATGCTCGCCGGGCCGGCCGCCGCGGCCTGGGCGGGGGTGCTCACGCCGACACCCGCGACTGCTGCCGCGGCGCCGAGACCGAGTGCCGAACGGCGGGACATGCTGGTTGACATCGTTCTCCCTCAATGGACGGACGGTGGACCACGCGGCAACGTACACCACGCCCGCTCATGCCCGGAGATACCGCAGCACGGCCAGCACCCGCCGGTGATCGGTGCGCGCCTGGGGCAGGTCGAGCTTGGTGAAGATGGCGGTGACGTGCTTCTCGACGCTGCGTTCGACCAGGTGCAGGGCCTCCGCGATGGCCACGTTGGAGCGCCCCTCGGCGAGCAGCCCGAGAATCTCCCGCTCCCGGTCACTGAGCCGGGCCAGACCGGCGTCGACGGCCGGCGCGGCCAGCAGCTGCCGGACGACCTCGGGGTCCAGGGCGGTGCCGCCGTCCGCCACCCGCCGCAATGCCCCGACGAACTCGTCGGTGCTGACGATCCGGTCCTTGAGCAGATACCCGACCCGCCCGGCGTTCTCGGAGAGCAACTGCCGCGCGTAACTGGTCTCGACCCACTGCGAGAAGACCAGGACCCCGACCCCGGGGTACGCGGACCGGATCGTCAACGCGGCCCGCAGACCCTCATCGGTGTACGTGGGCGGCATCCGCACATCGACAACGGCGGCATCGGGCGGATCGGCGGCCACGGCAGCAAGCAGCGCGCCGGCGTCGGGAACGGCGGCGACCACCTCGACGTCATGCTCGCCGAGCAGCAGGGCGATCCCGTCCCGCAGCAGCGGATTGTCCTCGGCGATGACCACGCGCACTCTGTCAGCCTCCGATCTCGGGAAGAATCATCGTCACGGTGGTGGGGCCGCCCGGGGGTGAGTCCACGGTCAGCGAGCCGTCGAGTGCGGCGGCTCGCCGGCCCAGCCCGGCCAATCCTGTCCCGGAAGCAGCGGGCCGGGCCTGGCCGGAGTCGATGACCGCCGCGCCGCCGTGGCCGTCGTCGGTCACCGTCAGGCGTAGGCGGCGGTTCTCCGTGCGGAGGTCGATGCGGACCCGGGTCGCGTTCGCGTGGCGGGCGACGTTGGTGAGCAGTTCGGCCACCGCGAAGTACAGGGCCGATGCCGTCGCGTCCGGTGGGCGGGCGACCAGTGACACGGCGACTTCCGCCGGCACCGCGCTGCGGGCCGCCAGGGTTGTCAGGGCCACGTCGAGGCCGTCGTCCAGCGCCGGGGGATGCATGCCGCGGACGATGTCGCGGAGCTCCGCCAGCGCTTCCGTGACCGTGCCGCGGGCGTCCGCCGCCAGCGTGCGGACCGGCTCGTCGGTGCTGCGGTGCTCGATCCGGGACAGAGTCAGGCCCAGGGCGACGAGGCGGGCCTGCGTGCCGTCGTGCAGGTCGCGCTCGACGCGGCGCAGGAGTGCCGCCGCATCCGATTGCAGGGCCGCGCGGCCGGCCTCGAGCTCCGCGATGCGGCGCTGGGCCTCGCTCGGGTGCAGCAGGGCCCGCACCAGGAACCGGTCGAGCAGCACGATCAGCCGCAGCCACCAGGGCGTCGCCAGCAGGACCGCGAGGCCCTGCAGCGCGATGATCCAGGTGTGCGACCACGTGTCGGTGTCGTCCGCGGGGACCAGGAACCACCACAGCGGATACGTGATGCCGACCGGTGCGGCCACCACGGCGAACAGACCCGGGTACGCCCCGACGACCGCCAGCGGCCACCGGGCCAGGCAATAGGTCAGCGCCCGCCACGCGGTCGGGTCGCTGGGCAACGCCCGGACCCGTCCCCACCACGTGCCGGCGGGCAGTGGCGGTGGGTCGGCCCAGTCCCAGCCGAGCAGTTTCCGGGCCGGGCCGCGGAAGTAGCGGGGGGTGCGGCGGGCGAGGGCGAGCACACCGACCAGCAGCGGCAGGCCGACGGTCAGCGCCGACGCCACTGTGGTCACCGCACCGACCACCGCGAGCACGAAGGTCGGCAGTCCGAGGAACACCCCGGAGACCAGGTAGGCCAGCTCCCGCCAGGTGCGTGCGGTCAGCCAGGCCCGCACCACGATCACCCGACCACCTCGATCGCCGCCCGCTGGCCGCCCGGCCGCCCGGTCATGAGACCACCTCGATCGGGGGCCGGCGCATCGCCAGGGCCGCGGGCAGCGCGGTCCCCGCCAGGACCAGAGTGGCCGTGGCCAGCACCCCGGTGACCAGCCAGCCGACCGGCATCCACGGCACCCAGGTGCCCAGGGCCGTGTGCAGCAGCGGCAGCGTCGTGATCGCGGCCACCGCCGCGCCCACCACCAGTGCTGTTGCGGTCACCAGCAGAGCCTCGCAGACCACGACCGTCAGGGCGCGCCTGCGGGTTGCTCCGGCGAGTTGGGTCACCGCCAGGTCGCGGCGGCGGGACAGGATCACCGTGACCAGGGTGTTGACCGCTGCCACCGCGGCGAAGGCGACGTAGACCGAGGTGCCGGAATACTCCAGCCAGCGGTCCGCGGCCGCCGGTGCCGTTCCTGTCTTGTGTTCCGTGGTTTTCAGGATGATGACTTTGACGGCGGTGAAGGCGATCGCCAGGGTGAGCGGCACCAGGGCGCTGGACAGGGCCTTCGCTCGGACGGCGATGGCGTCGCCGGCCAGCCGGCCGGTGTCGCCGAACAGCCTTCCGGCGACTGCCGCGACCCGGAGCAAGGCCGGGCCCAGCAGGCCTGCGCCGACGCAGAGGGCCAGCATCACCAGCAGGCCCAGGGCGTCGGTGGTCTCCGCGTCCAGGTCGGCGATCGTGATCGACAGCGTGGTGCCGCCGAGCATCAGGATCAGCCCGGCCGTCGTGCGTACGCGGCCGAGGCGCCGGTGGGGGGCCGCTGTTTCGGCCAGGGCCGCGGCGGGGCGCTTCCGGGACGGGCGGATCGCGGCGATCAGGGCGCCGGCCAGGGAGGTGCCCACCGTGACGGCCAGGGCGATCGGCAGGGCCGCCGGGTGCGGGTGGAAGGTCACCGCGGCCGGGGCCAGGTCGTGGGTGACGACGCCGCTGATCCATTCTCGGCCGCCCAGGCTGCCCACGGGCACCCCGAGCAGGGTGGCCGGCACGGCGACGATCGCCGCCTGGGCCGCCACCGAGCGGCGGACCCGCCCGGGGGTGGCGCCGATCGCGCGGACCAGGGCGATGTCGCGGGCCTGCTGGGCGATCGTCGCCGCCATCGTCACGCCGACGATGATGATCGACAGGTAGATCGCGATCATCACGAAGATGATCGCGATGTCGGCGAGGCCGCTGTCGGTCAGCGCCTGCCGGGCGGCGGGGTTCAGCGGGGCCCGGTCGAACGACGTGGTGATGCCCAGCCCGGCCGCGACCAGGGCCGCGGCCAGCAGCTGGGTGGAGAACGGTCCGAGGAACGACCACGGGTTGCTGCGCAACGCCTGCCGGATCATGCCGCCACCGCCGTGGAGACCGCGCGGAGCCGGTCGGCGATCGCCGGGGCGTCCGGGGTGGCCGCGTCCGTGGCCACGGTGCCCGCGCGCAGCAGCACCAGCCGGTCGCTCCAGGCCGCCGCGACCGGGTCGTGGGTGACCATCAGCACGGTCACACCCTGCTCGTCGACCGCGCGGCGCAGCAGGCCGAGGATCTGGCCGCCGGTCGTCGGGTCGAGCGCCCCCGTGGGCTCGTCCGCGAAGATGACCGACGGGCCGGTGACCAGGGCCCGGGCGATCGCCACGCGCTGGCGCTGGCCGCCGGAGAGCTGGCCCACCGGGCGGGAGCCGGTGCCGGCCAGCCCCACCGCCGCCAGCACCTCGTCGATGCCGCGGCGGCGCGGACCGCCGAGCCGGCCGGGCAAGGCCAGATTCTGCCGGACGGTGAGCTCCGACAGCAGGTTGTAGGACTGGAAGACGAAACCGACCCGGTCGCGCCGCCAGCGGGTGAGGGGCCGCTCCCGCAGCCGGCTGATCTCGCGGCCGGCCAGCCGGACCGAGCCCGCGGTGGGCCGGTCGAGCCCGGCGGCGCAGTGCAGCAGCGTGCTTTTTCCCGACCCGGTCGCGCCCATGACGGCGACGAACTCGCCGGCGCCGACAGACAGGCTCACCTGCCGCAGGGCCACGATGCCGCGCGGGAAGGCACGGGCGACGTCTCTCAGTTCCAGGACCGATTCCATGCGTCCAGCCTGGCCGCCGGGAGCGCGCCGGACATCGGGGCTGGCTCCCGTCCGGGGGTGCGGATAACCGCACCCCCGGCGCGCGGTCAGGGCAGGAACTGCTGCTCGATCTTCGTCACCTCGCCCTGCTTGACCGTGAACCAGAACAGGGTGCCCTTGAGCAGGTTGCCGAAGTGCTGCTCCACCTCCGACACGGCGATGGTCTCCTCGGTCCCCGGGCCGGTAGCCCCGACGACCTCGACCTTGATGGTCCGGGACAGCGGGAGCGCCCGGAGTTTCTTGTTGTCGTTGATGATGAAGTAGTCGTTGTCCGGCGAGTCCTGCTCGGAGTCGGGGTACTTCTTCCGCCACGCCGCCGCGGCGGCGTCCCCGGTCAGGAACTCCACGAGGTCCATGGACACGGTCTCGCCGGCCACCTTGGCGATGAAGCCGGGCCAGCGGCCGTCGGCCAGCAGGACCGCCGGCTTCGTCGAGGTCGCCGTCGCGACGGGGGTGACGGCCGCGTCCGGCGCCGGGCCGTCACCGAACTTCGCGGTGGATCCGGGTACGGCGGCCGGCGGGGCGGCTGACTTGTCCCCGGCCGGCTGCCCGGAGCAGGCGGTGGCGAGGGCGAGCGTGCAGACGGCGAGGCCGGTGGCGGCGAGCAGTCCGGGCAGGCGTGACGGCATGAGCCGAAGATCCCACACCCGCGCCACTCAGTAGCTGGCCAGGGCCGCCTCGACGCCCGGTTCCCGCGGGCCGAGAAAGACCGGATCACGGCCGGAGACCACGTCGGCGAGCGCCTTGACCACCGCACCGCGCTCACGGATCACACTGTTGCGCCACGGCTCCCGGTAGATCCGCACGGTGTCGTCGCCCACCCCGGTCGCGTCGACGCCCAGCCGGCGGCACAGGGCCACCGCGCGGTCGATGTGGTAGCTCTGGGTCACCACGACAGCCTGGCTGACGCCGAACACCTCGCGGGCCCGGGCGCACGAGTCGTACGTGTCGAAGCCCGCGTGGTCCAGCACGATCCGCTGGCTCGGCACGCCCCGGTCGACCAGCCACTGGAACATCGCCCCGGGTTCGTTGTAACCCCAGTCCATGTGGTCGCCGGAGACCAGGATCGCGCGCACCTTCCCGGCGGCGAGCAGTTGCCGGGCGATCTCCAGCCGCGCGGCCAGGAACGGCGAGGGGTTGCCGTCGGGATACACCTGGGCGCCGAGCACCAGTGCCACCGGGGCCGCCGGGACTGCTGCCACGGTGTAGACGTGGCCGCGGGCCTCAGCGCGTACCCAGAGGTCGCCGGCCGCCATGGTGAGGACCGCTGCCGCCACGCTGAGCGCACCCGCCACGACGCCGCGCCGGAACCAGACCCTGATCATGCCGGTGACGATGCCAGCAGGCGTCAAGGGCGGCGGACCGGGCATCATTGCCGGTGATGATCGCTCTGGACCGTATCTCCGCCGACGACGACCCGCTGCTGCTGTGGACGGCTCAGGACATGCGTACCGGGGCCCGCGCCTGGGCTCTCGGTGACGCTGCCGCCGTCGCCTGCCGGGACGTCTCCCGCCGCGACCGGCTGGCGCTGCGCGGCAGCCCCGATGACGTCGCCGAGCTGGTGCGGCGCATCCGTCCGCAGGTCACCGGCTGCAACCCGGTCGCGGACGCGGCGCTGATCGACGCCCTCGCCGAACGGGTCGACGGCCTGCAACCGGTGGCCCGCTTCGGCTGGATGGACACGACCACGCCGGCGCCCGCGCCGGTCCGCGTCGCCGGCGAGCCGCGCTGGCTCACCGATGCCGAGATCCCCGAGGTCACGGCGCTGCTGGCGGCCGAGCACCCCGGTTCGTGGGCCCAGCCCGGCGACTCCGGGGTACGGCGCTGGGCCGGGCTGCGCGACGCCACCGGGCAACTACAGGCGGTGGCGGCCGACGCCTGGTCCGTACCGGAGATCGGTTTTGTCGCCGGGGTGGCGACCCGGGCCGGGACCCGCGGGCAGGGCTTGGGCACGACGCTCTGCGCCTTTGTCACCGACGAGCTGATCAAGGGCCGCGGCCGGGTGGCGCTGCTGGTCGACCGCGACAACTTCGCGGCGATCCGGACCTACGAGAAGCTCGGCTACCGGATGCGGCCGATCGCGGCCGCCCGGCTCACCGGGCCGTGAGGCCCGGCCCTCACGACACCTCGTCGCGCCAGCTGTGCTCGGGCTCGTAGCCCAGGACCCGGCGGGCCTTGTCGATCGAGAGCAGCGTCTCGTGCTCCCCGAGCTCTTTCTTCACCGGTACGCCGGGAAAGACCTCCGCCGCCAGCGAAGCACTCGACCGGCTCATCACGGTGTCGGCGTTGGCGATGACGAAGACCTCGACGCCGGGCGTCCCGTACGCCAGCGCCTTGCGCACCGCCTGCGCCCCGTCGCGGGCGTCGATGTAGCCCCACAGGTTCCAGCTGCGGCCGCGCGGGTCGGCGTCGAACGACGGGAACTCCGCGTAGTCCTCCGGGTCCATCACGTTGGAGAAGCGCAGCCCGATCATCTTCAGGTCGGGGTCCCACCGGCAGAACTGCGCGGCCATCGTCTCCTCGAGGTGCTTGACCAGCGAGTACGTCGACTCCGGGCGGGCCGGGTAGTCCTCGTCGACCGGGATGTAGGGCGGCGGCGTGCGGAACGGCAGCCCGAGCACGGTCTCGCTGGAGGCCCATACGACGTTGGTGATCCCGGCCAGCCGGGCCGCCGAGAAGACGTTGTAGGTGGCCGTGATGTTGTTCTGGAACGTCGCCGCGTTCGGGATGAGGCCGGGCGCCGGGATCGCCGCCAGGTGCACCACGGCGTCGATCTTGTCGTAGCGGTCGTCGATGGCGGTCAGCGCCTCGACGGTCTGCCCGTAGTCGGTCAGGTCGATCTTCAGGGCCGGGCGCGGGGCCGCGACGTCGAGGTTGACCACCTCGTTGCCGTGCGCGGCCAGGTCGGCCAGCACCGCCCGTCCCAGCTTGCCGCTTCCGCCGGTCACCGCGATCCGGGTCATGTCATTCCTCTCGCCGCCTGTTCGCGATCATCTTGCCCCCAGGACGGCGAACCAACCGGGTGCGCGGTCAGCGGGGCGGGGCCGTGCTGCCGCGCGTGGTCAGGTGGGCGGCGCTGCCCTCGGCGCTGTCGACCTGCTGGCCGTCGATCACCTTGAGCAGCTGCCGGGCCGCCTGGGCGCCGTACCCGGGGATGTCCCGGCTCAGGGTGGTCAGCGCCGGGTGCACCAGGCTGCACAGCAGCGAGTCGTCCCAGGCCACGATGGACAGGTCGGCGGGCACGGACAGGCCCATCTCCTGGGCCGCGGCCAGGCCGGCCACCGCCATCACGTCGTTGTCGTAGATGATCGCGGTGGGCCGGTCGGCCCGGATCAGCAGGCGCCGGGTGGCCCGGCCGCCCTCCTCGCCGGTGTAGTCGGCCTGCGCGGTGACGGCGTCGTGCAGGCCCAGGGCCGCGCACGCCTCCTCGAACGCGCGGGTCCGCTCGTGGGTGTGCCGCAGGCTGGTGAGCCCGCTCACCCGGGCGATCCGGCGATGGCCCAGCGCGGCCAGGTAGCGCACGGCCTCGGTCATCGAGCCGGTGTCGTCGGACCACAGCTGCGGGATCGTGCCGGTGTCGGCCGGGCCGCCCAGCATCACCGCCGGCAGCTCGAGCTCCTGCAGGACGGGGATGCGGATGTCGTCCTCGCGCAGGTCGGTGAGGATCACGCCGTCGATGCGCCGCTCACCCCACCAGCGCCGGTAGACCTCGACCTCCTCCTCGGGGGTGGAGACCACCTGCAGGGTCAGCGCGTAGGAGCGGGCCGCCAGCTCCTGCTCGAAGCCGCTGATCAGGCCCATGAACCAGGGCTCGACGCCGAGGATCTTGGCCGGCCGGCACGGGGCCAGGCCGACGGCGTTCGCGCTCGCCCGGGACAGCGCCCGGGCCGCGTTGCTGGGGCTGAATCCGATGTCCCGGGCGACGGCGAGGATGCGTTCGCGCGTGCTGTCCGAGACTCCTGGCTGGCCGTTGAGCGCGTACGACACCGCGCCTTTCGAGACGCCGGCGTGCCGCGCGACATCGGCGATCGTAGGCCGCTTCACTCACTCTCCCGGGGTCGCCGTCAGCTTACCGGCGCGGACGGTGCCGCGGCAGCGGCCACCGCCGCCCGGAGCAGGTCGTGCAGCTTCGCGGCCCGGGCGGGGTGGCGGTGGGCCATCCAGGCGACACGGCCGGCGAGGTGGGCGGCGAAGTCCGGACGCCCCTCCCGGTTGGCGGCGGCCAGCCCGTGCCGGCCGGCGTTGTGCAGTATCGCCCGCAGCCGGTCGTAGTCCTCGCGGGCCACGGCCGGTCGCGCGTTGACCACCAGGCCGGCGAGCAGCTGACGGTCGCCCTGACGGCGTACCCGGGTCTTGTCCGGATGCGTCCGGAACCCCTCCTCGGCGACGACGGTGCGCACGTACGAGATCAGGTCGCGGACCCGGCGGTCGCCCAGCGTGCCGGAGAAGGCCAGGTCGTCCGCGTAGCGGGAGTAGTGCACGCCGAACCGGTCGGCCAGGCCGGTCAGCCGCCGGTCCAGCCGGAACGCGCACAGGTTGGCCAGCGCCGGGGAGGTCGGCGCGCCCTGCGGCAGGTGGGGCCGGCGCAGCAACGCCGCCCGCGTCGCGTCCGGGGCGCCGCGCAGCACGGGCGCCGGCGTACGGGTGGTGGTCAGCGCGGTCAGCGTGTGCGCCACCGGCTCGGGATAGCCGGCCTGGCGGAACACCGCGTACACCCGGGCGGCCGTGATGCTGGAGAAGAACGCCCGCAGATCCAGGCTGACCAGCACCTCCTGTCCGGCGTGCGAGGCCGCGAAGGTGTGCACGCCGCGCCCGGGCACGAAGCCGTGGACCCGCTCGTGCACCGGTATCCCGGCGAGGACCTCGGCGAGCAGCCGTCGTTGCAGGTCGCGCAGCATCGGCTTGGGCGCCTCGATCAGCCGGTGCGGCAGCCAGGTGTAGCGGTAGTGGCGCAGCCGTTCGTCGCCGGCGTACCGGTTGATCTCCCGCCGGTCGGCGAACCAGTCCAACATGTCGCCGTCGAGCGACAGGAAATCGGCCAGGGCGCCCAGGTCGTCGATCCGCGGTGTCGGCCAGCGCATCCGGACGGCCCGGGCCGGCGCGACCAGGCGGTGCCGCACGACCGTGCGGTGCCCGCCCAGACGTCCGCTCGCGGCGAGGAAATCGGCCAGCTCACGCGGCCGGTCGGCCGGTGCATCCCGGTACGCCCGGAGCACCGCGTCCACCGCCGGACGCACCCAGCGCGCCCGCCGCCCGAAGACCACCCAGGCCGCCCTGAGCATCGCCACCCGTCGCCACGACGTGGTCAGCAGGGCATCGGCCAGCGCCGTCGCGTCCCGCCCGATCGTGGTGGCAGCGTGCCCCGACGATGCCCGGTCGTGCCTGCGCCTGGCTGCGCGAAGCGCAGTGGCGCGCCGGCGATGCGCTGCGGTGGTCAATCCCGCGCCCTCGGGGTTACCCCGAAGAAACCCTCGACGCGCCGCGGGCGGCGCGCGACGGTCAGCTCGGGACACGCTGCCATCACGGCAGCATAGAACGCCGCCGCCAGGGCCTCAGCCGATGGTGAAGCGGGCGCTGAGCAGGCTCTCCGGGCGCGAGCTGGGCCCCACCAGCAGGTCGAAGTCGCCGGGCTCGACGACCCGCCGGGCGTCCGCGGTGACCAGCGAGCAGTCGGCCGCGGCGAGCTCGATGCCGACCGTGACGCTCTCGCCCGCGGGCACCAGCACCTGCCGGTACGCCTTCAGCTCCCGCGCCGCCCAGGTGACGCTGGTGACGAGGTCGCTGATGTAGGCCTGCACGGTCTCCAGCGCCGGCCGGGTGCCCGTGTTGGTCAGCCGGACACTCGCCCGGACCGTGCCGTCGACGCTCACCTGCGGCTGGGCGATGGTCAGGTCGGCGTACTCGACGGTGGTGTAGCTCAGGCCCTCGCCGAAGGCGAACAGCGGGTCCTGGGTCAGGTCCGCGTAGCGGGTGCCGTGCTGCCCGCGGATCTGGTTGTAGTAGACCGGCTGCTGGCCCACGTGCCGGGCGGCCGACAGCGGCATCCGCCCGGTCGGCTCGATCAGCCCGAACAGCAGCTCGGCCAGCGCCCGGCCGCCGCGCATGCCCGGGTTGAACGCCTGCACGATCGCGGCCGAGGCCAGCGCGGACGGCGGCAGCGCGGCCGGCTTGGAGTTCAGCAGCACCAGCACCACCGGGGTGTCGAGCTCGGCGAGCGCGTCCAGCAGCGCGATCTGGCCGCCCTGCAGCTCCAGCGTCGCGGTGGACTTGCTCTCGCCGGTCAGTGCGACGGTGTCGCCCACCACGACGACCGCGTAGTCGGCGGCGCGCGCGGCGGCCACCGCCTCGGCGATGAGCGCGGGGTCGGCGGTGGCGGCCTCGGAGATCGGCGGTCGCGGCTGCCCGTCCGGGTACGTCGCACCGGCCGGGTCCGGCACCAGCCGCTCGATCTCGGCGCCGAGCGCGGTGCTGATCGTCCAGCCGGCCGGGGCGACCCGGCGGAAGCCGTCGAGCACGGTCTCGATCAGCTCGCGGGGCTGGCCGTCGGGCATCCAGTCGACCTGCCCGGAGGCGCCGGCCCAGTCACCCAGTTGCGACTGCGGGGCGTCCGCGTTGGGGCCGATGACCGCGACGGTCCGCGTGCCGGTGGCCCCCGAGGCGCGCCCGTCCGCGTCGGCGACCAGGCCACCGGCCAGCGGCAGGGTGCCGTCGTTGCGCAGCAGCACCAGCGAGCGGCGGGCGATCTCGAGGTTGAGCGCGGCGTGGTCGCGGTGCCCGATCACGGCTGCCTGCCGTACGGCGTCCGGGGCCCGCGGGTTCTCGAAGAGGCCGAACGCGAACTTGAGCCGCAGGATCCGCCGGACCGCCGCGTCGATCTCGTCCTCGCTGATCCGGCCCTGCTCGACCGCGGACTGCGCGCCCTCGAAGAAGCCCGGGGTGGTCATCACCAGGTCGTTGCCCGCCCGGACGGCCTGCGCGGCGGCGTCGACCAGGTCGGCGCAGACCTTCTGCTCCCAGACCATCCGGCCGACGTTGTCCCAGTCGGTGACCAGCGTGCCGGTGAAGCCCCACTCCTGCTTGAGCACGTCGTTGAGCAGCCACCGGTTGAGCGTGATGGGTACGCCGTCCATCGACTGGTAGCCGAGCATGAAGGTGGCGCAGCCCTCGCGGGCGACCCGCTCGAACGGCGGCAGGAACCACGAACGCAGCTTGCGCGGGCTCAGGTCGGCCTCACTGGCGTCGCGCCCGCCCTGGGTCTCGGAGTAGCCGGCGAAGTGCTTGGCCGAGGCCAGCACGGCGGTCGGGTCGGTCAGGCCGTCGCCCTGGTAGCCGCGGACCATCGCGGCGCCGAGCTCACCGATCAGGAACGGGTCCTCGCCGAAGGTCTCGTCCACCCGGCCCCAGCGCAGGTCCCGGGTGATGCACAGCACGGGGGAGAAGGTCCAGTGGATGCCGGTCGCCGAGACCTCGATCGCGGTGGTCCGGGCCACCCGCTCGACCAGGTCCGCGTCCCAGCTGGCGGCCATGGCGAGCTGGGTCGGGAAGACCGTCGCGCCGGGCCAGAAGCCATGGCCGTGGATGCAGTCCTCGGCGGTGATCAGCGGGATGCCGAGCCGGGTGCCGGCGGCCAGGTCGATCGCCTCCAGCATGCGCTGCGGGGAGGCGTGCAGGATCGAGCCGGCGAGCCGGGTGCTGACCGCGTCCTTCAGGTCGCCGCGCGCGTCGAGCTGCAACATCTGGCCGACCTTCTCGGCCAGAGTCATCCGGCCGAGCAGATCCTCGACCCGCTGCTCGACGGGCAGCGAGGGATCACGGTACGGGTCCGCAGCGGCCACGAGGTTTCCTCCGAAACGCAACACATCGGTAAGCGTCCGGAAGTGTCGCACAGCCCGGAACCGGTACCGGCGACCCCAGGGGTCGTATCTTCGGTCAATTTGTACCGGAACCGGGCGTACGGTCAGGCGTCGTCGTCGCTGCTGTCCACGCTCGGCACTTCGATCCCCACGGCGTCGATGGCGTCCAGGCGGGCTTCGGCGGCCTCCTTCTCGCGCTGGGCCAGGTTCGCGTACTCGGCCTGCACGGAAGGGTCGTCGAGGTCCTCGACGCGGTCGAAGAAACGCTGGGTGGTGCGGACCGCCTCGGCGTACGCCAGGGCGGTCTCCCGGATGCGGAGCAGATCCTTGTCAGCCATGGCTGAAGTCATACCCGCCCCGGTCGCCACCCGTCCACCGCCGCTCAGTAGGAGGGGCAGATCCGCTTGCGCACGACCTCGAGGATCCGGGCGGCGGTGGCCTCGCCGAAGCCGTCGGGATGGTCCGGCGCGGTGAAGCGCTGGTTGGTCAGCGCCACCAGCTTGGCCTGGTCGTCCGGCCACTGCTTGACGCCGGCGCACTGGTTCAGGCCCCGGTCGACGAGCCGGCGGAGGTCGCCGTCCCCGACGATGGCCGGGTCGATCCGCCGCAGGTCGGCGACGTAGGCCTCGGCGGTCGCCCGGTCCGGCGGCGGCAGCATCCCCGGCGGCGGCGGGCCACCGGGCGGCGGGCCACCGGGCGGCGGGCCACCGGGCGGCGGGCCACCGGGCGGTGGCGAGCCGCCGGGTGGCGGACCTCCCGGCGAACCGGCAGGTTGGGCGGAGCCGCAGCCGGCGAGCGCGGCCAGGACCGCACCGACGGCCAGGACATGACGTATCCGCACAGTGGACCTCACCGGGGCACGATAGCGGCCGGCCCGGCCCGCCCGCCGGACCGTCCGTCCGGTCCCGGAGGCCCCGCCAGGGCAGCGGAACGTCGTGGGCGGCACCTAGAGTCCTCGCGGTGGAGTGGACTCTTGTCGCCGCCCTGGCGGGGCTGGCCCTGGTCGACAGCACGAGCATCGGGACGCTGCTCATTCCCCTGTGGATGCTGCTCGAGCCGAAGCTGCGGGTGCCGCAGTTCTTCGTCTATCTCGCCACCGTCGCGGGCTTCTACCTCGTCGTCGGGCTGATCCTGATCATCGGCGCGGGCTCGCTGCGTGGCCTGCTCGACGGCCACGATGTCGTCGGCCGGGTCCAGCTCGTCGTGGGCGTCGCCCTCTTCCTGCTCAGCTTCTTCTTCGAGCCCAAGCGGGTGCGCCGGCGTCGGGCCCGCCGGGGTGGGACGGACCCGGCGACGCGCTGGCGGACCCGGCTGTCGACCGCCGGGGCCTCTTCGCGGGCGATGGCCGGGCTGGGCGTCGCCGCCGCGGGCATCGAGGTGCTGTCGATGGTGCCGTACCTCGCGGCCATCGGCCTGCTGACGGCGGCGGACGTGGGCCCGCCCGGGCGAGTGGCGCTGCTCACCGGGTACGTCGTCGTGATGGTGCTGCCCGCGCTGCTGCTGCTCGGGGTGCGCAAGACGCTGGGCAGTCGGACCGAGACGCCGTTGCAGCTGGTCAGTGCCTGGATGTCCCGGCACCTGGACGGGGCGCTGGGCTGGATCCTGGCCATCATCGGCGTGCTGCTCGTCCGCGACGCCGCCTTCCGGCTGCACCTGATCGGGTGAGGGCGCCACCTTTCGAGGTTGCTTCCTGGCTCTGCGCGTTGATACCGTCCTCTGCATAGTCATGCGGAGGTAAGTATGGGAATCAGGGTCGCTGTCGCCGGGGCGAGTGGGTACGCCGGGGGCGAGCTGCTGCGCCTGATCGCCGGGCACCCCGAGTTCGACCTCGTCGCCGCCACGGCGCACAGTCAGGCGGGAACGCCCGTGGCCGCCGTACACCCGCAGCTCGCGGGCCTGGATCTGGTCCTCGGGGCGACCGACGCGCCGACCCTGGCCGACGCTGATCTGGTCTTCCTGGCTCTGCCGCACGGGCAGTCGGCGGCGCTGGCCGCGCAGCTGCCCGCGGGGGTCAAGATCGTCGATCTGGGCGCCGACTTCCGGCTGCACGATGCCGGCGCCTGGGGCCGGTACTACGGCGGCACGCACGCCGGCACCTGGACCTACGGCCTGCCGGAGCTGCCCGGGCACCGGGCCGCCATCGCCGCCAGCGACCGGGTGGCCAACACCGGCTGCTACGCGGCCACCATCGCCCTCGCCCTGGCCCCGCTGATCGCCGCCGGGGCCGCCGATCCCGCCGACGTCGTGGTGGTCGCCTCCTCCGGCACGTCCGGGGCCGGCCGGTCCGCCAAGGTCAACCTGCTGGCCAGCGAGGTGATGGGTGACCTGTCGCCCTACAAGGTCGGTGCCCATCAGCACGTCCCCGAGATCAAGCAGGCCACCGGCGCCACCTCGCTGTCGATGACCCCGGTGCTCGCACCGATGCCGCGCGGCATTCTCGCCACCGTCACGGCCAGGCCGCTCGGGGACGCCGACCCGCGGGCCGTGCTCCAGGCCGCGTACGCCGACGAGCCGTTCGTGCACGTCCTGCCCGCCGGCACCTGGCCGCACACCGCGGCCACGGCCGGATCCAACTCCTGTCACCTGCAGGCCACTCTCGACGTCGACTCCGGCCGGATCGTCGTCGTCAGTGCCCTGGACAATCTCGGCAAGGGCGCCGCGGGCCAGGCCGTGCAGTGCGCCAACCTCATGCTCGGCCTGCCGGAGACCGCAGGCCTGACGGTATTCGGAGTCGCTCCGTGACGATCACCACCCCCAAGGGGTTCCGGGCCAGCGGTGTCGCCGCGGGGCTGAAGACCGGCGGCGGTCCCGACGTGGCGGTCGTCGTCAACGACGGGCCCGACGCCACCGTGGCCGGCGTCTTCACCGCCAACCGGGTCAAGGCCGCTCCCGTGATGTGGAGCCAGCAGGTGCTCAAGGGCGGTGTCGTCCGGGCCGTCGTGCTCAACTCCGGTGGCGCCAACGCCTGCACCGGCACGCAGGGCTTCCGGGACACCCACGCCACCGCCGAGCACACCGCCGCCGTGCTGCGCGGGGGGCCGAAGCCGCTGCTGGTCGGTGCCGGGGACATCGCGGTGTGCTCGACCGGCCTGATCGGCGAGCTGCTGCCGATGGACAAGCTGCTGCCCGGCGTGACCGCCGCGGTCAAGGCGCTGAAGCCGGACGGCGGCCCGGCCGCAGCGAGCGCCATCATGACCACCGACACCGTGGCGAAGAACGCGGTCGCGCACGGCGAGGGCTGGTCGGTCGGCGGCATCGCCAAGGGCGCCGGGATGCTCGCGCCGGCCCTGGCCACCATGCTGGTCGTGCTCACCACCGACGCGGTCGCCGGCTCCGAGGCGCTGGACACCGCGCTGCGCGAGGCCACCCGGCTGACCTTCGACCGGATCGACGCCGACGGCTGCATGTCCACCAACGACACCGTGCTGCTGCTGGCCAGCGGCGCCTCCGACGTCCAGCCGACGCAGGAGGAGCTGACCGCCGCGGTCACCGCCGTCTGCGACGACCTGGCCCGTCAGCTGATCGACGACGCCGAGGGCGCCACCAAGCACATCGCCATCGAGGTGCTGGGCGCGGCCAGCGAGGCCGACGCGGTCGAGGTCGGGCGTACGGTCGCGCGCAACAACCTGGTCAAGACCGCGCTGTTCGGCAACGACCCGAACTGGGGCCGGATCCTGGCCGCGGTCGGCACCACGGCCGCGGCGTTCGCGCCGGACCGCATCGACGTCGCCGTCAACGGTGTGTGGGTGTGCCGGGGCGGGGCCGCCGCCGAGGACCGGTCCAAGGTGGACCTGAGCGGCCGGGACGTGACCATCACCGTGCACCTGCACGAGGGTGAGATGAGCGCGACGATCCGCACCACCGACTTGTCGCACGCGTACGTGCACGAGAACTCGGCGTACAGCTCGTGAACGCTTCCGACAAGGCCGCCATCCTGATCGAGGCCCTGCCCTGGCTCGAACGCTTCCACGGCACCACCGTCGTCATCAAGTACGGCGGCAACGCGATGATCGACCCGGAGCTGCAGCGGGCCTTCGCCGCCGACATGGTCTTCCTGCGGTACGCCGGCATCAAGCCGGTCGTGGTGCACGGCGGCGGCCCGCAGATCTCGTCGATGCTCGGCCGGCTCGGCATCGAGAGCGAGTTCCGCGGCGGCCTGCGGGTCACCACCCCGGAGGCGATGGACGTCGTGCGGATGGTGCTGGTCGGCCAGGTCGGCCGCGAACTGGTCGGCCTGATCAACGAGCACGGCCCGTTCGCCGTCGGTCTGTCCGGTGAGGACGCCCGGCTGTTCACCGCCGTGCGCCGGTCCGCGGTGGTCGACGGTGAGCCGGTCGACATCGGCCAGGTCGGCGACGTCGCGCAGGTCGACACCTCGGCGGTGGACGACCTGATCGCGGCCGGGCGCATCCCGGTCGTCGCCACCGTCGCGCCCGACGCCGACGGCCTGGTGCACAACGTCAACGCCGACACCGCCGCGGCCGCCCTCGCCGTCGCGCTCGGCGCCCGCAAGCTGGTCGTGCTCACCGACGTGCCCGGCCTCTACACCAACTGGCCCGACACCTCCTCGCTCACCTCGCAGATCGACGCCGACGCCCTGGAGAAGCTGTTGCCCAGCCTCCAGTCGGGCATGGTGCCGAAGATGGAGGCGTGCCTGCGGGCGGTGCAGGGCGGCGTCCCCGCGGCGCACGTGGTCGACGGCCGCGTGCCGCACTCGACGCTGCTCGAAGTGTTCACCTCGGAAGGATTCGGCACGATGGTGGTTCCGTCATGAGCTCGTTCACCGAGCGCTGGTCGCAGAGCATGATGAACAATTACGGCACGCCGTCGCTGGGCCTGATCAGCGGCTCCGGCGCCGTCGTGGTCGGCGAGGACGGCAAGGAGTACGTCGACCTGCTCGGTGGCATCGCGGTGAACGCCCTGGGCCACGCCCACCCGGCCGTCGTCGCCGCGGTCTCCCAGCAGGTCGCCACCCTGGGCCACGTCTCCAACCTCTACCTGGCCGAGCCGCCGCTGGCCCTGGCCGAGCTGCTGCTGGCCCTGGCCGGGCGCCCGGGCCGGGTCATCTTCAGCAACTCGGGGGCGGAGGCCAACGAGGCCGCGTTCAAGCTGTCCCGGCTCACCGGTCGCACCCACGTGGTCGCCACCGAGGGCGGCTTCCACGGCCGCACGATGGGGGCGCTCGCCCTGACCGGTCAGCCCGGCAAGCGTGAGCCGTTCCGGCCGCTGCCGGGCGAGGTCACCCACGTCCCGTACGGCGATGCGGAAGCCCTGCGCGCGGCGGTCACGACGCAGACCGCCATGCTCATCCTCGAGCCGATCCAGGGTGAGATGGGCGTGGTCGTGCCGCCGCCCGGTTACCTGGCCGCGGCCCGGGAGATCTGCACCGCCACCGGCACGCTGCTGGTGCTCGACGAGGTGCAGACCGGCATCGGGCGCACCGGGCACTGGTTCCACCACCAGAGCGAGGGCGTCGAGCCCGACGTCGTGACGCTGGCCAAGGGGCTCGGCGGCGGCCTGCCGCTGGGCGCCTGCATCGCCTTCGGCCCGGCCGGGGAGCTGTTCGGGCCCGGCTCGCACGGCACCACCTTCGGCGGCAACCCGGTCAGCTGCGCGGCCGGCCTGGCCGTCATCCGGACCATCGCCGGCGAGGGCCTGCTCGATCACGTCAAGCGGGTCGGTGAACTGATCCGGCGCGGCGTCGAGGGTCTGCACAGTCCGGCGATCGCCGGGGTCCGGGGGGCCGGGCTGCTGCTCGGCATCGAGCTCACCGCGCCGGTCTCGGCCGCGGTGGCGAAGTCCTTGCAGGAGGCGGGTTTCCTGGTGAACCCGATCCAGCCCGACGTGATCCGGCTCGCCCCGCCGCTGATCCTGACCACCGAGCAGGCCGAGGCGTTCGTCGCGGCCCTCGGGGAGGCCCTCTCATGACGCGGCACTTCCTGCGGGACGACGATCTGTCGCCCGCCGAGCAGAGCGCGGTGCTCGACCTGGCCGCCGCGATGAAGGCCGACCGGTTCGCGTACCGGCCGCTGGCGGGCCCCCGGTCGGTCGCCGTGTTCTTCGACAAGGTCAGCCTGCGCACCCGGCTGTCGTTCGAGACCGGCATCCCCGAGCTGGGCGGCAACGCCATCGTGGTGGACACCCAGGCCACCCACTTCGGCCGCGGCGAGTCGCTGCTGGACGCGGGCCGGGTCGTCTCCCGGTACGTGTCCGCGATCGTGTTCCGCACCTCCGGCGACGAGCGGCTGGCCGAGCTGGCCTCCGACGTGCACGTGCCGGTGGTCAACGCGCTCACCGACGGCTTCCACCCCTGCCAGCTGCTGGCCGACCTGCAGACGATCCGCGAGCGGCTGGGCACCACGGCCGGGCGCACGCTGACCTACGTGGGCGACGCCGCCAACAACATGGCCCACTCGTACCTGCTGGCCGGCGCGACGGCGGGCCTGCACGTACGGGTCGCCGGTCCGGAGGGCTTCGACCCGGACCCGGCCGTGGTGGCCCGGGCGGCGGAGATCGCGGCGGGCACCGGCGGTTCCGTCGCTGTGCTGCGTGACCCGCGCGAAGCGGCCACCGGCGCGCACGTGCTGGCCACCGACGCCTGGACGTCGATGGGCATGGAGGACGACGGGATCGACCGGCACACGCCGTTCCGGCCGTACCAGATCAACAAGGACCTGCTGGCCGCGGCCGCGCCCGACGCGATCGTGCTGCACTGCCTGCCGGCGCACCGCGGCGAGGAGATCACCGACGAGGTGATGGACGGCGCGCAGAGCGCGGTCTTCGACCAGGCCGAGAACCGCCTGCACGCGCAGAAGGCCCTGCTCGCCTGGCTGTTGGATCAGCAGTGACCGGGCCGGGGACGCGGGCGGCGCGGCACGCGCGGATCGTCGAGCTGGTGCGGGACAAGGCCGTGCGGTCGCAGACCGAACTGGCCGACCTGCTGGCCGTCGACGGCGTCCAGGTCACCCAGGCGACGCTGTCGCGCGACCTGGAGGAGCTGCGGGCGGTCAAGGCCGGCGGGGTCTACGTCATCCCCGAGGACGGGCTGCCCGCCCTGCGCCCGGTCGAGCAGGCCCCGGCCCGGCTGATCCGGCTGTTGCGGGAACTGCTCAACTCGGTCGACGTCAGCGGCAACCTGGTGGTGCTGCGGGTGCCGCCGGGCGCGGCGCAGTTCCTGGCCAGCGCCCTGGACCGCTCGGGGCTGCCCGACGTCGTCGGGACCATCGCCGGCGACGACACCATCCTGGTGGTGGCCCGCGACTCCGGCGCCGGGCCGGGCGCCGCGCTCGCCGAGAAGCTCACGGCCTGGAGCCGTGCCGACCCCGAAGGGAGCCAACCATGACCGCCGTCGAGGCACACTTCCCCGGCTTCGCCGACAACATGCAGAAGCTCCTGAACCACGGGCTGGAGTTCTACCTGGCGTCCAACGAGTCGCTGCGGCCGTTCCTCAACGAGGCCCCGTACGGCCACAAGCTGAGCTGGCTCGACTTCACCGACACGACCGAGGACAAGGGCTGGGACACCGGCGCGTTCCTCAACCTGTTCAACGTGATGAACGGCATCGCGTTCGGCGACCGGGGCATCCCGATGCCGCAGTGGGTGATGGTCGACCTGATCCTGATGCCCTCGGCCGCGGTCATCGCCGCGCTGCCGCAGTCGTCGTTCACCGAGGTGCTGGAGACCAGCGCCTTCGACGCGGACGCCAAGCGCCACATGCGGGCGGTGTTCGACAAGGCCAAGCAGAGCGACTACAACGGCCCGATCCCGATCGCCGGCTACTGCGCCGCGCCCAGTGCGGCCCCGGGCACCTGGGTCGGCTGGTCGCTGTGGTCACTGTGGACCAGCGTCGGGCTGGGCAAGGCGCTCAAGGCGTTGGCGCTGTCGGCGTACCAGGCGCAGAAGCTCGACGGCGTCACCCAGTACGACAACAGCGCCCTGCGGGTGCACACCCGTTTCGGCCGGCTGCGCATCATGGTGGCGACCGTGCCGTTCCACACCTCGCCCGGCTCGTTCGTCTACGAGAACGACTTCACCGTGCCGGTCACCGGGCCCGAGCCGGAGCCGTCGTTCCTGCTCGACCCGTTCGACTACGAGCGGCAGCGGGCCATGCAGAAGGCGATCGAGGCCCACGAGGCCACGTTCTACGTGCTCGCCCCCGGTCACCTGGTCCAGGACGGCCGGACCTACGTGCCCATCCTCGAGATCCCCGCATCCTGATAAGGAATTGTTGATGTCCAAGCGCAAGATCGTCCTCGCCTTCTCCGGTGGCCTCGACACGTCGTACGCCCTGGTCTCCCTGCGCGAGCAGGGCTGGGAGGTGCTCACCGCCAACGTCGACACCGGCGGCCTGCACAGCGGCGAGGGTGACGTCGTCCGGGCCCGCGCGGAGGAGCTCGGCTCGGCACAGCACTTCGTCATCGACGCCCGCGAGGAGCTGTACGCCCGGGTGGTCACGTACGCGATCAAGGCGAACTACCTGCGCAACGGCGGCTACCCGTCCTGCGTCGGCGCGGAGCGGTTGGTCCAGGCGGAGAAGGTCGTGCAGTGCGCGCTGGACAACGGCGCCGACGCGATCGCGCACGGCTCCACCGGCGCGGGCGCCGACCACGTGCGCTACGACTCGGTGATCCGGGCGCTGGCCCCGCAGCTGGAGATCATCACCCCGATCCGCGACGAGCGGCTGACCCGCGAGTTCGAGCGTGACTTCCTGCGCGGGCACGGCTTCGAGACCAGCGACAAGGTCACCACGTACTCGATCAACGAGGGTCTGATCGGCACCTCGATCGGCGGCAAGGAGACCTACGGCTCCTGGGACTACCTGCCCGAGGAGGCCTGGGAGAGCACGAAGTCCATCAACGACGCCCCTGCGGACGGGGTCGAGCTGATCCTGGCCTTCGACCAGGGCGAGGTCACCTCGGCGACGACGCTGGACGGCACCCCGATCGAGGGGACCGGCCCGGACGCGCCGAACTACGCGATCCTGCGCTCACTGAACACGCTGGCCGCCGAGCACGGCGTCGGGCGGGGCATCCACATGGGCTCGACCATGGTGGGCAACCTGGCCCGGGTCGGCTTCGAGGCCCCCGGCATGCTCACCCTGATCGCGGCGCACCGCGAGCTGGAGCGCCTCACCCTGAGCAACCGGCAGCAGGCCACCAAGCTCCAGCTCGGCAACACGTACGGCGACCTGCTGCACGAGGCCGTCTACTACGACCCGATCCTGGACGACTTCCGGGCGTTCCTCGACTCCAGCCAGACCCGGGTCACCGGCGAGGTGCGGATCCGGCTGCACAAGGGCAACGTGATCCCCCTGGGCAGCCGCAGCCCGTACAGCCTGCTGGACGCGGCGACCCGGCAGGGCGTGGTCTACGGCTACGGCTCGTCCCTGTGGACCGGCGAGCAGGCCCGCGCCTTCGCCCACATGTACGCCATCCCGGGCGCAATCGCCAAAAACGCCGCTGCACACGACAAATGACATTTCCTGGTACGGGGAGAAGGCGTTGACCACCACCGGTTACCAAGATCTTCCTGCTCGGGTGGCTTGGCGTCGCTGTCCGTGCTCGTCTCCGCCGTCGCACTCGCCCCGGGAAGGCCACTCGGAACAGACCGTGTGGGCGTCGCGGACCCCACCACCGCGCCGAGTCACCGCACCGTCGGTCGGCCGGCCGAGCGCGTCGTCCCGCCGGCGGGGTGTGTCGCCCGGCCGGCCGGATGCGCGACCGCAGCCTTGCCACCGTCTTCGCCCGGCGGTGCGGCACTGCGGTGACCCGGCGCTCAGGTCGCCGGTGGTGGCGAGGAGGTGGTGCTCGCGGTTGTCGACGCGTCATCCCCGTACCGGGAGGATGCTCTGGCTCTCAGCTCAACCAAGCGGCCAAGACCCGTTCGCATTCGCGGATCTCGGCGACCGGCACGTACTCCTCGTCGGTGTGGGCCAGCAGCGGGTCGCCCGGTGCGTAGTTGACCGCCGGGATGCCGAGTTCGGCGAAGCGGGCCACGTCCGTCCAGCCGAACTTCGGCGCCGGCTCCTTGCCCACCACGGCCAGGAACTCGGCCGCCGCCGGCTGGTCCAGGCCCGGGCGCGCGCCCGGCGCCTGGTCGCGGATCTCCAGCTCGTAGCCGGCGAAGACCTCCCGCAGGTACGCGTAGGCCTCGTCGACGCTGCGGTCCGGCGCGAACCGGTGGTTGATGTCGATGACGCACTCGTCGGGCAGCACGTTGCCGGCGATGCCGCCCTGGATGTTCACGGCGTTGAGGCCCTCGTGGTACTGCAAGCCGTCGACGAACGGGCGCCGCGGCTCGTAGGCGTTGAGGATGGCCAGCACGGGAGCGGCGGCGTGGATGGCGTTGATTCCGCGCCAGGCCCGGGCGGTGTGCGCGGCCTTGCCCTTCAGCGTGATCCGTACCCGCATGGTGCCCTGGCAGCCGCCCTCGACGCCGCTGTTGGAGGGCTCGCCCAGGATGGCGAAGTCACCGGCCAGCCAGTCGGGGTGGTTGCGCACGAGGCGGCCGAGCCCGTTCTTGACCGAGGCGACCTCCTCGTTGTCGTAGCAGACGAAGGTGAGGTCGTGGCGCGGCTCGGTGACGGTCGCGGCGATGCGCAGCTGGGTGGCCAGGCCGGCCTTCATGTCGCAGGTGCCGCGCCCGTGCAGGAGCTGGGCCTCGCCGTCGCCGGTGGTCCAGGTGGGAAGATTGTCCTTGATCGGTACGGTGTCCAGGTGCCCGGCGAGCACGATCCGCTTGTCCCGGCCCAGGTTCGTGCGAGCCACCAGGGCGTCGCCGTCGCGCAGCACCTCGAGGTGGCCCAGCTTGCGCAGGGAGGCCTCCACGGCGTCGGCGAGGGTGCCCTCGTCGCCGCTGACCGAGGGGATGTCGCAGAGCGCGCGGGTCAATGAGACAACATCATCGTGCAGGTCGAGCGTCATGGGACGGACCCTATCGTGGGTCACCCGAACCAAATCGAAGGAGTGAGCGCGTGCCGGAGACCGAAGGTCCGACCAGGCTGTGGGGTGGCCGTTTCGCCGGCGGACCGGCGGAGGCCCTGGCCCGGCTGAGCGTGAGTGTGCATTTCGACTGGCGCCTGGCCCCGTACGACATCGCGGCCTCGCGGGCCCACGCCCGCGTCCTGGCCGGCGCGGGCCTGCTCGACGCGGACGAGCTGGGCCAGATGCTGGCCGCGCTGGACGACCTGGAGTCGGCCTGCGCGGCGGGGGAGTTCCGCCCGACCGTCGAGGACGAGGACGTGCACACCGCCCTGGAACGCGGCCTGCTGGAGCGCCTCGGCACCCTGGGCGGCAAGCTGCGCGCGGGCCGTTCCCGCAACGACCAGGTCGCCACCGACCTGCGGATGTACCTGCGGGACCACGCCCGCGGAGTGGCCGCCGCGGTGGTCGAGCTGGCCGACGCGCTCCTGGAGCAGGCCGGCCGGCACCTCGACACGCCCGCGCCGGGCATGACCCACCTGCAGCACGCCCAGCCGGTGAGCTTCGGCCACTGGCTGCTGGCCCACGTCCAGCCGCTGCTGCGCGACCTGGACCGGCTGCGCGACTGGGACGCCCGGACGGCGATCTCCCCGCTGGGCTCGGGTGCCCTGGCCGGCTCGTCGCTGCCGCTGGACCCGGGCGCGGTGGCCAAGGAGCTGGGTTTCAAGGCCCCGGCGCAGAACTCGATGGACGCGGTGTCGGACCGCGACTTCGTCGCCGAGTTCCTCTTCATCACCGGCCTGATCGGCGTGCACCTGTCCCGCCTCGGCGAGGAGGTGGTCCTCTGGACCTCGCAGGAGTTCGGCTGGGTGATCCTCGACGACGCGTTCGCCACCGGCTCGTCGATCATGCCGCAGAAGAAGAACGCGGACATCGCGGAGCTGGCCCGCGGCAAGGCGGGCCGGCTCATCGGCGGCCTGGTCGCGGTGCTGACCATGCTCAAGGGCCTGCCGCTGACCTACGACCGCGACATGCAGGAGGACAAGGAGCCGGCCTTCGACGCGATCGACACGCTCCAGCTGCTGCTCCCCGCGCTGGCCGGAATGATCTCGACCATGACGGTACGGGTGGACCGCCTCGCCGCGGCCGCCCCGATCGGCTTCTCCCTGGCCACCGAGGTGGCGGACTGGCTGGTCCGCAAGCACGTCCCGTTCCGCGACGCCCACGAGATCACCGGCCGCCTGGTGGCCCTGTGCGCGGCCCGGGAATGCGAGCTGGAGGACGTCTCGGACGAGGACCTGAAGACGGTCAGCGAGCATCTCGACCCGTCGGTGCGCGAGGTGCTCAGCGTCCGCTCGGCGCTGGCGGCCCGGACGACGGCCGGCTCGACCGGCCCGGGTCCGGTGTCGGACCAGCTCCAGACGGCCTCGGACAAGCTGGACGGCTGGCGCGAATGGTCCATCGAGAGCGTGGTCCCACGCTGAACCCCCACGGGTACGGGCGCAGCGTCACCAGGAGCAACACCCCCGCCCGCCCTCACCGCGCAGCCACGTGACACTCCAGCCCGGCGGTCGCCCGCCGGGCTGGAGCGCGTCTACTGAATGTCTTCCGCGCGGCTACCGCAGGTTTGCCCGGCGCCGGAATCGAGGGTGCACTGGACGTCCGGCGCAGGATCCTGGGGGTCGCTCGTGCACGTGGTGTCCGTGATGAACTACAAGGGTGGCGTGGGCAAGACCACGCTCACCGCCAATCTCGCCGCCGAGATCGCCAACGGCGGCTATCGCGTCCTGATGATCGACCTCGATCCGCAGACGAACCTGACGTTCTCGTTCTTCACCGTCGAGGAGTGGAACGCCGACCTGCGCGACACCCGGACCATCCAGCGCTGGTACGACGGGGACATGCCCGGCCAGAGCGTCCGGCTCGATGAGCTGATCCTCACGCCGGAGCGGGTCAACGCGGTGATCAAGCAGGGCGCGGGCCAGCTCGACCTGATCTCCTCGCACCTCGCCCTCATCGACGTCGACCTGCACATGGCGGCGCGGCTCGGCGGCGGGGTCACTCTGGCCGAGAACAAGCGTAAATTTCTGCGCTTGCACGACTGTCTCGCCGAGGCGCTGCGGTCCCCGGCCTTCAGCGGCTACGACATCGTGCTGATCGACTGCCCGCCGAACTTCGGCCTGGTCACCAAGACGGCCATCGTGGCCAGCGACTACCTGCTGGTGCCGGCGAAGGCGGATTACCTGTCCACCCTCGGCATCGGCTACCTGCAGCACAGCGTCGCCAAACTCGTCGCGGAATACAACGACTACGTCGGGCACGCGCCCGGTGCCGGTGCGGCCGGCGACCGCATCGACCCGCGGATCGCCGGGGTGGCCTTCACCATGACGCAGATCTACGCCGGCCGGCCGATCGGCAGCCAGCGCATGCAGATCGACGAGATCCGGGCGGTCGGCGGCGTACCGGTCTTCGAGTCGACCATCCGCAACAGCCCGACCTACTTCGCCGAGGCGGGGCGCGACGGCGTGCCCGCCATCCTGTCCGCGCCGCTCAACGACCCGGTGAGCCAGGAGTTGCGCGCGCTCTCGGAGGAGTTCGTCGCGGCCATCGCTTCCGGGGGGTCCCGCCGATGAGTGCCGACCTGCTCAGCGTGCTCAAGCTGGTGCACCAGGTGACCGGGTTCCTGCTGCGCCTGCCGGCGGACCAGCTCGCGGGCATCGCCGACGGCCGCCTTGCGCTGACGGTGGGCGGCCCGGCCCAGCCGGCGCCTGCCGTCGCCGAGGCGAAGCCGCCGCTGAAGCCGAGGACCGCGCGGCCACCGGCGCAGCGGGAGGCGAGCGATGACTATTCCGAGATCGTGGCCGGGTTGCGCCGGCAGGAGTCGACCGTCGACGGCCTGACCTACCTGTCGACCGTGCAGGTGAACGGCAGGAAGTTGCGCAAGACGGATCTGCTGGCGGTGGGCAGACACCTCAAGGTGGACATCCCGTCGTCGCTGACCGTTGCGATGATCCGCCGCCGGCTGGTGGATCAGGCTTCCGGTGCCCGCCGCAAGTACGAAGGTCTGAGGCCCTGATGACCGACGAGGCGGGCCGGTCCATGCATCTGCTGGACGGGCGGCGGGTGACGCTGGCCGACCTCATCGCGGCCGGACTGCTCAAGCCGGGGGAGCGGGTCCGCTTCAGCCGTCCCCGGGTGGGGCAGACCCACGTCGCCGAGGTCCTGGAGTCCGGGCGGCTGCGCCTGGCGGACGGCGACGAGTACCGTTCGCCGTCGCGCGCGGCCATGGTCGCCGCGAACATGCGCGCTGTGGACGGCTGGCACGCCTGGCTGCTCGAATCGACCGGCGCGTCGCTGGACGCGCTGCGCCAGGATCTGCTCGACCAGGCCGTGGCGGACACCGTCGAGGAGACGGCGGCGCCCGACGAGGAGGTGGGATCTCCGGCGCAGGTCCACGAGTGGCTGCGCACGGCGCGGGTCCGCGCGGAGGGCGATGCGCCGGAGCGCATCTCGGTCCGCGAGCTGCTGTCCTTCTGGGGGGCCAAGGACCGGGGTGACCAGATCGTCCGGATCGAGGCTGACCTGGCCAACCACGGACTCGCCACCCGGCCGAACTTCCGCAGCGTGACGCTGGAGACCCGGGTCACGATCATCACCGCGGCGCAGGAGGCGGACCAGGAGACCGACGAAGCGGTGGACACCGCGGCCCCGCCGGTGGACGACGAGGACGAGGCCGAGTCGCCCTACATCGGCCTGATGGTGGGCAACCTCGCCGCGGCGCTCGCCGGTGTCGAATGGGTGAAGCCGACAGCCACCCTCCAGGAGGCCAAGACCAAACTCCTGCTCAACGACTTCTCGCAGCTCGCGGTGCTGTCCGGCAAGCACAACCTGCGGGGGGCGGTGACGTGGCAGTCGATCGCGCAGGCCCTGCTCGACGATCCGCACGCCGTGCTCGCGGACGCGATCGTGCCGGCACGCGACGTCAGCTACCGGTCCGACCTGCTGACCGTGCTCGACGAGTTACGGCGCCGCGGTTTCCTGTTCGTCCGCAACGAGTCCAATGAGATCGCCGGCATCATCACCGCCGCGGACGTCGCGGGTCGCTACGGGGAGATGGCGAACCCGTTCATCCTCATCGGCGACCTCGACCGGCTGCTGCGCCGGGCCATCATCCGCAAGATCACCCTGGCCGAGGTGGTCGCCGCCTGTGATCCGCCCGGCAACAGGATCAAGTCGCACGACGACATGGCCATGGGTGACTACCAGCGGGTGCTGGAAAACCCTGCCTTGTGGGCGAAGCTCGGCCTGCCGCTGGACCGGGCGACGTTCGTGGCCCGGATCAACACGATTCGCACGGTGCGCAACGCGGTCATGCACTTCAACCCCGATCCGCTGCCGGACAACACCGTCGCGCACCTGAGCATGATCAACGACCTGCTCCGCAAGTACGCGATCTGACCCGGCTCAGCGGGCGCTCACGCTCTCCTGGTGGTCGTCCTCCGCTGCCTCGTTCCGGCTCGGCACGGTGGCAACCGGCCGGCGGTTCCGCCGCCAGATCGTCAGTCCCACAGCGATCAGAACCGCCGTCCCGGTGATCACGCCCACCGCCGCGGTCGGCACGTCCAGCAGCTTCAGCGCACTGGCCAGCAGCACGATCACCAGCGCCGCCCGCACGATGCCGCCCGGCGCCCGGGACGAGATCCGCGCGCCCAGCAGGACGCCCGGGATCGAGCCGATCAGGACCGCGCCCGCGATGTCCAGTTGCAGGTCGCCGAAGAGGGCGTGGCCCACCGCCGCCGAGATGACCAGCGGGATGGCCTGGATCAGGTCGGTGCCGACCAGGTCGTTGGCGCGCAGCTTCGGGTACAGCGCCAGCAGGGCCACGATGATCAGGGAGCCGGAGCCGACCGAGGTCAGGCCCACGATCAGGCCGCCGCCGACGCCGACCAGCAGGGTGGGGATCGGGCGTACCGTGATCGGCTCGGCCGGGCCGTCGCCGCGCTGGTTCCGGGTCACCCAGGCCTTGAGCAGCATGCCGCCCGCGGCCAGCAGCAGCGCGCCGCCGAGGGCGATCTTGATCGTGTGCTGCACGGTCTCGTCGTCGCCGAGCAGGCGCAGCAGCAGGACGCCGGCGAAAGCGCTCGGGATGCTGCCGGCGCAGAGCCAGGCGACGAGGCGCCAGTTCACCGTGCCGCGGCGGGCGTGCACCCAGCCGCCGAACGGCTTCATCACCGCGCTGGCGGCCAGGTCGCTGGAGACCGCGGCGACCGGCGGGACGCCGAAGACCAGGACCAGGATGGGGGTCATCAGGGCGCCGCCGCCCATGCCGGTGAGTCCGACCACGATGCCGACGCCGAGTCCGGCGAACGCCAGGGTGAGGTCCATCGGTCGAGTTTCGGCGAGAATCCCTGCCTTGTCTACTAACTCGGTCGACTATATCAACTATTGGAACGACGAAGTCTTCATGTGACCGCTAACAACGGCCTGCCGGGGGTCATGTTGCCACTCTGTTACGGCTTGACTACATGAATGTTAGCGATAACACTGCGGGGGACGTATCGATGGGATGAGCGGGGTCATCGAGGAGGTCGCACCATGAGCACCCTGCCCCGGCACACCGCTCTCCGCGCCGTCTCCGACACAGTCGGCGGCAACCGCATCGAGCTGCGCCAGTTGCGCTATTTCGTCACCCTGGCCGAGGAACTGCACTTCGGCCGGGCCGCCGCCCGCGAGCACATCGTCCCCTCGGCGCTCAGCGCCCAGGTGCAACGCCTCGAACGCGCGGTCGGCGTGCTGCTGGTCGACCGGACCACCCGGCACGTCGCCCTCACCCCGGCCGGCGCCCGTTTCCTGATCGAGGCCCGGCAGATCGTCGAGCACGTCGACCGGGCCGCCGTACTGGCCCAGGGCCTGGCTCTCGCCGCGCCGACGCTGCGGGTCGGGGTGCTCGACGAGGGCTACGACGCCGTACGCCCGGTGCTGCGCGCGGTGCAGGCCCGTCATCCGGAGCTGGAGGTCCACCAGGTGCTCGCGGGCGTGCCGGAGCAGTGCCGGCTGCTCGCCGACGGCCGGCTCGACGTGGGCATCGGGCGGCTGCCGGGGGCGGCGCCGGAGATCGCCGCGGAGATCTTCCGGCTCGATCCGCTGGGCGTGCTGGTCCCGGCCGGGCACCCGTACGCCGCCCTGAGCCACGTCCCGGTCAGCGACCTGCGCGGCGAGACGCTGCTGCTGGCCGACGAGGACCAGGCGCCCGAGTTCAACGGCTTCGTCGCGGAGGTGTGCCGGTCCGCGGGCTTCTTCCCGACCCTGTTCTCCGGCAGTGTGCAGACGCTGCGCGCGGCCGTGGACCTGGTGTTGCAGGGTCGCTGCGTGCTGTGCACCCCGGAGTCGACGGCGGGCGTGTCCACCGAGCTGGTCTGGCGCCCGCTCGATGCGTCGGTGCCGAGTTACCCGTGGTCGATGTTGTGGCGGGCCCACCACCCGTCCCGATGGGCGATCGAGCTGGTCGAGACCGCCCGCGGACTGGCCGCCGAACTCGGCTGGTGCGACGCGGCCCGGGACCGCGCCAGCTGAGCCGGACCGGCGCGACGCGTCCTGGGCCCCGTGAACAGCCGGAGAAGCCTAGGTCGTCCGGGCGGCCAGCTCCCGGCACCGCTTGCTGAGCGCCTCGATCCGCCGGTCCAGCGCCGCGGAACCCGTCCCGTCCGCAAGGTCGCCGAGCAGCTCGGCATAGTCACCGGCGAGCCGCCGGTACTGCTTGTCGAAGGTCTTGCGCCGCCCCCGCGGCGACCGCCCGTCCAGCTCGACGATCTGCCGCGCGAGGACCGCCGCGGCGGCGCTCGTGGCGTTCCCGGCGTCGACGGCCGCGGCCCGGCGCTCATGCCCGGCGACCGCCAGCCGCCCGGCCCGGCGCCCGGCGACGTACAGCCCGGCCGCGCCCAGCAGGACCGCCGCGATCGCCGCCGCCGCGATCAGATAACGCGGCAGCGACGGGCTGATGGTCCGCGCGCCGTCGGGCACCACCTTGGCCTTGACCAGCCCGTCGTAGTTCACGGCGACCACCTTCAGCGCCTCCAGCGGCCGGTCGGCGAACCCGTCGATGCCCGAGCCGATCGTCGTCTCGGCCACCGCGGCCCTGCCGAAGTTCTCGTCGTCGACGCCGGGCAGCAGCGCGCAGCCGTACGTGTCGTACTCGTCGTCCTGCCGGCTCAGCACCAGCACCAGCGTGCCCTTGGCCGCCTGCCGGGCGGCGTCGCAGCCCTGCCGCAGATCATCCGTGCCGGGCGCCAGCATGATCACAACCAGCCGGCGGTTGCCGAGCACCCGCTGCGCGGCCGGGAGGTCCAGGTCGATGCCGGGGGCCGCGTAGACCGACGATGAGCGGACCTGCCGGGCGATCGGCCCGTCCAGGATGCCGCCGGACCACAGCGCCCAGCCGGCCAGGATCAGGCAGGCCACCACAGCCAGGCCGAACGGCGTGACCCGTCTGCTCACGCCGGCCTCCGCAGGTGGTCGCCGGGCCGGTAGCCGTCGAAGGGCAGCAGCCGCGCTGCCTCGTCGAGCTCGGCCTCGGCGTCGTCGAGCAGCTCGCGGACGTGCGGATCCGGCAGGTTCCCGGTGAGGGCGTCGCGGGCCGCCAGCAGCTTGGTGATGCCCCGGGTCAGCGCCGGGTCACTGGTCCGGGAGGTGAGCGCCGACATCTCGACGGCCAGCCCGGTCAGGCCGGCCAGCCGGGCCGGGGTGCCCAAGCTCGGCGCCGCCGGGGCCGGCCGGCGCACGGATCGCGCCGACAGCAGCAGGAAGGCGACGACGCAGGCGGTGAACAACCACGGCAGGGCGGGCAGGGCGACCCGGACCGGGTCGAGCGGACGGTACGGCAGGGGCCGGTCGAACAGCCCCGAGTAGCGCACGTCGGCGACCCGGTCGAGGTACGTGGCCAGCACCGCCCGCTGCGGATACGCCGACCGGCTGAGCAGATCACCGAACCGGCCGTAGTACGTGGCCGTGGTCAGCTCGGCGAACCCGGCCGCGCCCGGACCGTCGTACTCGATCCACGAGCCGTACATCACCACGATCGGGGTGTCCGGGAAGCTCGCCGCGAGCGCCGGCCCGTAGCGGGGGACCGGTTTCCCGGCCGGCTGCCGAGGCAGGGCCACGTACAACGCGCTGCGGCCCGGAAAAGCCGCCGTCGCCGGCACGTCGGTCAGGGTCGCGCCGGCGGCGACATGCACCCCCGTGCGCCGCAGGTCGGCGGTGACAACCCGCAGCTCCGCGGTGCTCGGGTCGCGCCGGGCCAACCGGTCGGTCTCCGCGGGCGCGGGCTGGTCGTTCAGCTCCGCGACCAGGCCCACCAGCAGTGTGGTCACGTCACCGGTGGCGAACTGGGACCGCCAGTCGGCCGCCGTGCTGCCGGTGGACCGGTAGAGCCCGCCGCTGACCTGGGTGCCGATGATCCGGACGGTGGCTTCCTCGACGTCGCGGACCCGGTCCTGCGCTGCCTTGTCCAGCCCGGGCGGCGCGACCAGGATGCGCACCTCGGCGCCACCGGCCGCGGCCCGGACCGCCGCTTCGTCCCAGGACGCGATGGCACCGGGCAGCCGGACCACCGGCTTCGCCCGGACCAGCGCGCTCATCTCCTCGACCGAGGGCACGCTCGCCGAACCGGCCGGCTGCTGGTCGATGCGCTGGGCGGTCGACGGGGACGCGCCGTAACTGACGTCGATGCTCTGCCGCTGGGCGCCCAGGAAGATCACCAGGATGCCGGCGGCGATGCCGAGCACCGCCCAGCGCAGACACTCCGGCCGCCGCCGCGGGAAGTGGTCAGCCACGCGCGGCCTCCCGCCACAGGGTGTCGGCCCGGCGCGCGCACTCGGCCGCTGTCCGGGCCGCCGCGCGCCCGCCGCGGCCCGCGGCGATCAGCTCGGCCCGGCTCAGCAGCTGCTCGGCCTCGGCGACCGGGACCGGGCACGCGTCGCGGCTGACGGTGGCGGTGTCGATCGCGGCCCGGGCGGTGGACCATTCCGTACGCCGGTGCAGCTCACCGGCCCGCAGCCGGGGCACGGCGACCGCCGCGAAACCGGCCCCGATGAGCAGCACGACGCCCACGGTCCAGATCGGCCATGACGACATGAAGGAGCAGCTCCGGTGGGGTCTCGAGCGGTTGTCAGGACCCGATTGTGCCGGACGGGGTCCATCGATCACGCAGGTATCGTCGTCGACACGGAGGTGGCCGATGACACGGGTCGTGGTGGCCGGGGACGTCGGCGGGTGCGCGCGGCAGCTGACGGACGCGGTCGGCGGGCTGACCCGCGACGAGGACACCGTGATCGTCCAGGTCGGCGACCTGGTCGACCGGGGGCCGGACAGCTCCGGCGTGCTGGCCTTCGTCGACGCCGGCCGCTCCTCGGCGACGTCCGGGATGCGGACGGCCGGGAGTGGCCCTGGACGGAACCGGGGTTCAGCCGCCGACCCTGATCATGTTCCAGGACAGGGCCGGGAGCTCGGCCCGCAGCCGGCCACCGTCCATCTTGGGCTCGCTCAGGTCGCGCGGCTGCACCCGGTCGGGCTGCTGGGCGGTGTTGATCGCGTCCGGGTCGTCGTCGGCCAGGACCGTGTGGGTGGCGGTGGTCAGGCCGGGCAGCGCGCGCAGGTCCACGTCCAGGGTCATCGGCTCGGTCTGCGACCTGTTCACCGCGAAGAGCACCACGCCGTCATCCGTCTGCACGGCCACCGCGTCCAGCAGCGGGACCTCGCCGTGCCGGGCCGTCTCGTGCGTCGGTGCCGTGATCGCCGGCTGCAACACGGTGCCGCGCCCGTAGCGGGTCGTCAGCGCGTACGGGTGGAAGCTCGCCTGCCGCCACGCCGTGCCGCCCGGCTCGGTCATGATGGTGGCGATGACGTTGACCAGCTGCGCCTGGCAGCCGATCTTCACCCGGTCGGCGTGGCGCAGCAGGCTGATCAGCAGGTTGCCGACCACGACCGCGTCGGTGACCGAGTAGACGTCCTCGATCAGCCGGGGCTGGTGCTCGACGGCCAGGTTCGTCTCGCCTGCGAAGCGGCTCTGGTACCAGACGTTCCACTCGTCGAACGAGATGTTGATCCGCTTGCTGTGCCGGCCCACCGCGCGTACGTGGTCGGCCGTCGCGACGAGCTCGTCGATGAACTGGTCCATGTCGGTGGCGCAGGCCAGGAAGCTGTCCCGGTCGTCCCCGTGCTGCTGGTAGTACGCGTGCATCGACACGTAGTCGACGGCGTCGTACGTCTCGGCCAGCACCGTCGCCTCCCAGCTGCCGAACGTCGGCATCTGGCGGCCCGAGCTGCCGCAGGCGACGAGCTCGATCGACGGGTCGACCTGGCGCATCGCCTTGGCGGTCTCCAGCGCCAGGCGGGCGTACTCCGGAGCGGTCTTGTGGCCGATCTGCCACGGACCGTCCATCTCGTTGCCCAGGCACCAGGTCTTGATCCCGTACGGCCGCCCGCCGCGCAGGTCCGACCAGTACGTGCCGCCGGGCAGGTTGCAGTACTCGACCAGGGACCGGGCCGCGTCGATGCCCCGGGTGCCCAGGTTGACCGCCATCATCGGCTCCACGCCGACGGTCCGCGCCCAGGTCAGGAACTCGCCGACCCCGACGTGGTTGGACTCCAGCGAGCGCCAGGCCAGGTCGAGGCGGGTGGGCCGCTCGCCGACCGGGCCGATGCCGTCCTCCCAGCGGTAACCCGAGACGAAGTTGCCGCCGGGGTAGCGCACGAGCGGGACACCGAGCTCGCGGACCAGGTCCGCGGTGTCCTGCCGGAAGCCGTTCTCGTCGGCGCGCGGGTGCCCGGGCTCGTAGATGCCGGTGTAGACGCAGCGGCCCATGTGCTCGACGAACGAGCCGTACAGCCGCGGGTCCACCTCGCCCACCCGGAACGCGGGGTCGACGGTCATGGTGGCGGAAAGCATGCTCAACCTTTCAGGCCGCTGCCGGCGATGCCCTCGACGATATGACGCTGGAACAGCAGGAACACGGCGACGAGCGGGATCGCGCCGAGAATAGCCGACGCCATCGTGTCCGCGTACCGGATGCCGAAGGCTCCCTGCACCGTGGCCAGGCCGACCGGCACGGTCATGATGTCGGGGTTGCTCAGCACCAGCAGCGGCCACAACAGGTCGTTCCACGAGGTGACGAAGGTGAAGATGGCCACGGCCGCGACCGCCGGGCGGGCCAGCGGCATGATGATCTTCCGGTAGATCCGCAGGTAGCCGGCGCCGTCCATGCGCGCGACCTCCTCCAGCTCGCGCGGCAGGCCGTCGAAGAACTGCTTGAAGATGAACACGGCGATCGCGGTCGGGATCTGCGGCAGGCTCACCGCCCACCACGTGTTCAGCAGGCCCAGCGCGTCGAACTCGCGGAACCAGGGCACGATCAGAACCTGGCCGGGAATCATGATGCCGGCCAGCACGAGCCAGAACACCACGTTGCGGTAGCGGAAGCGCATCCGGGACAACGCGTACGCGGCCAGGCTGGCCACCAGCACGGTGCCCACGGCGGTCAGCGTCGAGATGAACAGGCTGGAGCCGAACCAGGTGATGATGTCGGTGTCGCGCAGCACCCGGCTGAACGCGTCGAGGGTCGGGTCGGCGATGGCCCACGTGGTGCGGGTGGTCTCGGCGTTGGGTTTGAGCGCGGTGTCCAGCGCCCAGGCCAGCGGCACCAGCCAGAGCAGGGCGAAGGCGATCAGCACGCCGAAGCAGATGCGGTTGAAGAGCTTGACGCGGGTCTCCGCCCGCTGAGCGAGATCCGTCATGGGTCAGACCCCTTTCTCCTGGCGCCGGACGATGGTGAACCAGACGGCGGAGACCAGCAGCACGACCACGAAGAACAGCATCGACACGGCCGCGGCGTAGCCGACCCGGAAGTTGGTGAAGCCCTCGTCGTAGACGTACTCCAGGATCGAGCGGGTGGCGAAGTTCGGCCCGCCCGAGGTCATGATGTACATCTGGTCGAAGACCTTGAGCGAGGCGATCACCTGCAGCACGGCCACCAGCGTGGTGGTGCGCCCCAGCATCGGGATCGTGATCTTGCGGATCTGCTGCCAGGGTGAGGCGCCGTCCATCGCGGAGGCTTCGTAGAGGTCACGCGGGATCTCCTGGAGACCGGCCAGGTAGAGCACGAAGTTGAAGCCCAGCGTCCACCAGATGGTGGTCATGGCCAGCGACGGCATGGCCCAGTTGGGGTCGCCGAGCCAGTTCGGCGAGGTGATGCCGATCTTCAGCAGGGCGGTCTCGATCAGCCCCAGCCCCGGGGTGTAGATGAAGATCCAGATCAGCGCGACCACGGCCGAGGGCAGGATGAACGGCGCGAAGAACGCCAGCCGGAAGAACCACCGGCCGCGGCTGGCCCGGTCGGCCAGCAGGGCGAAGACGAACGCGAGCACGATCAGCGGCGGCGTGGTCAGCACGGTGAACCACACCGTGTGCCACAGCGACGACCAGAAGTCGCTGCTCTGCAACGCCTCGGCGTAGTTGCCGAAGCCCGCGAAGCCGGACAGCCCGGGCTTGACCAGGCTGGTGTCGAAGAAGCTCATCACCAGGCCGTAGATGGTCGGTCCGATGATGAACGCGAGGTACAGGATCAGGAACGGCGCCAGGAAACCCAGCGCGGGCAGGCCGGTGCCGGGACGTTGCTCCGGCGGGGCCCCGTCCTCGGTCGCGGGGCGGGGGCGTACGACGGTCTCGGTGGTCACCAGGCACCCCCTCAGATGGGTGACGCGGTCGTGGACAGGTTCTGCAGCTGGCCGCGCATCTGGGCGATCGCGTCGGCCGGGGACTGCTGGCCGCCCAGGACGGTGGCGACGGCGGAGCCCATGACGATCTCGAAGTTGGAGCCGGAGCCGGAGTACCAGCCCTCCGGGTCGTAGACGGCGGCGTCGGCGGCCGCGGAGTAGTTCGACTGCGGCGTCATCGCCTGGTACTCGGCGCTGTCCCGGAACGGCAGCCAGGCCGGCACGTGCCCGCCCTCGGCCCAGGTCTTGCTCTGGTCCAGCATCGAGCGCACCAGCAGCAGCGAGCGGTCGAGACCCGCCTGGCTCTGGTCCGGCCGGCGGGGGATGACCAGGGTGTGCGAGTCGGCCTGTACGGCGTACTTGTCGCCGCCGAAGACGTTGGGGAACAGCGTCATGGAGAACGGCATCTTGGCGGTCTGGAAGGTGGAGATCTCCCACTCGCCCTGGAAGTAGAAGCCGGCCTGGCCGTTGGCGAACGTGGCGATGGAGCCCTGGTAGTCGGTGGCCGCGGGGAACAGCCCCGACTTGGTCAGCGACTGCAGGAAGGTCAGCACCTGGCTCGCCCGGGCCTCGTCGAGGACGACCCGGCGGCCCTGGTCGGCCAGCACCTCGCCACCGAGCTGGCTGTAGAGCGACTGGAAGATGCGCCAGGGGGTCGAGGTGTCGTTGTTGATCGTGACGACCCCGCCGTACGCGCCGGAGGCCTCCTTGGCCTTGCGCATCGCCTCGGTGAACTTCTCCGGGGTGTCCAGCGGGGTCAGCGCCCCGGACGAGTCCAGCAGTCCCGCTTTCTCGCAGATGTCGGTGTTGTAGAACATGACGAACGGGTGGGTGTCGAGCGGGATCGCGTACGCCTTGCCGTCGACCAGCCCCGCCTGCCAGGCCCGTTCGGTGAACAGGTCGGCGCTGATGCCGTGCCGGGCCAGGTCCGCGGGCCGCAGCTCCTCCAGCAGGTCCGAGCTGACCAGCGTCTTCATCCGGGTCAGGTGCGAGATGGCGACGTCCGGCGGTTTGTCGCCGAGCGTGGCCAGCGCCAGCTTCGTGTAGTACGGGTTGCCCCAGGCCAGGGTGACCGCGCTGAGCGTGACGCGGGGGTTGGCGGTCCGGAAAGCGTCGAGCATCTGGGTCATCCGGACGCCGTCACCGCCGCCGAACAGGTTCCAGTAGTCGAGCGACCCGCTGGTGTCGCGCCCCGGCGTCACGCCACTGCACCCGGTCAGCCCGAGGGCCGCCGCCGCGGCCGTGCCGCTCAACAGAGCGCGTCGGGTCAGTGTCATGACAGGAGCCTCCCGCCGTGCTTCACCACGAGTCCACAGATCGGCCTTCGCAAGACGAGAACGATCGGACGCGAATCGAGAAGGATCGCCGGTGCTGACCGGTTCACGCGCCGAGCGGCACCGGGGTGAGCAGCCGGGTGATGTCGTCGCCGGTCATCGGGCGGGCGAAGTGGAAGCCCTGGGCGTAGCGGTAACCGGCCTCGTACAGCCGGCGGGCCTGCGCCGCGGTCTCCACGCCCTCGGCGACAGCCTCGATCCGCAGGCCGGTGGTGATGGCGATCAGGCTGTCCACGATGACCGCCTGGGCGGTGCCGGCGGTGACCCCGTCGACGAACGACTTGTCGACCTTGAGGACGTGCACCGGGCAGTCCACCAGCAGGCTCAGCGACGACTGCCCGGTGCCGAAGTCGTCCAGCGCCACTCGCAGGCCGAGCTCGTGCAGGCCCCGGACCGCCTCCAGGCCGGGGCCGGTGCCCAGCACCGCGGTCTCGGTGATCTCGGCGGTGAACCGGGCCGGGTCCGCCCCGGTCCGGGCCAGCAGCGCGGCGACCCCGGTCACGAAGCCGGGCTCGTGCAGCTCCCGAGGGGAGATGTTGACGCTGACCCGGCGGGGCGCGTCCGCGCCGAGTGCGCGGTCCCAGTCGGCGACCTGGGCCACCACCTGCTCCAGGATCCACCGGCCCAGGTCGATGATCGCGCCGCTGCGCTCGGCCAGCGGGATGAACACCCCGGGCGACACCGGCCCGTGCACCGGGTGCTGCCAGCGCACCAGCGCCTCGACTCCGGCGGGCCGGCCGGCCGGCAGCTCGACGATCGGCTGGTAGACCACTGACAGCTCGCCGCGGGCGACGGCCTGGCGCAGGTCCGCGCCGAGCCGGGCGTCGC
Organism: Actinoplanes sp. NPDC048967; assembly: GCF_040649415.1. NCBI lineage: Bacteria > Bacillati > Actinomycetota > Actinomycetes > Micromonosporales > Micromonosporaceae > Actinoplanes > Actinoplanes sp. NPDC048967. The sequence continues at coordinate 174,326 of NZ_JBEZFL010000014.1, forward strand.
GATCGGCCCGCTCGTCCATCGCCGGGTCGAACCAGGCCGAGCGGCCGCCGCCGGCGTTCTTGGCCGCGTACATGGCGACGTCGGCGCGGCGCAGCAGCTCGCCCGGGGTGTCGCCGGGCCGGGCGGCGGTGACCCCGATGCTGATCCGGGGCGTCATCTCGTGACCGTCGATGAGCAACGGTTCCTGCACCTCGGTGAGCACCCGCCGCAGCAGGGCGGCCGCCTCGGTGTCGGTCAGGCCGGGCAGCAGCAGGGTGAACTCGTCACCGCCGAGACGAGCCACCGTGTCCCCGGCCCGCAGCAGACCGAGCAGGCGGCGGCTGACCGCCTTGAGCAGGGCGTCGCCGGTGCCGTGGCCGAGCCGGTCGTTGACGGTCTTGAAGTCGTCCAGGTCGAGCAGCGCCACGACGAAGCCGCCGGTGGCCAGCCGGGCGGTGACCTGTTCCTCGAAGCTGGCCCGGTTGGCGATCTCGGTGAGTGAGTCGTGCCGCACCTGGTGGGCCAGCTGCTCCTGGTACGCCCGCAGCTGAGTGAGGTTGCTGTCGACGGTGGCGAGCAGCCGGTTGTTCTCCCGCAGCGCGGTGACCTGCCGCACCACCACCAGGGCGGTGATCGCCACCGTCCCGACAGCGACGATCCGCCCCTCGGCGCTGGGGATGTCGGTGCCCAGCAGCATCGCGTCCATGCCGGCCACCGCCAGGTACGGCACCACGCTCACCCGCTGCCGGCCGCGCCGCGCGACGGGCGCCACGACGCGAGCCCGCAGCTGCCGGCCGGCGGCGAGCTGCGCACAGAAGCAGGCGATGGGCACGGCCAGGAAGGTCGAGTTCAGCTCCGGCCGCTCGTCCAGGAACGGCATCAGCGAGCCGGTCGCGGCGGCCAGCGCGGTGCCGAACGACAGCAGGTGCACGGCCCCCCGATCCAGTCCACCGGCGCCGGTGAAGGCCACCTTGACGAAAGCGATCAGCGACACCGAGGCGATCATGACGATGCCCAGCAGCGGCGCCGCCGAACCGGTGTGCGCGACCCAGCCCGCCGCGTGGATCAGCACGAAGTGCCAGACCAGGATGCCGCTGGTGATCAGGATGATGCCGGCGTCGAAGCCGAAGCGCGCCCAGTCACCGCGCGAGCGCGCCTCGGCCGGCAACCGCATCAGGGCCCAGACCAGGACCAGCAGCAGGAGCAGGTACAGAGCCGTGGTCGTCAGGCTGATCCGCTGGTGCGGCGCCGGGCCGGTGAGCGCGTCGCGCGCGTGCAGGACCAGGGTCACGGCCAGCACGCCGACACAGGCCGCGAAGTGCTGCCAGAACCGGCGGGTCGGCGCGGCCAGCTCGGTGCGCCGGCCGACCTGCCAGGACGCGTACGCGGTCAGCACAGCCATCACCGGCAGCGGCAGCCATCCGGTCACCGGGTGCAGCCCGGCGCCCAGCAGCCCGGCGGCGAAGTTGCCCAGGCTGACCGCGAGCAGCGCGCCACCGGCGACCACGGGCGTGCGCTGTCCTGCGATCATGAACCCGCTCATCGGTAGCGACCAGCGGGTCTGAAGGACTTCCGGTCAGTCCGCGTCCCGTGACTCGCCGGCGGGCTCGGTCTCCTCGGCGCGCTCGCCTGTCTCGCCGGCGGTGTCGCCGTCCGCGGCCGGGGTGGTCTCGGGCCCGCCGACGCCGGTCACCGGTGCCTGCAGATCGGTGCCCACCTGCGGCCGGTCGACCCAGAGCGCGCGCAGCTGGCCCTGCATGAAGGTGGTGAGCCGGGCCCGGTACTCGCGGTCGAAGTGCTCCAGCGCCTCTATCTGCTGCTGCAGCGCCTCGCGCTTGGCGATCAGGCTGCCGACCGAGTCCTCGTAGCGCTGCTGGGCCTGAAGTTTGAGCTGCTCGGCGTGCCCCTGGGCGTCGCCGATGACGGCCGCGGCCTCGTCCTTGGCCTGGGCCAGGATCTGGTCGGCGGTGCGCTTGGCGTCGTCGGCCCGCAGCCGGGCGTCGCGGGCGGCCTGCTCCGACGTGGCGCGCGCCTCGGCCAGCACCTTGTCCGCCTCGCAGCGCACGTTGTGCGCGTGCACCTGGGCGTCGCGGGCCGACTGGTCGGAGGCGGCCTGCGCGTCGGAGCGGATCTTGTCCGCCTGGCGTTTGGCTATCGCGACGTGTTCCTCGGCCGTGCGCTGCGCCAGGGTCAGCACCTGCAGGGCGTGGTCCGGGTGCAGCGGGCCGCCGGGCACGACCAGCGGGTGTTCCGAGGTGGCGGTGTCCGCGGACGTGCCGTTGAGCACCGCTTTGACCCGCGCCTTGATCTGGTTGTCAGTCACGATACCTCCGGTAGCCAGGGCGAGGTCCGCGCCGTGGACCTTGCCCCCCTCCTAACGGGCCAGGGCGGCCGGACGCGACGGCCGGGGGTGGCTTCATTGTTGGTGGTAGTCCTCACCTCGTCCGGGTAAGAGGCTGGCCATGGAGCAACTGCAGTGGCTGGGCGTCATCCGTCATGGCCAGAGCACCGGAAACGTGATCGCGCAGGACGCCGAGACCGGCGGGCTGGAGGCCATCGACATCCCGGAACGCGATGCCGACGTGCCGCTGTCCGGCACCGGCCGGGAGCAGGCCGAGGCGGTGGGCAGCTGGCTGAGCGGGCTGGGCAGTGCCGAGCGGCCCCAGGTGGCGATCGTCTCGCCGTACCTGCGGACCCGGCAGACCGCCGAGCTGGCGTTGGCCGGCACCGGCATCCCCGCGGTGGTCGACGAGCGGCTGCGCGACCGGGAGCTGGGCGTGCTGGACCTGCTCACCGCGCGCGGTGTGCAGGCCCGGCTGCCCGAGGAGTACGCCCGCCGCGCCCGGCACGGCAAGTTCTACTACCGGCCACCCGGCGGGGAGTCCTGGGCCGACGTGCTGCTGCGCCTGCGCGCCCTGCTACGTGAGCTGCGTCAGGACCATCCCGGAGGGCGGGTCCTGCTGTTCGGTCACGAGGCGACCGTGCTGCTCGTGCGCTATCTGGCCGAGTCGCTGAGCGAGGCCGAGCTGATGGAGGTCGCGCACGCCACCAGCGTCGCGAACTGCTCGATCAGCACCTGGCGCCGCGGCGACGACGTGCTGCGCCCGGAGCTGTTCAACTCCGTGGCCCACCTGCACCAGGAAGGTGCGCCGCCCACCAAGCAGGAGGAAGTCAATGCCGAGCCCGTCTGAGGCCGAACGGGTCATCACCCCGCAGGTGCTGCGCGACTGGCCGCTGCCCGATCCGCAGGGCGGCAAGGAGGCCCGCGGCACCGTCCTGGTCGTCGGCGGGTCGCGGTCGACGCCGGGCGCCGTGCTGCTGGCCGGTGTCGCGGCGCTGCGGGCCGGGGCCGGGCGCCTGCAGCTCGCGGTCGAGCCCTCCACGGTCAGCGCGCTGAGCATCGCCGTGCCCGAGGCCAAGGTCGTCGGCCTGGGGGAGAACCAGGACGAACTGGAGCAGCTCGCGGCGGACGCCGACGTCGTCGCGGTCGGTCCCGGGCTCGACGACATCGACGTCACGTCGCGGCTGCTGCACGCCGTGCTCGACGCGGTCGGCAAGGACACCGCGATGGTGCTGGACGCGTACGCGCTCGGCGCCCTGAGCAACGAGCAGGACCTGCTGGCCGGCCGGTCCGCGCGGGTGGTGCTGACGCCGAACGTGACCGAGGCCGAACGGCTGCTCGGGCGCGAGCCGGGCGACGACCTCGCCGCCGAGGCCGCCGACCTGGCCCAGCGCTACCAGGCGACGGTCAGCCTGTTCGGGCACATTGCCACCGCGGACGGTGGCCGCTGGCGTGAGGAGAGCGGCGACGTGGGCCTGGGCACCTCGGGCAGCGGTGACGTGCGCGCGGGGATCGTGGCCGGCCTGCTGGGCCGCGGGGCCGAGCCGGCCCAGGCCGCCTGCTGGGGCGCCTTCGCGCACGCGGTGAGCGGTCAGCGCCTGGCCCCGCGGTTCGGGCGCACCGGATTCCTGGCCCGTGAACTCGTCGACGAGGTGGCATACACGATTGCCACGGTCTGAGCCGGGTACGCGGGAGGTGTCCACCGAGCGAAGGGAGAACCCCGATGACCACCGCACGCGAGATCATGACCCCCGACGTGACCTGCATCGGTGAGAACGAGAACCTGGCCGAGGCCGCCCGCAAGATGGCCGACCTCGACGTCGGCTCGCTGCCCATCTGCGGCGAGGACAACCGCCTCAAGGGCATGATCACCGACCGCGACATCGTCGTGAAGGTCGTGGCCAAGGACCGCAACCCGGCCGACTGCACGGCTGCCGAGCTGGCCCAGGGCAAGCCCGTCACGGTCGGCGCGGACGACGACGCCGCCGAGATCCTGCGCACGATGTCCGAGCACAAGGTGCGCCGGCTGCCGGTGATCGACGGCCACCAGCTGGTCGGCATCGTCGCGATCGCCGATGTCGCCAAGGCCCTGCCCGACCGCCCGGTCGGCGACCTGATCGACGCCGTCACCTCCTGATCGGCCCGGCCCGGGGTGGGGGTCGCGGGACCCGGCCCCCACCCCGGGGGTCTCAGGCGGTCACCAGCACCTCGTAGAGGCGGGCCGCGGCGCTGCCGTCGGACGTCGGCGTCACCACCGCCACCCGCACGTAGCGGGCGTCGACGCCGACCGCCGTGGTCGTGGAGTCGGCCGTGTTGCCCCGGACCTGCGCCCGGGTGGTCCACGCGGACCCGTCATCCGAGGTCTGGATGTCGAAGTCGCGCGTGTTCCAGGCCGGCAGCTCGCCGCCCGCACCGGCGTGCCGGATCAGCACCGAGCCGACCCGCTGCCGGGTGCCCAGGTCGGTCTGCACCCACCGGGCCGAACCCTGGGAACACCACTTGTCGTTCCAGCCCCCCAGCCAGCTGCCGTTGAAGGCCTTGGCCGGGCCCTCGTTCGCGCCGCAGGACGAGTCCGCCGCCGCCGGCCGGTTCAGCGCCAGGTCGGGCGGGGCGCTGCTGCTGCCGTACACCTCGAGCTCGTAGATCCGGGCCGCCGCGCTGCTGTCGGTGGCCGGCTGGCTGGTCTCCAACCGCACGTAGCGGGCGCTGCGGGCGGTGATCGGGGTGTAGGTCCGGCTGCTCTTCGAGCCGGTGACGGTGACCGCGGGAGTGAAGGTGGTGCCGTCGGTGCTGGTCGCGATCGTGAACGCGCCGGTGTTCCAGGTGGTGCTCTCCCCGCCCAGACCGGCGTGCTTGACGACGAACGACGACACCGTGCGGGCCGAGCCGAGGTCGACCTGGAGCTGGCGCGGCGCGGTGGACGTACACCATTTGCTGTTGCCGGCCAGCGCGCCGTCGACCGCCTGGCCGGCGGCCTCGCTCGCGGCGCAGGCCGCCGAGCCGGTCACCGGCCGGCCCAGGGCCAGGTTCGCTCCGAGATCCGGTTCCGCCGGCGGCTGGGTCGCCCCGGCGGCAAAGCTCGGCGGTACGTCGGCAGCGCCCGTGCCCCAGCTCGACGGACTGCCGCCCATGGTGAAGGCGACCGTCCCGCCGTCCGCGATGTCGCCGTAGCGCAGGTAGTTGTGGCTGGTCGTGCTCCCGTCGACCGCCAGCGACTGCACATACCGGTTGGCCGCGCTGCCGCCGGTGATGGTGATGTCGCCCGGGCCGCGCCGGATCAGCACGCTCGGGAAGAGCGCACCGTGCGCGGCCAGGGTGTCCGCGCCCGGCGTGACCGGGTAGAGGCCCAGCGCCGACCAGACGTACCAGGCCGAGGTCGCGCCCAGGTCGTCGTTGCCCGGCAGGCCGCCGGCGCCGGTGGTGAACGAATCGGCCATCACCCGCCGGACGGCGTCACTCGTGCCGGCCGGCTTGCGGGCGGCGTTGTACGTCCACGGCACGTTGTGCTCGGGTTCGTTGCCGATGTAGAAGTACGGCCGGCTCAGCCCGCCGTTGAGCTCGGTGAAGTGGTGGTCGAGGCGCTGCACCGCGGTGCCGGGGCCGCCCATCAAGGTGATCAGCGCGCCCATGTTGTGCGGGACCATCCAGGTGTACTGGGCGGCGTTGCCCTCCACGTACGGGCTCTCCTGGGCCGGGTTCAGGTTGGCTGACCAGCCGCCGCCGCCGTCGCGGGTGTGCAGATAGGACGACTCGCCGTTGAACAGGCTGCGCCAGTACTGCGAGCGGGCCGCGTACGTGTCGCGCCCGGCGCTGTCGCCGAGCGCACCGGCGAACTCGGCGATGGCGAAGTCGCTGGCCGCGTACTCCAGGGTTTCCGAGGGGTTGCCCGGAATGAAGTGGTTGGCCTGGTAGGTGGCCTGGTTGCCGCGCAGCACCACGCCCTGGGTCGAGCCGCCGCTGCCGCTTTTCTTCATCAGTGCCAGCGCCGCCGCGGTGTCGAAGCCGCGCACGCCGAACGCGTACGCACTGGCCACGATGATCGGGCCGGGGTCGCCGGGCATGACGAAGTCCTCGACGGTCTGGTGCGACCATTTCGGCAGCAGCCCGCCCTGCTGGCCGTCGAGCACCATGGACTTGACGATGTCGGTCATCACGTCGGGGGCGATCAGGGCGACCAGGGCCGCCCAGGAGCGGTAGATGTCCCATCCGGAGTAGTTCTGGTAGACGGGATGGCTCGCCGTGTGCACCGCGTTGTCGAAGCCGCGGTACTCGCCGTTGGTGTCGCTGGACAGGTTCGGGTTCTGCAGCACGTGGTAGAGCGCGGTGTAGAACTTCTGCAGGTCGGTGGCGGCGCCGCCGGTCACCTGCACGCGGTTCAGAGCGGTGTTCCAGGCGGCGTCGGCGTTGGCGCGCACGGTGGCGAACGGTGCCGCTTCGGCGGTGGCGTTGTTCTGCGCGTTGGCCACGCTGACGAAGGAGATGCCGACCGTGGCGTTGACGACCGCGTTCGCGGTGGTGTCGAAGGTGACGTAGGCGCCGGTGCTGGTGCCGCTGGTGGTCGACGACCCGGCGGTCACCGTGGCGCCCTTGAAGGTGCCGAAGCCGGTGGGCGTGCGATCGAACTGGATCGAGTAGTACATCTTGAACGTCTTGCCGCCGCAGAAGCCGCCGGCGGTGTGCTCGCCCCAGACCCGGTTGCCGGTGATCGTCACGTTGCCGTCGCGGTCGCCGGTGGCCGAGCGGCTGGCGTTGATGAGCACCCGGGCGGTGGTGCCGGCCGGGTAGGTGAGCTTGAGGGCGCCGGTGCGCTTGGTCGCGCTGAGCTCCGCGTCCACGCCGTACCTGTCGAGCCGGTTGCGGTAGTAGCCGGGCTCGGCGCTCTCGTTGCTCTTGGTGTAGGCGGACGCGTAGCTGGTCCAGTTGGAGCCGGGGGAGGCGCCGAGCGCGCCGGTGATCGGCAGGATCGGGATGTCCTCGTTGTTGGGACAGCCGGCCCCGTTGAAGTGGGTGAGGCTGAACGACTCGACGGTGCGGTCCCGGTCGCGGTAGCCCGACGGTGAGGCGGTGGGGGTGTCCGGGCTGAACTGCACCATCCCGAACGGCACGGTGGCGCCGGGGAAGGTGCTGCCGCCGGCGCCGCCACCGACCGGGTTGGGGGATTTGCTGTCGTCGGTGCCGACGAACGGATTGACGTACTGGGTGAGGTCGGGATCGGCGGCCGCTTGCGCGGCCGACGGGACCGAGAGGGCCGCGGCGGCGAGGATGACCGCCGTGGCGAGGGTACGGAGCATGGGGGAGCCGTCCCTTCGTGGTGACAACGATGTCAAATCGCGTGAACCATAGAAGCACGCAGATATAACCAGTTGTCAATACGCGGGCCGGCGCGGGTCTCGACGCGTCAGCGCGCTGCTGTCTGCCGCTCGCCGGTGCGGGCTGTGCGGCGTACCCGCAGCAGTGACGCGGCGGCCAGCGCGGTGCCGCCGGTCCCGACCCCGCCGAGCACCCCGAGCGCGAACCGCTGCTGGTGATCGACCTGGCGTCGCGCGGCGGCGTTGTCCCCGGCCGGGATCTCCTGGCTCATTCCGGCGACGGCACTGATCCCGGCGAGCCAGAACGCGAAGAACACCAGGCCGGTGAGGGTGAGTCCCCACCGGGGCAACTCGGGCGGCGACCACACCGACCGTACCCACCCGCTCTGCGGCTGCCGGCCCCGCACGATGCGCCGGTTGGTCAGGACCCCGGCGGTGAACCCCGGCAGCACGAGCACCCCGGCGACCACCACGGCCACGGCGGTCGACACGAGCCGGTCCCCGGCCAGCAGGGCGCCGATGAGCACGCCGGCCCAGCCGACGCCGGCCACACACATGACGTCGAGCAGCAGCAACATCCGACGCGAGATCACCACCGGGAACGCTAACGGCCGGGTCGCCCGCCGGGGGGCGGATCGCGCTTATTCCACCGGGTACGGTGCTGCCGTGCGAGGAGCCGGAGCCGTGCTGGGCCGAGCGGGCGCGTACCTGCTGGTCTTTCTGGTGGTGGCCGCGCTCGACACGGTGGTCGCCACCACGTGGGTGCGCCCTGACCTGGTGCCGGTGGTGGGGACCCTGATGTGGGCGGTGAGCCCCATCGTCTTCTACGTCGCCCGGCCGTGGCCGTCCGTCAACGCCCGGGCGGTCTGGCTCCTGGTCGCCTGGTTGCTCAGCGCTGTGCTGATGTTCCTGGCCGCGGCCGCCTGCTGGGCCGTGGTCCTGGACATGCGCGGTGTGCGGACCGTCGGCACCGTGGCCGAGGTGCACCGCGGCAGCCGCGGTCCCGCCACCTACACGCTCCGGCGCGCCGGTGAGCCGGTCGCCGGCCGGCTGGTGTCCTGGCCCGAGGACCGGCCGGCGGCCGAACTCGGCGACGCGGTCATCGTGGTGCTCGATCCGGGCGGGCTCGTCGACCCCCGGCTGCCGGCCGAGGTGCCGACCGGCGGGGAGGCTCTCGCGGCCCTGGCGGTAGCTGTGCTCATCGTCGCCGGGCCGTGCATCGGCGCGGCCCGGGCGCACATCCGGGAAGAAGAGGAGGCGTGGTGACCACCAGTGGAGGACCGGCCCGGCCGGAGATCGCGCCCGGCGGGCCGGCCGCCGGGCGTCGACGTGGACGCGCCGGGCGGGCTGACGATGCAGCTGATCGACCCGTACGGCAACCTGCTGCGTTTCGCCCAGCCGGAGCGGGACTGACCGTCAGCTCCGGGTGCGCTGCCGGGGTGTGTGCCGGCGGTAGCCGCTCACCGTGGGATCGCCCTTGATCCAGAACCGCCACGGCACGTCGTGCGCGGAGGTGACCCCGACCCGGGGTCCCGCGACCACCGCGGCCGCCGGCACCGGCTCGACCGGCGGGGTCAGGGTCGCGGGGCCGGTGCCGTCCACCACGGACGTCGCGTTGGCCCGCCGGTCGAGGGCCAGCACCTGCATCAGCTTCGCGGGGCCGGCGGCCAGGTCGCGGTCGTGCTTGGCGGCCGGGCGCCGGGCCCGCGCGGTCTCCAGCCCGGCGACGACCTCCCCGGCCCGCAGCAGTACGGCGGAGGCGACCCCCTCCTCGCCGCAGACCACGTTGGCGCAGAAATGCATGCCGTAGATCTGGTAGACGTACAGCATCCCGGACGGGCCGAACATCACCTCGTTGCGCGCGGTCATGCCCCGGTGGGCGTGGCTGGCCGGGTCCTGGCCGAGGCCGCTGTAGGCCTCGACCTCGGTGAGCCGGGCGGTGACCCCGTTGGCGGTGAGCCGCCACCCGAGCAGCTCCCGCGCCGCCCGGTCCACGTCCGCCGCGGGGATCCGCAGCCAGGAGTAGTCGTTCACCCGCCAGACGCTAGCGGGTGGCGCCGAGACGCTCCCAGCCGGCGAGGGCGGACGGCTCCCGGCCGGTCTCGCCGACGTAGTCCGCGGACGGCCTGATGATCTTGCCGAGGTGCTTCTGCTCGATGATGTGCGCGCTCCAGCCGGCCGTCCGGGCGCAGGCGAACAGCGGCGTGAACAGCTCGGCCGGTACGCCGGCGAAGTCGAGCACGATCGCCGCCCAGTACTCGACGTTCGTCTCCAGCACCCGGTCCGGTTTGCGCTCGCGCAGCTCGGCCAGCGCGGCCTCCTCCAGGGCGAGTGCGACCTCGTACCGGGGCGCCCCCAGCTCCCGGGCAGCCGCACGCAGGATGCGGGCCCGGGGGTCCTCCGCCCGGTAGACCGCGTGCCCGAAGCCCATCAGGCGTTTCCCGCTGTCCAGCACCCCCTTGACGTAGCCGCGGGGATCGCCGCTCCGCTCCACGGCCTCGACCATGCCCAGCGCCCGCGACGGGGCCCCGCCGTGCAGCGGCCCCGACAGGGAGGCGACCGCCGCGGACAGGCAGGCGGCCACGTCGGCCCCGGTGCTGGCGACCACGCGCGCCGTGAACGTCGAGGCGTTCATCCCGTGCTCCGCCGCGCAGACCCAGTACCGGTCGACGGCCTCGACCCGGCGCGGGTCCGCCTCGCCCTGCCACCGGATCATGAACTGCTCGGCGGCGGTACGGCCCGCGTCGACCTGCTCCTGGGGCACCGCGGGCCGGTCCGGACCGCGGGCAGCCTGCGCCACGAACGACAGCATCGTGGCCGAGGCGAGGGCGAGATCTTCCCGCGCCCGGTCGTCGTCGATGTCGATCAAGGGCTGTAGTCCGTGCCGGGCGGCCACCATGGCGGTCGCCGCCTGCAGGTCCACCCGCAGGCTGCCGGAACGGACCGGGAGGGCGAAGGGTTCCGCGGCGGGCAGCGGCCGGGCGAAGTCGCCGTCGACCAGCAGGCCCCACACGTCGGCGAAGCCCGCCCGCCCGACCAGCGTCTCGATGTCGACCCCGCGGTAGCGCAGGGAGCCGCCGGTGCGGTCGGGTTCGGCGATGCGGGTGTCGAACGCGACGACGTCGGCCAGTCCAGGTTTCACGGTCAGCATCACCTCAATGTCGGCGCCACCGATCCGCATGTCAACATTGATCCAGTCAACATGAGAAGATGACCACATGGGCGAAGACCGGCTGCTGACGACCGAGGAAGTGGCGCGTCGGCTCGGCGTCAAGAAGGCGACGGTCTACGCGTACGTGAGCCGGGGCCTGCTCGGCAGCCACCGCAACGCCGACGGCAAGGAGAGCCTGTTCGCCGAGCCCGAGGTCACGGCGTTCGCCGCCCGGCGCCGGCGTCCCGCGGCCGCGCCGGACGCCCCGGCGATCCACACCGGCATCACCCTGATCACCGGCGACGACCTCTTCTACCGCGGCCACCGCGCCGGCGAGCTCGCGACCACGACGTCCTTCGAGTCGGTGGCCACCCTGCTGTGGACCGGGCGGCTGGAGCACGTCCCGATGGAGCCCGACCCCGAGCTCCTGGCGCTGGCCGAGGGGGTGACGGCGCCACTGCCGGCGAACGCGCGCGCGGCCGACCGGCTCCGGGTGACGGTCGCCGCGATCGCCGCCGCGGACCGGTTGCGCTTCGACACCACGCCGGCCGCGGTGATCGCCCGCGGTCGCACGATCATCGCCACCATGGTCGCGGCGCTGCCCGTGCAATCGCAGCCCGCGCGAGGTGCGGACCTCGCCGGTGCTCTGTGGGCGCGGCTGAGTCGGCGCCCGCCGGCCCCGGCCGACCTCGTCACCCTGAACGCTGCCCTGGTCCTGCTGGCCGATCACGACCTGGCCGCCTCCACCTTCGCGGCCCGGGTGGCCGCCTCGACCCGGGCGCACCCGTACGCCGTCGTCCAGGCCGGCCTGGCCGCTCTGGACGGCCCGCTGCACGGCGGGGCCAGCGACCTCGTGGTCCGCCTGCTGACCGAGGCGACGCGCTCGGGCGATCCGGTCGGCACGATCGCCGACCGGCTGCGCGCCGACGGCTGGGTCCCCGGCTTCGGTCAGCAGCTCTACCCGTCCGGCGACCCCCGCGCGGCGGTCCTGCTCGGTCTGCTGGAGGAGTCGCCGGCCACCGCGGACGCGCGGGCGGTCCGGGCGGCCATGGCCCGGCACTCCGGCGCCGCGCCGAACGTCGACTTCGCCCTGGCCGCTTTCACCCGGGCGACCGGCATGGCCGCCGACGCCGGTGAGGCGATCTTCGCCGTCGCCCGGACCGCCGGCTGGCTCGCCCACGCCCTGGAGGAGTACGCCGACGAGCCGAGCCGCTTCCGGCCCAGCGGCCGCTACGCCGGCCGCTCCCCGCGGGACACTTCCTAGGCCCGCGAGCCGACCAGCATGCGGGTGAGCAGGTTCCGCGTCGCCCGCTGGATCCGTACGTCGGTGTACGCCGAGTCGACCAGGGCGAGGTTCCAGTGGAACGTCCCCGCGGCGAAGACCAGCGTGCCGCGGGCGGTCTCGTAGAGGCTGGTGTTCTGCACCCGTGCCCCGCGGCCGAGCCGGTCCTCGTACGGGGTCTCGGACAGCAATGTCTGGTTCGCCCGGCGGGACAGCTTGATCTTCGGATTCCAGCCGTCGGCCTCGACCGCCACGAGCCCGGGGACGGTGTCGCCGTCGCGGACCCCGGTGCCCGCCCAGAACCAGTGCCTGCTCTTGCTGATCACCAGCGGCAGCGGGTCGGCCAGCATCCCGTTGTACTGCACGCCCAGCAGCCGTTGCTCGGCGTGGCTGTGCTTCTCGCCGATCTTGCGCCAGTTGCAGGTCGGCCCGTTCCCGTCCGCTCCCGGGTCCGGCGTGTCCTTGTAGCAGGTCACCACCCGGTTGCGGCGCCCGTCCCGTGCGGGATCGAACCGCACGTGCCAGTAGACGTTGTTCGCCGCCAGGAACGCCAGGTGCGTACCACCGTCGACGGCGCTCTCGGCGCTGTCGCGCATGGCTTTCGACCAGTACTCGTCGTGGCCCGGGAAGATCAATGCGGCGTGCTTTCCGGCCGGGATGCGCTGCTCGTGCAGGTCCAGGCTGGAGGCGTACGCCACGTCGAAGCCGGTGGCCTCGAGCCAGCGGGCGGCGGCAATGTCGAGGTCGGACCAGCTGGGCATCCCGCCGCCGGCATAGGGGCGGTCGAAGGACACCTGGAACGCGCGCTCCGGGATGCCGCCGACCTTGCCGGGCCGGACGTAGCCCTTGTACAGGTTCTTCGCGGTCCGCCCGTCGGCCGGCCAGAAGTTGTAGGCCTGGTAGGTGCTGAACGGCACCACGACGACGAAGTCGGCCCGGCGCCCGTCGTCGCGCACCACGAACGGCGTGCAGCTGCGGAAGCCGTCGTCGGTGTCGAACACCGCCAGGAAGTATCCGGAGGTCCATTCGGCGGGGACGGCCAGCGTCCAGGAGACCGGCCAGTCACACTCGATCAGGCCCGTACCGGGGTCGGCGGTGGGGGTGGGCTGCTCCGTGCCGCGCAGGCTGCCGCTGGTCAGCAGGCGCCGGCCACCCGCGCCGCCGTAGTGGCCGAGCCGGTAGATCGAGACGGTGAACGCCCGGTCGCCGGCCACCGAGACATGGAAGTCGAGCGACTCGCCGACGTTGACCGACGTACGCGACGCGTAGCCCTGGATCTGGCCCGTGACGTCGTCCGAGCTCCGTACGCCGGCCAGCTGCCACCCGCTGTCCCCGTCGAGCATGTTCTCCAGGACCACCGGGTTGGCGGCCCGTCCTTTTCCTCTGCTGTCGTGGTGGGCCGGCTGTGCACCGGCCCTACCGCAGGAACCCGATGTGCTGGCGGCGGTGAGCGCGAGCAGGCTCAGCGCCGTCCGACGAGACATGGCCGGCATGGTGTTTCCCCCGTGGTGAAATGCCGCCCGCGCCGCCGCCCGGACGCAAAAATGGCTCCACTGTGGACAGTGGAACCGCAGGGCTGGGCGCGGGATCCGTCGGCGGCGGCAGGCGTGTCTGTCACTGCCGCGCCGAGTATGCCGGGCGTCCGCAACCCCGTACGGGGTCCGTGGCGGAGGGTCAGCGGGCCGGGCGCCGGGGGCCGGCCGGCCGGGTGCGCTTGACCGGGCCGCACTGCCCGCCCGGCCGGTTCGGGCCGAACGGGCGCGTCGGGCCGAACATGTCCCGCAGGCGGCGGCGCCGGGCCGGGCCGCTGGGCCACCGGCCGGTCATCCGACGAAGTCCTGGGTCAGCCAGACCTTGCCGCCCGACTCGCGGACGACGCTGAGCCCGATCCGCTTGAAGTCCTTGCTCAGCAGGTTCTTGCGATGGCCGTCGGCCGGCGGCACCTCGGCCAGCATGCTGTCGCACAGCCCGTTGGCCGCCTTGACGATCTCCGAGTCCGCGGCGCCCGCGAACCCGAAGCCGATGTTCTCGCCGGCCGAACGCCACTGCACACCCTGCGCGCTGAACCGGTCGCCGATGCCGCCCTCGCCCGAGCACTGGTGGTTGAGCCCGCAACCGTCGATCATCCGCTGGTTGTGCAGGGCCGCCGCCTTCGACAGCGAGCTGTCCAGCGACAACGCCGCCAGCCCTTCGTCGCCGCGGGCCGCGTTGATGTGGTCCAGCACCTGGTCGAGAATCGAGCCGCTGGTCGCCGGGGCGTTCTTCGGCTTCGGCTGGTCCGCCGGCGCGGTCGTCCGGCGCTTCGTAGGCGTCGCCGGCTTCTTCGCGGCCTTGGTCGGCGCCTTGGTCACCGGGGTGGCGCTCGTCACCGACGGGGACGGTGCCGGGGTCGCCGAGCTGGGCAGGATCGTCTCGTCCAGCAGATCGGTGCCGGTGTCCGGCTCACCCGTCGGCTCGGCCACGACCAGGGGGACGTCCGCGGCCGTACGGGTCGCCGGGGGTGCGGCCTGCCGGTTGAAGCCGACGACCGTGAAACCCACCCCGATCACCACGGCGGTGGCTCCCGCCACCAGGGTGTACCGGAATCTCTGGGCAGCGGGCATCGGCACGGGACGGTCACCTCGGGAGTAGCGGGTCGCGGCCGCGCGGGCGCGGCAGGAAGCCGGGTGGGGGACGGCAACACAGGCGACTATGCGGCCCGCCGGCCCCGAGTGGGGGCCACCTCAGGAGCGCTTAAGGATCGACTCACGAAGACATAAGAAGCCGGGTACGCAGGGCGGCGACCACGCTGTCGTCGAGCTCCAGCCGCTCGGTCGCGTACCGGTGCACCGAACCGTGCCCGGCGGTGAGCTCGGCCAGGACCATCCGGATGAGCTCGGCCGGCGCCCGGCCGTAGCCGGGCCAGCGCAGCTCCCGGCCCGGATGCTCGGCCAGCCACCGCTCCCGCAGCCGCGGCGTGGCCAGCTCGGTGAGGGCGAAATCGGCGGCGATCGTCTCGACCGGCACCTCCAGCAGCGCCAGCACCAGCGCGGCGAGCAACCCGGTGCGGTCCTTGCCCGACGCGCAGTGGAACACCAGCGGCGCGTCCGCGGCGGCGATGGTCTCGATCGCCTGCCGCAGCTCGAGGGTGCCGTCGGCGGCCACCTCGGCGTACCGGTCGGCCAGGTAGCGCCACGGGTCGAGGTCCGGATCGATCTGCGACTGGTCGTAGGGGCGGTGCTCGATGCTCAGGTTGAGCCAGGTCACCCCGTCGACGGCGGGCAGCCGGCCGGACGCGGCGATCTCCCACGGATAGCGCAGGTCGATGACCGTGCCGACGCCCAGCTCCCGGAAGCGCCGCAGGTCGTCCTCGCCGGCGAGGCGGCCGAGGGAGTCAGCGCGGTAGAGCGTGCGCCAGCGGGTGGTCCGCCCGTCGCTGGTCGCATAACCGCCCAGGTCGCGGAAGTTGCAGAGGCTGTCGAAGGGCACGTGCCGGCCGGAGGTCATGCCGGAGATCATCGCCTCTGCGAGGATCGGGACATGAACAGGGAGCTGCCGCAGGGCTACCAGCTGATCGAAGGGCCGCCACCGGTCGAGGCGTACCTGACGCTGCGGCGCGACAGCGGACTGTCGCCCAAGACCCGGGAGCAGGCGGTCGCGGCCCTGCCGGGCAGCTGGTACGCCTGCCACATCGTGCACCCGGAAACCGGTACGGCGGTCGGCATGGGCCGGATCATCGGCGACGGCGGCTGGTACTTCCACATCGTCGACATGGCCGTCCTGCCCGATCACCAGCGCCGCGGCCTGGGCGACGTGGTGCTGACGGCGCTGCTGGCCCGGATCAGGCAGGTGGCCCCGCCGGACGCGTACGTCAACCTGCTCGCCGACGCGCCGGGCCGCCGCCTCTACGCCCGCCACGGCTTTGCCGACACCGCCCCCATCTCCCTCGGCATGGCCCTCAGACTCGGCTAACCGACCCAGGCCAGGAAGCGTTCGTAGAGGTCGGCCGGGGTCGGTTCGCCGACGGTGGTGAGGTCGCCGATCGCGTCGTACATCACCGAGGCCATGTAGATCCCCAGGCCGGCCGGGAAGCGGGCGTACTGCTCGGCCAGGTCGGCCCGGGCCGGCGGGCAGGGCCAAGGGTCGGCGCAGAGCCGGCAGTCCCAGGTCGGGCGGGCCGGGAGGTGCTCGGTCCGCGGCAGCAGCATCGACGCACGCACCTTCCGGGCGATCCTGCTCACTTTGAGCGATCTGGTAACTACTCAGAGGAGCGTGCCTGACCTGGTGTCAGTCATCAATGGCTGTCGGGGCAGCTGGCAACTTTCCGACAGGAGCAAAGTCCGAGGGGGCAATAGCCTGTGGTCGTGATCATCCCTGTTGACCTGCCCGGACCCGGCCCGGTGTGGAGCCGCTGGGTCACCCTGGCCGCCGCGCTGAGCGCCATCGGGTGGGACGACGTCTGGTCGGTGGGCGACACCGGCGCGCACCACGACGACGGCGGGGGCAACTGGGCCCACCTGGCGCTGATCGAGGGCGGCCGCGCGGTCCTGTACGGCTGCGACCACGAGTACAGCGCCACCACCCACACCGACCCGCCGCTGGACCTGCTCGCCGGGGCACCCGACTGGCTGCCCTGGGACGATCTCGTGCCGTACGCCGCCGAGGACCAGCTCGGTTACGTCCTCTGGCACGACGGCGGCAGCTGGCACCGGGTCGAGTATCCGGGCGGCGTGCACGACGGGCTGGCCGAGACAGCCGGTGCCGTGCTGGACGCGGACGCCACGGTGGCCGCGCTGGTCGACGTGGTCTTCGAGTGGGGACAGCACGACGCCGACACCGCCGACGAACGGGCTGACGTGCGGGCTGCCGCCGTACGGCTGCTGACTGCCGGCACCCGGCGTGAGCTGGACGGGACCGCCCTGGCCGGCCTGCTCGCCCGGCTCGCCGATCCGGCCCTGGACGCCGCCGCGGGCCTGGCCGTCGCCGTGCGCGGTGGCGTGGCGCCGGGCACCTCGGTGCCGGAGACGGTTGCGGGCCGGCGACCGGCCCGGCGGCGGGTCCGCAAACTCAGCGACCACGAGCACGACCGGCTGATCTGGGCCGCCATGCACACCGAGCCCGAACGCGAACGCCCCGAACCGGTGCCCACCGGCGAGCTGGGCGCCCTGGTCACGTGGATGCGCAGCCGCGCACCGGGCGGTGACGGCCATTGCACGCTGCGGGTCTACGCCGACGACAGCAGCCTCGCCGCCCAGCCGGGCGAGGGTGCCCCGGCCGACCGGCCCGGTGAGGGCAGGTTCGGCGCGTTCGGGGAGCTGAGTGAGCTGGTCCGCCGGCTGCGGTCGGCCGAAGCCGCGGACGCCTCGGGGCGCTGGCTGTTCCTGTTCGTCGAGACGACCACGCACGGGGTGACGGTGGAACGCCGCTACGACTCGTGGCCGGACTGGTGGGAGGACAACGGCATCTCGGGTCCGTGGCGCAGCAACCTGCGGGCCGAGGTGCAGGCGCGGGAGCCGCAGTGGCACCCGTCCTGGGCGGCGCTGCTCGACCCCGAGGTCGCCTACCGCTCGGCGGAATGAGCCAGCCGGGCCCGCCACGGATGATCCGGGTGGGCCAGGGCCAGCGCCGCGTCCAGCCAGGCCCGGCGGCCGGCCGACAGCTCCGGCAGCACGGCGGCCAGATCCTGCTCGTCCTTGTCCCGGGCCGCCTTGGCCTTGAACAGCAGGACGACCTCCGGGACGACGAACGGGATCCCGTCCGGTGTGCGCCGCACGACCTCCGCGTACGGGCGGCGGATCCGCTGGTCGCGCCGGCAGATCCAGGTGTCCCCGTCGTGCGGCTCCCGGAACACGTCGAAGCGCCACCTCCCGATCGCCGGGTCCAGCGCCCAGGTCTGGAACTCGGCGGCCAGGCTCACCGGGTCGGCCGGCGTCAGCTTCCCGGACACCGGCACGTGGAACTCCCAGCCGGGGAACAACGGGGTGAGCTGCCCGAAGTGGGACGCGGGCAGAGCCATCTCGAGGTCGTGGTGGTCGCGGGTGACCCGGCCGAGGAACAGATCAACGGCCCACCCGCCGGCCACGGCCCAGGTGACCGGCAGCCCGGCCAGCCGGTCGGCCAGCTCCCGCGGCGAGTACGGCTGCCACGCGTCCACGCCGGGAGTCATGTTGTCAGCGTAGGGCCTGTCGATACAGTGCGCGGGTGAGCAGACTCCTCAACGGCATCACCAGCACGCTGCGCCGGGTCGCTGCCCGCCGTACCCCGGCCCCGCAGGGCACGGCGCACCCCGCCCCGCCCCGGCAGGTCCCCACCGCCCAGCGCGGGCGCCACCTCGAGTACTCGCCGAACCTCGACGGCGACGCCGATCCGGGCGAGATCGTGTGGACCTGGGTGAAGTACGAGGACGACCCGTCGCAGGGCAAGGACCGGCCGGTGCTCGTGGTCGGGCGCAACGGCCGTACCCTGCTCGGCCTGATGCTCTCCAGCCAGACCGAGCGCGACGGCCAGCGCAACTGGCTCGCCCTCGGCCCCGGTGACTGGGACCGCGACTCGCGGCCCAGCTGGATCCGCCTCGACCGGGTCATCGAGGTCGACGAGGACGGCATCCGCCGCGAGGGCGCGGTCCTGGACCGCGTCCGCTTCGACCGCGTAGCCGCTGTGCTGCGCCGTGATCACGGCTGGGCATAACCGGTCACCCCGGTGAGTTGACCACTACCGTGGTGCACATGGATACGGACGTTATGGTCGGTTTCGGCGGTAAGCAGGCGTGGCTCGCGGTCCGCGACGGCGACCCGGAGCAGGTGCTCGCCGCTCTCGGCCTGCGCGACCTCGGCGAGGTGTCCTGGCGCGCCGGCATCGACCTGGCGCACCTGAGCGACGACCGCGTCGCGGTGACGCCCGCGCTGCCGGGCGCCCGGGACACGTCCTGGGTGCTCGCAGCCGGCCGCTACCTGCTGCGCCCGGACACCGTGGTGGATGTCGTGGAGCTCTCCGCGCGCCTGCACACCGAGGTGCAGTTCTTCGCCACCCACCGGGTGACCGAGTCGCACCGCTGGCAGCGGGCCGTCGACGGGGAGCTGGTCCGCACGTTCGGCTACGTCGGACAGACCGGCGACGTCACCTCGTGGCACGGCGACCCCGACCCGGCCGAGCGGGCCGCCGGGCTGCCGGCGAGTTTCGTCGACGAGGAGAGCACGGTGCTGGTCTCCGAACAGGACGTGCTGCGCGTCGCCGACGGGTGGAGCATCGACCCGTCCGCGCTCGACGGACGCAAGGCCCCCGGCCCGCTCCGCGTGGGCGCCGCGGACTGAGAGAGGACGACACCATGCGCAAGTACGTGATCATGGGCGTGCAGGGCAGCGGCAAGGGCACCCAGGCCGAGCTGCTCTGCCAGGACCTGGACCTGGTGCACATCAGCGTGGGCGACATCTTCCGCTGGCACGTGCAGCGCCACACCAAACTCGGCGCCCAGGTGCGGCGCACCATGAACGCCGGCGAGCTGGTCGGCGACGACATGGTCGAGTCCGTGGTCCGTGACCGTCTGGACCAGCACGACTGGAACTTCGGTTTTGTCATCGACGGGTTCCCGCGCAACGGCCGGCAGGCCGAGTTCTTCATGGAGAGCTACGACATCGACGGCGTCATCCACCTGGAGCTGCCCGACGACGAGGTCCGCCGCCGGGTGCTCAGCCGCCGGCTCTGCCCGGGCTGCGGGATGGACTACAACCTGATCGCCGACCGGCCCGAGGTCGACGGTCGCTGCGACATCTGCGGCACCGAGCTGATCACCCGCGCGGACGACACCCCGGAGGCGCTGGCGGCCCGGCTGAGCGACTACCACGAGAAGACCCGGCCGGTGCTGGAGCTGTTCGGCCGCAAGGAGGTCGTGCACGACGTGGACGCCCGCCCCTCGCGCGACGAGGTGCAGGCGTCCATCCGTGCGGCTCTGGGGCTACCGGCCTACGCCCCGGCCGCCTGACCGCTCAGGCGGTGAACTTGTTGCGGCGGCGGGTGACCAGGAAGGCGACCACACCGGCCACGAGCAGCAGGCCGCCGACGCCCGCGATGGCGACAGCGTTGATGCCGGTCACCGGCAGTCCGCCGCCGCTACCGCCGCCGTCGGCCGGCGGGGTGGTCGCCGGAGCGGCGTCCGTGCCGGTCGGGGTGGCGGTCGGCGCCGAAGTGGGCGCGGTCGTCGGTGCGGTGGTCGGCGGCGTCGTCGCCGGGATCACGAGCTTGACGAACGCGAAGCCGACCCGCTCGGTCTGCGCCGGCACGGGCAGCTCCCGCGGCTCCAGAGCCAGCTTCGCCCCGGTGCCCGCCACGGGCGCCTGGTCCCCACGGCTGTCGCGCTCGGCGAACTTCTTGATGCCGCCGTTCTCGTCGGCCCAGTCCTTGGGGAACCACTGGAAGACGATGCTGCCGCTGATGTCCTCGGCGTCGTCCTCGGCCGAGACCTCGAACGGCGAGAGCGCGTACGTGCCGCCGACCGGCAGCTCCGGCTCGAACTCGCACCACGCGCCGTCGAGGTTGCTGTCGGTGTAGTACAGACAGTTGGTGAAGCTCTTGGGCAGGTTCAGGTCGTTGAACGTGCGGATGTTGACCACGACGCCCGCTGACGGCGCGGTGCCGCGGTTGGTGACGCCCAGCACCACCGGGATGGTCTCGCCCCGGTGGATGGGGTAGGTGACGGAACGGCCGTTCGCGTCGCGTTCGGTCAGCGCCCCGAACAGCGGGACGTCCTCGGCCGCCAGGGCCACCGAAGGGACCGCCAGGACGCCGGCGGTGACGAAAGCAGCGCCCAGTGCGCGCAAGATGGTCTTCACGACGGGGGACCATACAAGGGATCGGCAAATCCCTCTGCCCCGCCGCCGCTCAGTCGGCGTCGTGGATGTTGTAGCCGTGCCGGGTGAGGGCCTTCTCGACGGTCTTGCCGACCCGCTCCACGACGGCCAGGCGGGCGTAGTGCTTGTCGTCACCGGCGATGACGTGCCAGCGCGCCTTCGGCCGGTCCGTCTTGTCGAGCATCTCCGCCACCGCGACCTCGTAGTCGGCGCGGCGGTCCCGGTTGCGCCAGTCCTCGTCCGTGAGCTTCCACCGGCGCAACGGGTCGCCGGCCCGGTCCTCGAACCGGCGCAGCTGCTCGTCCTCCGAGACGTGCATCCAGAACTTGATGAGGATCGCGCCCTCGGCGGTCAGCGTCCGTTCGAACTCGGCGATCTCGTCGTACGCGCGGGTCCACTGTTTCGTGGTGGCGAAGCCCTCGACCCGTTCGACCAGGACGCGGCCGTACCAGGAGCGGTCCAGCACCGTCATGCCACCCCAGCCGGGCAGCTTGGGCCAGAAGCGCCAGAGGAAGTGGTGCCGCTTCTCGTCGTAGGTCGGCGCGGCGAACTGCGACACCCGGACGTGCCGCGGATCCAGCGGCGCGACCAGCCGTTTGATCGCCCCGCCCTTGCCGGAGGCGTCCCAGCCCTCGAACAGGACACAGAGCGGCGGGCCGATCTTCTTGTTGCCGATCTGGCCGCCGAGCAGCAGCCGCAGGCGCAGCAGCCGCTGCTGGGCGGTCTCCAGCCGCTCCTTGGCCTGCTTCTTGGACAGCTCGACGGGCGGTGCGGCGGAACCCAGGCGACTCATCGCCCCAGCCTCGCACCCGGCCGCACCCGCGGCATCCCGAAACCCGGTGTGAGCGGCCCGGCCCGGTGCGGGACAATTTCCCGGTGACTCTCGTTGACGACATGCAGTGGCGCGGACTGATCCAGGACTCCACCGACCCCGAGGAGCTGCGCAAGCACCTCGACGGCGGCTCGATCACGTTCTACGTCGGCTTCGACCCGACCGCCGCCTCCCTGCACGTCGGCAACCTCATGCAGGTCGTCACCGCCCGCCGCCTGCAGCTGGCCGGGCACCGCCCGTTGCTGCTGGTCGGCGGCGCGACCGGCCAGATCGGCGACCCGGGCGGCAAGTCCGCCGAGCGCGTGCTCAACCCGCGCGAGGTGACCGCCGGCTGGGTGCTGCGCATCCGCGACCAGCTCGCCCCGTTCGTCACGTACGAGGGTGAGAACGCCGCCACCATGGTCAACAACCTGGACTGGACCGGCGACCTGTCGGTGATCGACTTCCTGCGCGACGTCGGCAAGCACTTCCCGGTCAACAAGATGCTGGCCCGCGACGTGGTGAAGAACCGCCTGGAGACCGGCATCAGCTTCACCGAGTTCAGCTACCAGCTGCTGCAGGCCAACGACTTCCACGAGCTGCACCGCCGGCACGGCTGCTCGCTGCAGTTCGGCGGCTCCGACCAGTGGGGCAACATCACCGCCGGGGTCGACTTCGTCCGCCGCCGCGGGGCCGGCCCGGTGCACGCCTTCACGACCCCGCTGGTCCTCAAGGCCGACGGCACCAAGTTCGGCAAGAGCGAGGGCGGCGCCACCTGGCTCGACCCGACGATGACCTCGCCGTACGCGTTCTACCAGTTCTGGGTCAACGCCGACGACCGGGACATCCCGCAGTACCTGCGTTACTTCAGCTTCAAGAGCCGCGAGGAGATCGAGGAGCTGGAGAAGGCGACCGCCGAGCGGCCGCAGGCCCGGCTGGCCCAGCGCGAGCTGGCCTTCGAGATCACCGCGCTGGTGCACGGCGAGGAGGAGGCCCGGCAGGCGGTCACCGCCAGCCAGGCGCTGTTCGGCCGGGGATCGCTGGAGGAGCTCTCGGCGGACACGCTGCGGGCCGCGCTGTCCGAGGCCGGCCTGACGGAGGTACGCGGTGAGCTCCCGACCGTGACGGCCCTGCTCCAGACGTCCGGCCTGGTCAAGAGCGGGGGAGAGGCACGCCGCACGATCGCCGAGGGCGGCGCGTACCTGAACAACGAGCGCCTCACCGACCCCGAGGCCACCGTCGGTGAGTCGGCGCTGCTCCAGGGCCGTTTCCTGGTCCTGCGCCGCGGCAAGCGCACCTTCGCCGGCGTCGAAGTGATCAAGTAAGGAACGCCGCGGCGGCAGGCACGCCGGCCCCACACCGGGCCTGCCCCCGCGGCATTCACTTGGCCGGACCCGACGGCTTCCCGTGCCCCGCACCGGGGTGGCTGGGCATGACCGTAGGCCTGCCCGGAGCCGGCGGCGTCGGCTTCGGCTTCTTCGTGGGCGTACCGGGGTCAGTGGGTTTGCTCGTCCCGGCCGGCTTGGCGAGCAGCTCGCGGCAGAAATCGTCGATCTTCGGCATCCCGCCGGCCGCCGCGGCCAGCGCCCGCCGGGCCGGCGCCGGCACGGCCTTACCGGGCGGATCCTGCCGGGCGGCGTCCCAGACCCGGCAGAGATCCAGGACAGCGGGCACGGCAGGCGAGGCAGTCACGCTGCGGGACGGCTTCGGCAGCGGAGACGGTACGGCTGACGTGGTCACGCCACCAGCAGTGGGCTGCGTCGACGCCTCCGGAGCCGGCACCCCCACGTCCGAGAAGATGTCGTGCGCGCGTTCCTGCACCGACGGAGGCAAACTGCCCGCCCGCGCCGCCAAGGCGGTGCCACCGAAAGCCAGGACAGCGAATCCGAGAGCCACCTTCATCGCGAACGTCCTGACCGCACGGTCCCTCCTCGGCGGCGCGGTCGGTACAGCACGCTGCCGGGCGGCGAGGAAACCGGCCACAGCCGCCCGCTCGCCGGCCAGATCCTCCCCGGGGGTGGAAGCCCTGGCGGCGTCGAGCAGCTCGGCCAGACCCTCCATGCCAGGGTCCGGCCGTGCACCGGCTACAAGCCGATCAGCCTCGGAGAGACCGATCCGGCGGGCTCGCCTCATCGACATCGCAGACCGAAGAGCGCTCCATGCCCCCACCGCGTTACACCCCCTCCGGCAGAGCCGGATCAACCGGCGAACCGGCCACCGGCGCATGACGCGCCTGCACCTGCGGATGCGCGGCCAGCCGCCGCAGCCCCCGCATCGTGGCGATCCGCACGGCACCGGACCGCTTACCGAGAACCTCGGCCGTGGTGGCGACATCCAGCCCGGCGACCACCCGCAACATGACGGCCTCGGCCTGATCGGCAGGCAGCGAGGCGATCAGCCCCAGGGCCCACCGCGTATCGGAACCTTCAAGCGCCTCGGCAGCGGCATCCCGGGCCGGAAGCTCGGCATTCACCGACCTAGCGGGCTCCTCAGGCCGACGGCCCAGCCGCCGCCGCTCATCGATCCCGCGATGCCGGGCGATCCGGAAGAGCCACCCCCGGAAAGCCCCGAAATCACCGGAGAACCGATGCAGATCCCGGGCGGCCTGCAACCAGGTCTCGGAAGCGACATCCTCGGCGGCATCACCGACGACAACCCGCAGATACCGGAGAACAGCAGGCTGCAAGGCCCGCCAAACAGTGGCAAAACCCCGCTCATCACCACCCTGAGCAGCCCGCAGCGCGAGGAGGAGGTCATCGTCATCGGACACGGTGATCCCGTCGGCTCCCTATCGCATGAAACGTGCACATCCCACCAAGGGCAGCACCATACGCCGAGCGGCCGGCCGCGGACGCCACCCCGAGCGCGACGGGGGTGTTGGTCCGCTTCTGTCGGTCTCCCGGGGGCTGTTCTTGGCCTTGACACTCCGGGGCGCGGTTGGTGGGTGCGGCATGGCCTGCGCGTCCGGCGCTGGTTTCGGCCTCAGTCTTCGTTCGTTTTGGGCCGGCTCCGGGCCGGGCCTCGGCCTTCGGCTGTTCCAGGGCCGGTCTCGGTTCTGGTCCGGGCCTGGCCCGGTGCGGGCTCGATGCCGCTGGGCGTCCGGGGTCTGTTGCTGGCCGGCCGGTTATCCGCGCTCCCGGCCGGGCCTCGGTCTCCGACCTGGACCTGCGCTGTCCCGCCTTCGCCCATGCCGGGGTTTTGCCCGGCGGCTTCGCCGGAGTCCTGACCTTGCTTCGTCATCCAGCTCCAGCCGGGCGCGCGAATTCCGGTCGCCGAGTTCCGGTACGGGCCTCCGCCGCGAGTTCGTCCCTGCTCTTGCCCGTTCCACCCGCCTACCTCGGTTGTCGGCCTTTCTGGCCGCCTGGCTCGTCGGCCTTTCTGGCCGCCTGGCTCGTCGGTCTTCCTGGCCGCCTGGCTCGTCGGTCTTCCTGGCCGCCTGGCTCGTCGGTCTTCCTGGCCGCCTGGCTCGTCCGCCTTCCTGGCCTGCCTGGCCTGCCCGTCTTTCCTGGTCCGCCACGCTTGCCTGGCCTGTCCGCCTTCCTGGCCTACCGCCGTAGCCCGCCTTTCTGGCCTGCCCGGCCCGTCCCCCTTCCTGGCCTGCCCGGCCCGCCCGCCTTCCTGGCCCGCCTGGCCCGCCCGTCTTCCCTCGCCCACCCGGCCGGCCTAGCCCGGTCGCCTTTCCTGGCCAGCCTCGCTGCCCTGGCCTGTTCCGCCTGGCCCGCCTGGCCCGCCTGGCCTGCCCGTCTTTACTGTTCCGCCTGGCCCGCCCGACCTGCGTGCCTTTCCTGGCCCGCCCGACCTGCCCGCCTTTCCCGCCCCGCCGGACCTGCCCGCCCTTCCTGGCCTGCCCGGCCTGTGCG
Organism: Actinoplanes sp. NPDC048967; assembly: GCF_040649415.1. Classification (NCBI taxonomy): domain Bacteria; kingdom Bacillati; phylum Actinomycetota; class Actinomycetes; order Micromonosporales; family Micromonosporaceae; genus Actinoplanes; species Actinoplanes sp. NPDC048967. The sequence goes on from NZ_JBEZFL010000014.1 coordinate 199,881, forward strand.
CCTTCCCGGCCCGCCTGGCCCGCCTGGCCCGCTCGGCTTGCCTGGCCTGTGCGCCTGGCCTGGTCTGCCTGCCGGCCTGGTCCGCCCGCCTGGTCCTGCCCGTCCGCCTGTCTGATCTACCCGCTCGCCGTGCGCAGCCTCCGGCTTCCCAAGACCCGAGCTCAACTACGCCACTCGCGATGCAACTTCGCCATGCCACTTCTCGTGCGCGCCGTCGTCTGGTGTCACTACCCAATCGGATGACGCCGCTACCCAGCGCTCTTTTCCCAGCTCAACGAACTGCGAACGGCGGTCTGAGGCCCTCCCGAAGCGTTGTGGCGGGGGCCACGGGGGGCCGATTTGGCGCTCCCGGGAGGAGCGGGTAATGTTTTGGGAGCCGCAGGGAAACGGGCGAGGCAAGCAGGACGAACTGGCCAAGCAAAACCGGTCAGGGAGATCAGCTACCGGCCGTCCTGCGAACCCCCAGAAATAGCATCGGTTAGAGTCGTGCGCGGCTCTCGGCCGAAGCTACGGACCGGGGGACTTGCGCGAAACTCTCACGCAAAACCGGTAAAACCCGGATTTGACGCTGAGAAATAGCGCAGGTAAAGTTGAACGAGTGCCCCGGGAGCGGGTCGTCTGGTTGGGCGGCGGGTTTTCGGTGTGTGGTTGTTCTTTGAGAACTCAACAGGGTGCTAGA
>NZ_JBEZFL010000015.1:0-197897 GCF_040649415.1 Actinoplanes sp. NPDC048967
CTCTACCTCGGCCGCACCGCCGCCCAGGTCAAAACCACCGACGTCACCCACTCCCAGATCGTCGAACTCATCACCTCCGGACGCAGCGGCAACCTCGGCCTGCCCCCGGAGAAGCCCGCCGACTTCGCCAGCGACGCCATCGACATCACGCCCGGAGGGGACCAGTGACCACCACCACGACCACGGCCGGCGGCGTCCAGGTGGTCAAGCCGACCGTCGGCGGCCACATCCACGACTACTGGGGCCGGGTCCGCGGCGGCGACCTGGGCAGCCTGCCCGCCGTCCTCGGGCTGGTCGTCCTGTCGCTGATCTTCGGCGTCGCGCGCGAGACCTTCTTCAGCCCGCTGAACTTCGCCAACCTGTTCACCCAGGGCGCCCAGGTGGTCTTCATCGCCATGGGCCTGATCTTCGTGCTGCTGCTGGGCGAGATCGACCTGTCCGCGGGCTTCGCCAGCGGCGTCTGCGGCGCGGTCATGGCCATCCTGCTCACCAACCACGGCGTCGCCTGGTACATCGCCATCCCGGCCGCTCTGCTCACCGGTATCGTCATCGGTCTGACGCTGGGCCTGCTGATCGCCAAGGTCGGCATCCCGTCCTTCGTCGTCACGCTGGCCGCGTTCCTGGGCTTCCAGGGCCTGCTGCTGGTGCTGCTGGGTGGCGGCATCAACATCTCGATCCGCGACCCGTTCGTCATCTCGCTCAACAACGACAACATCCCGGTGCTGTGGAGCTGGATCCTGGCCGTCGGCGTGGTCGCCGGCTACGCGCTGGTGCAGTTCAGCCGGGTCCGCGGCCGCGCCGCCCGCGGCCTGGTGACCGATCCGATCGGCATCGTGCTGCTGCGCATCGGCGGCCTGGCGGTGCTGGTGCTGACCACCACGGCCGTGCTGTCGCAGGAGCGGGCCGTCAACCCGGCGATCAACTCGCTCAAGGGCGTACCGATCGTCGTCCCGATCATCGGGGCCTTCCTGATCTTCTGGACCTTCGTGCTGGGCCGCACCAGCTACGGCCGGCACGTCTACGCGGTCGGTGGCAACACCGAGGCGGCCCGGCGCGCCGGCATCCCGGTCGACCGGATCCGCATCTCGGTCTTCGTGATCGGCTCGTTCATGGCGGCGATCGGCGGCATCATGGCGGTCAGCCGGGCCAGCTCGGTCGACCCGAACACCGGCGGCAGCAACATCCTGCTCTACTCGGTGGGCGCGGCCGTCATCGGCGGCACCAGCCTCTTCGGCGGCAAGGGAAAGATCATCAATGCGGTCATCGGTGGTGCGGTGATCGCCGTGATCGACAACGGGATGGGCCTGATGGGCTTCTCGTCCGGCCAGAAGTACATCTTCACCGGCCTCATCCTGCTGGTCGCGGCCAGCGTCGACGCCCTGGCCCGACGCAGGGCGGCAGCTACCGGAACCCGGTGAGCGAAACTTCGGGCACGGGGACGGCGCGCTGATGCGGGCCGGCCCCAGCCCGGAGGAGGTACGCCGGCACAACCTCGGGTCGCTGCTGCGCTACGTCCACCTGCACGGCGCGACGTCACGGGCCGAGCTCACCAACCGGCTCGGCCTCAACCGCAGCACCATCGGCGCCCTGACCGCCGAGCTGACCACGGCGGGACTGGTCAGCGAGGCGGTGCCCCGCGAGACCGGCCGGGCCGGACGACCGTCGCTCGTGGTGCGGCCGGAGTCGGCGCGGATCCACGCGTACGCGCTGAGCATCGAGGTCGACCGGCTCCGCGCGGCCCGGGTCGGCCTGGGCGGCCGCGTCCTGGACCGCCGCGAGTGCGAACGCCCGCCCGGCATGCCGGTCCTCGACGCGGTCAAGCCGCTCGCCGCGTTCGTACACGAGATGCGCCACGAGGTGGCCGACGGCGCGCGGCACGTCGGCACCGGCGTGGCGGTCGCGGGCCGGATCCGGCGCGCGGACGGCACGGTCCGCCTCTCCCCCACCGTCGACTGGATCGACCCGGTCCGGGCCGCACTCAGCGACGAACTGGGTGACGAGCACCGGCTCACCCTCGGCAACCACGCCGACGTCTCGGCACTGGTCGAGCACAGCCGCGGCGCCGCCGTCGGCTGCGACAACGTCATCTACCTGCACGGCGACGCCGGGGTCGCCGCCGGCATCATCGCCGGCGGCGCCCGGGTCACCGGGTACGGCGGCCACGGCGGCGACGTCGGCCACATGGTGGTCAACCCGTACGGCCGCGCGTGCGGTTGCGGGTCCCGGGGCTGCTGGGAGACCGAGATCGGCGAGCAGGCGCTGCTCCGGCGGGCCGGCCGGGAAGGTGAGACCGGCCGCGCGGCGGTGCTGAGCGTGGTCCGGGCGGCGACACACGGCGACAGCCGGGCCCAGTTCGCGGTCCGCGAGGTGGGCGACTGGATCGGCTTCGGCGTGGGCAACCTGGCCAACATCTTCAACCCGGAAGCGGTGATCTTCGGCGGCACCCTGCGCGACGTCTACCTGGGCGCCGCGGCGCAGATCCGCAGCCGCCTGAACGAAGTGGCCCTGCCGGCGTGCCGTGAACACATCCGGCTGCGCACCCCGGGGCTGGGGAACGACGCGGCGCTGATCGGTGCGGCTGAGCTCGCCTTCCAGCATCTGCTGGACGACCCGCTGCTCAGCTGACCCCGGGGGCCGGCCGGGAAACAGGCGAGCCGGTCCGTTCACCGATTCCCATCGGCAACCGATACCGAGCCCGGCTCACCGCCATCCCGTTCTGCGGCCGCGCCGACGCCCGGTGCGGCTCGGCCCACCACCAGCCCGCACCTCCGGCGTCCCGTTCAGCGACCACGCCGACGGCGAGTGCAGCTCGGCCCACCCCAGCCCGCACCTCCGGCATCCCGTTCAGCGGCAGCGCCGGCGACCGACCCGGTGGCCGGTGCGGCGGTGGTCGTCCCTCCGGGTGCAACGAGGGCCGCCTCTCAGCCCGTCGGCCGGCCCGGGGCCCGTGCCGGCGGCGGTGTCGTCGCCGGTCGTCGTGTCCACGTCCACGTCCACGTCGTCCCCGGGGCCGGCATCCTCGTCCGCCGTGGCGTCCGGCAGCGGTGGGGCCGACGCGGTGTCCTGTTGCACCTGCGCGGGCCGGGCGGCCCGGCCGGCGACCGGCTGCGCCGGCGGACGCGGGACCGGCGGCACGGTCACGGTGGTGACCACGTCCGGCGTCGGGGCGGCCGGGCTGTTCCGGTCCGGGACCGGAGCCGGGCGGTCGCCCATCGATGCGCGGCGGGGCGCGAACGCCTGCGTCGCGGCCGGCTCCGGGGCGATCGCGCGGTCCGGCGGCGCGGGTTGCTCGGTGCAACCCGTCAGGGCCAAGACCGCCGCGCCGGCCACGGCCAGTACCCGCTTCTTCGTCATGCCGGGACGCTATGCGCATTTTGTCGGGTATCGCGGCAGGCCCGGTCCGACCGGCGCGAGTCTGCACGTTCGGCCAGGTCCGGCGATCCGAGGAGCCGACCCGGCCTGGGGACGAAGCGGCAGGATTCCGCGGTGACGATCCGTGCACCCTTGACGTCGCGTCCACACTGCGACAATTCTGGACGAGCCCGGTGATTACTCCCCGAATCGCCGCCGTCCCGAACAGGATTGACGCCTTGCTGCACACCGACGCGGTGCGTGACTTCGCCAGCGACCCGTACGCCGCCTACCCCACCGGCACCAGGTACTCGGCCGACGTGCAGCCGGGCGGGTTGCTGGACTTCGAGGCCGCGCGGCAGTGGCTGTCGCGCATCGACCAGTGCCGGGACGCGAACGCGTACACCTTCGGCCTGCCTCTGGCCGCGGCGGCCTCGGTACGCAGCGGTTTCGCCGGCGGGGAGCTGCTGCTCTTCTCCACCTACGGCTACCTCGGGCTGAACCAGCATCCGCGGATCGTGGCGGCCGCGACCGACGCCGCGCTGCGCTGGGGCACCACCACGGGCGGCTGCCGGCTGATGACCGGCACGCTGGAGCTGCACCTGGAGACCGAGCGCGAGCTGGCCGCTTTCCTCGGCACCGAGGCGCTCGCCCTGTACTCCAGCGGGTACGACGCCAACGTGGCCGTGATCTCGTCCCTGCTCGGCCGCCACGACGTCGCGATCATCGACGAGAAGGCGCACCGCAGCATCCTCGACGGGTGCCGCCTCTCCGGCGCCCGGACGGTCCGCTTCCGGCACAACGACGTCGAGCACCTGGACACGCTGCTCGCCCGCCACCGCGCCACGGGCGCCCGGGTGCTGGTCGCCATCGACGGCGTCTACTCGATGGACGGTGACATCGCCCCGCTGGCCGCCATCGTCGAGGCCAAGCAGCGGCACGGCGCCTTCCTGCTGCTCGACGAGTCCCACGCGATCGGGGTGCTGGGCCCCGACGGCCGCGGCACCCCGTCGCACACGGACATCCCGGCCGGAGTCGTGGACGTCGTCACCGGCTCGCTCGGCAAGGCGTTCCCGTCCGGAGGCGGGTTCGCCGCGGGCAGCCGGAGCCTGGTCAACTACCTGCAGCACGGCTCAGCGCCGTACATGTTCTCGTCCGCGCTGACCCCGGCGAACACTGCCGCCGTCCGCGAGACCGTCCGGGTGCTGCTGGACGAGCCGCACCACATCGAGAGCATGTGGAAGAACACGGCCCGGCTGACCAATCTCGTGCGCGACCTGGGGCTGACCACGGGACCGACGGAGACGCCGATCGTGCCGGTGGTGCTGGGCGACACGCTGCGGACGTACCGGTGGGCCCGGCACCTGCTGGACGACGGCATCTACGTCTCCGCGGTGCCCGCGCCCGCGGTGCCGGAGGGCCAGTCCCGGCTGCGGCTGTGCGCGACGGCCCGGCAGAACTCAGAGGATTTCGAGCGGCTCGGCCGCGCGTTGCGCCGCGTGCTCGACCTCGAGACCTGACCGCGCGGCGAAACCGCGGCCCGGCGGGAAACCCAGGTGCGGCGGCGCCGGGGCGTTGAGATCATCGCCGGATGCCGGATCTTGCCGCGGTCCGCGCCGCCTGCCGCCGTATCGGCGGCGTGGTCGGCACGGACCCCCGCTACGCCCACACCAGCCACCTGCGGGTGCTCGTCGCCGGTGAACCGGTCTTCGACGAGCACTACCGCGGGCCGGCCGTGGCCGACGTCTACTCGGTGACCAAGACCGTCGTCGCGACGGTGGCCGGGACCGCCGCCCGCCGCGGCCTGCTGCCCGGCCTGGACGAACCACTGCACGAGGTGCTGGCCGCCCTGCGGGACACGCCGGCGCACGGGCAGACCTGGCGGCAGCTGCTGACCATGACTCGCGGCGCCGCCGTCGACGGGCCGTGGGACATCGACGCGGTCACCGCCCTGCCGGGCGGGCAGATCGCCCGGGTCGCCTCCGCGCCGCGGATCGACCCACCGGGGCAGGTCTTCCGGTACGACAACGGCGCCGCCCACCTGCTGTCGGCCGGACTGGCCCAGGTCCTCGGCCGCCCGGTCGGTGAGTACGCCGCCACCGAACTGTTCGCCCCGCTGGGCATCACCGACGCGTCCTGGCCGGCCGACCCGGACGGTGTCAGCTACGGCTACGCGCATCTGCGCCTGTCGGCCGAGTCCCTGGGCCGGCTCGGTGAGCTCTGGCGGGCCGGCGGGCAGCCGCTGGTCGATCCGGACTTCGCCGCCGCGATGACCACTCCCCAGACGCCGGGCGGGCCACCCGAGCAGCTGCCGTACGGCTTCGGGATCTGGGCCGGCGACGGCCTGTCGCTGGCCGCCGGCTGGGCCGGGCAGCACGTCGTGGTGCTGCCGGACGCCGTGGTCGTCACCACCGGGGATCCGGGCTTCGACGCCGGCCCGCCGCCACGGGACGAGCTGCCCCCGGACTGGCGACCCGCCCTGGAACTGGTGCGGCAGCACCTGCTGCCGGTGCTCATTTCGTGTGACCCCGGGGCGGTTCCGCCCAGGACGGCGCCGCCGGGCTCCTAGCTTCGGGCCATGAGATTTTCCGGTTCACTGTTGTCGTCCCTGGCCGCGGCCCTGCTGCTGCTCCCCGCGGGCGCGGCCGGCGCGACCCCCGCGGGGCCACCGGCCGGCGGGCTGCCCGGCGTGGCGGTGCCGGCGCTCGACTGGAGTGCCTGCGGCGACGGCTACCAGTGCACGCCGGCCCAGGTGCCGGTCGACCACCACCGTCCGGACGGGACACAGCTCACCCTGCAACTGCGGCGGTGGCCGGCCGCCGACCCGGCCACCAGGATCGGCACGTTGTTCCTCTACGCGGGCGGTCCGGGCAGCTCGGGCTGGGACTGGGTGCAGTCGTTCGCGACCTCGTCGGCGCCGGAGATCCGCGACCGGTTCGACATCGTCGGCTTCGATCCTCGCGGCGTGCACCGCAGCCAGCCGGTCACCTGCCTGAACGGGCCGGCGTACCGGGCGCAGTGGGCGCAGGCGAGGACCCGGCCCGCCCCGGATTCTATCGGCACCGCCGTGCGTCTCGCCCGGGAGTGGAACGCGGCGTGCCGGGCGCATTCCGGTGGGCTGTTGCCGTACATCGGCACGGAGTCGCAGGCGCGGGACCTGGATCTGTTGCGGGCCGCGGTCGGCGACGAGAAGCTCACGTTCTTCGGCGGCTCGTACGCGTCGTACGTCGGCACCGTCTACGCCGACATGTTCCCGCACCGCACCCGCGCCCTGGTGCTGGACTCGGGCTACGACCCGCGCAAGTACGCCGAGGACCCGTACGGCTACGACTACGGCCAGTACCGCTCCACCGAGGCGGCGATGTACCGCTTCCTCGGCTGGTGCGCGGCGAACCCGGCCCAGTGCCCGTTCGCCGCGGGCGTCCCCGGGCCCACGGCCACCGGACTGGCGGCGAACGTCCACACGATCCTGGACTCGCTCGACACGAATCCGGTCCGCGACGCCACCGGGGCGGTCAGCGTCAACGGCGCGACGATGCTCTCCGAGCTGACGTACCGGTTGAACAGCGGCACCCGCTACTGGGCCACCCTGGGGGCCAACCTCCACCTGGCGGAGTCCCGCACCGGCCCGCTGCTGTACGCCATCAGCCAGTCCGACACGGCCTTCAACGCGGTCAACGTCGCGGTGGAGTGCGCCGACCGGGTGTACCCGCGGAGCCTGCCCCAGTTGCGGACCCGGTTGGCCCGGGCCGCGGCGGACTTCCCGCTCACTGCGCCGGGCATGGCGTACGGGCCGCCCGCCTACGACCAGACGCACGCTCCTGCCTGCGTGCAGTGGCCCGCCGCCCGGCACAGCCGCTACACCGGCTCGTACCGCGCGCGGGGGTCGGCCCCGATCCTGGTGGTCGGCAACACCGGTGACCCGGACACCCCGTACGCGGACTCGGTCGAGCTCGCGCGCACCCTGGCCAACGGCCATCTGCTCACCTGGGACGGCGAGGGTCACACCGCCCGCCGCAAGAGCGCCTGCGCCGAGGCCCACATGTACGAGTACCTGCTGCGGCTGGTCGTCCCGCCGGCCGGAACCGTCTGCCGGGACGCGCCGATGCCCGCCTGACGGGGGCGGGCCACCGCTGTGCCCGGCGGCGGTGGTCAGCTCTCGTCGAGGATCTCGCGGACGCCGGCGAACATCCGGAAGATCTCGATGCGCCCGTCCAGGAAGCCCATCCGATAGTCGGCCCCGGTCGCCGGGTCCTTGGCCTTGGTGGCGTCCCGGCGTCCGGCCAGCGCGTCGACACGGCCGGCGTCGTAGGCCAGCAGCGCGTCGTCCATGCGTTCCTCCGCGTCGTCCCGGGCGCGGCGCTCCCCGCCGGCCCGCGCGACAATGTCGCACGCTGCGGCGATGGACAGAAACCGGCCGTCCGCCCGAGAGAATCCGGCCGATCCGCCGATCCTTCATACCCCGTACCCCTAGCGGGTAGAGACTCCCGAGCTGATCTACAGTTGATTTGCCCGATTTACGGGAAATGGGTTGAACGGAGGTCCACCGGGAACGTTCCGGCGTAGTGACGGTGGGCGTCCTCGGGGGTTCGTGAAGGGGTCACGATGGAGCTGGAGCGGATCGGCACCTGGATATTGGACGAGCTTCCCGGCCTCAACCGGGCCATCCTGGCCGGCGAGGCACCGCCGGACGTGCTAATCGACGCGCTGGGCCGCGACGTGCTGCCCGGGCTGCCCCGGCCGGAACGCCTGGACCGGCTCGAAGCGCAGCGCCTGCTGGTGCACCTCGGCTTCGTCGGCGCCTCGGTGGCCCGGCACTTCCAGGAACGCACGCCGGGCGGCAAGGAGGAACCGCAGCGCGCGTTCGACGGGCTGAGCGCCGGGGACGCGGCAGTTCCCTTCCCGGCGTATTTCGCGGCGCTGGCCGACCACACCGGGACCGGTCACTACCACCGCGACAGCTACGCGTCGCTGGTGCGCTGGAACGTCGGGACGATCCAGGTCCGCCTGGGTGACGAGGTGCTGGCGAGCCTGCCCGGCGTGTTCGACGACGGCCGGATCCGCAGCTACACCGGCACCCCGGCCGAGGAGCGCTTCTTCGCCCTGGTCAAGCGCAGCGAGGCGATCGAGCTCGCGGTCAACAACCTGCTGGAACCGCTGGCCGGCGCGGACTGCCGGCTCGACTCCGAGGACGCCGTCCTGCGGCTGCGGACATCGGCGACCCTGCTCGAGGCCATGCGGCACCTCTTCCTCACCTTCGCCGCCCTGCCCGCGGACCAGAGCATGCCGGCCGAGCACTTCATGGACGTGTTCCGCCAGTTCGCCGTGCACTGGTGGCCCGACGACATCCCGCCCAGCGGGGCGCTGGATCCGGAGGCTCTCAAGCGGGATTTCCTGCTCGGCATCGCGCTGCCCGACTACGCCCGGCACGTGCGCCGGCTCTTCCCGGCGCTGCTGGCCGAGGAACGCACCGCGCTCGAGGCGTTGATGGTCCAGCCGACGCTGCCCGAGCGGCTGCTGGCGACGCTGGAGGTGGACCCGGCCGCGCTGACGACGGCCGACCCCGCCGACCTGGGCCGGCTGGTCAGCCGCGCGCCGGCCCTCGCCGACTGGTACGCGCTGCTCCACGCGCACGCCCGAGCGGCCGGGGCGCACCTCATGCTGAGCAAGAAGTTCCTGTTCAAGCCGCAGACCCAGCGTGATCTGGCCGGCCGGGGGGACCAGCGGCTGGTGTCCAACCGGTCCGGCACCACCGGCATGACCGAGACGTTCCTGGAACGGCTGACCCGGGCCCGCCGCGAGCACCTGCTCGCGCCGCTCCGGCCGGTGCTGAGCGGCGAAACCACCGCAAACCCGTCCACCGGCGCGGTACGGTCACCCTCTGGGACGGCGGCGGTCGCCGTGACTCTGGCGGCCTGAACGGTGCCGGCGGTGACGGAGTCATCCGCCAGTACGTGGGGGTGGGCGGTGCAGGCTCGAGCCAGCCGGGAGCTCATGACGGTGGGCCACGAACAACTGATGGCCCTCATCGACCACACCTCGGCCGTCATCTACATGCGGGATGCCGACGGCCGGTACCTGCTGGTCAACCGGGAGTACGAGCGGCTGTTCAAGCTGCGCCGGGAGGACATCGTCGGGCTGACCGACCACGACCTGTTCCCGCAGGACATCGCCGACGACTTCCGTGCCAACGACGTCCGGGCGTTCGCCCGCGGCGTCCCGGTGCAGATGGAGGAGCAGGCACCCAGCGACAACGGCCTGCGCACCTACGTGACGGTCAAGTTCCCGCTGACCGACGCGGCCGGCCACTCGTACGCGGTCTGCGGCATCTCCACCGACATCACCGAGCGCAAGCACGCCGAGGAGGAGGTGCGGCGGCTCAACGACGAGCTGGAGCTGCGCGTCCGGGAACGCACGGCGGAGCTGGAGGCCTCGACGCGCGAGCTGGACGCGTTCGCGTATTCGGTGTCGCACGACCTGCGCGCGCCGCTGCGCTCGGTGGAGGGGTTCAGCCAGATCCTGCTCGAGGACCACAGCGAGGCGCTGGAGGCCGAGGCCCGCCAGTACCTGGGCCGGATCCAGGCCAACGTGGCCCGGATGGCCCAGATGATCGACGACCTGCTCAACCTCTCCCGGGCCACCCGGGTCGAGCTGCGCCGCGAGCACACCGACATCACCGCGCTGGCCGGTGAGGTGGTGGCCGAGCTGCGCGGTCGCGAGCCGGAGCGCGGCGTCGACGTCGTCGTCCCGGACGGCCTCGTCGCCCAGGGCGACCCGCACCTGATCCGGCTGGTGCTGCAGAACCTGATCGGCAACGCGTGGAAGTTCACCGTGCACAAGCCGGACGCGACCATCCGGCTGGCCCAGGATCAGCACGACGGCGTCGACGTCTTCTCCGTGGCGGACAACGGGGCCGGCTTCGACATGCGCTTCGCGCACAAGCTGTTCGACCCGTTCCAGCGGCTGCACTCGGCCACCGACTTCGAGGGCACCGGGATCGGGCTGGCCATCGTGCACCGCATCGTCACCCGCCACGGCGGCCAGATCCGCGCCGAGTCCACCCCGGGCGCGGGGGCCACCTTCCGGTTCAGCCTCACCCCGGCGCCCGCGGGCTGGGGGCTGTGATGAGCGACGGCCCGATCCTGCTGGTCGAGGACAACCCCGACGACGTGCTGTTCACCATCCGCGCGTTCGCCAAGAACCACATCCGCAACGAGATCGTCGTGGCCAACGACGGCGAGCAGGCCCTGCGGCTGCTGCTGCCCGACGACGGCCACCCGCTGCGCCCGGCGCTGATCCTGCTCGACATCAAGCTGCCCAAGGTCGACGGTCTGGAGGTGCTGCGGGCGATCCGCGACGACGAGCGGACCAGTTCCCTGCCGGTGGTCGTGCTCACCACGTCGAACGAGGAGCGCGACATAGTGGAGAGCTACCGCCTCGGCGCCAACAGCTTCGTCCGCAAGCCGGTCGTGTTCGAGGAGTTCGTCGACGCGGCCAACGTGCTGGGCGTCTACTGGCTGCTGGTCAACCAGCCCGCGCCGCCGGCCCGGAACGGCTGACGGCCATGGAAGACATCCACGTCCTCGTCATCGACGACAGCCCGGACGACGCCCTGCTGATCGTCCGGCAGCTCAAGAAGGCCGGGCTGGCGATCACCCACGCGCGCGCCGACACCGCGGCCGGCGTCGCCGCCGCCCTGGACGAGCAGGTTCCCGACGTCGTCATCTCCGACTACAACATGCCCGGCTTCCGGGCCGAGGACGCGCTGGAACAGATCCGCGCCTGCGACGCGGACATCCCGTTCATCCTGGTGTCCGGCCAGATGGGCGAGGAGATGGCCGCGGCGCTGATGCGCGCCGGGGTACGCGACTTCGTGCTCAAGGACCGGCTCTCCCGGCTCGGCCCCGCCGTGCAGCGGGAACTGCGGGAGGCCGGCGACCGGCGGCAGCGACGCCGGGCCGAGGCGGCACTGCGCGACAGCGAGGAACGGTTCCGCCTGCTGGCCGAGCACGCGCAGGACATCATCTTCCGCTACCGCGGCTTTCCCGAGCCGGCGATGGAGTACCTCAGCCCGGCCGTGGAGTCGGTCACCGGGTACACGCCCGAGCAGTTCTACGCCGACCCGGGACTCATCTTCCGGATCATCGAGCCGGAGGACCGGCCGGTCATCGAGCAGTCCTGGCGCTCGGCCCATCCCGGCACCCTGACCGTGCGCTGGCACCGGTCCTCCGGCGAGGTCGTGTGGACCGAGCAGCGGGCCGTCGCGATCCTCGACGACCAGGGCCGCCCGGTGGCGGTGGAGGGCATCCTGCGCGACATCACCGAGCGGGTCACCGCCGAGCACGAACGCGCGGAGCTGGAACGGCAGCTGCGCCAGGCGGAACGCCTCGACTCGCTGGGCCAGCTGGCCGGCGGCATCGCCCACGACTTCAACAACCTGCTGGCCGTGATCGCCGGTTACGCCGACATGCTCAACGAGGAACTGGCGGCGGAACACCCCGGCCGGGCCGACCTGGACGGCATCAAGCAGGCCGCCGTACGCGGCAGCGGGCTCACCCGGCAGTTGCTGATCTTCAGCCGGCTGGAGCCGTCGCAGCCGGAGGTGCTCGACGTCAACGCCGTCGTCACCGACATGCAGCGGCTGCTGAGCCGCACCCTGGGCGAGGACATCGAGGTCACCACGAGCCTGGCCCCGGGACTGCCGGCGGTCACCATGGACCGCAGCAAACTCGAACAGGTGCTGATGAACGCGCTGGTGAACTCGCGCGCGGCGATGCCGGCGGGCGGCAAGCTGAGCATCGTCACGGGGGTCGCGTACGGCGCCGAGGTGCCCACGGTCAACCTGACCATCACCGACACCGGCTGCGGCATGACGCCCGAGGTGGCGGCCCGCGCGTTCGAGCCGTTCTACACCACCAAGGGCCGCGGTCAGGGCACCGGTCTGGGCCTGTCCACGGCGTACGGGACGGTGACCGAGGCGGGCGGCACGATCTCCCTCGAGTCCCGCCCGGGGGTCGGCACCACGTTGCGCGTCTGCCTGCCGGCCAGCGCGACGGCCGCACCGGAGAGCACGAGCGTGGCCGGCACCCGGGCCGCCGGCAGCGGCGAGTGGATCCTGGTGGTCGAGGACGAGGACGCCGTCCGCGACATCGTCTGCCGCACCCTGGTCAAGGCGGGCTACCAGGTGCACGCGGCCGGCGACCCGCAGCAGGCGCTGAAGATGTGCGTCGACGAGTCCTTCGTGGTCGACGCGCTGCTGACCGACATCATCATGCCGGGCATGTCCGGCACCCGGCTGGCCGCCGAGCTCCGCCAGACCCGCCCGGACCTGCCGGTGCTGTTCATGTCGGGCTACACCAACGGCCCCACCCCGGGCGGGCACGAGCTGCCCGAGGACGCACCCCTGATCCGCAAGCCGTTCGAGACGGAAACCCTGCTGCGCGAGCTGCACCAGCTGCTCTCCCGGGCTACTCCATCAAAATGATTTGATGTAATCTGCGCGTCGTGGGAGCGAAGAGCCAGGATCCTCCGGCGTTCGTGCGGCTGGCCGCCCATCCGCTGCGCTGGCGCCTGCTCAGCGCGCTGGCCGGCAGCGACCACCGGGTCCGCGAGCTCGTCGAGCTGGTCGGCGAGCCGCAGAACCTGGTCTCCTACCACCTGCGGCTGCTGCGCGACGGCGGCCTGGTCACCGCCTCCCGCAGCAGCTTCGACCGCCGCGACAGCTACTACCACCTCGACCTCGATTGCTGCGCGGCCGCGCTCTCCGGCACGGCCGCCGCCCTGCACCCGGCGCTGCGGCAGCAGTCCCCGGCCGAGCTGCCCACCGGCGGCGGCGTGCTCTTCGTCTGCACCGGCAACAGCGCCCGCTCGCCGATCGCCGAGGCCCTGCTGCGACACCGCACCGGTGGCCGGATCGAGGTGGCCAGCGCCGGCATCCGGCCCAAGGCCGAGCTGCACCCCGATGCCGTACGGGTGCTGCGCCGCGACTTCGGCATCGACCTCGGCGACCGCCGCCCCCGGCATTTCGACACGTTGACCGGCCACCGGTTCGACTACGTGATCAGCGTGTGCGACCAGGCCCGCGAGGCCTGCCCGGAATTCGCCGGCCGCCCCCGGCGGATGCACTGGAGCATCCCCGACCCCGCCACCTCCGGCGACCCCCGGCACGCCTTCGCGCACACCGCGGCCGCCCTCGACACCCGCATCAGGCACCTGCTCCCCACCCTGACCGAAGGAGTTCAGCCGTGACCGCACCCGAGCAGTACGCCGCCGTCCGCTACCTCGTCGACGACGTCCAGCAGGCCGTCGACTTCTACACGACCCAGCTCGGGTTCACCGTCAAGACCAGCGCCGCCCCCGCCTTCGCCGACGTCGTCCGCGGCCCGCTGCGACTGCTGCTGTCGGGGCCGGCCAGCTCGGGTGCCCGCGCCACCCCTGCCGACGCGGCCACCGCGGGCCACAACCGCATCCACCTGATCGTCGAGGACCTGGACGCCGAGATCACCCGCCTGCGCGACCAGGCGGTGCCCTTCCGCAGCGAACTGGTCAGCGGCCCGGGTGGCCGGCAGGTGCTGATCTCCGACCCGGCCGGCAATCTGATCGAGCTGTTCCAGCCGGCACGGCACTGACGGCGCCCGAATCAGCTCGGCTCGGCCTCCGGGCGGCGGCTGCGGCGTGCGCGCAGCAGTTCGACGGCGACCGGAACCACCGAGACCACGACGATGCCGATCAGGATGAGCTCGATGTTGTCGCGGACGAAGGCGATCCGGCCGAGAAAGTAGCCCAGCGTCGTCACGCCGCAGCCCCACAGCGTCCCGCCGACGACGTTGAAGGTCAGGAACGTGCGGTACCGCATGTGGCTCGCGCCGGCCACCACCGGCGTGAAGGTGCGCACGATCGGCACGACGCGGGCCAGCACGATCGAGCGGGCCCCGTACCGCCGGAAGAAATCCCTGGCCCTGGCCAGGTTCTCCGGCTTGAACAGCCGGGAGGCGGGCCGCCGGAACAGCGCCGGACCGAAGCGGCGGCCGAAGGCGTAGCCGGTCTGGTCGCCGGCCACCGCGGCCAGCGACACCAGCGCGCACGTGAGCCACAACGGCAGGTGCAGGTAGGTGCCGCCGGCGATGAGCAGGCCGGCGGTGAACAGCAGCGAGTCGCCCGGCAGGAAGAAGCCGATCAGCAGGCCCGATTCGGCGAACACGGCGGCCAGGATGCCGATCAGGCCGAAGGTGGAGATGAGCCACTCCGGGTCGAGCAGCATGGGCACATCTCCTGTCGTCCGGCCCGGGCGCATGATCCGGACGCCCGGCAAGCTACCCGGTCGGGTCCGGCGTACACCCGATGTGACGCACCGGCCAGGTGACGACCATCCGGGCGCCGCGGTCGGCGGGCTCGTAGTGGGCCTCGCCGCCGTGGGCCTGCGCGAGCTGGGCGACGATCCACAGACCCAGGCCGATGCTGCCGGGGTTCTCGCTGCCGAAGCGGGTGAAGAGCCGGGCCTGCGCCGCTTCGGGTACGCCCGGACCGTGGTCCCGGACCGCCAGTGTCGCGATACCGCCGTTCTCGGTCACCCGGACCACCACCGGCGGCTTGCCGTGGCGCAGGCCGTTGCCGACCAGGTTGACCACGATCTGCTCGAAGCGGTCCCGGTCCATGACCAGCACCAGCGCGGGGTCGACGTCGACCACGACGTCGTCGCGGCCCAGGTGGGCGACGGCCGCGGACACCGCCTCGCGGGCCGGCCAGGGCCGCAGGTCGAGGTTGAGCCGGCCCTGCGAGTCGATCCGGTCGAGGTCGAGCAGCCCGGCGGTGAGGTGGGTGATCCGGGCGACCTGCCGCAGCGCCCGCTCGATCAGGTCGCCGGCGCTGTCGCCCGGTTCGTCGCGCAGTTCCTCCAGGACCATCTGCACGGTGGTCAGCGGTGAGCGCACGTCATGCGCGAGGGCGGCCACCAGCGCCGCCCGCCAGCGTTCGATCTGGGCGATCCGGGCCCGGTCCTCGCGCAGGTAGCGGGCCTGGGCCTCGATCAGGAAGGCGATGCCGAGGGCGACGGGCAGCAGCACCGCCGCCGAGCCGAGGATGGGCGGCGGCTGGCCGGTGAGGATCAGCGGGACCACGTAGGCCACCAGCGCCGGCCCGGTGAGTGCGAGCAGCAGCCGGCGTGAGTAGTGCAGCGCCGCCCACGCGAAGATCAGCACCAGGAACGGGCCCGTACCGGCGGCCATGCCACCGAACGCCCAGGTCGAGAAGCCGAGGACGGCGAAGGCGGGCAGGGCGAGCAATGCGGGCGCCCCCGGCCGCCAGCGGTGCCAGGGCAGCGGCGCGATCACCGCGGCCAGGGCCAGGTCCGCCGCCGCGATGATCAGCAGGTCCCCGGCCCGGCGGGTGTCGTTGGTGATGCCGACGAGCGCGAGCAGCCCGGAGAGCGCGAACAGCGCCGCGACCTGGAGGGCGGCGGCGCGCGGCCCGCTACCGAGCAGGCGAGTTTGCGGGCGTGAGACGATACGGACATTCTAGGACAGGTATCCGCCTGTCAGCACCGTCACACTCATCTCCGCTACGGGCCCGCCGACCAGTCTCGTATGCGGGTAAAGGTGAGACTTTTCGGTCCGGTACTGGGCGCCCTGGTCGGCTGTGGCCTGGGCTTCCTGGTGTTGCAGCAGGTGACCACCGGTGCGTTCGACGCGCTGGAGGCGCGGCAGGTGGCTCAGGACGCCGACCGCATCCGGATCGGCCTGGACGGTCAGGCCCGGCTGCTCTCGGCCTTCGGGGCGACCAACGCCGTCTGGGACGACAGCTACCAGGACCTCAAGGAGGCGGACCGGACCGGCTTCGCCGAGGACTTCCCACCGGACGCGACGCACGCGGTGAGCGACCTCGACGCTCTGCTGGGCGTCTCCCCCACCGGTGAGCTGATCGCCGGCGGATATCTCAGCGACGCGGCCGACTACGAGGCCCCGGCGCCGCAGTTGACCGAACCCGCTCTGCTGAGCCGGCTCTACGACCCGGCCGGCGAACCGGGCACCGCCCGCTGCGGGGTCGTCTCCGCCGACGCGATGTACCTGTCCTGCGGCGTGGCCGCGTACCCGAGCAGCGGCGAGGGCACCCCGTCCGGTGGTCTCGTCCTGCTCAAGCGGCTCTCCCCCGACCGGCTCCGGACGCTCAGCGCGGACATCGACCTGACCACCGAGGTCGTCGCCCGGCGCCGCGACGACGGCGTGACCCAGCCGACGGTGACCAGTCTGCTCGGTCCGGTCGAGGTACGCACCAGCGTGCTGAACGCCGGCAGCATCGCCCTCACCGCGAGCATCACCACCGTGGACGGGCAGACCCTGGTCCTGGAGTCGGTCCGCGACCGGCCGATCCACGCCGCCGCGACGAGCACCGCCGGCAAGCTGTTCGTCCTCATCGCCTTGGCCACCCTGCTGCTGGTCGTGCTGATGACCGTCTCGACCCGGCGGGCGGTACGCCGGCGGGTGCGCCCGCTGCGCCGCACGACCGAGCAGATCGTCGCGTCCGGCGACCACGACCTGAGGATCGGCGCGACCGGCGACGACGACATCGGCGCGCTGGGCCGGGCCATCGACGCCATGCTGGACACGATCAGCAGTCGCGACCAGCTGCTGCTGTCCGAACAGGAGCAGCGCCGGCGGGAGCTGCAGGAGACCCACGAGCGACAGAACGCCGCCGAGCGGGAGACCCGGGAGCAGGCCCGGCAGCTGGTCACCGAGACCTCCACCGTGGTCGGGCAGCAACTGGCGGACGTCTCCGCCCGGGCCGGCACGGTCGGGGTCGCGGCGAGCCGGATCGACGACCGGGTACGCGAGGCCCGGACGGCGGCGAGTCACCTGCTGAGCAACAACAGTGCGGCCAGCCGGGCCGTCGGCACCCTGCACGAAAGTCTGCAGAAGGTGGACGAGGTCGCGCGGTTCATCGGCGGCATCGCCCGCCAGACCAACCTGCTCGCCCTGAACGCCACCATCGAGGCCGCCCGGGCCGGGGTCGCGGGCCGGGGCTTCGCCGTGGTGGCCAACGAGGTCAAGGGGCTGGCCGCCACCACGGCCGAGTCCACCGAGACCATCACGGCGACGCTCGGTGAACTCAACGAGCACGTCACCGCCGTGGTGGAGATCATGACCACGATGAGCGCCACCATCACCGACATCGACCACACCACCGCCGACGCCGAGTTGATGACCACCGAGCAGGCCGCCACCGTGGCCGGCCTGACCGCCGAGGTGAGCGCCGCCATCGACCGCCTCGAAGGACTGGTCACCCGCCACTGACCGTCCCGCCGCCGCCGGCCGCAGCCCGCCGGTACGCCCCGGTGCCGCCACCGGCCGGAGCCCCGCCCGCACGTCCCGGTGCCGCCATAGGCCGTGGCCCGTCCCCGCACGTCCGGGGCGGGCCACGGCCGTTTTCGGTCCCACGGTCCAAAACCCTAGTTGACATATAGGATTTGAGGGCTAAGGATCGGAGCATGACCAGTCAGGGGATCCGCCTCGCCGGCACCGCACTCGCAGTGTCGCGAGGTTGCTGCCGCGACTGGACGTCCTCCCGCGGCCGCTGCCGCCGGAGCTGACCACCGCCGGTCGACCGGCCCCGTACCACCCCACCCGACGGGCACCGCCGGGTCCACTCCGCACGATCCCCGTCGACGACCCACCCGGGCGCCATCCGTCCGCGTGTGGCGCGAAGGAGTCGCCATGTCCTCATCCGTCCTCGACCGCGCCGGCATCGCCGCCGGACCGGTCCACACCGACCCACCGGACGACGTCCCGGCGGCGCCGGCCCGCTGGCGCCGCGTCGCCCGCCGGCTCACCCCCGCCCGCAAGGCCACCGGCCTGCTCACCGTCCTGGTCCTCTGGCAGGTCGGTGCGGGCGCCGGGTGGCTCGGCACCACCACCCCGGCACCGACCGATGTCCTCAGCGCCGCCCGCGAGCTGATCGCCAGCGGCGAACTGGCCCACCACCTCGGCGTCTCGCTCACCCGGGTCGCCAAGGGACTGGCCATCGGGCTCAGCGTGGGCCTGCTGCTCGGGCTGGCCGCCGGGCTGCTGCGCCTGGCCGAGGACCTCGTCGACGGGCCCCTGCAGTCGCTGCGGATGCTGCCGCACCTGGCGCTCGTACCGATCTTCATCATCTGGTTCGGCATCGGCGAGACGTCGAAGATCGCGCTGATCGCCATCGGGCCGATCTTCCCGCTCTACCTCAACGTGCTGCACGGCATCCGCGGCGTCGACGAGCGCCTGGTCGAGTCGGCCCGGTCCTGCGGGGTCGGCCGGCTGGGCCTGATCCTGCGGGTGATCCTGCCCGGCGCGCTCCCGCAGATCCTGGTCGGACTGCGCCAGGCCCTCGGGCTGGGCTGGCTCAGCCTCGTTGTCGCGGAGCAGACCGCCACCACGGCCGGGGTCGGGTTCCTGATGAACGACGCCCGCGAGTTCCTGCGGACCGACGTGATCTTCGTGGTTCTGGTCATCTACGCCCTGCTGGGACTGGCCACCGACCTGTTCGTCCGCCTCATCGAGCGCCGCGCGCTGGCCTGGCGCCGCGGCTTCGCGGGAGAGTGAGCATGACCGCCACCACGACTGCCGTCCCCGGCACCGGGACCGCCGCCGTCCGGGTCCGCGGCGCACGCCGGGCCTTCGACGGCCGGGTCGTGCTCGCCGGCGCCGACCTCGACATCGCCCCCGGCGAGTTCGTCGCCCTGCTCGGGGCCAGCGGCTCCGGCAAGAGCACCCTGCTGCGGGCCGTGGCCGGGCTCGACCGCGGGGCCACCGGGCGGTTCCGGGTGCCCGACCGGCGCGCCATCGTCTTCCAGGAGCACCGGCTCATGCCGTGGAGCAGGGTGTGGCGCAACGTCACTCTCGGCGTCCGCGGGCCCGATCTGCGCGGCCGCGCACTGCACGCCCTCACCGAGGTCGGGCTGGCCGCGCGGGCCGACGCCTGGCCCCGGACCCTGTCCGGCGGCGAGTCCCAGCGGGTCGCCCTGGCCCGGGCCCTGGTGCGTACCCCCGACCTGCTGCTGCTCGACGAACCGTTCGGGGCCCTCGACGCGCTCACCCGGATCAAGGCCCAGGCCCTGGTGGCCCAGCTCTGGACCGAGCACCGGCCGGCCGTCCTGCTGGTCACCCACGACGTCGAGGAGGCCCTGCTGCTCGCCGACCGGGCCCTGGTCCTGCGCGACGGGCGCATCGCCGAGGAGTTCGTCGTCGACGTCCCCCGCCCGCGGGCCCTCGACAACCCGCGGCTGCTCGCCCTGCGCCGCGCCCTGCTGCGTGCCCTCGGGGTCAACGCCGACCTGCCGACCGACAAATCCGTACCCGAGGAGAAGCCATGACCACGACCGCCCTCGACCTGACCGCCGACGTCGTCATCGTCGGCGGCGGCCCCGCCGGCACCTGGGCGGCGCTGACCGCCGCGGCGGCCGGGGCCGACGTCCTGCTGCTCGACAAGGGCTACTGCGGGACCTCCGGACCGACCGCCTCCGGCGGCACCGGCGTCTGGTACGTCCAGCCGGAACCCGCCGCCCGCGAGAAGGCGATGGCCAGCCGCGAGGCGCTCGGCGGCCACCTGCAGGACCGCCGCTGGATGGCCCGCGTCCTGGACCAGACCTACGAGAACATGAACCGCCTCGAGGCCGAGGCGCGCTACCCGTTCCCCGTCGTCGACGGCGTCGTGCACAAGCGGGGCCTGCAGGGGCCGGAGTACATGCGCCGGATGCGGTCCTGGATCAAGCGGGCCGGGGTGCGGATCCTGGACCACAGCCCGGCCACCGAGCTGCTGGTCGACCCCACCGGCACGGTCGCCGGGGTACGCGGCCACCGCCGCCAGCACAACACCGACTACCGGGTCCGCGCCTCCGCGGTGGTGCTGGCCACCGGCGGCTGCGCGTTCCTGTCCAAGGCGCTGGGCTGCGACGTCGCCACCGGTGACGGCGCCCTCTACGCCGCCGAGGCCGGAGCCGCTATGTCCGGCATGGAGTTCTCCAACTCGTACGCCATCGCCCCGGCCTTCACCTCGGTGACCAAGACGGCCTACTACGGCTTCGCCACGTTCTTCCACGGCGACGGCACCCCGCTGGCCGGGGCCGGGAGCCAGGGCGGGCGCTCGGTGATCGCCAAGGAGCTGCTGCGCACCGGCACGGTGCTGTGCCAGATCGACCACGCGACGCCGGAGCAGCAGGCCCTCATGCGCTCGGGCCAGCCGAACTTCTTCCTCACCTTCGACCGGCTCGGCATCAACCCGTTCACCGACAAGTTCCCGGTCACCCTGCTGCTGGAGGGCACCGTCCGCGGCACCGGTGGCATCCAGATCGTCGACGACGACTGCGCGACCAGCGTCCCCGGTCTGTACGCCGCCGGCGACGCGGCCACCCGCGAGCTGATCTGCGGCGGCTTCACCGGCGGGGGCAGTCACAACTCGGCCTGGGCGATGTCCTCGGGCACCTGGGCCGGCGGCGGCGCGGCCCGTTTCGCCGCGGCGCTGGGCAGCTCGGCGGCCAAGCGGCGCCTGACCGGGACCGGCGGGGTCGCGGTCCGGCCCACCGGCGGGCGGCCCTTCGACGGCGACCCGTGGGCCGAGGCGCAGGACGTGCTGCGCCGGCAGGTGCACCCGTACGACAAGAACTACCTGCGGCACGGCGACCGGTTGCGGCCGGCGCTGACCGAGCTGGACGAGCTGTGGCAGCGGCTGCGGGCGGGTGCGAGCGCCGACCCGGCCGGCACGCCCCGGCTGCGGCAGGCCGCGGCGATGGTCGCCCACGCCCGGTGGATGTACACCAGCGCGCTGGCCCGGACCGAGAGCCGGGGCATGGCCCGGCGCCAGGAGTACCCGGACCTCGATCCGGCCCAGCACCGCCGGCTCACGGTCGGCGGCCTCGACGAGCTGTGGGTCCGGCCCGAGTCGCTGTTGGCCCCGCGCCCGGAACTGGCGGTGGCGTGATGATCGAGGTCGTCTCGGCTTCCCGGTGTGTCACCTGCGACGTGTGCATCGCGGTGTGCCCGACCGACGTCTTCGACCGCGGCGCCGACGGTGTACCGGTCATCGCCCGGCAGAGCGACTGCCAGACCTGCTTCATGTGCGAGGCGCACTGCCCGGCCGACGCCCTGTTCGTCGCCCCGCTCACCCACCCCGCGCCACCGGGCTCGCCGCTGCGCGACGAGGACCACGTCACGGACACCGGCCTGCTCGGCAGCTACCGCAAGGAGCTCGGCTGGGGTCGTGGCCGCAAGTCCGGCGCCCGGACCGCCGTCGGCCCCGAACTGGGCCGCGCCCGGATCACCCCCGCACCCGCTCAAGGAGAATGACCGATGCGTACGAGAACTCTGCTGGCCGTCGCCACCGCCGCGCTGCTGGGGCTGGCCGGCTGCGGCGGCGAGCCGTCCGAGGCGGCCGGCCCCGGTGACACCTTCACCCTGCGCATCGGCGCGATCGGCAACGGCAACAAGCTGTCCGGTCCGGTCGGCTACCTCAACAGCAAGAACGGCCTGGTCCCGGCGCTGTCGTCGCTCGGCGTCACCGGGGTCAAGGTCGTCACCTTCCCGAACGGCCCCGACCTCAACCAGGCGCTGGCCGCCGGCGAGCTCGACCTGGCCACCTACGGCGACACCCCGGCCCTGGTGGCCCGGGGCGCCGAGCAGCCCACCCGGCTGATCGCCCAGTCCCAGATCAACCTGGACGCCGGCATCCTGGCCCGGAAGTCCGGCGGCCCGACCTCGCTCGCCGGGCTGGCCGGCAAGAAGGTGGCGGTGCAGACCGGCTCGTACATCCACCGCTACCTGCTGGGCGCGCTCGGCGACGCGGGGGTCAAGCCGGCCGAGGTCATCCACATCTACAGCGCGGACGTCGAGGCGGCGCTGGAACGCGGGGACGTGGACGCCGCCGCCGTGCCGATCGCCAACGTGGAGGCGCTGAAGGCCAAGGGCTACCCGCTGATCACGCTGGCGTCCAAGGACCACCGTCAGTACCTGGGCACCAGCTCCACAGTGGTCACCGACAAGTTCCTCGCGGCGGAGCCGGGCATCGTGTCCGCGTGGCAGCAGGCCCAGCGCGACGCCACCACCAAGGCCAAGGCGGACTGGCCGGGCTTCCTGGCGTACACGGTGAGCATCAACGGCTTCCCGCCGAAGATCGTGGAGGCCTCCACCCACGCCGACCAGTGGCCGGCGGAGCCCTTCACCCCCGAGGGGCTGGCGCTGCTCAAGGGGACCAAGCAGTTCCTGGTGGAGCAGAAGTTCATCCGTACCGACTTCAACCTCGACGACTGGATCGTGGCCCGGCCCTGAGCCGACCTTCCAGCGCCGCTCACAGGTCGCGGCGCTGGAAGGCCAGGGCGGCCAGGCCCAGGACGACCGCCACCCACAGGGCGGCCCAGGCCAGGTAGGTGGCGGTGAGCGGGGCCACGCTCAGGAACGGCGAGTCCTCGAACGCCGGGAACTGCGACAGGGCCGGGTGCTGGAACGCGTGCATCGCCCCGCGCCACAGGCCGTCGGTGGGCAGCAGCATCCGCGACACCGTGCCGACGCCCGCCATGCCCTCGTTGCCGAACGCCTCGCCCACCATGCCGACCACGCCGGCGATCCAGGTGGCGCCGAAGAGACCGACCGCCACGATGCCCGACGCCATCGGGGAGATCACGGTGGACAGCAGCAGGCCCAGGGTCAGCAGCACCGTGGTCTGCGCGGCCAGCAGGGCCAGGCCGGTGGCCGGTTGCGGGGGCCAGTAGCCCACAGTGATCCGGACGATGAGGAGCTGCCCGAGCCCGGCCACGACCACGAAACCGCTGCCGAAGGCGACCAGGCCCAGCCACTTGCCGAGCAGGACGGCCGAGCGGCGTACCGGCCGGGTCATGACGGCCAGCGCGATGCCGGACTCGATCTCCCCGGCCAGGGTGGGGCCGGCCAGGAACGCCGTACCGAGCGCGGCGATCAGGCTCAGTCCGAACATCACCAGGTTGAGCACTGTGGAGGCGGCGATCCGGGCCTCCCCGGTGGTGAGCGTGCCGAACTCCGAGTCCAGCCGGTAGAACCCCCAGGCGCTCAGCGACAGCAGCACGGCCGTCATCACGACGAGCGAGCGCAGCACCCGCCGGCGCAGGGCCTCCTGCAGGGTGAGGACGGCCAGGGTCAGGACGGTACGGGCGATCATCGGTGGTCCCCTCCGGTGCCGGCGCGCAGGATGTCCAGCAGTCGTTCCTCGAGGCTGATCCGGGCCGGTTCGACGGCGTGCACGCGGACCCCGAGGTGGACCAGTTCGGCCACCAGGTCGGGCACCATCGTGGCGCTCTGATCGGCCGGCAGCGTCACCGTGTACGAGTCGCCGCTGCGGGTCAGGTGCCCGGCGGCGGCCAGCCGAGCCTCCGCCGGCGGGCTGACCTCGTCGAGCCGCAACCGCAGCTCCCGCTGACCGAGCAGCTCGGCCAGCGTGCCGGACGCCGCGACCCGGCCCTTGTCGAGGATGACGACCCGGTCGCAGACCCGTTCCACCTCGCCGATGAGGTGCGAGTTGAGCAGCACGGCGACCCGGCGCTCCTTGAGGGAGAGCAGCAGGTCCCGCACGTCGGCCCGGCCGATCGGGTCCAGCGCGCTGGTCGGCTCGTCGAGCAGCACCAGCTCCGGACGGGCCACCAGCGCGACGGCCAGCCCGAGGCGCTGCTGCATGCCCTTGGAGAAGCCACCGACCCGGTCCCCGGCGCGGTCGGCCAGACCGACCAGGGCCAGGCTCTCGCGCTGTTCCCGTGCCGGCACCGCGGCACCGGCGAGCCGCACGTGCAGAGCGAGCACCTCGGCGGCGCTGAGCCAGGGCTGGTAGCGGAACAGTTCCGGCAGGTAGCCCACGCGGGTGCGGGCCTGCGGGTCCGTACCCGGGCGGCCGAGCAGCAGCACCTCGCCCGCGTCGGGCCGGACCAGGCCGAGCAGGATCTTGATGACGCTGGTCTTGCCGGCGCCGTTGGGTCCCAGCAGGCCGAGCACCTCGCCGCGGCCCACGGTGAAGGACACGTCGTCGACAGCGGTCTGTTTGCGGTAGCGCTTGCGCAGGCCGGAGCACCACACGGCCGGCGTGGGCGGCAGGTCGGCGAGCTTGCGCTCGGCGGTGACCACGGGATCGATGGTCACCGCTGCCCCAGCCCGCGGGCCACCGAGACCACCTCGTCGGCGCTCAGCGAGCCGGCCACCGCCGTCACGACACCGTCTTTCACCCAGACCACGGCGGTGATCAGCCCGTCCCGGGAGGCCAGCACGGTGGCGGGCGTGCCCCCGACCTCGGTGGCCGAACTGGTCAGGTATTGCGAGTTCACCGGCAGCGGCAGTGTCGTCGCGTCGCCGGTGTAGCCGCGCAGCTGCGCCTTGATGTTCTCCGGCACACCCGGCAGCGACAGCAGGTAGTCCACCGCCGTCCGGAACGGGATCCCCGCGGAGTAGGCGGTGGGAGCGACGACCCGGGCCACGATCAGCGCCGGTACGCCCCGCGCCTCGGACCAGACCCCGGCGACGCCCGGACCGGCACTCAACCGGAACTGGCTGCCGTCGAGACCCGCGGGAGGC
The DNA here is from genome assembly GCF_040649415.1 of Actinoplanes sp. NPDC048967. Taxonomy (NCBI): domain Bacteria; kingdom Bacillati; phylum Actinomycetota; class Actinomycetes; order Micromonosporales; family Micromonosporaceae; genus Actinoplanes; species Actinoplanes sp. NPDC048967. The sequence continues at coordinate 24,897 of NZ_JBEZFL010000015.1, forward strand.
GGCGGCAGCGTCCGGCCCGTCGCGGCGGCGGTCCGGGCCGCCTTGTCGGCGGAGAAGGTGAACACGGCGTTCACCCGGCCACCGACCTGGTACGCCGGTTGTCCCGTCACGCCCCGGGGCAGCTCGCGCACCCGTGGGACGGCGAGCCCCGAGGCCTTCTCCGCGGCGTCGGCGTCGGCGACCTGACGGACCTTCACCTCCTGGGTGATCTCGACCTTGCCGTACGCGTCCAGGTCGGGCAGGGCGACCAGGTCGGCCTGGCTGAGGGTCACGGGGGCGAGTTGCTCGGTCCGGAAGATCTCCAGCCAGTCGGCGGCGGCCGCGGCGCTGGCCCCGCCGAGCAGGGCGACCGCGGCGAAGGCGGCGACCACCGGCTTGCGCAGCGCCGTGCGCCACCGCGAGGCGGCGACCGGCCGCCGGCGGGGCTGGTCGGCGGCGACCGCCTGCGACAGCCGGGACCATCCCGCGTCCACGTCCACGGTGACGTCGACGTCCAGCGCCGCCCGGGTCAGCTGCGCGTCCCGCTCGGCGGTGGCCAGCCCGGCCCGGCAGGCCGGGCAACCGGAGACGTGCTCACGATCGGCGTCGGCGACACCGGCCGGCTCGTCCAGCAGCCGGCGCAGCGTGCCGTCAGTCGGATGACGCATGACGGTTCAACTCCTTGCGTAGGGCGGATTCGGCGCGCCGCACGGTGGTGCCCACGCTGCCGGGGGAAAGATCCAGGGCGGCCGCCACCTCGGCGTAGCTCAGGCCGCTGTGCCGCAGCACCAGGGCCACGGCGTGCTTGCGAGGGAGCCGGGCCAGTGCCGAGCGCACCCGGCGGCGCTCCTCGAGGGTCACGACGGTGTCGGCGACATCGGGCCAGACGGCGCCGTCGTCACCGGCGGCCTCCTCCCGGGCGGCGCGTCGCCGGCTGGAGCGCAGATGGTTGAGCGCGGTGTGCGCCGCGGCGACGGACAGCCAGCCCACCGCCTCCCCGGCCGGCACCGCGGAGCGCCCGAAGGTCAGGAACACCTCCTGCGCCACGTCCTCGGCCTCGTCCCGGGAACCGAGCACCCGGGCGGCGACCGCGACGACCCGCGGATAGGCGCTGCGGAAGACCTCTTCGAGGTCGGCTCGCACGGCACCCCGTACCGAAGGAGTCGACACCGCCTCGCCACCCTCTCGCCCGGCCGGCCTGACGAGCTTCACATCTTGCTCCACATCTACAGAGCACCGCCGGTGCCGCGGATGTGACACCCGGATCCGCCCCACCTCGATCGTGTCCGGTCGGGGTCCGGCGCGCAGGACTTCCCGGCCGGCCCGGGACACTGCGAGAATGCCGGCATGGACGACACAAAGACGGACACGCGGGACGACCCGGACGCCGGCACCGCGCTGGGCCGGCGGGCCTTCTTCGGCCGGGCGCTGCTGGCGGCCGGCGCCGTGGGCGGGCTGCTGACGCTCACCGGCTGCCCCGGCGGCGAGCAGGACGACGATGACGACGACGACGGGGACGACGACTAGCGCCCGGACGTCCCGCACCGTCGCGGTCGCCCTGGCCGGCGTCGCTGTCGTGGCCGGCGCCGCCTGGGCGACCGGCACCGTGTTCGGCTTCCGCGGACCGGCCTTCGCCTGGGTGCTGCACTTCCTGCTGATGGGGTGGATCTCCGGGGTCCTGGACGCCGCGCGGCCGCGGCTGGCCGGCGCCTGGTTCCGGGTACGCGGCTGGGAGCCGACGGTGTACCGCCGGCTCGGCGCGTGGTGGTACCTGCGGCTGCTGCGCGTGGTCGGCTGGGAGCGGCTGATGCGCGGCGGCCGCGGATTCACCGGCACCCGGGCGTCGCTCGCGGTGCTGGACAGGCAGACCCGCTCGGCGGAATGTGGCCACCTGGTGGTCGCCGTCGTGGTGACCGCGGTGTCGGTCGTGGTGGCCGCGGCCGGTGCGTGGGACGCCGTCGCCTGGCTGTCCGGCCTCACGGTGTTGCTGCACGTCTTTCCCGTGCTCCTCCAGCGGGCTCTGCGTGCGCGCATCCAGCGCCTGCGGTCGCCGGGCGAAGGCGTGAGCGGGGCGTATCCGCGGGGTGGCCGGTGACGTTGAGCTGGTGGCGATCATGCCCAGCAGCCGTCAGGAGCCGCCCATGCTGTCACCGCACCGGCCCGCTCCCGCCACCCGGCTCGCAGCGTTGCCCCGTCGTGGCCTGCTCGCCCTCGGCGGCGCCGCGCTGACGGCGGCGCTCACCCCGGTCGCCGCCCCGGCCGCGACGACAGGCGGGCCCCTCCGGCGGAATCCGTTCACGCTCGGGGTGGCCTCGGGTGATCCGCTGCCCGACGGCGTGGTGCTGTGGACCAGGCTGGCGCCGCGGCCGCTGGAACCCATGGGCGGACTGCCGTTCGCCGGCTACTCCGTGCAGTGGCAGGTGGCCGAGGACGCGGCGTTCCGACAGGTGGTGCGGTCCGGCCGGGACTACCACTACCGGTTCCGCACCGGGGCGTACCTCAGCCCGGCCGGGCGTACGCGTACCGCACCCGCCGTCTCCGCCTCCCCGCAAGCCCTGCGGTTCGGGGTCGCGTCCTGTCAGGCCTACGGCGACGGGTACTTCACCGCGTACCGGCACCTGGCCGCGGAGGACCTCGACGTGGTCTTCTTCCTCGGCGACTACATCTACGAGAACGCCGTCACCAGCGCCGGCGGCAACCGGCTGGACCCCGGACTCCACCTGCCGGACACGTTCGAGCTGCCGGTCGACACCCTCGACCTCTACCGGATGCGGTACGCGCTGTACCGCACGGATCCGGACCTGCAGGCCGCGCACGCCGCCGTCCCGTGGGTGCTGACCTGGGACGACCACGAGGTGCAGGACAACTAGGCCGCCGGGGTGCCCCGCTTCGACGTCCCGGCCCGGGACTTCCTCGTGCAGCGGGCCAACGCCTACCGCGCGTACTGGGAGAACCAGCCCCTGCGCCGCCCGCAGCAGCCGACCGGCGCGGGCATGCGGCTGCATCGCCGGCTGCGGTTCGGCGACCTCGCCGAGGCGCACGTCCTCGACACCCGGCAGTACCGCTCGGACCAGGCCTGCGGCGACGGGCTGCGGACCGGCTGCGCGCAGCGCGACGACCCGCGCCGCACCCTGCTCGGCGCGGCCCAGCGCGGCTGGCTGCTCGACGGCATGCAGCGGGCCGGCACCCGCTGGAACCTCCTGGCCCAGCAGGTGATGATGGCCGAGTGCCGTTACGGCGCGGACCCGCCCCTGCTCGACATGGACAAGTGGGACGGCTACCGGGCCGATCGCGACCGGATCCTGCGGACGGCCGCCCGGGTCCCCGGCACCGTCGTCCTCACCGGCGACATCCACGTCAACTACGCGGCCGACCTGCGCCCGGACTTCGCCCGGCCGCAATCGCCGGCCGTGGCGGTGGAGCTGGTCGGCACGTCGATCTCCAGCGGCGGCAACGGTACGGACAGCACGCCGACCCTGGACCAGCAGCGGCGGGACAGTCCGCACCTGCTGTTCGCCAACGCCCAGCGCGGCTACCTGCGCTGCACGCTGACCCGTACCACCCTGCGCGCCGACTACCGGACGCTGCCCTACATCAACCACCCCGGCGCGCCCGTCACCACCCGCGCCTCGTTCGTATCCCACCGCGACCGTCCGGGCCTGAACCCGGCCTGAGGGACAACCATGGACCGTATCCGGGCACATCGTGCCGCCGCCCTGCTCGCCGTCGTCGTCACCGCGGTCGGCGGCCCGGCGCCCGCCACCGCCGGCCCGCCCCGCACCGGCGTGCGGCTGTCGGCCGGTCCCGAGACCCTGCCGATCACCACCGGCCAGTGCAACGGCGGGCAGCTCCTGGTACGCCTGACCAACACCGGACGGACCCCGGTCTACGCCGACGCCGTCCTCACCGCACCCGAGGCCCTGCACCTGCCCCGGCGGCTGATCTCGACCTGGCTGCCGGCCGGTTACACCCGTACCGTGCCGGTGGCGGTCAGCGCTCCGACCGGAACGCCCGCCGGGACCTACACCGTGCGGGTGGCCAGCGGGGCGCGGCGGGCCGCCGTACCGGTCGCCGTGTCACCGGCCCGGCCGACCACCGACCTGGCCCGGTCCGCGGCCCGGGTCACCGCCTCGTCGTCACGGACCGGCTTCCCGGTCTGCGGGGCGGTCGACGGCGACGCCGACCCGGCTCGCTGGGGCGCCGGCACCGGCTGGGCCGACGGCACCGGCCGGCAGTGGCCCGACTGGTACGCACTCACCTGGTCCCACCCCCAGCAGCTGACCCGCGTCACCGTGACCACGGTCGACTCACCGCAGTACCCCACCGCCCGGTACGGCCTGCGCGACTGGGACGTCCAGCTCGCCACCCACACCGGCTGGCGCACGGTCGCCGAGGTCCGCGGCAACACCGCCCGGACGGTGAGCAGCACCTTCGCGAGGCAGCCCAGCTCCGCCCTGCGACTCGTCACCCTCGCCGCCAACGGCGTGAACGACCAGACCCGGATCGTGGAACTCGCGATCTCCTAGATTCCCTCGGACGGTCTGTCGACATTGGCCGGAGCCGCCCAGCATGATGTCCCGGAGGGGGAGACAGATGCCGGATCAGGCGTACGACGTGATTGTGGTCGGGGCACGGTGTGCGGGGTCGCCCGTCGCGATGCTGCTGGCTCGCCGGGGCCATCGGGTGCTCGTGGTGGACCGGGCGACGTTCCCGAGCGACACCGTGTCCACCCACTTCATCCATCCGCCGGGTGTCGACGCGCTGCGCCGGTGGGGGCTGCTGGAGCAGGTCACGGCCACGGGCGTCCCGCCGATCTCCCGGTACACGTTCGACTTCGGGCCGGTCACGCTGGCCGGGGCGCCCGGGACCGAGCACTCCCCCGTGGCGTACGCGCCGCGGCGGACCGTGCTCGACAAGATCCTGCTCGACGCCGCCGCGGCCGCCGGTGCCGAAGTCCGCGAGGGGTTCACCGTGGAGGAGGTGCGGGTCGCCGACGGTGAGCCGGCCGAGATCCGCGGACGGGACGCCGGCGGCTCGGCCGTGGTCGAGCGGGCCCGGGTGGTGGTCGGGGCCGACGGACGCAACTCGGTGGTCGCCAAGGCCGTGCAAGCCCGGCAGTACCACGAGCTGCCGCCGCTGACCTGCGGCTACTACTCGTACTGGAGCAACCTGCCGACGGACGGCACGTTCGAGATCTACAGCCGGACCGGGCGCGGCTGGGCGGTCTGCCCGACCCACGACGATCTCACCATGGTCATCGGTGGCTGGCCGTACGCGGAACTGGCCGAGCACCGCAACGACATCGAGGGCACCCTGCGGGAGACGTTCGCGCTGGCGCCCGCGTTCGCCGAGCGGCTCGCCGACGCCGAGCGGGAGAGCCGGTTCGTCGGCACGTCGGTGCCGAACTACTTCCGCACGCCGTTCGGTCCGGGCTGGGCCCTGGTCGGCGACGCCGGCTACAACCGGGACTTCATCACCGCCCAGGGCATCACGGACGCCTTCCACGACGCCGAGCTCTGCGCCGACGCGCTCGACCGGGCACTGACCGGCGCCCGGCCGTACGCCGAGGCGATGGGCGACTACTGGTCGACCCGCGACGAGCGGGTCCTGCCGATGTACGAGATGACCGCGCAGATCGCCTCGCTGCAGCCACCGGACCCGCAGATGGTGCAGCTGCTCACGGCCGTCCAGGGCAACCAGGAGGCGATGGACGCCTTCGCCCGGGTGAACTCGGGCGCCACGCCACCGGCGGAGTTCTTCGCACCCGACAACATCGGCCGCATCATGAGCCGGGCAGCGCAGACCTGACCGCCGGTGGGTGGACCGGTCAGGTCGCCGTGCAGGTCACCGCCGGTGGGGTGTTGGTGCCGGTCCAGGTGCCGACGAAGCCGAAGGTGGTGCTGGCCGCGGCGGCCAGAGCGCCGTTGTAGCTCTCGTTGCGGGCGGTCACCGCGGCACCGCTGGTGGACAGCACCGCGTTCCAGGCCTGGCTGATCCGCTGGCCGTCGGCGAAGGTCAGGGTGACGGCCCAGGTCCTGATGGCGGTGGTGCCGGCGCTGACCCGTACCTCGGCCTGGAAGCCGCCGGCCCACTGGCCGGCCGAGGTGTAGGTCGCCGTGCAGCCGGCGCCGGCCGGCGGCGGTGTGGTCGGCGGCACCGGGTTCGACGGGGACGGGGAAGGGGCCGACGGAGTCGGGGACGGCGAGGTGGTGGCGCCGCCCCAGGCGGTCGGGCCGTCGAGCCAGGCGGCGCGCCGGGTCATCCAGTTGCGCATGACCTGGACCTGACCCGCCCAGGTCGCGGACGTGTCGGTGACGAACGGCCCGACCATCCGGGAGCTCAGGTTGGGCCACCGCTGGAAGTTGCGCTGGGCCGCGGCGGTCAGCGGGGTGCTGAGCGCGTCGACGCGGGCGTTGAGCGAGGCATCGGAGAGCAGGCCGCGACGCAGTGCCTGCCAGCGGACCTTGAGGTCGTTCTGGAACGCGGGATCGGTCAGCAGGATCTGGAACCAGTCGTTGGCCTGCGGCGAGCGGGTCTGCTGGTACTGCCAGCCGGCGGTCTGCTCGTTGCCGAAGAAGCCGCCGGTGCCGAAGGTCAGGTCGTAGTCCCACAGCGGCCCGGCCACGATCGGGCCCTCCCGGTCCTTGTAGAAGTACGTGCTGCGCAGGTAGGAGTCCATCTCGCGGCTGAACTCGTTGAGGATCACCAGGTCGACCCAGGACTTCGTGTCGATCCAGCCGCGGTAGCCGGTCTGCGGATCGGCGAACCGGGAGCTGTGCAGCATGTCGTGGAACTGCTGCAGGTACTGCGTCAGCCAGGACTTCTGTTGCGCGTTCAGCGGTGACGGGTCCTCGACCTCGAGGTAGTTCCAGCAGGTCGCGGCCGGTCCCGTACAGGTCAGGGTGGGTTCCTCGGCGGCCAGCCACTCGAATTTGAAGATGTAGCCACCGCTGATCCTGGGCAGGGTGGTGTCGGCCTCCTTGAGCTGTTTGAGGTCGAGCCGGTCCTTGCTGTTCTTGATCGTCTCCACCAGCATGTAGACGCCCTGGTAGTCGGCCGCGGCCACGGGCGCGGAGTCGACGTTGAGGTAGAGCTCGACGAAGCGGTACCGCTGCGTCGCCATGCCCATCTCGCGGCCGAGGTCGTAGACCAGCGCCTCGCGGATCAGCGACTTGTCGCTGAACGGCCCGCGCAGCACCCAGTCCGAGTCGGCCGGCATGCCCAGCAGGGGCAGATCCGCGTCGTCGTCGGCGTTGTCGCGCAACTCCAGCCGGTAGGGCGCCTTGTCGAACATGGCCGAGGACTGCCCGCGCAGGTGGATACCGGCCCGGGAGGCGACGGTCGGGGTCGCGGCGAGAGAGGTACGCCCGCCGGCGGTGTCGAAGACCATGGCGGCGGCGTCCACGTAGTCGCGTCCGGGCTTGCCCTTGCCGTAGTCGTCGATGAGCATCAGCGGCAGGTCGTGCTGGGCGTCGAACGAGCGGGCCACGTACATCGCGGTGCCGGGGGCGCCGGTGGCCGTACCGTTGACGAAGGCCTGGGCCCGCAGCTGGGTGGTCCCGGTCAGGCTCAGGGCCCGGCCGGGGTAGGCGGTGGACGTGGCGGCCGGCGGCCGGCCGTCCGTGGTGTACCGGATCTCGGCGCCGGCGATCGTGGTGCTCAGCGCCACCGACACCGACCCCTGGAAGGTGCCGCTCGGCACCGAGAACGTGATGTCGCCGGTCAGCTCGTCCGGCGCCGCGGCCGCCGGTGCGACGGCGTCCGGCGAGCGGCCCGCTTCGGCGCGGGCGCTGACGGTGAGCGCGAGCGGGGTGACGACGCACAGAGCGATGAGTGCGCCGAGGACCTTCGGTATCCGCCTAGCCATGGACCAGTTCCTCTCTCGCAGCGGTGAAGTGTCGCCGGAGCACCCGCCGCCAGGGCGCCGCCGGAAGATCCGTGCGGAGGGCGGCCAGTCCGGTGGCGTACTTGGAGAAGGCGACGGGACGGTGCCCGCGGCGCCACAGCTCCCGGTCCGCGCGGGAGGCGGCCGAACCGGTCTTGGTCTCCACGATCGCGGTTCCCGGCAGCCGCACCTCGTCGTCGCCGGTGCTCCACCGCAGGGCGGTGTCGACGGTGACCCGGCTGTCGGTGTCGGGCAGCAGCAGCGTGAAGCGCAGATATTCGGTACGCAGCGCGGAGGCGAGGACGACGTGGTGGCCGGCCGGGAGACCGTGGCGGGAGAAGACGTCGTCGACGAAAGCGCGCCCGGCCGCCACGGTGTGCTGCTGCTCGCGGTCGTGCGGGGCCCGGTACTTGACCGTGCTGCCGCGCGGGCCGGGCACCTTCACCTCCAGCCAGCAGCTGCCGGAGTCGACGTACGTGCGGGTGCGGACCTTGAACCGGCGGCGGTGCCGGTGCGCGGTCCGGTGGTAGCCGCTGAGCTCGGGGGTGTCGAAGTAGAGCGACTCGTACGCGAACTGCCGGATCCCGTTGATCTCCAGCACCACGGCGTGCGGCGCCAGCGTCTCCAGCAGCAGGCCGGCGGCGTCGAGGGGCATGACGTACTTGCGGTCGACGCGGGTCTGCAGGGCGGCGCGCTCCTCCAGGTCGGCCAGGCCGATGCGGGGCAGCGTGTCCAGAGCGGCGAAGTCCATGACCGTGGTCACCGCCGCGCCGCGTACGCGGCCGGGCTCACCGGTGCCACCGCCCGGGACGAGGTACGGGCGTACCGCACGTCGACCACGGTGGAGTCGTTGATCAGGTCCACCCGCAGCGGGCGCGCGGAGTGCACCTTGCCGTCGAGCAGGTGCTCGAGCAGACCGATCAGCTCCTCGCGGTTGGTGACCACGGAGTCCAGCACGATCGTCTGGTGCTCGTACCGGCTGAACACCCGGCGGTTGTCGACGATCGCCATGACCACCAGGATCAGGCCCATCAGGGCGATGTTGCGCCAGATCGAGACGGTGTCGAGCGCGCCCAGCAGGCCGAGCGCGAGCGCGGAGAAGAAGTACGCGACCTCGTGCTGGTCCAGTTCGGTCGAGCGCAGCCGGATGATCGACAGGACGCCGAACAGCGCGAAGCCCAGGCCCAGCCCGGCGCCGGAGCCGGTGGTGCGCAGCGCGTCGGCCACGGCCAGCACCCCGATGTTGACACCGAAGTAGGCCACCATCAGGTCCCGGCGCCGGTGCCGCGGGAAGTACAGCCCGAGCACGAGCACGGTGACGGCCAGCACCTCGGCCCCGAGCAAGACGAATGCCGACATACGCCGGTCCTCCTCGCGCAAGCGGAATAATCCGGAAGTTCCGGAACATCAACGGAACTTGGACGGCAGACTAAAACCGCTATTCGACGCATGTCAATGTTTACCCATGCTTCACCATGGCGTTTTGTTCGCTAAGTGCCCGCTTCACCTGCGCGGGCGGCGCACCGGTGATCGTCCTCCGAGTTTCGGAAGTTTCGGCGTCCGAGCTCTCCGTCCCACAGCGTGGGAGCGCTCCCATATATTGACGGACTTCATTGCTTTAAGCCTTGAGTTTTTCTACTCTGCGAGCACCCGTCATCCCCGTCCCGCAAGGAGAGCCATGTCCTCCCATCGCTTCGCCGCTCCACTGTGGTCGGTCTTCCGCATCGTCATCGGACTGCTGTTCCTCTGCCACGGAATGGCCTCGGTCTTCGGCGTCCTCGGCGGCAACCGCGGCTCGGGCCAGGCGATCGAGCCCGGCACCTGGCCGAACTGGTACGCCGGCGTGATCCAGCTGGTCTGCGGCGCCCTGGTCCTGGCCGGTCTGGCCACCCGGCCCGCGGCGCTCCTCGCCTCCGGCTCGATGGCGTACGCCTACTTCGTGGTCCACCAGCCGGAGGGCGTCCTGCCGATCCAGAACGGCGGCGTCACCCCGGCGCTCTACGCCTGGACCTTCCTGGTGATCGCCGTGCTGGGCGCCGGCCCGTGGTCGGTCGACGCGCTCATCGCCCGCCGCCGTGACACGACGGCCGTCACCGCCACCGAGAGCCAGCTCGCCGGCAGCCGCCGATAGCTCAGCGGGCCGCGAACGCCAGCGCCACGCACCAAACGAGCAGGGCGGCACTGCCCCCGCAGGCCGCCGTCCTGATCCGGTCCGCTACCCGCAGCCGGCGGTAGGGCCCGTCGGCGAAGCCGTCCCGTTGCAGCAGCAGATGCGACGGGACGGCCGCGGTGACGGTGGCCAGCAACGCGATCAGCCCGCCGGCGGCGATCAGCACGGCCACCCAGAGCGGCACCGCGGCCGGCCGGACCAGCGGCAGCGCCAGGCAGGCGAGGAAGCTGGCGAACCCCGGAACGATCACCACCGGAAGGATCTGCCGGCTGTACCGCCGGTGATAGGCGACGAACGCCGCGGCCGGGACAGCGGCGTAGAGCGGGTAACTCACCCGCGTGGTGAGCGCGGAGACCCCGCCGACGTAGGCCGTCAACGCCGCCAGCGCGAGCAGATAGGCATGCGCGAAGTCCATGCTCGGCCCCTCCCATCATTGGATACAGCAGCGCTGTATCGAAATGACCGTAGCATGGGGACGTGCCCCGCCCACCCGCCCTTTCCCGTCGCACCTACGACAGTTCCGGCCGCCAGGAGCAGGCCCGGCGGCGCCGGGCGGCGATCCTGGACGCCTGCCGGGAGGGCCTGCTCCGGCACGGGTACGCGGGCCTGACCATCCGCGCGGTGGCCGAGGCCGCCGGCGTCTCCCAGGAGACCGTCTACAAGACCTTCGGTGGCAAACGCGGCCTGGTCAAAGCGATGTACGACGTCACCCTGGCCGGCGACGACGCACCCGTACCGATGGGTGAGCGACCCGAGGTGCGGGCCCTGCTCGCCGAGCCCGACCCCGATCGCAAGATCGCGGCGTACGCCCGGATCGCCCGCGGCGTCTCCGAACGGCTCGGCGCCGTGACCGCCGCCCTGAGCACCGGGGGCGCCGAAGCGGCCGAGATCACGGCGGAGACCGACCGGGAGCGCCTGGCCGGCGTCACCGCCTTCGTCGGCCATCTCGCCGCCGCCGGCCTCCTGCCCGCCGGGCGCGATCCCGCCCGGGCGGCCGACGAGGCGTGGCTGCTGACCGCCCCCGAGGTCTACCGGCTGTGCACGACCGGCCGCGGCTGGCCGCCCGAGCGCTACGAGGACTGGCTCCGCCGGATGCTCACCGCGACCATCCTCAACGGACCCGGCCCTGTCACCGAGGGCTCCCCCGGACCGGGCTGAGCCGAGCCGGGCAAAAGCGGGTGCGGTGGCCGGGCGGTCTGGCTAGCGTCCGGGCGTGGCCCACATCTATCCCCCGCTCAACGTCGAGGTCCGCACACCGCGCCTGACGCTGGCCGGTGCGTCCGACGACCGGCTGGAACGCCTCGTGCCGCTGGTACGGGCCGGGATCGCCGATGCGGCGCCGTGGCCGTTCGACGACCCGATGTCGCTCTACGCCGACAATCCGGAACGCGAGTGGCGGTGGCTGCGCGGCATCTGGGCCGGCCGGGCCCGGGTGAGCCCGGATGCCTGGCGGCTGTACTTCGTCGTGCTCGTCGACGGCGAACCGGTCGGCATGCAGGACCTCATCGGCACGAACTTCACCCGGTTCGGCACGGTGACCAGCTTCTCGTGGCTGGCCCCGGGCAGCCGCGGACGGGGGCTGGGCAAGGAGATGCGGGCGGCGATCCTGCAGCTGGCGTTCGCCGGACTGGGCGCACAGGAGGCCGCCAGTGACGCCTTTGTCGACAACGAGGCGTCCAACCGTGTCTCCCGCGCCCTGGGCTACGAACCGAACGGCACGGACTGGGACACCCGCCGCGGCGAGCCCGCCCGGATCCAGCGGTGGCGGCTCACCCGGGACGCGTGGCAGCGGATCAGCCGCGCGGACATCGACCTGATCGGCGTTGAGCAGTGCCGGCCCGTACTGGGCATCGGCTAGCCCGACTCACATTGCGCCGGTCCACCCGGAGGGTTACAGTCGGCCGTCGTGGGAGCGCTCCCACGCACCCGTCCTCCCCCTGATCCGACGGAGCCCCCTTCATGCGCAGCCTCAGACTCAAGCTCCTCGCGGCCGGCGGCATCGTCGCCGCCGCCTCGGCGGTCGCTCTGATCGCCCTGCCGGCGTCCGCGGAGACCGCCGCGTTCACCGTGACGAACTCCTGGAACTCCGGCTACCAGGCGAACGTCGTGGTCAAGAACGACACCTCGGCGACCATCTCCACCTGGCGGGTGGAGCTCAGCCTGCCCGCCGGAACGACCGTGGTCAACAGCTGGAACGCCACCCAGGCGAGCTCCGGCGGCACGTACACGTTCACCCCGGCCGGCTGGAACGCCACCCTCGCCGCGGGCGCGTCGACCGAGTTCGGCCTGGTCCTCAACGGCACCGGGCGACCCACCACCTGCCTGGTCAACGGCCGCTCCTGCGACGGCTCCGGCACGCCGTCGTCGCCCACCGCGAGCCCGACACCGACGCGGACCACCACGCCCAGCGCGCCGCCGACCACCGCGCCGGCCGGCCGGACGCCGGTGGCGATCAACGGCCAGCTGCACGTCTGCGGCGTCAACCTGTGCAACCAGTACAACCGGCCGATCCAGCTGCGCGGCATGAGCACGCACGGCCTGCAGTGGTTCGCCAACTGCTACAACAACGCCTCCCTGGACGCGCTGGCCAACGACTGGCAGGCCGACCTGTTCCGGATCGCGATGTACGTGCAGGAGGGCGGCTACGAGACCAACCCGGCCGGCTTCACCGCCCAGGTCAACAACCTGGTCGACCTGGCCGAGGCCCGCGGCATGTACGCGCTGATCGACTTCCACACCCTCACGCCGGGCGACCCCAACTACAACCTGGAGCGGGCCAAGACCTTCTTCAACACGGTCTCCACCCGCAACGCGGCCAAGAAGAACGTGATCTACGAGATCGCCAACGAGCCGAACGGCGTCAGCTGGACCGGCATCAAGAACTACGCCGAGCAGGTCATCCCGGTGATCCGCGCCAACGACCCGGACGCCGTCATCATCGTCGGCACCCGGGGCTGGTCCTCGCTGGGCGTCTCGGACGGCTCGAACTCCAGCGAGATCACCGCCAACCCGGTCCGGGCCACCAACATCATGTACGCGTTCCACTTCTACGCGGCGTCGCACAAGGACAACTACCGCGCCGAGCTGGAGCGGGCGGCCACCGCGCTGCCGCTGTTCGTGACCGAGTTCGGCACGGTGAGTGCCACCGGCGGCGGTGCCGTCGACACGGCGAGCAGCACGGCATGGCTCGACCTGCTCGACCGCCTCAAGATCAGCTACGCGAACTGGACGTTCTCCGACGCCGGTGAGGGCAGCGCGGCGTTCCGGGCCGGCACGTGCGCCGGCGGCACGTACGCGGGCACCGGTGTCCTCTCCGAATCGGGTGCGCTGATCCGCAGCCGCATCCGGACCCCGGACAACTTCCCGACCAGCTGACAGTCAGCGCGGCACGGCGATGCCGGTGGGTCCCCGCGACTCACCGGCATCGCCGTGTGCGGGGTCCCGCACGTCCGGGAACGAGCCGTCGCCGAACAGCACCCGCGAGGCGGCGGCCCGTCCGGGCGGCGTCCGCAGCAGGGTGCATGCGGCCTCCGTGAGTGCCGGTGACCGTACCGCCGACCAGGCGTGACGCATCAGCAACCGGGTCCGGAAGCGCCTGCGCAGAGCGGCGCCGTCGTAGTGCCGCAACACCGACACATCTCCCGTACGCAGGTAGTCGCCGGTCACCGCGGCGGCCAGTTCCGCCATGCGCAGGCACGGGTCGAGCCCACCGGCGGTCAGCGGGGACACCGCACCGGCCGCGTCGCCGACCAGCAGCCCGTGCGCGCAGGCGAGCCGGCGCAGCACGCCACCGACCGGGATCGGCCCGCCACGGCGGCGCACCGCCCCGGTCGCGGCCGGGATCGCCTCGAACCGCCGGCCGAAGGTACGCAGCAGCTCGGGCAGCGGGCCGGCCAGGCGGTCCGGGCGCCCGGCCAGCCCGACGTGCGCGTGCCGTCCGTCGTCGACGACCCAGGCCAGGTAGCCGGGGGCGAGCCGCGGGTCGAGTACACAGTGGAACGTCGGCTCGGCAGCGCTGACGGCCACCGGGAACACCTCTTCGACGCCCACGATGAGCCGGCGGTTGACGTCGAGTCCGAGCCGGCGCGCGACCGTCGACCGGGCCCCGTCCGCGCCGATGGTGAAGCGGGCCGCGATGCCGGGCACGGGGTAGGAGACGCCGAGCCGTACCCGTGCGCCGGCGAGCCGGGCGGCGGCCAGGGCGTGGGCGTAGATGCCGGCCATGCCGGCCACCCGGAACTCGTCACGGGCGCTGACCAGTTCGACCGGCCCGCGCAGCGACGGCGGATAGAGCAGGACCCGGCGGATCGCCGGACCGAGCTCCCCCGCCGGCAGGGCGAAGTCCTCAAGGGTACGGCGCACGAAGATCCCGGTGGTGCGGATGCCCGTGTCCAGGGTGCCGCGCCGGTCGACCACGAGCACGTCGAGGCCGCGCCGGGCCAGCAGCCGGGCGGTGTGCAGACCGGCCAGACCGGCCCCGACGACCAGGACATCCACCATCTCCATGACCGCGACGGTAGCGGCGCCGACGCCCTCCGGCGGCCGCGCGCACAACACCTTCACGGACTCTCCCCCGGACCGCCGGGCATTGCAAACCGTACGTACGTACTGTTTGATGGAAGGCATGCCGCTGCTGCCGGAACCCGGTCCGATCCGGACGCTCGCCGCCGTCACGCTGGTCAACACCATCGGCAACGGTCTGTGGATGACGTCGAGCGCGCTGTTCCTCACCCGCTCGGTCGGCCTGTCCATCAGCCAGACCGGTCTCGCCCTCACCCTGGTCGCCCTGATCAGCCTGGTGACCAGCACACCGGTGGGCTACCTGGCCGACCGGCTCGGGCCACGCGGGGTGGCGATCGGGGCCCTGGTCGCGCTGGGCCTCTGCGAGACGGCGATGGTCGGGGTCCGGTCGATGGCCGGGTTCCTGGTGGTGGCCGCCCCGATGGCGGTCTTCGAGGCGGCCCAGCGGGCGGCCCGCGGCGCGATCATCGGCGGGGCCGTGCCGTCCGACAAGCGCGTCTACACCCGCGCGTACCTGCGCTCGGTCACCAACGTCGGGATCACGGTCGGAGCGGCCATCGCCGGCATCGGCCTGACAGTGGACACCCGGACGGCGTACCTGTCCCTGATCCTGGGGGACGCGGCGACCTTCCTGCTCGCCGCGGCCGTGCTCACCCGGCTCGCCCCGATCGCCCGGGCGCCGCGGACCGGGTCCGGGCCGCGGCTGACCGCACTGCGGGACCGGCCGTTCCTCGCCTTCGTCGTGCTGGACGGCCTGCTCGCCACCAACTTCGGCCTCTTCGAGGTGGCCCTGCCGCTGTGGATCGCCGACCGCACCGACGCGCCGCACTGGATGATCTCGGTGGTCTTCGTGGTGAACACCGTGGCCGTGGTGCTCTTCCAGGTGCGCGCCGCCCGGGGCACCGACACGCTGGCCGGGGCCGCCCGCGCTTCCCGCCGGGCCGGCTTCGGCCTGCTGCTGGCCTGCCTGATCTTCTCGCTGACCGCGGGCACGAGTCTCGCGCTGACCGTGCTGCTGCTGGTCGTCGCCGCGCTGGTGCAGGTGACCGCCGAGATGTGGTACTCGGCCGGCGGCTGGGCCATCTCCTTCGGCCTGGCCCCGGACCACGCGCACGGGCAGTACCAGGGCACGTACGCGATGGGCCACCAGTTCGGCCAGATGGTCGCCCCGGCGGCGGTCACCGCCCTCACCCTCGGCTGGGGCACCCCGGGCTGGCTGGTGCTCGGGGCGGCGTTCGCGGTGGTCGGCTGCCTGGTGCCGCCGGTGGTGCGCCGGGCGGCCGAGCACCGCGAGCCGGCGGAGAACTACTCGGCTTCATCCTCCTGATGGACCGGGGAGGCGGTGAGCAGGTCGAGCTCCCACCGCGCGGAGTACACCTCGCTGTCCTCGTCGGCGGCGACCAGATAGGAGCTGACCCGTACGCCCAGGCCCAGCTGATCGGCCGCGCGCAGGTGCTCGACCAGCTCGTCGACGCTGGCCAGGTAGTGCGTGGCGATCAGCTCGGGGGCGGGCTCGGCGGTCGTCTCGTCAAGGATCTTGCTTTCCACGTCGGTCACGGCACCCAGCGTAGAGGCGGGCGGTGCCCGGGTCAGCGCACACCCCCACGACGGATCCTGGCCTCGGCGTCACGGAGCACGCGGGGCACCAGCATGCGGTGGACGGCCGAGCACGGCGGCCAGACGACACCGGCCGGATGCCGCCGGTAGTGCACGAAGGTCACCAGCGACACCCGGCCGGCGCCGGTCTCGACGAGCAGGTCGGCCGCCAGGAACCAGGACGCCGCCTCGAGCCGGATCCAGTCCTCGCCGTGCCCGCCGATCCGCCAGCCGGCCACCGTGGCCGGCGAGGGGTGCCGGCTGAGGCGCAGGCCCAGCACTCCACGCCAGATGAACACCTCTGCCGCGCTGGGCACATCGCCGAACATCGCGCGGGCCCACTGTTCCGGCGTGGCCGGCACGTCGGTGGCGAGGGCGAAGCGGTCGGCGTAGTCGATCTCCGGCACCGAGCTGAGCGTGCGGACGGATTCCGGGATGTGCATCTCACGATCTCCGTTCTCTATACGCTACCGTATATTCGCAGGCTAGCCGATGTATACGCTGGCGTACAGACAGAGTGAGGAAGCTTGTGGGCGCGACTCGTACGACCCGGGACAGGTGGATCGAGGAAGGTCTGGCGGCGCTGGCGACCGGCGGCCCGGACGCCGTCCGGATCGAGGCGCTGGCCAAGCGGCTCGGCGTCACCAAGGGCGGGTTCTACGGATCCTTCGCCGACCGGGACGCCCTGCTGACGGCGATGCTCGACACGTGGGAACGGGAGAGCACCGACGAAGTGCTGGCGCGCGTCGAGCGCGAGGGCGGCGACCCGCGGACCCGGATCCGGCGCGCCGGCGTGCTGACCTTCTCCAGCGGCCGGCTGCTCCCGATCGACCTGGCGGTGCGCGACTGGGCCCGGCGCGACGAGGCGGTCGCCGCGCGCCTGCGCCGGGTCGACAACCGGCGCATGGCGCTGCTGCGCGAGATGATCGGCACCTTCTGCACCGATCCCGAGGAGGTCGAGGCCCGCAGCCTGCTGGCCTTCTGCGTGGCGATCGGCGAGCACTTCCTGGCCGCCGACCACGGCGACCGGACCCGGGCCCAGGTCCTCGCCCACGCCGCCGACCTGGTGCTCGACCGCACCCGCGAGGACCCGGGTCACGGGCCGTCCCCGATCAGGTGACGTCGCGGCGCACGGCCGTCACGACCGCGGCCACCGCGTAGCCGGCCAGGGCACGCACCAGGCCCGGTCGGTCGGGCCGGCCTACGAGAGCGGGCTGACCGACGGGAAACGGCCGAGGGTCGCCGGACCGTTCCGGCGACCCTCGGCACGAGCTGGGGAGGCAAGCGCTTAGCACTGCCTCCAGGCGAAGTGGTAGGTGGTGGAGATGCTGCCGTCGGTGGAGTCCATGGTCAGGAAGCTGGCGTCGGTGGAGGTGCCCTTGGCGACCCGCAGCTCGGTGTTGATGTTGAGGTTGCGCAGTTCCCCGCACGGGTGCCAGACCACGGCGGCGACCGGAACCTCGTCACTGACGAACCAGTTGTCGTCCAGCGGCGCGGTGACCGGGTGCGTGGTGAAGGTGCTCTGGCTCATGCCCTGGAAGTAGTAGTTCGCCCGTTGCGAGGCGGTGGCACCGCGCTGGAGCAGGCCGTACCCGCGGTAGTCCACCTTGGTGATCGCGAAGGTGAACCCCTGGGGCACGTGGACCAGCACGTTGAGCTGGCAGTTCTTGCGGCCTTCGGTGGAGGCGATGCCCGGACCGGCCTGGGCCAGGTACTCGCTGTAGATGGCGGTGAAGGCGGTGTTGTCCGGTGAGACGGCGACGTCCGCCGTACCGGGCCGGCAGCCGGATCCGGCCATGGCCACCAGGTCGATGACGATGTGGTCGGACGGCGGATCCTCCAGCGGGTTTCCGGCGGAGGCGGGCGAGGCCGCGGTCAACGAGGCGGCGATCAACGCCAGCACCGCTCCCCCACGCACCAGCAATTTACGCATGGAACTCCCTTCGAGTAACGACGACAATGCACACGCGGGACAGATGTTATGGGCGGACATTGAGGAACGTCAATAAAACGTTCTCGCGTCTCATTGTGCGGTAATTGGTAGGCGTCATACAGGTGGTTGGGTGTTTACGGTTGGTCGCGCAAAGCCGCACATCACATCTTCAGGATTAATCGGGCGATAGCCAGAGGCGAATTACCCGGAATTATCCACTTACCCGCGCACTTGCAGCATGCATAGCGCATCCGCGCCGGGGCGGCCGATCATCAACTCAGATAGATGAACACCAATGCTTGTCTGGAGCATGACAGCTGACTAACATTCCGTACCGAACGCCGTCCGACCGCGTTGAGCAGTTCAGGGTCAAATATTGGAAGCCTTCCAGAATGCACCGTCAGAAACGAGAGGAATACCATGATCAAGAGCCTCGTCGGCGTAAGACATACGGCTCTCGCCGTAATGGGCACAGTTCTTGCGCTGTCGCTGTCCACGCCGGCGCACGCCGAGGCCGCCGCCGTCCCGGACGGCAACGTCACCTTCGAGGTGATAGCCGCCAACGGGTCGGGGTGCGCGCCCGGCACGGCCACGGTGATCGCCGACTCCGACAAGACAGGCTTCCGGATCAGGTACCACGACTTCGTGGCGGAGGCCGGCGGCAGCGCCGATCCCACCGATCGCCGGAAGAACTGCCAGGTCGGTGTCCTGGTCACGGTGCCGGCCGGCTGGACCTTCGCCGTGGCCGAGGCGGACTACCGGGGCCGCGCCCGGCTCTACTCCGGCGCGACCGCCCTGCAGCGCACGAACTACTACTGGCAGGGATCGTCGGTCAACAACAACAACGACGAGACGTTCGCCGGTCCGCTCAACGGCTTCTGGGCCACCAAGGACGTGGCCCCCGTGCTGGTCTACGCCCCCTGCACGGAGCAGCGGGTCCTGAACGTCAACACCGAGCTGCGGGTCGACCCGGGTACGTCGAGTGGCCGCAGCAGCATGTCGATGCGGTCCAGCGAGGGCGACGTGGACACCCTGTTCAACTTCAGCTGGATCCGGTGCTGATGCCGTAACGAGCCGCCCCGGCACCTCGGCCGGTCACGAAGGACTCCCCCCGGAATCCTTCGTGACCGCGGCTCACTCCGGCAGCTGCCACAGGTCGCCGGCGCCGATCAGGAAGACGTCACCACCGACGGCCACCGTGCGGACGGCGTCGCTCGGGCCGTACGCGGTGATCGTCATCCGGCTCGGGCGGCCGGCGAAGCGGCCCTGCCGCAGGGTCGCCGGAACGCCGTCGGCGAGCCGGCCGTGCCGGCGCAGATAGGCCGCGACGCAGCCGGCGGCACTGCCGGTGGCCACATCCTCGACGATGCCGTCGTTGTTCCAGTGCCGCCCCTCCAGGCCTGCCACGTCCAGCAGGTAGGCGAACTGCGCGCCGGCTGCGGCCAGCGGGGCCTCGAGGTCCTCGGTGATCCGGGCGCGGGTCAGAGCGTCGGCCCGCACCGGCAGGATCAGGTAACGCAGCCCGGTGCTGACCACCTCGGCGGGCAGGCCGGTAGCGAGGTCCCCGGCTCGCAACGAGAACAACGGGAGCAGGGCCGCCACCTCAGAACTCCCGAGGAAGACCGGGGAACCCTGCTCCAGCACACCGGCGTACCGCCCGGAGGAGTGCCGCCGGGTCGTGACCCGGACCGTGCGCGCCGGCAGCCGCAGCGTCCAGGTCTCGGTGTCGGCCGTGCCGTGCAGCGCGTGCAGCACGCAGGCCGCCCCGACCACCGGATGACCGGCGAAGTCGAGTTCCCCCAGCAGATCGAAGACCCGGGCCACCCAGCCCTCGCCGTCGCGGGTGAGGAAGATGGACTCGAAATGGCGCAGCTCGCGGGTGATCGCCGCCATCTGGCCGCCGTCGAGACCGGCGGACTCCGCGAAGACCGCGAGACTGTTGCCGCTGTACGCCCGGCTGCCGAAGACGTCGACGTGGTGATAGCGCAGCCGGTCCGGATCACTGGGTGGGGTCACCCGGCACAGTCTCGGCGGTGCGGCGCGTGAAGTCGAGGCCACCGAGCCGGTGCACGGTGGCCGGGTCGGAGAACACGACGATGCGGGCGATCCCCGTCGCGGTCGGCGTGATCATGCCGACCCCGAAGGCCTCGTACGAGCCGCCGGCCGCGCGTTGCCAGGCGGCGAAGCCCGCTTCCCCGTTCAGGCCGGCCGGCCGCATGCGCCACTCCCCCGGCGAGCCCAGGGCCTGGTGCGCCAGGTACCGCAGGCAGGTCTTCTTGCCGGAGTACCAGCTGCGCACCGGTACGGCCTCCAGCACCGCGTCCGCCCGCAGCAGCCGCTCGATGGCGCCGATGTCCGCGGCCTCGAAAGCGGCCAGATATCCGCGCAGCAGCTCCCGCGCCCGGGGATGGCTGGGCTCCACCACGTCGTCCATGCTCGGCATGACCTCCTCGATGCGGCGCCGGGCCCGCTGGAGCAGGCTCTTGACGGCCGGGGTGGTGGTGCCGAGGCTCCTGGCCACCTCGGCCGCGGGCCACGCCAGCACGTCCCGCAGGATCAGCACGGCCCGCTGCTTCGGCGGCAGGTACTGCAGGCTGGCGATCAGGGCCAGCCGGAGCGAGTCGCGGGAGATCACCGTCGCCTCCGGGTCGTCGGGCGCGGCGGCGAACAGCGCGTCGGGCACCGGCTGGATCCACCTGGTGCCGGGATCGCCGAGCACGGGCGGCGCGTACGGGTCGTCGCTGGGCGCGCCGAGCCCGGACGGCAGCACGCGGCGCTCGCGGTGCCGCAACGCCGTCAGGCAGGCGTTGGTGGCGATCCGATAGAGCCAGGTACGCAGCGACGCCCGCCCCTCGAAGCCGCCGTACGACTTCCAGGCCCGCAGGTACGTCTCCTGCACCAGGTCCTCGGCGTCGTCGACCGAACCGGTCATCCGGTAGCAGTGGGCGAGCAGCTCGCGGCGGAAGGTCTCGGCCCGGGCGGTGAACTCGTCTTCGGCGTCCCCGCTGTCCGTGGTGCTCGGCATCTGTCGTCCTCCCCGTACCGGTGGTTGGCCGCGAGCGCGCACTCGGGCCCAGAGTGACAGACCGCCCGGCCGGCCCGAAGGAATCGGATGTAAAAGTTTTTAGACATCGTGTCAAAGATTTGCTACCTTCAGCATGTCAAACATTCTGTACATCGAAGGGGCCGGTCGTGACGCACGAGGAGAAACGCGCGTGGATCAGGCTGGCGGTGGCCGTCCTCGGCTACGCCGCCTACGTGGCCGTCATCGCGAGCCGCGCCGACGGACGCCCGCTGGCCTCGGTGCCGTACGCGGGAATTCTGCTGTGGACGGTCGGCGGCGCCATCGTCGCCTCGATCGTGGCCGAGATCGTGATGGCCGCGGGCAACCCGCGCGCGTCCCGCCTCAAGGACGACCGCGACCGCGAGATCGGCCGGCTCGGTGAGCACGTCGGGCAGTCGTTCGTCGTGATCGGCGCGGTCGCCGCGATGCTGATGGCGATGGGCGAGTGGGCGCCCTTCTGGATCGCCAACGTGATCTATCTGTGCTTCGTGCTGTCGGCGGTCCTCGGCGGCATCACCAAGGTCGTCGTCTACCGCCGGAGCCTGCCGGCATGGTGAAGCCGACGCAGGTCACCAACAGCATCCGCGCGCTGCGCTTCGCGCACGGCGAGATGACCCAGGCCGAGCTGGCCGACCGGATCGGCGTGACCCGGCAGACGCTGATCGCCATCGAGCAGGGACGCTACTCGCCCTCGCTGGAGATGGCCTTCCGGATCGCCCGGGTGTTCCGGGCGCCGCTCGACACCGTGTTCCAGTATCCCGACGATCCCGAGGAGAAACCGTGAAAGCCATCGCCCAGGACGCGTACGGCTCAGCCGACGTCCTCCAGCTCCGCGACGTCGACCCGCCGCCGGTCGGCGACCGGGAGGTGCTCCTCGAGGTGCGCGCCGCCGGCGTCGACCCGGGCGTGTGGATCTTCATGACCGGCCGGCCGTACGCGGCGCGCCTGGCCTTCGGACTGCGCCGGCCCAACGTGGCGGTGCGCGGCCTGGATGTCGCCGGCGTGGTGACCGCGGTCGGCGCCCGGGTCACCCGCTTCCGGCCGGGTGACGAGGTCTACGGCACCTGCGCGACCGGCTCGTTCGCCGAGCAGGCGACCGCCGAGGAGGACCGGCTCGCCGTCAAACCGGCCGCGATCTCCTTCGAGCAGGCGGCCGTGACCCCGGTCTCCGGCGTCACCGCGCTGCAGAGCCTGCGCGACGGGGGCGTGCGGGCCGGCCGGCGGGTGCTGATCACCGGTGCGGGCGGCGGCGTCGGGACCTTCGCGGTCCAGCTGGCCAAGGCGTACGGGGCGAGCGTCACCGGCGTGTGCAGCACCGGTAAGGCCGACCTGGTCCGTTCGCTGGGCGCCGACGACGTCATCGACTACACCCGGCACGAGGTGGACCGCGACGGCCCGGTGTACGACGTCGTCATCGACACCGCGGGGAACCGGCCTCTGTCCCTGCTGCGCCGGGCCGCCACGCCGCGCGGCACGATCGCCCTGGTCGGTGGCGGGCACGCGAAGGGCCGGATCATGGGCGGCTTCCAGCGCCAGCTGGCCGCGCCGCTGCTGTCGCCCTTCATGAGCCAGCGCCTGCGCGGTGTGACCGCCCGGGTGCGCGCCGAGGAGCTCGCGGAGCTGAGCGTGCTGCTGGAGTCGGGCCAGGTCACGCCGGTGATCGGCCACAGCTATCCGCTGACCGACGCCGCCGGGGCGATCCGCGACCTTTCGGCGGGCCGCTACCCGGGCAAGCTCGTCGTCACGATCTAGCAGCCGCGCGGCCGCCCGATCATGACCTTTCGCACGAGGGGTGTCCGGCAGTGTCGCATTTAGCCTGACTGCCATGAACCGCCGTCTTCGCATCTCCGTGGCCGCCGCAGCCGGTGCCGCCGTCCTCGGCACTGTGACCGTCGCCCTGCCCGCCGAGGCCGCCACCCCGAACCTGCAGTTCCACCTCATCCAGTTCGACTCACCGAGCAACCCCGACACGACCGCGAACAGCAGCGTCAACGGGGAGTTCGTGCGCATCTACAACAACTCGACGTTCGCGGCGCGGCTGGACCGCTTCACCCTCAAGGACGCGAACGGCTACACGTACACCTTCCCGGCGCACGTCATCGGCGCGAAGAAGACGGTGTACGTCCACACCGGCAAGGGCACCAACGGCCGCAAGCCGGACGGCACGCCCGACAGCTCCCGCCTCTACCAGGGACGGGGCTGGCACATCTGGAACAACCCCGGCGACACGGCGACGCTGCGCAGCTCGTCGGGCCGCGTCTACGACACGTGCAAGTGGACGAGCCGCGGCACCGGCGCGACGACCTGCGGCCCGCTCGGCAACACCGCCGTCGGCCCCGAGCCGACGCCTCCCGCTACGACTCCCACCCGGCCGGCTCCGACCAGACCCACGACGCCGCCGACCACCACGACGCCCCGCATCACCACCCCGCCGCCTCCGGTCGATCCCCCGCTGGAGACCCCGCCGACCTTCATCGGCTGACGCGTTACTGCTGCCCGGTGCGGCGGTGGAACGTCGCGGTCAAACCCCGCGGTGTCAGCAGACCGCCGAAGTCCGGGGTGCCGCCGTGGCCGGGCGCGATGCTCACGTCGTACTCCCGCACCAGCCAGAAGGTGCTCAGCACCAGCTGAATCATGCCCAGCTGCGTCCCCACGCAGACCCGCGGCCCCGCGCCGAACGGCAGGTAGGTGTGGCGTTGCAGCTGGGCCCGCGGCTCCAGCCACCGTCGGGGGTCGAAGGCCTCCGGGTCGCGCCACCACCGTTCGTCGCGGTGCAGGGCGTACAGGCTGAAGAGGACCTGGTCCCCCCGGTCGAGGCGCCACTCGCCGAGGGTGGTCGCCCGCCGCGCGGTCCGGCCGATCAGCCAGGTCGGCGGGCGCAACCTCAGCACTTCTTTGACAAAAGCCTCCGTGTACGGCAGTGCGGTCGTCGGCGGCGCCACCTCGGTGTCGTGGGCGGCGGCCTCCTGCTCGACCGCGCGCCGCACCTCCGGATGAGCCACGAGGTCGTGCACGATCCAGGTCAGGGCGGCCGCCGGGACGCCGTACGCGGCCAGCATGATCCCCCGGATCAGCCGCTCGACCTGCAGGTCGCTGAGCGCGGGCGCGTCCGCGGCCAGCAGCACGTCGAGCAGGTCCGGCGCGGTGTCCGCCGCGGGCGGGCCGGCGGCCCGGCGCCGGCGCACCACCTCGGTCATCGCCGCGACGGTGGCCTCCCGCGCCCGGACGAAACGCCGCACCCGGCGCGACGGCCACCACTGCGGCACCATGTAGGAGCTACGGGACAGCGGGTCCAGCGCCGCGGTGTTCTCCGCGATGACGGCGGGCAGGCCCTCGGCGTCGCGGCTGACGCAGAAGTCGGCGATCGCCCGGCCCATGTAGTCCTTCATCACGGCGAGCACGTCGACGTCGCCGGGCCCGGCCTGCCGCAGCGAGCGGTCGAAGATGGCGCGCAGCCGCAGTGCGTGCGCCTCGGCCACCGTCCTGTTCAGACCGCGCCAGCCCCGGCGCCGCGCGCTCATCCACAGCTCCGCGCCCGCGGCGGTCTCCTCCTCGTCGGTGCGCACCGCCAGCGGCACGGTCTCGGCCAGGAAGTCGTCGTTCGTCCGGCTGAGAATGTCGTGGATCAACGCCGGATCGGCAATCACGACGGTACGCGGATCAAAGGAGAAGACGTCGCCGTATTCGCGCCGGCACCGTTCCAGAAATGCGACACGGTCCTTGTCGTAATCGACGACGTTACCGAAGAATCGATGGCCGCGCGGACCCGGCGGCCGGACGAGCGGAGCAGGGACAGTCGTCATGCGAACCCCCTTGGCGCGGGCCGGCGGGCGGGGTGCGCCCGCCGGCACGCTGCTTCCCGACGAGCCGGACGCCCTACTTGTTGAACGTCCAGTACAGGTACAAGCCGCCCATGCGGGTCCGGCCGAAGAGCCGGGCAGTCAGGTGCCTCGCGTACGTCTTCATGGTTTCCTCCCGTGTCGACAGGGCGATTGCGCGGCGTGCGGAATCGCGTCCGACGTCTCCGTCGCGACCTCGATCAGCGTAGGGAAGACCGCCGGAACGGTCGCCCGCAGCACCGGCAATTGTCATCATCTGAACAAGCGTTCAGGCGCGTGTCACGGCAATAACAATTCAGTTCGGTCGATGGGAAATGCGCGTTCGCCGGATCCGCGCAGCATGCCGCACCGGCCATCCGCCTGGAACCGGCGGCGGCGCGAGGCGGCGGCCGGGGCCGACGGCCGGCCCTCCATGACCGGCGCGTGGCGCAAGTCACCGCCGACCAGCGGCGCCCCCCGCCGGGCTTGTTGAAAATGGTTTTCGTTGTAGGGTGAGCCGGTGACTTCTTCCACGTTCCTCGGGTCATCGCCGTCGGTCGACGCCCGGCCGCGGGTCACCGTGCTGGCCGGCTTCTCCGCCGAGGCCACCGCCGCGATCGGGCGCAGCCTGCTGGTCACGGACCGGCGGCTGCTGCTCGTGTCGCACGACGTGAGCCGTCTTCGCGAAGGACTGGTCCGCCGAACCGTGCGGACCGCGGACGCCGTGCTGGAGCACGAGGTGATCGAGCTGGTCCACGGCTGCGTGTCCTGCACCCTGCGCGAGGACGTGCTGCCCACGCTGCTGCGCCTGGCCCGGGAGCGCCCGGACAGCGACATCCTGCTGGCGCTGCCGCCGGTCGTCGAGCCCGAGAACGTCGCCGCCGTGTGTGCGCATGCCGGTGCCGGGGAGCAGTTGCGTTTCGACTCGTACGTGACCGTCGTCGAAGCCGCCGCGTTCCTCGACGATCTCGCCAGCACCGAGGACCTGCGCGACCGTGATCTGCACGCCGCGGCGGAGGATCGGCGCGGTGTGGCCGACGTCGTCGTCCGGCAGGTCGAGTACGCGGACACGATCGTCGTCTGGGGCCACCCGCAGCACGACGCGCTCGACGACGCCCGCCTCACCGCGCTGTTGCACCGGCTCGCCCCCTGGGCCACCCACCTGCGCGTCGGCGACAGCGGCACCATCGACTGCACCGCCCTGGCCGCCCGGCTGCGCCGCACCGGCCGCCACGATCCGCAGACCCCGGGCATCCTCGGCCGCGCCCTCGAGGGCTTCCCGATCGGGATCGACGACCCGGCCGGTGAGCACGGGGTGAGCTCGGTGCTGTTCCGCTCCCGGCGCCCGCTCCACCCCGTACGGCTGCACGCGGCCCTGGGCGAGCTGACCACCGGGACGCTGCGCGGGCGTGGCCAGTTGTGGATCGCCAGTCAGCCCGACGCCGCCATCGGCTGGGAGTCCGCCGGTGGCGGCGTCAGCCTGGGCACCCTGGGCTACTGGCTGGCCGCGCTGCCGGCCGAGCGGTGGCCCGAGACCAGCGGGCTGCGCCGGATGGCGGCCGACGTCGACTGGGACCCCTACTACGGCGATCGCCGCACGGTGCTCGCACTGGTCGGCCTCGACCTCGACGCCGCGGCGACCACCGCCCGGCTGACCGGGTGCCTGCTCACCGACGACGAGCTCGCCGACGGCTTCGAGACGTGGCCCGGCTGGGCCGACCCGTTCGCCGGCTTCTTCCCCCTGACCGACGACATCGAAGCCGACTGAGAGGACCTCCCATGAAACCCGGCATCCACCCCGCCTACCAGTACGTCGTCTACCGCGACCGCAGCGCCGGCTTCGCTTTCCTGACCCGGTCCACCGCGACCAGCGACAAGACCGTCGGCTGGACGGACGGCAACACCTACCCGGTGCTGGACGTGGAGATCTCCGCCGCCAGTCATCCGTTCTGGACCGGGCGGCAGCGCCTGCTCGACACCGCGGGCCGGGTCGAGAAGTTCCGGGCCAGGTACGCCCGCGCCCGCGGTGAGAGCTGACCGGCTCAGGTCAAGCGTTCGGCGTAGTGCAGGACCTCCTGGACGAGCCGCTTGGTCGGGTCGCCACTGAGTGAGTAGTAGACGTGGCGGCCCCGGCGTTCCCGCCGTACCAGCCGGGCGTCGCGCAGGAAACGCAGGTGGTGGGCCACTCCGGTGACATCGGTACGCATCGCCTCGGCCAGCACGGCCGGGGTGGACTCCCCCGCCTGCAACAGCACGAGGATGTGCAGCCGGTGCTCGTACGCCATCCCCCGCAGGACCGCGACCGCCCGTTCCAGCGCGACTTCCATCTCGCTCATGCCGGCACCACCCGGCCGGGGATGCGGACCAGCAACGACGACAGCAGCAGTGTCGCGGTGGCGACCAGCGTGATGCTCGCCCCCGCGGCCAGGTTCCACCGGCTCGAGACGTACAGGCCGCCCAGACCGCTGAGCACGCCGAACGCCATGGCCAGCGCGGTGATGACCGGCAGCCGGTGCGACCACAACCGAGCGGCCGCGGCCGGCGCGACGATCAGGGCGAGGGCGAGGATCGTGCCGACGGCCGGTCCGACGGTCACCACGACCACCTCGATCGTGAACAGCAGCACCACGTCCCAGGCCGTGGTGGCGAAGCCGGCCGCCCGGGCGCCGGTGCGGTCGAAGCCGGTGAACAGCAGCGGGCGCGCGCCGATCGCGAGGACGCCGGCCACCACGACGAGCACCACCGCCGTCAGCACGAGGTCCTGCGGGGTCACCGTCAGTACCGAGCCGACCAGGAAGGACGACAGGTCGCGGCTGAAGCCGTTCTGAGTGGCGACGAGCCCGGCGCCCAGGGCGAAGCCGCCGGAGAGCACCACACCGGTGGCCGCGGCCGCGTTCTGGCCCTGGCGGCGGCTCAGCGCGGCCACGCCGAGGGCCACGACGGCCCCCGCCGCCACGCCGCCCACGAAGATGTTGACGCCGATGATCGACGCCGCCACCACCCCGGGGAAGGTCGCATGGGTCAGGGCCATCGTGAAGAACGACAACCGGCGCAGCACGACCTGCACACCGATGAGGCCGGCCAGCGCGCCGACGAGGATCACCTCGGCGGTGGCGCGGTGCAGGGCGTCGTCCCACCAGGTCATGACAGCACCGGCCGGCGCAGCCGGGCCCGGAACAGGCCGACGGGCAGCAGGACCAGGTACGCGGCCACGAGCAGCAGCACCACCGTCGAGGCGGACGTCAGGTTGATCCCGTGGTCGACGGAGGCCGTCCAGCTCAGCAACAGTCCCCCGTAGCCGGCCGCGAGAATCAGCATTGTGCCCAGCAGAGCCATCGCCGCGAGGCGGTGAGTCAGCATGCGCGCGGCCGCGGCGGGCACGATCAGCAGGGCCACGACCAGGATCGTGCCGACCGCCCGGACCGCGGCGACCACGACCAGGGCGACCAGCACGTTGAGCCACAGGTCGAGCCAGCCGATCCGGTAGCCCGCGGCGGCGGCCCCCGCCGGATCGAACGTGCGGAACAGCAGCGCCCGCGCGCCGAGGGCGAGCAGAGCGAGGATCACGACCGCGAGGACCGCGGTCTCGGCGATCTGCCGCGGGGTCACGGTGAGGATCCGGCCGAACAGGAACGTCGTCAGGTCATTGGTGTACGACGAACGGCGCGACACGAGCGCCACCCCGATCGAGAACATCGCGGTGAGCACGACGGCGGTGGACGCGTCGTCGGACAGCGCCCCGCCCCGGGTGAGCAGGGTGAGCACGACCGCGGTGAGCACGGCGGCAATGAGGGCGCCGGCGAAGATGCCCTCGACGCCGCCGGCGAGGAAACCGATGACGACGCCGGGGAAGACGGTGTGGGTCAGCGCGTCCGAGACGAACGACAGCCGGCGGGCGAAGACGAAGACGCTGACCGGACCGCAGACGATCGCGAGCAGGGCCAGCTCGGCCAGGGCGCGGCCCATGAACGGCGTGGTGAAGGGCGCGATCATGTCTCGACCAGCACCGTACGGCCGTCGGCGAGATCGACCGCGTGGCCGCCGTACGTGCGGCGCAGCGGCCCGGCCGTGAGGATCTCGCCCGGCGGGCCCACCGCCCATTGCCGGCCGTTGAGCAGGCAGACCTGGTCGGCCAGGTCGCGCGCGACCGCGAGGTCGTGGGTGCTGAGCACCAGCGCGGTGCCCGCCGCGGTCAGCTCGCGCAGCACCGCCACGATGGCCTCCTGGCTGATGGCGTCGACGCCGTTGAAGGGTTCGTCGAGCAGCAGCAGCTGTGGCTCGGCGGCGATCGCGCGGGCGAGCAGCACGCGCTGGCGCTGTCCGCCGGAGAGCACGCCGAACGGCCGGCCGGCCCGGTCGGCCAGGCCGACCCGGTCCAGCGCTTCGCGGGCGATCCGGCGGTCGGCGGCGCGGGTGGGCCGCCACCAGCCGATGCGCCGGTACCGGCCCATGAGGACGACCTGGGCCGCGGTGACCGGGAAGCCGGCGTCCAGGGTGTCCAGCTGGGGCACGTACCCGGTCAGGCCGCGGGCCCGGGCCGGGGCCCGGCCGAGCACGGACGCCGTACCGCCGAGCACCTGGGCCAGCCCCAGCACGGCCTTGATCAGCGTGGACTTGCCGGCGCCGTTCGGGCCGACCAGGACGAGGCGCTGTCCGGCCGGCAGGTCCAGGTCGACGTGGGTCAGCGCGGGCGTGCCGCGGTAGCCGGCGGTCACGCCGGAGAACCGCAGGGCGGCGCCGGCCACCGCGACATCGCTCATGTCAGCCGCCCAGGGCCGCGACGATGACCCGGGTGTTGTGCTCCTCGGCGCCGAGGTAGGTGCCCTGCGGGGTGCCGGGTGCGCCGAGGCTGTCGCCGTACAGGGCGTCCTCACCGCCGACCACCTTGACGCCGGCCTGCTCGGCGATGGCCTCGGCGGTCTTGGGTGGCAGCGAGCTCTCGGTGAAGATGGCCCTGGTGCCGGTCGCCCTGATCTTGGCGACCAGGTCGGTGAGCTGCTGGGCGGACAGCTCGGCCGAGGTGTCCAGGCTGGGGATGACCGAGCCGACGAACTCCAGCTGGTACCGGTCCACGTAGTAGCCGAAGGCGTCGTGGTTGGTGACCAGCTTGCGCTGGGCCACGGGCAGCTTGGCGAAGGCGGCCTCGTTGTCGGCGTCCAGCTTGTCGAGCTCGGCCGCGTAGGCGGTGAGGTTCGCCGCGAAGGTGGCCGCGTGGGCCGGGTCGGCCGCGACCAGGCCCTTCTCGATGCCGGTGACCATGATCTTCGCGTTGCGCGGATCGTGCCAGATGTGCGGGTCGTGCTCCTCGTCGGCGTGCCCGGCCTCGGGCTCCCCGCCCTCTTCCTCCTCGTGGCCGCCCTCGCGCAGGGTCACACCCTGGCTGGCGTCCACGACGGTGCCGCGGAAGCCGGACGACTCGATGGTCTGGTCGAGCCAGGCCTCGAGGCCGACGCCGTTCTTGACGACCAGCTTCGCGGCGCCGATGGCCTGGATGTCGGCCGGGGTGGGCTCGTAGGAGTGCGGGTCGACGTTGGGTTTGATGAGCTGGGTCACGGTGACGTCGGTGCCGCCGATGATGCGGACGAAATCGGCGACCTCGGGGGTGGTGGCGACCACGGCCAGGGACGTGCCGCTCGGCGCGGTGCCGCCGCCGGCGCCGGCACCGTCAGAGCCGCATCCGGCGGCGAGAAGGGCTACCGCGGTGGCCGCGGCCACAGCCAGTTTCCGGGGGGTTCGGTTCATGATCAACGCTCCTGTCGGCAAGAACCGGAACGGTAATCGTTTTCACTAAGAATCGTCTAATGGCAAAATGACCATGCGATTCCCACCGGCACGGAAACCGGGCTGCGGGCCCGGCGTGGCGTTGCTAGCGTGCGCCGACGACAACGGGGCGGTACGGGGATGAACGAGATGAACTGCTCGAGGTGTGGGGTCCGGCTCACTCACGCCGGTCAGGGCCACCGCTGCGCGGGCGGCACGGTGCCGCAGATTCTGCTTCCGCTGCGGTGGCGGATCGCATGGTGGGCGCTACTGCTGCTGACCGCGGCACTGGGCACCCGCTCACTGACGAAGGCCGCGATCGCCGGCGAGGTGCTGGAGTCGTCCGGCAAGCAGATTCCCGTCGTGCTCTCCGCTGCCCTGGCGGCGGCCCTGGTGGTGACGTTCGTGGTCTGGGCCCGCCTCACCAAGAGCATCGTCGAAGCCCACGGCGGCACAGTCGCCGTGGTCCGCAACTGGGCGATGTCCGGCGCGGCGGTCCTCGTCGTGGTGTCCCTCGTGCTGTCGTCGGACACGGCGGCGTTCCACCTCGTCCGGGTCGCCGCCGCGGCACTGTTGCTGGTCGGTCTGGCCGTCGCACGGGCGAAAATCCAGGCGTGGCTCACCAGTGCGGACCCGTCGGCCGGAGCCGGAGCCGAGCCGGTGGCGGCGCCGTCGTGGAACGGCTTACCGTCGCCGGAACCGCGGCCGGAGGACTGGGACGCCGGGCGCTGGGACCCCGAGATCCAGGCCGACATCGAACGCCGGCGCCACCGCGGGACGCGCTGAGTCGTCAGAGACCGACGACCTCGCCGCTGCGACGGGCCCGTTCGGCCGCCCACACCACCCGGTGGCTCGCCAGGCTCGCCGCCGCGTCCGACGACACCAGACTCGGATCGCCCGCCGCGACCGCGGCCAGGAACGCCTCCACCAGCCCTTCGTCGCCGCCGCCGTGACCGTCCGACGCCGACGGGCCGCCCGCCTCCGCCGAGTCCAGCGTCGTCTCCGCGCCGGTGCGGAAGTCGACGTGACGCAACGTCCGGCCGTCGCCGTCGAGGTAGCCGTGGGTGCCCATCAGGCGGGTGTGGCGGTGCTCCATCGGGGTGAAGGCACTCATCGTGAACGAGCACGTCGCGCCGCCCGCGAACTCCATCGTCACCACCTGGTGGTCCACCACGTCGTTGTCGGCGGTGTAGACGCAGCGGCCGTACGGGCCGGTGCGCAACGCGTGCAGCACCGCCTGCTCGGTGGGCTCCGGGCTCACCGCGCCGAGCGGCCAGAAGTGCTGGTCCGGGTCCGCGAGCGCGCCGAGGTAGAGCCGCTTCGCCGAGTACGGGCACACCGGCTCGACCGGACAGTCCAGGCACCGGTCGGCGGCCCCCTCCGGGCGTTGCTCGGTCCGGAAGTGGGTGCGGCTGCCGAACGAGCTGATCCGCTCGGGCAGGTGGCCGAAGAGATGCACCAGCCAGTCGATGTCGTGGCAGGACTTGGTCAGCAGCATCGGCCCGGACTCGTCCTCGCGGCGCCAGTTGCCGCGGACGAACGAGTGCGCGTGGTGCCACCAGCCCACCGGTTCGAGGTGCTCCACGGCGACCAGCCGCCCGATCCGGCCCTCGTCCAGCAGACCCTTCACCAGCTTCGTGTACGGCGTGTACCGCAGCACGTGGCACACCGCGAGAATGACGCCGTTGCGGACCGCCGCCGCGGCGATCTCGGCCGCCTCGGTCTCGGTCGGCGCCATCGGCTTCTCCAGCAGCAGGTGGTAGCCGAGGTCGGCCAGGGCCACGGCCGGGGCCAGGTGCAGGCGGTCCTGGGTCGCGACGATGGCGGCCTCGGCCAGCCGGCCCGCGCCGGCCAGCTCCGTCCAGTCCGCGTGGACCCGGTCGGCGGGGATCTCGAACTCGGCCGCCACACTCGCCCGGCGGCGCGGATCCGGCTCGGCGACCGCGACGATCCGGCCCTGACCGGTGGCCACGGCGTGCCGGGCGTACGTCTGACCGCGCAGCCCGGCCCCGACCAGGGCGAGGGTGACCATCTAGCGCGCCGCGGTGGTGGTCGCGGCGAGCAGGCGCAGCGCGCCGTCGACCGTCGTGGCCATCGCCGTCCGGGCCGAGGCCAGATACCGGCGCGGATCGACCAGAGCGGCGTTGCCGTCCAGCGACTCCCGGACCGCCCCGGTGAAGGCACTGTTCAGAGCCGTGCCGATATTGATCTTCACCATTCCGCCGCGGACCGCGGCGATCAGCTCGTCGTCCGGTACGCCGGAGGAGCCGTGCAGCACGAGTGGCACCGGCACTGCCGCCCGCAGGTGGGCGATGAGGTCATGGTCCAACCGGGCCGTCCGGCTGTGCATCGCGTGCGAGGAGCCGACCGCGACAGCGAGCGCGTCGACCCCGGTGGCGGCCACATAGGCAGCGGCCTCGACCGGGTCGGTCCGTACGCCGGGGGCGTGCGCACCGTCCTTGCCGCCGACCTCGCCCAGCTCACTCTCGACCCACAACCCCTGTGCGTGGCCCCGCCGCACCGCGGCCGCGGTGGCACTGACATTCTCGCCGTAGCCCAGCTTCGACGCGTCGTACATGACCGAGCCGAACCCGTTGGCCGCCGCCTGGTCGAAGAGCTCGTCGCTCTCCACGTGGTCCAGGTGCAGGCCCACCGGCACCGTGGCCGCCTCGGCGATGGCCCGGGCGGCCGCGGCGATCGGGGCGAGCCGCCCGTGGTGGAAACGCACCGCGTTCTCGCTGATCTGCAGGATCACCGGCAGGCCGGCCCGCTCGGCGCCGGTCACGATGGCCTCGGCGTGCTCGACGGTGATGACGTTGAACGCGCCCACGCCGCCGCCGGCGGACCGGGCCCGGGCGACGATCTCGCCGGTGGGTGTGTACAAGGTGGATCCCCTCTCAGGCCGCGCTGACCCGGACAGCGGTCAGCAGGCGGCGGTAGGTGTCCTCGTCGACGCGTCCGGCCAGCGGCGCGGCGACGGCCGCGGCGGACAGGGCGGTCGCGTCGGCCAGCAGGTGCGGCCAGGGCGTACGGTCCCGCAGGCCGCGGGCGAGGGCGGCGACGCAGGCGTCGCCCGCGCCGGTGGGATTCCCGGCGAGCCGCTCCGGGGGCACGCCGCGCCAGGCGCCCTGCCCGGTGAGAGCCAGCAGGCCGCGTGGTCCGTGGGAGACGACGACGGCCCGGGCCCCGTGGTCCAGGGCCACCGTCGCGTCGGCGACCTCCCGGCGGCCCGGTGCCGCCGGAGTGCCGCCCGGAGGCCCGGCCAGGCCGGTCCGCGAGGCGTCCCGGTCCGCGGCCACAACGGGCCGCGAGGTGTCCCCGGTCGCGGCCCTGACCGGCTGCGAGGCATCCCGGGTCGCGGCCGCAACGGGCCGCGGGGCTGCCAGCAGGGCGGCGAGCTCGGCGGCGTTGGGCTTGGCGAGGTCGGGACCGGCGGCGAGGCCGTGCCGCAGAGCCTCCCCGCTGGTGTCCAGCACTGTGGGCACCCCGGCCGCCGCGGCGAGACGGATCAGGGTGGCATACCCGTCGATCGGGACGCCCGGCGGGAGTGAACCGCTGAGCGCCACCACCGACGCCCCGGCCAGCAGCCCGCCGAAGTGGTCGATGAAAGCGGCCCACTCCCCCGCCGTGACCCGTGGCCCCGGCTCCCAGAAGCCGGTCGCGTCGTCCCGGTCGGCGACCGCGACCGTGCGGCGGGTCTCGCCGGCGATGGTCACGAACCCGGCCGGCACCCCGGCGCCGGCCAGCAGCCCGGTCACCCGGTCACCGGTCGGGCCACCCAGCAGCCCGGTCGCCAGCACCGGCTCGCCGAGCGCGTGCAGCACCGCGGCCACGTTGAGCCCCTTGCCGCCGGGCCGCTCGGCGACCGTCGTGACGCGGTGGGTGCCGTGCGGCACCAGCGCGTCGACCTCGTACGTGAGGTCGAGCGCCGGGTTCAGGGTGACCGTGACGATCATCGGCTCAGCAGGCCTGGTAGACGTACGTGCCGCTGCCGGGCGCGGTGACGTCGACGTCGCGGCGTACCACCGAGACGCTCGCGCCGACCGCCGTGCAGGCCTTCTTGAAGGCGCCGCTGGTGTATTCGATGACGATCAGGTTGGCGCCGTACACCTCGGTGTAGGCGTCGCACTCGCCGTACCGGCCGCATTCCTCGGCGATCGCGAAGTCGAGCCCGGCGGCCTTGCCCCGGCCCTCGAGGGTGGTCGTGTTCTTCTGGGCGATGGCGAGCCCGGCACTGTGCGCGTGCGGGGCGAGCAACCGCAGGTACGCCACCGCCTGGTCCCGGGTGAGCAGGCCGGCGAACCGGTCGTAGGTGTCGATGTTGTCCGGCTCCACCGCCTGGAAGCCCTTGGCGGCGCACCCGTCGATCCAGCCGTTGACGATGGCCGCCAGGGCGGTGCGCTTGGCCGGGGTGCGGATGTCGAGCACCATCTCGTCCCAGGCGCCGTCGATCACGTACCGGCCCTTGGCGTCGCGCAGCAGCAGGTCGTCGTGGTGCTGCTGCCACCAGGTGGCCTCCTGCGGCTGCACCTGGAAGGCGTTGACGTAGCAGATGTTGTAGAGCCCGGCGGCCGGCGCGGCCTCGCGGTCGCGGCTGACGACGCGCACCCCGGCGAGCGGGGCGTAGGCCTGGCCGATCTGGTAGTCGAAGGTGGCGTTGACGGGCGGCAGCGTGTAGGCCGCGGCGATCCGGGCGGTGGTGCCCGCGTCGGCGTGCAGGCTGAACCCGACGGCGACCGTGAGGGCGGCCGCTCCGGCGGCGATCCAGCGGCGAACGGTACGGGTGATCACGACTGAGACTCCCGGCGATGCTCAGGGATCTGCCCCGCCTCGGGTGCGGTGCCGGCCACCCTGGCGCAGGAGGTGCCGGGCTGGGTACCGGCTGGGCTCGATCGTTGTCAGCGATTCAACTGATCGAACGCACATGTGTCAATAGTCGTTTGTGCGCGTATGGTGCTGTCGGGCGGTCTCCCAGGGGCGGAAAACGGCAAGTGTGCAATTCTGATTGTTCATTTGGACAGTCGTCGAGGACAGCGGAGGACTTCATGGACGTGCTCGTGGTGGGCGACGCCAACCCGGACCTGGTGCTGCGCGGCGACGTACGCCCCCGCTTCGGCCAGGCCGAGCAGTTGCTGACCGGCGCGGACCTGGTCCTCGGCGGTTCGGCGGCGATCACCGCGGCCGGCTGCGCCCGGCTGGGCCTGACGACATCGCTGCTCACGGCGATCGGCGACGACGTGTTCGGCGACATCACCCGCGAGCGCCTCACCGAGCGGGGCGTGGCCCTGATCCGGCCGCGTACGGCGACCGGCCGGCCGACCGGGCTCAGCGTGATCCTGACTCCGCCCGAGGACGACCGGGCCATTCTCACGCTGCCGGGCACGATCCCCACGCTGCGGCCGGAGGACGTCACCGACGAGCACCTGGCCGCGACCCGGCACCTGCACGTGGCGTCGCTCTACCTCCAGCCGCCGCTGGCGGCCGGCTTGGCCGGCGTGTTCGAACGGGCCCGGGCGCGCGGGGTCGGCACGTCGCTGGACACCAACTGGGACCCGGCCGAGAAGTGGGAGTCGATCGCGGACGTGCTCGCGCACACCGACGTGTTCCTGCCCAACGCCAACGAACTGCGCGCGGTGACCGGCGAGCAGGACGTCGAGGTGGCCGCGGCCGGCCTGGTCGCGGGAGGCACGACCGTGGTGATGAAGAACGGCGCGGCGGGGGCCAGGGCGTGGTGGCCGGGCGGCGAGGCGAGCGCGCCGGGCCGGACGGTCGACGTGGTGGACACGACCGGGGCGGGCGACAGTTTCAATGCCGGCTTCCTGGCCGGGCGGCTCGCCGGGCTGCCGGTGACCGAGGCGATCCGGTGGGCGGCCGCGGCCGGTTCGCTGAGCACCCGGGCCGCGGGCGGCACCGCCGCCCAGGCCACCCGGGACGAGTTGGACTGATCCGGCCGAGCCGCGCGGAGCCCACCACGCTTCGCGCAGCCCACCGCCTCCTGGAGCCCGCCGCGTGCAGCGGGCGGCGCGGAAGCAGCGACCAGCCCCGCCGTCTTTAACCAACGTGAGTTGGCAATACGATGGCGGGATGACGGCCCCCGATGACCTCGATGCCGGCCTGGCGGCGCTGGGCGCACTGACCGACGGCGTGCGCCGCGCCGCCTACCGGGCGGTCCGGGCCGCCGGCCCCGGCCCGGTCGGCCGCGACGAGGTCGCCGAAGCGCTCGGCGTCGGCCGCACCCTGGCCGCCTTCCACCTGGACAAGCTGGTCGACGCCGGCCTGCTGGAGGTCTCCTACGCCCGCCGCACCGGCCGCACCGGACCCGGCGCGGGCCGCCCGGCCAAGCTCTACCGGGCCTCCGCCGCCGAGCACGCGGTCAGCGTGCCGCCGCGGGACTACCGGACGGCCGCCGAACTGCTGGCCGAGTCGGTGGAGCGCAGCGGCGCCGACACCGCCCTCTTCGACGTGGCGCGCGAGCACGGCCGCCGCACACCACCCGGCACGGACGTCCGGGAGCTGTTGACCGCGCACGGCTATCTGCCGGTCGAGACGCCGTCCGGGATCCAGCTGACCAACTGCCCGTTCCACCGGCTCGCCGAGCAGTTCCCGCCGCTGATCTGCGGCATGAACCTGGCCATGGTCAGCGGTCTGCTGGAGGGGGCCGGCGCGGCCGCCGGCTGGCAGGCCCGGATGGACGCCGCTCCCGGCCGCTGCTGTGTCGTGGTTT
The DNA here is from genome assembly GCF_040649415.1 of Actinoplanes sp. NPDC048967. Classification (NCBI taxonomy): domain Bacteria; kingdom Bacillati; phylum Actinomycetota; class Actinomycetes; order Micromonosporales; family Micromonosporaceae; genus Actinoplanes; species Actinoplanes sp. NPDC048967. The sequence goes on from NZ_JBEZFL010000015.1 coordinate 62,347, forward strand.
CTAAAAACAATTCTGATTGACAGTAGAGAGGGGGTCTGCTGTGCTGCTGGGTATGACGAGCGCATTCCACCTGGCCCAGTTCAACGTCGCCCGCCTCCGCGCCCCGCTCACCGATCCGTCCATCGCCGAGTTCGTGACCGGCCTCGAGATCATCAACGCCCTGGCCGACTCGGCCCCCGGCTTCGTCTGGCGGCTGGCCGAGGGCCCGGACGGCGACGCCACCGCCGTCCGGCCGCTGGACCCGGACGTGATCGTCACGCTGTCGGTGTGGGACTCGATCGAGTCGCTGCGCGCGTTCTCGTACCAGAGCGCCCACCTGGACTATCTGCGCCGCCGCCGCGACTGGTTCCGGCCGCACGACCGGCCGGCCTCGCTGGTCCTGTGGTGGATCCCGGCCGGCCACGTCCCCACCGTCGACGAGGCGTGCGAGCGCCTCGACCTGGTCGCGGCCGGCCCGTCACCGGAGGCGTTCACGTTCCGGCAGACCTTCCCGGCGCCCGAGCTGAGCACCCGGCACTGAGGATCACCCCTTCAGGCCGCTGAAGGTCATGGTGGCGATGAACCGCTTCTGGGCCACCAGGAAGGCGATGATCAGCGGCATCGTGGCGATCACGTTGCCGGCCATCAGCTGCGACCATTCCGTGCGCCGGGTGCCCTGGAAGCTGGCCAGCCCGACCTGCAACGTGAACCGGTTGTCGTCGCTGATCGCCACCAGCGGCCAGAGCAGGTCGTTCCAGCTCGACAGCAGCGTGAAGATGGCCAGCGTGGCCAGCGCCGGGCGGGCCAGCGGCAGCACCACGCTGAGGAACGTGCGCAGCGTGCTGCAACCGTCGAGGCGGGCCGCCTCCTCCAGCTCGACCGGCAGCGACAGGAAGAACTGCCGCATCAGGAAGATGCCGAACGCGGACGCCAGCCACGGCACGAACGCGGCGGCCAGGGTGTCGACGATGCCGGCCCGGGCGAACATCAGGTACGTCGGGATCATCAGCAGCTGCATCGGGATCATCACCGTGGCCACGACGGCGAGGAAGGCCAGGCCGCGCCCGGCGAACTTGAGGCGGGCGAAGCCGTAGCCGGCCAGCGAGCACAGGATCAGGTGCGAGACCACCGCGATCGCCGACACCAGCACGGTGTTGGCGAACCAGCGCACGATGTGCGACTCGTTCAGCAGGGCGCGGTATCCGGAGAGGTGGAAGCTGGTCGGGATGAACTTCGGTGGGAACTGGTTGATCTCCTGCGCGGTCATGAACGAGGTCAGGACCATCTGCACCAGCGGCAGGACGAAGATCAGGGCCAGCGGCATGAGCAGCAGGTGCCAGGGGCTGAACGGCAGGCGGCGGAACACTAGAAGGCCCCCGATCCGGACCGGCGGTTGTACCAGATGACGCCGACGGTCAGCAGCAGTGTCACCGCGAACAGCAGGTAGGCGACGGCTGCGCCGTACCCCAGTCTCTGGGTCTGGAAAGCCAGCTCGTAGATGTAGTAGACGACGGTCTGGGTGCTGTTCAGCGGCCCGCCGCGGGTCGTGGTGTAGATCAGGTCGAACAGCTGCATCGCCGTGATGGTCTGCCAGATCGCGGTGAAGACGGTGACCGGGCGCAGCTCCGGCAGCGTGATGTGCCGGAAGACGCGCCACTTGCCCGCGCCGTCCACGGTGGCCGCCTCGACCAGTTCCTTGGGGATGTCCTGCAGGGCGGCGAGGTAGATGACCGCGCAGAAGCCGACCTCGCCCCAGAGTGCGATCAGGCAGATGACGATCAGCGCCTGGCCGGGGCTCTCCAGGAACTGCTGGGCCGGCAGCCCGAGCCGGCGCAACGCCTCGTTGGCCGCGCCGAACTGCGGGTTGAACACGAAGCTGGCCAGGATGCCGGTCGCCGCGGCCGACGCCACGTACGGTACGAAGATGCAGGTGCGGTAGAAGCCGATGAGCCGGATCTTCTGGTTCAGCGCCACCGCGATCAGAATGCCGAGCAGGATCGAGCCCGGCACGAACAGCACCGTCAGCACCAGGGTGTGCTGGGCCGCCGCGATCGCGTCGGGGTCGGTCGCGATCCGCTGGTAGTTGCGCCAGCCGACGTCGGTGGCCGGCGCGATCCCGTTCCACTTGGTCCGCGAGATGAAGAAGGCCCAGACCGCCGGGAAGATCGACAGGCCGACCACCAGCAGGGTCGCCGGCCCGGCGAACCCCCACCCGGTCAGCGAGCGGCGGGCCGCCCGGCCGCGCGCCGAGCGCGGCCGGGGTTCCTCGGGGCTGCGCGTACGCGGCGTCGCGGCGAACGTGAGCGTCATCAGTTCTCCAGGGCGTCGGCCGACTTGCGGGCCGCCTCGTCGAGGGCCTCCTTCGGCTGGGCGGCGCCCTGCAGCACCTTGGCGATGCCGTCACCGACGTTGCGGGACATCACCTCGTAGCCCGCGACCGTCGGCCGGGCCTGCTTGGCGTTGGCCAGGTTGTCGAAGAACTTCTGCCCACCCGGGTACTCCTTGACGTACGCCGCGAACTCGGGCGTGCTCTGCTCGGACGACCGCAGCGGCAGGTTACCGACCGCAAGGTTCCACTTCGCGTCGATCTGGGCGCTGGTCAGCCATTTGATGAAGTCGCGTGACGCGCCGGCCCGGTTGGCGTCCTCGTGGTCGAAGAGCACCCAGAGGTCGGGGCCGGAGACGGTCTGGTGGTCGCCGTTGACGCCGGGCAGCGCGGCCACCCCGTAGTCCAGCTTGGCCTCTTTGATCTCCAGCAGCGCCCACGGGCCGGACAGCATCATCGCGATGTGCCCGCTGTTGAAGAGCCGGGTGTACTTCTCGTCGGTCTGATCGAGGTACATCGACTTGTCGTCGACGGCCATCACGCGCAGCGTCTCCAGGGCCTTGACCCCGGCCTCGGAGTTGAAGGCGGGCTTGGTGCCGTCGATGATCTTCCCGCCGTTCTGCCAGAGCAACGGCCACAGGTGCCAGGTGGTGTCCTCACTGCCGGAGACCGAGTACGCGGTGCCGTAGGTGCGGGTCGCCGGGTCGGTGAGCTTCTTCGCGGCCTCGCGGAACTGCTCCCAGGACCAGTCGTCGGTGGGGTGGCTCAGGCCGGCGGTGTCGAAGAGCTTCTTGTTGTAGATCAGGGCCAGGTTGTCGACCAGGGCCGGTACGCCGATCACCTTGCCGTCGGCGGTGGCCACCGTACGGGCGGCCGCCGGCATCTCGGTCCAGGCGAAGGACGGGTCGGCCACGAAGTCGGTCAGGTCCTGGGTCTTGCCGCTGGCGGCCAGGTCGCCGGCCCAGTTGCCGAAGGCGTACGAGATGTCGGGGTAGCTGCCGCCCGCGAAGCCGGCGGAGAGTTTGGTCAGCAGGTCGTCCGTGGTCGGCGCGCCCGCCGAGGTCTTGATCGTGACGTTGGGGTGGGCGGCGTGGTACTCGGCGGCCAGGCCCTCGGCGACCTTCTCGGCCTCCGAGGTCTGCCCGGTCCACCAGGTGAGGGTCACCGCCGCCGCGGGGTCGTAGCCCGCCGCCGCGTCACCGTCGTCGCTCTCGCCGCCCGTGCAGGCCGCGCTCAGGAGCAGGGCCGCGCTCGCGGCCGCCAGCAGCCGGGTCCGCCGGCCGCGCCGAGTGGGGGTCATCCCTGTACCTACTTTCGTCAAACCGCGTCGGTGAGGACCACGGATCTGGTGAGCAGCCGGGGGCGGTCGGGGTCCAGGCCGCGGTGCGCGGCCAGGGCCAGGGCGAAACGCTGGGCGAGGACCAGCTGGGCGAGTGGGTCGCGGTCGTCGCGGTAGATGGTGGCGCCCGCCGTACGGCCGGCCTCGTCGAGTGCGAGCGGCACGTCGCCGAACGAGAAGACGAGGCTGCGGGCCCCGGCCACGGCGACCGGACCGTGCCGGAAGTCCATCGCCGGGTACGACTCCGAGTAGGCCTGCGCCGCCTCGCGAACCTTCAGCGCCGCCTCGTGGGCCAGCCCGACGGTCCAGCCGGTGCCCAGGAAGACCAGGTGGTCGATGGCGGCCGGGTCGGCCGGCAGCGGCGCCTCGAGGGCGGCGGCGCCGTCGGCGACCAGGTGGCTCAGGTCCGCCCCGAACGCGGCGCGGGCCAGGGCCAGCACCGTGGTGGGGAAGCGGGTCTGCACCACGCTGCGCTCGTCGGCGAAGTCGAGCAGCAGCCGGGTCTCGGCGAGCGTGTCGACCGGCTCACCGGCGACGGCGGTGACCGCCACCCGGTGGGTGCCCTGCGGCACCTGGCGCAGCGCGTCGAGCACCTCGGTCGAGGTGCCCGAGCGGGTGATCGCCACGACGCGGTCGTAACGGCGCCGCGGCACGTACTCGGAGGCGCACACCGCGTCGGTCTCGCCGAGACCGGCGCTCTCCCGCAGCTCGGCGATGCTCTGGGCGACGAACCACGAGGTGCCGCAGCCCAGGACCAGCATCCGCTGCCCCGGCACGGCGAGCTCGCGGCGGGCCTGGGCGGTCAGGCCGAGGCCCTGTTCCCAGACGGCGGGCTGGCTGGCGATTTCCTCCGACGTGTCGTTCATGGTCGAGGATTATGCTCGTTTGTTTTCGCTTCACAAGCTTTTGCGTCCAAACGAGCATTCCACGCTGCGCGTCTTGGTGCGGTCATCGCAGTGATTCGGGGATCAGCTCGCCGTGCGCCGCAGTCAACTCGTCACACAATGCCCAGATCTGTTCCACCGGCAGGGTGGCCGCGGTGTTGGGGTCGACCATCGCCGCCTGCCGCACCATCCGCTTGTCGCCGGTGATCGCCGCCCGCACGGTCAGCTGACCCACGTTGACAAAGCCGCGGTTCAGCGCGGCGCACTGCGGGGGCAGCGCGCCGACCCGTTCCGGGCGTACGCCCAGAGCGTCGACCACGCACGGCACCTCGACGGCACAGTCCTCGGGCAGGTTGCTGATCAGCCCGCGGTTGGCGACGTTGCCGTGGATGCGGCGCAGGGTCCCGGTGACCATGCTGTGGATGACCTGAGGGGCGTACTCGGTGGCGTCGCGGCTGACGTCGAGGGGCTCGCCGGCCAGCACGGACTTGCGCACGGCGTGGTACTCGGCCACGTTGTCGCCGCTGATCCGCAGGTAGTCGCCGACCGGGATGCGCAGCCGCTCGATCTCGGCGTCGTCGTGCAGATACCAGGGCAGGTACTCCGAGGAGTGCTCGCTGGTCTCGGTCGGGAAGTAGCCCAGCCGCGAGTACATGTCCATCCGTACCCGGCGGCGCAGCTCGGGATCGCGGGCGAGCAGCTCGTCCAGCCGCGGATACAGGCTCTCGCCGCGGTGCTCGAAGCGCAGCAGCCACGCCTGGTGGTTCACGCCGGCTCCGGTGTAGTCGACCTCCTCGTACGGGACGCCGAGCAGTTCGCTCAGGTCGCGCACCGTCCAGTAGACCGAGTGGCACAGGCCGACGGCTTTGAGCTCGGGGGCGACGGCCGCGAGGTAGCCGACGTTCATCGCCATCGGGTTCGTGTAGTTGAGCAGCCACGCGTCCGGGCACAGCTCGCGCATGTCCCGGGCGATGCCCTCGAGCACCGGGAAGGTGCGCAACGCGCGGAAGATGCCGCCGACGCCGAGGGTGTCGCCGATGGTCTGGCGCAGCCCGTACTTCGCCGGGATCTCGAAGTCGCGCACGGTCGCGGCGTGCATGCCGACCTGGATGGCGTTGATGACGAAGTCGGCGCCGTCGAGCACCGTCCGGCGGTCCAGGCTCGTAGTGATGACGGGCCGGGCGCCGAGTTGCTCGGCCGTACGGCGGGCGATCGCCTCGGCCGTCTCCAGGCGCTCGGCGTCGATGTCGTGCAGAGCGAGGGTCACCCCGCGCAGCTCGTCGAAGGAGAGGATGTCGGCGAGCAGTTCACGGGTGAACACCACGCTGCCCGCGCCGAGGAAAGCGATCACTGTCATGGCGGGATTGTTGGCGGTTACGCCCCAAGCGCGCAAGGAAATCTGGTGTTTCGCTTGGAAACGAACTACAGTGACTGCGCGTTTGATCATTCCTTCCTGATGAGGGTCCATGCCACAGAGTTCGCTGCGCCGCGCCGACCGGGTGTCGGCCATCCTCGAGCGGGTGGCCAGCCACGGCTCCGTCGACGCCGGGCACCTGGCCGACGAGTTCCGCGTCTCCCCCGCCACGATCCGCCGCGATCTGCAGGTCCTGGAGGACCAGCGGCTGTTGTCGCGCACCCACGGCGGCGCGGTCGCGGTCGACGTCGCCTACGAGCTGCCGGTGCGCTACCGGGTGGGTCAGCACCGCGAGGAGAAGGCCCTGGTGGCGCAGAAGGTCGCGGCGCTGCTGCCGAAAGGCCCGCTGACCCTGGGCCTGACCGGTGGCACCACCACCCACCTGCTGGCCCGGCTGCTGGCCGAGCGCGTCGACCTGACCGTGGTGACCAACGCGCTGAACATCGCGGCCGAGCTGGCCCTGCGCCCCCGGCTCAAGCTGATCATGACCGGCGGCGTGTCCCGCACCCAGTCGTACGAGCTGGTCGGGCCGATCGCGGACCAGGCGCTGGCCGGCCTGAACATGGCCGTGGCGGTGGTCGGGGTGGACGGCATCAGCGCCCGGGGCGGCCTGACGACCCACGACGAGATCGAGGCGAACACCAACGCGGTGATGATCCGCCGGGCCGACCGGGTCATCGTGGTGGCGGACGGCTCGAAGGTGGGCAAGGTGTGCCTGGCCGGCATCTGCGCGATCACCGACGTGGCCACCCTGGTGACCGACCCGAGCGCGGATCCGGTGGGCATCGAGGCCATCCGGCGGGCCGGCACCGAGGTGATCGTGGCCAGCGCCGCGAGCTGAGCCGGCCCCGGGGAGTACATTGACATGCTTCAATTGCCACACAGTGGGAGGTTGGAGTCATGCGCCGCAAGCTCGCCCTGGTCGGCACGCTGATACTCGGTGTCGGCACGATCGCCGTCGCGCAGGCCACCGAAGCGCACTCGGAGACCCGTACGACCGTGCTGCTCGCCCCTGATCTGGCGAATCCGGAGGTCGTCGCGACAGGTCTCACCGTTCCGTGGGGGCTCGGGTTCCTGCCCGACGGCAGCGCCCTGGTCGCCGAACGCAACAGTGCCCGCATCCTGCGGCTGCGCCCGGGCAGCGCCCCGGCCGTCGTGGCCACGGTCAACGGGGTCGTCCCCGCCGGTGAGGCCGGCCTGCTCGGCCTGGCCGTGTCCCCGACGTACGCCGAGGACGGCTACGTGTACGTCTACTTCACCTCGGCCTCGGACAACCGCATCGCGCGCCTGCGGCTCGACGCGCCGCAGGACCAGCAAGTGGTCCTCAGCGGGCTGGCCAAGGCCACCATCCACGACGGCGGCCGGATCGCCTTCGGACCGGACGGCATGCTCTACGCGGGCGTCGGCGACGCCGGCACCACCGCGAACGCGCAGAACCAGCAGAGCCGCAACGGCAAGATCCTGCGGATGCGGCCGGACGGCGGGGTCCCCGCCGAGGGCAACCCGTTCCCCGGCTCGCTGGTCTACAGCCTGGGTCACCGCAACGTGCAGGGCCTGGCCTGGGACGCCCAGGGCCGGCTGTACGCCGCCGAGTTCGGCCAGAACACCTGGGACGAGGTCAACCAGATCGTGCCCGGCGGCAACTACGGCTGGCCGACGGTCGAGGGCCGCAGCACCGACACCCGCTTCCGCAACCCGATCGTCGTGTGGAGCACCGCCGAGGCCTCGCCCAGCGGCGCGACGATCGACGGCAGCACGCTCTACGTCGCCGCGCTGCGCGGCCAGCGGCTCTGGTCCGTCCCGCTGGACGGCAACGGCGGCGCCGGCACGCCGACCGCACTGCTGCAGGGCCAGTACGGCCGCCTGCGTACCGCCGAACGGGCACCGGACGGCTCGCTCTGGATCACCACGAGCAACCGGGACGGCCGGGGCACCCCGGCGGCGACCGACGACCGGGTGATCCGCTTCCCGGTCCGGTCGACGGCGGCTGCCCGTACCGGATCGGGCCGGTAGTCCCGGCTCCGGCCGGGTATCCCGCAGCCGAAGCACACGGGAGGGCGGATCCGATGACGGCCGGGCACCACGACGCCGCGCTCCGCGCGATCGCCGCGACCATCGAGCAGGCCGGCGTGTACCTGCAGTTCGAGCCGCAGCCGACGGCCCTGGAGACCTGCTGGTACACGGTCGGCCTGACCGGCCACGGCCACCCGGAGCTGATCCTGTTCGGGCTGCCGCCGGACATCACCCGGCCCGCCCTGCGCGCCCTGGCCGCCGCGGTCATCGCCGGGCGCCGGGAGCTCGCCGCGGGCGCCACCGCCGACGACGTGCTCGAGGGACATCCGGTCACCTTCGTCGCGGTGACCGAGCCGGAGCGGCACCTGCCCGTCGCCGCGCAGTTCTACGCCGGCACCGGCGGGCGGCTGCGGGCTCTGCAGCTCGTGTGGCCGGACCGGTACCACCGGTGGCCGTGGCAGCCCGGCACCAGGGTGCACGACACGCCGGTGCTGGGCGAGCACGCCGGGGTCACCGGACCGTGAGCTGCCCGTCCGGGCGGCTGTCGCGGCCGCGCCGGTCGGGCAGCGGGAGTATCAGCAGCCCAGGCGCCGGGCGGAGAGCGCGATGTCGTCGATCCAGAGGTCGAAGCCGGCCGGCGTGGTGCCGCCCTGGTACAGCTGCCACCCGATCTTGACCGTGTCGACGGCCGGCAGGACGAACGGGACCTGGTTGCCGCCGTGGGCCCCAGCGCCGGCGGTCAGGGTCACGTCGTCGCCGATCCAGGTGGTCACCGTGTTCGTCGCCGCGTCGAGGCGCCATTCGACGCACTGCCAGGTGTCCGTGACGGTCGGGGCCGACTCGGTCCAGGCGGTCCAGTCGCCGGTGGGTCCGCCGTCCGCGCCGATGCCCCACAGGGAACGGTCCACGGTGGGCACGTACTGGCCGCCGAGCGGGCGTACCACCTCGGCGCTGCCCGATCCGGTCGCCTCGACCAGGGTGAAGTGCGCCCAGTCGGGCGCGGTCGGGAACGCGTCGACGCGCAGCCGCATCCGGCCGTAGAAACCGCCCGCGGGTGCGGCGAGGTCGTCGACCCGCAGGAAGGCGCGCCCGTTGTCGACGGTGCGGACGTGCAGCACCTTGCCGTTCCGGCCGGCGCCCCGGCGTTCCACGGTCAGTGTGCCGTTGCGGGTGTCGATCCCCCAGTCGAGACTGCTGGCGCCGCCGACCGGCAGCCGGTCGAAGTTCTCGCAGAACAGCACACCGGGCCTCGTACAGTCACGGGCGCTGGACGCACCCGCCGCGCCGGCGGTACCGCTGCCCGCGAGCAGGCACAGCGTCAGCGCGGAGACGGCGGTCAGCAGACGGATGGGCTTCAATGTTCCTCCTGGGGTCGGGACGCGGTCGAGAAGACCTCCCGGGGCGGCCGTGGGAGCGCTCCCATCATCGCATACCATCGATGCGATTGGGCAGTCACGGGGTGTTCGGCGCTGCCCGTACCAGTGGCCTGTCCGAGGAGTGGCCTGTCCGAGGTGGTCGCATCGACCGGCAGGTGGCTGCCGCTGTTTCCGGCAACCACCCGGCCGTCCATCAGCAGAGCACGTTCACCTGGTTGTCCGCCGCCACGTTCGGGTCCACCTGCGCGGTGCGGGTGATCTCCAGCAGCGTCGTCTCGATCTGGTTGGCGCCGACCGCCGACACGATGACGCGCGGCTGGGCGGCCAGCGCCTCCTCGATCTTCGTCGTGTCGATCCGCAGGTTCAGGCCACGGGCAGGCATATCGGGTCCGGCCATGTGCTTGTCTTCCCTTCTGTCGAAATCACATCACCCAGGGGTCGCGTCGATTCAGGCCAGCGGCGCCCCCTGCCCGGCCCAGAGGCCCCGGAGATGGGCGAGAGCGGCTGCCTGCGGTGGCGTGAGTTCTGCCTCCGGTCCGCTCTCGGTGAGCCGGACGAGGGCATCGCGGAGCTGCTCGCCGAGCTCGAAGTCGACGTCGGCCGACGGTACGTAGAGGTAGTCCGCCTCAGCCCGCGGCACCGAGCTCTCCCGGAGCCGCTGCCAGCTGTCCCCCAGCCCGATGCCCTCCACGTTGTAGGCGTAACCGGCAGCGGGCAGGAACGCGTCGGCGGCCGCGTACGCTCCGGACAGACTGTGCGAGCGGCTGCTGACGCTGATCGAAGACTGCCGACCCCGGTCCGTCGGCGGCCGGGTCCGGACCTCCGATCGGCCTTCCACCGCGTACAGGAAGCGTTCGCGCTCCGCATGGCCGACGCGCCCCAGCACGGCCTGCACACCGGGAGATCGCAGGGCCCGCTCCCAGAGCCGGAACGCCTGCCGCCGATCGAGTCCGGCTGAGACGTCATAGGCCAGGCGTTCCTCGAACGTGTGGCCGGGCACCAGCTCGCGCAGGCCGGTCACCCCGAACTTGTCCGGCTGGAGCTGGACGGGCGCGGACCGGTTCAGGCAGAAGTACGAGAAGCCGGCGATGTCGAGCTCGTGACTGTGCTGCTCCACGAATCCGATGGTCTCGAGCGCCTCGGCCTCGGTCTCACCGGGAAAACCGATGATGCACATGACGTGGATGCGGATGCCGCTGCGGTGGCACTCGGTCACGATCCGGTCGATCTCCACCCGCTTGATGCCCTTGTTCATGAGATCGAGCACCCGCTGGCTGGCCGACTCCATGCCGAAGGAGAACACGCGGCAGCCGGCTGCGAACGCGGCGTCGAAATCGGACCGGGTGAGCGACCGTTCCATCCGCAGTTCGCAGCCCCAGCGGATCGCCAGGCCCGATTCGAGGACGGAGGACGACAGGTGACGCAGCAGCTTCGGCGAGATCGACTCGTCCACGAAGTAGAAGTTCCGGCAGTCGTACCGTTCGGTGAGCTTGGCCAGGTCGTCCACGATCGCGGACCTCGGCCGCGGCCGGTACGTGTCGCCGTAGATGTGGTGGTGCGTGCAGAAGGCGCACCGCCAGTAGCAGCCCCGTGAGGCGAGCACGGGCAGGGTGACGGCCGGCGCCAGGTACTGCGCCAGCGGTAGTCCGTCGAAATCCGGGGTCGGTAGCTCCGCCGCCGCCACCGGCGCGGCCCGTGCGGTGGTCCGCACCTCGCCGTCCTCGTCCCGGTAGACGGTGTTCGGCACCACGGGAACAGCGACGCCACGGCCGAGCTGCTCCAGATACTCGAGCAGGGTGGCTTCGCCTTCGTACAGCACGACTGTGTCGACGAAGTCGAACAGCCACGCCTCCTGCTGCAGCTGCGCCCGCAGAGCGGTGAGCAATGGACCGCCGACCAGGATGCGGGCGTGCGGCCTCGCTCTGCGGAGCCACGCCGCGAGGGTCAGCGCGGGGAGAACCTGGCCGCGGTACACCAAGGAGATGCCGACGACGTCGCCCCGCAGCATGTCGGCGCTGACGGCACGGTCGTAGAAGTCGAAGAACCCGTTGTCCTGATCGGCCAGCCCGGCACGGAGCTCGGCCGGGCTCCCGCTCGAATAGCGGTAGACGGGCTCGGTGAAGTCGTACCGCTCCGGTGGCCGTACCGCGGTGGCGGCGTCGAGCGCCCACCGGACGATCCGGTACGCCTCGTCGAGCGTCCCCGGGTCCTGCTCCGTGGCGTCGCGAATGGTGCGCAAGGCGGTGGGCAGCCCGTCGACGATGGTTTCCCGGCGATTCACCAGGCGGGCGCAGCGGCCGTACTCGACCTGTTCCTGCCCGTTGACGGCACGACGGTCCAGCTCGCGCACACGTGCTTCCGCGGCGGCGATGTTCGCCTCGATCGTGCGCGTGGTGAGCTGATGCTGCACGAACCGCAGGTTCAGATCGACCTGTCTCACCCGGTGCACCGAACGGTCGTGGACGTACGCCGCCAGGACGGCGGTGCTCAGGTACGGATAGGCGATGCCGGTCAGCGGCGGGAACACCAGATCCACCTGGATCGGCCTGCTCATGAGACGACCACCTCCTGGCTGCGCGGTGGGGTGACGCAGCATGCCGCGCGGAGTGCCGTCATGACATCGTCCGCCGTGGGCAGGCCGCCTTCCGTACTGGTCCGGCCGGTCGCGACCTCGTAGCCGCCGCGGCCGTCCAGAATGACGCAGCCGTCACCGGCCAACGTCGCCAGATTGCGCCGCACCGCGGGGTGAGAACGCATGCGCGCATTCATGACCGGCGCTATCAGGGTGGGTCCGGCGCAATTCAGATAGCACGCCGAAACCAGATCACCGGCGCTCCCGCCGGCCAGCCGGCCCAGCATGTTCGCCGTCGCCGGGGCGATCAGCATCGCGTCGCGGTCCTGCATCAGGCCGGCCGGATTCCACATCGTGCCGTCCGGGTCGTACATCCGGGCCGGGACCGGTGAGCCGAGAATGTGCGAAAGAACGATATGACTGATGTAGCGGTCGGCCGTGCTGGTCATCACGGCTCGCAGATCCACTGCGGCGAATGCGCTGAGGCGGAGCAACAGCGAATGTATTCCCACCGCGCCGACGGAGCCGGTGATTCCGACCATCAACCGGCACGAGAAGCTCATGGCATCGCCCCGTTCCGGGCCAGCCTGGCGCACAATTGGGGTTTCAGATTGTCGGGTGCGAACGGGCAGCCCGGGTAACAACTGTGGTCCTTGAGGAATTCGCAGTCCGCGCAGATGTCCCACCGCGTGTTGTCGAGCCGGCCGTGCGCCTCCTGCTGGAAGTCCCGGAAGTACGAGCCGGACACGATGTCGTCGAGAGGCCGCTGCCTGATGTCGACGAGCACGGGGTCGGCCCGGACGGTGTCATGGTGTTTGGTCCCGGCGAAGCACGGATGGACCGCCCCGTCGCTCGCCACCCGCAGCTGGCCCTCCCCGGTGTCGCAGTACGCGTCGCCGCCGAACTGCACGGTGTCTCCGTAGCGGGCCCGCAACGCTGTCTGGACGCGCATCGGGATCTCGTACAGCACCACGGACACCCTCAGGCGGTCAGCCGCAACCGCCGCGGCACAGATGGCCTGGAAGTAGGCCTCCGCCGTCGGCGGGCCGGGTGCTCCGGGCCGCAACGCGTTGCCGTACTCCTTGAGCACGGAGACTGCGATGCTGTCGACGCCGATGTCGTCGGCCAGTTCGAGCATCGGGACGAGCCCGTCGATGTTCTCCGCACACAGGACGTGCGAGATGTTCAATTTCGCCGGTGCCGCCGAGCTGTCCCGTCCGGCCACGTAGCATCGCGCCGCGGCCACCGCCCGGTCGAAGGTTCCCCGGCCGCGGATGCGGTCGTTGACGGCTGCGCCACCACCGTCGATGCTGATCGTGATGGTGGCCAGATTCCGCACCATCCACTCCAGCGCGTCGGCCTTCGGCACCAGCCAGCCGTTCGTCGTCACCGAGGTCCGCAGCCCGAACTTGCCGGCGATGACGCAGATGTCCAGGAAGTCGTGGCGCAGCAACGGCTCCCCGCCGAGCAGGTGCAACTGGCTGCCGCCGAGCCGGGCGAACTCGGCCAGCATATGGGCCGCCGCGGGCAGATCTATGTCCCGCCCGGCCGCGGCGCGATCATCACCATTCGAACAATGGCCGCAGCCGAGGTTGCACGCCTTGGTGAAGTCCCAGGACATCGTGGCCCGGTTGAGCGCCTGCGCGGAAACAGCCGCTGCCGATTCGCCGGCCTGACGCATTTCTGCCCCTTCCCGTCGCCGGGCACAACTGTGCCGCAACGCGCTGTTCGGCGATGGACGGCACACGCCCGTTCAGGCCGACCGCGGTCGCGCACACAGGATGTCGGCGGCTGCGCCATTCGGATCATCGAAGGAGTCCGAATGCGATTTGCTCATTCTCGCCAGCAACACGATCCTCCGGCCGCGCCGCCAGAGTCAAGGGGGGTTCGTGTGGTCATCTTCTTTGTATTCCTCAATGGTCGGCCGCGGGCCGCCGGCACCATCTTGGGAAAATGCGATCAAGACCTGGTGTCCATGGCTTGTCGCACATATCCGGGTCCACCGATCATCCGTATCGGCGACGACGACGAACGGGGCCGTCGAGATCGACGGCCCCGTTCCGGAGGATCCTCGACCGGTGACGCGTCCCCGCGACCGGCCGTGCGGTCGCTAGCCCGCGTAGGTCTCGAACTCGGCGACCTTGGGCGCACCCGTCGAGCTGGTGATGTTGAAAGTGATCTTGGTCAACGACGTCGCGGCGAAGCTGATCACGCCCGCCCCGCTGCCCGAGGCCAGGACGGCGCCGGTGGCGTGGTTGACGACCTGCCAGGAGCCGATGCTGCCGGCCGAGCCCGACGCCTCGCGGATGTTGATCCGGGACACGGTGGTGGCGGAGCCCCACTTGATCGAGATGGAGCCGGTCGCGCCGGCCGGGGACCAGAAGGTGCTCAGGTCGCCGTCGCGGACGTTGCCGTAGCCGGTACCGCCGGCCTTGCTGGAGCCGTCCGAGCCGGCCCCGATGCTCAGGTTCGTGCCGCTGGGCTGGGTCGGCGGCGGGGTGGTCGGGGCCGGCGTGGTCGGCGTGGGACCGGGCGTGGTCGGCGTCGGCTGCTGCGGCGAGCAGTTGCCGTTCGAGACCTGCAGACCCTTGTTGGCGCCGGCCGTCTGACTCACGATCGCCGGGACACAGGAGGCGCCGTCCAGGGTGTACGCGTACGGGATGCTGACCGTGGTGTTGCTCTGCGGGTTGGGGCCGGCGGGGTTGTTCTCGCTGCCCGGGGCGGACCACGTCACGTTGTCGAAGATGTTGCCGCTGACCTGCCAGAAGCCCGCCTCGGAGGTGTAGAAGGTGCCGAGGACGTCCTTGGAGTTCCTGAAATAGTTGTTCTCCACCTTGGCGCGGGCGCCGGCCCGGGAGTTGATGCCGGACTCGTTCAGGCTCACGTACGAGTTGTTGTAGATGTGCGCGATGCCGCCGCGCAGCAGGGGCGTGCGCGAGTCGAGGTTCTCGTACGAGTTGTGGTGGAACGTGATGAAGCTGTTGGACCGGTCGCTCTCGCTGGAGCCGATCAGGCCGCCGCGGCCGGAGTTGCGCAGGATGCTGTAGGACAACGTCACGTACTGGGTGTTGTCCTTCATGTCGAACAGGCCGTCGAAGCCCTCCGACTCCCCGCCCGAGGCCTCCAGGGTGGCGTGGTCGACCCAGACGTTGCGGACGGTGCTCTCCATGCCGATGGCGTCGCCGCCGTTGGAGGTGGGCGAGCCCGATTTCTTGACGTTCCGGACTGTCACGTTCTGGATGATGATGTTGCTGGAGTCCCGGATGTGGATGCCCAGCTGGTCGAAGACCGCGCCGCCGCCGACCCCGATGATCGTGACGTTGCTGATCTCCTTGAGCTCGATCTTGTCGGCGGCGGTGTTGCAGCTGGCCCCGGACACCTTGGTGGTGTTGCCGTGGTTGATGGTGCCCTGCACCTCGATGATGATCGGGGTGCTGCTGCTGGCCCGGCCGCACAGGGCCGCGTGGATCGCGGTGCCCGTGGTGGCCCGCACCGTCTGCCCGCCCGCGCCGCCGGTGGTGCCGCCGTTCTGGGTCGCGTAGCCGGTGACGCCACCGGTCGCGGCCGATGCCTCGGACATCGGCAGGGCCACCGCGACAGCGCCACCGACGGCCGCCGTGCCCAGTGCCGCCAGGAGTCGCAATGCGACTGTTCGTCTCATCCTCGTCTCACCTTTCCTCGCATGTGCCGTGGGTCCGGGAAGGGTGCAGCGCCCCACGGCACCGACGAAGATGCCGGCCGGCTCGGGCCAGGAAAGCGCTTACCTGGAGCGAGGATAGAGAGACGTTCGTCGATAGGGCAAGGTCGTGTCCGGATTACGGGCATACGGCCGTGACGTTTCCGCGGTATGACGACTGAGCCGGTGCCGCCGGGTCAGCCGCGGCCACCACCCGGGGCGCCGGCGCGGGCCTCGATCGCCTTGACGGTGTTGCCGAGAGCCTTGCCCAGGAAGCCCTTGCCCACGGTGCCGAGCAGGGCCCCGACCACCCGCCCTTTGAGATTGCGGCCCTCGCGCACCACCACGACGTCCAGGTCGGTCCCGCCGCCGGGCCGCCGGTGGAGGGTGTAGGTGTGGCCCGACGCGCCGCCCCAGATGTTGGAATCGGTGGTCGTCATGACAACGCGGCGCGGATCGGACCAGTCGTAGCGCAGGCGTTCCCAGATGCCGCCCGACCCCTCGGTGACATCGGCCCAGTCGGCACCCCGGTCATGCACCTTCAGGAACTCGGCGGAGCTGTTCCCGAACAGCTCGGCCCGCCCCGGCCCGAAATCGGTGAGCGCGGCCACGACCTGCTCCGGTGTCGCCGCGGTGGTCTGCTTGAGGTGGATCGTGGCCATGACGTGCTCCTCGGAACGGGTTCTCTGCTGACGGGGCCAGCCTCCCCGTTCCCGAAGATCCACCGAGCCGGTGACACACCCTGGTCAGCCCACCGGCACACCCTGGCCGCCCGGCCGGGCCGGAGCCTGCCGGGCCAGTTCCCGGCGATTGGCCCGCGCGATGATCACGGTGCCGACGACGGTCGGCGCGATCCAGGCGATCAGGCTGCCCCGCGTCATCTGCACCAGGAAGGCGGTGACGAAGGAGATCACGCTGCTGCCCATCAGGTTCAGATGCCAGACCCGCCACGCGTACGGCGACCCGCCCAGCACCGGCCGCCGGCGGGCCAGCCAGACCCCGCCACCCACCCACACCGCGGTCAGCGTGCCCAGGACGGCCAGGCCCACCAGCCGCCCGGGGTCGTACGCGACCAGGCCGAACGCGGTCAGGCACAACACCGCGGCACTGACCGCGTAGGCCCGGCCGAGCACCGGGTGCCGGCCCCGCCGCTTGGGCGCCAGAATCACCGGCACGGCGAGCAGCAGACCGAGGCCTCCCGCCGTGGCGTGGACCGCTATGAGCGCCGGATGCCACCAGTCCATGCCCTGCCCCCGTGACCTGTCTAAGTGGAATGTCGAGGGCACCATCGTGCGACCTGACACAATGACATGTCAAGGAGGTGTCCATGCCATCCCGTCCGCTCAACGCCACCGCCGCCTCGCTGCTCGGCTTCCTGCACGAGGGACCGATGTCCGGCTGGGACCTGGTCGCCACGGCCCAGTCGCGCATCGGTGACTTCTGGTCGCTCACCCAGAGCCAGGTGTACCGGGAGCTGGCCGCCATGGCCGCCGACGGGCTGGTCGAGGCGCAGGAACGCGGCCGGCGGGACCGGCGCCCGTACGCGATCACGGACGCCGGCCGGGCGGCGTTCACGGCCTGGGTCTCCCGGGAGCCCGAGCCGGAGACGATCCGCTTCCCGCTGCTGCTCACGATCATGTTCGGCCGGCACGTCCCGGCGGATCAGCTGGCCGGCGTCGTCGCCCGGCACCGGGAGGCGCACGCCGCCCGGCTGGCCGCGTACGAGCACATCGACGCGGAGCTGCCGCCCGGCGCGGCCGAGGCCGAACCGTACGCGGTGGCCACGCTGGCGTTCGGGCTCGCGTACGAGCGGGCCATGCTGGCCTGGTTCGACGACCTGCCGCCGGCGATCGCCGGCGGCTGAGCGGCGTCAGGAGGCGATGCCGAGGGACTGCCGCAGGAAGGCCAGCTCGTACTCCCAGAGGCCCGGCACCGACGCGCCCATGTGGGTCACGCCCGGCAGCGGCAGCACGGTGTGCGGGCGGCCCGCCGTCACCAGCGCCGCGGACAGCTTCATCGTGTGCACCGGCAGCACGTTGTCGTCGATCATGCCGTGCACCAGCAGCAACGGCCGGCGCAGCTGCGGGGCGTCGGCGATCAGGGAGCCGTGCGCGTACCCGTCGGGGTTCTCGGCCGGCAGGCCCAGCGTGCGTTCCTGCCAGTGGGAGCTGTAGAGCAGCTGGTCGGTCACCGGGGCGCCGGCGACCGCGGCGTGGAACACGTCGGGGCGGCGCAGGACCGCCAGGGCCGCCAGGTAGCCGCCGGCCGACCAGCCGCGGATGCCCACCCGGTCCAGGTCCAGGTCGGGGAACCGCCCGGCCGCGGCGTGCAGCGCGTCCACCTGGTCCTGCAGGCGGGGGCCGGCGTGGTCGCCGGCGCGGGCGCGTTCCCAGCCGGGTCCACGTCCGGGCGTGCCGCGGCCGTCCGCGACGATCACCGCGAAACCCTGGTCGGCGAACCACTGGGCGGCCCAGTACCGGGAGCGGGCGGCGACGGCCCGCTGCGCGGCCGAGCCACCGTACGGGTCCATCAGCACCGGCAGCCGGGCCGCACCCGGCTCGTGACCGGTGGGGAACAGCACCGCCGTCCGCAGGTCCCGCTCCCCCAGGGTCAGGAGCCGCGGCGCCGGGCGGACCGGCGGTTCAGCCGCGAGACTCCGCAGCTCCCGGCCGTCGACGGTGACCGTCTCGCCGTCGAGGGTCTGCGCGTCCACCACGGTCACATCACCGGCGCGGCGCCCGCCGTACAGTCCGGGGACCGTGGTGATCCGGGCCGGGCCGGCCGCCGCCGACCAGGTCCACAGGTGCCGTTCGGTGGGATTCTGCCGGGCCGCGAACAGCACGGTGTCGCCGTCGACCGAGAGCACCTCGTCCAGCTGCAGGCCGGGCGGCGTGACCGGTACGCCGTCGGCGGTGAGCCGCCGGCTGTCGCGGTCGTCCACGCTCCACAGCAGGGCTCCCGACGCGGTGTGCGCCGGGATGCCCGAGACGATCGTCGTCCAATCCGGGTCGGTGTTCTCCTGCCGGACCGTGGTGGCGCCGGTCGCGGGATCGACGGCCAGCACCCGCAGCACCGTCTGGCGCCTGTTCTGCACGACCACCAGCAGCCCGGTCGCGTCCCAGACCACCCGGGTCACGTACTCGAACTCGGCCCGGTCCCAGACCACCGGCGTCCGGCTGCCGTCCAGGCCGAGCACGTGCAGGCTGACGTCGGCGTTCGGCGTTCCCGCGGACGGGTAGCGCACCGCGGTCGGCGGCTGCTCGGGGCGGCCCGGGTCGGCGACGTACCAGATCTGCACCGGGGTGTTGTCCACCCGGCCCGCGACCAGGCCCCGGCCGTCCGGCGCCCACCAGTAGCCCTCGAACCGGTCCATCGACTCGGACGCCTCGTGCTCGGGCAGACCCCACGTCACCTCGGGGCCGTCGGGTTCGGCCAGGGGCCGGTCGTCCTTGCCGTCGCGGCCGACCACCCGCAGCTCGGCCTCGCACACGTACGCGACCGTGCGGCCGGTCGGGTCGATCCGGGCCTCGGCGGCCGGTTCCCGCGCGCCCAGGTCGGTGACCTCGGCGGAGGCCACGTCGACCGCGTACAGCCGGCCGGCCAGAGTGAACACGGCCGTGCGCACGGCGGCGTCGGTGGCGTAGGAACCGATGCCGGCGGACCGGTCCCGGGCCCGTTCCCGCCGGGCGCGCTCGCGCTCGGACAGTGGCGCGCCGTCGGCCGCCCCCAGCGCCGTCGCGTCCACCAGCAGGCGTTCCGTCCCGGTCGCGACCTCGTACGACCAGAGATCACCCACCGGGTCGGTCCCGCCGCGTGAGCGCAGGAACAGCACCCGGGAGCCGTCGGGGGCCACCGCGAACCGGCGCGGGCGGCCGAGCGTGAATCCCTGGGTGCGGGCGACCAGCGCGGGAAACGAAGAAGTCATGCCCCAGTCTCTCCGCTGACCCGGCTTCGTGCGTGCCCGGATTGCCGGTCGGCTGCCGGGTGCCTGCCTGGTCGACCGGCCCGGCCGGGCCGAGGATCGAGGGCACCGGCGGCGATCCAGGAGGCCCGATCATGTCGATGCGGATGGTGCTGCTGACGACCGCCCCGCCCGCCGCGGGTGTCGCCCTCGGCGGTCTGCTCGGTGGGCGCCTCGCCGGGCTGCGCATTCTCGCAACGAGGGCCCTCTGGCTGGTGTGGGTCGCGGCGGCCGTGCAGCTCATCCACAACACCGTCGCCGGGAAGCTGCCGCTGCTCGCGGTGGTCTTCCTCGCCGTGCTGGCCTGGCTGGCCGTGGGCATCGCCGGCTGGCCGCAGCCGCTGCGGGCCGCCGCGGCCGTGATCATGATCGGCGCCGCCCTCAACGGGCTGGCCATCGCCGGCAACGGCCGGATGCCGTACGAACCGGCCGCTGCCCGGGCCGCCGGGCTCACCGCCGGGGTCGTGACGGCAAAGAACGAGCCGGCGCACGAGCACACCCGGCTGGCGGTGCTCGGCGACACCATCCCCGTCCCGCCGCTGCGCGCGGTCATCAGCCCCGGCGACATCCTGATCGGCGCCGGCGCCTGTGCGCTCGTCGCCCTCGCGATGCGCCGGCGGCGGCGGGACGGTCCCGTATCCGAGAGCGGCGACGCGGAGGAGGTGAATCATGATCCACACCTGGACCTGGCAGCGTCTCGCTTCGGCGATCCTCACCGTGGCGGCCCTGGCGACACTGCTCACCACGATCGGCGCACCGATGACCGAGGGAAGCTGACGAGCGGAGGACACCCATGACCCGGACCGTCCGATGGCGCGAAGTCGTCATCGCCGTCTGCGCGCTGGCCACCGTGGCGCTGCTGCTCTTCACGATCGGCGCACCGCACGAGCACGGCGGCTGACCGGCCACGGGGAGCCGGCCACGGGCCGGGCCGGCTCCCCGTTCAGGACGGCGTCACCACTCGGCGGTGCAGTCGTAGTCGTTGCCGCGCTGCAGGCAGGCCGAGAACCGGTAGTTCGGGTCGGCCAGCGTGATCTGCCCGAACGTGTGGGTGGAGGTCTGGCTGCCGTCGTTGCGGGTGCCGTGCACGAACTCCCGGCTGCCGTTGCGGTAGATCCGCAGCCAGATCACGTCGTCCGCGCGCCACCGGCTGCTCGCGCTGACCCGGGCCCAGCCGTACTGGAAGCCCTGGTACCAGCCGGCGCGCAGCTCGATGGTGACGCCGAACTTCGTGGTGTACTGCCCCACCGGCGTCGTCCGGTTCGTCGTCTCGTTGACCTGGCTCAGGTTGAGCACGCTGGGCGCCGCCCGGGCCGGCCCGGCGGCGACCAGCGACCCCACGATCCCGAGCAGGGCGGCGGCGGTCAGGATCCGCTCACGCAGGAAACGCATCGTCATTCCCCCATGTGAAGTACCTCAGTGGACAGTGCCGGTCCAGCCTCGCCGCGGCGTGGTACGCGGCACCAGCCTTTCGAAGGACGTCGAATTGTCGGCCAGGGTCGGCGGTGCCACCGAGGGGGAACGGCGGGCGGGGGAAACACGTGCGGGGCAGGACGCGGCTACAACTCGGACGGATCGACGCGGTGTCGGTCTCCGTCGTGCCGCACGCGGGCGCCACGCTGATGTCGCTGCTCGCGGACGTGCTGGGTGAACGTCCGCAGGGGGTGCCCCCGCACTGGCGGCGAGCCCTGCGCGCGTCCGCGCCGGCGGTGACCGCGCGGGTGGTCGGTCCGCTGTTCACCCCGGCGTACTCGCAGGTGCCCGACAGCGTCACGATGACCGGGACGTTCCCCGGCGCCGGCATCGAGGCGATGATCGAGGAGCTGACCGAGCTGCCACCGGACCGGCTCACCGCCGAGCTGGAGAGCGACTTCGGCGGCGCGGTGCCGGCGCAGTGGCAGCCGGTGGTCGACGATCCGCGCCGGTTCATCGCCGACTACGCCGCGGTGCTGCGCGGCCTCTGGCAGGCGTTCGCGCCGGTCTGGCGGCGGGCCCGGCCGCTACTCGATCGCGAGACCGAACGGGTCGGCGTCGCCGCGGTCACCGGGCGGCTCGACGCCGTGCTGTCCGGGCTGAGCCCGCGCACCGGCCTCGACGGCACCACGATGCTGCTACCGGATCCCAACCCGGTGGTCGCCGACCTCGGCCACCGGCCGGTCACCCTGGTGCCGCTGGTCTCCGGCAGCCGCGCGTCCGTCTTCAGCATCGACCGCGACGACCTCGTCTGGATCGGGTATCCGGTGGCCGGCTGCGCTGTTCGCCCGGCACGGCGACGTACCACTGCGCGCAGCTGGAGCGGGCCGGGCTGATCGTCCGGGACCGCCGGGGCCGCCAGGTCCGGCTCCGGCGCACCGCGGACGGCGACGCCCTCGTCGACCTGATGTCCTGACGCCGGAACGGTGACGGGGTCAGTGGCCGAGGCCGGCCTCGCGGGCCCGGACGATCGCCTCGGCCCGGTCGGCCACCTGGAGCTTGGCGAACACGTTGGAGACGTTGTTGCGGACCGTCTTCGGTGACAGGTACAGCGCCGCGGCGATCTGGCCGTTCGACCGGCCCGCGGCGAGCAGCTCGAGGATCTCGCGTTCCCGGGCGGTGAGCTGCGGGAACGCCGCCGTGGGGGCGGGCGGGCCGGCGGCGAAGAACTCGGCGATGCGCACCGCGAGGCTGGCCCCGAAGATCACGCCACCGGCGGCCACCGTGGTGATCGCCCGGACGATCTCCTCCTGCTCGGCGCCCTTCACCAGGTAGCCGCGCGCGCCGGCCCGGACCGCGGCGAACACCGTGCCGTCGTCCTCGGACATGGTCAGCACGACCACACCCACCGAGGGTGCCTCCGACGCGAGCCGCCGGGTCGCCTCCACCCCGTTGAGCTCGGGCATCTGCACGTCCATCACGACCACGTCGGGCAGCAGCCGGACCGCCTCCGTGACCGCCTCGGCGCCGTTGGCCGCGGTGCCGACCACCTCCACGCCGCCCACGGAGGTGAGCAGCATGGCCAGGCCGTCCCGGAAGATCGGATGATCGTCGGCGACCAGCACCCGTACCGGCCCGTCGGTCATGTGCCCACCTCCGCGACAGCGAGCGGCAGCCGCGCGCGGACCACCGTGCCTTGTTCGTCGGGGCACTCTATCCGGCAGTCGCCGCCCAGCTCGGCAGCCCGTTCGCGCAGCGACACGAGTCCCACCCCGGAGGGGGTGCCGGCCGGGATGCCGGCGCCGTCGTCGGCCACCTCGACGACGAGGTCGCCGCCGGTGACCTCCAGGCGGACCCGGCAGGTGCGCGCGCCCGCGTGCCGGGCCACGTTGGTCAGGGCCTCGGAGGCGATCCGGTACGCGGCCACCTCGACCGCCGCCGGCAGCGTGCCGAGCCCGTCACCGCCGTCGACGGTGACGCTGAGCCCCGGCGCGCGCAACCGGGCGGCCTGCTGCCGTACCGCGCCGAGCAGTCCCACGTCGTCCAGGGCCGGCGGGCGCAGGTCGTGCACCAGCCGCCGGACGTCGGCCAGGGCCGCCGCGACGTCGTCGCGAGCCTGGCGCAGCAGGTCGTCGGCCTGCTGCGGGTCGCGCACGGCCAGGTTGCGGGCCGCGTCGATACGCAGCGCCACCCCGCCCAGCGCCGGGCCCAGCCCGTCGTGCAGGTCGCGGCGCAACCGGCGGCGCTCCTCCTCCCGGGCGGAGACGATCTGCTCCCGGCTGCGCTGCAGCTCACGGGCCAGGTGGGCGGTACGCGCGGCGAAGGCGGCCTGGCGCACCACGTCACCGAGCAGCCGCTCGTCGCGGGCGGACAGCACGGCCCGGGCGCCACCACGGGGCAGCACCAGCCGGCCGACTGCCTCACCCCGGTAGGTGATCGGCAGCACCTGGGTCTGCGCGGGCGGTTCCCCGTGCGCGGCGACGATCCGGTCCCCGCCGGCCCGGTCCACCTCGACCGACACGTACGGCGAACGGAACGCCTCGGCCACGCTGCGGGCGACCGCGAGCAGCTGGTCCTCCGGGCTGTCGGAGCGTTCCAGCTGCTCGGCCAGCCCGGCGACGACACCGTACGGGTCGTCGCGCCGGCCCAGCACGACCCGCCGCACGAGCAGCCACAGCCGGTGCCGCAGCGGCCCGTACCCGGCGGCCACCACGAGCAGGGCCAGCACCGCCGCGTCCCGTTCGGCGAGCCGTTCGCCCAGCACGGCGCTGGTCAGGCCGAGGACGCAGGCGTCGACGGCGAGCACGCTGACCGCCAGGGCGCCGTAGAGCACCGTCCCGCCGAGCAGCCGGTCGATGTCGACGAGCTGCGGGCGCACGATGCCGATCACCAGCGCGATCCCGGTCAGCGCGACCGAGGTGGTCAGCCCGACCGACGTCCACGCCGCCGGCAGCACGAGGGTGGAGAGCATCACCAGGGCGGCGACCACGGCCGCCCACAGCAGCCAGCGCATCCTGGCCCGGAGCCGCGGGTCGCCGGCCGAGCGGCGGTACCGGCCCACCACCACTGCGACCGGCACGACCAGGCTGACCGGCACCAGCGCACCGGCCACACCGAGCAGGGCGGTCCACACACCGTCGGGCAGCCACACCGTGGTGAGGTCGAGATCGAGCCCGGCGAACGGCGGCGGGATCGGGCCGCCCGCGTCGGCCTGGGCCAGCCCGGAGGGCACCAGCAGCAGCACCAGCGGCAGCAGCGCGGTGCTGGCCAGCCCGATCAGCGAGGCGATCCGCCACCGGCCGCGCGGCAGCCGCCCGTACGGGTAGAGCAGCAGCACCACCGGCAGCGACAGCAGCAGCGCGGCACCCAGCCGCTGGTAGACCCAGAAGGCGAGGGCGGCGCCGGGCCGGGCCGGATCGGTGAGCGTGGCGTAGGCCAGCCAGGACGAGGCGAGCCCGTCGAGACTCCAGTGCACCCCGGTCACGAGCAGCACCCAGGCGAGCGGGTGGCGGGGCCGGCGACGCAGCAGCAGGGCACCCGGCACGGTCAGGGCGAGTCCGGGGACACCGGCGATCGAGCCGGGTTCGAGCACCGTGACGACGCGGTGCGTGGCCGGTACGGCGACGTCCAGCACCACCGCGACGACGGTGGCGGCGATCGACAGCAGGACGGCCGACACGCCGACCGCGGTGTGCGCGGGGCGCGCGGGTCCGTGCTCTTCCACCGGGTCATCGTCGCAGCCCAGCAGTCCCGCGGTCCCGAGACCGGTGTCCCGGACGACCCGGGACAACTCGCGGGACCGGGTCGGGGGCGCGCGGCCCTGCCGGCCCGGGACGCGTCCCGGACAGAGTTCTCCTCGTCGCGGCGCACACCGCACCGCCGTCACTCAGAGAGGACTCACCATGTCGATCAGCACCAGCGCCGTGCCGGCCCGTACCGATGTCTCCGCCGCCGGCCCGGACCGGCCCGTCGCCTCCGCGGCGAGCGTGCGCCGCACCGGCTGGTTCGTCGCCGCCGGCGGCGCGGTCTGGGCCGCCACCATGTACGCGGTCAACCCGCAGACCACCGACCCGACCGGCATCACCCTCATCGACCTCGGCTCGCTGCCCTTCCAGTTCAGCCTGTTCGCGCTGGTCACCACCCAGCTGCGGACCGCCGCCACGGGCACCACCCGGCTCGCCCGGGGCATGCTGCGCGTCGAGTACGCCCTGCTCGCCCTGGCCACGCTCTGGACGATCCTGCACGGGGCCGTGCCCGCCTTCCGCGACGACCTGTGGCTGGCGGTGCTGGACGCGTTCTGGCCGCTGTCCATGCTCGGCATGTTCGTGATCGGCGTGAAGATCGCGGTGGCCGGCCGCTGGCGGGGCCCGGCCCGGGCGTGGCCGCTGGTCGCCGAGAGCTGGGCCGTGGTGACCGTGCCGTCCTTCGCCGTCTTCGGCATGGGTGTGGGCCAGTACATCGGGGCCACCCACGCCGCGCTCGGCTACGGCTGCCTCGGCCTGATCCTGGCCCTGCGCCCGCACCTCACCGGCGCCCGCGACTGATCACCCCGTCGGGCTGGGAGGGTCTGCCGATACCCCTGACCTCAGGTCCTCCCAGCCGCTCGTACGGTGCGCCTAATCTTGGACGCACGGAGAGCGCCTCGCCCGCAGATCTCAGGAGCTGTGCCATGCGGATCAGAACCGCCGTCAGTGCCGCACTCGTTTCCCTCGCCGCCGTGATCACGATGGTCGTCGCCGGCCCGGACCCGGTGGCGCAGCCCGAGGCCGCGCAGTCGCTCGTGATCGTGACCGAGCCGGACGACGTGCCGGCGGCGTGGGCGGCCGGGCAGCCGACCCGGCACAGCGCGGCGAAGGCGTGGGATTGCCCGCAGGTGTAGGGCGACGTCATGGGTGACCGGGAACTGCTCGAACGGCAGGCCGCTCTGCAGGCCGAGGGGTCCGGGCTGCTGGCCCGGCTCGGCGGCCTGGGGCCGCTCGCGCCGACCGGCAGTTTCGTGTCCGGGCTGATGGTGTGGCGCGACCTCGACGTGATGCTGCTGGGCGGACCGTCGTTCGGACCGCACGACGTGCTGGGGCTGCTCGGGCGCGCGGTCGAGCTGCCCGGCCTCACCAGCTTCGCCTGCGCCGACGAACGCGGGGAACGCTCGCCCACCGGCGAGCGGCGTGACGAGCGTTTCCACCTGCCGCTGCGCGTCGGCGAGTGGCGCGTCGATCTGTCCGTCTGGCTGTACGACGACCACGCGAACGTGACGGCGTACCACCGGGACCTGGCCGCCTCGCTCACCGCCGCCCAGCGGCTCACCATCCTGCGCATCAAGGACGTCTGGCACCGGCGTCCGGAGTATCCGGACGAGGTGAGCGGTTTCGAGATCTACACCGCCGTGCTGGAGCACGGCGTCAGCACGCCGGAGGAGTTCGAGGCGTGGCTGCGGCCGGTCAACTGAGGAATTCCGTCGCGAAGCGGCGGACCTGCGCCACGTCGGTCGGATCGTCGAAGCCGACGATGAGCTCCTGGACCCCGGCGGCCTCGTAGGCGGCGATCCGCTCGCGGACCGTGTCCACCGTCCCGACGAGCCCGTACCCACCCAGGTCGCCCGGATAGGCGAACTCCATGCCGGGCGGCACGGCGGCACGGGCCTCCGCGTCGGTGTCCCGGATGATGCACACGGTCGTCGCCGTACGCAGGATGCTGTCGTAGTCCCGCCCGGCCTCGTCGCAGTGCGCGCGCAGCACCGCGTACTTGTGCGCCAGGACCGTGGGCGAATCCATCACGTTGCAGGCGTCGGCGTACTTCGCCACCAGCCGCAGGGTGACCTTCTCGCCGCCGCCGGCGATCATCAGCGGGATGTGCGGGGACTGGACCCCCTTGGGCTCGTTCACCGCGCCGCGCAGTTGGTAGTACCTGCCGTCGAAGGTCGTCTCCTTCTCCGTCCACAGCGAGAGGATGATCTGGGCTGCCTCGCCGAGCCGCCGGAGCCGGTCGCCCGCGGTGCCGAACTCGTAGCCGTACCCGATGTAGTCCGGCTCGTACCAGCCCGCGCCGATGCCCAGCGTGAGCCGGCCGCCGGAGAGAACGTCCACGGTGGACGCCATCTTGGCCTGCAGGGCCGGGTTGCGGTAGCTGTTGCCCGTGACCAGCTGCCCGACCCGGATCCGGGTGGTGTCGCGGGCCAGGCCGGTGAGCACCGACCAGGACTCGAAGAGCATCTCCGCCGACGGCGGGATCGTGGTGAGGTGGTCGGGCGCCCACAGCGTCCCGTAGCCGAGCTCGTCCGCCGCGCGGGCGATCCCGGTCAGCGTCGCGTAGGCCCGGACCGGGTCGGTGAAGCGGGCGAACTCCTGCCCGAAACCGGTGGGAAGAAAAATACTGAAAGTCAGGGCCACGGTACGACGGTCCTTCCGCTCGGATGCCGGTGCTTGCGTAGTACCGACCGGGCGCGCACCGGAAAGGAATCGCCATGGCGGCCGCCTCCGAGGCGGACTTCCCGCCGTCCCGCACGCCGGCGGCCACCACGCCCGCGGTGCGGTTCGCCGGTGGCGGCCACACGCCGCCGGGCGTTCTGCACCTGCCGGCGGGACTCGTGCGGGCGATGGAGGCCGCCGGCCCGGCGTGGCGGCTGGGTGAGCTCGCGCCGCGGCCGGCCGGCCGGTGCTGTGCTCGTCGGCACGGGCCGGCCGGCCCGGTCACGCCGGTCGACACGCATCACCACCCGCTGGTGCTGCACCGGGACTTTCCGGTCGACCGGCTGGAACACCGGCTCTTCGGGACCGAACTCGCGCTGTCCGATCACCGGACCGCCCTGGCTCGCACTGTCGTCGACTTCCTCGACCGGCAGCTCCGGGCCGGGGCGTGACCATGCCCGTGCGACCGGCCGGCCACATCGCCGTCGCAACCGTCACGAGCAGGGCCGGTATCAGGGCGTATCTGGTGAGGAGCAGGACAGCGGCGACGGCCACCGTGGCGACGGCGGCGACGGCGCGCGGTGCTCCGGTGAGGGTGCGCCAGCCGGAGACGGTGCAGCCGAGGTAGACGGCGAGGAAGAACGCGCTCGGCACGGTGACCATGGCGGAGACCGGAACCGTACCGGTGCCGAGCAGCCAGGTCGCGACGAGCTCGGCGGCCAGCATGACGGTCAGCAGCCACGGCGGGATGACCAGGCGGTCGGCCCAGCGCCGGCGGCCGGGGGCGGTGAGGGTCCGGGCCAGGGTGGCGCCGCCGGTGAAGTACGCGTTGGTCGTGCCGACGGTCAGGGCGATCGCGGCGCCCGCCGCCACGGCCGAGCCCGCGGAGCCGAAGGACAGCGACAGCAGGGCGGCCAGCGGCACCTCCGTGCCGGCGCGCGAGCCGAGCGCGGCGACGGTGACGGCGGCCAGCGACAGGTAGACGACGGTCGTCACCGCGAAGGCGATACCGATGACCTTGGGCAGCTGCCGGCGCGGATCGAGGAACCGCGCGGTGAGCGGGGCGATCGCCTCCCAGCCGACGAAGGACAACATCAGCAGAGCGGCCGCCGACCCGACGGCCGGCCAGCCGTGCGGCGCGAACGGCTGCCAGTTGCGGGCGGCCGAGCTGGGCACCGCGCCGGCGACGGCCACGACGACCACGACGACGAGCACACCGATCAGCGCGAGCTGCACCGTCGTCGAGGCCCGTACCCCGCACATGGTCACGGCGAGCACCACCACGAGCAGGCCGGCGCCGGCCAGCGCGGTGGCCTCCCGGCCGGCGCCGAGCAGGGCGGCGAGGTAACCGGCGCCCATGTGGCATACGACGGGTGCTCCGGTGATGATGCCGGCGAGGAAGCACCAGGAGGCGGCGCGACCGGCCCGCGGCCCGAGCCCGGCCCGCACGTACGTGGCGGCCCCGCCGTCCGAGGGCCGGGCCACGCCCAGGGCGGCGAAGACCACGGCGAGCAGACCGGACAGGATCAGCAGGCCGATCCACGCGAGGATCGAGGCCGGGCCGGCGGCCGCGGCGGCCAGTCCGGGCAGGACGAGCAGACCCGGGCCGAGCAGGGCACCGACGTACAGGGCCACGCCCCGGGTGACGCTGAGCTTCATGCCGCAATTTTGTTCCGTACCCGACCGCACGCGATGGCAAAGATGTCGCCGCGAAGGTCTTCCGGTGCACAATTATGTCGCTGAAACGGCGCAGCACGCCATAATGTGCGAATGCCACTGTACGACGCCACCGACCGCGCGATCCTGGAACGGCTTCAGCACGACGGACGCATCGCCAACGTCGACCTGGCCGACGCGGTGTCGCTGTCCCCGTCGGCGTGCCTGCGCCGGCTGCGGGCCCTGGAGGAGAACGGGATCATCGCCGGCTACCGGGCCGAGCTGGACCGCGCCCGGCTGGGGCTGGAGCTCACCGTGTTCGTCGAGCTGAAGGCCGAGCGGCACTCGCAGGAGACCTCCGAGCGGATCGAACGCGCCCTGACCGCCATCTCCGGCGTGGTCGCCTGCCACGTCATCTCCGGCCACTCGGACTTCCTGGTCGAGGTGGCGGTGCCGACCCTCGCCGCGTACGAGCGACTGCTGCTGGACCGCATCCTCGCCATCCCGTCCGTCATCGACGCGCGCAGCACTTTCGCCATCCGTACCGTCAAGAGCCGGGGGCCGCTGCCGCTGGACCACCTCGCGCCGCGCCGGGACGACCGCTAGACGCCCCGGCGGCGGCTGGTCACCGGGCCGGCCGGACGCCCGCATCAGGTATCCCGGTCCACTCGGTGGGCAGGGGGTGCGTGTGCAGCACGGTGTCCAGCAGGTGGTCGATCGTGTGGCGGGACAGCTCGCCGGCCACGGCCCGGGCCACCCCGTCGTAGATGTCCCCGAGGACCGGTCCGATGCCGTAGCCCACGGGGCATTCCTGGCTCGGCCGGTGCGGGTGCAGCGCGAAGACGGCGCCCGGCTCGATCACGGCGTACACGTCGGCGAGCGTGATGCCGCCGGCCGGCCGGCCCAGCGACCAGCCGCCGCCGGGGCCGAGGTCGGCGGTGACCAGGCCGGCGTCGCGCAGAGGCCCGAGTGCCCGGCGTACGGCGACCGGGTTGCTGTCCAGGCTCGCGGCGATCTGGTCGCTGGTCAGCCCGGGACGGCCGTGCCGCCGGGCCAGCGCGAGCCAGCACAGGGCGTGCACGGCCACGGTGAGACGACTGTTGCCGGCCATGGGTGGCCTCCCCCCATAATGAGTAACACACATTGTTACAGATGGGGGAACCCGTGCGGGATCAGCAGAACGCCGTGGCCGCCGACCTGGCCGGCTGCGACGTCGTGGAGATGCGCCGGTACACGCTGCGGCCGGGCACGTTCGACGAGCTCCAGGAGATGTTCCAGCGGTGGTTCGTCGACGGGCAGGAGCGGTCGGGCATGCGGCTGGGCGGGCAGTTCCGGGACCGGGACGACCCGGATCGTTTCGTATGGTTCCGCGGCTTCACATCCATGGCGCAACGCCACCAGGCGCTGGAGGACTTCTACCTCGGGCCGGTGTGGCAGGAGCATCGGGACGCCGCCAACGCCACCATGATCGACAGCGATGATGTGCTGCTGCTGCGCCCGACCTCGCCGGCCCACCGCCCGGGTCCCGCGGCTGCCGCCGGAGCGCCGGGACCGACGGCCGACCCGGCGTGGGCCATCACTCTGGCGTGGTCGCTGCCGGCCGGCTCCGATCTGGAGGCGGCGGTGACCGGCCGCGGACACGAAACGCTCGAGCGGGTGCTCGGCGTGCCGGTGGCCATGTGGCGCACCGAGCCGAGCGCCAACACGTTCCCCCGGCTGCCGGTGCGCGACGGCAACCATGTGGTCGCGCTGGCGGTTTTCGCCGGGTGGGAGCAGTGGTCGCAAGCGGAGAAGCGGCTCGGTGCGGATGCCGGGTGGCAGCGGCTCGCCGAGCGGCTTGGGGACGTCGAGCTCATGCGCCTTGAGCCGACGGCTACGTCGCGCCATCCGCGGCCGGTCCTGGCCTGAGCGGCTGCGCGGCCGATTCCGGCCCGAGCGGCAGGGCGGCCGATCACGGCCCGAGCCGCAGCGCAGTCGAACCCGGCCCGAGCGGCAGGGCGGTCGAACCCGGCCCGAGCCGCAGCGCAGCCGATCACGGCCCGCGCCCCAGGGCGGTCGAACCCGGCCCGAGCCGCAGCGCAGCCGAACCCGGCCCGAGCCGCAGCGCAGCCGAACCCGGCCCGAGCGGAAGCGATCCGGTGGAGTTGGCCGGGCAGGTCGCCGGCCGGGAAGGGCCAGGTCCGAGCGAGGTGGCGCCGGCGTCGAGCAACGCTTGCGGGCCGGCGTGTACCCGATCGGTGCTGCGTTCATGAGGTGCTCCTTTCAGGTTCACGCGAACTGGACGAGGGCGCAGCCGATGGCCAGGGCCGCCAGGCCGCCGAAACGGGTTCTGGTCAGCGCTCGCGGCGGTAGCCGGAACAGTCCGAAGTGGTCGATGACCGCCGGGGCGAGCTGCTGACCGGTGACCGCCAGAGTGACCGTTGTGGCCGCGCCGATCCGGGGAATGAGCAGCAACGTCACAGTGACGTAGACGGCGGCTGCGACGCCGCCGAGCCAGCCCCAGCGAGGCATCGCGGCGAGCGGTCGGACCCGCAATGGTGGTGTCCGGCCGGCCGCGCGGAGCAGGCCGAAGACGACGGTGATGGCCAGGGGTGGCGACGATGAAGCTGACCGTGCCGACGGCGAGTGGGAGGCGTAGGTCTGTGCGCAGGGCGGCGTTGGCCGCGCCCTGGACCGGCAAAGCCGCACCGGCGATCAGGCCCAGGACGATCCAGCCGGCGCGGTGGGGCGCGGCTGCGGGCGCGGCTCGGGGCGCAACTGCGGGCGCGGCTCGTGGCCCGGCTGCGGGCGCGGCCTGAGGCCCGACTCCGGGCGCGGCTCGTGGCCCGGCTCCGGGCGCGGCCTGAGGCCCGACTCCGGGCGCGGCTCGTGGCCCGGCTCCGGGCGCGGCCTGAGGCCCGGCTCCGGGCAGCCCGCCGACATCGTCGCCGGCCTGAGCTGGCTGGCCGAGCGCATCCTCAGGTCGGCCTGAGCATGATGACCTGAGGTTCAGGCAGCCGGTTCGCCGGCCAGGTAGACCGTCCGAGGGCGGGCCAGAGTCGTGATGTCCCGGATGGGGTCGCCGTCCACGAGCACGAGATCGGCGTCGAAGCCCGGGCGGATGCGTCCCTTGCGCTCCCCCAGGCCACAGACCTCCGCGGCGACCGACGTGGCTGCGGCCAGGGCAGCGGCCGGGTCGATGCCGGAGTCCACGTACTCGGCGATGGTGGCGGGCAGGATGCCGTGCGGTTTGGCCGGGCCGATCCCCGCGTCCGAGCCGGCCACGAGGCGCACCCCGGCCCGGTACAACCGCGCGACCCCGTCCTGCAGGCCGGCCTGGGTGAGACCGGCGCGCTCGGCCATGGCCAGCACGGCCGGCGGCACCACCACCGCGGGGTCCGAGCCCAGCGTGGCGCACACCGCGATCCTCGCCTCGGCCAGCGCTGCCGCCAGGTCGTCCTCGACCCGCGTGCCGGTTGCCGTCACGCAGGTGCAGTGCTCGATGCCGTCGACCCCGGCCCGCACCGCCTGCCGGACGGCGGAGGTGGCATGCGCGTGCGCGGTGATCGGCAAGCCGTGGTCGTGAGCTTCCCGTACGGCTACGGCCAGCTCATCGTCGGTGAACTGCGGCCGCGTGGTGTCCGTCCCCGGAGTGAACACCCCACCGCTCGCCATGATCTTCACCAGGTCGGCGCCCGCGGCCGCCCGCTCCCGGATCGCGGCACGGATCTCGGCCACGCCGCTGACCTCGCCGCCCAGCGACCAGCAGTGCCCGCCGGTCGTGGTCAGCGGGGCACCCGAGGCCACCACCGCGGGCAGCCCCGCAACCGCCGCGGCCCGCCAGGCCAGCACTGCCCCGCGACGGTCCCCCAGGTCCCGGACCGCCGTCACACCCGCGGCCAGCTGGGCCCGCAACGACCCCTCGATGACCCCGGACACTTCGGCATCCGGCCGGTCGGCCAGCCGGTCGAGCGCACCGGGACCGCTGTCCGCGCTCAGGTGGACGTGAGCATCGATCAGCCCCGGCAGCAACGTGCCGTCGGGCGCTTCGGGGGCTGTCACGCCGTCGGGCACCGCGTCCGGATCGAACCGCACCTCGGCGATCCGGCCGCTGGACACGAGCACCACCGCGCCACCGTCGTGCATCCGTTCGCCGTCGAACACCCTCGCCACCCGGACAGCAAGCATGCGAGCTCCCCCCAGACGCGCCCGGCGCGCATCGAACAGGAAGAATGCCACGCCCGGAGGGATCAGTTCGTCGGCGGCTCCCCCGGCACCGTGAACAGCGGCTGCCACGGGTCGTCCGGGTTGGTCGGGTACTCGGTCGAGGGCGCGTCACCCTTCGTGGACCACCGGGCCTGGTACGGCAGCGCGTCGAACAGCACCCGGTCCCCGCGGGCGTACACCGTCGCCGGGTCCCACTTGTCGGTCACGCCGGTCACCGCCGGGCTCGGGCGGGGCGCCTTCTCCGACGGGCCCACCGGGCCGATCACCGACCACGGGGTGGGGGTGGAACCGTTGCCCGTGGCCGACGGGTCGAAGCCCTGGTTCACCCATTTCGCCTCGTAGACGACGCCGTGCCAGACCACCTTGTAGCCGCTCACGTACTGGGCGGTGAGCCGCCACACCGGGTACGGGCTGGTCTCCGGGTCGTCGACGATCGGCGCCCGGTCCGGGATCGCCACGGAGTCGCGACCGGACGTGCCCACCGCGCTGCCGGGCAGGCCCGCGAAGACCGACGAGAAGGCCAGTGCCTCCTGGGGTACGCCGCTGCACGTGTTGGAGTGCACGACCACGTTGGTGAAGGTCCCGCGGCACGGGGCGTCGCGGTTCAGCGACCACATGGACACCCGGCCCAGCCCTTTGTCGACGGCGAACGTGGCCAGCCCGCGCGCGTCGTCGACGGTGAACCGCTCGGCGTCCACGTCGTTCTGGCCGATCATCGGGGTGGCCCCGATCCGCGACCACACCTGCGGCGACGTGAGCTGCACACCCAGCCGCAGGTACAGGTCCGAGAGCTGATGGTGGGTCGACTCCAGCGCCCGCGTGCTCAGCTCCAGCATGTCCGGCTCGGAGCCCGCCCCGGAACCGAAGTCCATGGTCATCACGTTGACGCCGCGCAGCGAGACGCCGCCCTCCAGCGTCGCGCGTACCGCACCCAGTCCGTCGGCGGTCAGGCCGTCCGGCGCCACCGGCAGGGTCAGCCACACCGCCAGCGGCTTGCCCGCCGAGGCCCGTTCAGCCTGCAACGTCGCCAGGGCGAGCGCACGCCGCCGCAAGGACGCCTGGTCCGCTACCGCCGTACCCTCGATGTCCAGGTCCAGGGTCTGCACGTCGTAGCGACGCACCAGCTGCCGGTAGGCAGCGGTCAGCCGGGCCTGGTCGGTGCAGGCCACCGCGAGCTCGGTGTTGGTCAGGCCGCCCACGCTGAGCAGGATGTTGCCGCCGGCCGAGCGCAGCTGGCTGATCCGGCGGTCCAGCTCCAGCGAGGCCGCCGCCTCGTCCGGGGTGTAGGCGCCGCCCCAGCTGGGCGCGCAGCCGTCCTCGGGGTCGGCCACCACGAAGGCCAGGGCCACGTCGTTGGCCGGGTTGGCCGCCGGATCCTGGAACTCGAACGTCGGGGTCAGGGTGACGTCAACATAAGGTACGGCCCACGACTTGGCGGTCGGGCCGGCCGCGTCGCGCAGGTGCAGCACCGCGACCGTGCCGCCGGCCCCCAGCCCGGCCAGCACCAGCACCAGGAAGCTGAGCCGCAGCCAGGACAGGCGCTCGGCCGGAGCCTCCGGTTCCTGCCAGTACGGGTCGGCGAGCGGGTCGTCCTCCGGCCGCACGGACAGCGGGACGGCGCGGTCGGTGAGCATGGGCGGCCTCTCGATCGTGGGGCGTCGGGGCGGACCCCTCCAGCTCTCGGATCGGCAGATTCCCCGGCGACTGAAGGCCGGGGCGGGCAAAACCTTTAAGAACGGCTCCCGGAACGCCGATGGGAGGTCGAACGGGCGCGACAGGTCCGCCGATGGCCGGTGCCGTACGACAGTGAAGGGCGACCTGATGCAGCGCAACCCGGTGGACCAGCGCCGTCCGGACGCCCCGCGCCAGTGGGGTGCCGACCGGCGGTCGGCGCCGCACCCGCTGGTGCCACCGGCGATCTCCGAGGGCCGCATCGCCCGGGGCCGGCTCGCGATCGTGCTGACCATCACCGTCTGGGCCTGCTACCTCATCGGTACGGTGATCCAGCAGTTCATCGCCGGACGGGCGAGCACCGCGCGGCTGGCCATCGAGGCGATCGTCTACATGATCGTGGTGACCGGGCTGGCCGCCTCCGCGACGGCGTACCTGATCACCCGGATCGGCTACTTCTACCGCACCCGGGCCCACCACCGGGCGCCGCGCATCGTCCTGGACAACTTCCTGCAGGGCACGACGCCGTCGGTGACGGTCATCGTGCCCTCGTACCAGGAGGACGAGCGGGTCATCCGCACCACGCTGCTCTCCGCCGCGCTGCAGGAGTATCCCGGCCTGCGGGTCGTGCTGCTCATCGACGACCCGCAGCAGCCCCGGACCCGCGCGGCCCGCGATCTGCTGCTGGCCGCCCGCGCGCTGCCGGGCGCGCTGGAGGCCGAGCTCAGCGTCCCGTACGGCCGGGTGCAGACGGCGTACGAGCGGTTCGAGGAAGCCCTCGCCGAGCGTGACGAGCGCGCCGCGACGACCGAGGACATGCGTGACCTGGCCGCCGAGTACCGGTTCGCCGCCGGCTGGCTCATCGGGCTGGGCCGGCGGCAGGAGATGGTCGACCACACCGACGTGTTCTTCGTCGAGCACATCCTCAACGCGCTGGCCGAGGATCTCGGCACGATCGCCGAGGCCCTGGGCTCCGGCGCCGACGAGGAGGCGGCCCTGCCGGTGGAACGGCTGACCCAGCTGTACCGGCGGCTGCTGGCCGTCTTCGACGCGTCGGTGACGAGCTTCGAGCGCAAGCGGTACGTCTCGCTGTCGAGCGAGGCGAACAAGGCGATGAACCTCAACAGCTACATCGGGTTGATGGGCGGCGGCTACCAGGAGGTCAGCACGCCGCTCGGGGTGGCGCTGGTGCCGGCCGGGCCGGGGCAGGCCGAGCTGATCGTGCCCGACCCGGACTACGTGCTGACCCTGGACGCCGACAGCGTGCTGCTCCCGGAATACTGCCTGCGGCTGGTGCACCTGATGGAGCAGGGCGCGCACGAGCGGGACGCGGTGGCGCAGACGCCGTACAGCGCCTTTCCGGGCTCGGCGACGCGGATCGAGCGCATGTCCGGTGCCACCACCGACATCCAGCACATCGTGCACCAGGGCATGACGCACTACGACGCGACGTTCTGGGTGGGCGCCAACGCGGTGCTGCGCAAGAAGGCACTGGACGACATCCGGGAGGTCGCCTACGAGGGCGACTGGGAGATCAGCCGCTACATCCAGGACCGGACGGTCATCGAGGACACCGAGTCGACGATCGACCTCGGGGTGCACGGCTGGACGCTCTACAACTACCCGGAACGGATGGCGTACAGCGCCACGCCGCCGGACTTCGGGTCACTGTGCATCCAGCGCCAGCGCTGGGCCAACGGTGGCCTGTTGATTCTGTCCCGCCTCAAGGACCAGTTCCGGGCGCGGGCGGCGCGGGGCCAGAAGAACCGCTTCGGTGAGCTTTTCCTGAGGGTGAACTACATGGCCTCCATCTTCTGGAGCTCCGTGTGCCTGGTGGTCATGCTGGCGTACCCGTTCAACGCCGATCTGCTCAACCCGATCCTGCTGCTGGTGTCGGTGCCGTACTTCCTGATGATGAGCGCGGACCTGAAAGCCTGTGGTTACAAGCGGCTGGACGTGCTGCGGGTCTACGGCTTCAACCTGATCCTGTTGCCGGTCAACCTCTCCGGCAGCTTCGCCTCGATCCTGCAACTGCTGACCGGGGAGAAGAGCGCCTTCAAACGTACGCCGAAAGTGCGCAACCGGACGACCGCAGCGACCACGTACCTGATCGCGCCGCTGGCCCTGATCGCCCTGTGCGCGTGGACCGCTGTCCGTGACGTGCAGCTGCACCAGTGGGACAACCTGGTCTTCGCCGGGCTCAACCTGGTGCTGGCCACGTACGCGATGGTGGCGTTCGTCGGGGTCGGCAACACCGTCGTGGACCTGGTCACGCATCTGCGCAACTGGCTGTACCGACCGGTGCAGCCCAAGCGTTCCCGCGGTACCGGCCAGCAGCCGACGCCGGCCACCCACTCGGAGGGTCGCGCGATGGCGGCGACCGGCGCGATCGGTGATTGGGCCTCGGTGCTGCACTACCGTTCCGACAAGGGCTCGTCGGGCCTGGTGGCGGTCCGGTCGGCGCAGGCGCCGGTCGGGGGCCGGTCCCGGCGTGGGCCGCAGGACCCACAGCCGCGGTCGAACTCGTTCGAGGAGTTCACGTTCTTCACGGTCTTCCAGCCGATCTTCGAGCTGAAGTCGCAGACGGTGGTGGGATACGAGGCTCTCACCCGGTTCGCCGACGGCACGCGGCCGGAGAGCGGCCTGGCGGCGGCGCAGGCACAGGGTGTGCACATCGACCTGGACGCGGCACTGATCCGGGCGGCGTTGGCCTCGGCGAACGCCCTGCCGGAGGACACGTGGCTGGCGGTCAACGTCTCCGGTGATCTGCTGCGGCGGCCTCGGGAGTTGGAGCCGTTGCTGGCCGAGAGTGCGCGGCCGCTGATCCTGGAGATCTCCGACGCCGAGAGTGCTGATCTGGACAACCTGCCTGCCGGGGTGCGGATCGCGGTCGATGATGCCGGGGCGGGCTACGACACTCTGGCGCGGATGGAGTCGTTGAAGCCGGCCTTCCTCAAGTTGGGTCGAGCATCCTTGGCCGGGGTCGAGGCCGAGGGGGCACGCCGTGCCTCGATCCGGTCCTTGGTGGAATTCGCCGGCGAGCACAATTGCACGGTCATCGCTGAGGGGATCGAGTCGGCTCAGCAGCGGGACGCGTTGGTGGAGTGCGGGGTTCCGCTCGGACAGGGGTTCTATCTGGGGCGGCCTGTTCCGGTGGAGCGGGCGCTCGCCGACGCGGCCAGCCGCTGATCGTGTGAACGGTCAGCTCTGCGCCGCCACGCCCCGCCTGTGGCGCCGCTTGGCGAGATACGGCAGCGCGAACAGGTACAGGCCGGAGAACAGCAGCAGTGCGAGCGGGAGCAGCGGCACGTAGGACACCCACACCACCGGGTCCTCCTGCGCGAGGGCGATGAAAGTGACGATGACCGTCACCGTGAAGGCGATGGCGAGCCAGCGGTGGAACTGCCGGATCCACTTGTTCATGGGGACCTCCTCCTGAAGTGGCTGACCCCAACCTGCGGCGGGCCGCCGCGACGGGATCTCACGGCGGTCACGCTATTTGCGGTGCGATGGCGGCCGCTTCTCGATTCCTGACCGGTTCCGGCGCGGACAACCCACGCCGGGCGCTGAGCAACCGGCGTGGGTTCACCTGATCAGGCTGACCGCAGGACGATGTTGCCGAACTGCGAGGTCTCCTGGTCCACCCCGATGACGCCGCGCCGGTCGATGCCGATGACGGTGATCGCGATGTCGCTGGCCGGCTCGGGGAACAGAGTGGTCTGTCCCTTGCGCCAGCGGAACGGCACCGCGGCGCCCTGCGGGTCCGCCCTGGTGTAGCCCGTGACGTCGCCGCGCTCGTTGATGTCCAAGGCCGCGCCCACGTGCCCGGGCAGGCCGATGTCGAGCATCCGGCCGGCCCGCCAGACAACCGGCCGCGAGTCATGGGCGTCGAAGCTGGCGGCGCCGGTGACCATCCCGGCCTCATTGAGGTCCGCGACCCGGCCGGCGGTGGCGCCCGTGCCGGTGAGCAGGTCCGTCATCCGGCCGCGCTGCCAGAGGAACGGGTGGTCGCCGGCCGACCCGGCGACCGCACTGGTGCCGGCGACCTGACCTCGGTCGTTGATCGCCGTCGGCGTACTGCTCTCTCCGCCCAGGGTGCCCAGCTCGGTCATCCGGCCCCGCTGCCACAGCACCGCCCGCTCGGTGGCGGCGCCGGGCGTGGTGAGGACACCGATGACCTGACCCCGGTTGTTGATCCCGACGGCCCGGCTGTCCATTCCCCTGGGAGTCGTCAGCATCGTCATCCGCCCACGCGTCCACACGAAGGCACGGGAGGCATCGTTGCTGTCGGTCACGGTGCCGGCGACCTGGTCGCGCTCGTTGATGAAGGTCGCCCCGAACGAGGCCTCGGCGGGCCGCTTCAGATAGCTGACGGACCGGCCGCGCCACAGGAACAGTCCGCCCTCGACGCCCCCGACGATGTGCCGTCTCTCGTTGATGTCGCCGGCCGTGGCGCCCTTGACGGGCAGGGCGGTGGGGGTACGCCGGCCCTGCCACCACACCACGGCCCGATAGTTGTCGGCGGCGTCGACGCTGGCGCCGATGATGTCGCCACGCTCGTTCATGGCTCTGGCGAACGACCCCTGGCCACCCAGCGAACGCAGTTGGACCAGCCGTCCGGTGCCGGCGGCGGGTGGCGCGGACGCGGTCGCCATGGACGGGACCGCGGCGGCAGTCAGCGCCACTGTGCCGGCGGTCAGGATGAGACTCATTCTTCGGATCGGGTACAAGGTGTCGGCTCCTCGGTCGATGGCCATGTCACCTTGTTCGTCACCGGCGGCGGCGGTTTCGTTCACGGAACGCTCTGTCGCCTCGCCGACTCGCCGGAACGGCCTCCGGGGCGGTCCAGCCCCGCCGATCAGAGGTCGTAGCCGCCGGAGACCTCGATGTTCTGCGCCGTGATCCAGCGGCCCTCCTCGCCGAGCAGGGTGGCGATCACCATGGCGACGTCGTCGGGCTCGCCGATGCGTCCGAGGGCGGTCTTGGCCGCGAGAGCCGGGATGACCTCGGGGTACGCCTCGAAGGCGGCGACGCCGGAGGAGTCGGAGAGCCGGGTCCGCGTCGGGCCGGGCGAGACGGCGTTGACCCGGATGCCCCGCGGCGCGAATTCCTTGGCCAGGTAACGGGTCAGCACGTTCAGGCCGCCCTTCATCGTGGCGTACGCGGAGAAGCCGGCATCCACCAGTCCGGTCGGCAGCGCGGAGTTGCTGCTCACGTTGACGACAGCTCCGCCGTCGGTCAGCAGCGGCAGCAAGGTCTGGGTCATGAAGTACGGGCCCTTCAGCAGCACCCGCATGAACTTGTCGAACAGTTCCTCGGTGGTGTCCTCGAACATGGACATCCCGCCGAACCCGGCGTTGTTGACCAGGTAGTCGACCGTGTCCCGCTGCCAGGTGTCGCGCAGGGCCGTCACGACCTGCTCGCGGAACGCCGGGAACGTCTCACTGCGGCCGATGTCGAGCCGCAGGGCGACGGCGGTGCCGCCCTCCTTCTCGACGGCGGCGACCGTGTCCCGCGCGCCGGCCCCGTTGCCGCTGTAGGTGAGGATGACGTCCGTCCCCCGCTTGGCCAGCTGGACCGCTGTGCTCTGCCCGATGCCCGAGCTGGCACCGATGACGATGGCGACCTTCATGCCGTTTTCACCTGTTCATTCGTGGAGCCTTGTTCGACTCGCTGCGATCTCGATGAATCCATTACACCGTCATGAACAGGCCGAACAGTAGAGCGATGCTCCCGTACCCTTGCCTGATCCTCTCCTTGCCGGGAGCGGGACCGCAATGTTCCCATTGCTGCGTGCCCCTCGGAGAACTGCGCGCCCTGCTGGCCCGCCATGCCCGTGAAGACGGGACCACCCCCATCGACGGCGTCCTGATCGGCCGGGCCGAGCAGGCATTCCAGTCGTCGACATCGATGTCCGGCATGGTGCTGGCCCTGGTCGCCCAGGGCGCGAAAACGCTCGCGCTGGGCGACCGGGTGTACGAGTACCGCGCCGGGCAGTACCTGGTCGCCTCGGTCGACCTGCCGGTCACCGGCTACTACACCGAGGCCAGCCCCGAACGGCCGGCACTCGGCTTCGGTCTCGTCCTGAAGCCGTCGGCGATCGCGCAGCTGCTGCTCGACGCGCCGCCCGGCGACCTGCCCCGGGCTCCCGGCGGCGGCACCCCGTCCGCGATGGCGGTCAGCGACGCACCGCCGGAGCTCGTCGATGCGGCCGTCCGCATGCTGCGTCTGCTCGACCGGCCCCGCGACATCCCGGTGCTGGCCCCGCTGATCGCCCGGGAGATCCTGTGGCGGCTCATCACCGGCGAGCAGGGCGCCACGGTACGCCAGCTGGGCCTGGCCGACAGCAGCCTGGCCCACGTGGCCCGCGCGGTGCGGTGGATCCGCGACAACTATCGCGAGTCGTTCCGGGTGCAGGACGTGGCGCGGATGTCGGGCATGAGCGTGTCGGCGTTCTACCGCAATTTCCAGGCGGTCACGGCGATGAGCCCGATCCAGTTCCAGAAGCAGTTCCGGCTCCAGCAGGCCCGGCTGCTGCTGGCCACGCAGCCCGGCGACGTCACGGCGGTCAGCCACCAGGTGGGCTACGACAGCCCGTCGCAGTTCAGCCGTGAGTACCGCCGTCAGTTCGGCGCGCCACCGAGCCAGGACGCTGCCCGCCTGCGCGATTCCGCCCAGTCTCCCGAGCTGTCCATGCCCTGACTCATCCGTCCCGGCCCGCCTGGTCGGGTCCATCCGCCCGGCCGATCTGCACCCCAGCAGTGGCCTGCCCTGGCCCGCCGCCGTGGCGCCCTGCCGAAACCCTTGCCCCGTGGTGACCACGTTCAGGTTCAGGTGCGCACGACCAGGACGAGCTCCGCGTCAGGTCCGGGCGGAGATCCGGACGCTGGCGGACCGGGCGCACAACCTCCCGCTCGGACCGCACCCGCGAGGGAGGTGGCGATCTGCCCGCGCTCGGCGGGCCAGTCCCCGGGAACGGGCCATGCGGGCGCGGGCGCCGGGCCGGCTGCGGACCAGCGGCCGGCGACTGAGGCAGCACCGAACATCGCCGCCTGACGAGCCGGCCGAGGAAGTCACGGCTTTCCGAGCGGCTTCGCAGCCATCGTCCCGCCGACGAGCCGGTGCTCCGGCCGGGTCAGGTCCGGCTCTCCCACCGTGGCTGCCCACTGCTCCGCGTCGTCCCGCGGCTCGTAGCCGATCGCCCGACCGCCCACCGCCGACCACCACCGCCGGGTGTTCGCCGAAACTCCCCACACCAGCCGCCAACCGGTCGCCCCGAGCGACGCCTCCACCAGCCGCGCCACGTCATCGGGCGAGAGCCAGACCGACAGGTCTCGCGCGTCGCCGGGCTGCTCGACGCACGAGCCGATCCGCAGGCAGATGACGTGCAGGCCGTACCGGTCGTGATGGAGCCGGCCCAACGCCTCCATGGCCGCCTTGCTCCAGCCGTAATAGGAGTCCGGCCGCGGCGGCACGTCGTCGGCCAGGCCCTCCGGGCCGGCGTCGGCCCGCTCGTACAGGCCCACCGCATGGTTGCTCGACGCCAGCACCACCCGGGGCACCCCGCTGGCGTGCGCGGCCCGCAGCACCCGCTCGGTGCCCCGCACGTTGACTGCCAGCACGTCCTCGAACGGCCCCTCGCCGGCGATCCCGCCCAGGTGGACCACCGCGTCCACGCCCCGGCACGCCGCCTCGACGGCGGCCGCGTCGGTGACGTCCAACGCCTCGACCCCTGCGCCGGCCCGTACGTCGGTCAGGCGCAGCTGGTGGTGGCTCAGGCGCTCGCGCACCATGTGCCCGATGGCGCCGGACGCCCCGGTCAGAAGGATCACAGCCATGGGCCAGATGTGCCCATCCGGCGCCGTCTCATGCCGGGCCCAGAGAGGACGCCGTCCCGGGCGTGCACCCGTGCGCGGGAAGGCGCCGGGCCGGGCAAGACACCGGCCCAGGGAGGCCGCCAGGCCCAGGAAAGCGCCAGGTCCCGGAGGAGGAGAAAGACGCCGGATCCCAGAACCACCTCAAGGCCCAGCGGCTCCCGGCAGCGTAGATTCCCCTCGTGGCCACCTACGTCCTGATCCACGGCGCCGGCGATGTCGGCTGGTACTGGCACCTGGTCGAGGCCGAACTACGAGCGCGCGGCCACGACACCGTCGCCCCCGACCTGCCCTGCGACGACGACTCCGCGGGCCTGCCCGAATACGTGGACACGGTGATCGGCGCGATCGGTGACCGCCGCGACCTGATCGTGGTCGCACAGTCGGCCGGCGGTTTCGTCGCCCCGCTCGTCTGCGAACGGGTGACAGCGCGCCTGCTCGTGCTGGTCGCGCCCATGATCCCCGCTCCGGGCGAGGCACCCGCCGACTACTGGGAGCACACCGGCTACAGCGACGATGCGGTCGGCGGATACGACGACGAAGTCGCCCTCTTCTACCACGATGTCCCGCCGGACCTGGCCGCCGAGGCCCTGAGCCGCGGCCGCGACCAGTCCGAGACCCGGATGAATGAGCCGTCGCCGCTGAAGGCCTGGCCCGCCGTCCCCACCCGGGTGTTGATCTGCCGGGACGACCGCCTGTTGCCGCCCGGCTATCTTCGCCGCGTCGCCCGGGAACGCCTGGGCATCACCCCGGACGAGATCGACGGCGGACACACTCCCGCGCTGAGCCGGCCCCGTGAGCTGGCGGAACGTCTGATCGCGTACGGGTGATCAGCGACGGACAGCGGCCACCGCGCCGTAGCCCGTGGCTTCCGCGGGGCTCGGCCGCGGTCCGTCCCCCTCCGGGCGCCAGTCGGACACCGAGACGATCCCCGGCTCCAGCAGGTCGAGGCCCTCGAAGAAGCGGGACACCTCGGCGAGCGTACGCGGGGAGAAGCGCGGCTTGATCCCCTCGTTGACCGCGTTCATGGCGGCGATCGTCTCCGGGTCCAGCGGGTCGAACGTCGCGTGCGACAGCACCAGGTAACTGCCCGCCGGCAGCTCGTCGACCAGCCTGCGCACGATGCCGTAGGGATCCTCGGCGTCCTCGACGAAGTGCAGGACCGCCACCAGCAGCAGCGCCACCGGCTTCGACCAGTCCAGGGTCTCGCGCACGGCCGGGTCCCGCAGGATCTTCTCCGGGTCGCGCACGTCGGCGTCGATGTAGGCGGTCGCGCCCT
The DNA here is from genome assembly GCF_040649415.1 of Actinoplanes sp. NPDC048967. Taxonomy (NCBI): domain Bacteria; kingdom Bacillati; phylum Actinomycetota; class Actinomycetes; order Micromonosporales; family Micromonosporaceae; genus Actinoplanes; species Actinoplanes sp. NPDC048967. The sequence goes on from NZ_JBEZFL010000015.1 coordinate 106,390, forward strand.
GTTCGGAGCTGGTCAGCAGGGCCCGGGCGTGGGTGAGCACCAGCGGGTCGTTGTCCACATAGACGATGCGGGACTCCGGGGCGATGCCCTGGGCCACGTCGTGCACGTTGTTCGCAGTCGGCAGCCCGGTGCCGATGTCGAGGAACTGGCGGATGCCGGTCCCGGCGGCGAGGTGGCTCACCGCGCGCTGCATGAAGGCGCGGTTCTCCCGGGCCGCCGTACGGATGTGCGGGAACACGGCGGCGATCGCTTCGGCGGCCTCCCGGTCGGCCTGGAAGTTGTCCTTGCCGCCGAGCCAGTAGTCGTACCGTCGCGCCGGGTGCGGCCTGGTCATGTCGATCCGGGACGCGCCGCTCGCCCACTGCTCGTCGGTGCTCACCACGGTCTCCCGTCATCCTTGACAATGTGGCGCCGGGTCCCGCAGCAGCGTGCCCGCGAGCTCCTACCGGGCCATGGTAGTGCGGCGATCACGCCGGCCGATCCGGCCCCATGGCTTCACCACGCTGAGCACCGTCGCGACCGTCAGGGCCGTCAGGGACACGGCCGGCGGGAAGAACAACGAGGAGACCTCATCCGGAGGTTGCGCTCCGGACCCCAGCTCCCGACCGTACGCGGCGACGGCCGCCATGCCCGGCTCCAGCGCGACGATGATCAGCGTGCAGAGCACCAGGTTCAACGTCAGCTTCACCGCCACCCACCAGTAGCGCAGCAGCCCCCACTTGGTGCCCAGCCCCAGCACGAGGCCGCTGAGCAGGCAGATGAGCCCGGCCGTGAGCATCGGCCACACGGCGAAGGCCGCCAGCGCCCGGTAGGCCAGGCCGCGCACCTCGGCGTCCGACCCGTAACGGCCGGTCCAGACCAGGACGGCGACCATGACGTCGATGCCGATCCAGGCGCCACCGGCGATGATGTGCAGGATCAGGGTGGTCCGGCGCCACCTCCGGCCGAGAACGAAGCCGCTGACCGCCGGGGCGGGCCGGGTCGCGGGCATCGTTGAGGCTGACCTCATCAGGCTCTCCTCAGGATCGGGTGCGGCACGGACGCCGCGGGCGTCCCTGTCACGGTGCCGGATCGCCGGGCCCATCGCGTACGTCGAGCGGCGACTCATCGCCTACGCTGCCGGCCGTAGCGACGCCCGGGGCCCAGCGCGGCGCGAAGGTCAACCGGCGGGCGCGTCGAGGGCCGGCGCCACCACCGCGAACGCCTGGTCGGTCAGCTCGGCGAGCCGCTGCTCGTCGTCGCCCGGCTGCCACTGCTGGAGCACGGTGTCGAACACGACCAGGGCCATCCCGGCGGCGATGCGCGGATAGGGGTCGGTGGCCGGGTCGAGGCCGCGGCGGGCGGCCAGCTCGGCGATCAGCCCGGCCCGCCACTGGGTCTGCCGTTCCAGCCAGCGGGCCTGCAGGGCGGGGGTGTCCAGGACCAGGCGGACCACTTTGCGGGCCCGTTCGATGTGGTCGGGATGGTCGGTGCAGGCGGCCAGCGGCACCCAGACGGCGTGCCGCAACGCGATCGACGGCGGCTCGGCGGCGGGCCGCTCGGCCAGCGCGGACACGATGTCGGCGCCCATGTCGGCCAGGAACCGGACGACGACGTCCTCCTTGGACGCGTAGTAGCGGTTGAAGGTGCGCCGGGACATGCCCGCGGCGGTGACGATGTCGTCGACGGTCACCGCGTCGAAGCCACGGGAGGCCAGCAGCATCAGGGCGGCGTCGCGTAGTTCGTCGGCGACCAGCTGGCGCTTCCGCTCCGCCACGCTGCTGTCGGCCCGAGATCGCATGGGCAGATGCTACGTCAGGCCCTACCTGTCTGATCGCGCACATCTTGACTCACTGTGCCACCAATAGCACAGTGGGACGTATGACTGCTGACGGCTGGACCGAGGCACGGATTCCCGACCAGAACGGCCGTACCTCGGTCGTCACCGGCGCCACGAGCGGGCTCGGCCTGGCCACCGCCCGGGCCCTCGCCGCCCGCGGCGCGCGCGTCGTGCTCGCCGTACGGGATGAGGAGAAGGGCCACCGCGCCGCCGCCGGCATCGCGGCGGCCCGGCCCGGCGCGGAGCTGGAGGTCCGGCGCCTCGACCTGGCCGACCCCGATTCGGTACGGACCTTCGCCGACGGGATGCGGGCCGACCACGCCCGGATCGACGTGTTGATCAACAATGCCGGCGTGATGGCCCCGCCGCGCACCCTCACCCCGCAGGGGCACGAGCTGCAGTTCGCCACCAACCACCTCGGGCATTTCGCCCTCACCGGGCTGCTGTTCGACCTGCTGCTCGCCGGCCGCGACCCGCGCGTGGTCACCGTGATCTCGGTCAACCACCGGCAGGCCCGGCCGCCCACCGACCCGGCCGGCAGACCGCGCTACTCGCCGATGGGCGCCTACAACACGTCCAAACTGGCCAACGCGATCTTCGGCCGGGAGCTGCACCGCCGGCTGACCGCAGCCGGCAGCCCGGTGCGCAGCATGCTCGCCCATCCCGGGTACACCGCCACCGGCCTGCAGACCAGCGCCACGACCGCGCTCTGGCGGTTCCTGCTGGGCCGGATCGGCAACCCGTTGCTGGCCCAGGCGGTCGAACAAGGCGCCCGGCCCCAGCTGTATGCCGCCACCGATCCGGCCGCCCGGCCGGGCGAGCTCATCGCCCCGGACGGGCCGGGCGAGCTGCGGGGCCACCCGGCACCGGGCCGGCTGTCGGCCGCGGCGACCGACCCCGACCACGGCCGCCGGCTGTGGGAGTTGTCCGAACAGGCCACCGGCGTACGCTTCAGCGCCCTGCGGCCGTCCGCCTGATCGACCCCCGGGTGGGCCGGGTCCCGGGGTCATACCAGTGCCTCACCCGGGCGCGGCCAGGGTGCCGCGGGAGAAGACTTCGGGCTGTCAACAATTCGGTCCAAGGAGGTCATCATGACCAGCAGCACCCAGGTCAGCGGCGAATCGCCGGCCGCCGGCCCCGCCGGCACCACCGTGGCGTACCGGCTCGAGGTCGCCGTCCTTCCGGTCGCCGACGCGGCCCGCGCCCGGGACTTCTATCTCGGGCTGGGGTGGCGGCTCGACGCCGACATCGATCCCGGCGGCGGCTACCACGCCGTGCAGCTGACCCCGCCCGGGTCGACCGCCTCGATCATCCTGGGTACCGGCGTCACCACCGCCCGGCCGGGCCAGAACGGCGGGCTGCTGCTCGCGGTCGACGACATCGAGGTCGCCCGCTCGCGGCTCGTGTCCCAGGGCGTACCGGTCAGCGAGATCTTCCACGACGCCGGCGGCAGCCTCGGAGCCGGTTTTGTCGCCGACCCCGCCGCCCACGCCGCCGGTCCGGACCCCCAGCGCCGCTCCTACGCCTCCTACGCGACGTTCGAGGACCCCGACGGCAACCGCTGGCTGCTCCAGGAGCTCACCGACCGGCTGCCGGGCCGGGTCTGAGCAACAGGTACGGGGGCCCGGCGACCAGTGGGTTTCCCGGGCGCGAGCCCGGGCCGGGCCGGGCCAGAGTGAAGTGACCGGCGACGAGCCGGTTCCGCAACCGACACGGAGGGCACCTGATGGACGTCGCAGCGCTGGCCGAGCTTCTGCGTGAGGCCGAGGACAACCACGGCCGGTACGAGCCGACCGCACCGAAACATCACTGGTGGGACTGGTACGCGGCCTTCGTCGTCGCCCGCCGGCAGGGCCGGACCGCGGAAGAGGCGTACCGGGACGCCACCGCCGCGCTGGAGGGGACGCCGCGATGAGCACCGACTTCGACGTGATCGTGCTGGGGGCCGGCGCGCCCGGGGAGCACTGCGCCGCGGCGCTGGCCACTGGTGGGCTGCGCGTGGCCATGGTCGAACGGGAGCTGCTCGGCGGCGAGTGCTCGTACTGGGGCTGCATTCCGTCCAAGACTCTGCTGCGGCCCGGGGAGGCGCTGGCAGGGGCCCGTAACGCCCCCGGCGCCAAGGAGGCCGTGACCGGGACCGTCGACGTGAAGTCGGCGTTGGCCTGGCGTGACTTCATGGTGTCGAACTACGACGACGCCGGCCAGGTGGCGTGGGCGCGCGGTGCCGGGATCGAGGTGATCCGCGGCCGGGGCCGGCTGGCCGGACCGGGTGCTGTCGAGGTGGACGGGACGACGTACACCGCCCGGCACGTCGTGGTCGCCACCGGTTCGGATCCCGCGTTCCCGTCGCTGCCCGGGCTGTCCGAACTGCCTGGGGTGTGGACGGACCGGGAGGTCACCGGCCTCACCGAGGTGCCGCGGCGGCTGCTGGTGCTCGGCGGCGGGGCGATCGGGGTCGAGATGGCGCAGGCGGTCACCCGGCTCGGCGGGTCCGTCACGCTCGTGCAGCGCGGCGACCGCCTGTTGCCGCGGGAGCCGCGGGCTCTCGGTGACCAGGTGGCCGAGGTCCTGCGGGCCGACGGCATCGAGGTGCGGCTCGGCCAGGCGCCGACCGCCGCTCGGCTCGACGGCGACGAGTACGTGCTGGCGTCAGCGGACGGCTCCGAGGTGCGCGGTGACCGCCTGCTCGTGGCGACCGGACGGCGGCCGCGGGTCACCGGCATCGGGCTCGAGACGGTCGGCATCACGCCGGACCCCCGCGGGATCGCCGTCGACAGCCGGCTCTCCGCCGGGCCGAACCTCTGGGCCATCGGCGATGTCACCGGGCTGTGGCTGCTCACCCACGTCGGCGAGTACCAGGGCCGGGTCGTCGCGTCGAACATCCTCGGCGGGCAGCGCGAGGCGCACTACGAGGCGGTGCCCCGGGTGATCTTCTGCGACCCGCAGGCGGCCGCGGTCGGTGCGGCTGAGGGCGACTTCACCGCCACGATCCAGCTCAGCGGGGTCCCCCGCACGTCGACCTACACCCGCGCCTACGACACCCAGCCAGGCTTCCTGACCCTGGTGTCGGACGGTGAGCGGATCACCGGGGCCTGCGCCCTGGGACCCGAGGCGGGCGAGTGGCTTCAGCAGGTCACGCTGGCCATCCGTACGGGCACTCCGGTGCCGGTGCTGCTCGACGTCATCCAGCCGTTCCCGACGTTCTCCGAGGCCGTGTTCCAGGCCCTGCGCGACCTCGACGCGCAGATCGCCGGCGCGCGGGCCGCCGCCGTGGCCGCGCCCGCCGGTCAGGAGGCGTGATGAACCGCGCCGCGGTGTCCGTGGCGGTCGTCGGCAGCCGCACCGAGGCGGAGCTGATCGTGGGCCTGCTGCGCAGCCACGGTCTCCGGGCCGCCTCGGCGGCCGACGACGCCGGTGGGCAGGAGCCACAGTTGCAACTGCAGGGGGTGCACGTGCTGGTGGCCGCCGCCGACGAGGCGGCGGCGCGCCGGTTGCTCGCCGACGTCGACTGAGCCGCTAGAGTTGCAGCCGTTACGGCGCGTCCGCCCGGAGACATTCCGCCCGGAGAAATGAGGAGCACTGATGGCCACCACGATGACCGGAGCTTCCGTTCGCCCCTTGGTGACCGCGGTCGCCGGCTGCTAGAGCCGCGCGGGTAGCAACACAGCACCCATCCCGGTCGCCCGGGGCGAGGTGACACCTGTCACCGGCCCGTGGCGCTGTCTGGCGTCTCCGTTCGCCTTTCCGGGAGTTCCGCTGTGTTCGCTCGTCCGCGTTCCGCCGCTACACCTGTCCCCCGCAACGTCCGCCTGCTGAGCTGGTTCAACTTCTGCGGTGACTTCCGCCTGTACGGGCCCATCATGGTCATCTACTTCGCGCAGGTCACCGGCTCGTACACCGCCGCCGCCAGCCTCCTGGCGGTGAAGATGCTGTCCTCGGCGGCGTTCGAGGTCCCGACCGGGGTGCTCTCCGACCGCCTCGGGCGGCGCGGCACCATGATCGCCGGTGCCGTCGTCATGGTGGCCGCCCATCTCGGGTACGCCGCCGCTCCGGGCTACGGCCTGCTCCTGGCTGCTGTCGTGCTGGAAGGCACAGCCACCGCACTGTGGAGCGGCAACAACGAGTCTCTGCTCTACGACACGCTGCTCGAAGCCGGCCGGGAGGACGAGTTCCCGCGGCACTCGGGCCGGGTGAACTCGATGTTCCAGCTCGCGCTCGCCCTGGCGGCGGCCGTGGGGGGCGTGGTCGGCGACGCGTGGTCCCTGCGCGGCGTGGTCGTACTGTCGGTCGTACCGCAGGTCCTGTGTGTCTTCATCGCCTGGCGGGTCCGGGAACCGCGGGTGCACGGCCCGCTGGAGTCGACCGTACTGGTGCATCTCGGATCGGCCCTGCGCGGCATCCGCCGTAATCCGGTGCTCCGCCGGATGACTCTGGTGTCGGCCCTTCGCTACAGCAGCGAGAGCGCGGCGCAGTTGTCGCCGGTCTTCGTGGCCGGGCTGTGGCCGCTCTGGGCGCTGGGCCTGTGGCGGACCTTCGGCCACGCCGTGGCCTTCGCCGGCTTCCGCGTCAGTGGCTGGGTGATCGGCCGGCTGGGCGCGACCCGCACTCTGCTGTCCGGTGAGCTGTTCGACACCGTGGCGAACGTCGTGGCGCTGGTCAAGCCGACGGTGTTCTCGCCGGTGCTGCTGGGCTCACCGGCCTACGGCATGTCGACGATCGCCCAGCAGACGCTGCTCCAGCGGGAGTTCACCGACCGGGAACGCGCGACGATGGGTTCGCTCGCGTCGCTGCTCGGCAGCGTGCTGTACGCGCTCGTCGCGCTCGGAGCCGGACTGGTGGCCGACCGCTGGGGCATCGTCGCCTCGCTGCTCGCGATCCAGGCGGTGGTGCTGACCGCCCTCCCCCTCGCCTGGTGGGTGCACGCGCACGCCTCTTCCCGGCGGCTGCTCGGCGCGTAGGACCCGCAGCGAGCGGCTCACCGCGCGGCGCCGCCGGATCGGACCTCCACCGTGGCCGGAGCCATGTCGTCCGAGCTCATCCTGGCCTCGAGGCCGGCGGACCGCAGGATCTCCAGGATCGCGGTCGCCATCAGGTGCTTGACCCGTCCCATGTGCAGGACCGCCTCGTGCTCCGTCTCTCCCGCCATCATCTTGTCGAAGGCGACGGAGCTCATGGCCTCGGACGGCGTCCAGACCACCGAGACGAAACCGTCGTCCGGTTCGACACCGAAGCCGCCGGCCCGGGGCTCGTCGAATGACGAAGCCTGCAGTCCGGCGGCCCGCAACTCCCGCGCCACTGTGGTCTCGAGTGCGTCGTCAGCCATTCGCCGAGACTAATCCATTCACCGCACGACGACAGAAGGGGCCCGGGAATTCTTTCCCGGGCCCCTCGCCGCACTACCGTCCGCCGCTGGCTCTTCGGATCATCCCGGCCAGCATCTCATTGGCCACGGAATTGACCAGCGCATTGTCGCCCCAGGGGACCGACCACGTCACTCGCGCATTGTCCGCCAGATAACCGGACAGCTTGCTGGCACACGCGGAGCAGGGTTGCCGTTCGCTGTACAGTTCGGTGATTTTCCCGACGTTGTTGCCCTTGGCCTTCATCGCGTTGATCTGGTCGATGATGTGGTCCTCGGAATGGTAGCCGTCGCCCTTGCTGAATCCGGTGATCAGGCCGTTGTGACCGTCGACCTTGGCCACCGCGACGTTGCCGCCGGGCGCCTTGGTCCGCGGACCGGTGGGGAATCCACCACCCCCACGGGCCTTGTACGCCGCGGTGCTGAGACCGTCGCTGTTGTACGGGATCTTGCCACCGCAGTTGTGCACCAGAACCGTGGCGGTCCCGACGACGACGTAGTACGTGTGGATGCCGTCGACGGTCAGGTTGTGGACCTGCCGGGTCTCCTTCCAGGTGTGCGTCGCCTTGACCTCGAGGAGATTGCCGTCGACGTCCTCGACCAGGTCGCCGGTCTGCAGCTCCGCGGCGGGGACGAACTTGCCCAGCTGGTCGACCCAGAACGGGTGGCCGTCGGTCGCGATGACGCTTCCCGTGGCTTTCCCGGCCGCGCCGTCGGTGTCGACGGTGATCTCGACCAGTTGCTTTTCCCCGTCACCGGTGATCAGGTCCGTGACCGGCCGGCTCTCGGTGATACCCAGCTCCGGGTCGCCGGCCAGCACCTCGTCGCCGAGGTCGATGTCCTCGATGGGCTTCAACGAGCCGTCCGCCATGAGCACGGCCGTGCCGGGCACGAAGCTGTTGCTCGCACAACTGCCCCCACGGGAGGCCGCCGTGCCGCCGCTCTTCGCGCCACCACCGCCGCCACCACTGCCGCGTGCCTTGGCTGGTCCTGCGCTACCACCGCCGCCGGTTGCCTTGGCGCCGCCGGTCGGTCCACCGCCGCCGGACGATGCCTTGGCGGGCGACGGTGCTGCTTTGCCGCCACCCTGGGCCGCGTTGGCCGCCTTCGACCCGCTGCGCGCGGCGTCGGCACCCTTGGCCGCCGACTGGGCGGCGTCCACGCCCTTGGCGGCGTACTTGGCGCCCTTGGCGGCGCTGGCCGCGTAGCCGGCGAACGGGATCGCCGAGGCCGCCGACAGGGCCGCGTTGCCGTAGTCGCCCTCGGCCGCGTACCAGGCCGCGTTGGCCAGGTCGGCGACCTCTCCGACACCGGGGACGAGGCCGGCGACGTCCAGCGCCGCGTGGCCGACGTCGCTGAGGGAGAAGTGGCCGTCGATCTCCACCTGCGAGATCGGGTTGCCGCCGCCGAAGGCGTACCGGTTGTTGGTGAACGGGTCGGTCGACAGGTTCATGTCGTCCAGGGCGCCGTTGTAGCTGTCCTGGGTCAGGAACCGGTTCAGGCCGGGGTCGTAGTCACGGAACCCCATGTCGTACGAGCCGGAGGACTGGTCGAACCGCTTGCCGTTGAACCGGTAGGCGTTGTACGGCTCCTTGTTCGGGTCCTCCGGATTGCCGGCGTCGGGCTTGTCGGCGCCGCTGAACTGGGCGTCGTCGTTGCTGCCGTACGCGGTGTAGCCGTACGTCGCCCGGGAGTCGCCCTGCTCGTCGGTGATCTGCTCGACGTCGGTGTGCGGGTTGTAACCCTGGTAGGACGTCTCGAAGCTGCCGTCGTCCTTGAACTTCGCCTGCGACAGCAGGTTACCGTCCGGCCCGTACTGGTAGGTCTTGCGGAGCTTGCCGCCCTCCTCCTCCGACAGCACCTGCTCGGCCAGCCCGAGGTAGGAGAACTTGGTGGTCTTGTCGTTCTGCTTGCGGGTGAGCTGACGGTCCAGCGGGTCGTAGGTGTACTCGGTGTCGCCGCCGGGCGTCTTGGTGTACTTGGTCGTGCGGTCGAAGCCGTCGTAGGTGTACTTCTCGGTCTCCTTGCCGTCCGTCGTCGTGCTTTCCTGCCGGCCGAAGTCGTCGTACTTGAACGTCGAGCTGACCGAGACGCCGGCGGTGGTGGACGTGGAGGTCTTGAGCCGGTTCCTGTCGTAGTTGAACGTGGTCCTGGTGTTCTTGACCGACTGCTCGATGACGTTGCTGTTGGCGTCGTGGACATACGTCTCGGTGCCGGCACCGCTACCGGTCTTGACCTGCTTGCGGATCCGGTCCCTGGGGTCGTACTCGTACGTCGTGGTGGTGTCGATCGTCGCCGACTTGTTGTCCGCGTTCTGCTTCTTGGCGACGTCCTTGGCGCGGTGGCCGTTGGCGTCGTACTCGATGGCGTGCTCGTTGACCACCGTGCCGCTCGACTTCTTCTCGACCTGCTTCTGCAGCTGCTCGTCGAGGTAGTAGTCGTAGGTGACGGTGTTGCCGTTGCCCTTCTTCTCCGTGGCGACCTGGCCCCGCTTCGTGTACGTGAAGGTGGTCGTCTTCGCGTCGGAGTCGGTGGCGGTCTTGCCGTTCTTCAGCTCCGAGACCAGGTCGCGGGCGTCGTAGGTGTACTTCGAATACGTCTTGTCGTGGGTCAGCTCGAGCAGGTTGTCGTTGACGTCGTAGCCGTACCGGGTGGTGTTCTTGACCGAGCCGTCGAGCTTCTCCTCGACCTTCTCCATGCGGTTGACCACGTCGTACGTCATCGCGTACGTGTCGACCCTGGCGTCGGTGCTCTTGTCGAGCATCGTGGTCAGGTTGGCGTTGGCGTCGTAGGAGAACTCGAAGTTCTTCCGGGCGGTGCCGGACCCGGCGCCGTCGTCGGACTGGGTCTTCTGCTTGCCGTCCGGGAAGAACGTCCAGTTCATCTGCCGGGTCTTGTTGTTCGCCCCGGTCACCTTGCGGGAGGTCTGGTTGCCGATGGTGTCGTAGTCGTACTCGGTCCGGATGCCGAAGGCGTCGGTGCTGGTGCGGTTCCAGCCGTTGTCCCAGTACGTGTACCTGGTCTCGGGCCGGGTCGTCTCACCCTCCGACGGTGGGGAGCTCACCGTCTTGGTGTTGCCGACCTCGTCGTAGGTGTAGACGGTCTTGTCGGCCGTCTTGTACCGCTCGTCCCCGGAGGCGTACGGCTCCTGCTGCTCCTTGACCCGGTTCAGCACGTCGTAGACGGTCACCGTGGCGAAGTCGTTCAAGTCGCCGGTGGTCTCGACACCCCGTGGTGAGATGGCCCGGGTCTTGTTGCCGACCTCGTCGTACTCGAACTTCGAGGTGCGGTACGTCGTCGTGCCGTCGACGGTCTTGTGCGGAGCCTTGATCTCCTCGACCGCGGAACGCGCGTCGAACTTGACGGTGGTGCGGTTGTTCTCCCGGTCCACCGTGGCGGTCGGGTTGCCGTCGCGGTCGTACTCCGTCTTCGTGACGTTGCCGGCCGCGTCGGTGATCGCGATCTGCCGGTGGTTGAGGTCGTAGTCGTACTTCGCGTTGTAGTCGTCGGGGTCGGTGGTGGCCGACTTGCGCTGGTCCGCCGCGGTCTTCAGGTTCCCCACGTTGTCGTAGGTGGAGACGACCCGGCCGCCGAGCGGATCGGTGGCCTCGACGACCTGGTTCAGCTCGTCGTAGCGGTAGGTCGTCGTGTAGTCGTCCGGAGTCGCCGTCAGGTTGCCCTTGGGCTCGGTGTCACGCAGCAGGTTGCCGACGTTGTCGTAGTCGTAGGTGGTGATGCGCTCCGGCGCACCACTGCCGTCACTGGGCTCCTTGCGGAACTCCAGCCGGTCGGTCGGATCGTGGCCCGACTCCGTCACGGCCCCGTTGGCGGCCTCCTCGCGGACGACGTTGTCGTTGCCGTCGTAGGTCGGGCCGGGCGTGACGATGAAGACGTTGTTCGCCGCGTCCTTCGGTTCCCGGGAGTTCAGCGGCCGGCCGAAGACGTCGTAGGTGTACGTCGAGGTCTTGCCGGCGGCGTCGGTGATCGCGACGACGTTGCCGATGGCGTCGTACTCGTAGGTCTCTTTCTGGTTGAGGGCGTCGATGATCGTCTTCGGGTAGCCGACCGGGTCGTAGTCCTCGTACTTGGTGGTGTTGTCGTTGGCGTCGGTCGACGTCTTCTGCTGACCCCAGGTGTCGTACGTGTAGACCGAGGTGTAGTCACCGGCGGCCGCGGTCGCGTTGCCCTTGGGGTCGGTGACCGAGGTCAGGTTGCCGTAGGCGTCGTAGCCGAAGGTGTGCCTACGGCCCTCCGGGGACGTCTTGGCGGTCAGCTCGGCGGTGTGGCCCTTGAGACCGAACCGGTATTCGAGCTTCTGCGCCGGCCAGTTGTTCTTGTTGGCCTCCGGATCCTTGATCTCCAGCGGCAGGCCGGTCTTCTCGTCGTAGACCCAGGTGGTGACCGCGCCGTTGTCCTCGGCCAGGCGCCGCACGTTGTTGTCGGCGTCCCAGGTCAGCTCGGTCTTCTGCTGCTTGGCGTTGGTCAGCAGGGTGGGCCGGCCGAAGCCGTCGAGCAGGTACTTCGAGGCGTGCCCGTTGGCGTCGGTGACGACGTTCTCGATGAACGAGCCGGTCGAGCCGTCCGGGTCGGTGTAGGTGAAGTCGATGTTCTTGTCGTTGCGGTCGACGACCTTCTCGGTCCGCCACTTGAGCAGGTTGCCCGCGGAGGCCGGGAAGTAGCCCAGCTTGGTGCCGTGGCCGCGGGGGTCGTCGACCCGGACGAGCTTGGGGTTGTTGAGTCCCGACGCGTCGTCGTAGTAGAAGCCGAACGGCTTCTCGTCGGCCGTGCCCTGCCCGTCGAGGACCTCACGCAGCAGGCCCTTGTCGTTGTAGGTCAGGGTGATGCGGCGCCCGGTGACGTCGGTGATGGCCCGCAGCTGGTTGACGATCTGGCCGTTGGCCAGGTTCGTGCCGGACTGCTTGGAGTCGCTGTTGCCGGTGAAGAAGGCGAAGTTGTCGCCGCTGTTGAAGTACTCGAAGGTCAGTGTGCGGCGGCCGGTGGCGTCGGTGATGTACTTCAGCACCCCGGTGTTGCGGTTGCCGACCTTGACCCGCTCGTAGGTGAACCGCAGGTCGTTGCCGTTCTTGTCGATGACGGCGGTCTGGTAGCCGTCCACGTCGAAGTAGAACTGGCTGCGGTCCGGCCGGGTCATCACCCAGGTACGGGTCGGGTCGTCGCCGTTGCGCTGCAGATAGAGGTGCATACCGGAGGGACTGTCGTAGTCCCAGTCGGCCTCGTTGGTGCTGTCGTGCTTGTTGAGGTCGAAGAAGTGGCTGGTGCCGTCACCGTCGGTCAGCGTGACCTTCGCCGGCCAACGATCGGTGCCGCCGGAGAACTGCAACGGTGAGCCGAGCCGGGTGACGGTCGAGGTCGACAGCGACCAGCCGTACCCGATGTAGGAATTGGAACTGTCCTGGCTGTTGTACGACAGCCGCAGGAACGTGGACAGGCCGCGGCTCGGGTTGCTGAACGCGTTGTAGCTGAACACAGCGTTGCCGGAGAACTGGTTCACCATCACGGTCGAGCCGGCGCCCGCGTTCTGGCCGGTGTACTGGTAGAACTTCTCCAGCCCGAGCTGGTCGGAGGTCGGGTCCTCGACGGTCACCGGCTGGGCCAGCGGCGGGATCTCCCACACCTGCGACAGCCACTGGTTGGTGGTCTTGTTGCGCAGGTCCCACTTGAGGACGAACTTCTGCCGCTTGTTGCCCTGGTCCGAGCGGACCGGCGTCATGATCTTCGCGTTGACCGTGGTCACCGCGCCGGAGGCGAGATCCACCGGCAGCGGCGTCTCACGCTGGTTGTCGCCGTTGGTGACGTCCGTGCCGTCGGCCAGCTCCCACCGGTACGACAGCACCCAGTCCGCCTTGTTCAGCGGAGAGCTCGTCGAGTTGGTGATGGTGACCGGCGACGTGTACTCGTCACCCGGGATCATCCGCGAGGGCACGGTGGGCGCGTAGTACGTGTTCTCCGTGGCCGGCGCCGTGTAGATCACCTCGAGGCGGGGCCGCTGCCGGATGTCCGGCACCTCACCCGCGGTGAACAGCACCCGCTGGGTCGGCGTGGACTCGTTGGCCAGCCGGAACAGCACACCCTTGTTGCTGCTCGGGGTGTTCACCCAGCCCTGCACCAGCGCGGTGGCGTTCCAGTTCTGCCAGCGCGGATCGGTGCCGATGTTGGTCACCGAGCCCGACGCGGTCGCCGTGTAGTCGCCACCGGGGGTGGTCCAGGCGGTCGAACCGGCGGCCTTGTTCCACGAGCCGGTGGCCTCGTCGAAGTCACGGGTCAGGCCGTGCATGGCGAAGGTGGCGCCGCCGTCGCCCTCGGAGTACGCACCCCAGAGGCCGACCTTCGCGCTGAGCACCTTGGTGCCCGTGGGCAGCCCGGTCATGCTCGGCCACTTCACCACGGCCCGGCTGGTGCCGAAGATCGAGCCGTTGTTGCCGATCTGGACCAGCCCGCCGCCGTCGAGCACGTCGTGGCCGGTGTCGGGCTGCTTGCTGGTCAGCGTCGTGTCGGTGGAGTTGCCCTGCAGCACGCGCACGATGTGGCCGGCCTTGGGCAGCTGCACCTGCTCGGCCGGGGACGGGATGAGCTGCCCGTCACGGGTCTTCACGACGATCATGTAGTAGAACGGGGCACCGAACTCGGTGGCGTTGTTCGCCGGCGTCGGTGTGCCGCTGGTGTCGCTGTAGGACGTGCGGTCCTTGAGGACGGGTGCGACCAGGGTGCGCTCCGAGGGGATGAAGCTCTGCGCGGAGCTGCGGTGCACCTGGTACTCGACGATGTCGTCGCCCGTGCTGGTCGACGGGTCGGCGTAGGCGCTCCAGGCCAGCTCGGCGCCGGTGGACCGGATCGTCGTCGGCATCTGCAGCGTCACGCCGGGCCGGCCCCAGGTCAGCAGCAGCGTCGGGAAGGTGTCGACCTCGCCGCCGAACGCGTTCTCCGCGCCCTCGTAGCGCGGGCCGCTCAGCACACTGGCCTCGTTCGGGGTCTTGAGCACGAAACCGTTGTTGGCCTGCTTGCCGTCGATCCAGTCCTGCACGATCGACCGGACGCTGAACGTGTGCCAGGCGTGGTTCTGGAAGGCGCCCTTGCTGTCGGCGGCCTTCTTGACCAGGCGGACGCCGTCGGCCACGACGGTCTTGTTGGCCACGTCGCCCAGGACGACCTTGTGCGTGGTGCCCGCGTTGAAGGAGAACTCACCCAGCGACACCCAGGTCCCGCTGCCCGACCCGGTGGTCTGGTTGACCGTCTTCACGGTGCTGCCACCGGTGTGGAAGACCGTGTACGGCGCGTTCGTGGCCCGGTCGGAGCCGGGGACGTAGTGCACCTGCACGTCGTACTTGCCGGCCTCGGTGACCCGCGGCACCCAGGTGTAGGTGTCGCCGGTGGTGGCGCCGCTGTTGGTGCGGTAGCTGCCGCCCACGGCCGCCGTGGCGCTGACCGAGGGCCACTCGCCCACGGCCGCGGTCTTGCCGGAGTCGGCGTTGTCGATCTGCTCGGTGTTGGTGCCGATCTCGCCGACCGCGGTGTTGATGTTGTTCCAGGTGACCGTGCTCTCGTTCCACGGCGCGGTGACCCGGTGCGCGTTGATCGGCACTACGGTGCCGTCGAGCGCGTTCACCATGTTCTGGTCGAAGTACATCTTGAGCTGGGCCGAGTCCAGCTTCGTACCGGCCGGGACCTCGCTGAGCGGGAACTTGACCAGGCTGCGGAAGATCGCGTTGGTGGAGCCACTGACCTGGTTCGTGCCGACCGACAGCCGCCACGAGGTGTCGTAGTTGGCCGCCGGGTCGTACGAGTTGATCATCCCGTCCTGGGCCTGGCCGACCTGCGGCTGCACCTTGATGGTGGGGTCGATGACCACGGGGTACTTGCGGGCGCTGTCGCGCAGCCACTTCTCGTCGGCCGTGACGGTGAGCCGCAGCGTGGAGCCGGAGCCGGTGAGGACCTGGGTGACCTTGTTGCTCCACCCGGTGCCGGTCGGCGTGGCCGGGTCGGCGCCGCTGTCGTACATGTACGGCTTCGGCAGGTAGAACAGCGGCGCACCGTCGGCGTCGGCGGCGCGGAAGGCGACCGAGCCGTCGGGCTGCGCGGCGGCGGTGACCCCGTCGAGCGCGAGCGTGAAGGTGTACGACGCGGCCCCGGCCGGGGCCTTGTCGAGCACGATCTTCTCCTTCAGTGCCGAGGCGTTCACGTCGTACGCGACGTCGGCGCCGCCGAACACGTCCGGATAGCGGACCGCGCTGCCCCGCACCCTGGGTGTCACCTTGCGGGCGGCCCCGGCGACGCCGACGGACACCGAGCGGCCGCCCAGGTCGTAGCGGACGAGCCGGTCGGTGCGGTCGCCGAAGCGGCTGTCGAAGGCGTTCTTCCGCGCGCGGTAGACGTAGCCCTGCTCGTTCGTGGGCCGGACCGTGGTGTCGATGTCCTGCCAGCGCCCGGCGTCGTCGCGGTAGTGCAGCGGCGTGCCGCTGACCTCGGCCTGCGTGCGGCCGTCGGCCAGGGTCCACACCTTGGCGTTCGAGGTACGCGCCGAGACCTTCTCCGCGACCCGTTTCGCGGCCGGCAACGTCTTGCCGGTGGGCGCCTTCTGCCGGTCGGGCAGGCTGCTGCCCGGTCCCGGCGCGGTGGCGGCGACCGGGCGGCCTTTGACCGGCGGCACGCCCGGGGGCGGATCGGCCAGCACCACGGCGTCCCGGGCGCGTTCCTCGGCGGACTTCGACGACGACCCGTCGTCACCGAAGCGCTGCGTGGCGACCAGGCCCGAGCCGATGAGCAGCAGGCCGAGCAGGCCCGCGCCGATGGCGGTACGACGACGGCGATTGTGCGGAGAATGGGTGTCCATGCTCGTCGAGCTCTCCTCGATGGAGGTGCGGACAGGCGACGGAACAGGCAGCCTCGATCGCCACACGTCGCCAGAGAAGAAATGGGCGTGCGGGAAGGGCGGATGTGCGCTGGTGATTGTCGCTGGCCGACTCGGTTGACAGAAGAATTGCGACGCGTACAAGCGCGTCGGACCGAGCGGATCCGGCCCCCCGTGTGGTGGTACTCAGCCGATAGCTGGCAGCGACCGTATCAGCCGGATCCGTCACCGGCAATGACCGTCCTCAATGGTCCGACGCTTGTCCCGTAGTCGGAATGTCCCAATCCCCGGCCCCTGCGATACGACGGCGCCCGGGACAGCGGGACCCGGAATGGCGTGCATAACCTGCCTGCGCCATCGTTGTGTCACGGGGGAGGAATCAATGAAGGTGCCGAACAGCCGCATATTCGCAGGTGCGGCCGTCGCTGCCCTGGCTGTTACGACAATCGTCTACTCAGGAGGGCCGGCTCAGGCCCTCGACCACCAGCTGGGGCTGCCCGCCTTCGGCGACCTCGTCGTCGATCAGGACCACGACCAGGTCTACATCACCGGCGGGTCCGGCTCGAACGGCGTCGTCGTCACCGACCTCGACGGCCACGTGAAGAAGACCATCACCGGTCAGTACGGCGCGACCGGCCTGGCCCTGAACGCCGACAACCACAAGCTCTACGTGGCCCTGGCCGCCGGCGACGCGATCTCGGTGATCGACACCCACACCCTCAAGGAGACCGACCGCTACAGCACCGGCGCGCGGACGTGCCCCACCCACCTCGTACGGGCCGGCGAGCTGCTCTGGTTCGGCCACGGCTGCGACGGCACCTGGAGCGGCGGCGTGGGCCGGGTGAAGTTCCCGGAGCCGGTGGAGCCCGACCCGTCGGCGTCGCCGTCCGCGGCGCCGTCGCCCTCGCCGACCCCGAGCACCCCGCCCAAGCCGACGATCGACCTCAACACCCAGGGCGACGTCCGCTTCCAGCGCGCTCCCCTGCTCGCCGCCCGCGCCGACGAACCGGCCGGTCCGCTGGTCGCCGCACAGCTCAACCTCAGTCTGTCCACCGTGTACGTCTACGACATCGCCGAGGACGGGGCCCTGACCACGAAGACCTCCGGCACCGCGCCGGGCAGCAACCTCAATGACATCAGCATCGACAAGTACGGCCAGACCCTGCTGACCGGGGCCGGCTCCCGCAACGCCACCCAGGCGTACGCGACCGACGACCTGTCCGGCCGCGGCTCCTACTACACCGGGTACTACCCGGTCGCCGTCGCCGCGGCGCCCGACGACTACCACGTCGCCAACGGGGTCAGGGCCTCCGGCGACGACATCTACGTCTACGAGACCGGCGGTGTCGTCCCCGAGCGGCGCATCGACCTCAGCAGCGACGTGCTCGCCCCGCGCGGACTGGTCTGGTCCCCCGACAGCGAGACCCTGTACGCCGTCACCCAGCCGGCCGCGGGCGGCGCACCGACCCTGCACGTCATCGACAACCCGACCTCGTGACCGGTGGGGCGCGGCCGTCGGGCCGCGCCCCGCTTCACGTGCCCCGGCGGCTGTTCAGCAGCAGCGACACCTGCAGGATGCCGCAGCTGAGCAGGGCGGCCGCCGGGTGCAGGTCGAGGCTGCGCTCGGTCAGGTGCCGGCTGACGGCCGCGGCGATCTCCGCGTCGGCGTACGGGGTGATCGCCAGCAGAGCCGGGCCGCCGGCGTCGACCGCCAGCGACGGGTCGGCGTGCAGCAGCGTGCGCAGCGCCGTACCGACGTGCGGCCAGGTCGCCGCGGCCGCGGCGAGGAAAATGAGTCCGCGGCCGGCGTGGCCGGGCACTCGCCCGGCTTCGCGGGCGAAGACGTCGGTGAGCGAGCTGCCGCACCAGGTGTCGGCCAGGCTGTCCGGCTGATCGGTACGCAGGGTGAGCCCGATGAAGTCCTCGGCGAGACGATCGGGGTACAGCGGTTCCAGGACCGTCCCGGCGGTCGTGGGCGGGTAGCAGCGCGCGTGGGCGTCGAGGATCTGCTGCGCGCTCGTGCCGGCCGCCGCGGGCAGTCCGGTGCGGTCGAGGAGGGCGGCGCCGGCGGGCTGGGGCAGGCCACCGGTGATGCAGGCGAGGAAGACGGCCCGCGCGGCCGTGGTGGCCCGGTGTTCGCCGTGCGGCACCGTCCAGTAGTGACACTCACGGTTGAGCAGATACCGCGACAGGTCCCTCGCGCCGCGGGGGGCGAGCCGACGCTGAGCGTTCGCGTCGACGACAGCCAGTGCAGCCATGTGCACGGTCAGCACCGACCCGTAGGCGCGGTCGGCGGGACCACCCGGGACGGCGAACCCGGTCGACGCGGGCAGCCCGTAGATCTCGGCGAAGCGCCGGCAGGCCGTCTCGAACAGCGCCTGCCGGTCGGCGTCGGTGCCGGCGAGCGGCTCCAGCGGCACCGGCGCGCCGGCGATGATCCCGAGCTTGTCGCAGATCGAGTCGGCCACCGACCACCAGCTCAGCGACCGGGCCAGCAGGAGCACGCGCAGCGGGCCGGGGTGGCGGGCGTACCGGTCGAGCAGCGACTGCAGGTGGGTCAGCGGCCAGCGTTCGGCGTAGTCCACGACGATGAGCAACGGCTGGTCGCCGGTCACGGTGAGCGGATCGCCGCCGCCCGGGGTGTCGGTCCGGTGCCGTGCCCAGCCGACCGTCCACCCGGCCGCGGCGGCGTGCTCGGCGGCCCGCGCGGCGAGCCGGGTCTTGCCCTCGCCACCGGCGGCGTAGATCAGCCGGGCCGCCCGCCGCGGTCCGTGGTCACGCCAGCCCGCCAGGTCGGCGAGCTCCCGGGCCCGGCCACTGAACGGGATCACCCGGCGGCGGGCGTTGAGCAGCTTGCTGGGCTGCTCCCGCAACGCGGCGAGGTCGGCGAACTCGTGGGGCAGGTCGGGCGGGGGCGTCTCGACGGTGAACGTCGGGCCGTCGCCGCCGTACACGTGGGTGGTGATCGGAGCGTGCACGTCCCCGCCGACGCTGACCGCGCCGGGTCCGGCGGGTGTCACTGCCACAACCGCACCTCGGTACGGATGGCCGCACTGCTGGTGCCGCCGACCACGACGGACGCGGGCCCGCTCGCGCCGGGTGCCGCCGGTGGGACCGGGCCGGCGAACCGGGTGCTCACTTCCGCGTTGTTGTCACCGCCGACCGCGACCGCGCCGGGACCGGCGGCCCTCACCGGGGACGCCCCGGAGCCCGGCGGCGACACCAGGTACTGCCAGCACAGCGCCACCACGGCGAGCACGGCACAGACGGCGCTGGCCACCTTGTCGGCCGTGTCCAGGCCGGTCGCGGCGAACAGCACCACGAGCCCGAGGACCAGCAACCCGGCCACGACGCATCCGGCGCGCCGGCTGAACTCCATCACGGCACACATTAGAAGGCCGGCCGCGCGGCTGAGCCAAGCGCGGTCACCCCATCGTGGCGAGGTCGCACCGCCAGGATCTCCGGCTCGGCGGTAGAGCGTGGCAGGTCCGGGTAGACCGGGACCGACACCCTGGTCGCGGTAGGCGTTCTGCTCACCATCCTGACGTTGCCGGTCCCCAGCCGGCCTCCGCCTCCGCACGCCCTCCTTCGTCATCTTCGCGGTCGTCCTGTGGCACTGGCGGCCGCCGGCCGCCACGATGGGCACCGCGCCGGAGCGCTTCGCCGCCGCGGTCCGCTCCGGCGGTCGCTACGTCCGGCATTCCCCGGTCGTCCGCCGCATCCTGCTGCGCGCGGGGCTGTTCCTGGTGCCCGGCAGTGCGCTCTGGGCCCTGCTCCCCCTGGTCGCCAGTCGTCGCCTGGGGCTCGGCTCCGGCGGGTACGGCGTCCTGCTCGGCGCAGTCGGCGTCGGCGCGGTGGCCGGCGCGCTGCTGCTCCCCCGGCTACGGGCCCGCTGGTCCCTGAACCGGCTGCTGCTGGTGGCCGGAGGCGGTACGCCGCAGCCGGCTGCGGACCGGCGCGGTGCGCTGGGGCCTGTTCCGCGACGGGGAAGAGCCGGACCGCTTCGTCGAGGCGTACCTGGTGCCGAGCTGGAACGAGCACCTGCGGCAACATGGCGGCCGGCTGACCGGGGCCGACCGGGCGGTCGAGGAACGGGCCCGGGCGCTGGCCGACGGACCGCCGCAGGTCAGTCACCTGCTCTCCGCGCGCTGACCGCCGGCGACAGGCCGGCCCGTCCGTCGTTTCCCGGACAATGCCGATGAAAGCATTGAGAACGATCACTGCATTCCGTCAGAATCGCGACCATGAGTGACGACATCGCAACGGTACGGGACTACGACCTGTTCACCCCGGAAGTGATGGCCGACCACAACGCGTTCCTGCACCGGGTCCGCGCCGAAAGCCCCCTGGCCCGGCTGCCCCAGCTCGACGCCTACCTGCTCACCCGGTACGCGGACATCAACGCCGCCCTGCGCGACAAACGCATGGACAGCGCCAACATGGCCCAGGTCCTCCAGCGTCTCACGCCCGAGGAGCAGGAGGAGCTGGCCCCGGTCCGCCGGTCCATCGAGATGTGGATGGGACACACCGTCCCGGCCGACCACGTCCGCTTCCAGCAGCTGCTCAAGCGCTACTTCACCCCGGCGATGGTCGACCGGCTGCGGCCGCGGGTACGCGCGTTCACCCACGAACTGCTCGACGTCGTCGCCCCCAAGGGACAGATGGACGTGGTCCGCGATCTCGCGTACCCGTTGCCGGCCAACGTGATCGCCGAGCTGCTCGGGATGCCGACCACCGACCGCGAGCAGCTGCAGGCGTGGTCGCGGGACATCGTGCCGATCTTCGGTAACGGCGACCTGCAGCAGATGCGCCAGGCCCAGCGCAGCATGCTGGAGATGCACGACTACCTCCGGACCATCGCCGCCGAACGCCGCCGGGCTCCGCGCGAGGACGTGCTGAGCATGTTCATGGCGGCCGAGGCCGAGGGCGCCGTCACCGAGGACGAGGCGGTCGCCAACTGCGTACTGCTGCTCTTCGCCGGGCACGAGACCACCGCGAACCTGATCGCCAACGGCCTGGTCCTGCTCTTCGACCACCCGGATCAGCTGGCCCGGCTGCGGGCGGACCCGGAGCTGATGCCGTCGGCGGTCGAGGAGATGCTGCGCTGCGACGGGCCGGCCGGCGTGATCGGGCGGGTCACCAAGGAGCCCGTCGAGGTGGCCGGGCATCCCGTACCGGCGGGGCGGCACATCTATCTGGCGCTGATGGCGGCCAACCGCGACCCGGAGATCTTCCCCGACCCGGACACCTTCGACATCACCCGCAAGCGCAACCGGCACCTGAGCTTCGGCATGGGCACCTACTACTGCCTGGGTGCGGCGCTGGCCCGGATGGAGACCGACGAGTGCCTGCGGATCCTGCTGGACCGGTGCCCGCGGCTGCGGCCGGCGTACGAGACGCCGGACTGGACGCCGGGCGCACCGTTCGGCCACCGGCTGGAAACGCTCGACGTCCAGTTCTGACCACCGTGGAAAGGACGGGTCACGCGCGGGCGGTGACGATCCTCGGTAGCCGCATCGCCAGGGCCGCGGTCACCGCGGCCAGGGCGAAACCACTCCACGGCTGGACCGGTTGCAGGAAGAAGCCGGACAGGGCGAAAACCGCGATGAGGACGGCGTAACCGACGCCGTACCAGCGCAGCTGCCGGCTCGTCCGGGCGATGGCGGTGCCGAGCACGACCGCCGCGACGATGAGCAGGAACGTGGCGCTCAGGGCGGTGGCGAACAGGGCCGGCCCGTACGCGGTGTCGGCGTTGAGATCCGGCATGCCCGCGACACCGTCGAGGTGGGCCCGGCCGATGCCGGGCTGGACGAAGGCGGCGCTGCCGAACGCCGCGGCCAGGTAGACGTTGGCCAGCACGGTCAGCACCAGCCCGGTGATCGCGGCGCGCGCGGCCCGGCCGTGCACCAGCAACGCGGTGACGGCGGTGGCGCCGAGGACGGCCAGGCCGGCGCCGAGGATGCTGGCACCGAGATGGCTGAGCAGGAACACATCGGTGGTGACGTAGCGGGCGTAGGCGTCGAAGTCGTCGACCGAGGGCTGGTGGGTCACGGTGCTCAGACCCAGCAGCACCCCGTACGCGGGCAGGGCCCAGAGCCCGGCGCGGGCCGCGGCCGTGGAACTCGTGGACATGGCGACAGGTTCCCTTCTCGCGCGGATCAGACGGCGCTGGCGAAGCGGCGCAGGCGCAGGCTGTTGGCCACCACGAACACCGAGGAGAACGCCATCGCGGCGCCGGCGATCATCGGGTTGAGCAGGCCCGCCGCGGCCAGTGGCAGCGCCGCGACGTTGTAGGCGAACGCCCAGAACAGGTTGCTCTTGATGATCCGCAGGGTGCGCCGGGACAGCCGGATCGCATCGACCGCGGCCAGCAGGTCGCCGCGGACCAGGGTCACGTCGGCGGCCTCGATGGCCACGTCGGTGCCGGTCCCCATGGCCAGGCCCAGGTCGGCCTGGGCCAGGGCGGCGGCGTCGTTGACTCCGTCGCCGACCATCGCGACGACCTTGCCCTCGGCCTGGAGCCGCTTGACCACGTCGGCCTTGTCGGCCGGCAGCACCTCGGCGACGACCTCGGTGATGCCGACGTCGGCGGCCACGGCCCGGGCCACGGTCGTGTTGTCGCCGGTCAGCAGCACCGGCGTCAGACCCAGCGCGCGCAGGGCGGCGACGGCCTGCCGGCTGGTCGGTTTGACGGCGTCCGCGACCGCGAGAACGGCGCGGGCCCGGCCGTCCCAGCCGGCCACGATCGCGGTACGCCCGGCCGCCTCGGCGTCGGCGGCGGCCTGCTTGATGCGGGCCGGGACGTCGAGTCCTTCGCGCTCCAGCAGCCGCAGCCGGCCGACCAGGACCTCGACGCCGTCCACGGTGCCGCGGACGCCGAGGCCCTCGAGGTTGGCGAAGCCGGTCACGGCCGGAAGCACGCCGGCCCGGTCGGTGGCGGCGGTGGCGACGGCCCGGGCGATCGGGTGCTCGGACGCGGCCTCGACCGCGCCGGCCCGGCGCAGCACCTCGTCGGCGTCGACCCCGTCGCCGGGGACGACGTCGAGCAGGGTCATCCGGCCGGTGGTGACGGTGCCGGTCTTGTCCAGCACGACCGTGTCCACGGTACGGGTCGACTCGAGCACCTCCGGCCCCTTGATCAGGATGCCGAGCTGGGCGCCGCGGCCCGTGCCGACCAGCAGCGCGGTCGGCGTGGCCAGGCCCAGCGCACAGGGGCAGGCGATGATGAGCACCGACACGGCAGCGGTGAACGCGGCCGTCCAGCCGCTGCCGGTGCCGACCCACCAGCCCAGCGTGGCGGCGGCGAGGGCGATGACGATCGGCACGAAGACCCCGGAGATGCGGTCGGCGAGGCGCTGGACCGCGGCCTTGCCGGTCTGGGCCTGCTCGACCAGGGTCGCCATCTGCGCGAGCTGGGTGTCCGCGCCGATGCGGGTGGCCCGCACGACCAGCCGGCCGCCGGCGTTGACGGTCGCGCCGACCACGGTGTCCCCGGCGCCGACCTCCACGGGTACGGACTCACCGGTGAGCATGCTGGCGTCGACCGCCGAGACGCCGTCCTCGACAATGCCGTCGGTCGCGACCTTCTCCCCCGGCCGTACCACGAAGCGGTCGCCCACCGCGAGCTGACCGACGGGGATGCGGGTCTCGACGCCGTCGCGCAGCACGGCGACATCCTTCGCGCCGAGCTCCATCAGCGCGCGCAGGGCGGCGCCGGCGCGGCGCTTGGAGCGGGCCTCGAAGTACCGGCCGGCCAGGATGAAGGTGGTGACCCCGGCGGCGGCCTCGAGATAGATGTTGCCGGCGCCGTCGCCGCGGGTGACGGCGAAGCTGAACGGGTGGACCATGCCGGGCATACCGGCGGTGCCGAAGAACAGGGCCCACAGCGACCAGCCGAACGCGGCCAGGGTGCCCAGCGAGATGAGCGTGTCCATGGTGGCGGCGCCGTGCCGCAGGTTGGTCCACGCCGCCCGGTGGAACGGCAGCCCGCCGTGGACGACGACCGGCGCGGCCAGCGTCAGCGACAGCCATTGCCAGTAGGTGAACTGCAGCGCGGGGATCATCGCCAGGGCGATGACCGGCACACTCAGCACGATCGAGGTCCACAGCCGGGTCCGCAGTCCCCGCAGCTCGTCGGCCGGCTGCGCCTGCTCCGCCGGGTCGACCGCCGTACGCGGCGGGGGTGGCACCTCGGCGGTGTAGCCGGTCTTCTCCACCGTGGCGATCAGGTCGTCAGCGGTGACGGCGTCCGGGAACGTGACGGAGGCCTTCTCGGTGGCGTAGTTGACCGTGGCGGTGACCCCGTCCATACGGTTGAGCTTCTTCTCGATCCGCGACGCGCAGGAGGCACAGGTCATGCCTCCGATCGACAGCTCGATCCGGTTCGGTGCCGTCAGCAGCGGCTCGGCGCCTGATGCCATGGCTGCTCTCCCTCACTCGTGGCTGTGGTCGGTTGCGGACGGGGTGGCCGCGGGCGTGCCCGCCGTCGCGGTGAACTCTGCGGTGCGCACCCTGCCGGCGTGCTGGAAGTCCAGGTACAGCCGGTAGCTGCCGCTCGACGGAACTTCAGCGTAGAAGGTGACCTGCGGACCGGCAGCGGTCCTGCCGTCGCCGGGGGCTCCGTCGGGGTGGACGTGCAGGTAGGCGAGATCGCCGGCCCGCAAAGCCACCAGGTGCCCGTACGCCCCCAGATACGGCTGGAGGTCGGTGACCGGCGCGCCGTCCTTGGCGATCGACAGGGTCAGCTTCGACGACGCACCCGGAACCAGGTCGCCCTCCAGAGTGACGGTGTAGCCGTCGACGGTGGCCGTCCGCGAGGCCGCGGGCAGGGGCCGTGGCCGGTAGTCGCCCGGCGCCGGCACGTCCGCGCCCAGCGTGAGGCCTTCCGCGCGCCCGGCGGGCCGGAAGTCGGCGAAGACCCTGTACTGCCCCGCTGCCGGGACTGCCAGCGGGATGGACCAGGTGCCGTCCGCGGCGAGAGCGGGGTGCACGTGCTGGAAGCCGGACAGGTCCCGGCGTACCACGATCAGGTGCAGGTCCTTGTCGTGACTGGTGGTGTAACCGGTGACGGGCGCGCCGTCAGGTCCGGCGATCCGGAAGGCGAACGGCTGCGGCCGGCCGACGGCCAGGGCCGGGGAGAGCGGCTGGAGCTGATAGCCGTCCTGGGTGATCTGCAGACCGGCGGGCACGTGCTCGCCAGGGCCGGCCGCCGCGACGGCACCGTCGTGACCGCCGTCGCTGTGGGCCGTCGTGGTGGCGGTCGCGCTGTCGGCCGGGCCGGCCAGGCTCCCGAGGCCGAACGCCGCGGAGAACACGAAAACCAGGCCGAGCGCGAAGGACCCGAGCTTGAGTGGGGTGCCCATCGCTACTTCACCACCTCGTAGCCCGCTTCGTCGACGGCAGCGGAGACCGCCTCGTCGTCGGCGGGCTGCTCGCTGGTGACCGTGACCGCGCCGGTGGCCAGGTCGACCCGCACGTCGGTGACGCCGGGGAGCCGGCCGACCTCGGCGCTGACCGCGCCGACGCAGTGCGAGCAGGTCATTCCGGTCACGGTGTACGTCGTCGTCGTCATGAGTGTCAGCATACCCATACCCCCCAGAGGTATCAAGACAAGGCGGTTCAGGCCGCGGTGAGCCGCACCCGCCGCAGCAGCTGCGCGTTGAGCGCCACGACGATGGTGGACGCCGACATGAGCACGGCGCCGACCGCCGGGCTGAGCGTGAACCCGGCCCAGGCCAGGACCCCCGCGGCGAGCGGGATCGCGATGACGTTGTACCCGGCGGCCCAGCCCAGGTTCTGCACCATCTTGCGGTACGACGCCCGGGACAGCCGGATCACCGCGGTCACTCCGCGCGGGTCGGACGAGGCGAGCACCACGCCGGCCGACTCGATGGCCACGTCCGTACCGGCCCCGATGGCGATGCCGACGTCGGCGCGGGCCAGCGCGGGCGCGTCGTTGACGCCGTCGCCCACCATCGCCACGGTCATCCCCCGGCCCTGCAACTCCGCGACCGCGTGGTCCTTGTCGGCCGGCCGCACCTCGGCGAAGACCTCGTCGATGCCGGGCCGGAACCCCAGGTCAGCGGCGACCGCCTCGGCCACCGGACGGGCATCCCCGGTGATCATCACGATCTTCCGTACGCCCTGCGCCCGCAGCTCGGCGATGGCCTCGCGGGCCTCGGGGCGAACCTCGTCCGCCAAGGCGAACGCGCCCAGCACCTGCGGACCGCCGTCCGCGGGCAACCGCAGGAGATGCAGGACCGCGGCGCCACGCCGCGACCACTCCTCAGCGGTACGGCGCAACCCGGCCGGCACCTCGGCGTTCAGCTCACGCAGCAGGGCAGGTCCGCCCACGGCGTACGCGGTGTCGTCGACGACGGCCTGCACGCCGCGGCCGGTGAGCGACCGGAAATCGCGGGCCGACGCGCGCAGTCCGCGCTGCCCGGCGACGGCGACGATGGCCCGGGCCAGCGGATGCTCGCTGTCCGCCTCGACCGCGCCGGCCAGGCGCAACACGCCGTCCTCGGTCTCACCGTCCACGGCGGCGATGCCGGCGACGGTGTGGGCGCCCTTGGTCAACGTCCCGGTCTTGTCGAACAGCACGGCGTCGACGGTGCGCATCCGCTCCAGCGCCAACCGGTCCTTGACCAGGATGCCGGCCCTGGCCGACAAGGCCGTGGACAGCGCGATCACCAGCGGAACAGCCAGGCCGAGCGCGTGCGGGCACGCGATGACCAGGACCGTCACGGTACGGACCACAGCCCCGTCCACATCACCCAGCAGCCACCACACCACGAACGTGAGCGCCGCCGCGGCCGTCGCGATGGTGAACAGCATCGCGGCGAACCGGTCGGCCAGAACCTGCGCGCGGCCGCTGGAGGCCTGCGCCTGCGCGACGAGACGGCCGATGCCGGCCAGCGCGGTGTCCGCACCGATCGCGTCGACCCGTACCCGAAGAGCGGAGTCCGTCGCGACCGTGCCGGCCACGACCCGATCGCCGGCCGCCCGGGCCACCGGGCGGCTCTCCCCCGTGATCATGGACTCGTCGAGCTCGGCCGACCCCTCGACGATGCGGCCGTCGGCGGGCACGCGGGCGCCGGAGCGCACCAGCACCGTGTCGCCCACCACCAGGTCGGCGACCGGCACCCGGTCGATGTCACCGGCGGCGGTGATCCGCTCGGCGTCGTCGGGCAGCAACGCGGCCAGGGCGGCGAGCGCGCCCTGGGCCTGGCCGATCGCCTTCATCTCCTGCCAGTGCCCCAGCAGCATGATGGTCACCAGGGCGGCGAGCTCCCACCAGAAGTCCAGGTCGAACGCCCCGAAGCTGGTGGCCAGCGACGCGGCGTAGGCGACGGTGATGGCCATCGAGATGAGCAGCATCATGCCGGGCGCCCGGTCCCGGACCTCGGCGACGGCGCCGGCCAGGAACGGCCATCCGCCGTAACCGAACACGAACGTGCCGAGCAGCGGGCCGACCAGGGAGATCCCGGGGAAGTCCAGGGAGTAGCCGAACCAGTCCATCACCATGTGGCTGGTGAGCACGATCG
This sequence comes from Actinoplanes sp. NPDC048967, assembly GCF_040649415.1. Taxonomy (NCBI): domain Bacteria; kingdom Bacillati; phylum Actinomycetota; class Actinomycetes; order Micromonosporales; family Micromonosporaceae; genus Actinoplanes; species Actinoplanes sp. NPDC048967. Next base: position 133,980 of record NZ_JBEZFL010000015.1, read on the forward strand.
GCAGGGTGAGCGCGAGGCTCAGCCAGAACTTGCGCCGGAACATCTCGGGGTCATGGCCGGCGTGCTTGTCATGCCCCTGATGCCCGCCGTGCTCGTGATGCTCATGAACCGCCGCCGTGGTGCCGTGGGCCGAATTCTCACTGTGCGCAGTCTTCACCGTGGCCACCTCCACGCGTCAAGTTATACCCCCAGGGGGTATGAGGCAACGTCTGTCTCGTCACAGCTTCGGGAACCGTCGTGGAGTCAGCCGCCGGGCGTGCCGGACCACGTGGTCATCCCTCCGCTCAGCGGCTGGGCCTACTGCCGGCCCGCCCGTCCAAGCCGCTGGGCTTCAAGCCGACCCGTTCTCCTCTCCAGCCGGGCCGGCGACGAGCCCGTGCCCTCGGAACAGCCGGGCCGGCGACGAGCCCGTGCCCTCGGAACAGCCAGGGCAGCGACCAGCCCGCTCTCCTCTCCGGCCGGGCCGGCGACCAGCCCGTGCCGTTGGAACAGCCAGGGCAGCGACGAGCCCGCGCCCTCGGAGCAGCCGGACCAGCGACCAGCCCGTGCCCTCGGAGCAGCCGGATCAGCGACCAGCCCGTGCCCTCGGAGCAGCCGGACCAGCCACCAGCCCGCGCCCTCGGAGCAGCCGGACCAGAAGACAGCCACCTTTGAGCTTCAGCGGTTTGCCGCGGCCATGAAAAACGGGATCGCGACCAGCAGCCGCCCGGCGGCGGCACGCCGGGCCTGCTCGCTGATCCACGCCTCGGCCTCCTCCTCACTGATCGCACTCGTGTTGCGGGCGGCCGCAGCGTGCCCCGATAGCAGGGGCAACGTTGAGGTTCCGGTGAGGACCATGGTGTGCACCTCAAGCTCCACCTCCCGGAAACCGGCGTCCGACAACAGATTGCGGTAGGCGCGGGCTACTCGAGGGTGGCGGATGGTGTCCGCACGGGCGTGCACGATCCGGCGGGTCAGGTCGGCCTGATCGGAGTCGATCACCATCGTGTCCCAGTCCTGGCCGAGCAGCACGATGCGGCCGCCGGGCGCGAGGACCCTGCGGGCCTCGGCGAGGGCCTCGGACGGATCGGGCAGCACGTGGTAGACCTTGTCCGCCCGGTAACCGTGCGCCTCGCCGTCGTCCAGCGGGAGGTCGGCGGCGTCGGCGGCGCGCAGGTCGAGGTCCGGGAAGCGGTCGCGGGCCGCGTTCAGCATGACCGGGTCGAGGTCCACGCCGATGGCGCGGACGCCGTGCCCGGCCAGCTCGGCCACGGCACGGCCGGTGCCGCAGCCGACGTCGACCACCGTCCTGCCTGTGGACAACCGGAGCAGGTCATAGCTGCGCGCGCGTAGCGTGACGGCGGCGGGCGTGTTCTCGGCGGCGTCGAGCGCTCGGATCAGAGTCTCGGCGTCCGTGTGGGCGCTGTGGGTCTCGGGCATGCGGCCGAGTGTGCGACTTCAGGTTGACCTGAAGTCAACACGGTGCACCTGAACTGGCGCGGGAGGAACAGCAGATGGAGTATTCGATCGGGGAGCTGGCGGACCGTTTCGGCCTGGCCACGCACGTACTGCGCCATTGGGAGGACATGGAGTTGCTGACGCCGGAACGACGGGTGGCCGGCCAGCGGGTCTACCGCACCGCCGACGTGACCCGGGTGGCGGAGATCCTGCTGGGCAAGGACGCCGGGTTCAGCCTGGAGCAGCTGCGGGAGCTGTTCACCGCCCCCGACCGCAGGCAGCGGCGCAAGGTGTTGCACAGTCAGCTGAGCCAGGTACGCGAGCGCATCGCCCGGCTCACGCTGTCGCAGACGTTGCTGGAACACGGATTGCGCTGCCGGCACAAGGACTACCAGTCCTGCCCGCGCTTCCAGGCGATGGTGCTGGCCCGGGTGGACGGTGTGGACCTGGCCGAGGCCCTCGATCACCACTGACGTCCACCCGGACAGCCGGAGCCTCAGTGCAGGTGGCGGGTGAAGAAACGTAGCGCGCTGTCCAGCTCGAACATCGGTACCTCCGCGTGCCGGCCGGGGTTGGCATGCAACGTCTTCTCCGCGGAGGCGAACAGGTCGAACAACGCCAAGCCCGCCGCCCGCGGCACCAGCTCGTCGTCCCACTGCACGAGGAACTCGACCGGGACCGTGATCTGCGCGGCGGCCCCGGTCGAGGTCTCCGATCCGTTCAGGCCCAGCACCGCGGCCCGGACGCGCGGCTCGGCGGCGACGAACGGAACGCCCAGGCCGCTGCCCATCGACAGACCCCAGTAGCCGACCGGCCTCGCGCCGACATGCTCGAGGTGCTGGAGCGCGTCGAGGGCCGCCTGCCACTCCGGGACGGCCTGCCCGGCCAGGAGGTTGTGCAGCGCGGTGACCACGGGGCTGAGTTCTCCACCGTTCTGGCGGCGGGTGCGCAGTTCGGCGATGATCCGGTCCTGCTCCGCGCTCCGGGGCCGGTCACCGTGACCGGGTGCGTCCAGGGCCGCCACCGCGAAACCGCCCTCGACCACGAAACGGCGAGCGCGTGCCACGATGCCGGGGGACTGCTTGTGCTGGCCGCCGCCATGACCCATCAGGATCAGGGCACGAACGCCGGTCGCTTGGTCCGGCGTCCAGAGCACGCCGGGGACCTCACCGGAGGTTGAGGTGAAGGTGAAGAGCTGTTCGGTGACGCCGTCCGACGACGTCCGCGAGATGAAGTGCACGAGGAAAGCCTTTCGGGATGCCTTCTGCGGGCGCTCCCTAGACCATGCGCGGGAGGGAGCCCCGACCTGTCACAGCGTTGATCGGTCTCACCTCCTCGGGTCACATCAGCGGCGCTGAACCTACCACGGGCGCCGAACGCGACGATCCGCGTGGCCGTCGACGAGGCGCCGCCGAATCGGCATGTTCGGGATCAGGTCCAGGACCGGGATTGGATCGGGATCGGGATCAGGTCCGGGTCCGGGTCCGGGTCCGGGATCGAGATCGGCACCGGGATCAGGATCGGGATCCAGTCCGGGTCCGGGTCCGGGTCGGGTTCGGGGATCGCGATCGGGATCGGGATCCGGTCCGGGTCCGGGTCCGGGTCCGGGTCCGGGATCGGGTCCAGGATCGCGATCGGGATCGGGATCGGGTCCAGGATCGGGATCGGGATCCAGTCCGGGTCCGGGTCCGGGGATCGGGATCGGGACCAGGACCGAGGCCGGGTCCGAGACCGCCTCAGCCTTTGCGTCGCCGTTGGCCGACCTCGCCCCGCGTTGCATCGGCGCTGACGCCTTCCTCAGCCTTGCCCTGAAGCCAACCTCAAGCCTGGGACCCGGGATCGAAGTCAGAGTCAGCGCGGCCCGAGAACCAGGGCCGCCGCCGACCTCGAGGAGCCCTGAACGCCGAATGCCGTTGTCAGCAGCGCGAGTGCGCGCGACCGACAAACCTCAGGTCAACAGGAAGGCGCGCCGAACGCCGTGCGGTACTGCTCCGGGCTGACGCCGCGTACGGCCCGGAAGTGCCGCCGCAGGGTGTCCGGGCTGCCCAGCCCGCACCGCCGCGCTACAGCGGCGATCGTGGCCCCGTCGCGTTCCAGCATCTGCTCGGCCAGCCGGACCCGTTGCGAGCGGACCCAGGCGGCCGGGCTGGAGCCGGTGGCGGCCGCGAAGTGCCGGGCGAAGGTTCGCGGTGACATCGCCGCCCGGGCCGCCAGCGCACCCACGGACAGGTCGGCGTCCGGGTGCGCGGCGGCCCAGTCCAGCAGGTCGGCGAGGGTACGCGAGCCCGGCAGCTGCGGGGCGCTCACCGGCGTACGGGTGAACTGCGACTGCCCACCGCTGCGGTGCGCCGGCACGACCAGCTCGCGCGCGACCCGGTTGGCGATGTCGGCGCCGTGGTCGGCGCGGATCAGGTGCAGGCACAGGTCGATGGCGGCGGACGCCCCGGCGCTGGTCGCGATGGGCCCGTCGACCACGTAGATGCTGTCCGGGTCGACGGTCGTGCCGGGGTGCCGGGCGGCGAGGTCGTCCGCGTACCCCCAGTGGGTGGTGGCTCGGCGCCCTTCGAGCAGGCCGGCCTGGCCGAGCACGAACGCTCCCGTGCACACCGCGGCCAGCCGGGCGCCGCGGGCGGCGGCCCGGCGCAGCGCCGCGAGCAGCGCGGGCGTCGGTGGCGGGATCGGCGGTGCGGCGCCGGTGACGATGATCAGGTCGGCGGTGGCGAGCCGGCGCAGGGTGTGGGTCGGGGTGACCGAGAAGCCGGTGGAGGTGGGCATCGGCGTGCGCCGCTCGGCGCAGACCGCATACCGGTACGACGGCAGCTCCGGGTCCAGCCGGCGCAGACCGAACAACTCACTGACGATGCCCAGCTCGAAGGCCGGCACCGGGGCGGCGACCACCACCGCGACGTCCGACGGCATCGTCCCATCTTGGCAGAAACTGCGGGATGCCTGGCAAGTCTGCCGTTGCGGATCGGGGCACGGTGAAGGCATGCCTCTTCTCGGACCACTCGCGATCGTGTACGTCGTCTGGGGCTCGACCTATCTGGCCCTGAAGGTCGCCGTCGAGCACCTGCCGCCGCTGACCTTGAGCGCGGTGCGTTTCCTCGTCGCCGGGCTTCTTCTCTACGTCTGGTGTGCCTGGCGGCGCCGACGGCGGCCGGACCGGGGCTGGCACCGGCCCACCCGGGCGCAGTGGCGGGCCGGCCTGGTCCAGGGCCTGTTGTTGCCGGCCGCGGGCACCGGCGGGGCGACGTGGGCGGAGCAGGAGATCTCCTCCGGTACGGCGGCCCTGCTGCTCGCCACCATCCCGCTGTGGATGGTGCTGGGCACCCGGATCATCGACCGGGAACGGATCAGCGCGCCGGTCGCCGTGGGTCTGATCGCCGGGATCGCCGGTGTGGGCGTGCTGGTGAATCCGTTCTCCGGCACCGCGCCCGACCCGCTCGCCGCGGCGGTGGCACTGGGCGGGGCGATGTGCTGGGGTCTCGGCTCGGTGTACGGCCGGCACGCCGCGCACCCGGAGCAGCCGCTGCTGGCCAGCGCCGTGGAGATGATCTGTGCCGGCGCCGCCCTGGCCGTGCTCGGCGGGCTGGGCGGCGAGTTCGCCCGGATCGACCTGTCCGCCGACGTGACCGGCTCGCTGCTGGCGGTCGGCTACTTGATCGTGTTCGGCAGCCTGCTGGCCTACAGCGCGTACGAGTGGCTGCTGCGGCACGCGCCGGCCCGGGTCGCCGGCACGTACGCCTTCGTCAATCCGGTGGTGGCCGTGCTGCTCGGCTGGTGGCTGCTGGACGAGCCGCTGGGTGGTCGCACCGTCCTCGCCGGCCTGGTGATCGCCGGAGCGGTGGCGCTGATCGTGCTGCCCGGGCGACCCACGGCCGGCTCCCGGCGTCCCGAATTGCGGAGGGATCGACGCGATCCTATATTCCGGCTACGGGAACGTGCGCCGATGGGAGAACATCGATGTTCATCCGATCGATCCGGGCGGCAGTGAGTGCCGTCCTCGTGGTCGCGCTGGCGGCCGGCTGTGGCGGGGTGGGCAGCTCCGGCAAGGATTCCGGCAACGCCACGGTGACCCTGACCATGATGGGGTTCGGCACCGGTGACGAGGTGGCGCAGACACGGTTCGACGCCGCCAACGCCGCGATCGCCCCCAGCAGCGCCAAGGCGTCCGAGGGCAGCTTCAGCGCCCAGCAGTTCCTGTCCGCGGTGGCCTCGGGCAGCCCGCCCGACCTGGTCTACCTGGAACGACGGCTGCTCGGCACGTACGCGGTGAAGAAGGCGATCGTGCCGCTGACCGACTGTGTCGAGCGCGAGAAGATCGACCTGGGACAGTTCCGGCCGGCCGCGGTCGCCGAGGCCACCCTCGGTGGCACGCTGTACGGCCTGCCGGAGTTCTACAACAACCGGGTCCTGATGATCAACGACACCGCCTTCACCGAGGCCGGGCTGGACCCCGCGACGTTCTCCACCGCCGACTGGCCGGCCCTGACCGCCGCCACCCGGAAGCTGACCGCGGTGCGCGGCGGCAAGCTCGCCCGGATCGGCTTCGACCCCAAGATCCCCGAGTTCCTGCCGCTGTGGGCCCACGCCAACGGCGGCGCCCTGGTCAGCGAGGACGGGAAGAAGGCGCAGCTGACCGACCCGAAGGTGGTCGAGGCGCTCACCTTCACCGTCTCCCTGATCAACGCGCAGGGCGGCTGGGCGAAATTCAAGTCCTTCCGCGACTCGTTCGACTTCTTCGGCGCCAAGAACCAGTTCGCCACCGACCAGCTGGGCGCGTTCCCGATGGAGGACTTCTACCTGAACGTGCTGACCGAAAGCTCTCCCGACGTGAAGCTGACCGTCGCGCCGTTCCGGGGTGTCGACGGTCAGCCGGTGGACTGGATCACCGGCAACGCCTGGGCCATCCCGGCCAAGAGCCCGCACGCCGCCCAGGCCTGCAAGTGGATCAAGACGATGACCGAGAGCGGCTCCTGGATCGCCGCCGCGAAGGCGCGGGCGGCGGCCCGCCAGGCCGAGGGCGCGCCGTTCACGGGTCTGTTCACGGGCAACGTCAAGGCCGACGAGGTGATCTTCAAGGACGTCGTGAAGCCCACCGGCCATCCCGGTTTCGACAAGGCGGTGCAGACCGTCCTGCAGACCCAGCAGGCCGGGTTCTCGGAACCGGCCCTCGCTGCCGGCGAGGAGTTCAAGGCAGCCTGGCAGGACGCGGTCAACCGGGTGCTCTCCGGCAAACAGCGGCCGGCCGAGGCGCTGGCCCAGGCCCAGCAACAGGCCCAGGCGGCGCTGGACAAAGCCAACAGCGGCTCCTGAGATGACCGCGCGCCGCCGCGAGACCTGGGCCGCGTACGGCTTCCTCTCCCCCTGGATCGTCGGCTTCCTGGTGTTCCTGGCCGGCCCGATGGTCGCCAGCCTGGTGCTGTCCTTCACCGACTACGACGTGCTGACCAGTACGGACTTCGTCGGCGGGGAGAACTACCGGATGCTGCTGGCCGATCCGAAGGTGCGCGGCAGCCTGGCCAACACGATGTTCTACACCGTGCTGCACGTGCCGTTGACCATGGCCGTGGCCCTGGGGCTGGCGATGCTGCTGGCCCGGGCCGGGCGCCGGTCAGCGGGCTTCTTCCGGACGATCTTCTACCTGCCGACGATCACCCCCAAGGTGGCCGTGGGCGTGCTGTTCCTGCTGCTGTTCAACGGTCAGGTCGGCCTGGTCAACGGGGTGCTCGGGTTCCTCGGCATCAACGGGCCGGACTGGACCTCCGACGGGGCGTGGATCAAGCCCGGCATCGTGCTGATGAGCGCCTGGAGCCTGGGCAGCACGGTGATCATCTATCTGGCCGCGTTGCAGAACGTGCCGCGCGACCTCTACGAGGCGGCCGAGATGGACGGCGCGTCACCGTGGGCCCGGTTCCGGGCGGTGACCGTGCCGATGATCAGCGGCGCGCTGTTCTTCACGCTGATCATCAACACGATCAGCTCGCTGCAGACCTTCGACGAGGTCTACACCGCGTTCTTCGGCAGCGCCAACCAGCAGACCTACGGCAACGACGCGGCCCTGTTCTACGTCATCTACCTGTTCCAGCAGGCGTTCCAGTTCCTGCACATGGGTTACGCGTCGGCCCTGGCCTGGCTGCTGTTCCTGATCATCATGCTGATCACCCTGGTCCAGGTCGGGCTCAGCCGCCGCTTCGTCTACTACGAGAGCGAGTGAGGCGATGACCGCGCTGCAGGAGCCGCAGGCTCTGGCCCCCGTCGAGACCGGCCCGGGCCGGCACAGCGGACGCCGGCAGCGGCACCGGTGGGTGCTGTGGACCGCCCTCTCGGCGGCCGCGGTGATCTTCGTGTACCCGTTCGTCTGGCTGGTCAGCGCGTCGCTCAAGCCGCGTCCCGAGGTCTTCGACAACGCGCTGGTGCCGCGGCACTGGGCGCCGGAGAACTACGCCACCATCTGGTCGGCCGCGCCGGTGTTCACCTGGCTGGTCAACAGTGTCGTGGTCGCGCTGGCCGCGGCCGCCGCGGTGACCGTGTCGAGCGCGATCGTGGCGTTCGGCTTCGCGTACTTCCGCTTCCCCGGGCGCAACCTGCTGTTCGCCTCGGTGATCGGCACGATGATGCTGCCCGGCGCGGTCACGATGATCCCGACCTACCTCATCTGGAACGAGCTGGGCCTGGCCGCCACGCAGGTGCCGCTGTGGGCGACCAACCTGTTCGGCAGCGCGTTCTACATCTTCCTGATCCGGCAGTTCTTCCTCGGCGTGCCCCGGGAGCTGTTCGAGGCGGCCCGGGTGGACGGCGCCGGCTACTGGCGGCTGTTCTGGCGGATCGCGGTGCCGCTGTGCAAGCCGGCGCTCATCGTGTCGTTCGTGTTCGAGCTGCGGGCGAGCTGGTCGGACCTGCTCAAGCCGCTCATCTACCTGCGTGATCCCGCGCTGTTCACGATGCCCCGGGGCATGAAGTCGATCCTCGACCAGTTCGGCCAGGCCGGCGAGGCGCGGTGGGAGGTCGTGCTGGCCGGTGCCGTGCTCACCACCGTACCGATGATCATCGCCTTCTTCCTGTGCCAGCGATACTTTGTCGAGGGCGTGGCCACTCAAGGCCGCAAGGGGTGAGCAAAGAGATGCGAGCAGTCGATGTCGCCGTCATCGGAGCCGGCCCCACCGGGCTGTTCGCCGCGTACTACGCGGGCTTCCGCGGCCTGACCGTCGCGGTGGTGGACACGCTGCCGGAACCGGGCGGGCAGATCACCGCGCTGTATCCGGAGAAGGACATCTTCGATGTCGCCGGCCTGCCGTCGATCAAGGGCCGCGACCTGGTCACCAACCTGGTCGCCCAGGCGGCGCCGTTCGCGCCGCACTATCTTCTCGGGGTACGCGCGGAGGAGCTCTCCTACCGCGACGGGCTGCCGGTGTTGCACCTGGCCGACGGCAGCGACCTGGGCTGCGGCGCGGTCATCGTGACCGGTGGCCTGGGCAGCTTCACGCCACGCCCCCTGCCGGCCGCCCAGGGCTATCCCGGCACCGGGATCGTCTACTTCGTGCCACGGCCGGCCGACCTGGCCGGACATGACGTGCTCATCGTCGGCGGTGGCGACTCGGCCTTCGACTGGGCGCTCGCGCTGCACGCCGTGGCCCGCTCGGTCACCCTGGTGCACCGGCGCGACCGGTTCCGGGCCCACGCCGCCACGGTCGCCCGGGTCCAGGCGCTGCCCGTGACCATCCTGGTGAACGCGCAGGTCACTGCCCTGCACGGGGGCGAGACGGTGACGCACGCGGACGTGGCGGTGGACCGCGCCGGGACGAGCCGCGTACCAGTGGACACCGTGGTCGCCGCGCTCGGCTTCACCGCCGACCTCGGCCCGCTCGCGGAGTGGGGGATGCGGCTGGACCGCCGGCACATCGTGGTGAGCAGCACGATGGCCACCAACCTGCCCCGGGTGTTCGCCGCGGGCGACATCGTGGACTATCCGGGCAAGGTCCGGTTGATCGCCACCGGCTTCGGCGAGGCGGCCACCGCCGTGAACAACGCGGCCGTGGCCATCGATCCCGGCGCCCACCTGTTCCCCGGCCACTCCTCGGAGGGCGGCTGACGCGGCACAACTTCTGGCAATCGCTTGCCAATGCCCGGGACGGACGCATGGGATGGTGGGCGGACCGGACGTCCCGGCGAGGGAAGGACACTCCATGATCGGTGCGGCCGCTGTCACCGACCGGCTCGCCGGGATCGGCCGGCTGGGCGTCGCGTTCTCCGGCGGCGTGGACTCCTCCGTCCTGCTCGCCCTGGCGGTCCGGGCGCTGGGCCGTGACCGGGTCGTGGCGATCCTGGGCGTCTCCCCCAGCCTCGCCGCCGACGAACGTGCCGCCGCCCATCGGGTCGCCGCCCACATCGGCGTGACCGTCGTCGAGGTGGTCACTCACGAGGGCGACCGGGCGGCGTACCGGGCCAACGGGCCGGACCGCTGCTTCCACTGCAAGGACGAGCTGTTCACGGTGATCGCGGACGAGGTCGTGGCCGCGCACCGGCTGGACGCGGTCGCGTACGGGGAGAACGCCGACGACGCCCGCCGGCCGGACCGGCCGGGTGCCCGCGCCGCGGTCGAGCACCGGGTGCTGCGGCCGCTGGCGGACGCCGGGCTCGACAAAGCGGCGGTCCGCGACATCGCCCGGGAGCTGGGGCTGCCGTGCGCGGACAAACCGGCTGCGCCCTGCCTGGCGTCCCGGATCCCGCATTTCGCCGAGGTCGTGCCCCGCAAGCTGCGCCAGATCGACCAGGCCGAGGCGGCGCTGCGCCGGCTGGGCTTCACCGACCTGCGGGTACGCCACCACGGCGACATCGCCCGCGTCGAGTTGCCGCCCGGCGACCTGCCGCGCGCGGTCACCGATCCGCTGCGTACGGCGATCCGCGACGCCGTCGTGGCGGCCGGGTTCCGCTTCGTCACCGTGGACCTGACCGGCGTGCAGTCCGGCGCCTTCACCCTGCCGCTGGTCCGGGCCGGCGATGTCTGACGAGCTGTCCGGTTTCGCGCGGCTGGATCTGGAGCGCACCGCCCGCCGCGGCTATCCGGAAGCGGTCTACTGCGCGGGCAAGACGCCGGAGCAGGTGGCCGGCATCGCGGCCGCCGTGCGCGCCCGCCCCGACGTGGTCACGCTTTTCACCCGGGCCGGCCCGGAACACGCCAAGGCGATCCTGCAGGAGCTGCCCGACGCCGTCCACGACATCGAGGCGGCCCTGCTCGCCTGGCCGCCCGGACCGCCGGAGAGCACCGGCGGACTGATAGCCGTGGTCGCGGCAGGCACCTCGGACCTGCGGGTGGCCCGGGAGGCTGTGCAGACCGCGCGCTACCTGGGGCGGCGTACCGAGCTGGTGGTCGATGTGGGCGTGGCCGGTCTGCACCGCGTGCTGGGCCAGCTCGACCTGCTGCGCCGGGCGCGGGTCGTCGTCGTGGTCGCCGGGATGGACGGGGCTCTGCCCAGCGTGGTCGCGGGCCTGGTCGCCGCCCCGGTGGTCGCCGTGCCGACGTCGGTGGGCTACGGCGCCGCCTTCGGCGGACTGGCCCCGCTGCTCACCATGCTCAACTCCTGCGCGCCCGGGGTCGCGGTGGTCAACATCGACAACGGTTACGGCGCCGGCCACCTCGCCGCCCAGATCGCCGCCCCGGCCCCGGCGGACGACGCGTGAGCCGGCACGCGTGGATCGACGCGTCGGCGGGCGTGGCCGGCGACATGCTGCTCGGTGCCCTCGTTGACGCGGGAGCCGAGCTCGCCTCGGTTCAGCGGGCGGTCGACGCGGTGCTCCCCGGCTCGATCGAGCTCACGGCGACAGCGGTGACCCGGGCCGGGCTGCGGGCCCTCAAGGTCGACGCGCAGCCACTCGTGGCCGACCCGCCGCACCGCACCTGGCCCGGCATTCGCGAGCTGCTCACCCAGGCCGACCTCACCGGCCGGGTCCGCGACCGGGCGGGCGCGGTGTTCGCCCGGCTCGCCGACGCGGAGGCGCGGGTGCACGGCATACCGGTCGACGACGTGCACTTCCACGAGGTCGGTGCGCTGGACTCCATCGCGGACGTGGTCGGGGTCTGCGCCGCCCTGGAGGAGCTCGACGTCGCCACCGTGTCTGCCGGTGAGGTGGCGGTGGGCTCCGGGCGGGCGCGGTCCGGACACGGCGACCTGCCCGTCCCCGTGCCGGCTGTGGCCCAACTGGCCCGCGGCTGGCGGGTCCGGGCCGGTGGCCCCGGCGAGCTGGCCACCCCGACGGGGATGGCGGCGATCCGGGCCCTCGCGTCGTCCTGCGGAGACCTGCCGGCGATGACGGTCGAGGAGGTCGGGACCGGGGCCGGGGGGCGCGACACCCCGGGGCGGGCGAACGTGGTCCGGGTCCTCGTGGGCGTGCTGACGGCCGCGGAGCCCGCCGAGTCGATGATGGTGTTGGAGACCAACGTCGACGACCTCGACCCGCGGCTGTGGCCGGGAGTGCTGGCCGGGCTGCTGGCCGACGGGGCCGCCGACGCGTGGCTCGTACCCATCGTCATGAAGAAAGGCCGTCCCGCGCACACGTTGAGCGTGCTGTGCCGGCCGCAACGCGCCGGTGTGCTGCGCGAACGGATGCTCCGCGACACGAGCACGCTGGGTGTCCGCGAACAGGTGCTGCACCGCTACGCCGTCCCGCGGACCTTCGTGGACATCGAGCTGGACGGCGGCACGATCGCGGTCAAGGTGGCCCACCGGGACGGCGTCATCACGCAGGTCATGCCCGAGTTCGACGACGTCGCCGCGGCGGCCCGCCGGCTGGGGCGCCCCGAGCGGCTGGTGCTGCAGCAGGCCGCCGCCGCAGCGACCGCGGCCGGGCTGGTCGTGGGGGCCGCATACCACGACAGCCATGAATACCGGACCGGCGTCTTTTGACCGGACCCGGCCTACGATGAGCGACATGGGGCGACGCCCGACGATCTACGACGTCGCGCGGGAAGCCGGCGTGGCCGCCTCCACCGTGTCCCGGGCCTACTCGCGGCCGGGCCGGGTGCACGCCGAGACCGCCCAGAAGATCTTCCAGGCGGCGGAACGCCTCGGCTACCGGTCCGGTCCGCTCAACGGCCAGCAGCCCGGCGGCCGGCCCACGCACCGCTCGATCGGGCTGGTCATCGCCGACGTCACCAACCCGTTCTACGGCGAGATCATCAAGGGCGGGTACGAAGCCGCGCGCGAAGCCGGCTACCAGCTGGTCCTGTTGCACACCAACGAGTCACCGGAGGTCGAGCGGCAGACCATCGAGCGGGAGATGGAGCAGGTCGACGGCATCGTCATCGCCAGTTCCCGGATGAGCGACTCCGCGCTGCGGATGATGGCCAAACAGAAGCCGGTCGTGCTGCTCAACCGGATCATCCCCGAGGCCAGCTGCGTGGTGAACGACAACGAGCGCGGGATCCGGCAGGCGGCGGAACACCTGTGCGCGCTCGGCCACGATTCCGTGCTGTACGTGGCCGGCCCGGAGATCAGCTGGGCCGACGGGGTGCGCTGGCGGGCGTTGCGGGAGGCGGCGGCTCAGCTGCCGCTCGACGTACGGCGCATCGGCCCCAACGAGCCCACCGTGCTGGCCGGGCTGAGCGCCGCGCGCCGGGTGGCCGAGCTGGGTGCGACGGCGGTGCTCGCGTACAACGACATGCTGGCCATCGGGATCATGAACGGGCTGCACAAGCTCGGCGTCAGCGTCCCGCACGACGTGAGCGTGGTCGGCTTCGACAACATCGTCTACGACGAGCTGGTCAATCCGCAGCTGACCACGATCGCCTCGCCGCTGTACCGGATGGGCCTCACCGGGGTGCGCAACTGCATCGCGGTGTGGCACGGCACCCGGCCCAGCGGCACACCCCTGGTCCTCCCGGTCCGCCTGGTCGTCCGCCAGTCGACGACTCAGCGCAGGCGGAACAGCACCTCCCCGGCCCGCGGCACGACCAATGTGCCGGGGTCGGCGGTGAACTCGGCAACGTCGATCGTCGCCGGGTCCCGGTAGCCCAGGTTCAGCGCGCGGCAGGTCTCCTCGGGGATGCCGGTCGCCAGTGTCACGTCCACCCGCAGCCGTTCCTCGCCGGTCGCCGGGTCGTACGTGCCGGCCCCGCGCAGGTGCGTGGAGTGCGCGAGCACCCCCCAGTGGATGTGCTGGAAGGCGTCCCACTGCTCGACGAAATAGTCGCGGCAGTGGTAGCCGATCTCGTGGATCTCCGGGTGGCTGGTGGCGATCTCGCGGATGTGCGGGGCGTACAGGATGACCTCGCCGCCGTCGGCCACCACCGGCTCGACCTTGTAGAAGCCCTTGGCGCCGGTCCAGATCTCGCCGTACATGGCCGGGACCAGCGACAGCACCCGGCGGACCGGCGCGTCGAGGTAGGTCACGTGGGTCGCGGCGCTGATCTCCGCGGCGCTCTCCCAGGACGAGACGCAGTCGCCGAAGGAGACCGAGTGCAACGCGGTGCTGCGGTCGCTGTCCGCGGGGATGCCGTCGTCCTCCTCCGGCGTCTCGGCGGTCACCACGCACAGCGCGTACGTGCGTGCGGGGATCAGGGCGGCGCCGTCGTTGATCAGCGCCCGTACCGGGGTGACCTCGGTCGTACCGATGATCTCGGCCGAGGTGATCAGCGCGCCCAGCCAGTGCGACACGTCGATGATCTTCTGACCGGCCACGCCGGGGAAGAAGTACTTGTTGCCGCCGGACATGCCCACCACCTCGTGCGGCAGCACCGGCCCGACCACCAGGGCGATGTCGTGGTCGACCACCGCCCGGTTGAGCAGCACCTCCACGTCGCCGCTCATCCGGCCCTCGGACAGCTCCTCGATCCGCGCCGACGGAATGGTGCCGAGGTCGGCGAAGGTCTGCGGCTTCCACCACTCGTGGTTGCGCACCGTCGTGCCCGGATAGACCTCGGCCAGGTCCCGCCCGCGGTAGCCGAGGTGCTCGGCCAGCGCGTCGTCGCTCATCGCCCCGTGCGTGCCCAGCGCGATCAGCACGGTGAGCCGGGAGGCCCGCCCGTGCAGGGCCCGGTGCACCGCGCCGACCAGCAGGGGCAGCGGGCAGTTGCGGGTCGCGTCGGGGACCAGCACGCAGACGCTGAGCCCGTCGGCGTCGATGCCGGCCAGCTGTTCGGCGATGAAGTCGGTGACCTCGCGGGCGCCGAGGATCCGGTCCGCGCCACCGACCCGGGCGGCGCGCTGCCGGGTTCCGGTCGTCAGGGAAGTCATGTCCCTCATCCTCCGCCCTGCACCGGCAGATTGTGCCGGGCCCACTCGAACGAGATGCGGTGCGACTCGGCGCGGGAGTCCATGCTGGGCTCGTCCACCTCGATCATGAAGTCGCCGTCGTAGCCCGCCGGCACGGCCGCGAGCACCGCCGCGAAGTCGACGACGCCCAGGCCGGGCTCGGCCCACAGGCGCTTGGTGGCCTGCACCTCGTGGTAGCTCATTCCCTTCCGGCTCTCCGGGCTCAGCAGGTCCGGGAAGCAGTCCTTGACATGGATGCCGCCCATCCGGTCGGCGTAGCGCCGGATGAACGGCGCGGGGTCGATGCCGGCCCAGCGCAGGTGTCCGGTGTCCGGTCCGAAGCCGATCACGCCGGGGCCGAGGTCGTCGAGCAGGCGGACGATCTCGTCCTCGGTCTCGAAGACGCCGCCGACGTGCGAGTGGTGCAGCGGGCGCAGCCCTTCGGCCTGCAACACCCGGCAGACCGCGCCGCAGTAGTCGATCGCGCGGGCCAGCCGGCCCGCGTCGAAATCGGCGCCGACCGCCGGTTCGGCCATCCGGGCGGGCACGGCCATCGAGGAGATCATCGTACGGTCGAGGCCGAGCGCCACCTGGGTCGCCGCGAACCGTTTGGCCCGCTCGACCTCCGCGGCCGGGTCGACCGTCTCGTCGAACGGTGAACTGAACAGGCTCAGCGCCGGGGCCAGGCCGTAGCCGGCGATCCAGTCCCGGTACTCCGCCGGGGTCATGTCGTCGGGTACGTCGGCCTTGACCGCGGTGAAGCCGATCTCCTGGAAGTCGCGGAAGGCCTCGGCGAACACCTCCCGGGTCTTGCCGGCCCGGCTCCAGTACGGGATGGGATTCGCGGCGATGCGTGGTGTGCTCATGACAGGCGCACCGGCCTTCCGGTCCGCGCCGACTCGTACGCGCCGGTGATGACGCCGATCGACTGCCGGTTGGTCTCCAGGTCCACCCGCAACTGCTCGGTCCCGTCGAGCGCACCGAGGAAGTTGAGGTACTGCAACCGGTGGGCGTCGGACAGACTCCCGGGGTTGCTGCCCGCGGTGGGGACCGAGGTGCTCTGCGTCGTACCCATCAGCTTCTCCTCGGGCTCGCGGCCCGCCGCGGTGGCGTGGAAGAACGCGAGCTGGTCGTTGTCGATCACCGCCGAACCGCGGTCGCCGTGCACCTGGAGCCGGGCACTGAGCCCCGGATAGGCAGCCGTGGTGGCGTGCAGCACGCCCAGAGCCCCGTTCTCGAAACGCACGACGCCGGCCGCGACGTCCTCGACCTCGATCCGCTCGTGGGCCAGCGTGCCGGCGTACGCGAACACCTCCACCGGCCGGCCCAGCGCCGCGACCAGCAGGTCCACCGTGTGCACACCCTGGTTCATCAGCGCGCCGCCGCCGTCGAGCTCCCACGTGCCCCGCCAGTCACCGGAGTCGTAGTAGCTCTGCCCGCGCCACCAGTCGATCGACGCGATGCCGGAGGTCAGCCGGCCGAACTCCCCCCGGCCGATGGCGGCCAGGGTGGTCTCGGTGGCCGGGTCGAAGCGGTGCTGCGAGATCACCGTGACCAGCGTGCCGGCCTTGTCCCGGGCCGCGATGATCTCGTCCGTGCGGGCCACTGTCAGCTCGGCCGGCTTCTCGACGATGACGTGCTTGCCGGCCCGCAGCGCCTCGACGGCCACCTCGCCGTGCAGCCCGGTCGGCGTGCACACCACGACCACGTCGATCTCCTCGGCGGCCAGCGCGGCGGTGAGCGACGGGTACGGCCGGCCACCACGCTCGGCGGCGAGCTGCTCGGCCCGTACGGTGTCGACGTCGGCCACCGCGACCAGCTCGGCCCGGTCCGCCAGCTGGCTGACCACCAGCCCGTGGTGCCGTCCGATGACCCCGGCGCCCACCAGGGCGATCCTGCGCAGGTTGCTCATCTGTACTCGATTCCCTGGGTCGTGAGCAGGTCGGTGAACGCCTGCCAGGCGGTGCGGAACAGCTCCTCGCCGGAGAACCCGCCGGTGGCCGTGGCCGCGCTCAGGTGCGGTTCGAGCGAGAAGAACCCGTCGAAGCCGTCGTGGTGCAGCGCGCGGATGGTCCGGTCGACCTCACCGTCGCCCTTGCCGGCCGGGACCACGGTGCCGTCCCCGGCGAGCGCGTCCTTGATCTGGATGTACTCCACGTGCGGGCGCAGCACGGCGTACCCGTCGGTGTAGGGCCGGACCCCGACCTGGACGAAGTTGGCCGGGTCCCAGGCCAGCCGCAGGTGCGGCGAGCCGACGGAACGGACCACGTCCAGGCACCGGGCCGGCACGTCGCCGTAGATCTCCTTCTCGTTCTCGTGCAGCAGGATCAGGTCGGCGTCCTCGGCGACCCGGGCCAGCGCGCGCATCCGGTCGATGACCTCGTCGCGGTGGGCGGCCGGGTCCGCGCCGGGGCGCAGGAAGAAGGAGAAGATGCGCACGTACGGCGCGTCGAGCAAGCGCGCGACGTCGGCGGCGTGCCGCATCCGGTCCAGGTGCGGGGCGAAATCCTCGTCGATGAAGATCTTGCCGATCGGCGAGCCGATGCTGGACACCCGCAGGTCGTGGTCGGCCAGCGTGCGCTGCAGGACGCCGAGCTGGGCCGGATCCAGGTCGAGGATGTTGACCTGCCACGCGCTGCGGATCTCGGCGAACGTCAGGCCGAGGCCGGCCGCCACCCGGCACTGCTCGGTGAAGTCGGGGGAGATCTCGTCGATGAATCCGGAAAGAGTCCACACGGGCGCGTCTTCCTTTCCTGCGTCAGTCGTGCTGTCGGTAGATCTCGTGGACCAGACGCAGCGATCTGGCCCCTTCCCGCGGTCCGATCCAGAACGGCTCCGGGTCGGACCTGGTGCGGTAGAAGTCGGCGATGAGCAGCTCGTGCGAGGCTCCCCAGTAGGCCCGGCCGGCGGCGCCGGCCCGGCGTTCCGCGACCGTCTCGGTACGGCCGTCGGGGTAGCTCACCGTCAGATCGCCCCGGATCGTCAGCACCGCGCCCTCGGTGACGATCTCGATGGTCACCGGCGCGTCCGTGACGTGGGCGACGGTCGCGAAGAACACACTCCGGGCGCCGCCGGCGTGGTCGAGCACCGCGTGGGCGGTGTCCTCCACATCGACGATCCCGTCCAGCGCGTACTGCCCGGCGTGGCCGCGCACCCGTACCACGTCGCCGAGCAGCCACTCCAGCAGATCGAGGGTGTGGATCGCCTGGTTGATCAGGACTCCGCCGCCGCTGTCGCGCAGCCGCCCGCGCCACGGCCGGGACGCGTAGTACGCCGCGTCGCGGTGCCAGAGCACGCTGGCCGAGCCGCCGAGGACCGCGCCGAGCTGCCCGGAGGCGAGCAGTTCACGGGCCGCCCGGGTGGCCGCGTTGTACCTGTTCTGCAGGCAGATCCCGGCCCGCAGATCCGGGCGGGCCGCCGCGGCCTTGATCAAACGGTCCGCCTCGGCGATCGTGTGCGCGACCGGTTTCTCCACCAGGACGCCGGCGCCGGTGTCGAGGCAGTCGATCGCCACCTGGACGTGCTGGTGATGCGGGGTGCACACGTGCACGACCTCGGGGCGGGTGGCCTCGAGCAGCTGCCGGTGGTCGGTGAACGCCGGGACGCCGTACCGCTGGGCGGCAGCCCCGGCCCGGCCCGCGTCGGTGTCGCAGACGCCGACCAGCTCGACCCCCGCCAGGCCCTTGATCGCCTGCAGGTGCACCACCGAGACGTCCCCGCACCCGATGACCGCGGCCGTGATCATCGGGGTCACTTGACCCCGCCGGCGGTCAGCCCGCCGACCAGATAGCGTTGGAACAGCAGGTACAGCAGCACGACCGGGGCCGCGCAGACCAGCGCCGCCGCCATCATCTGCGAGTACACCGGCAACGCGCCACCCTCCTGGGTGGTCCCGAAGATCTGCAGCG
Source organism: Actinoplanes sp. NPDC048967 (assembly GCF_040649415.1). Classification (NCBI taxonomy): domain Bacteria; kingdom Bacillati; phylum Actinomycetota; class Actinomycetes; order Micromonosporales; family Micromonosporaceae; genus Actinoplanes; species Actinoplanes sp. NPDC048967. Next base: position 152,575 of record NZ_JBEZFL010000015.1, read on the forward strand.
CGACCGCGGCGGTCTGCGTCTCGGGCCGGGTCAGCACCGAGGCGAACAGCACGTCGTTCCAGCCCAGCAGGAACGCGAAGATCCCCGACACCACGATGGCCGGCAGGCTCAGCGGGACGATGATCCGGAACAGGATGGTCAGCGTGGACGCGCCGTCGACCCGGCCCGCCTCCTCCAGCTCGCGCGGCAGGCCGCGCAGGTAGGTGACCATCACCCAGGTGGAGAACGGCAGGGCGAAGGTGAGGTACGCGACGAACAGTCCCCAGCGGGTGCCGATCACCGTGACGCCCAGATAGGTGCCCGCCGAGGAGAACAGCACGAACACCGGCAGCAGCATCAGCGTGCCGGGGACGCTCTGCAGGCCGACCAGGCCGCGCAGGATGGTCACCCGGCCGACGAACGTGTAGCGGACCAGCACGTACGCGGTGATCGTGCCGAGCAGGGCCGAGGCCACCGCCACCAGGCCGCACACCAGCAGGCTGTTGAGGATGCCGGTGGACAGCCCGGCCGTGGTCCAGATCCTGGTGTAGCTCTCGCCGGAGAACGAGCTCGGCCAGAATTCCCCCTCGGCCACCCCGACGTCGGTGTTGAGCGAGGCCAGCACGATGTAGAGGATCGGCACCAGGACCAGCACGCACAGCCCGACGGTGATGATCGCCAGCAGCGGCGCGGGCAGCAGCCGGTGGGCCTCCCCCGCCGCGGTCCGGCGCCGGGAGCGGGCCGGGGGCGCGATCGCGGATGTGCTCATCTGCGGCCTCCCTCCTCGTGCACGTCCAGCCGGACCGCACGCAGATAGACGAACAGCGGGATGGCGATCAGCACCAGCGACACGACCGCCATGGCCGCGCTGAGCCCGAAGCGCAGGCTCTGGAAGCTGGTGACGTAGACCAGCATCGGCATCACGTTCACGTCATCCGGAGCAGGGGCACCGAACAACACGTACGGCAACGTGAAGTTGTTGATGTGGTTGAGGGTGGCCAACAGGCAGGCCAGCAGCACCGGGCCGCGCACGTACGGCAGGATCACCCGGCGCAGCTTCGGCCACCAGTCGGCCCCGTCGATGGCCGACGCCTCGTGCACCTCGCTGTCCACGCTCTGCAGCCCGGCCAGCGCCATCAGGTAGATGAACGGCCACGCGGCCCAGATCTCCACCAGGATCAGCGTCCAGTACGACCGCGGCCCGCTGAGCCACAGCCCGCCGTCGACCCCGATCCGGGTCAGCGTCGCGTTGACGATCCCGTCCGGCTGGAGCATCGTGCGCCACACCGAGGCCACCACGAACGACGGCAGCACGTACGGGATGAGGAACACCGCCCGCACCCAGCCCCGCCCCCGGTACGCGTTCTGGGTCACGATCGCGGCGGCCACCCCGAGCGGAACAGTGGCCACGGTCGCGATCACGGCGAACGAGACACTGATCCAGACCGAGTGCAGCAGCCCCGACTCGAACGCCTCGACGAAGTTGTCCAGCCCGATGAACGGGGCCTGCAGCCACCGCCGCAGCGTGTACTGGTCGAGATCGATCAGGGCGATGTAGAAGGCCAGCAGCAGCGGGATCCCGATGACCAGCGTCATCAGGGTGCCGCCCGGGATCAGCAGCCACAGCGGCCGCTGGCGTTCGGTGACGCCCCGGCGCCGCGGCCCGGCCTTCGCCTCCGGCGGCTCCCGGCCGGCCGGGTCGCGACCGGCGGTGGTGGCCGCCGGCCCGTCCCCGACCGTACGCGTGGTCGTGCGGTCGTCCGTCATGACGCTCTACTTCGCCCGGTCCAGCGAGGACTGCGCGGTCTTCTGGGCCGCGGCCAGCCGGCTGTCGATCTGGGCGTCGCTGATCGAGCCGCTGGACAGGTCGGGGATCGACTGCACCACGGCGTTGGTGAGCGCGAGCTGGATGTCGGCCCAGGCCCCGGTGAACGGGGTGGCCACCGACTTCTTCTGCGCCTCGACGACCGCGGCGAGCTTCGGGTCCGACAGCAGGGTCTGGGCCGCCGCGGCGTTCGCGGGCAGCTGGCCCAGCTTGGCGTAGATGTCCAGCTGGGCGTCCTGGTCGGTGATGAGCTTGACGAACTGGAACGCCAGGTCCTGGTTCTTGGAGTAGTCGGCGACCAGCAGGTTGTCGCCGGAGAGGATGCTGGCGGCCTCGACGCCGTTGGCCGGCCGGGCGGTGGCGCCCGGCGGCACGGTCGGCAGCAGGGTGAAGGCCCACTTGCCCTTGACCGCGCCGGCGTCCAGCGTCTTGGCGGCCAGGGCCGAGGTCAGCGCGAAGTACCCGGTCTTGCCCTTGGCGAACGCGGCGACGGCCTGCGAGTTGGTCCAGCCGACCGCGGCCGGGTCGACCACCTTGTCCTTGGTCAGCCAGCCGAAGTACGTCTGGTAGGCCTTGCTGACCGTGGGATCGGCGATCCGGGCCGTCCTGCCGTCGACGATGGGGTTGCCGGCCTGCACCGACATGCCCCAGATGAACTTCCACGGGTCGAAGTTGTCCTTGTAGGCCACGGCCAGGCCGTACTGGTCGCCCTTGGTCAGCTGCTTGGCGTGCTGGGTGAGCTCGTCCCAGGTGGTCGCCGGCTTGGTGATGCCCGCGGCCTTGAGCAGCTCGGTGTTGTAGACCATCACGAACGGCCGGCCGACCCACGGGATGCCGATCTGGTGCTGCGCGTCGGGTCCGGAGATGCCCAGCGAGGACGGCACGAACTTGTCCTTGCCGCCGACCTTCTGCCACTCCTTGTCGCCCAGGGTCACGAACGCCTTGGTCGAGTAGGCCGTCGGGGTCAGGGTCGTGCCGATGGCGTAGACGTCCGGGCCGGTGCCCGAGACCACCGAGGTCTGGATCTTGGTGAGCTCGTCGTTCGCGCTGGCGAACGTCTCCCACTTGACGTCGGCGCCGGTCTGCGCCTTGAACTTGTCGCTGACCGACTTCTGCCAGTCCTGCTGCTCCTGCGGGTACTGCGTATTGGCGCCGATCAGCACGTTGAGCGTCTTGCCGCCGCCACTGCCCCCGCCGTCGTCATCGCCGCCGCAGGCGCCGAGCGCGACGGTGAGAGCCGTCGCACCGGCCAGCGCCACCACTGCACGCAAAGTCCTCGAGCCCATCGTCGATCTCCCTTGGCTTGTTCGCCGGTGCGATGTGATCCGCATTACGGCGGGAGTGTTACGAGATGGTTGCGTCGCGGGTCAGCGCCAGGCAATCAGTTGCACGTTGTTGCTTGCCCGTGCCGACAACAGATGGCAATTGCTTGTGGACCGGGCGTCACACCACGAGGCTCAGGCGATGGCCACCTTGACCGTGCACCCCGACCGCCTGCTGCCGGCCGACCCCGGCGTGCGCGACCTCGCCCGCCGGCTGTACACCGCCGTCCGGGACCTGCCGATCGTCTCGCCGCACGGGCACGTCGACCCGCGCATCCTCGGAGAGGACACGCCGTTCGCGGATCCGACCAGCCTGTTCATCCAGCCCGACCACTACGTGACCCGGCTGCTGCACGCCGGTGGCATCCCGCTGTCCGACCTGGGCGTGGGCGAGGGGCCGATGGGCGAGGACCGGGCCCGGGCGGCCTGGCGGCTGCTGTGCGGCCACTGGCACCTGCTGCGCGGCACGCCCGTGCGGTACTGGTTCGACAGTGAGCTGGTGGACATCTTCGGCGTCACCGAGCGGCCGTCCGCGGCCAATGCCGACGCGCTCTACGACCTGATCGACGCGCAGTTGCGGCAGCCCAGCCACCGGCCGCGGGCCCTGCTCCGCCGCTTCGGCATCGACTTCCTGGCCACCACCGACGACCCCGCGGACGACCTGGCCGTGCACGACGCGCTGCGCGCCGACCCGGACGTGTCCACCACCGTCGCGCCCACCTTCCGGCCGGACCGCTACCTGGAGGTCGGCCGCCCGGGATGGCCCGAGGCGGTCAAGGAACTGGGCGGCGACTGCGGCCACTACGCCGGCTACGTCGCCGCGCTGGAGGAACGCCGCCGGTACTTCGTCGCGCACGGCGCCGTCTCGGCCGACCACGGTCACGCCGACGCGGGCACCGAACCGCTCGGCCACCGCGACGCCGAACGCATCTACCGGAGGGCGCTCGACGGCACCGTCACCCCGCCGGAGGCCACCGCCTTCCGCCAGCACATGACCTTCGAGATGGCCCGCATGTCCTGCGAGGACGGCCTGGTCATGACCCTGCACCCGGGCGTGTACCGCAACCATCACCCGGCCACGTTCGAGCGGTACGGCCCGGACACCGGTCACGACATCCCGGTCGCCGTCGAGCTGACCCGCTCGTTGCGGCCGCTGCTCACCCGCTTCGGCACGTACCCGGGCTTCCACCTGGTCCTGTTCACCGTGGACCCGGACGTGTACAGCCGGGAGATCGCCCCGCTGGCCGGCTTCTACCCCGCCGTGTACGCGGGCGCGCCCTGGTGGTTCCTCGACAACCCCGCCGAGATCGGGCGCTTCCAGGCCGGGGTGACCGAGACCGCCGGATTCAGCCGGCTGTCCGGCTTCATCGACGACACCCGGGCCTTCTGCTCGATTCCCGCCCGGCACGACATGTCGCGCCGCCTCGACGCGGGTTTCCTGGCCGGCCTGGTCGCCGCCCACCGGCTCGACGAGGACGAGGCCCACGACACGCTGACCGCCCTCGTCAGCGACCAGCCGCGCAAGGTGTTCAAGCTGTGACCGCGCCGGTCCGGATCGTCCACCTCGGTCTCGGCGGCTTCTTCCGGGCGCATCAGGTCTGGTACACCGGGGCCGCCCCGGACGCCGCCGGCTGGGGCATCGCCGCGTTCACCGGGCGCTCGCCGGAGCTCGCCGACCGGCTGGCGGCGCAGGACGGGCGGTACACGCTGATCGTTCGCGGTCCCGGGCACGACGAGATGGCCGTACAGACCGCGGTGGTCGCCGCGCATCCGGGCACCGACCTCGCGGCCTGGTGCGGATACCTGTCCCGGCCCGAGGTGGCGGTGGTGACGCTCACCGTGACGGAGGCCGGGTACCGCCGTGACCGTACCGGCGGGCTCGACCTGGACGACCCCGCCGTACGGGCCGATCTCGACGCCGTGCGCACCGGCGCGTCGGCGGTCACCGTACCGGGCCGTCTGGTCGCCGGCCTGGCCGCGCGCCGGGCCGCGGGCGCCGGACCGCTGGCCGTGGTGTCCTGCGACAACCTGCCCGGCAACGGCGAGGCCACCGCCCGGGTCGTGCTCGACCTGGCCGCGGCGGCCGACCCCGCGCTGGTCCCGTGGATCCGCGACACGGTGTCGTTCGTGACGACCATGGCCGACCGGATCACCCCGCGCACCACCCCCGGCGACGTCCAGGCCGTGCGGGAGCGGACCGGCTTCGCCGACGCCGTCCCGGTGGTCACCGAACCGTTCAGCGAATGGGTGCTCGGCGGCGACTTCCCGGGCGGGCGGCCGGCGTGGGACGCGCGCTTCGTCGCCGACGTCAAGCCGCACGAGACCCGCAAGCTGCTCCTGCTCAACGGCGGGCATTCACTGCTGGCGTACGCGGGAAGCGCCCGCGGCCACGGCACCATCGCGGAGGCCATGGCCGACCCGGTCTGCCGGGACTGGCTGGCCCAGTGGTGGGACGAGGCATCGCGGCACGTGCCGCTGCCGGCGGGCGAGCTGGCCGACTACCGGGCGGCGCTGACCGCCCGGTTCACCAACCCGCGGATCCGGCACCTGCTGGCCCAGATCGCCGCCGACGGCTCACAGAAGATACCGATCCGGGTGCTGCCGGTGATCCGCGGCGAGCGCGCCGCGGGCCGGACCTCGGCCGGCGGGGCCCGCGTCCTGGCCGCCTGGATCGGTCACCTGCGCGGCATCGGGGCACCGGTGGACGACGCGGGCGCTGCGCCGTACCGCGAGCGCGCCGGATCCGTGCCGGACCTGCTGGCGCTGCTGGCCCCGGAACTCGCCGGAGACCGCGACCTGATCAAGGCGATCGAGTCCCAGGTGCCCGCGCGGGGGTGACAGAGACTCAGTCCTCCGGACCCATGACGTAGCCGAACTGCTTCATCGATCCGGCCCGGTCGATCTCGTCGAGGGCGGCCGGGTCGAGGCTCGCCAGCGGGGGCCGTGCAGCACGCTCGCGCCACCTGGCCAGGGGAACGGAAAGGTGTTCCATCTCGGCGTAGCCGTTCGAGGTGTGGAAGCCACCGTCACGCTCGAACAGCAGGAGCAACGGTTCGAACGGGTCCTCCAGACCCTCGGGAATCTCGAAGCCGGGCTCGGCGCGCAACGCGGCCCAGTGCAGGATGAACGGCACCACCTGCTGGGCGTTCCAGCCGCCCTTCGCCGCCTGCTGCACCGCTTCCTCGACCACCCCGGGATCCGCCCGGACGTCGGGGTCGAGGTAGACCGCGAGGTCGAAGAAGGGCACAGGCTCGTCCCACCCGTACGCGTCCAGCCACCGGGCGACACGCCGAAAATACTCCAGCATCAGCTTCGCCTTCGACCAGGTGCGGTAGCCGTGGCGCTGCCAGTCGACGGCGCCGAGGCGAGCGGCGGTGGCGCGTACCGATTCTTCGGGTGTCATCGATGGCCGAGGCGCTCGAGGTGCTCGCGCAGGGCGGCGGCGATGTCGGCCGCCGCCTCGACCTGGGCCGGCGTCAGCGCGTCGACGAACAGCTCCCGGACCGCCCGCAGGTGCGGCGCCGTGGCCTCGCGGAAGGCCGTCCACCCGGCCGGCGCCAGGATGATCTCCGCGCCGCGGCTGTCAGCCGCCGCCTTCTCCCGGCGGATCAGGTGCCGGCGTTCCATCCGGCCGAGGTGGTGCGACAGCCGGCTGCGTTCCCAGCCGACCTGGGCGGCCAGCTCCGACGAGCGCATCCGGCCGGGCCCGGCCTCGCTCAGGGCCAGCAGTACGGCGTAATCGCCCGGCGAGAGCCCGGTGTCGCTCTGCAGGCGTCCGGCGAGCACCGTACGCAGCGCCTCGGTGGTCTCGATGAAGTCCCGCCACGCGCGCAGCTCGGCGCGGTCGGGCAGTTGGCGCGGGCGCGGCATAACTCGGGGCCCTCCTGTGTTTGATGTGTCAATCATACTGGCTGACATGTCAATTACTGGAGGACAGCGCCATGAGTGAGCTCGTGCTCGGTCTCGACACCTTCGGCGACGTGCCGGTGGACGACGCCGGCGTACCCGTCTCCCACGCCGTCGCGATCCGGCAGGTCATCGACGAGGCCGTGCTGGCCGACCAGCTCGGCGTCGACGTCATCGCGCTCGGCGAGCACCACCGCCCCGAGTACTCGATCTCCACCCCGGAGACCGTGCTGGCCGGGATCGCCGCGCGCACCTCGCGGATCAAGCTGGCCTCGGGCGTCACCGTGCTCAGCTCCGACGACCCGGTCCGGGTGTTCCAGCGCTTCGCGACGGTGGACGCGATCTCGCAGGGCCGGGCCCAGGCCATCCTGGGCCGCGGGTCGTTCACCGAGTCGTTCCCGCTGTTCGGCTACGACCTCAGCGACTACGACGTGTTGTTCGAGGAGAAGCTCGAGCTCTTCGTCAAGCTGCTCGACGAGGAGCCGGTGACCTGGAGCGGCACCACCCGCTCGGCGCTGGAGAACGCCGACGTGTTCCCCAAGACCGAGTCCGGCCGGCTCGACACCTGGGTCGGCGTCGGTGGCTCCCCGCAGTCGGTGGTCCGGACCGCGCGGCACGGGCTGCCGCTCATGCTGGCCATCATCGGCGGCAACCCGGCCCGTTTCGCGCCCTACCTCGACCTGTACCGCCGGGCCACCGAGCAGCTGGGCACGGTCGCGCACCCGGTCGGGATGCATTCCCCCGGGTTCGTGGCGGACACCGACGAGCAGGCCAAGGAGCTGTTCTACCCGGCGTACAAGGTCATCCGGGACCGGATCGGCGCCCTGCGCGGCTGGCCGCCGCTGCGCCGCGCGGAGTTCGACGACGAGGTCGCGCACGGCTCGCTGTACATCGGCTCGCCGGAGACGGTGGCCCGCAAGATCGCCGGCGCGGTCCGGACGCTCGGCGTGGGCCGCTTCGACCTGATCTACACCGCGGGCGCCCAGCCGATCAGCGCCCGTACGCGCGCCGTCGAGCTGTTCGGCGCGAAGGTGGCTCCCCTGGTCCGCGAGATTCTGGAGGGTTGAGCCGTGACCACCATCGGCATTCTCGGCGCCGGCAAGGTCGGCACCGTGCTGGCCCGGCTGGCTCTGGCCGCCGGCTACCGGGTGCTCATCGCCGGTTCCGGCGACCCGGCCCGGATCGCGCTGATCGTCGAGGTCATCACGCCCGGCGCGATCGCCGTGACCGCGGCCGAGGCGGCTGCCGGCGCCGACATCGTCGTGCTGGCGCTGCCGCTCGGCAAGCACCGCGGGATGCCCGTGGACGCGCTGCGCGGCAAGCTGGTCGTCGACGCGATGAACTACTGGTGGGAGGTCGACGGGATCCGCGACGACCTCACCGACCCGCGTACCTCCTCCAGCGAGATCGTGCGGGACTTCCTGCCGGGCGCGCGGCTCGTGAAGGCCTTCAACCACATGGGTTATCACGATCTGGAGAGCGGGGCCCGGCCGGCGGGCGCGGCCGGGCGCAAGGCCATCGCGATCGCCGGGGACGACCCGGCCGACGTGGCCGCGGTCGCGGCCCTGGTCGACGATCTCGGTTTCGACCCGGTCGTGGCCGGGCCGCTGGCCGAAGGGGTACGGATGGAGCCCGGCTCGGAGCTGTTCGGGGCGAACACCGACGCCGCCGGGGTACGGGCCATGCTCGACCGCTTCCCCGCCTCGGACCGGGGCCGGCTCGTGGCCGCGGCCCGAGGAGTGCCCGCCCCGGCGGCTGACTGACCCCGCTCAGCGCAGGAGCTGCTGGCCGCCGTCGACGTCGTAGGTGGCGCCGGTGAGCGCGGTGTTGGTCATCAGGTGCAGGGCGAGCGCCGCCACGTCCTCCGGTCCGACGACCCGTCCGATCGGCAGCGTGGCGCGCAGCTCCGCCCGGCGTGATTCGAGCTGATCACCGAGCAGGCGGGCCGACAGCGGGGTGTCGACGAAGCCGGGGGCGATCGCGTTGACCCGGACCGGCGCGATCTCCAGGGCGGCGTTGGCCGTGATGGCCGGCAGAGCCGCGGTGCCGATGGCGGCGAGCACGAGGCCGTGGCCGGGGCGGCGGGCGCCCGTACCGCTCAGGAACGTCAGCGATCCGCCGGGACGGACCCGGGTGGCGCACTCGCGGGCGATCCGTAACGCTCCGACCAGGTGCTCGTCGAGCGAGGCGCGAGCCTGCTCGAAGTCCATCTCGGCGATCGGTGCGTAGGTCGGGCCGCCGCCGGAGACCAGCACGTGGTCGACCGGCGCGGGCAGTTCGGTGAAGAAGCGGTGCAGCCCGGCCGGGTCGCCCAGGTCGAGCTGGATCGTCGAGGCGCCCAGCTCGTCGCGGACGGCGTCGAGCCTGCCCTGGTCACGACCGGTGACGATGACCTTGGCGTCCGCCGCGTGGGCCTGGCGGCCCGTCTCCAGCCCGATGCCGGAGGTGCCGCCGATGATGACGACGGTGCTTCCCGAGAGACTGTGCATGGTGTCCTCCTCAGACGGCCGCGGCCGGTTCGGGCGCGGCACACGTGTGTAGCCGGGGGTTGGGCGCGGCGTGCTGTCCGGTGCTGCGGCGGCTGGGGACGAGCAGGGCCGTGAGCGCGGCGGCGGCCACGGTCAGGCCGGCCATGACGAGCATCGCGGACTGGTAGTTCGCGGCGAGCGGCTGCGTGAGACCGGGCGCACCACCGGCCCCGAGCAGGGCCGGGACGAGCGCGACCAGGACGACCCCGCCGACCCGGGACGCGGCGTCGTTGATCGCCGACGCCTCGCCGAGGTCGCTGTCGTCGACGGCGGCGAGCACCCCAGCGGTGAGCGGGGCGACGGCCAGCCCGATGCCGAGGCCCCAGAGGATCGCGCCGGGCAGGATCGCCTGGGCGTACGAGTCGCCGGGGCGGGCCGCCGACAGCCAGCCGAACCCGGCGGCCACGATGAGGATGCCGGCCGCCATCGGCCGGCGGGTGCCGACCCGGGCGACGAGCCCGCCGACCAGCGGGGAGACGACCAGGAACACGGCGGACTCGGGGATCAGGGCCGCCCCGGCCGCGGTGGCGCTGTAGCCCAGCCGCAGCTCCAGCTGGAGGATGACCAGGTAGCTGGCGGCGGCCAGGGCGCCGTAGAAGAGCAGGGTGGCCGCGTTGATCGCGCTGAACGGCCGGGACCGGAACAGCTCCGTCCGCAGCATCGGGCGGTGCCGGCGCTGTTCGACCGGGACCAGGGCGACCAGACACACCAGCCCGAGCAGGCCGGACGCCAGCACCGGTCCGGTCGTCCATCCCGACTCCGGCGCCGCGGTGAGGGCGTAGATGACACCGCCCAGGCCGATCACGGCGAGCAGGGCCCCGACGGCATCGACGGAAAGCGGTCGCCGCGGGCTCGCGGTCGGCGGGACCCTGCGCAGCACCCAGAGCGCGGCGGCGATGAGCGGCAGGTTGAGCAGGAAGACGTAGCGCCACGACGTGTGGTCGACGAGCCAGCCGCCGCCGTACGGGCCGAGGGTGGTGCCGAGGGTGGAGATGCCGGCCCAGATGCCGATGCCCCGCGCCCGGTCCGGCCCGCGCAACGTGCCGTTGAGCAGCGCGAGGCTGCTCGGCACGACGAACGCCCCGCCGACGCCCTGCACCAGCCGGGCCAGGATCAGGGTCAGCGGCGTCGGGGCGACGGCGCAGCAGAGCGAGGCGACCAGCATCACCAGCAGCCCGGTGATCAGGATCCGCCGCGGCCCGAAATGATCGGCGAGCGCCCCGGCGAGCAGCAGCAACGCCGCGACCGTGATCAGGTAGCCGGTCAGGACCCACTGCAGCTCGCTCACGCTCGCGTTCAGGTCACGCCCGATCGCCGGGACCGCGACGTTGATCATGTACGCGTCGAGGAAGCCGACCATCGAGGCCAGCACCGTCGCCGCGATGAGCGCCGTGCCGCGCGCCCCGCGCAGCGGGATGAGCCCCGCACCGGGGTCTGCCGCCGTACCCGGGTCGGCGCTCACGGCAGTGTCACCGCGCCCGCCGAATCGGTGGGTTGCGGGCTCAGCGGGGTGGCTTGCATGTCGGACCTCCTCGGGAGACATCTCCTGCGGGGTCCACGATCCGGCCACCGGGGCCCGCTTCGCGCCCGTGGCACTCCCTGGTCCCGGGCCGACCAGGGACATACACGGGCGCGACCCCGGCGCCGGGACGGCGACATTGGGTGCGTTGGGATTCCGGCCGAGCGGGAGGCGCAAGTCATGGACATGAAACTCGAGGTCGTCGTGGTACCGGTGTCGGACGTGGACCGGGCCAAGGACTTCTACACGGCGCTGGGCTGGCGGCTCGACGCCGACATCGCCACCGGCGAGACCTTCCGGGTGGTGCAGGTGACGCCGCCCGGGTCGCCGGCCTCGGTCATCTTCGGCACCTCGGTCACGGCGCAGGCGCCCGGTACGGCCCAGGGCCTGCACCTGATCGTGACCGACATCGACGCGGCGCACGACGAGCTGAAGCGGCTGGGCGCCGAACCGAGCGAGGTGTTCCACGACGCCGGCGGCATCTTCCACCACGCCGGCACCGACGCTCGGGTGCCGGGGGCCGATCCGGCCCGCCACAGCTACGGCTCGTTCCTGTCGTTCAGCGACCCGGACGGCAACGGCTGGGTCCTGCAGGAGGTCACCACCCGGCTCCCGGGACGGGTGGACCCGGCCGCCACCACGTTCGCCTCGACCACGGACCTCGCCGACGCGCTGCGCCGGGCCGCGGCCGCGCACGGCGAGCACGAGGCGCGCATCGGCGCGGCGGACCCCGACTGGCCGGCCTGGTACGCCGACTACATGGTGCGCGAGCAGGCGGGCACCGCCCTGCCGGCATGACCGGCGCGGCCGGTCACGCCGTCGCGGTGCCGGCCGACATCACCGAACCGGAGCAGGCCGAGCCGGCGGTGATGGGCACCCTGGAACGGTTCGGTCGGCCGGACGTTGGTGCGCGCGGGCGACCAGCTCTGGTGGCCCGCGCGTTGACGTAAGCTCGAACCGGAACGCTCTTCCAGTTGAGTCCCGGTGAGGTGTGGTGTCGTGAGCACGAACGGGGGCCGGCGGGTGCGGGTGGACGCGCAGCGCAACATCGACGCGTTGCTCGACGCCGCCAAGGTCGTCTTCAGCACCTCAGGGGTGGACGCGCCCGTCCGCGAGATCGCCGCCCAGGCGGGGGTCGGGGTCGGCACCTTCTACCGGCACTTCCCGCTGCGGTCCGACCTGGTCACGGCCGTGTTCCGCCGCGAAGTGGACGCCTGCGCCGAGGCCGCCCCGGTCCTGGCGGCGGAGCACGAGCCCGGCGAGGCCCTGAGCCGCTGGATCTTCCGGTTCACCGACTTCATCGCCACCAAGCGGGGCCTGGCCGCGGCCCTGCACTCGGGCGATCCCGCCTTCAACGTCCTGCCGGACTACTTCCTGCAGCGGCTCGGCCCGGCCCTGGGCGGCCTGCTCGACGCCGCCACCGCGGCCGGCGAGGTACGCGCCGAGGTCAGCGCGCAGGAACTGCTCTACGCGGTGAGCACCCTGTGCATGTCCGGCGAAGAAGGCGACCACGGCCGGCGCATGGTCGCGCTGCTGATCGACGGCCTGAAGTACGGCGCCACGAAACCCTCCTGACCCACACCGATTGCCGGCACCCACCGGTGGCCTCCATCACACTGCTTGCTAAGCGGAACACGCCTCCATATCTTCGGATGTGGAACGACGTTCCGCTTCAACGTCAGTCGTCGAGGAGTGACCACCATGTCCACCACCATCACCCCCGTTGTCTCCCTCCGCCCGGTGGTCCTGCCGGCCCCGGACCGCGGCGAGGACCTCCAGGTCCGGGTGTCCGCCCCGGTCACCGGCCGCGACCTGCCGATCATCGTGTTCTCGCACGGCTTCGCCTCGTCGATGCACGAGTACGAACCGCTGGCCGGCTATTGGGCCGCCCGCGGCTTCGTGGTGATCCAGCCGACCCACCTCGACTCCGCGACGCTGGCCGTCACCCCGGACGACCCGCGCCACCCGGACATCTGGCGGATCCGGATCGCGGACCTCAAGCGCGTCCTCGACGAGCTGGACCACATCGAGGCGTCCGTACCGGGCCTCGCCGGCCGGCTCGACCGGACCCGGATCGCCGTGGCCGGCCACTCCTGGGGCGGGCAGACGGCGAGCACGCTGCTCGGCGCCCGGGTGCTGGACGCCGGCGGCGTTCCGGGCGAGGACCTGAGCGATCCGCGGATCAAGGCGGGCGTCCTGCTCGCCACCACCGGTACGGGCGGAGCCGACCTGTCGCCGTTCGCCGCCGAGCACTTCCCGTTCATGAGCCCCGACTTCACCGCCATGCGTACCCCGGCCCTGATCGTCGCCGGGGACAAGGACCAGTCGGCGCTGTCCGTACGGGGACCGGACTGGTTCACCGACCCGTACATGCTCAGCCCGGGTCCGAAGAGCCTGCTCACTCTGTTCGGGGCTGAGCACTCGCTCGGCGGCATCCTCGGTCACGGCCTGACCGCGACAACCGACGAGAGCCCGGAACGCGTCGCCCTGATCCAGCGGCTCACGTGGGCGTACCTGCGCAGCGCGCTGTATCCCGCGGACCCCGGCTGGACCGAGGCGAGCGCCGAGCTGGTGACGGGCTCGCACGCGCTGGGCCGGATCGAGTCGAAGTGACCAGCTTCGGCATCATGACCGCCCCGCAACAGGTCGGCTACGACGACATCCTGCGGGTCTGGCAGGAGGCGGACGCGATCCCGGAGATCGAGCACGCCTGGCTGTTCGACCACCTCATGCCGATCGGCGGCGACCCGGCCGGACCGGCCTTCGAGGGCTGGACCCTGCTGTCGGCCCTCGCCGCACTGACCACGCGGCTGGGGCTGGGCCTGCTCGTGACCAGCAACCGTTTCCGGCCCCCGGCGTTGCTGGCCAAGATGGCCACGACGGTCGACATCGTCTCGGCGGGCCGGCTCACCCTGGGCATCGGGGTGGGCTCCCGGCCGGGTCACCCGCTGGCCCGGCGCGAGTACGAGGCCCACGGCCTGCCCTTCCACGACACCGCGCAGGCCGTGAGCAGCCTCGCCGAGGCGTGCACGGTGATCCGGCGGCTGTGGACCGAGACCGAGCCGTTCGACTTCCCGGGCGAGCACGTGCGGCTCACCGGCGCGTACGGGAGCCCGAAACCTATCCAGCGCCCGCACCCGCCGATCCTCATCGGCGGGCGCTCCGCCGCCACGCTACGGGTGGTCGCCGAACACGCGGACGTGTGGAACATTCCCGGCGGTGACCTCGAGGACGTGGTCCACCGCAGCGCGCTGCTGGACCGCTACTGCGCCGACATCGGTCGCGACCCGGCCACGATCCTCCGCTCGATCCACCTGTCGGTCGACTACGACCGGCCGGAGAGCACCCGCGCCGCGATCGACGAGGCGACCGGCGCCGGCTTCGGTCACGTCGTGCTGAGCCTGCCGGCGCCCTACCCGCCCGGCGTCGCCGGCTGGGTCGCCGCCGAGCTCATCGGCGCGACCTGACCTTCACCTCACCTTGAGGTGTCAGCGGTGGAGATCACCGGCATCAAGGCCGAACAAGGTGGCGTCAGCGCCGTAGAAGACGCCGTCCCGTTCCGGGCGCATGCCGAGCTTCTCCAGCACGTGCCGGGAGGCCGCGTTCTCGTGGCGCACCACCGCGACGATCGAGGACAGCCCGCACCCGTCGAACCCGTATGCCAAACTCGCCCGGGCCGCCTCGGTGGCGTACCCCTGTCCCCAGGCGGCCACCTCCCGGACCACGTCATCAGGGCCGGAGATGCCGGCGAACGGCACGACGGTAACGGCCGACACCCCGGACCGACGGGCCACGGCATGAACGAGCCGGGTCTTGCCGAGCCCGCCGGGCGACCCAGCGCCGCGGCCGGCCGGCCGGCCGACCGTCGCCGCCTCGCACCGCACCAGCTCGACGAGCACCTCCTCGTCGCTCGGCCGCCACCGCGGCCAGCAGCTCCACCGCCTCGGCCGGCCGGTCGAGCCGGGCCAGGGCGAGCGCGCGGGCCCGTACCAGGGTGCGATGGGTGACCCACCGCTCGGCTCGCAGCGCGGCGAGCGGATCGCCGGCCGGTCCCGGCCCGGCGCCGGCCCAGAGAGCGAGCCCGGCGTCGGCGTGCCGGAGGGCGGCGGCGTGGTCGCCGGCCAGCGAACACCTGGCGGTGGCCTCGGCCCGGAGCAGAACCGCCGAGCTGTCGACCTGGTCGTCGCTCAGCGTGAGTCGGTACCCGGTCGGGGTCCGGACGATGAGGTCGGCGCCGAGCTGCGACCGGGCCCGCGAGACGAGAATCTGCAGCGCCTTGGGCGGATTCCCGGGCCGGTGGTCGGGCCAGATGCCCTCGATCAGCCGCCCGGTGCCGCAGCCGGTGCGCAGCGCACCGGCGAGCAGGGCGATGAGGGCCTGCAACCGGGGACCCACGATCTCCTGGTCACGGAAGGAAGTCCGGGACAGCAGGACCAGATCGGGGGCCACCGCCCCAGGGTAGCGACCGGTGCTCAGCGGCCGGGTGCGATGCCGGTGGATTCGCGGACGATCAGGCGGCCGGGCTCCCGGATCACGCCCGAGGTGGGGGCGCCGTCGAGGGCGGCGAACAAGTGCCGTACCGCTGACGCGCCCAGCTGTTCCAGGTTCAGGTCGACTGTGGTCAGCGGCGGGCGGCATTCCGCGGCGATGACCTCCCAGTTGTCGTAGCCGACCACCGCGATGTCGTCCGGGATCGATCGGCCCAGGTCGCGCAGGGCTTCCGTCACCCCGTACGCGATCTGGTCGCTGCCGCAGAAGATCGCGTCGACGTCCGGGTGGCCGGCGAGCAGCACCGTCGCCGCGTGGCGGCCCCAGCGCTGGGACCACTGGCCGAACATCGGTTCGGCGGCCAGGGGCAGGCCGGCCGCGTCGAGCACCTCGCGGGTCGCCGCCGCCCGGTCGCGGGCCGCGCGGTAGGTCGGGTCGCCGGTGATGTGGGCGATCCGGCGCCGGCCCAGCGACACCAGGTGTTCGGCGGCGAGCCGGGCGCCGCCCGCGTCGTCGGCCACGATGGACACGTCGGCGGGGTTGTCGGACTCGCAGAAGACGTACACCACCGGCACCGGGATGTCCGCGGTCAGGGACGGGCGGATCTCGTTGGCGTCGCCGAGCACGATGAAGCCGTCGACCTGGCGGGCCAGCAGGGTGCGGATGTAGTGCCGGCGGCGGATGGCGTCGCCGCGGGCGTCGCACAGCAGCACGCTCATCTGCTCGTTGCCGAGGGCGTTCTCCGCGCCCAGCAGGACCGGGATGGTGAAGCGGGCGGCGGAGAGCTCGTCGGTGAGCAGGCCGATGGTCCGGGTGTTACCGGAGATCAGGCCGCGGGCCAGCACGTTGGGCTGGAACGAGAGCTCGTCGGCGGCCATGATGACGCGCTGCCGGGTCGCCGGGGCCACCTCGTCGCGGGCGTTCAGCGCCTTGGACGCGGTCGCCAGGGAGACGCCCGCGCGCTGGGCGACGTCGGACAACGTGACCCCGGACCGTCGCCGCGCCATGAACCGCCCCCCGAAAACTTTTCGTCAGCATAGCGACGGCGCGGCCCACCCGCCACGGCCGTTCGATAAGGAAACAAGCCAGAAATAGATCGTTGACAATGCGTGGGAGCGCTGCCACGCTTCCCGAAAAGGTTTTCGGAGTTTCGGAGCAGCGCATGAGCGAAGCAGACACCGTGCCCTCCCGGGGTGGCCCTGTCGCGCCGTCACGGGGTGCCCTGCGGCCGGTTCCGCTGTCGTCCGTACGCCTCGCCGGGGGTTTCTGGGGTGAGCGGCAGGCGGTCAACAGCACCGCGACCCTCGCGCACTGCCGCACCTGGATGGACCGGCTCGGCTGGACCGGCAACTTCACCGCCTCACCGTTCGGCCGCCGGGGCCGGGAGTTCGCCGACTCCGAGATCTACAAGCTCCTCGAGGCACTGTGCTGGGACACCGACGAGCACACCGCCGACCTCGGCTTCCTGACCAGCCTGCTCGCCCGGGCCCAGGCTGACGACGGTTACCTGAGCACCGCGTACGGCCGGCCCGGCCAGGACGAGCGCTACAGCGACCTGACCTTCGGCCATGAGCTCTACTGCATCGGCCACCTGCTGCAGGCGGGTGTGGCCGCGGCTCGCACCGGTCGCGCGCCGCGGCTGGTCGAGGTCGCGCGGCGGGCCGCCGACCATGTCTGCGAGATCTTCGGGCCGGGCCGCAACGAGGGTGTCTGCGGGCATCCGGAGATCGAGACCGCGCTCGTCGAGCTGTACCGGGAGACCGGCGAGCGGCGCTACCTGGACCAGGCGAGCTGGTTCGTCGACCGACGCGGGCAGCGCGGCCTGCCGGAGCACGAGTTCGGCTGGGCGTACTTCCAGGACGACGTCCCGGTGCGCCACGCCGAGGTGTTCCGCGGCCACGCGGTGCGCGCGCTCTATCTCGCGGCCGGCGCGGTCGACGTGGCCGTCGAGACCGGCGATGCCGATCTGCTGGCGGCCGTGCGGCGCCAGTTCGACCGTACGCTGGCCCGCCGCACCTACCTCACCGGCGGGATGGGCTCCCGGCACCTGGACGAGTCGTTCGGTGACGACTTCGTGCTGCCGGCCGACCGCGCGTACGCCGAGACCTGCGCCGGGGTCGCCACGGTCATGCTGGCCCACCGGCTGCTGCTGGCCACCGGCGACACCCGCTACGGCGACATCGTGGAACGGGTGCTCTACAACGTCGTCGCCACCGCGGTCGCCGACGACGGGCGTGGCTTCTTCTACGCCAACACGCTGCACCAGCGCACCCGTACGGAGAGCCTCCCGGGCGATCGCGAGCAGCTGCGCTTCGGCGGCGGGCCGCGGGCGCCGTGGTTCGAGGTGTCGTGCTGCCTGCCCAACCTCGCCCGGCTGCTGGCGAGTCTGGAGTCGTACCTGGTGACCAGCGACGACGACGGGGTGCAGCTGCACCAGTACGCCGATCTCGATGTCTGCGCCGGCGGGCTGGACCTCGCCGTGCGGACCGGTTACCCGGACCACGGCGTGGTCGTGGTCCGGGTGGAGGCCGCCGAGGACCGGGAGCGGACGCTCACCCTGCGCGTCCCGGCCTGGGCGGGCGACGCCCGGGTGGTGGACCGGACCGGCAGCCGGTTCGTGCGGCCCGGCCCGGTCACGATCACCCGGCGGTTCACCGCCGGGGAGGAGATCTGCCTGGAACTGCCGCTGCGGCCGCGGTGGACCGCCGCCGACCCCCGGGTCGACGCGGTACGCGGATGCGTCGCGGTCGAGGTCGGTCCCCTGGTGATGTGCGCCGAGTCGGTCGACCTCGATCCGGGCGCCCAGCTGGACGACCTGCGCGTCGACACGACGGTGGCCCCGCAGACCGACGCGGTCAAGGGCTGGTTCGCCGCTCCCGCCGAAGCGCCCTGGCCGTACCACGGGATCGGGGGCGAGCCCGGGGAACCGCGGACGCCGCGCCTGGTGCCACTCGTGCCGTACCACCGCTGGGCCCGCCGCGGTCCCACCACGATGCGCGTCTGGCTGCCCACTACCCCTGCGTAGAACTGGAGGTGACGCGATGCCGTACGCCCGCTGGAGACCCGGACTGGCAGCCGCGCTGACCGTCGTCCTGTCCACCACCGTCGCCACCGTGCTCGGCACCGCCTCCCCCGGGAGTGCGGCGCAGACGATCGGCTACCCCGGCTTCTCCGGCCCGGCGATCCCGGCGCCACCGGTCGGTCTCAGCACCGGCAACACCATGGCGGCCATCTTCGACGCGGAGAGCGGCGGCACCGACTACTGGATGGACCGGCTGCTGGCCCGCCCGGGCAACGACCCGGCCGGGACCTGGCTGATGAGCCGGGGCCGGGCCCTGTTCATGAAGACCCACAACCCGGGCACGCTCGGCTTCGGCGGCCAGGTCGCGTACTGGGAGAGCATCGACGACCGCAGCGCCTTCACCGTGACCGCGTCGCCGGGGACCTTCACCGAGCAGGTCGCGCAGCGCTGGCAGGCGCCCAGCCACTTCCGCAGCGTGCACACCAGCGGCTCGGTACGCATCAACCAGACGAAGTTCATCACCCAGCAGAACGTCGCGGTGGCCACCCTCGCCGTCACCAACACCGGCACCGCCGCCACCACCGTGCAGCTGCGCGCCACCTCGCCGTACGCGACCACGGCCGCCGGCACCGAGCTCACCGGCCAGGTCAACGCCCGCAACAACCTCACCACGCTGTATCCGCGGCTGTCCGGTGACGACTTCACGGTCACCGGCGGCGGCCTCACCCGCTCGATCACCGTCGCCCCCGGCGCCACGGTCACCACCAAGGTGCAGCTGGGCTTCGTGACCTCGGAGATCCCCGAGTCGCTGACCGAGTACACGACGTACCGGGGCTACTCCCCGGCCACCGCGTTCGCCACCCAGACGCGGGAGTACAACCGGTGGTGGGCGCAGAACGTGCCCTACCTGGACGTGCCCGAGCCGGCCATCAAGAAGAACATCTACTACCGCTGGTGGCTGATGCGCTTCAACCACCTCGACGCCGACATCCCCGGGCAGGACTTCCAGTTCCCCACCTCGGTCGAGGGCGCGCTGGGCTACAACAACGCCATCGTGCTGACCCAGCCGATGCACATCGACGACCTGAAGTACCTGCGTGACCCGGTCTACGCGTACGGGCCGTGGGTGTCGGTCGGTCAGGTGTCCAAGGGGGGCCGCTTCGTCGACAACCCGGGCGACCCGGAGAACTGGTCCAACAGCTACACCCAGTACATCTCCGAGGCGGCGTGGCGGTCGTACCAGATCCACGGCGGGCAGCCGGCCATCGCCGGCAACCTCGCCCGGTACGCCGAGGGTGACGTCAAGGACCAGCTGGCCTTCTACGACCACGACGGCAACGGCCTCATCGAGTACGACTGGGGCGCGCTGACCGGCAACGACGCCGACGCGGTGTCGTTCCACTGGCGTGCCGGTCAGCTCGACCGCACCGAGTCGGCGTACGTCTACAGCAACGCCCTGGCCGCCGCCCAGGCGTACGAGGCGACCGGCAACACCGCCAAGGCCGACGAGATGCGCCGGCTGGCCGAACGGGTCCGCGCCGCGATCGTCGGCGTGCTCTGGAATCCCAGCCGTCAGCTGTTCGAGCACCGGCACGTCGCCACCGACGCCCACGTGCCCTGGAAGGAGATCAACAACTACTACCCGTTCTCGGTCGGCGCGATCCCGAACACCGAGGTGTACAAGCAGGCGCTGCGGCTGTTCGCCGACCCGGCCGAGTATCCGATCTTCCCGTTCTTCACCGCGAACCAGCGGGACAAGGCGGCCGCTGCCGCGGCCGGCCAGCCCGGCAGCAACAACTTCTCCACCATCAATTCCACCGTGCAGTTCCGGCTCTACTCCTCGGTGCTGCGCAACTACCCGAACCAGTGGATGACCGCCGAGGACTACAAGAAGCTGCTGTACTGGAACGCCTGGTCGCAGTACGTCGGCGGGGACACCCGGTGGCCCGACGCGAACGAGTTCTGGGCCAACTGGAACGCCGGCACCCGGACCATCGACTACCGGTCCTGGATCCACCACAACATCCTCGGCAGCAGCAACTGGACGGTCATCGAGGACGTCATGGGACTGCGCCCGCGCAACGACAACCAGGTCGAGCTGAGCCCGATCGGCATCGGCTGGTCGCACTTCGCGGCCAACAACCTCCGCTACCGCAACGCCGACCTGTCGGTGGTCTGGGACGACCCGGCCGACGGCATCACCCGCTACCCCGGCATACCGCAGGGCTACTCGGTCTTCCTCAACGGCACCCGGGCGTTCACCGTCGACCGGCTCACCCGCGTGCTGTACAACCCGGCCACCGGCGCGGTCACCCTGCCCGCGGGCGGCTCGGTCACCTTCAGCACCGCGGTCGGCGGGATCCAGTCCCCGACCCAGGTCGTGCAGAGCAGCGCCCGCATGGTCGACCTGTTCGCCAAGGCCGGCACCGACCTGACCTCGGCCCGGCCCAACTACGCCCGCGGCGCGACGACCACCGCGTCGTACACGGCCGCCGGCACCTCCGGATCCGCCGCGGTCGACGGATATCCGGTCAACGAACCGATCTGGGGCACCTACGGCTCACCCAACGGCACGGACACGCTTGAGGTGAACCTCGGGCAGTCCCGCCGTATCGACGAGCTGCGGCTGTACTTCCGCAACGACCGGGCCGGCAACCGCTACCGGCAGCCGTCGGCGTACCAGGTGCAGTACTTCGACGGCAGTGCCTGGGTCGCCGTCTCCTCGGCGGTGCGCACGCCGACCACGCCGCGCGCGAACTACAACCGGATCCGCTTCGCCGCGGTCGACACCCAGCGGGTGCGGGTGCAGGTCACCCACGCGTCCGGCTTCCGGACCGGACTGACCGAGTTCCAGGTGTACGGCCCGTAGCGCGAGCCCGCGGGGAGGATGTGCCCGGCATCCTCCCCGCGCCCCTTTTCTCCGCACGTCACGCGCCACCGATCAGGAGGACTGCTTTGAGACGCTGGTTGAGCGGCATCGTCGCCGCCACCTTGGTGGCCGGGTCGGCCGCCTGCGGCGGCGACAGCCCGGACGACAACATCGCCGGTACGGACTCCGGCGCCACCATCACCCTGTGGACGCGGGCGGCCACCGAATCGGTGTCGAAGGCCTACGCCGAGACCTACAACGCCACGCACAAGAACAAGGTCGAGGTCACCGCCTATCCGAACGAGGAGTACCCGGCGAAGCTGGCCTCCGCCGCCGGGGCCCGATCGCTGCCCGACCTGTTCGCCGCCGACGTGGTGTTCGCACCGCAGTACGCCTCGCAGGGCCTGTGGCTGGACCTGACCGAACGGTTCGGCGCGCTCCCGGTCAAGGACAAGGTCTCCCCCGCCCACGTCCGCAACGGCACCTGGAAGGACAAGAACTACGCCGTACCGCACACCATCGACATGTCGGTGCTGCTCTACAACAAGGATCTCTACCGGAAGGCTGGTCTGGACCCGGAGAAGCCGCCGACCACTCTCACCGAGTTCGCCGAGCAGGCCCGCGCCGTGGACAAGCTCGGCGGCGGCGTCAACGGCACCTACTTCGGCGGCAACTGCGGTGGCTGCAACGTATTCACCCTCTGGCCCTCGGTCTGGGCCGCCGGCGGGGACGTGATGACCGCCGACGGCACCGCCAGCACCATCAACTCCCCCGCCATGGCCGAGGTCTTCGCCCTCTACCGCGGCCTGTACGAGGACGGGGTGGCCGCCCCGGCGTCGAAGGACGAGGCCGGACCGACCTGGCTCGGTGCCCTGCAGAGCGGCAAGGTCGGCATCGCGCCCGCGCCGTCGGTCTGGCTCGGCATCATCGAGGAGAAGACCGACGTCGAGCTGGGCGTCGCGCCGATCAGCGGCATCGACGGCGGCGAGTCCACCTTCGTCGGCGGCGACTCGATCGGCATCGGCGCCACCACGAAGAACGCGGACGCCGCCTGGGACTTCCTCGCCTGGAGTCTGGGCGACGAAGCTCAGGTCGAGGTGATCGCGAAGAGCAAGGGCGTACCGGTGCGCACCGACCTGGCCACCAACAAGTACTCGTCGGCCGATCCCCGGACCGTCACCATCAACAGCTTGATGGCCAAGGGCAGGACGCCGTACGCGAAGAACTTCAACGCCACCTACAACGACCCGCAGAGCCCCTGGATCACCACGTTCCGCGGGGCGCTGTTCGGCGACGCCGGCAAGTCCCTCGGCGAGGGCGCCGCCGCACTGACCGCTTCGCTGAAGAAGTAGGACCGGCGATGGTGACCATGCTCAGGCGGGCGCGGGCGGAGGTGCCCGTACAAGTGCCACCGGCCCGCCGTCCGTCCCGGCGCCGGGCGTGGCTGGGTGCGGCCTATGCCGCGCCCACCGCGCTCGTGGTCACCCTGCTGTTCCTGGTCCCGCTGGGCCTGGTCGTCTGGATGTCGCTGCATCACTGGCCGCTGCTGGGCGAGCCCGAGTTCAATGCGCCGGCCAATTACACCGCGATGACCGGCGACGCCCTGGTTCGCAGCGCGGTGTGGTTCACCCTCAAGTACACCGTCGTGGTGACCGTGCTGTTGTTCATGCTGGCCTTCGGACTGGCTCTGCTCGTGCAGCGCGCCCGGCCCGGCGCGGGCTTCTTCCGGACAGCCTTCTTCCTGCCCGCCGCGGTCGGTTTCGCCAGCGCGTCGCTGCTGTTCCTGGGCCTGCTCAGCGACGAGATCGGGCCGATCAACGACGCGCTGGCCACGACCGGGCTGCTCGACGGCTACGTGTCGTGGACCAGCGGAAGCGCGAACACGGCGCTGGGCTCGGCGATCCTGCTGGTGCTGTGGCGTTTCGCCGGCTTCAACATGCTGATCCTGCTGACCGGGCTGCAGGCCGTTCCGCTGGAGGTGTACGAGGCCGCGCGGATGGACGGGGCCGGCCGGCTGCAGATCTTCCGCCGGATCACGCTGCCGCTCATGCGCCCGACCATCGCCCTGGTGCTCACGTTGATGGTCACCGGCTCGCTGCTGGCGTTCGACCAGTTCTGGATCCTCACCCGCGGCGGGCCGGACAACAGCACCACCTCGCTGGTGATGGTCATCTACCGGGCCGCGTTCATCGACCTCGATCTGGGCTCGGCGGCGGCCGTGTCGGTGGCCCTGCTGGGCGTGCTCGTCCTGGTCAGCCTCGTCCAGCTCGGCGTGCTGCGCCGCCGGTCCCGCCAGGAGTCAGCGTGAAGCTCGCCCGTACCGGCTACTACAGCACCGGCGCCGCGCTGGCCGTGCTGTTCCTGTTCCCGCTGCTGTGGAGCGCGTACGCCTCGGTGCGTACCCCCAGCGGTTTCGGTCTGGAGAACTACGCCCGGCTGTTCACCGCCGACGGCGGGATCCGGCCGCACCACGTGCTCAACAGCGTCGTGGTCTGCCTGCTCACCGTGGGCGGGACGCTGCTGATCTCGACGCTCGGCGGGTACGCCTTCGGCCGCTTCGACTTCCCCGGCAAGAACGCGCTGTTCCTGCTGACGCTGGCGATCCTGATGGTCCCGTACGCCACCATCCTGATCGCCCTCTACGTGCTGCTCGGCTGGGTCGGGCTGGCCGACTCGCTGCTCGGGCTGAGCCTGGTGCTCATCATGTTCCAGCTGCCGTTCGCCATCTTCATGATGCGCAACTCCTTCGAGGCCGTACCCAGGGAGCTGGAGGAGTCGGCGCTGGTCGACGGCTGCGGCAGCGTCGGGGTCCTGCTGCGGGTCATGGTGCATGCCGTACGGCCGGGAATCGTCACCGTGTCGCTGTTCGCGTTCCTGGCCTCGTGGAGCGAGTTCTTCGCCCCGCTGATCATGCTCAACTCCACCGACCGGTTCACGCTGATGCTCGCCGTGGTCAACATGCGGACCGCGAGCTTCGGGGCCATCGACTACGCCGCGCTGGAGGCCGGCGTGACCGTAATGGCCGTGCCGTGCCTGGTGCTCTTCGTCCTGCTGCAGCGCAGTTACGTGCGCGGCTTCATGTCCGGCGCACTGAAGGGGTGATGCGAACCGCCCGGGTCGTCAGCACAACCCACTGACCCCTACGAACTTGAGGACCCCCCATGTCCATCCCCGGCCCGGTCTCCCACCGGACTCCCCTGCGTCACCCCGCTCCCTTGCTGCTGCTGCTGTCCCTGGCTCTGGTGTTCGTGCCGATCGCCATGCTGCCGGCGCAGGCGGCCAACCCGATCGTCACCTCGGTCTACACCGCCGACCCGGCACCGCTGGTGGTCGGCGACACGATGTACATCTACGCCGGCCGCGACGAGGCGCCCACCGGCACGGACGCCTTCGTCATGCGCGAATGGCGGGTGCTGTCCTCGCCGGACGCGGCGACCTGGACCGACCACGGCCCGCGGGCCTCCGTCGCGACCTTCCCGTGGGCCGGCGCCGACGCCTGGGCCGGCGAGGTGGAGCCGCGCAACGGCCGCTACTACTGGTACACCTCCGTCAACGGCAACGGGCCCGGCTGGATGAACATCGGGGTCGCCGTGGGCGACAGCCCGCTCGGCCCGTTCACCGACGCCAAGGGCGGCCCGCTGATCAGTGACAGCACCGCCAACTCGTCCGGGCTGAACATCGACCCGACCGTGTTCGTCGACGACGACGGTCAGGCCTACCTGTACTGGGGCGGCTACTGGAGCCCGCGGATGGTCAAGCTGGCCGCGAACATGGTCGACACCGTCGGCGCGGTCCAGACCCCGGTGGGGCTCACCGACTACTGGGAAGCGCCGTTCCTGTTCAAGCGCTACGGCCTCTACTACATGATCTACGCCGCCAACGACACCAACGGCTGCGTCACCTCGTCGAGCTACGCCTGCCAGCGCTACGCCACCGCGACCAGCCCGATGGGGCCGTGGACGCACCGCGGGGTGGTCCTCGGCCAGGTGTCGTCGACCACCAACCACGCCGGGGTCGTGCAGTTCCACGGCCAGTGGTACATGGTCTACCACAACGCGAACGCGCCCGGCGGGGGCAACTTCCGGCGCTCGGTCGCCGTCGACCGGATGACCTTCAACGCCGACGGCACCATCCAACGGGTCGTGCAGACCACGACCGGCCCGCCGCCCAACCCGGGCGGCACGACACCGCCACCCGGCCCGGGGACCGATCACGCGCTGACCGCGACCCCCTCCACCTCGTACGTCTCACCGTGGGAGAACCTCGCGGCGATCAACGACGGGTTCACCCCCACCGGCTCCGCCGACCGGTTCCACCCGGTGTACGGCAACTGGCCGGAGCAGGGCACGCAATGGGTCCAGTACGACTGGGCGACCCCGGTGACCCTGCGCGGGGCGAGCGCCTACTGGTTCGACGACAACCAGGGCATCGACCTGCCCGCGTCGTGCCAGGTGCAGTACTGGACCGGCACCGCCTGGGCGAACGTGCCCGGCGGATCGACTTGTGGAGTGGCCGCCGACACGGCGAACACCGTCGTCTTCGATCAGATCTCCACGACCCGGCTCCGGCTGACCTTCACCTCAAGAACGGGCCTGTCCACCGGCCTGCTCGAATTCCGCGCCTTCTCCTGACAGTGGCGCCCAGAGAGGAAAGACACCATGAGACTTCGACGCCTGGCCACCCTGACCGCCACGCTGGTGATCCTGCTCGGCTCGCCCGTCGCGGCCCAGGCGGCTCCGGCCCCGGCGGACTGGAGTCCGCCGGCCAACCTGGTCACCCCGCTCGACGAGGTCTGGCGGCACCAGGAGCAGACCTACAACAACCTGTACGGCTTCCGCAATTACGGCTGGGACCAGATCTTCGCCAACCGCGGCAGCATCAACTACTGCGTGCGCTGGGACTCCAGTGCCCCGGTCAGCGCCGCGCTGCGCGACCGCATCCACGCCTCCCTCGCCCGGCAGTTCAAGAAGTGGATGGACGTGATGGCCGGTCACAACGGCTGGCCGTACCAGGAGGTCCCCCTCAAGGTGGTCGGCTGGGCGGTCCGCAACCGCTCGACGCTGCAATGGTCGGACTCGTCGGTCGACATCTACGTCAACAACATCCGGGAGAACGCGCCGCAGTGCTCCGAGCCGTGCGGCCGCTTCTTCAACCAGTCGGGCAACTATCCGAACTGCCCCGGCGGCGCCGCCCGGCACTACGACATGTCGCTGTGGCTCACCGCCGGCATGAACGGCGGCGCGGGCGGTGACTGGGGCCAGCGCATCGGCAGCGAGTACTTCGTCGGCGCGCTGGACGCGGACGACATCCACATCCTGCTGCACGAGATCGGGCACAGCTTCGGACTCGACGACTTCTACGACTGGACCCCGACCGGGGTCGGCGGCTTCCTGATGAAGGCGGGCAGCGCGACCCGGATCACCGACTTCGACGCGTGGATGTTCCGCGACTGGTGGCGGCATCTGAAGAACCGCTATGGCTACGCCCCCGCAGCCGGGAAGGCGGGCTGACGGGTGCGCCTCTCCACAACCCTGAAAGGCTGGCGCCGGCGGCTGATCCTCGCCGGGGCGGTCACCGTGCTGGCCGTCGTACCGCTGGCAGTTCCGCAGCTGATCGCCACCGCGTCGGCCGCGGCCAAGACAACCTGGATCCCCGCCCGCTGGGCCGGCACCGGCGAGGTGCCCTGGGTGCCCGAACGCACCAGGGAGTCGGCCAACTTCATCCTGCTGTGGGGCGACCGGTCGGGCACCGACCCGACGAGCGCCCCGGCGCCGTACCGCTTCGATCCCGACAACATCCTGGCCCAGCTGGAGAGCCTGTACTCGTTCTACGTGAACACGATGAAGTTCACGCCCGAGCAGGGCCTGCTGGCCCAGTACAAGATCGATGTCATCATCACCACCACGTGGTCCACCGCCCCGCTGGACGCGTGGGCCACCGGCGGCTCGACCGACGGCAAGGTCGGCGTCATCAACATCGCCCCCGGCGCGGCGGCCCCCGGGTCGTGGGGGCTGGCCCACGAGCTCGGGCACGTGTTCCAGAACTACACGTTCCTGGGCCGCTCGGGCGTCGGCTTCACCGATCCGTCGGCCGGGACGTTCTGGGAGGCCACCGCGGAGTTCATGGCCATGCAGGTCTACCCGAAGACAGCCGCGGGTGACCTGACCCGCTTCCTGCGCACCGAGAACCTGGCCTACAGCTCCAGCCGGCACCACTACGGCGCCTGGATGCTGCTGCAGTACATCAAGGACCGGGACGGGCTCGCCATGGTCAACCGGATCTGGAACGAGGCCCGCAACACCGAGCATCCGCTGGAGACGTACCGCCGGCTGGCCGGCATCGACCAGGCCGAGCTGAACCGGCGGCTGGGCGAGTACGCCCAGCACAACGTCACCTGGGACTACAGCAACCGGGCCGACGTGCTGCCGTTCATCAACCGGCTGTACCCGTTCATCACCGCGTACAACGGTGTCGCGGTCGAGCCGGTGGACCAGGCGGCGGGGCACTACCGGATTCCGGACGCGATCGCCCCGTCCGACTACGGCTACAACAAGATCCGCCTGGTGCCGGCCACCGACGGTGGCCTCATCCAGCTGCGCCTCAAGGGCCACGCGGAGAACACCGCCGCGCAGCCCGGCTGGACGTACGGCTTCGTCGCCGTGCGCGACGGCGTGCCCCGCTACGGGCCGCTGACCAGCAGCGCGGACGGGCAGATCGCCTTCCGGACGCAGCCCGGCGAGCGGGAGGTCCATCTCGTCGTCACCGGGACCCCCGGCGCGGTGCACCACTACGGATTCCTGGACGGCTACACCAGGAACCACCGGTACGCCTACGAGTTCCGGGTGGCCGGCGCGGCACCGTTCGGCTACGAGCCCGGCCACGTCAGGCCGGCCGCGCCCGGCGGAGGCCGCTGGCACTCCAACGGCGGCGGCTGGGTGGACTCCCGCGCCACGGTCGCGGCCGGCGCTTATGTCGGCCCCCGCGCGGCGGTGTACGGCAACAGCACCGTCTCGGGCAACGCCCGCGTCGAGGACCTGGCCTGGGTCAACAGCGGCGCGACGGTGACCGGCAACGCGGTGGTGAAGGACAACGCACTGGTGCAGGGCGGCGCGAACCTGTCCGGCAACGTGATCATCGGCGGCGACGCGGAACCGTCGACTGCCTGCGCGTCGGGGACGTACCTGCTGTTCAACCCCGATCGAGGATGCGACGGCCGGGGTGGTGAGGTTGACGTGAACCCGACGCACGGGACGTTCCGTACCGAAGAGCTGGCTCTCACCGGCAGCGAGCCGCCGCCGTCTCCGGCGGTTCCTTCCCCGACGCCTTCCCCCACGGTGCCCGCGGGTGCCGGGTGCACTGCGGCCTACCGGCTCGCCGGGCAGTGGCAGGGCGGGTTCCAGGCCGAGGTGACCGTGACGGCCGGCCCGGCGGCGATCACCGGGTGGCAGGTCGGCGGGGCTGTCGCCGCGGGTCAGGCCCTCACCCAGGTCTGGGGCGGCACGGCCACCGGATCGGGCCCGGCGAGCGTGATCCGCAACGCCGCCTACAACGGTGCTCTGGCCGCGGGGGCCGGCACGACGCTGGGCTTCATCGGCACGGGTACGCCGGTGACGCCCACGCTCAGCTGCTCGGCCGGGTAGCGGGCACCACAGCAGGCATCGGGGTCGTACTCCCACGGCGGCCCCGATGCCCCGGCCCGGACCAGGCCCCCGGTCCGGGCCGGTCCCTCTGCCGCCACCTGAACAAATCCTCGGCCCCGCCCCACTGCCCCGGCCCGGGCCCGTCCCGCTGCCCACCACCTGAACAGATCCTCGGCCCCACCCCGCCGCCCCGGCCCGGGCCGGTCCCCCTGCCGCCACCTGAACAGATCCTCGCCCCGCCCCGCCGCCCCGGCCCGGGCCGGTCCCCCTGCCGCCACCTGAACAAATCCTCGGCCCCGCCCCGCTGCGCTCGGCCTGGCCGTGCCCGGGCCGAATTTCTCTCGGGTCTCGTGATCACCCCGGCCGCCCGGTGACACTGGCTAGGATCGGGATCGTCCGATCCGGAACGAGTCGACCCGATGGAGGCTGGATGACGTCGGCCCGCCCGGCGCCCCCGATCCACGCCACGCTCGCCGATGCGGCCACCGCGCGGCTGCATGAGGCGATTCTCGTCGGGGAGTTCGAGGGCGGCGCCGCGCTGCGCCTCACCGACCTCGCCACCAGCATGGGCATGAGCATGATGCCGGTGCGTGAGGCGATCCGCCGGCTCGAGGCGCTCGGCCTGGTCGAGGTGATCCCGCACAAGGGCGCGTGGGTGCGCGAGCTGACCATCGAGGATGCCCACGACACCCACGACATGCGGATGCTGCTGGAGATCACCGCGATCGAGCGGGCGGCCGCGCGGTTCACCGAGGAGGACGCCGGCCGGGCCCGGGCCTACCTGGAGCGCAACGTCCGGGCGCTCGAGCTCGGCGATCAGGCCGCCGCCCGGCAGGCCCACACCGGCTACCACTTCGCCATGTATGCCGCGGCCCAGTCCCGCTGGCTCCTCCGCGCCCTTGAGCCGGTGTGGCAGAACGGCGAGAGGTACCGTTTCGCGGGCACCCGTTCCCCCGGTGCCCGCGAGCGGATCCTGCGGGAGCACGAGGCGATCCTCGCGGCCTGCGTAGCCCATGATCCGGCCGCCGCGGCGGCAGCACTGCGCGAGCACATCACCAACGCCCATGCCCGGGTCATCGAGAAGATGACCAAGCAGAACGACAACGGTCGACCTCCCGGCTGAATGGCCGGGCAACCGGCGCGGGGTCGGTCTCCGCGTCGCGCACGACGAAGGTCGTGTCCCGCAGGGACGGGCGGGTGGCCGGCGAAGCGACAAGAGGCGTCGTCACCGGCTACCGGCTGGTGTCCGGCGCGCCGGCCCTCGTCGGGATCCTCCAGCCGCCGGCTGTACAACTCCAGCTCGCCCCTTGCGCAGGTGGTGCTGCTCGCGCCTGGTGGCCGGTGCCGGCGCCTCAGCTCACCGCGAGATAGACGAGTGCGCCGATCACGCCGACGAACACCACGAGCAGCCCGCCGACGAGCAGCATCTCGCGGGCGGCGCCCCGATCGTCGTCGTCCGTCATCCCGCAGCCTCCGTCGTTTGATATTTGATAAGACCCGCCCAGCATAGATCGAGACATGGACATCAGGCGCGGCAGCGTCCCCTTTCGGGTTATGGCCACCCTGCGGAGTCGGACGTTAACGTGAAGTCCCTCAGTCGAGGGTTGTCCGCTGCTCAAGAAGTCGGGTGGCGCACCGGTCTTTCGCGGTGCCCGAGGAGTAGCCGTGTCTCCAGAGCTGAATCCGCCGTACCTGATGAGCCGCACGCCGGCCGGCAGTGACGGCTGCGTCTCGGTCACGGCCGACGCGGCCGCGAGGGTTCTCGAGGTGGCGGTGCACGGCCGCTGGACCCCGGCGCTGCGGATGCGGGCCTGGACCGCCGTCACCAAGTGCTTTGTCGAGCATCCGTCGGCGGTCGTCGTCGACCTGCGGGATCTCGGCGATCCGCTGGCCGCCAGCGCACCGGCCTGGTGGACCATGGCGATGACCGGAGCCCGGATGGTCCCGCCGGTGTCAGTGGTGGCGAGCCTGCCCGCGACCACGGCACTGGCCGCCCGGCTGAACCGGCTCGGCGCGAAGCGTCAGCTGCCTGTCTTCGCGACCATGCCCGAGGCCCGTGTCGCGGTGACCAGCCGGCTGCCGTTGACCCAGCGCGTCCAGCTGCATCTCACCCCGAGGCCGGAAGCGGCGGGGCAGGCCCGCGCCCTGATCGCGGACGTCTGCCAGGCATGGCAGCAGCCGCGGCTCCGGCCCCGGGCCGCCCTGATCATCTCCGAGCTGGTCGGCAACGCCGTCGCTCATGCCGGCACCGACATCCTGGCGACAGTGTCGCGCCGTGGCAACGGCATGCACCTTGCCGTCACCGACCACGACCCGCGGCTGCCTGTCCTGCTCGACCAGCCCTGTGGCAACCCGGCCGAGGTGAGGCACGGACTGCAGGTCGTGCACGCAGCCGCGACCCTCTGGGGCGCCATCCCCACGAAGACCGGGAAGGTCGTCTGGGCCGTCGTACGCTCGCACCGGGATCCTGCGCCGGTCACATAACGGCGCTCCGGCGACCTGAGTGCTGTCCAGGAGCCGGCGCACCTTGTCCGGATGCGCGGCGGCATCGATGCGGTCTGATACCCGCCACAGTTCGCCCGCGGCGCTACTTCCGTGCGGTGTGACTGCGTGCGCGACGCCCGCCTACCGCGCGAGCGGAGGCCGCACCCGGAACGAGGCGTCGTCGCGGAACCCCACGGTGCCGTCGGACTGGTCCACCCAGATCTGGCCGTCGCGGTGGCGCACGAACCAGCCCGGATAGTTCGACGCCTCCAGCAGCACAGTGCCCGGGGTCGCACCGGGGCGCGTGCAGAACGTGGCGTCGCCGCGGAACAGCTCCGTCCCCTGGTTGGGGCTCAGCTGGACGCGCCATGAGGCGTGGCGGAGGAAGCGGCCGTCGGCGTACCGGAACGAGAAGCAGTTGATGTCCGCGAGGCCCTCGATCGCGCTGAAGGTGGCGCGGGCGCGGGTGGCGCCGTCGGCGCCCGGGCCGGCCGGGACGAGGACGCCGAGGCCGGCCTCGGTCGCGACGTAGCGCCCGGCGGAGTTTCCCGCCTCCAGCGACAGCGGGCCCAGAGCCACCGTATCGGTGCTGGTGGCCGACGGCGCGGCGGATGTCGGTGCGGGTCTCGTCGGCGCGGCGGTCGCGCGCGCGGTCGTCGGCGTGGGGGCAGGGGCGACGGGCGGCCGAGCCGTCGTCCGGGTCGGTTCCGCGATCACTCGCGGGGCGGGCGCCGGTGCCGGCGGGATCAGTTGCACGGTCGTGACCGTCGCACCGGCCGCCAGCGTTCCCGCGGCGACTGTCGAGAGCACGGGGTGCAGCGTGGCCGTCTGGATCAGCTGACTGAGCAGCCCGGCCTTGGCTCCGGCCGTGCCCGTCAGCGCCGCCGGTGCGGCCACGCCGATCGCGGCGCCGTCGAGTGCGAGCTTGCCGAGCAGCGGCAGGCCGATGCCGGCGGGGACCGGCAGCAGGGCGAACATCGGCAGCAACCGGTCGGTGAGCACAAAGCTGTCGGCCGCCCGGGCGCAGTACGGGCAGGTCCGGACGTGACGGGAGAGACGCTTGCGCCACAGTGGACTCGGTGTGCCGTCCCAGCCCTCGGCCACCGCGGCCAGGCGGGGGCAGCGCGGCCGGTAGTCGAGCGCCGCGACCAGTGCCCGGCTGGCCTCGAGCTGGGTGCGCATCCGTTGCACGCGGACGCCGGCGTGGGCGACGCTCAGGCCCAGCGCGGACGCCAGCTCGGCCCGGGTCAGCTGGTCCGCGACCTCCAGCCACCACAGGGACAGCAGCGCCTGCTCGTCGGGGCCGAGCCAGTGACTCGCCCGTTCCACCTGCCGGCGCTGCCGGGACAGGTCGACCTGAAGCGCCGTGAGGTCCTCGGACGGGCTGTGCGGGTCGGGGATCCCGGTGGCCTCCTCCAGGTTCGCGGTGCGGGCAGCGGTGCGGTCGCGGCGGCGCAGGTGGGTGCCGACCTGCCGGATCGCGATGGCGGCGAGCCAGGCGCGGAAGGTGGTCGGGGTACGCAGTTTCGGCAACTGCCGCAGCGCCCGCAGCATCACGTCCTGGACGATGTCGTCGACGTCCGGGTGGGCGCCGAGACCGCGGCGCACGATCGTGTAGACCAGCGGCAGGTAGGTCGCGGCCACCTCTTCCAGCGCTCTGCGATCGCCGGCCTGCGCGGCGGCGACCAGAGCGGCGTCATTGGTGCGTGTGCTTCGCATTTCCCCATCATCAGTCGTCCCGGGCAACGCATCGTACGCCGACGGCAGCGCGCCCGACGTCGCCAGGCTTTCCCGTTTCCGCAATCTCAGAAATTTTCCCGGAAAAACGTTATGAGCCTCAGAGCACGGAAGTCGCACTCAATTTTGTTCGTGAAAAAGTGTTACGAGAAAGGCTTTCGCGGCGAGGAGAAGGGCCCCTTGAACGGGTCGAAACAATCTGGCAACATTGGCGAATCTGAATGTATGTTAACGCTCACATCGACCGAAGGAGCACTCGTGCAGGTTTACCACCGCGCCGGTCGCCACGCCCTGCGGATGCTGGTCATGCTGGCCCTGGTCCTCGTCGGCGCGGCCGTATCGGGCACCGCGGCGCACGCCGAGTCCAACGGCGGAGTGCGCGTGATGCCGCTGGGCGACTCGATCACCGAAGGCACCCAGGTGCCGGGCGGTTACCGGATCGGCCTGTGGCAACGCCTGGCCGCCGCCGGCTACCGCAACGATTTCGTCGGCTCGCAGTTCAACGGGCCGGGCTCCCTCGGCGACCACGATCACGAGGGCCACCCCGGCTGGCGCATCGACCAGATCGACGCCAACATCAACGGCTGGCTCAACAACACCCGGCCGCGCACCGTCCTGCTGCACATCGGCACCAACGACATCCTGCAGAACTACAACGTGTCCGGTGCACCGGCCCGGCTGTCGACCCTCATCGACCACATCACCGCGGCCGCCCCGGACGCCGACGTCCTTGTCGCCACCATCATCCCGCTGGCGAACGCCGGCCAGGAGGCAGCGGCGCGGAACTTCAACGCGGCCGTCCCCGGCATCGTGCAGAGCAAGGTCAACGCCGGCCGGCGGGTCCACCTCGTCGACATGCACGCCGCCCTGAACACCGGTGACCTCATCGACGGTGTCCACCCCACCGCCGGCGGCTACGACAAGATGGCCGCCACCTGGTACGCCGCCCTGCGGGCGGTGCCCGGCAGCATCGGCAACCCCGGCGGCGGCAGCGGAAACCTGCTCACCAACGGCGACCTGGAGAACGGCACCACGGGCTGGACCCCGTTCGGCAGCGCGACCCTGTCGTCCGTCACCGGCACGGCCCACGGCGGCTCGCGGTCCCTGCTCGCCACCGGGCGCACGGCGGCCTGGAACGGCCCCGGCCAGGCGGTGGCGTCGAAACTGACCAACGGCCGGACCTACACCACCGCCGTGTGGGCCCGCGCCCAGAGCGGTACGGCGACCGTCAAGACCACGCTGGCCGTCACCGCGAACGGCACCACGAACTACGTGCGGCTCACACCGGACGGCGCGATCAACGCCAACGGCTGGACGCTGCTGACCGGCACGGCAACCGTGTCCTGGTCGGGCACCGTCTCCGCCGCCACCCTCTACGTCGAGACCACCTCCGGGACGACGCCGTTCCTGGTCGACGACGTGTCGCTGCAGTGAACCGGCCGGACGTTTCCTTGAGGAGTGCCGTGAGACCCACATCCGTACCGTCTGCAACCGGCGGGCCGCGCCGCGGCATCGCCTGGCTCACCGCCCTGCTGTGTGCCTTGGCGCTGGTACCGGCGGTCGCCGGTCCGGCCCGGGCGGACAACCCGATCGTGCAGACCATCTACACCGCCGACCCGGCCCCGCTGGTCCACAACGGCCGGGTGTATCTCTACACCGGACACGACGAGGACGCCTCGACGTGGTTCACCATGCGCGAGTGGCGGGTCTACTCGTCGGCCGACATGGTGAACTGGACCGACCACGGTTCCCCGATGAGCCTGGCCACCTTCAGCTGGGCCAGCAAGGACGCGTGGGCCGGTCAGGTCGTCGCCCGCAACGGCAAGTTCTACTGGTACGTGCCCGTCACCAACCGGGCCACCGGCCGCATGGCCATCGGGGTCGGCGTGTCCAACAGCCCCACCGGCCCCTTCACCGACGCCATCGGCCGGCCGCTGGTGGAGAACGGTGAGATCGACCCCACCGTCTTCATCGACGACGACGGGCAGGCGTACCTGTACTGGGGTAATCCGAACCTCTGGTACGTGCGCCTGAACGCCGACATGACCTCGTACTCCGGCGGCGCGACCCAGATCCCGCTGACCACCGCCGGATTCGGTGCCCGTCCCGGTAACGTCGCGAACCGGCCCACCCTGTACGAGGAAGGGCCCTGGGTCTACAAGCGCAACGGGATCTACTACAACGTCTTCGCCGCGCAGTGCTGCTCCGAGTTCATCGGCTACTCGACCGCCCCCGGGCCGACCGGGCCGTGGACCTACCGCGGCACCGTCATGCCCACCCAGGGCAGCAGCTTCACCAACCACCCCGGCGTCATCGACTTCAACGGCAACTCGTACTTCTTCTACCACAACGGCGCGTTGCCGGGCGGTGGTGGCTTCACGCGGTCGGTCGCCGTGGAACGGTTCACCTACCGCTCCGACGGCACGATCCCGACCATGTCCATGACGACGGCCGGCCCGCCGCAGATCGCCCCGGTGGATCCGTACGTGCGCCAGGAGGCGGAGACCATCGCATGGTCGTCCGGGGTCGAGACCGAACCGTCCAGTGAGGGCGGGATGAACGTCGCCAACATCGAGAACCGCGACTACGTCAAGGTCAAGGGGGTGGCCTTCGGCGCCGGCGCCACCACGTTCACTGCCCGGGTGGCCTCGGCGACCAGCGGCGGGCGCATCGAGGTGCGCCTGGGCAGTCCGACCGGCACGCTGGCCGGGACCTGCACCGCCCCGGGCACCGGCGGCTGGCAGAGCTGGACGACGGTCACCTGCGGGGTGAGCGGTGCGACCGGCACCCAGGACCTCTACCTGGTCTTCACCGGTGGCAGCGGTTTCCTGTTCAACGTGAACTGGTGGCAGTTCACCTCAACCTCCACCGGCGGCGGGGGTAACCTGCTCGCCAATCCGGGCATGGAGGACGGCACCACCGGCTGGCAGGTGCACGGCAGCGGCTCGCTCGCGGCCGCCACCAGCCCGGTGCACAGCGGCTCCCGGGCCCTGGCGGTCACCGGCCGTACCGCGGCCTGGAACGGCGCGGGCCAGGACGTGACCTCCCGGCTGACCAACGGCAAGGCGTACACCACCGAGGTGTGGGTTCGCGCGCAGAGCGGCACCCCCAGCGCGAAGGCGACGCTGGAGCTGACGGCCAACGGGACCACGACCTATCTCCAGCTGACCCCGGCCACCGCGGTGAACACGAGCGGCTGGACGCTGCTCTCCGGCTCGGCGAACGTGTCCTGGAGCGGCACGTTGTCGAAGGCCACCGTCTTCGTCGAGACCGCGGCGGGCACCGACGGTCTCGTCATCGACGACGCCTCGTTCCAGTAGTCCCCGGCGCCGGCATCTTGCTATGCAACGAGTTGCATAGCAAGATGCTGCTGCATGGCCCTCGAACACGCGATCCTGGTGTCGCTGCTGGAGCAGCCGGGGTCCGGATACGAGCTGGCCCGGCGCTTCGAACGGTCCATCGGCCGGTTCTGGACCGCGACGCACCAGCAGATCTACCGCGTCCTCAAGCGGATGGAGGCGGACGGCTGGGTCGTCGCGGAAGAGATCGGGCAGGGCGGCCGGCCTGACAAGCGGTGCTATTCCGTGGCCGCGTCAGGCCGAGCCGCCCTGACCTCGTGGCTGCGCGCTCCCGTGCAGCCCGAGGCGGTCCGGCACGAGCTGGCCGTCAAGATCCGCGGCGCCGCCTTCGACGACGCCGGCGGCCGGGCGACCCTGATCGCCGAGGTCGAGCGCTACCGGGTGACCCATGAGGCCACCCTGCGGCGTTATCTGACCGGCGAGCGCCGGGATTTCCCCGACACCGCGACCCTCGACGTGGGCCGGCGGCTGCAGCACACCGTGCTGCGCGGCGGCATCGCGTACGAGCGGATGGTGCTGGACTGGCTCGACGACGTCCTCGACACCCTGCGCGGCCTCGACCGCTGACCCCGCCCACCGAGAAAGGGGACGCCGCCATGGCCGACTCGCTGCTGTTCAACCCGACCACGTACGACCCGGCGCAGTTCGATCCCGAGACCCGCCGGCTGCTGCGCGCCACCGTCGAGTTCTTCGAGAACCGGGGCAAGCGGGCGCTGATCGACAGCTACATCGACCGGGCCTGGTACGGCGACTTCCTGGACTTCGCCGCCAAGGAGGGCCTGTTCGCCACGTTCCTCACCCCGGCAGCCGACGGCGACGGCGCTCCCGGCAAGCGCTGGGACACCGCCCGCAACGTCGCCCTCAGCGAGATCCTCGGCTTCTACGGCCTCGGCTACTGGTACACCTGGCAGGTGACCGTGCTGGGTCTCGGCCCGGTGTGGCAGAGCGCCAACACCACCGCCCGCGCCCACACCGCTCAGCTGCTCGCCGACGGGCACGTCATGGCCTTCGGCCTGTCCGAGCGCGGCCACGGCGCCGACATCTACGCCACCGACATGATCCTCACCCCGGACGGCGCGGGCGGCTTCCGGGCGGACGGCACCAAGTACTACATCGGCAACGGCAACGTCGCCGGCCTGGTCTCGGTCTTCGGCCGCCGCGGCGACGTCGAGGGGCCCGACGGGTACGTGTTCTTCGCCGCCGACAGCCGGCACCCCGCGTACCACCTGGTCAAGAACGTGGTCAATGGGCAGATGTTCGTCAGCGAGTTCCGCCTCGAGGACTACCCGGTGCGCGAGCGGGACGTGCTGCACACCGGCCGGGCCGCCTTCGACGCCGCGCTCAACACCGTCAACATCGGCAAGTTCAACCTGTGCACCGCCGCCATCGGCATCTGCGAGCACGCCATGTACGAGGCGGTGACCCACGCCCACCGGCGGGTCCTCTACGGCAAGCCGGTCACCGCCTTCCCGCACGTGCGCCGGGAGCTCACCGACGCGTACGTGCGGCTGGTGGCGATGAAGCTGTTCAGCGACCGCGCGGTCGACTATCTGCGCTCGGCCGGCCCCGAGGACCGCCGGTACCTGCTGTTCAACCCGATGACCAAGATGAAGGTCACCACCGAGGGCGAGAAGGTCATCGACCTGCTCTGGGACGTCATCGCGGCCAAGGGCTTCGAGGCGGATACCTACTTCGACAAGGCGGCCAAGGACATCCGCGGCCTGCCCAAGCTCGAGGGCACCGTTCATGTGAACCTCGCCCTGATCCTCAAGTTCATGCCGAACTACCTGCTCCACCCGGCCGGCTTCGAGCCCGTACCGCCGCGCCACGATGCCGCCGACGACGAGTTCCTGTTCCGCCAGGGCCCGGCCCGGGGTCTGGGCTCGATCCGTTTCCACGACTGGCGCATCGCCTACGACGCGCACGCCGGGCTGCCCAACGTCGCCCGCTTCCGGGAGCAGGCCGACGGCCTGTGCGCGCTGCTGCGCGCCCACGCCCCCGACGAGAGTCAGCAGGGTGACCTCGACTTCCTGCTCGCCCTCGGTCAGCTGTTCGCACTGGTGGTCTACGGCCAGCTGATCCTGGAGCAGGCCGACCTGACCGGTCTCGACAGCGGACTGCTGGACGAGATGTTCGCGATCCTGGTCCAGGACTTCTCCGCGTACGCGACCGAGCTGGGCGGCAAGGCGGCCACCACCGAGGAGCAGGCCGCCTGGGCGCTGGCCCACATCCGCCGGCCGGTGTGGGACGCCGACCGTACCGCCGCGGTATGGCAGGACGTGGTCGCTCTCTGCGGCGCGTACGAGATGCGGCCCTAACCGAAGATCGAGGTGACCCACTCGGGGTGGTCGATGAACGGGTTGCGGTTGCGCTGGTAGCTGCTGTAGATGAGCTCGTTGCGGCGCTTCTCGAAGGCGTCCGGCGGGTCCTGCAGGTTCCACTGCCGCAGCGCGGAGAGCCGGCCCAGCCGCGGCGCGGTGCCGCTGCCGGTCACGTCGTCCACCTCGAGGTCGGGCCAGGAGTCGCCGCCCTCGTAACGCACCGCCATGTAGAAGATCATGCGGGCGACGTCTCCCCGGACCGCCGCCCGCGGCTCCCACGAATCGGCGTCGGTACGGTTGCCCGGGGCGTCGGAGACCACGGTGCCACCGTTGTCGAAGTCCTTGTTGTCCCGCTCGGAGTTGACCCGTACGTCTTCGGGGCGCAGGTGGTGCAGGTCCGTGCCCGGGCCGGCGGCCGTGCCGAAGTCGCCGTGGGACTTGGCCCAGACGTGCTCGCGGTTCCAGTCCCCGGCGTCGCCGCCGTTGAGCGACTTCGACCGGCTGGTACCGGAGTAGAGCAGGATGACGTTCGCCGAGTTCGCCGGGTCCTGATCGGTGGCCTTGAGCGCGTTCCAGACCGCGTCGTAGGACAGCGTGGTGACGCCGCTGGAGATGATGGTGTGCAGCGCGTTCTTCAGGCTCTCGCCGGACTTGCCGGCCGCGGCGGCGTAGTAGGCGCTCGTGGAGCCGGTCGGCGTCGGGGTCGGCTTGGTCGGCGTCGGCGTGGGGGTGCTGCCGCCGACGGTCATCGCGGACGGGGACTTGAGGCCCGGATGCGTGAAGTAGGCGGTCAGCGTGCCGGTGACGGTGACCGGGTCGCGGAGCAGGCCGGGGTTCGCCCGCAGCCCGAAGGTGGCTCGGTAGGCGCTGGTGACCTGCACGTACAGCATGTCGCCGGGGTCGGTCTCGCTGCTGCTGTCAGCGATGGCGATGGCCGTGTCACCGGTGAAGTCGGCGAACAGCACCGTGTTGGTGGCGGTGGGCTGGCCGACGACATACCCGCGGACCGTGCCGGTGCCGCTCTGAGTGCTGATGGCCTGGGCGACCGTCAGGGTGGCGGCGGCCGTCGGCAGCATCCCGGCGGGCACCCGGATCATCGTGACGACCAGCGCGACCACCGCGAGAACGGCGGGCATCATGAGCGCCGCGGCGCGCCGACGCGACATCAGTCCGGACATGTGCACTCCGCTCGCCAGGCCACATCGACGTTGATCAGAGTATGGCCGACCGGGCGGTCCGCGGGGACATACCAGCACCGTCATACGCCGTCGGGTGAACGTCAGGGTGAACGCGGTGCGGTCAGCCGCCGGTGATCGACCAGTGCCACGGCTCCGACGGCAGGTTCACGAAGCCGTACTTGGCGGCGTGCCCGACCAGCCACCGGAAGCCCGGGCTGGCCGCGGTCAGCGACCGCCCGCCGGCGGTGATGTCGACGGCCAGGCCCAGCTCGTGCAGCGACCGGCCCGGGATCGCCGTCGGCACCCGGCACGAGGAGGCCGGCGCGGTCCAGACGTCGGGGCAGCCGTTGATCGTGCGCAGCTCGATCTGGCGCTGCTTGGTGCGGAAGCCGCCGCCGGAGAGCAGCACCCCGTCCGCCTTCGCGTCGGCCATCATCCGCCGGAACGCGAACGCGACGTTCTTGTGCACGGTGACGCCGTTGACCGACGTGGTGTCGGCGACGGAGAAGCGCGCCCGGACCTCGGTGACGACCGTGCGGCTCAGTGCCGCGGCCTCGCGGGCCAGCTCGGCCGACTTGTCGAGCGCGATGAGCTTCTGCTGGTTGGTCCGGACCGTGGTCGACGCGGACTGCCACGAGGTGATCGCCTTGTCGAGGCCGACGGTGGCGGTGCGGGCCGCGGCCTGGGCCTTCTTCAGCTCGGTGGCCGCCCGGGACGCCTCCGCGCGGCGGGTGGTCACCGCTTTCGCCGCGGCGGCGATGGCGTTCTTCGCCCCGGTCACCGCCGCGCCGGCGCGCGGGCGCTGCAGCGACACCACGGTGAGCGTGTTTCTCGCGCTGGTCAGGGCCTCTCCCGCGACCGCAGATCGGGTACGGGCGGCAGCGTCAGCGGTGACGGCCGTGGTGAGCCGGGTCTGCGCGGAGGTTTGCGTGACCTTGCCCTTGCTCACCTGAGCTGCCCGCGCGGCGAGGGTGGCCCGCTGAGCCGCGAGCGTCTTGCGCAGCTGCACGTACTTCGGGCTGGGCGTGAGGCTGTGGTACATCAGCGACGACCAGCTCTGCGCGACGCGCGGTGCGGTAGCCGATGCGGGGCTGGGCACGCCGGCCACGGTCAGGGCCACGACGAGGGCAGCGAGGATCGCCGCGGCTCGCGAGCGCAGGATGCGGGCCGGCCGCGGATCGTGCCGGGGTTGCTGTCGGTTCGTCATCTGGGGTGCGCTCCTCGGCCTCAAGCGGTCAGGGCGGGCGGAGGCAGGCGTCAACCTCCGGGAAGTGTTCTCCAGACGACTCTCGTGCCCCACAGGTGCAGCCGCGGCTCGGTGCCGGAGCGGACAGGTTGCCGGCGGACCGGCCGGGGTCACCGCCCGGCGGCGGAGGGGGCGAGCAGGGCGCGGGCGGCCTGCACGGCCCGGGCGGCGATCGCGTCGACGGTGCCGGCGTTACGGGCGAAGAAACCGTCGGCGAACAGTGAGGCGTAGCCGTGGGCCACGGCGATCGTCGCCTCCACGAGCAGGACGTCCTCCTCGTACGAGGGTGCGCCGGTCGCGGTGGCCAGGTCGAACAGCGTGGTCATCAGGGCCCGGGTCTGCTCGCGGCGGGCGTCGTCGGGAACCCGGTAGAGGTCGGCGGCGTAGATGACGTGGAAGCCGGCGCCGGTGCGGACGACGTACCGGACGTAGGCGCCCGCCACCGCGGCCAGGCGGTCGGCCGGGTCGGTGCCGGCCGCCGCCGCGGCGTCGGTGATCGCGGCCCGCAGGTCGCGGGCGGCGGTGGCCGAGATCGCGCTGAGCAGGTGGTCGCGGTCCGGGAAGTGCCGGTACGGCGCCGCGGAGCTGACGCCCAGCCGGCGGGCGACCGCGGCGACCGAGAAGCGCTGCAGTCCGCCCTCGGCGAGCAGGTCGAAGCTGGCCTCGATCAGCGCGGCCCGCAGGTCGCCGTGGTGGTACTTGCGGACCGCCGACACACCTGCCCCCTGGCTTGCCATTGAGTAAGAGGGCTCTTACATTAGCAAGTGATAGCCCTCTTACATGGCGGAGGCACTGTGAGCATCCGGCTCGGGTACCAGATTCCGAACTTCACCTATCCCGGCGTACCGGTCGAGGACACCTTCGACACGGTCGCCGCGCAGGCCCGGGAGGCCGAGGCCGCGGGCTTCGACACGGTGCTGGTGATGGACCACTTCTATCAGCTGCCCGGCATCGGCGCGCCGGAGAACGCGATGCTGGAGTCGTACACGACGCTCGGCGCCCTCGCGTCGCTGACCTCGACGATCCAGCTGTCCACATTGGTCACCGGGAACACGTACCGTAATCCCGCCCTGCTGGCCAAGACCGTGACCACCCTCGACGTGGTCTCCCGGGGCCGGGCCATCCTGGGCATCGGCGCCGGCTGGTTCGAGCGTGAGCACCACGACTACGGCTTCGAGTTCGGCACCTTCGGCCAGCGCTTCGAACGGCTGGAGGAGGCGCTGACCATCATCGCGCCGATGCTCAAGGGTGAGCCGGCGTCGCTGGACGGCAAGTGGTACACGGCGCGGGGCGCGATGAACAACCCGCGGGTGCGCCCGACCGTGCCGATCATGCTCGGCGGCAGCGGTGAGCAGAAGACGTTCCGGCTGGCCGCGCGCTTCGCCGACCACATGAACATCATCTGCGACGTCGAGGACCTGGCCCGCAAGGTCACCGTCCTGCGGCAGCGGTGCGAGGAGATCGGCCGCGATCCGGCCACGCTGGCGACCAGCTACCTCTGCATGGGCATGGTCGGCGAGACCGAGCAGGAGGCGAAGGAGCTCGGCGAGACCGTGCCCGAGGACCGCCGCAACCGCGCCTTCCTCGGTACCCCCGAGCAGGTCGCCGACCAACTGCGGGAGAAGGTGCTCGGGGCCGGGATCGACGGGATCACCATCAACCTGATCCGCAACGGTCACCGTCCGGGCATGGTCTCCGCGGTCGGCGCCGCGCTCAAGCCGCTCGTCGCCGGCTGAGCGCAACGATCGGGGCCGTCGGCTCAGCCGGCAATGAGCATGCGCAGGATCGCCGCAACCCCCACCACGACGATCAGCGCCCGCATCAGCCAGGGCGGCAGCCGGCGGCCGAACCGCGCACCGACCACGCCACCGGCCGTCGCGCCGACTGCGATCAGCAGCACGACCGTCCAGTCGACAGACTCCGGCGAGACGAGCAGGAAGATCATGGCGGCGACC
This sequence comes from Actinoplanes sp. NPDC048967, assembly GCF_040649415.1. NCBI lineage: Bacteria > Bacillati > Actinomycetota > Actinomycetes > Micromonosporales > Micromonosporaceae > Actinoplanes > Actinoplanes sp. NPDC048967. The sequence continues at coordinate 195,953 of NZ_JBEZFL010000015.1, forward strand.
GAGTTCACGGCGGTGGTGAGCAGATTCTTGAGCCCGGTGATGGACTGGATGCCCTCGGCGGTGAGCACGCTCATCAGACCGACGAGCAGCACGCCCTGCGCGGCGCCGAAGTAGCCGCCGTAGATGCCCAGCACGTAGACGCCGATGAACACGGCCGCCAGCCGTCCCGGGGTGAGGGTCGCCAGGCTCCCGTCGTCCGCGCCGGCATCTCGGCCGCGAGCCGCGCGCCGCTGCAGAGCCGGACCCCACACCACCATGACCAGACCGACGGCGATCAGGACGGGCACGATCGCCTGGAACGCGTCGTCCGGCAGGACCAGCAGCAGGACGGCGCCGGTCACCCCGCCGAACACTGAAGCGGGGAGCAGTTGGCGCAGCTCTCGGCCCCGGCCGGCGAGTTCGCGCCGGTACCCGAAGGTCCCGGTGATGCCCCCGCCGACCAGGCCGATGTTGTTGGACACGTTGGCGACCAGCGGCGGGTAGCCGAACAGCAGCAGCGTCGGGAAGGTCACCAGGGTTCCCGAGCCGACCACTACGTTGATCATTCCCGCCCAGAATCCGGCGGCCAGGATCGCCAGTGCTTCCACCACATCGACCATGATCCCGCCTGGGAGCCGTGGTCCGTGCGGCGCGGTGGGGATCACGGCTCCGGAACCGACTATGCCTCCCACGTGGCACTCACATCCCGAGAACGCCTTTTCCCCGCGACCTCACTACGGTCTCTTCGTCGCGCTGGCAACGGCCGGCACCTTGACTGCGGTCCGGGCGGAACGCTTCAGTGCGTGAGTGACCGCGACCGAGTCCTACGTCGAGCGGGCGCCACTGCCCGGTCTGGCGGCGGTGGTGCGGACCGTCTGGGTGCAACGCACCGGCGCAACGGCATCCGTGCACCGTCACCTGCCCACCGGCGGCGTTGAGATCCACTTCCCGATCGGTGGACGTCCGCAACTGCTCGGTCCGCTGACCGGTCCGGAGATCGAGATCATTCCGGCCGGCACCACCCTCGTCGGTGTCCGGTTCTGGCCGGGGGTCGCGCCGCTGCTCACGACGGTGCTCGACGACCTGGTGGATCAACGGCTGGCCCTGACCGAGCTGTGGGGAAGCCTGGCGGACCGCCTCGTGGAGGCGGTCGCGGGAGCCGGTACGCCCGAGCGGGCACTCCAGCTCCTGCAGGACCACCTGCTGCGGGAGTTCCGGCCTGCCGCGGTACGGGTGGATCCGCTGATGCGCGCGGCCGTCCAGGCGTTGATGCCGTGGCAGCCGGTGACTGTTGATGCCGTGGCCACCCAGCTGGCGCTGTCCCCCAGCCAGCTGCGCCGCCGTTGCCTGCATGCGGTCGGGCTGAGTCCGAAAGTCCTCCAGCGGACGTTGCGGTTCCAGGGCTTCCTCGCCCTGGCGCAAGCCGGCGCGGACAGCGTGGCGGGACTCGCGGTAGACGCGGGTTACGCCGATCAGGCGCACCTGAGCCGGGAGTGTCTACGCCTGACCGGCCTCACCCCACGCCAGCTCCTCGGCGGCGACGTGGATCGATGCGGCTGCGGCCATGACCACACTGCCTCCTACCGGCCCTTCCTCGCCGTCCGAAACAGGCCGCCGCTACGCGTTTGAGCCGGCCTGACCAGGCACGCCGACATCGCACGCTACCGGGCAAGCCGTCTCCGCATCCGAGCGCGCGATCCGAAACAGGCCACCGCTACGCGTCTGAGCCGGCGCGACCAGGTACGCCGGCGTCGCACGCTACCCGGCAAGCCGTCTCCGCATCCGAGCGCGCGATCCGAAACAGGCCACCGCTACGCGTCTGAGCCGGCGCGACCAGGTACGCCGGCGTCGAACGACGAAACACGCGCTACCTAGCTGTAGTGACCAGGACCGTTGTTGATGCGGCTGATGGGTGGCTGGCCTCCGAGCGCGGTGTGGGCGCGGTGGTGGTTGTAGGTGTGGAGCC
>NZ_JBEZFL010000016.1:0-145523 GCF_040649415.1 Actinoplanes sp. NPDC048967
GTGGAGAGCGGGCTGAACGACGGCATCGTCACCCCGGTCGTGCTGGTCGCGCTGGCCGGTGCCGCGTCCGCTCACGGGCACGAGGGCGCCAACGCGGCCGAGGCCGTCCTGCAGCTGGCCGGCGGGGCGCTGATCGGTGCCGCTGTCGGTGCGGCCGGCGGATGGCTGCTGCGGGCGGCCGGCCGGCGCGGCTGGACGGACGACAGCTTCGCCGGGCCCGCGGTGCTGGCGCTGGCCCTGGGGGCGTACGCGGCATCCGTGGCCGCGCACGGCAACGGGTTCGTCGCCGCGTTCGCCGGTGGCATCGCGTTCGGTCATGTCGCCGGCCGCGGCGGTCCCCGAGAGGTGTTCTACGTGGAGGAGACGGCCGGCCTGGCGTCGCTGCTGGTCTGGCTGCTGTTCGGCGCGTTCGCGGTGCCGCTGCTGTACGGCCGGGTCGACCTCGCGCTGCTGCTGTACGCGGTGCTGAGCCTGACCGCCGTACGGATGGTCCCGGTCGCCCTGAGCCTGATCGGTACCCGCCTCGGCGGCCGTACCGTGGTGTTCATCGGCTGGTTCGGCCCGCGCGGCCTGGCGTCGGTGGTCTTCGCGCTGCTGGCGGTGGAGGAGCTGGGGGAGAGTGCCGCTCCGGCCGTCGCCGCCATCGTGCTGACCGTGCTGCTCAGTGTGGTGGCCCACGGCGTGAGTGCCGGTCCGGGCGCCACCCGGTTCGGTGCGCACACCTCGGCGGCCGGCGCCCCGGCGGCCGGTGAACCGGCGGCGGCCGCGCGGCTGCGGCGCTCATCGGGCGGACGTTCGTCCTGAGCGGGTCAGGATGCTTCGCCGGTGTCCTCGGTGGTGCGCCGCCAGCCCCGCGGCCGCCAGTTCTCCACCACCTTGGCCACCGCGGTCACCAGGAAGAGCTGGCCGATCAGGGCCTCCAGGACGGCGATGCTCTGCGCCGGGTTGGTCACCGGCACGAGGTCGCCGTAGCCGGTCGTGGTCATGGTGACGAAGCTGAAGAACAGCGCCTGGGACAGCGCCGGATCGCCGGCGTCACCGAACAACGGTCCCGGCTGCAGGGCCCCGACCAAGGCGTACGCGAAGCCGAACGCCATCCCGATGAGCAGGTACGCGGCCAGCGCCCCGAGCATCGTCTCCCGGTCGACCCGCCGGTGCACGCCGAGGTCGCGCACGATCGAGACCGGCGCGACCAGATAGAGGCCGCCGGCCGCCAGGAAGGTCAGCCCGGTGAGGGTGGTGCCCGGGGCGAACAGCGCGAACGCCGCCGCCACCAGGGCCAGCGCGACGACGGCGGCGGACACGGCCCGGACCACCGGCCGGGCCCGCGACACCCGTAACGCCTGCCACACCGTGCCGGTCTGCACGACCAGCAGCACCGTGGGCAGCCACCGGTCACCGGGCAGCAGCGCCAGCACGTAGGTGGCGACGATCAGCATCAGGACGAGGCCGTACCCGTGTCGCGGCGGCCGTCGCAGTGCGCCCCGCTCCATGCTGCCGGGCCGGTTCAGCGCGCCGGGTCGGGCGGCGACTGCGGATATTCCTCCTCGGGCAGCCGGCGCACCTCGATCAGGCGCAGGCCGAGCCCGTGCAGCCGAGAGATGAGCCCCACGACCGCGGACTGATCCGGCAGCGAGCCGTGCAGCACCGTCTCGGGCGGTTCCACGCTGACGGTCAGGTCGCGCAGCTCCGCCAGCAGTTCGGCCGGGATGACCCCGGACACCCTGACCTGGTACGACGCCTCAAGCATGAGCCCGGCCTCCGGGCCGCGTCCGCCGGCCCGTCATCCCGTGAACCTGCCGTTGCGCCGGAACTCGGCCTGCATCATGGCGATCTCCTCCCGGCCCGGGACGACGATCCGCGGATCCGGCGTGAAGTCGAGGTCGGGGTTGCGGTCCTTGTAGTCGACCGCGCCCAGGATGACCTTCATCGCGTTCAGCCGGGCCTGCTGCTTGTCGTTCGAGCGGACGATCACCCAGGGGGCCGCCCTGGTGCTGGTCCGCAGCAGCATCTCGTACTTGCGGTCGGTGAAGTCGTCCCAGCGGCTCTGCGCCTGCATGTCGATCTCGCTGAGCTTCCACCGGCGCAGCGGGTCGGTCAGCCGGCGCTCGAAGCGGCGGGCCTGGGTCTCCTTGGTGACGCTGAAGTAGAGCTTCACCAGCACCGTGCCCTGCCGCACCAGGTCCCGCTCGAAGCCGGTCACCCCGCGCAGGAAGTCCTGGTACTCCTTGCGGCTGCAGAAGCCGAAGACCCGTTCGACCATCGCGCGGTTGTACCAGCTGCGATCGAACAGCACGATCTCTCCGCCGATCGGGAACTGCGCCACGTACCGCTGGAAATACCACTGTGACCGTTGCTCCGCGCTGGGCCGGCCGAGCGCGACGACGCGGTAGTGCTTCTCGTTCATGTACCGGGTGACCCGGCGGATCGCGCCGCCCTTGCCGGCCGCGTCGCGCCCCTCGAAGAGCACGATCATGCGCAGGCCCTCGTCCTCGAGGTAGCGCTGGAGCTTGAGGAGTTCGACCTGCCACGGTCGCAGCTGACGATCGGATCTGAGCTTGCGCCTCAGTGCGGCCCGCTTGCGCCGCAACGCGGCAAGGTCCTGCATCGCCTCCTGATACGCCGATGGGATGTCCGCCGAGGGCGGTGACGAGGCCATCGTGCTCCTCCTTCTGCCGGCTGGTCCTCAGCCTGGGTCATCGCGGCGGCCGGTGGCTCATCCCGGGTGAGTGACGTCGGGGATGAGTCCCAGCGAGCGGGCCCGGCGGACCGCCTCGTTGCGCCGTCCCGCCGACAGCTTGCGCAGGATGCTGCGGACATGGGTCTTCACCGTGTTGACCGACACGTAGAGCGTCGCGGCGATCTCCTCGGTGGGCAGCAGCGCCGCCATGCTCTGCAGCACCTCCATCTCCCGGGGGCTCAGCGCTTCCACGATGACCAGGTCGTCGACGCCCGGCACCCGGTCGGTGCGGCCGCCGGTGGCCGGCGTCTCCCCGGCCCACGCCCGGTACTGCGCGGCGAGATCGTCGCCGACGATCCCGCTCAGGCGGCCCCGGACCAGGGCGACGTCGCGGCGCCGGCCCAGTGGGGTGGCAGCGCGTACGGCGTGCCGCAGAGCCAGGCGCGCCTCGTCCGCCTCGCCGAGCTGCTCGGCGATTCTCGCCCGGATGAGCCAGGCGTCCACGCAGACCGCCGGCGGCAGCCCGGCGACGGTCAGGACCGGGGTGAGGATCTCCGCGGCCTGCCCGGGCTCACCGCCGGCGGCGAGGGCCTCGGCCTGCAGCACGACGACGTCCGGCGGGTACGGCCGCGCGGTCCCGGCGACCGTCTCGAGCGCCTCGCCGGGGCGGCCCGCGCTGATCAGCAGGCGCCCGTGGGAGACGGTCAGCTCGCGGACGAGCCATTCGGGCAATGTCGTCCCGGGGGCCGCCCGGATCTGCGTGATCAGGCGTATCGCGCCGCGCAGATCGCCGCGGAACACCATCCGGCGGGACTGCACGAGTGCGGACACCGCGGCGGCGAGAGCGTCGTCGCACCCTCGGGGTGGCGGACCGATCGTCCGGAAGTGACGCGCAGCGTTCTCGACGTCGTCGCGTTCCACCGCCGCCCAGGCCAGGACCAGGCGGGCCACCCGGGCCGGCGCTGTGCCGTACCGGTCGGCGTCGTCGGTGGCCTCGGTGGCCAGCTTCTCGGCCTGCCGCAGCCGGCCCCGGTGGGCCTCGATCAGCGCGAGGTGCTGCCGGCAGTTGATCGTCAGGTCCTCGTAGCCCGGGGCCGGCGCGGCGACGACCTCCGTGAGGCAGGACACGGCCGTGTCGACCGCGCCGGCGTAGCTGTGCGCGATGCCCCGAGCGGCCAGCATCAGGGCGCGCAGCTCGGGGTGGGCCGCCGTCACCTCGGGCGGTGCCTGGGCCAGGGCCTGCTCGGTCGCCGGGCTCAGCTGCAGCACCTGCGCATGGTCGCCCCGGGTGGCCGCGAGCAGCACACCGAGGATCGAGTCGGCCAGCGCGAGCGCCTGGTTGTACTCCCAGTCGCGGCGGATGACGAGCTCCTGGGCGCGGGCGAGCTGGTGGGCGCACTGGTCGGTCGAGGCGTCGGCGAGAGCCAGCGCCGCTGACACAATGGCGGCCTCGGCGCTGGCGCAGTCCGGGGGGAGCTGGGCCAGCAGGGTGCCGAGCCGGCCGTTTCGTCCCTCGGTCACCAGGCGGCCGACCGCGTGGTGGTCGACGGCGATGGTGGCGGCCGCCGGCCAGTCCCGCGCCTCGACGGCGTGGCCGACGGCGTCGGCGGTCTGACCCCGTCCGGCCAGCCGGCGCGCCGCGTGGCTGTGCAGCTCCCGGGCCCGGCGCGGATCCTCGCACAGCAGCTGGGCGCGGAGCAGCTCGGCGAAGAGCGGGTGGAACCGGTACGCCGTGGAGTACTCGGCCACCGGCTGGACGAAGGCGTTGCGGCGCTGCAGGTCGACGAGCAGCCGCCGCGCGTCGGTCCGTCCGGTCACCGCCTCCGCGAGCTCCGGCGTGAACGTGTCCAGAATGCCGGCCTCCAGCAGGAAGCTCCGTACGTGCGCGGGCTGCCGGCGGAGCACCTCGTCGGCGAGGTAGGCGGCGACCCCGGATTCCGTGCCGGTGATGGTGCCGACGAGGTGGTCGGCGTCCGGCCTGCCCTGCAGGGCCAGGGCGAACAGCCGGAGGCCGGCGGCCCAGCCCTCGGTGTGCTCCAGCAGGGTGGCCAGCCCGGCCCGGCTCAGCTCGACGCCGTGCAGGGTGAGCAGTTCCTCGGCCTCACCGGCGGTGAAGGCCAGGTCCTCGGTGCGGATCTCGGCCAGCCGGCCGGCCAGCCGGTACCGGTGCAGCGGCAGCGGCGGATCCCAGCGTCCGATGATGATCAGCTTCAGCATCGGGCCGGCGTGCCGCAGCACGAATTCCAGTTCCGTGGCCCAGCGATCGCCCTCGATCAACCCCGTGCCGTCGAGCACCAGCAGCAGCGGCGCGGGCTGGGCGGCGAGCTCCGCGGAGAGCCGGACGAGGAACGACCGGTCGGCTCCGTCCGGGCCCGGGTCCGCGGCCGGTGACGGCGAGACGGGCACCCCCGCCCGGCGCAGCGCCGCCACGACATAGGCCCAGAAAGTCGCCGTTCCGCCGTCGTCGTGCTCGAGCGTGACCCAGGCGACGGCGTCCCGGCACCGGTCGTGCGCCCAGGAGGCCACCAGCTGGGTCTTGCCGCTGCCGGCCGGTCCCACCACCAGGGTCACCGGTACGTCGGCGCGGTCGGGCAGCGCGTCGAGCAGGCGGGGGCGGGCCACCAGGAAACGCGGCTGTGCCGGGATCTCGAACCGGGCCGGCATCAGTGGATCATCATCCGTCCCCGGACTGATGACGGGCGTGGGACGGGCGAGCTCGGCGCGCACGGGACCTCCTCGGGACGAACCCAATCACGGACCTGAATGCCTACCCTTCCGGATCTTCCGGGTGCCCACATCGTCCGAAACGGATTAGTCACCCGGTGCATCGGCCGGCTCAGACCGGCGTTTCGGTCTCCGCCTCCCGCATCCGGGGGTGGAACAACCCGAGCCGGTAGAGGCGCTCCAGCCGGCGGACCGTGAACGGATGGGAGCGCGGCAGCTGCGACACGGTGACCCAGAAACCCCTGAGCGACCGGCCCTGCCGGACCAGCTCGTCGACGTCGACGACCTGCTCGGTGTGCCGGCCCGAGGCCAGCAGCACCAGACCCGTCATGCCCGTCGGGGCCAGGTGGGCGCCGTGCCGGTCGCACGAGTACTCCCGCAGCCGGGACAGCGCCGGTCCCAGCAGCGGGATCCGCTCCGAGTAGGCGACCGCGAGCTGGTACCACAGCGAGACGTGGTGCAGCCGGATGTGACCGAGCTCGTGTCCCAGGATGAACCGCAGACCGTCGCGATTGTTGTGGTACAGGTTCACGAAGAGCTCGTTGGACAGCACGACGTAGTCGTGTCCGGTGGCCTGGGCCGCGAAAGCGTTCAGCGCGCCGTTGCCGTTGCCGAGGTAGATCTGCGGGCGCCGGCGCAGCCCGAGACGACGGGCGAAGGCGTCCGCCGTCCGGTAGAGCTCCGGATACTGCCGCGGGGACAGTTCGACCGCTGTCCCGCGGGTCGACGCCCGCTGAGTCTCGCGGATCACGATCAGCGTGGGGACCAGCAGCAGCAGGCCGAGCAGCGCGCTGCGGACGGTGGTGGACCAACCGGTGTCCTGGAGCCGCTCGGGCAGGCCCGGCAGCAGCACGGCGGCCTGCACGATGAGGCCGACGATGACCAGGTTGAGCACCACCATGAAGATGAAGAACGGCAGCTCGGCGGGGTGCCGCAGCCGGCCGGCGGGAAGAGTGTTCTGCTTGGACGTCGACACAGCGATCCTCCTGTTTCGGTTGTGCCGCCGAGCGTGCGCTGCCGGGCCCGCCCGCGGCCTCACCCCGCCGAGATGAGGCCCGTGCGCCCGCCCCGGCCGGAGAATGCCGGCAGGCCGGTGAGCTGCGACGGAGGTGGCCGTGCTCGTCATCGCACACCTGTCCGACCTGCACCTGGGGGCGCACGATCCGGCCGCGGTGGCCTCCGTGGCGGCCGACGTCACCCGGGTGTCTCCCACGCTGACGGTGGTCACGGGTGACCTCTCGATGCGGGCCCGGGCCGGGCAGTTCCGCCTGGCCCGGGCCCTGCTCGACCGGCTGCCGGCGCCGCTGCTGGTGGTGCCCGGCAACCACGACGTGCCGCTGGTCAGCACCGACCGGCTGGTGGGGCCGTACCGGCGCTACCGACGGCTGATCCACCCGGACCTCGATCCCGTGCTGCGGCTGCCCGGCGTGACCGTGATCGGGTTGCACACCAGCCCGCCGTGGCGGTGGAAGAGCGGACGGGTGTCGCGGCAGCAGAGCGAAGCGGTCGTCGCGGTGCTCGGTTCGGCTCCGGCCGGCACGGTCCGCGTGCTCGCGTTGCATCACCCGCCGCGGGCCGGCGGCCTCGCCCGGATGGCCGGGCGGACCCGGCTGATGCGGGCCATCGGGGCCGCCCGGGTGGACCTGATCCTGGCCGGGCACACCCATGTGCCCCGGGCGGATCTCGTACGGCTGGACGGCACGGCCCACGAGCCGGTCGAGGTGGTGGCCGGCACCGCCGTCAGCCGGCGTACCCGCGGCACCGGTCGCTCGTGGACGGTGGTCCGCGTGGACCGCACCACCGTCGTGGTCGAGGAACGGCTGCAGACCGCCGGCGGGTGGCGGACCGGAAGCGTACGGCGTTTCGCCCGGCCGGCCTGAGTCAGCGCGCGGTCCGCACGACCGCGGTGCCCGCCACCTTGTCATGGACAGCCTGCCGCCGGCGGTCCACCAGGGCCCACCCCGCGCCGATCGGGAAGTACGCCAGGACCAGGGCCCGCAGCAGCGCCACCGGCCACGACAGCCGGCGGCGGCGGGTGGCCACGACCCGCAGCCCCAGCACCGCCATCCCCGGGGTCCGGCCGGCCAGCGCCCAGAACGCGGCGCAGTACGTCGCCAGCAGGGCCGGCAGCAGCACCAGGCCGGCCGAGGCGACGGCGAGGGCCGCGTCGTGCAGCCGCGCCCCCAGCACAGAGGTGATCATGGCGGCTGCGGCGGCGGCCGCCGTGGCCAGGGCGGCGACCACGAAGGCGTCCAGCAGGTACGCGACGGCCCGGCTGACCGGACCGGCGTACTCCCGCACGGCCGGGGTGCTCATAGGTCGAGCGGCGGTCCGGGCTCGGCGCGGTTCCCGCGGCGGAACACCCGGAAGCTCATCCGGTCGACCGCCGTGTCGCCGGCCTGCGCGCCGGACCGCAGGCGTCCGACCAGCTCGTCGACCATGTTCTCGCGCTGGCCCCGGATGAGCGTCTGGATCCGCTCGGGCTCCTTCTCCAGCAGCAGCAGGACGTCGTCGAGGACGGCGAGCACCACCGGCCGCAGGATCCGCTCGAGCTGGCCGTCCACGACGCGGTCGATGATCGGAGCGGTCGCGACCGTGGACATCGCGCTCCGGGCCGTCTCCTCGGCCCGCCGCCGCCACCGGGTCCGTTCCGAGGCGCCCCGCTGGGCGAGCCGGTCCAGGTGCCGGCGCAGCACGGCGGCCGCCTCCGTCGTGGCGCTCTGAGCCGTGAAGGCGGCGCCCACCATGGTGTCACCCCACCGCGGCAACGTTCGCCGGGCCGCCGGTTGAGCGGTGCCCGCCGGCGAGTCCGCCGGGGACAGGGAAGCCGAGTACGGATCCGTGCTGGTCATGCCCTCACGATGCGCCGCCGTGCGCGCCGGACGCGCCACCCGCAACGGATGACCGGGCCCCCGCCCGGAGCAGACACGCCGATGCAGCCGGACAGCGGTGCTCCGGCTGCATCTGTGCGGTCGACGGTCAGCGGCGGCGGCGCGACACCCGGCGTGCTGTGCGGCGTGCTGTGCGCCGGGCCACCCGGCGGGATCCGAACATGTTCCTACCTCCTTCTGCGGTCGTGGCGGACGCCTACCGGGCGCCCGCCGTTTCGAGGTCGTGCAGCTCCTGGGCCTCCGCGGCGGTGGTCAGCCCGATCCCGACGAGGTCGAGGGGACTGATGAAGCCGTCGTTGAGGCGGAAGCCGCCGGCCCGGGCGATGGCATCGCGCAGCGGCACGGCCCAGTGGTGCTCGATGAGCAGCAGTGCCGCGGCGGAGTCGTCGGGGATGTCGGCGAGAATGTCCCAGGCGTCCTCGTCGCTGAACGCCTTGAGCCCGGCCACGGCGGCCTGGGCCCCGGCGGTGGCGCCGGCCTGCATGCCGGCCTCGCCGTCGATGCCGAGCCCGATCAGCGCGCCGATCTTGCTGCCCAGCTCGATGGCTTCCGGCGTGGTCAGGTTGCTCAGGTGCTCGACCTCGACGTCGCCGCGGGCGTTCTTGTAGACGGCGAGGGCGTCGATGACGCGGACGGTGTCACTCTGCCGCAGCTTCTCGAGCTCGGCGATGACCTCGCCGTGGAAATCGGGGTGCGTGAAACCCAGCACGATCAATTGAACCGGTCCGATGGCCATCTGCCACTCCTTCGCTGATCGGACGGAAGGCGGGGCCATGGCGTACGCGGTCCGGCCGTGACCCACCCGTAGCCGATCCTTCAGCCGGACGCCCGGTCGGCGCCTCATCCGGCGCGGGTGACGCCGGTGGGGTGACGCGGGTGCGGGGCCGCCCCGCGGCGCCGGGGCACCGGCGCAGCTTCATTCGCCCGGAATGAGGTCCGCCCCCCGGCCGGCGTGGCTGACTGGTGCCGACGCCGGGGACGACGCCGGCCGTGCAGATCAGCGAAGGGATGTGTTCGAATCATGGCAACACTTGTCGCCATCGGTTACCCCGACGAGACGACCGCGACAGCCGCGTCGCTGGAGGCCCAGAGCCTCGCCAAGGACCTCATCATCCAGCCCGACGCCATCGCGGCCATCAGTCGCGACCGGGAGGGCAAGTTCCACGTCACCACCAACCATCACCAGGTGGCCGGCGGCGCTTCCTGGGGGATGTTCTGGGGGCTGTTGTTCGGCGTGCTGTTCTTCATCCCGTTCCTCGGGATGGCGGTGGGCGCCGGGCTCGGAGCGCTGATGGGCAAGATGACCAAGGGCGCGATCAACAAGGAGTTCCAGGCCCAGGTGCGCGACATGCTCGAGCCCGGGACGTCGGCGTTGTTCCTGGTGGTCGAGCACGTCACGCCGGACAAGGCCGTCGAGGGCCTGGCCCGGTTCGGCGGCACGGTGCTCAAGTCGTCGCTGCCCAAGGAGACCGAGGCGGAACTGCAGGCAGCCCTGCACGGCGACGGCGCGCCGGCCGAACCGGCGGCCACCGCCAACCTGTGATCAGCGGTCCGTCACCGGCTCCGGCTCCGCCGTGGAGCTGAGCCGGCGGCGGACCACCGGGATGCCGGCCCCGCGGACGTACGTAGGCCGGCCGGCCGCTGCCGCGGTGTTCATCCCCGCGAGATGACGCGCCACCGGACTGCGGAAGTGAGGCTCGGCCCATGAAACGGATGACCACCCGGATCGCCGCCGTGACAGCGGTGGCGCTCGTCCTCGGCGGCTGCGGCACGGATCAGCCGCCGGTGTGCGACAGCCTCGTCGCTGTCCAGACGACGATGCATCAGGTCCGCAACGCGAACGTGGCGGAGAACGGCCTGGCCCCGTTGCAGGCCGGCCTCCGGCAGCTGAAGGCCGATGTCGGCGTGCTGCTCACCGAAGCCTCCGCGCAGTTCGGGCCGGAGGCCGACATGGTGCGGACCGCCGCCGACCAGGTCTCGACCAGCGTCGCCGCGGCCCGGCAATCGCCCGACGTGGCTCACCTCGCCGAGGTCCGGACCACGCTGGGCGCCCTGCGGTCGAGCCTGCAGGTCCTCGGCGACGCCATGTCCGGCACCTGCTGAGCCGGGGAGGGACGCCATGAACGGCAGCGGTCCGGCGCCGACCACGCCCTACCCGGGCGTCGAGCGGAGCACGGCCACGGCGTGGGCCGGCTGGGTGCTGCTGGGCGCGCTCATGTTCGTCATGCTCGGTGCCGTTCACCTCGGCACCGGCCTGGTGGCGCTCGCCCGGCCCGAGGTGCTGGCCGGGGGACGCGCCGATCAGTTGCTGCCCGTGAGCATGGACGCCCTGGCCTGGTTCCACATCGTCCTCGGCGCCACAGCGGTGATCGTCGGTGTCGGCCTGGTCCGCGGGCACGGCTGGGCCCGTCTGGCCGCGGTGCTCCTGGCCGGCGTGGCCGCGCTGGTCAACTTCGCCTTCATCGCCGTCTGGCCCGCGGTGTCCATCATCGCCCTCACCATGATCACCGTGGTCACCTACGCGGTGGCCGTGCACGGGGCCGAGGTCGCCGACGCGTACGGCGAGACCTGACAAGGAGAGCACATGTGGGGCAGGCGGATGGTCAGCCAGCTGCCGTGGCGCCGGGTTCCGCTACGCCGCGGGTCGGACACGATCCAGGTGTGGCTCACCCTGGCCGTCATCCTGGCGGCGTTCCTGGTCGTGCCGTGGGTCGCCTGGTGGACGGCGAGCACGACGTACGGCACCGAGCGACGCGCGAACGAGTGGGCGGCCGGGCACAGCTACGCGGCGACCGCGGTCCTCGTACGGGATGCCACCACCGCCCGCCCGGCCGCCGGCGACCCGGAGCTGCCGGGCCCCGAGCACGTGCTGGTGCCGGCGCGCTGGACCGGTCCCGGCGGCAGCGTGGTCGTCGGCACGATCCCGGTCGAGGTCGGCACGCGGGCCGGCACCACCGTGGCCGTCTGGGTCGACGAGCGCGGAGCCCTGACCTCACCGCCCCGCCGGCACAACCCCGTTCTGAACGCCTCGGCGGCGGCGGCCGCCGCGGTCAGCGTCGTGGTCGTCCTGCTGGCCGGCGTCCGGCGCGCTGTCGTCCGGCACCTCGATCGCCGCCGGTTGCGCTCGTGGGACGCGGAATGGCAGATCGTCGGCCCGGGCTGGAGCAGGCGATGACCGGGCCGCGGGAACAGCCGACGGGTGCCGCCCGGTGGATGCCCGGGGTACGGGCCGTCACCACCTACCGCCGGCGCTGGCTGGCCAAGGACGTCGTCGCCGGCCTGGTGCTGTCGAGCCTGCTGGTCCCGCAGGGCATGGCGTACGCCGAACTCGCCGGCCTGCCCCCCATCACCGGCCTGTACACCACGGTTTTCGGCCTGCTCGCCTACGCGGTCTTCGGCGCCTCGCGGGTCCTGGTGGTCGGGCCCGACTCCTCGCTCGGACCGATGATCGCCGCGGTGCTCATCGGCACCCTCGGCTCGGGCGGCGACCCGGCCGTGGCCATCGGCCTGGCCTCGATACTCGCTCTGCTGGTCGGCGTGACCATGGCCGTGGCCGGCATCGCCAAACTCGGCTTCATCGCCGACCTGCTCTCCAAACCCACTCAGATCGGCTACATGAACGGCCTGGCCGTCACCATCTTCGTCAGCCAGCTGCCGAAACTGTGCGGGTTCTCGGTCGACGCCGAAGGGCTGGTCCGGGAGGCGACCGGCTTCGTGCGGGGGCTGGCGGACGGCGACGCCGTGCCGGCCGCCTGCGTGGTCGGCCTGGTCACCCTGACGATCATCGTGGCGCTGCAACGCTGGCTGCCCAAGGTGCCCGCCGTCCTGCTCGCCGTGGCCGCCGCGATCGGCACGACCTCGTTGCTGGACCTGGGCGAGCACGGCGTGGACCTGGTCGGGCCGCTGCCGGCCGGCTTCCCGCCCTTCACCGTGCCACACGCGTCCTGGTCCCAACTCGTGCTGCTGCTGGCCGGCGCGGTCGGCATCACGATCGTCTCGCTGACCGACACGATCTCCACCGCGTCGTCGTTCGCCGCCCGCACGGGCCAGGAGGTCCGCGCCGACCAGGAGATGATCGGGGTCGGCGCGGCCAACGTCGCGGCGTCCTTCTTCCAGGGCTTCCCCGTCAGCACCAGCGGCTCGCGCACCGCGGTCGCCGCGCAGTCCGGGGCCCGCACCCAGCTGACCGGGGTCGTCGGCGCCGCCGTCATCCTGGTCATGCTGGTGCTGACCCCCGGCCTGCTGCGCAACCTGCCGCAGCCCGCGCTCGCCGCCGTGGTGATCGCCGCGTCCCTGTCACTGGCCGACGTCCCCGGCGCGGTACGGCTCTGGCGCCGCCGCCGCCTGGAGTTCCTGGTCTGCCTCACCGCGTTCCTCGGCGTGGCGCTGCTCGGGGTCCTGCCCGGCATCGCTGTCGCGGTCGGCCTGTCGGTGCTCAACGTGTTCCGGCGGGTGTGGTGGCCGTACCAGACAGAGCTGCGCCGGGCGGCGGACGTGCCCGGCTACCACGACGTGCGCTCGTACCCGGACGCCGAGCACCTGCCCGGGCTGGTGCTGTACCGCTTCGACGCACCGCTGATCTTCGCCAACGCCCGGGTCTTCCGCGACCAGCTCCGGCGCCTGGCCCGCACCGACCCGCAGCCGGTCTGGATCGTGCTGGCGGCCGAACCCGTCACCGACGTCGACACCACCGCGGCGGACATGCTCGGACCGCTGGTGGCCGAGCTCCGGGAGCGGGGCACGACCCTGGTGTGGGCCGAGCTCAAGGATCCGGTACGGCGCAAACTCGATCGTTACGGCCTGACCGAGTCCATCGGACCCGAGCACTTCTTCGCGACCCTGGACGAGGCCGTCGCCGCGTACCGGGCGCGTACCGGTGAGGTCTGGACGGCGGCAGGCGCATGACCCGGTTCCCCCGCTGCGGATGATGACCCGTCGCGCGTACCCGGGTTTGCTCGGCATGGCGATCGCGCCGCAGCGTACGGGTAGATGCCGGGAGGCCAGCATGACCGAGACATCCGCACAAGCCGGCAGCGACACAGCGGTCAGCTGGCCGAGCGCCACCGCCGAGCTCCGGTCGATCCCGGTCCCGTGGGGGACCGTGCTGGCCACCGGCATTCTCGGCATCGCCTTCGGCGCCGCGGTGCTCCTCTGGCCCGACGTCTCGCTGCGGGTCATGTCGGCCCTCGCCGGGGTGTGGCTGCTCCTGGCCGGGGTGGCGCGGATCATCGGCGCGTTCCTGCCCGGCAGCGGAAGCATCGTGCGGCACATCTTCTCCGGGATCGTCGGCGTCGTGGTCCTCATCGCGGGCCTGATCTGCCTGCGCGACCTGGTGAGCCGGCTCGCCGTGCTGGCTCTGCTGTTCGCGGTGACCTGGGTCCTCAGTGGCCTCACCGAGATCCTGCTCGGCCTGCAACGCCGGGGACCGGCCCGCCTGGCCCTGATCTTCGTCGGCCTGGTGTCCTTCGCCGCCGGCGTCGTCTTCCTGCTGGCCCCCGACGTGTCCCTGGCGACGCTGGTGATCCTGACCGGCCTGAGCAGCCTGGTCGTCGGCATCTCCGAGGTCGTGCTGGCCCTGGTGCTGCGCCGGGCGGCCGGGAAGCCGGACCCGGCGATCGGCTGATCAGGTCACCGGGCCGGCAGCGCCCGGCAGTAGACGTCACCGGCGTTGGCCTCGTGGGGGAGGGCCATGATCTGGTCGGCCATGGTCTGCGGGGTGACCCACTCGCCGAGTTCCAGCCGCATGCTTTCCCCCATGGCCCGGTTGCAGAGCACGGCCCCCGACGCTGCTGTCCGGTCCAGGCAGCGTTGTGCCACGTCGCGCTGGATCGTCGTGAACTCGAAGGACAGGGCCGGCAGGCGGTGGCTGAGGCCGGACAGGACCACATCCTCGTAGCCCTCGACGTCGATCTTCACGAAGGCGGGGGTTCCGTAGCGCTCGATCAGCCCGTCGAGGGTCACGGCCGGCACCCGCATCTCGGCGTCCCAGACCTCCTGATGCCAGCCGCCGGCGTTGTCGGCCGCCGCCACGAACTCCGTCGACGCGGTGGTGACCGTGGGGTTGGCGGAGTTGACGAAGAGCAAGACCGGTTCCTCGGACGCACCGCACACAGCCTCGATGAGGATCACATCCGCGTCGTCGGCGTAGATCTCCCGGATGGCGCGGGCGCACAGCGGCTGGGGCTCGACGGCGACCACCTTCGCCCCCAGCCGCCGGAAGCTGCCGATCCGGTCGCCGACGTGGGCCCCGATGTCGAACACCAGGTCGCCGGGCCGCACGAACTGCGCGTACAGGGCGTCCATCGCCGCGTCCTGGCCCGTGTCGCCGTAGTAGTAGTCCAGCGAGCGGCGGATCGCGGCGTACGCGGGATCGGTCTTGAGTGTCGCTGCACGAGCAATCTGAGTCATGCCTGCCCGCCGGCCGTGGCGAGGCTGCGCCGGCTCCGGAGCCACACCACATCCGTCCCGAAGGACCAGGTCAGGAAGCCCAGCGCCAGTGCCACGACGATCTGTGCCTGCCAGACGGGAAGCAGATCGGCGCTGGCGACAACCAGGACAGCACCCTGCAGGGCGGCGATGACCTTGCGCACCATCCGCGGCGGCAGTGAGCCCCGCAGCCACGGCCAGGCCCAGGACGCCGCGACGAACGCGTACCGGAAAAGGCCGATCGCGGCCACCCACCAGCCGAGCGAGCTGGCGACGAACAGGCTGAGGATGAGCACGAGGACGGAGTCGGCCTCCATGTCGAAGCGGGCACCGAACGCCGACGTGGTCTTCGTGCGCCGGGCCACCTGACCGTCGACCGCGTCCAGGGCGGCCGCGACCGCGGCCAGGCCGACCAGCGTCATCAGCATCGTGCGGCCGGCCAGCGCCTCCGCCACCAGCGCGGCGACGCCACCGGTCAGGGCGAGGCGGACCAGGGTGATCGTGTCCGCCGGCCCCCAGCTGCGCGCCCCGGTCCGGCGGATCCCCTCGGCCAGCACGGACCAGGCCAGTACGCCGAACGCCACGCCAGTCGCCCAGCCGATCGCACCCAGTCCCACGGTCGCCGCCAGCGACATGATCACACCGGCCTGCACGGCGGCGCCGAGCCCGGCCGGATGGATCTGCAGGGTCATCTCGCGACGGGCGAGAAGCGTCATGTGTTCCTCCTGATGAGCGCGCGCCGGAGCGCGCGCATGGTGGCCGTCTCTCTCAACACGGCTCACAGCAGCGATCGGTTCATCCCGCACTACCCCTGGGCGATCGGCTGAAGCATCACCGCCCTCGATGCCCGGACCGGTCAGGTTCCTTCGGCGCGGTCCTCGGGCGGCAGGGTGTGCCAGATGTCGAACGCCACCGACGCGGCCCCCGGCGCGTCGCCGGCCGCGATCAGCTCGATCAGCCGCGTGTGCAGCTCGACGGACGCGTGGCCGTCCCTGCCGAAGCGCAGCCGCTCCGCCCGGCGGACGAGGGGGTCGAACTGGTCGAGCACGGTCTCGATCGCGCGATTGCCGAGCACGGTGACCGGGACCCGGTGGATCTCCTCGTCGGCGTCCAGGGCCGCGTCGATGTCGCCGGAGTCCACCGCCGCGGCGAAGCGGCGGTTGGCCTCCCGCATGCGAGCGATGTCGTCCGCGCCGAGCCGGCCGGCCGTCTGGCGCACGGCCAGTTCGTGCATGGCCGCGATGACGTCGCGGGCATCCCGCACCGCCGGCGAGTCGATGGTGCTGACTCTGGTCGACCGTCCCGGCAGAGCCACCACCAGGCCGCTGGCCCCGAGGCGCAGCAGGGCCTCGCGTACCGGGGTGCGGCTCACCCCCAGCCATGCTGCGAGCTCGCCGTCCTTGAGCTGCTCGCCGGGCTGGAAGGTGCCGTCGACGATGGCGTCGCGCAGGCGCCGGTAGACATCGTCGCGCAGCAATGAGCGGTCCACGGCGGGGCCGCCCGAGGGAATCGGCATGCACCATATTGCACACAGTGTGCGATTTCGCGCAATGATGGCGCGCCTTGTCGTCGTCTTCTGCACGCAATATATTGCATAGAGGCGGCGGGAGCCGGTCCGGCGATGGAAGGAAGAGCCTCATGAGCACCACCGGTCAGGAGATCAAGAACGTCGTGCTGGTGCACGGCGCGTTCGCCGACGGCTCGGGCTGGCGCGGCGTCCACGACAAGCTGACCGCCCGGGGCTACCGGGTCTCAATCGTGCAGATTCCGCTCACCTCGCTGGCGGACGACGTCGCGGCGACCACGAGGGTGCTCGACCGGCAGAACGGCCCCGCCATTCTGGTCGGCCATTCCTGGGGCGGCACGGTCATCACCGAGGCCGGCCTGCACCCGAGCGTCGCCGGGCTGGTCTACGTGTCGGCGCTGGCCCCCGACGCGGGCGAGACCACCGCCCAGCAGTACGAGGGCTTCGGCCCGACGCCCGACTTCGTCATCGACGTGGGCGCGGACGGATACGGCTTCCTCGACCACGACAAGTTCAAGGCCGGCTTCGCGGCGGACACCAGCGACGCCGAGGCCGCGTTCCTGCGCGACGCCCAGGTGCCCATCAACATGGCGGTGTTCGGCACGCCGGTGAAGAACGCCGCCTGGCGCGACAAGCCGAGCTGGGCGGTCATCGCGACGGAGGACCGGGCGTTCGATCAGGCCATGCTCCAGCACATGGCCAAGCGCGCCGGCGCGACGATCACCACCGTCCCGGCCAGCCACGCCCTGTACCTGACGCAGTCCGGCGTCGTCTCCGACGTCATCGCCACCGCGGCGCAGAACGCCGCCGGCGGCGCTCGCTGACGGGCGGTCCGCCGATCAGCGGCGGCGGCATCCCCGGTGGGTGCCGCCGCCGTGGCGTGTCAGGGCTATCGCCAATAGCTCGATCAACTGTATATTGGCCGCCATGGCGGGCCTGCGGAGACCGAGCTTTCTGATCCTGTCGGCGCTCGCCCTCGGCCCGCTCCACGGGTACGCGGTGATCAAGGAAGTGGAGCGGCTGTCGGCGGACAGCGTGCACCTCGCCGCCGGCACGCTGTACGCGGCGCTCGACCGGCTCACCGACGAGGGCCTGATCGAGGTCGACCACGAGGAGACCGTCGAGGGCCGGCTCCGCCGCTACTACCGGCTGACCGTTGCGGGCACCGCCGCGCTGGCCGCCGAGGCCGAGCAGATGCGCCGCGACGCCCGGATGGTGGCTCAGCGGCTGCGCGGTGCGGGTCCCGCCGGTGCCCCCCGCCCCGCCTGACGACGCGAACGGCGGACACCCCGAAGGGACCGACATGCCCGACGACCTCCGGACCACGCTGCTGGCTCGCCGATACCGCCGGTGGCTGCTGGCGTACCCCCGGGCCTACCGGCGCGAGCGCGGCCCGGAGATCCTCGCGACGCTGCTCGACGCCGCTGATCCCGGCCGATCCCGTCCGCCCGCCCGCGAGGCGGCCCTGTTGCTGCGGCACGGACTCGGCCGGCGCGTCGCCGAGGCCGGGCGCCGGGCTTTCGTGGTCGCGGCAGTCGCTGCGGTGCTCGGTGGGCTCAGCGGCATCGCGCTCGGTTCGTGGCTGGCCTGGCGCGACGTGGACAGGATGGCGCCGGACCGGGCCACCGCGGTCAGCTTCGCGCATGCGGTGCTGCCGGGCGCCTTCGGGGACGCCGCCGACAACTACGGGCGGAGCACCTTCTGGAACCCGTACAGCAACAACAGCCTGCACGGTGGCACCGGCGTACGGGTCGGCAGGACCTCGGTGACCGGCACCGTGCCGCCGCCCGGCGGCCCGGAGCAGGTCGCTGCGGCCGTGCGGCAGCAGCTGAACGCCCAGGGTTGGCGCGACGTGCGCACCAAGGTCGTGCGTAACGGCACCTCGCCACCGGTGAGCGTCGAGGTGACCGGCACACGCGCCGGATATCTCGCCGCAGTGCAGATCACCCCGGACCTGAGCTTCGACCTGATGTGGGCCGAGCCGCCCGGCCACCGGCGCGACACCATCCTCGGCGGACTGGCCGGCGCCCTGCTCGGCGCCCTGTTCGGGCTGGTCACCTCGATCCGCGTGCGCCGCTACGGCCGGGGCCGGCAGCGGGCCTACTCGGGGCTCTGCGTCGCCACGCTGCTGCTGCTCACCCCGGCGTGCCTGGGCAACATCCCGACCTCGACCGGCTCGCTGCTGGCCAACACCAACCGCAACGGCACCGGGCCCTCGGTGTACTGGGGCGGCTTCGTGATCTACGGGGCCGAGCCGCTGGCCATCCTGTCCCTGCTGCCGATCCTGGCCGTCATCGTCACCTGCGCCTGGCCCCGACCCGCGACCGCGCGCACGTCCACCACGGCCTGAGCCCTACCGCGCGGCCAGCCCTTCGAGGATCAGGGTGCAGACGACGTCGAGCTCGTGCTCGATGCCCGGGGCCGTCCATCCGCTCGCCAGGCCGGGGTGGTGGAAGTGGGTGGTGGCGGTGAAGACGGCCCGGGCGGTCCCGGCCGGGTCGGCACCGCCGAACGAGCCGTCGGCCATGCCGTCGGCGAGGATGGCTTCGAGCTGGCCCAGGAGGTCGGCCACGTGGTCGACCGCCGCGGTGCTGTCCTCGGTGACCAGAATCTTGTAGGCGGCGAACAGCTCCGGATCGTCGTGCGCCTTGGCCCGTTTCGCGGCCAGCAGGGCGGCGAGCCAGGAGCGCAGCCGCTGGGGCGGTGCGACCGCCGGGTCGCGTGAGATGGCCGCCAGGGCATCACGATCGCGGTTGAGCCAGCGCCGGGCGACCGCCTCGCGCAGCGCCGTCTTGGACGGGAAGTGCTTGTAGACGGCGGCATGGCTGACCCCGAGGGCCTTACCGACGTCGACGACCGTCGCCTTGGCCGGCCCGTGGCGGCGCAGCACTTCCTCGGTGGCCGACAGGATCGCCTCGGCATCCAGGGGGCCGCTCGTCCGCATCGCCTGAGCATACCGAGCCGCACCGCGTCTTGTTACAGGTTTCAGATTCTGTAGACTGAAACCATGACCATTCTGGTGACCGGTGCCCGTGGACATGTCGGCGCCGCGGTGCTGAACGAGTTGGTGGCGGCGGGAGTGCGAGTCCGCGCGTCCAGCCGTACCCCGAGGCCGGGCGACTTCCCGCCGGGTGTCGAGGTGGTGCCGGCCGACCTGGACGATCCGGCGACGCTGCCGCGGGCTCTGGCCGGCGTGCGCAAGGTCTTTCTGTACGCCCATCCGGAGACCGCGCCGGAGTTCGCGGCAGCAGCCCGCCGGGCCGGCGTCGAGCACGTGGTCCTGCTGTCGTCCTACACGGTGATGGCGCCGGAACCGGCGTCCCATCCGATCGCGGCGCGGCACCTCGCGGTGGAGCGCGCCCTGGACGAGGCCGGGCTCGCCCGGACCTTTGTGCGACCGGGCTACTTCGCCACCAATTCGCTGCGCTGGCGGTCGATCCGGCACGAGCGCGTGCTGCGGACGGCATTCCCGGACGCGACGACCGCGCCGGTCCACGAACGTGACATCGCCGCGGTGGCCGCGCGGGCCTTGCTGGCCGACGCCGGGAACGCGGCCTATCCGGTGCTGGGGCCGGGGCCGGTGACCATTCGCGAGCAGGTCGCCGCTGTCGCCGAGGCGATCGGCGAGCCGGTGCGGCTGGCGGAGGTGGACGTCGAGACGTACCGGGCCGATCTGCTGACGCAGTTGCCGGCGCCGCTGGTCGAGATGGTGCTTCGGGCCGGCGGCAGCGTCCCGCAGCTGCCCGCGGACGTGGCCGTTGACGCGGTGCCTGAGCTGCTGGGCCGGCCCGCGCTGACGTTCGCCGAATGGGCCCGCGACCACGCCGACGATTTCCGCTGACCGGATTCCGCGGAGCGCAAGGACTCCGTACCAACTGCGCACTGGTGATGACCGCTGTTCTTTCCTAGCTTCGGATCCGGAAGCCGGGCCGGGACGCGCGGTTTCGCCGGTGCCGGTGGGAGCGGAGGAGGAACTGCCGTGATCGACTGGGTCGGGCTCACCGAGTCGCTGGCGTCGTCCTCCTGGCTGTACCTGATTCTGCTGTCGGTGTCCCTGCTCGACTCGTTCCTGCCGTTGATCCCCAGCGAACCCGTCATCATCATCGCCGGCGTGCTGGCCGCCACCGGGGTCACCAGCCTGACGCTGGTCATCGCGGCCACCGCGCTCGGTGCCTTCCTGGGCGACCAGATCCCGTACGCGTTCGGCCGGCGGTTGAGTCTCGCCCTGGAGAAGCGGCTGCCGCCGGGCACCAGACGGCGGGCCACCCATGACTGGGTCAGCCGGCATCTGCACACGCGCGGCGGGTTCATTCTGGTGAGCACCCGGTTCATCCCGGTCGGGCGGTACCTCGTGACCATCACCGCGGGCACGGTCCGGTACGACTACCGCAACTACGTGCTGTTCACGATCATCGGCGGTACGGCCTGGAGCGCCTACACCGTGCTGACGGGCTATGTCGGTGGTGTGCTCTTCCAGGACAACGCGTTGCTGGCCTTCGGGGTGGGACTGGGGCTCGCGGTGCTGCTGTCCGGTGCGCTGGAGCTGATCCGGCGTGCGAGCATCCGCCGGAGCGGGGTCACGGACGTCCCGGAGCGATGACCCGGCGGATGCGGTCGCGGAGCCACTGGTGCGTACGGTCGCTGTCGTTGCGGGGATGCCAGGCCATCCCGATCGTCGGGGCCGGCAGGCTCAGCGGCAGCTCGAAGGTGTGCAGCCCGAGCGCGGTGACGGTGTCGCGCCCGGCGCGGGCCGGCGCGATGCAGACGACGTCGGTCGCGCGGGCCAGGAACAGCGACGCCGCATAGGTCGGCACCACGGCGACGACCTTGCGGGTGAGCCCGAGCTCGTCGAGGCGGTCGTCGATCGGTCCGCGCCGCCGGCCGCGGCGGGAGACGGCGACGTGGTCGGCCGCGGCGAACTGCCGGACCGTCACCTTCGCCCGGCGCGCCAGCGGATGCTCCGGCCGGACCACGCCGACCAGCGTCTCGGTGAACAGGGGCTCGCTGTGCACCTCGGGATCGTGCCGGCCGAGGATGCCGACGTCGAGATCGATCAGGCCGTCGCGCATCCCGGTGTCGTCGATGCCCTCCGGTCGCAGCCGCAGGGTGATGCCCGGTGCCTCGGCGCGGACGTCGGTGATGAGTTGCGCGGTCACCGTCATCGAGAAGATGTCGGACATGCGCAGGTCGAAGATGCGTACCGTGTGGGCCGGATCGCTTGCCGGCGAGGGTTCGAAGAGCACCCGGGCCCGCTGCATCACGTCGTGCACCTCGCCGCGCAGTTCGAGCGCGCGGCGGGTGGGCACCATGTCGCGTCCGGCCCGGACCAGCAGGGGGTCGCCCAGCAGGCGGCGCAGCCGGGCCAGCGATCTGCTCATGGCCGGCGGCGAGGTGTGCAGCCGGGCCGCGGCGGCGGTGACACTGTTCTCCGTCAGCAGCGCGTCGAGCGCCACCATCAGGTTCATGTCCAGCATTTCCACTTCCGGATTATCACAGGTGGAATGGCCCGATACCAAAGATGCATTGGTGATAACTACGAGGCTGTCCTAGCGTCGGTCGCATGTCCGTGGATCTGAATCTGCTCACCGCGCTGGACGCCCTGCTCGAGGAGCGCAGCGTGATGGGCGCGGCGGAGCGGCTGCACCTGTCGTCGCCGGCGGTCAGCCGGACGCTGGGGCGCCTCCGCAAGCTCACCGGCGACGACATCCTGGTACGCACCGGCCGCTCGATGACGCCCACGCCGTACGCGCTGGCGATCCGCGACGACGTCCGCCACCTGATCCGGCAGGCTCACGACGTGCTCACGCCGCGCCGCGAGGTGGAGCCGGCGACCCTGGACCGGATCTTCACCGTTCAGTGCAACGACGCCCTCGCCACCTCGCTGGCGCCCGTGCTGGTCGCCGGGATCCACGCGCTGGCGCCCCGCGTACGGCTGAGGATCCTGGGCGAGAGCACCGTCGACACCGGCGGCCTGCGGCAGGGCCAGGTGGACCTGGAGCTCGGCACCGGCCGCCCGAGCCTGCCCGAGTTCCGGTCCGAGACCCTCGGCCACGACTCCCTGATCGTCGTCATGCGCCCGGATCATCCCTGCGGCAAGAGCCTCGACCTGTCCTCGTACGCGGCCGAGCAGCACGTGCTCGTCTCCCGCCGGGGGCGGCTGACCGACCCGATCGACGACCTGCTCGCCGCCGAGGGCCTGGGCCGCCGGGTCGTCGCCACCGTCGCGAGTCTCACGATGGCCCTGCGCATCGCGAGCCGCAGCGACATGCTGGTCACCACCACCGCGCTGATCAGCCGTCCGGTCGTCGAGAGCTTCGGCCTGATCACCCGTCCGCTGCCGGCGCCGGTGCCGGCGGCCCCGATCAACTGCACGTGGCACCAGCGCAACGATTCGGACGCCGCGCACGCCTGGCTCCGTGACCAGATCCGGGCCGCCCTGGCGGAGGTCTGCCGGACGACGCCCGCTACCGGCCCAGCATCCAGCGGGTGAAGGCCACGTAGTTGGTGGCGAACTCGTCCGGGGTCGCGGAGTTCTCCACCTTGCTGGACAGCTCGTTGACCTGGGCGTAGTGCGGCAGCCGGTCACGCTGGTAGGCGGCGAGCGCAGCCGGGATCTCCGGCGTGGAGGTGAGCAGCCGGGCCAGCACCAGCGGATCCTCCACGCCCAGCGACGCACCCGCGGTGATGTGCGGAGACAGCGCGTGCGCGGCATCGCCGACCAGGGCGACGCGGTGCGAGACCCACTGGGTCAACGGCGGGACGAGCATGATCTGGTTGTGCAGGATCTTGTCGTCGGGACTCGACTCGATCAGGGCCAGCAGGGCCGGGTTCCAGCCCGTGGTGTCCAGGAAAGCGGCCCGTTCCGCGGCCTGTTGCTTCGGCGTGCCCGCCAGCGGATCCGCGTCGAACTGGTTGACCAGCCAGTACACGGTGCCGTCGGCGGTGGGCACGTAGCCGCCGCGGGTGCGCTGCTCGCCCAGCACGATGACGCTCGTGTCGACGGTGACCCCGGGGGGTGGCGGGACGACCGAGCGCCAGGCGTGGTGTCCCTGGTGCTCGATCGCGTCACTGCCGGGCGCCAGCAGGGACCGGACGACCGAGTAGGCGCCGTCCGCGCCGATGAGCAGGTCCGCCTGGGCGGAGGTCCGGTCGTCGAAGTGGGCCGTCACGCCGGTGTCGGTCTCCTCGTAGCCGACCAGGCGCGAGTTCAGGCGGATGTTGTCGTGGCCCACCGCCTCGGCCAGCAACGCGTTCAGCTTCGGACGGTTCACCAGCAGGTAGCGGTGGTCGTCCGGGGAGAACCCGGGCGGGTCGATGAGCCGGCCGGCCGGGTCCCGGAAGTACATCTCGGCCGGCCGGCCGATGGCCCGGAGCTGCCGGCCCAGCCCGAGCTCGTCGAAGACGGCCAGCGCGTTGGCCCACAACCCGAGCCCGGCCCCGGCGGCGCGGATCTCGGGGGCCTGCTCGTGCACGACGGCGTCGATGCCGGCGGCTTGCAGAGCGATGGCACTGGTGAGCCCGACGATTCCGCCGCCGGCGATCATTGCCCGCATGTGGTCGATCCCTTCTCGTTCACTGCTACGACGCGGTGCTTTCCCTTGCTGGCTATGCGGTACAGATCAGGATTGCCCTCCCACGGCGCGGTGCGCACGATGGCCCAGCGCCGGATCAGCCATTGCTCCGGGCCTTTGATCAGTTCCAGGCGCCAATAGCCGCGCATGACGCAGAAGTCGACGCCCGGCGTCGGAAGGTGGTGATAGGCGACCATGTGCGCCCGGCCGGTCACGCCCGCGCCGGTCGCGTCGAGGAGCAGGTCGGAGCTCGCGTGGTGGGTGGCGGCGAATCCCTCCAGCACAGTGCGGGCTTTCGCGGTCAGCTCGTCGGCCGTCAGTTCCTCGGCGGGTGCGCCGGACTGTCCGGACTGATCGAGCGTCACCCGGTCGGCGAACAATTGCCGGAAGCGTTCCCAGTCCTTGTCGTCCTGGGCGTGGGCCAGAGCGGCGACAACTCCGGCGATCTGCAGGTGGTCGAGCGGGGTGATGTTCATCGTGGGCACAACGCTAGGAAACATCAGCGGCAATAGCCAATGCGAAATGGTGAAGCAATGATTTACCGGGACGCAATCGATCAGGCGAGTGCGCGTACCAGCAGAATGAGGCCGATGGCGGTGCCGAAGGTGACGATGAGCGCTTTCAGAATGCGCGTGGGCAGACGCCGGGCCAGCAGCGCACCCGCGTAGCCGCCGACGATCGTCGAGGGGGCCAGGACCAGCACGACCGGCCAGTCGACCGGGCCGAACAATGCGAAGGTCAGCAGGGTGACGGCGCCGACGGTGGCGGACAGGACGTTCTTGAGGGCGTTGAGGCGGTTCAGCGTCTCGTCGAGGACCAGGGCGAGCGCGGCCACGTACATGACGCCCATCGCGGCGCCGAAGTAGCCGCCGTAGACCGCGCCGGCGAAGACGACGACCGGCAGGGTGATCACCTGCCGGCGCGGGCCGAGCGCGCGCGGATGACCGACCAGGTCGCGCAGCCGGTCCTGGAAGAACAGCGCCGCGGCCGCGGCCAGCACCAGGAACGGCACGATGAGCTCGAACGCGCGGGCGGGCGTGGCCAGCAGCAGAGCGCAGCCCGCGGCCGAGCCGGCGACACACGCGGGCAGCACCCACGGGAGCCGGTGCCGCTGCCCGGCCAGGTCGGCCCGGCTGCCCAGCACGCTGGACAGGTAGCCGGGAAAGACCGACACGGAGTTCGTGACGTTCGCCGGGACCGCGGGCAGGCCGGTCATGACCAGGGCCGGGAACGTGATCAGGGACCCGCCACCGGCCAGCGCGTTCACCCCTCCCGCGAGGACGCCGGCGACGATCAGCAGGAGGACGCGTTCGAGATCCACTGTGGCTGTCGGCCCTTCACCGGGATGCCGGCCCGCCAGACCGCCGAGATCCTGGACGGGTCCGCGAGCAGGGAGACGTCGCGCAGCGGGTTGCCGTCGACGATCACGACGTCCGCGTCGTAGCCCGGCCGCAGCTGCCCGGAGAGCGGCGCCTGCCGGCCCAGGGTGGCCGGGCCGTTGGCGGTGGCGGCCTCGATCACCTCCAGCGGCTCCATGCCGATCTCGTGGAGCAATCCCGCCTCGCGCCCGTGCCGTCCCCAGGCGGCCGGGGCATCACCGGTGCTCTGGATGTCCGACCCCATCGCGATCCGCACGCCGGCCCGATGGGCCCGGGCGATGTTCTCCCGGTGCAGCTGGGCGATTCCCCGCAACTTCCGGATCGCGTACGGCGGCAGCAGCTCGCTGTCCAGCAACTCCCGGACGATCGTGAGGGTGGGCACCAGAATCGCCCCGGCCTCCGTCATCGCCGCGCACGCCTCGTCGTCGAGGTAGCTGCCGTGCTCGATGGTCAGCACGCCGGCCTCCAGCGCCGCCATGATCCCGGGCTTGCCGTGGCAGTGCGCCGCGACGCTGCGTTCGGCGAGCCCGGCGACCTCCACGACGGTGCGCAGCTCCCGGACGGTCAGCTCCTGATGGACCGGATCGTCGATGACGCTGAGCACGCCGCCGGACGCGCACACCTTGATGATCCGGGCGTTGTGGCGGAGCTGCTCGCGTACCGCTTTGGCGCACTCGGCCTCGCCGTCCGCCAGCCGGAAGCCGGCGCCCGCGCGACCGCAGTCGTGCACCCATGCCGTAGGCAGGGTGTGGATGTCGCCGTGGCCGCCGGTGGCCGACAGCACCGAGCCCGCCGCGTAGATCGCCGGGCCCGGCACGAAACCCTCGGCGACCACCGGAGCCAGGTGCAACCCCATCCCGCCGAGCTCCCGGATGCTCGTGACACCGGCGTCGAGCGCGCGGCGCAGGCTCTGCGCACCCCGGGCGGCGCGGGTCGCGGGATGCTCCTGCACCAGCCGGGCGAAATCGAAGGTGCCCGGACGGCCCCCGTTGAGGTGCGTGTGGCAGTCCCACATGCCCGGCATGACGGTACGGGCCCGGACCGGCTCGGCCGCCGGGGATCCGGCCGGGGCACCGCCGCGCGGGCCCGCGTAGGTGATGACCGGGCCGTCCATGACGACGACACCGTCGGAGACGGGCGCACCGCGGCCGGGGATCAGCAGATCCGCCTCGATGCGCTGCCCGCTCACGCGGTCCTCGCGATCACCGGCACCGTCAGCCGGCTGGGATGCCGCGGTCCGTGGAAGATGCGATTGACGGTGACCCGGCCGCCGGCCGTGGGGTTGCGGTCGTATCGGGGGAAGTCGCTGCCGGCGACCTCGAGCCGGATGCGGTGTCCGGGCCGGAAGACGTTGGAGGTCACGCCCAGCTCGATCGTCGCCTCGACGATCTCGCCCGGCTCCAGCGGCTGCGGCCGGCGCAACGAGCTCCGGTAGCGCATCCGGCAGATGCCCTCGCACAGGATGATCGCGCGCCCGTCGGGGAAGACGTCGACAAGCTTTCCGGTGACGTCGGTGTCGGCCGCGGTCGAGGACACGTGCACGGTGAGGGTGACGTGGCCGGTGACTTCCAGCGGCGCCTCGAGCGATTCGCCGGTGTAGCAGAGGACGTCGTCCCGAAGCTCCACGTCAGCCTGATCGGTGGGGCCGGCGAGTCCGTCGACGCCGAGGGTCGCTCCGCCCACGGTCGGGACCGGGTGGCGCGGATCGTCGGAGAACGAATCGCTGCGGTCCTCGACGGCGGGGGTGCGGTGCAGCCGTCCGTCGCCCGCGGAACTGTTGGCCCGTCCCGCACTGTGCAGGAAGTGGTCCTCGTACCGGGTGCCGGGCAGGGGCCAGTCGTCCTCGTCGCGCCACTGGTCGACGCCCATGACGAAGATGCGTACCCGCGCGCCGGTGCCGGTGTCGTCGTGACCCTTCACCCACCGGTCGAAGAACCGCAGATGCGCCTGGGTGATCGCCGCCGCCTTGACGGACCCGGCGAGCCCGAACGAACGGTCCGGGAAGACTCCGAGGTCGGCACCGTCACCGTGACCCCACGGGCCGATGACCAGCCGCTGCCCCTCCCGGGCCGCCGTACTGCCACCGCTGCGGCGCATGGTGGTGTACGAGCGGACGACCTCCCGCGCGAACACGTCGTACCAGCCGGTCAGGTTGAACGCCGGAACGGTGATCGCCGCACTGCGTTCCAGCGCGGACCGGGACTGCCAGTAGGCGTCGTAGTCGGGGTGGGCGAGCATCTCACCGAGCCAGGGCAGGCCCCGGACGATGGCGTCGCGACGGCCGATCAGCTGGTCGGCATCGCCGAGCGCACCCCGGATCTCGGCCGAGGGCCCGTCAATCTCCTGGCGTGACAGGTTGGCCATCGCCATGCGGGCCGACCAGTTGAGCAACGTGCCCTGCGCCAACGCGCCCTGCGCCGAGTGCCAGGCCCGGTACGGGTCGGCCGAGGTCATCAGGGGAGCGATCGCGCGCAGCACCGGCGGTGCCTGGGTGGCCGCCTGCCACTGCGGGAAGCCCATGTACGAGGCGCCCCACATCCCCGCGCGGCCGTCGCACCAGACCTGCCCGGCGAGCCAGGCCAGGGTGTCGACGGTGTCGCTCTGATCGAAGCGGTGCGGTTCCAGCAGGCCGGGGGAGTCCCCGGTGCCGCGTACGTCCTGGACCGCCACCAGGTAGCCGTGGTCGGCCAGGACCCGGAGGTCGGGCAGCTTCGGATTGCCCAGGTGGGCGGTGGAGGTCCGGCCGTACGGAGTGCGTGTCAGCAGGACCGGCCACGGACCGTTCCCGGCCGGTCGCCACAGATCGGTCGCCAGGGTGACGCCGTCGCGCATCGGCACGGCGACACCGGACTCGATGGACAGACTCATGAGAGTTTCGAGGAGGCGGTCGGCGCCAGCCGTACGGTGACCGCCGCACCGGCCAGAATAGGCCCGAGCCGCGGCCTGATCTCGGCTTCGAAAAGCGGATCCCGGTGCACCCGGGCGACGACTTCTTCGCGTTCTTCCGCGTCCCGGAACCTGCGGATCCAGACGAAAGCGTCTTCGTCGCCGGTATCGGTGAACGCGCCTACGACAATCATTCCGGCGGCCTCGTGCACCGGAATGACCTGCTCCTCCATCCACCGGGCCAGTTCCTGGCCGCGGCCCGGCACCGCCGTTTCCCGCCGAATCTCGTAGAACACGCCAAGCTCCTTTTCGGCTTCCCGGTTGCCTTGCGGCCAGGCTAAGCCGGGAGCTCGACGTGTTTCCAATGTCCTTTGGTTAACCGGTGATTTACCGTCGTGCAATCTGCCGGCCGGCGGTCGATCAGGCGACGACGCCGAAGCCGCCGGTCCAGGCGATCTTCTCGCCGGCGGCCAGGGTGAGCTGCAGGAAGCCGATCGCTTCGAGCTCCCGGGCCCGGCTCAGGGCGCCCGCGTCCACGGCGCGCAGGCCACCGGTGGTGATCACACCCGCCAGCAGGGCCTTGGCGTCCGCGTCGTCGCCGGCGATCAGGACGGTGGTCGGCAGCGAGCCGACAGCCCCCGAGACCAGGGTGGCGGCGAAGTTGGTGTTGAACGCCTTGAGCACCTGGGACTGCGGCAGGGCGCGCGCGATGTCGGCGGCGGCCGAGGAGTCGGCGGCGACGGTCAACGAGTCGAACGTCTCGAAGTTCAGAGGATTGGTGATGTCGACGACGACCTTGCCGGCGAGCTGGTCGGCGCGCTCGGCCAGAATGGCCGGCACGGCCCCGTGGGGGACGGCCAGGACGACGATGTCGCCGGTGACCGGCTTGCCGGTGTCGGAGGAGCTGAACACCTCGACGGTGTTGCCGCCCTTGGTGACCAGGCCGGCGATCGCCGAGCCCATGTTGCCGGTGCCGATGATGCTGATGTGCGCCATGACCGTTCCTCTCGGTGAAGTGAATTTACTTGAAGCAACAACTAATACCGTAGGCTGATTTACTTGAAGCTGCAACTACCTGGGCCGAGGTGTAACGGGAGACACCCCGCTGCGACCGGCGAGGTCGGCGTGCTGGTGGCTGGTCGGGTGACCGGGCTGCGCCGGCTGGACACCGATCCAGGTGGACATCGAGGCTTCCGCGAGCGATGGCGTGGCGGACCGGGACGGCACCGCGATGATCGGCAGCGACGCGCCGTGCAGCAGCCGGATGGCGGTCCGGCCGAGCAGGAGGTTGAACACCGGCCCGTGCCCGCGGTTGCCGATGACGAGCACGTCGGCCCGCGCCGCGCTGACCAGATCGAGGATCTTCCGCGGCACGTTGCGGGTGGTGGTCCGGGACGACAGCACGGTGGCGTCGATGCCGTCGTCCCGGAACCGCCGGACCGTCCGGTGCAGCCCGTCGAGCACGGCTGCGCTGTCCTCGGCCAGAAAGCCGGACCTGCTGATGGTCACCTCCTGGACGTGGATGATCACCAGCTTGCCGCCGGTGGCCCGGGTGAGGCCCTCCGCGACGGGCAGTGCGTCGGACGCCGACGCGGAACCGTCGGTGGCCCAGGCGATGGTCGTGAACATGGCCCCTCCTCGAGACGTGCGATGGTTGCCGACGCGCGGCAAAGTGGAACGTCCGTCGCTGCGTGCGGCGTGCATGTCCGCGTGGTCCGGACCGCGTCACCATCGGACCAGGCGTCGGACCTGACCGATCGCCGTCGCAGCGCCCTCGGGCACACCGAGACATCGAACGCCCCGGTGCGCGTTCGCCGGCCTTCCCCCCGTGGGCCGCTGGAGTGCATCGTCGCGAGCGCGTTCCGATGTACCGCCCTCGGCTGTGCCGTGCCGGTGCGCGAGGCGACACCGGGCAGGTCCGACGCTTCCTCCTGCCGTTGCCCCGGACCGGGCTACGGCCGTGGCGGTGTCCGGTCGTCGGGGGAGCGGAGGTGGTGGGTCAGCCAGATGCCGCCGCTCACGGCGGCCACGCACACCGCGATGAGCGCCATCCCGCGGCTGCCCATCAGCACGGCGAAGCCCATGACCAGCGCGGCCGCGAGCAACCACCCCCGTGCGGTCATGCCCCGCCATTCCTGGGGTGAGCGCAGCGGGAGCCGGCCGAATCGCTGCGTGAACTCCGGATCGTCGGACCGCAAATCCTGTTCGATCTGTGTCAACCGGCGCTGTTCGGCGTCGTTGAGCATGTCTGTCTCCCTTCGGGTCGGCGACGGTGTCGTCGCGTCAGTGCACGTCCCGGGGCGCGGGCACCACCAGCACCGGGCACGAGGCGTGCTCGATCAGGCCGCGCGACGTCGAACCCATCACCAGGCCGCGGAATCCGCCCCGGCCCCGCGTACCGACGACCAGCAGGCCGGCCGCGGTGCGGTGCGCGAGGTCGATCAACGCGGCCGCGACCGAGTCGCCCGGTACGACCTCGGTGCGGTACTTGACGTCGGGATGGCGCGTACCGGCCCCGAGCGCACCCGCGTCGCCCGCGGTGGCCCAGAACGCGGAGCTGCTGCCGGCCGGCTGATGGTGGGCCACGATCAGCTCGACGTCGCGGAGTTGCGCCTGCGCGAAGGCGACCTCGGCCGCCCGGTTGGCCCCGGGCGAGCCGTCGGTGCCGAGCACGATCGGCGCGCCTTCCGGCGGACGGTTTCCGCGTACCACCACGACCGGGCAGCGGGCATGGGCTGTGGCCTGGGTGGCCACCGAGCCGACCAGAAGCCCGGCGAACCCGCCCAGCCCGCGATGGCCGAGGACGAGCAGCTGGGCATCGCCGGAGGCGTCGACCAGTACCCCGCCGGGTGATCCGTCGATCAGGCGGGTGGTCACCGCCACCAGCGGGTGATCGGCGCGGACCTCGTGCGCGGTCCGCGCCAGGAGATCCAGCATCGCCGACCGCGGACCCTGATCATGCTGATCGTAGGGCGCGTGGAACGGCGGCAGGATCACCGGCCAGCCGAACGCGTGCACGATCCGCAGGCTACAGCCGCGCCGCTGCGCTTCCCGGGCGGCGTGGTGAACGGCCGACAGAGCTGCCGTCGAACCGTCGAATCCGACCAGTACCGGAAGCGGTGAAGCGGAACGCATGATGATTCCTTTCTGATCCGTCTCGGAGCCCTCTGCTGACCGGGCGGTGGCCGGCGATCGCAGCCGCCACTTCCACCATGGGCTCGGCCGCGGCTCACCGGCAGGCTCCACGGCGGACAAGTCGGCGACCGTGGACTGCCGGGCACCGGCAATGGGCTGGTTCGGCGGCCACGTTGATTGCCGGCCGTCCGCAACGAAGAGCGCCCGGATTGGTGGCTCGCTCACCTGCCCGGTCGCCGGAGTCGCGACAACCATGGTGCTGCGGACCCGTTTCCCAGCACTGGAGGCAGAGATGAGACACCTCAACCTCATCGTCGGCGTCGACGGCTCGGAGCAGAGCCGGGCCGCGTTGCGGTGGGCCGCCGCGGAGGCCCGGCGCCAGGACGCTCCACTGAGGATTGTCACCGCCTTTGACGCGCCGGAGGTCAGCGCGCGACAGGCCGGCGAGATCACGGCCGCGGCCGTCGCGGAGGCGCGGGCAATGGCGCCGGGCGTCGAGGTGTCCGGCGCCGCTGTCGTCGGTGATCCGGCCTCGGTCCTGCTGCGGGCCGGCCGCACCGCGGCCATGCTGGTGGTCGGCAACCGGGGGCACGGAGGCTTCGCCAGCCTGCTGCTCGGCTCGGTCAGCCGGCGGGTGGTCACCCGGGCGACCGGTCCCGTGGTCGTCGTCCGCGGCCGGCGCGAAACCCCGTCCGGCCCGGTCACGGTCGGCGTCGACGGTTCGGCCGCGGCGAACCGCGCTCTGGCGCTGGCGTTCGACCAGGCGCAGCGGCGTGACGGCGAACTGCTCGTGGTGCGCAGCTACCCCATGCCGATGCCGCCGTACGGGATGGCCGTGCCGCCGTTGCCCTACGACCCGGACGCGGTCCGGCGGGACGTGGTCCGTGACCTCGAGGCGACCCTGACGCCGTGGCGGGACAGGTACCCCGCCGTGCGGGTGAGGACCCTCGTCGAGCCGGGCAGCCCGGTGAAGAACCTGATCGACGTGTCCCGCGAGGCGGGGCTGCTCGTCGTCGGCAGCCGTGGGCTCGGCGCGCTGGTCGGCAGCCTGCTCGGCTCGGTCGGCCGGCAGCTGCTCCACCACGCCGACTGCCCGGTCATGATCGTCCACCCGGAACCGCGGACCGCCCTGCGTCCGCGCCGGGGGAGCGGCCGGGAGGGGCGGCTGATTGCCGGGCGTCGGCAGGAAGTGAGGCCGTAGATCGGCCGGTGCCGGCCCTCGCCGGCCGGCCGGCCCGCGGAGACGATGGTGGGTCGGTGCAACCGCAGAGATGAGGTACGACGTGTCTTCCGTGTATCAAGGGCGTGGCTCGCCCGGCGAGGTCGCGGTCATCGGGGCGGGGATGGTGGGCCTGTCCACCGCCTGGTTCCTGCAGGAGGCCGGCGTACAGGTCACGGTGTACGAGCGGCAGCAGGTCGGCGCGGGCGCGTCCTGGGGGAACGCCGGATGGCTGACGCCGGCGCTGACCGCACCCCTGCCGGAGCCGGCAGTGCTGCGCTACGGCCTGCGGGCGGTGCTGAGCCCCCGGTCACCGGTGTATCTGCCGCTCAGGGCCGACCGGAACCTGCTGCGTTTCCTCGCCTCGTTCGTCAGCCACAGCACAGCTCGGCGCTGGAAACGCGGGATGGCCGCCTACGTCCCGCTCAACGAGCGTGCGCTGGAGGCGTTCGACGTGCTGGCCGCGGGCGGCGTCACCGCGCCCACGACGAAGGCGGCCACCTTCCTCGCCTGCTTCGCCCGCGAGCGCGACGCCCGCGGTCTGCTGGCCGAGCTGGAGCAGATCGGCGCCGCCGGTCAGCACGTCGACTACCACCGGGTCTCCGGCCGCCGGGCCCGGGTCATGGAACCGGCGCTGACCGGTCAGGTCGGTGCCGCCGTGGAGATTCGCGGGCAGCGCTACCTGCACCCGCCGGAGTACGTCCGGTCCCTGGCCGCGGCGGTGCGGGCCCGCGGCGGCCGGATCGTCGAAGACGCCGAGGTGACCGACCTGCGGCCCGGGCCCGACGAGGTCAGCGTGGTCCGCCGATCCGGCGAACAGGCCCGGCACGACGCGGTGGTGGTCGCCACCGGGGCTGTCCTGGGCGCCCTGACCGCACGCTTGGGGGTGCGGCAGCCGGTCCAGGCCGGTCGCGGCTACAGCTTCAGCGTGCCGGCCGCGCGGATGCCCGCCGGGCCGCTG
Source organism: Actinoplanes sp. NPDC048967 (assembly GCF_040649415.1). Classification (NCBI taxonomy): domain Bacteria; kingdom Bacillati; phylum Actinomycetota; class Actinomycetes; order Micromonosporales; family Micromonosporaceae; genus Actinoplanes; species Actinoplanes sp. NPDC048967. Next base: position 33,398 of record NZ_JBEZFL010000016.1, read on the forward strand.
TACTTCCCGCGGCAGCGGGTCGCCTGTACGCCGCTGAGCGGCCGGCTGCGGGTGGCCGGGATGATGGAGTTCCGGCGCCCCGGCGACGCCCTCGATCCGCGGCGGATCGCTGCCGTTGTGGAGGCCGTACGCCCGTTCCTGGCCGGCGTGGACCTCGACGACCGCCGTGACGAATGGGTGGGCTCACGCCCGTGCACCGCGGACGGGCTGCCGCTGGTCGGACCGACCGCCGCTCCGCGGGTGTTCGTCGCCGGCGGCCACGGCATGTGGGGCATCGCGCTCGGTCCTGTCACCGGGCAGTTGCTGGCCCAGACCGTGCTCAAGGGCGAGGCGCCGCCCGAGCTGGCGCCGTTCGACCCGCTGCGCTGACCGGCAGCCGGCGCACCGGCTGTCGCGCCCGGCGCGAACCGGCCGAGGCCCTCCCACGGGGCCGTTGCCGCCATGAACGACCACCGGGGCGAAGCCACGCGGCTTCGGCCCCTTTTGTCATCCCGCTTCCTCGAAAGGCAATCCCATGAGCATCGACCACCGGACCGGCGACCACGGCCGGCTCGCCGACCTGCGCGCGTCCTTGTCGGACGACTTCGCCACCCAGACCGCCCGGCTGCGGGAACTGACCGAGATCAACGCCGACACCGGAGACCCCGGCGAGGCCCACAACCGGGCCGAACTGCTGGTCGCCACCCGGCGCACCATCGAGCAGATCACCGGCGCCCTGCACCGCATCGCCGAGGGCACCTACGGCGCCTGCCAGAAGTGTGACCGCACCATCCCGGTGGAGCGGCTCGAGGTGCTGCCGCACGCCCGCTTCTGCGTGCCGTGCCAGGAGAGGGCCAACGGATGACGTAGGCGGCGGTTGCCGTGCCGCCGAGGCGACACGGCAACCCCGGTCAATTACACGGCGGCGGCCGGCGCGGTCCCAGGCCCCCGCCTCGGCGATCTGTCCTGCGGCGCCTGGGCGAGCTCGTCGGCCAGCCGTTGCATGAGGGCGGCCAGGGTGCCGCGATCGGTGTCGGACCAGCCGTCGAGGGCCTTCTCGAACAGGCGCACGCCGGCCCGGTCGATCGTCTGCAGCCGCTGCCGGCCCTCGTCGGTCGCGGTGAGCAGGACCGCTCGCCGGTCGCCCGGATCGCTGTGGCGGGTGACGACGCCGCGCTCTTCGAGGCGGTGCACCTGGGGGGTGACCGTCGACTTGTCCACGCCGTGCCATGAGGCGAGATCCGAGACGCGGACCGGGCCGTGCCTGACGATCATCCGCAGCAGCGTGATGTCGTTGGTGGACAGGGTCTGCGCCGCGGCGCCGAGCAGCGATCGGCGGACGTCGCCGCGATGGGCCCACCACAGCAGGGTGGTGAACGCCTCCTGGACCCGTTCGGCGGGTCGGGTGTCGTCGGGGAGCACGTGCCGGAGATTACCACCAGTTGGTTTGCCCCAACCAACTATGTGCGATATGGTTGGGCCATACCAACTATTGGAGGGTGGCGAGCAGTCGTGGTCACCATGGCGGTCCTGATCCGCGGCACGCGTCCGGCCGGGGAGTCCGTCCACCGCTCGGCGGAGTTCGGCAGTTGTCGCGAGGCCGAGCGCATGGCGGGCCGGCTTTCCGGCGCCGGGTTCCCGGTCGAACGGGTCGGCATCGTCGGGACCGGTCTGCGGGCCGAGCCGGCGACCGCCCGCCCCGACAAGACCGGCACCGACCGGACCGGCCGCCACCAGGCCCGGGCGGTGCTGCTCGGTGCCGGCCTCGGCGCCTGGCTGGGCCTGCTGACCGGGCTGGTGCTCGGGCTGTTCATCGCCGGGCCCGCCTGGCCGGGCGTGCTGCTGGGCGGCCTGCTGATCGGTGCCTTCCTCGGCGGCCTGGTCGGGTTGCTCACCCACTGGGCCGTCGACCAACGGACCGGACAAGCCGGCCCGAGCGTGATCCGGGGCAGCGATCCGCCGTCGAGGTCGACCCGGCCTGCACGGCCGAGGCTGTGCGGGTGCCCGACCGGCCGGAGCCACCGCGACGCCAGGTCCGCCGGCCCCACCGCGGTGGTTGACACCGCTGGATCCGAGACGACATGTTGATCCTGGAGGCCGACTCATGGAGCTGCAGAGAACCGCACTGCCCGGGACGGGCGTGGCGTACTCGCTCGCCACAGCCGAGGGGCAACACATCGGCGTGCTGGCTCATCTGAGCGGCCGGCGGGACCTGATCTCCTACGACCCGCAGGACCCCGAACGGGTGCTGCACAGTGTGGAGCTGGACCAGAGCGAGGCCCGGACAGTCGCCCACCTGCTCGACCTCCCGGTCTTTGTGGACCAGGTGACCGCCCTGGCCCGTGGGCTCGACGGCGTGGAAGCCGTGCGCATCCCGGTCGCGGCGGGCTCGCCGTACTGCGGGCGCAGCCTGGGCGACACCCGCGCCCGTACCCGCACCGGCGCTTCCGTCGTGGCAGTGGTCCGCGACGGCCGGGTGATTCCTTCACCCCGGCCTGATTTCGAGTTCCTCCCGGGCGACGGCGTCGTCGCCGTCGGCGACGACGCGGCCACAGCCGCGCTGCGGGAACTACTGATCGACGGCTGACCCGCCGCCCGCGCGAGACCGCGGGTGGAGAAGGGACGACGCATGCTCGTACTGCTGACAGTTCACCTCATCGCGGCGATGCTCGCGCCGCCCCTGGTGCGGTGGCTGGGCCTGCGCGCGTTCTCCGTCCTGGCCCTCGTGCCGGCCGCCGGGCTGGGCTGGGCGCTGACCCACACCGCCGCGATGCGCGAAGGACGTGCGGTCGCCGAGGTGTATCCGTGGGCCGGCCGGCTCGGCCTCGAGCTGGCTTTCCGGATGACCACGCTGTCCTGGCTGATGGTGCTGCTCGTCGGTGGCGTGGGCGCGCTGGCCCTGGTCTACTGTGGCCGCTACTTCACCGCCGCTGAGCCGGGATCGGGCCGCTTCGCCGGGGTCTTCGTCGGATTCGCCGGTGCGATGCTCGGCCTGATCGTGTCCGACAACCTGATCGTGCTGTACGTCTTCTGGGAGCTGACCACGGTCTTCTCCTACCTGCTGATCGGGCACGACCCGAGCAGCCGGGCCGCCCGGCGGGCCGCCCTGCAGGCGCTGATCGTCACCACGCTGGGCGGGCTGGCGATGCTGGTGGGGGTCATCATGCTCGGCGAGCACGCCGGCACCTACCGCTGGTCGCAGGTGGTGGGCGCACTGCCGGACGGCGGCTACCTCGCGGTCGCGGTGATCCTGCTGCTGCTCGGCGCCCTCTCCAAGTCGGCGATCTTCCCGTTCAGCTTCTGGCTGCCCGCGGCGATGGCCGCACCGACGCCGGTCAGCGCCTATCTGCACGCGGCGGCGATGGTCAAGGCCGGCGTGTTCCTGGTGGCCCTGCTGGGCCCGGCGCTCGCCGACGCCGCGTCCTGGCGTCCGACAGTGCTGATCGCCGGCACGGTCACCCTGCTCTTCGGCGGCTGGACGGCGCTGCGTCAGCACGACCTGAAGCTGCTGCTCGCGTACGGCACCGTCAGTCAGCTCGGTCTGCTGGTCGTCGTCCTCGGGGCCGGCTTCCGGGACGCGGCGCTGGCCGGGGCCATGATGCTGCTGGCGCACGCGATGTTCAAGGCGGCCCTCTTCTTCGTGGTGGGCATCATCGACCACACCACGGGCACCCGTGACCTGCGCGAGCTCAGCGGCCTGCGGCGTTCGGCCCCGGCGCTGTGGGTGGTCACCGTCCTCGCCGCGGCCTCGATGGCCGGCGTGCCGCCGCTGGCCGGTTTCGTCGGCAAGGAGGCCATCTTCGAGGCGTTCCTGCACGGTGGCCGGTGGGAACAGCTCGTACTGGCCGGCGTGGTCAGCGGATCCGCGCTGACCGTCGCGTACACGTTGCGTTTTCTCTGGGGTGCGTTCTCCGACAAGCCGGCAGTGGCTCCCCGCACGGTCCATCGGGTGTCCTGGGCCTTTCTCGCGCCGGCGGCGCTGCTGGCGGCCGGCGGCCTCGTGGCCGGGCTGGGCGCCGCGCCGCTCGACGGCCTGCTGGCCGGTTATGCCGGCCTCTACAGCGATGAGGGCGGCTACCACCTCGCCGTATGGCACGGTCTGACGCCGGCGCTGGCATTGTCCGCGCTGGTGCTGGCCGCAGGTGCAGCCGTGTTCGGGCTGACCCTGCGGACCCGGTGGTGGCGGCGGCTGCGGCTGCCGATGGACGGAGCCACCGGCTATGAGCGGTCGGCGGACGGGTTGGGCCGGCTCGCGGTCGAGGTCACCGGGGCCACCCAGCGCGGCTCACTACCGGTCTATCTGGGCACCATCCTGCTCGTGCTCGTCGTGCTGGGCGGCGGTGCCCTGGTGGCCGGCCGGCCCTGGCCCGGCCGGTTCCACCTGTGGGACAACCCGCTGCAGCTCGTCCCGGCGGCCGTGCTGGTCGTCGCGGCCGTGTTCGCGACCCGGGCCCGGCGCCGGCTGGCCGCGGTGGTCCTGGTCGGCGTGACCGGGTACGCGACCGCGGTCCTGTTCGTCCTGCACGGCGCGCCGGACCTGGCGCTGACCCAGTTCCTGGTCGAGACCTGCACGATGGTGATGTTCGTGCTGGTGCTGCGGCGGCTGCCCGGGCACTTCTCGGTACGCCCCCTGGTGGCGAGCCGGCGCATCCGGGTGGCCATCGGGATCGCGGTCGGCGCGGTCGTCTCGGGCCTGGCCTACGTCGCCACCGCGGGCCGTCAGGCCACCGCGATCTCCACCGCCTTCGGAGAACCCGCGGTCTCGTACGGCGGCGGCCGCAACATCGTGAACGTGACCCTGGTCGACATCCGGGCGTGGGACACGATGGGCGAGATCTCCGTCCTGCTGGTCGCGGCCATCGGGGTCGCCAGCATGGTCTTCGGCGGCTCCCCGCGGCTCCTGCGCCCGCGGCGGCCACCACCGCCCACCCCGCCCCGGGGCCAGGTCTGGCTGATGGCGGGCCACACCCTCGACGCGGGACTGCGTTCACCGATCCTCGAGGTGGTCACCCGTCTGGTGTTCCACACCATCGTGCTGTTCTCCGTATACCTGCTGTTCGCCGGGCACAACGCGCCGGGCGGCGGCTTCGCCGGTGGTCTGGTCGTCGGGCTGGCCCTGGTCCTGCGTTACCTGGCCGGCGGCCGGCACGAGCTGGACGCGGCCGCGCCGGTCGACGCCGGTGCGGTGCTGGGCACCGGCCTGTTCATCGCGCTGGGCACCGGTCTGACCGCCATGTTCCTCGGTGGCGAAGTGCTGCAGAGCGCCCTGCTGGACTGGCACCTTCCGGTGCTCGGGCACGTCCATTTCGTCACGTCGACGTTCTTCGACGTCGGTGTCTATCTCGTGGTCATCGGCGTGATCCTGAACATTCTGCGCAGCCTCGGCGCCGAGATCGACCGGCACGAGCAGGCCGAGCGCGTCGCGGCCGAGGCCCGGCCGGAGGAGGAGCTGGTATGAGCCCGAACCTGGTTCTGGTGATCGTCGTCGGTGTGCTCTTCGCCGCCGGCGTCACCCTGCTGCTGGAACGCAACCTGACCCGGGTCATCCTCGGCATCACGCTGCTCGGCAACGGGGTGAACCTGCTGATCCTGCTGGGCGGCGCGTACGGCGGACCACCGATCGTCGGCCGCACCCCCGAGGACGAGATGAGCGATCCGCTGACCCAGGCGATGATCCTGACCGCGATCGTGATCACGCTGGGCATGACCGCCTTCCTGCTGGCCATGGCCTACCGCAGCTGGCTGCTGACCGGTCACGACGACGTGCAGGACGATGTCGAGGACCGGCGGATCATGCAGCGGGCCGAACGGGACCAGGGCCTGGAGGACGAGGACGACCCCACCACCGAAGGGACCCCACGATGACCTGGCTGGTTCCGCTGCCGGTGGTCATACCGCTGGTCGGCGCGGCTGTGACGCTGCTGCTGCGGCGGCATCCGAATCTGCAACGGTCGGTGAGCCTGCTCGCCCTCAGCGCGACCCTCGCCGTCGCCGTGGCCCTGCTGGCGCTCACCGCGGGCGGGGGACCGCTGGTCGTCGACGTCGGTGGCTGGGCCGCGCCGCTGGGCATCGTGCTCGTCGCCGACCGGCTCGCGGCACTGATGCTCGTGGTCTCCGCCGCGGTGACCCTCTGCGTGCTCGTGTACTCCATCGGTCAGGGTCTGGCCGACGGGGACGACGCCACGCCGGTGTCGGTCTACCACCCGGCGTACCTGATCCTCACCGCCGGGGTGACCAACGCCTTTCTGGCCGGTGACCTGTTCAACCTCTATGTCGGCTTCGAGATCCTGCTCGCCGCCAGCTACGTGCTGATCACCATCGGCGCCACCGAGAGCCGCATCCGCGACGGCACGACCTATGTCGTGGTCAGCCTCCTGTCCTCGTTGATCTTCCTGACCGCGATCGGCCTCATCTACGCCGCCACCGGCACGCTGAACCTCGCGCAGCTCGCCGGCCGCCTCGACGCGCTGCCCGAAAGCCTGCAACTCGGCCTGCAGAGCATGCTGCTGCTCGCCTTCGGGATCAAGGCCGCGGTCTTCCCGCTGTCGGCGTGGCTGCCGGACAGCTACCCGACGGCCATCGCGCCGGTCACCGCGGTCTTCGCCGGCCTGCTGACCAAGGTCGGCGTCTACGCGATCATCCGCACCCAGACGCTGCTGTTCCCCGACGGCCCAGCCTCCGGCATCGTGCTGGTGGCCGCGCTCCTCACCATGATCGTCGGCATCCTGGGCGCGGTGGCGCAGTCGGACATCAAGCGGCTGCTGTCCTTCACCCTGGTCAGCCACATCGGATACATGCTGTTCGGGATCGGGCTGGCCACGGACGCCGGGCTGTCCGGCGCCATCTTCTACGTCGTGCACCACATCATCATCCAGACCACGCTGTTCCTGGCCGCCGGGCTGATCGAGCGCCGGGGCGGCACCACGACCCTGGACCGGCTCGGCGGGCTCGCCCGGCTGGCCCCGGTCCTCGGCGTGCTGTTCTTCCTGCCCGCCCTCAACCTGGCCGGCATCCCGCCCTTCTCGGGATTCCTCGGCAAACTCGGGCTGCTGCAGGCCGGGGTGGCCGCCGACGGCGTGCTGGCCTGGCTGCTGGTCGGCGGCAGCGTGGTGACCAGCCTGCTCACCCTCTACGCGATCGGCCGCGTCTGGAACCTGGCCTTCTGGCGTACGCCCCGCGAGCCGGAAGCCGCCGCGGCGAGCCCCGTCACCGGCCGGGTGCTGCCGCGGCTGATGGTCGGCGCGACGCTCGCGCTCGTCGTGCTGGGCACCGGTCTCACCGTGGTCTCCGGACCCCTGTTCGACGTCACCAGCCGGGCGGCGGCGGAGCTGCGCGACCGTGAACCGTACGTCCGTGCCGTCTTCGGGGAGGAGACACCATGAGCCGGACAGCGCCGGCGACCGCCCGTACCCGTTGGCGTGACCGCATCGTCACGACGGCCGTGCTGGTCACCGGGTGGATGCTGCTGTGGGGGGTCTTCTCCTGGGCCAACCTGATCAGCGGGATCCTGGTGTCGGCCGTCGTGCTCGCGGTCTTCCCGCTGCCGCCGGTGACCTTCGCCGGGCGTCCGCGTCCGCTCGGGCTGCTGCGCCTCGCCGGGCGGTTCCTCACCGACCTGGTCGCCGCCAGCGGGCAACTGGCCGTGCTCGCGTTCCGCTTCGGTCACCAGCCCCGCAGCGCCATCATCCGGGTGCCGCTGCGCGTCCCGTCCGACCTCGTCCTCACTCTGACCGGCGAGGCCGTCTCGCTGGTGCCCGGCAGCCTCATCGTGGACACCGACCAGGCCTCCACGACGCTGTACATCCATGTCATCGGGGTCTCCGACCGCGCCGCCGTCGAGAAGTTCCGGCGCAGCGTGTACGAGACCGAGGCGCGCATCGTCCGGGCCATCGGCTCCGATGCCGAGATCAGCATGCTCGACGGCCGGGCCCCGGCCGGAAGGGAGCACCACCCGTGATCATCGTCGGTATCACCGTGTCCGCGCTGCTGTTCGCCGCGGTGTCTCTCGTGCTGGTCCGCATCGTGCGCGGACCGACCACGCTGGACCGCATCGTCGCCGTCGACGTGCTGCTGGCCATCGTGGTGTGCGCGATCGCCGCCGAAGCCGCCTACACCCGCGACGCGACGTCGCTGCCGATCCTGGTCGTCCTGTCGATCCTGGGCTTCATCGGCTCGGTCAGCGTCGCCCGGTTCTCCCCGCGGAGCCGGCGATGACCGGGCAGACCGTCGCCGACATCCTCGCCGGCACCTGCCTGATCTCCGGCGCGCTGCTCAGCCTGGCCGCCGGGGTCGGCCTGCTGCGCTTTCCCGACCTGCTCTCCCGCATGCACGCGGCGACCAAACCCCAGGTGCTGGGCCTGCTGCTCATCCTCGCCGGTACGGCGTTGCGGCTGCAGAACACCATCGACATCACCACCCTGGTGCTGATCGGCGTCTTCCAGCTCGTCACCGCACCGGTCGCCGCGCACATGATCGGCCGGGCGGTCTACCGGTCCGGGCAGGTGCGGGCCGACCTGCTGGTGGTCGACGAACTGGCCGACGACCGCACGAACGGGGGACCGGAACCGCGGCATCGGTCCCCGGAGCGCTAGCTGCCGTACCGGTCGAACGGGACCGTCCAGTCGCCCAGGCCGTTCCAGATCGGGAGCTCGCGCGGGGTGTTCTTGACGTCGACGATGTCGCCGACGAGGAAGTTGTTGTAGACCCACTTGGCGTCGGCCGTGGTGAGGTTGATGCACCCGTGCGACAGGTTGGCCCGGCCCAGCGAACCGTTCCACGGCGCGGCGTGCAGATACTCACCCGAGTAGCTGATCCGGGTGCAGAACTCGATGTTCTCCGACACGTAGTAGTTCGGGTCCTTGGGGTCGGTGACGCCGTAACTGGCCGAGCTCATCGTGTGCTTGCGCTTCTTGCCCAGCACGACGTGCGGACCGCCCGCCGTCCAGTAGCTGATGCGCTCGCCGTTCGCCCCGGTCGTGCCGCCGCCCTTGCCGAGGCTGCTCTTCATCGTGCGAACGAGCTTGCCGTTGATGTACACCTTGGTCAGGTGTGTCCGGTTGTCACTGACGGCGATCAGCTGCCGGCCGATCCGGAAGTTCGTGGACGCGTTCTTCGCCCCGTACGTCGTCTTGCCGAGCTTCACGCCGTACATGTTGACGCTGACCTTGATGGTCGTCCCGGCGGCCCAGTATTTCGCCGGCCGCCAGTGCACGGTCTTGTCGTCCTTCCAGAAGAACTTGCCCTTCACCGCGGGCAGAGTCGTGATCTCGATGGCCTTCTCGGCCGCCTTCTTGTTGACGGCGCGGCTGAAGGCGACGATCACCGGCTGCCCGGCGCCGTACGTCTTGCCCTCTTTGAGGGCGAGCATGCCGTTGGCCTGGAACGTGACCCGGGCGACGTTCTCCGGCTTCAACGTGGTGAAGGTGGTGGTCTCGGTGGTCGCCTTGCCGGCACTGTCGGCGGCGGTGACGGTCACCGTGTACTTCTTGCCGTACGCGAGGTCCTCGCTCGACTGCCAGGTCCCGTCGTCCTGCATCTTGCCGTCGATCTTGGCCTTACCGGCGGTGACGGCGACCGACTGGAGCTTGCCGTCCGCGGCGCTGACGACGATCGGCTTCACCGGGAGAACATCGGCGTCCCCGTCCGCCGGCGTCACGCTCAGCTTGACAGGCGTAGCGACCGCCTGCTCGATGTTCGCCGCGGGCTCGACCCAGCCTGCGTTGTCGTCCGCCTTGCCGGATGAGGAACACCCGGCCGCCGTGGCAACCGCGGCCATGCCCACCGCGCCGATGATCACCTTGCGTCGCTGAATCATTACTCTCACATTCGAGGGAAGCCGACCGGCGCCATCCAGGGCCCTGCCCTCCTAGACGGGAGCGGGGCCCGAAACGTTGCGTCCGTCTTCGAAAGAGGATCATCTTGACAGATCTGGATGCCGGCCGGTAGCCCGGATCGATCGACGGTGTGACAACTCATCCAGGAACTCGGTGGCCCGCTCGGCCTGCCGCGGCTATCCTCACCGCGACGTTGTTGCCGATGATGGCCCGGGTGCGCCGCGAAGTGCCCTGTCTGATGACTTCTGATCCGAGGAGCCTGGTCGCTCCGGAGCGGTGAGCCCCGCGATCCGGGTACGGTCCGGTAAGGACCTCCGAGCCGCCCGGCGACGCCGCGGGCATCGCTGCTGGGGACATCTGATCGCGGCGGCGTTGTGGCCCATGCACGGGACGAATCTCGGCACACTCCTGCGCACTTGCGACGCGGTGGGTGCGTGTCTGGCCGTACCGCCGTACCGGTGGGTTGATGAAGCCCTCGCCCGGGGCAACACGCTGCGCCGGCCCAGCTGCGTGCACCGGGTCGGGGACCCGGCCGGCTGGCTGGCGGCCGAGCGGGCCGGCGGCTCGCGCATGGTCGGGGTGGAACTGGCCGACGAAGCGATCCGGCTGGCCGAGGTGCCCGTCGCCGACCGGCGGACCGTCATGGTCCTCGGCCACGAGGCCACCGGCATCCCACCTCAGGCGCTCGACCTGCTCGACTACGCGGTGGAGATCCCCATGGTGGGAACCGGCCACAGCCTCAACGTCGCTGTCGCCGGCTCCCTGGTGCTCTACAAACTCGCCGGACTCGCCTGACCGCTCACCGGACGTAGTGCCGCAGTCGCACCGTCTCTCCGCGCGGACCGCTCCAGGCTGCCGTCGTCGTGTGCGTGTACCGCCATCCGGTGGCCTCGGCGAACGCGGCCGCGGGGGAGTCCGGCTTGTCGACGAGGTGGAGGATCAGCCGGCCGCCGGCCCATACGCTCACGTGGTCGAGCAGAGCGCTGGCGACTTTCAGGCGCCGGGCCGCCGGCGCCACGAACAGGCGGGTGACCTCCCGGCCGTTCCGCACGGCGACGTGCCCGTCGATGACGCCGGGTGAGCTCTGGGCGACCCAGGCCTGGTCGAGCTGCGGCCGGTCCAGCCAGGCCCGGGGATCCGACGGCCATTTCAGCGGATAACCGTCGGCCAGGCGCACCTCACGCAGCACTTCCACACACTGGCCGAGGTCCTCGGACCGCCGGGCTCGGATGGTCAGGGGCCGGATGGTCAGGTTGCTCACCCGCCCATCATGAAGCAACGCCACCCCGTACCGCGAAACGATCGGCCGGCCCCGACGGTTGACGGAGGCCTGGTCATCGGCAATAGTAAGGCGCGTGCCTAAGTATCACGACGATCTCGACGCCGTGCTCCGCGCGCTTGCGGATCCGACGCGCCGGGCCGTCGTGGAGCGGCTGGCCAGGTCGCCGGCCGTCGTGTCCGAGCTCGCGGCCCCGTTCTCGATGGCCCTGCCGTCGCTCATGCAGCACCTGCGCGTCCTCGAGGACGCCGGGCTGATCACCTCGGAGAAGCACGGCCGCGTCCGCACCGTGAGCCTGCGGCCGGGCGCCCTCGACGTCCTGCACCTGTGGCTCGACGAGCAGCGCACCCCGGCGGAACGGCAGGCCGACCGGCTCGGCATCCACCTGACCCGGACCAACCCGAAGGAAACCTGACATGACCCGTGTTCGTATCGACCTGTTCGCCTCGCTCGACGGCTACACCTCGGCCGGCCAGGCGCCGGACAACCCGATGGGGGAGGACTGGGGGCCTCTCACCGCGGCCTACGCGGCGACCCGCACGTTCCACCAGCGCGTCTTCGCTGACACCAGCGGCGCCGGCACGACCGGTGTCGACGACTCCTACGCCGCCTCGCATTTCGAGGGGATCGGCGCCGAGATCATGGGTGCGGCCATGTTCGGGCTGCACACGTTCCCCGACGACCCGGACTGGAAGGGCTGGTGGGGTGACGAGCCGCCGTTCGGTACTCCGGTCTACGTCCTGACCCACACCGCGCCGCGCCCGTCGATCCCGATGCCGGGTGGCACCACGTTCCACTTCCGCGACACCGCCATCGAGGACGTGCTGGCCGAGGCGACCGAGGCGGCCGGCGGTCTCGACGTACGCGTCGGCGGCGGGGTGAGCACCGCCCGCGACTTCCTGCGCGCCGGCCTGGTCGACCAGCTGCATGTCATGATCGCGCCGATCGTGCTCGGCCGGGGCACCCGGCTGTGGGACGACCTGCGCGGCCTCGAGACCACCCACAAGGTGACGACGGAAGTGGCCGAGAGCGGCACCATCCACGTCACCTTCGCGCGTTAGGACCCCGCCGATGACGATCGAACGCCGGCTCGCCCGCTCCGGTTTCAGCCTGACCCGTGACTACCCGGTTCCCGTCGCGCGCGTCTGGGACTCGTTCGCCGAGGAGAAGCAGAAGCTGTCCTGGTGGGGCGCCGGCGACGCGATGGAGCCCCGGGAGTGGGCCTTCGACTTCCGCGTCGGCGGACGCGACGTCGCCGAGGGCAAGTTCCACAACGGACCGCTCTCCCGGTACGAGGCCACGTACACCGACATCGTCGAGCACGTCCGTATCGTGACGACGTACGACATGTGGCTCGACGGGACGCACATGTCGACGTCGGTGGCGTCGCTCGAGTTCGATCCGATCGACGACGGCACCCGGTTCACGCACATCGAGCACGGCGTGTTCTTCGACCAGTTCTGGGCCGACGGGCCCGGGCGCGAGCGAGGCACCCGGGGCCTGCTCGAAGCGCTGGGCCGATACCTGGGGTGAGTGGCCGTGGCAGGATGACCCAGTTCTGGCTTGAAGCGCAGCTGAACGTCGACACCAGCCGGGGCCCGCTCGGCGACGCGGCGTACGTCTGGTTCGACACGCTGACCCGGGCGCTGACCCCCGCCGAGCGGGCCGAGCTGGCCGGCCTGCCGGCCGCCACCCGGATCAACCCGCTGGCGGAGCGCCCGCAGGGCGAGCCGGGCCAGCTGTACGGCCTGATCGAGGTCGACCGGTCGATCGACGGCGGCTACCCGCGCACCGAGCGTCGCCACCTGTCCGACGAGGGCCTGGAGTGGCTGCAGGGCGAGCTGGCCGACCTGCCGGAGAAGGTGACGGTGTGGATCGGGCGCTTCACCGAGAACGGGTTCCTCGGCGGCCGGCTGCTGTACGCCAAGGCGTGGCCGTTGCGCGACAACCAGGGTTGGCTGGTCCTGGACGCTCAGGTGCCGGCCGATGAGTTCACCGACCCGGACTCCGGACGGGCCGAGCAGCAGCGCTGGCTCGGTGCGATCCGGCAGGCCGCGGACCGGCTCAACCCGAGCTTCGGCCAGATCGACTACTGGCGGGACAAGGGCAACACCGGGCTGGAGAGATGCTCCGTCGGGCCGGCCAAGAACGCCCAACTGGCGATTCCGCAGACCCGTGAGCGGCTGCGGGGTTACGCCTGGCTGACGATCGCCGCGCAGGAGCTCGCGGACAAGCTCGGTGGCGCCGCCGCGCTGGCCGCCACCGGCGCGTTCGCCGAGGTGGAGCCACTCACCGAGGGCGGGCTCTGGCTCCTGGCCACGGAGGACTTCGCCGACTACGGGATGAAAGCCGCGGAAGCGGTGTTCCACGCGGTGGCTCCCGCGCTGCCTCCCGGCCGGCCCCGGGAGCGGCACGACTACGGCGAGCCGCCGATGTTCGTGGTGATCGCCGACCCGTCCGAGCAATGAGGCCGACCCTGGCTGTGTGATGTCGGATCCGGGCCGGACTGTTCGTGGTTACGGTGAACGCCGCCCACCGGGGCGTCGTCACGACCATGGGAGGGGCGGGCCGATGTCGCATCCACACGCCAAGGTTCACCGTATGTTCGAGCTCGTCGAGCCGATCGCCACCGTCACCTTCTCCGAGGGGCCGAACGAGGCGTTCCTGGCCCTGGGCATGCGCAACTACTGGGACGGATACTTCGCGGGCCGGGCGGCGCCGCTGGGGCCGGCACCGGCCGAGGTGGTGCACGCGGTCTTCTACAACTTCGCCGACGGTGAGGTGGCCCGCCACATCCCGTGGGTCTGGGGGAAGGTCACCCCGCAGGAGGCGATCGCCGTGCGCGAGCGGGGCAGCGCGGCCGCGTTGCGGCAGACGATCGGAGAGCTGGCCGACTCGCCGGGTCTGGTACGGGCCGCTGCCCTCGCCACCCGGGCGGCGGTCAGCGCGCCGACCGAGGGCCGGGTGCTGTACGCCGGGCTCAAGGCACTCGAGGTGCCGGATGAGCCGGTGGCCCAGCTCTGGCACGCGGCGACGCTGCTGCGCGAGCACCGCGGGGACGGCCACAACGCGGTCCTGGTCGCGCACGGCATCGGCGGCACCGAGGCGCACGTGCTGCTCGCTCTGTCGCTCGGGATGAGGGCGCACGAGTTCGGCCGGATCCACCACCTGCCCAAGGCGCAGCTGGCCGCTGTCGTCGACGGGCTGCGCGACCGTGGGCTCGTGGACGCCGCCGGCGGGTTCACCGACGCCGGCCGCGAGATCAGGGAGCGGATCGAGGCCCGCACCGACGAGCTGGCGGCGCCGGCGTACGAGGTGCTGAGCGCGGACGAGCTCGACGAGCTGATCGCGGGCCTCGAACCGATCGCCGCCCTGGTCCGGACCGCCGGCAACTGAGCGGCGAGGAGTCGGCGACCACGACCCGGCTGCCCGCCTGGCCGCCGGCCCGGGGACTTGGGCTGCTCGGCATCAGCGACCGGGTTTCCGGACCGCAGGCAAAGGCATGCACTGGCCGCAGGTGCACTGAGTTCCGAGCCGTTCGGCACGCTCATGTCTGCTGCGATCCACCGCAGCCCGGCGGGCCGGGTCGGTCGGGTCGTGGCCGTGGGCGCGTAAGTAAGCGAGAGCAGCTGCGACCCAGCGGGCATTTCGGATGCGAACGATGTACTCCAGGCCTCTGCCCTCGAACGCGCCGAGGTCACCGTTGCATCCGGAGCAGAGAAGTCCTCGGTTGCACCGCCCGCAGCTGCCGCGCGAGCAGCAGACATGGTCGTGATCGATGAACAGCGGCGCCGGTCCGCTTCTTGCGGCCGCACCCTTACCGAAGGTCCTGGAGAGGCCGAGACCGCAGATCGCGCAGACACCGCCCTGTGCGCGTAGCAACGCCGTGTAGGACTCAGCGCTCATCCGGTGCCTGGTGAGGGGATCGGCGGGCATCGCGAGGCAGCAGAAGTCCGGGCCCGACGACTCGAGGTGAATCGGCGCGGTCGCCCGCAAGCCGGTCATCCCGCCGCGGCGAGGCGGTGGGGCCGGCACTTGCGCGCGGCGCGTGAAGCGGGGTGGCATGCAGCAGATGATGCCGGGTGGCTACGACAGTTCGGTGGTGGCATCGACCTTGCCGGTTCGGCCGCGCGCGCCGGTTACCCGGGCGACCGATTGCGAGAGAGACTCAGGCGGCGGTGCCCGCCGAAGCTGCCGGCGGGCACCGGACCGCGCTATCGGGCTCTGAGGGAGCCGAGGGTGAGCCAGCCGGACACGGTGTCCTGACCGGTGTTGGCGAACCGCAGCGGGATACCGCCCGGCATGGGGTTGGGCAGGCGCATGACGATGTCGTAGCGGCCCGGGCGCAGCCCCCGAATGTCGATCCGGGTCGACAGTTGGGCCGGCTTCTCGCCGGGCTGGATGCCGGCCACGGTCCACCGGGTGGGCCAGCGCCGCACGACGCGCCCCGAGTGGTCGACGGCGGCGAGCTCGGCGGGCCAGTCGTAGTAGAACGGCGCTGCGCCTCGGTTCGCGATGCGTACCGACACCCGGTCGCGGGTCAGGTTCGCCTCGGTGACGGTCAGCTCGTAGCCCAGTGACTTCGCCCCGGCTACGGCCCGTTGGTACGTGTCGCCGGTGAGGCCTGTCCCCGTGAACGCGGCGTGGTTGATCAGCCAGGAGGCGTGGGTCTGGGCCACGGATGCGGCGTAGTCCTCGTACTGGGCGCAGCTGATCGGCTGGTCCCACAGGCAGGACTGGATCTCGGGGCGCAGCTCGCCGCCGATGGGCTGGCGGCGCCATTTGCCGGTGACGCCTTCGTCGATCAGCCGCTGGACGAAGTGCCAGGACGTCGGGGGCAGGGTCTCGAAGGCGAACGAGTCGTCGTGGTAGCCGATGTCGAGGTTCTTGTTCTGCGCGCTGGGATAGCGGGCCAGCAGCCGGGTCCGGTCGAACGCGGCCTCGTAGCGGTGCAGGATCCGGGCGAGGATGTCGTCGCTCGGCATCCAGTTCTCCGGCTCGGTCGTGCCGTCGTGGGGCCAGGTGTGCCACTCGCCCCAGAAGCCGATCAGGCCCAGGGTGATGAAGCCGATCCGCGGATCGCCGTCGTACCGGCGGCCGAGGGCGGTGATGAAGCTCTCCAGGGCCGCGACCAGGCGGGGGTCGTTGTAGTCGGGGGCGACGCTGACGCCGTCGTTGCCGAGATCGGTGTACGGGTGGGTGCGCAGCCCCCGGTCGAGCAGGTACCGGGGGATCCCGCTGGGCCGGCCGGGATAGTCGAGGTAGAACCGGAAGACTCCCTGGTGCCCGCGGCCGGCGATGGCGTCCAGTTGGGTCTCGAACGCGGTCCAGTCGAACGTGCGCGGTCCGGTCATCACGTCGCTCAGCGGCAGGTAGAACCATTCCATGCTGTGCGGGAAGGTCTGGTGGTCGCCGGCGAAGGGCAGGAAGCCTTTGAGCGGGTTGTCCGCCGGGGCGGAGGCGTAGGACAGCGACGTCCACGCCGGATCCGCGGCGGCCGGCGTGCCGGCGGTCAGGGTGAGGGCGGTCAGGAGGGCGACGACGGCGCGTGGAGATCTGCGCATGGGGGTTCCTCAGTCCGAAGGATGGAAGGGGCGTCAGCCGACGGTGATGCGGTCGATGTCGGGTGCCCAGCCGGTCGGGTTCGCGATGGTGACGGCGGTGGTCCCGGCGGGCAGGCTGAGCGTGACGCTGGTCGAGCCGACGGTGTTCCAGTCGGCGGTCGGGGCGAACGTCACCGGCTGGCCGTTGACCACAGCCGTACGGGTGACCGCCGACGAGTAGTGGATGGTCACCGTCCGCGCCCCGCCGGTGCCCGCGGCGACACCGTTGACGGTCAGCGCCGCGCCGTTGCCGATGTAGCCCACCTTCGAGCCGCCGGAGCATGCCGCGCAGGCCGCCACCACAGCACCGTTGGTCAGCGCGTTGCCCGCGGCCTCGGCCTCGTAGCTGACCGGAGAGCCGCCGTTCGGGGAGCCGACGGTGACGGCGCCGAGGCCGAGCCAGCCGTCGGACTGCTGGGTGGCGTTGGCGAAGCGCAGCTTCTTGGCGGTGGCGCTGACGGACTCCAGGGGGTTCTTGACCCGCAGCACCCACTGGTAGTTCCCGGCGGCGACGCCGGAGAGGTTCACGCTGTGCTGGAAGTACTGCCGGTGGCCGAAGTCGCGGTAGCTGGGATCGGCGCCGGCGTTCCACTCCGGGAAGTTCCGGATCGTCAGGGGCTGGACGGTACGCAGGTCCCAGGGGGTGTCCCAGGTGCCGACGACGGTGCCGGCGCTGTTCTTGAGGCCGAGGGTGACCGTCCAGGGGTAGGAGAAGGGCGCCACACCGGTGTTGGCGATCCGGACGCCGACCTTGGCCGTGCCGCCGGCTGTGTCGGTGTAGTAGGCGTTGTCGACGGACAGGTTGTAGCCCATCAGCCGTACGGCGGCGGCCACGTTCGCGTCACCAGCGGCGTAGTTGCCGCTCTGTTCGTTGATCATCCAGGTCGGGTGCAGCAGCTCGACGCAGGCCTTGAGGTTGTCGACGGCTCCGGAGCCGCCGGGCCAGTACTGGAACGCGGTGGACTGGATCTCCGGCCGCAGCTCGCCGCCGATCGAACTGGTGATCCACTTGTTCTCCGTGCCGGCGGCCAGGGTCCGGGTCAGTTGCGAGTACGACGCTCCGCCCAGCGACGCGGGCAGGGTCACGCCCTGCGGCGGTGAGCCCTCGCGGTAGCAGAACGAGTCGTCGTGGTAGCCGATGTCGCGGCTGTTGGCGGCCCCGCCCGCGACGTCCGGGTACCGGATCTCCAGCTTCGTCCGGTTGAAGGCGCTGTCGAACGCGGCGACGAGCTGAGCACCGTTGGCGTCGGTGGGCATGTAGTTCGGCCGCCCGTCGGCCGTGTCGGTGTCGTAGGGCCAGGTGTGCCACTCGCCCCACAGCCCGACCAGTCCCAGGTGGACGAACCCGAGGCGGGGATCGCCGTCGTAGCGGGCGCCGAACGCGGCGATGAAGTTCTTCAGCGCGGTGATCGCGAACGGGCTGTCGTAGTCGGGGTGGGTGACGTTCCAGTAGGTGTCGGCGCGGTTGGCCACGTTGCCGTTGAAGCACGGCGGAATGGCGTTGCCCGGGTGGGTGCCGGTGCCGCCGGGGTAGGTCAGGTAGACGCGGATGGCGGCCTGATTGCCGTTGTTCGCGGTCTCGGCCAGCATGCTGTCCACGATGGACCAGTTGTAGCTGCCGCAGCTCGACGCGCTTGTCATGATCTCCGACAGGCCGAAGTAGCCCCAGGTCAGCGAATGCGGGTAACCGACGTTCTGGCCGGCGCCGGGGGAGTAGAACCTCGCCCATCCTTTGAGCGGGTTGTCGACCGGGCCGGGCGCCGCGGTCAACGGGTGGGCCTGGAGCGCCGGGTCGGGCGCGGCGGGCGCCGGCGGGCGGGGTGGCGGGCCGGCCGGGGCGGCCTGTGCGGCCGCCGGGGCGAGCAGGATCGATGCGGCTCCGATGAGGGTGGCGGTGAGAGCCGCCAGGGCGGGACGGGCTGACTTCATGGGGATCTCCGATGGGGGTCGGGGTCTCGACGTTACGGGCTCATTTCGAAGAGCTATTGACAAAATATCGAAGGTCTACATCATTATTCGAGAACGGGGCGGCTGGCAAGAGCCGGCCCGGATCCGGATATGAGGCGACCGATGAGCTCGACGAGACAGCGCGACGACCGTCGTGCGGCGTGGTGGTTCCTGCTGCCGGTGGCGGCGGGTTTCGTGATCTTCTACGGCTATCCGGCCGCCCGCGGCGCCTGGTACTCGGTCACCGACTACACCATGCTCAACACGCCCTCGTTCGTGGGCGGGGAGAACTACACCAAGCTGCTGGCCGACGACCAGTTCTGGCACTCCCTGCGGGTCACCGCCTGGTACGTCGTCCTCAACATCGTCTCGCAGACCGTGCTGGCGCTCGGCATCGCGGCCCTGATGCACCGGCTGACCGGCTCGGTGCTGTTACGGGCGACGCTGCTGGTGCCCTGGCTGGTCCCCAACGTCACCATCGGCCTGCTCTGGATGTGGCTGCTCGACACCAACCTCGGGTTCGTCAACCACCTGGTCACCTCGTTCGGACTGGCCCCGGTCGGCTTCCTCACCGACGCCACCCTGGCCATGCCGTCGGTCGCCGGCATCAACACCTGGGCCTACACCGGCTACACCGCCCTGCTGCTGTACGCCGGGATGCTCCAGATCCCGCAGTACCTGTACGAGAGCGCCGCAATCGACGGCGCCGGCGAGTGGCGGATGTTCCACCGCATCACCCGGCCGCTGCTGCGCCCGGTGCTGGCCCTGGTGCTGGTGGTCTCGCTGATCGGCTCGTTCCAGATCTTCGACACCGTCGCGGTCACCACCCAGGGTGACCCGGCCTCGGCCACCCGCGTCATCTACCTCTACATCTACGAGCAGGCGTTCAAGTACTTCCATCTGGGCTACGCCGCCGCCGCGGCCGTCTGCCTGGCGCTGATCCTCGGCGTGTTCACCGCCGTCCAGATGCGCCTGTTGCGCGCGTCCCGCTCGGACCTGGCGTAAGGGGCCTGACACACATGCGCAAGACCTTCAGTCCCGGCCGGCTGCTGGCGTGGACGCTGCTGACCGTGGTCGTCGTGGTCACCGTCTTCCCGTTCTGGTGGATGGTCCGCACGGCGCTCACCCCGGCCGCCGACCTCTACACCGACAACGCCGGCCTGCTGCCGCACGACCCGACTCTGATCAACTTCGCCCGGGTGCTGGGCCTGACCACCGAGGCCGAGGCGCGCGCCGCCGGCGGTTCCGGCGCGCAGCTGCACTTCGCGCGGTACCTGCTCAACTCGGTGGTCTACTGCACGTTGATCGCGGTGTTCCAGACCCTGTTCTGCGCGATGGCCGGCTACGCCTTCGCCCGGCTGCGCTTTCCCGGCCGCGACCTGACCTTCGCCGTGGTGATCAGCGCCCTCATGGTGCCGCCGATCTTCACCCTGCTGCCCAACTTCGTGCTGGTGAAGGATCTCGGCCTGATCAACACCATGGCCGGGATGGTCGCGCCGTCGATCCTGATGACCCCGTTCGCCGTGTTCTTCCTCCGCCAGTTCTTCCTGTCCCTGCCCCGCGACGTGGAGGAAGCCGCGATCCTCGACGGCAACGGGCCATGGGGCGTCTTCTGGCGCATCGCCCTGCCGATGAGCCGGGGCCCGCTGATCACCATCGGGATGACCACGACCGTCTGGGCCTGGAAGGACTACCTCTGGCCCCTGCTGGTCGGCCGGGGTGAGGACAACCGCCTGGTCACCGTCGCGCTCGGCGTGTTCCTGCAGCAGTCACCCAACACCCAGCCGGACTGGACCGGGCTGATGGCCGCTTCGACGCTGTCGGTCGTTCCCGTGCTCGTGCTGCTCGGCTTCGTCGGCCGGCGCCTGGTCCAGTCCCTGAACTTCACCGGTAGCAAGTGAACCCCCCACCCCGCAGAGAAGAGAAGCCGATGATCCGTAGAACGCGTGCCGGTGCGGCACTGCTGGCGCTGGCCATCGCGGCCGGCCTGACCGGTTGCTCCGGCTCGGGCGACGACGCCGGGGGTGCCGTCACCCTCGACTACTGGCTCTGGGACGACAACCAGAAGGCCTCCTACCAGGCGTGCGCCGACGCGTTCACCGCCGCCAACCCGAACATCAAGATCCAGATCACCCAGTCCGCGTGGGAGCAGTACTGGCAGGGCCTCACCACCCAGCTCGCCGCCGGCGAGGCCCCCGACGTGTGGACCAACCAGGGCTCCTACTACCCGCAGTTCGTCAGTTCGGGCCAGATCCTCGACATCCAGCCGTACGTGACCGCCGACCAGATCGACCTGGCGCAGTACCAGAGCGGCCTGGCCGACCTGTTCACCAAGGACGGCAAGCGTTACGGCCTGCCGAAGGACTGGGACACCATCGCGCTGGTCTACAACACCGACCAGCTCAAGGCCCAGGACATCACCCCGGCCGATCTCGAGGACCTGAGCTGGAACCCCGCCGACGGTGGCACCTTCGAGAAGATCATCGCCCGGGCCACCGTCGACACCGCCGGCCGCAACGGCCTGGACCCCGGATTCGACAAAACCAAGATCAAGACGTACGGCTACCTGCCCGAATGGGGTGACGGCGCGCAGGGCCAGAACGGCTGGGGCATCTTCGCCGCCGCCGACGGCTTCACCTATCTCGACAAGAACCCGTGGGGCAGCCGGTACAAGTACGACGACCCCAGACTCGCGCGGACCATCGAGTGGTTCAAGTCGCTGATCGCCAAGGGCTACAGCCCCCCGCTGGACAAGTCGTCCACGCTCAGCCGCGACGCGCTGCTCAACGCCGGCAAGGGCGCCATCACCACCGCCGGCTCCTGGATGATCAACAGCTATCTCGGCGACGGGGCCAAGGCCAAGTTCGCGTTCGCCCCGCTGCCGGCCGGGCCGCAGGGCCGCAAGACGCCGATCAACGGGCTGTCCGACG
This sequence comes from Actinoplanes sp. NPDC048967, assembly GCF_040649415.1. Classification (NCBI taxonomy): domain Bacteria; kingdom Bacillati; phylum Actinomycetota; class Actinomycetes; order Micromonosporales; family Micromonosporaceae; genus Actinoplanes; species Actinoplanes sp. NPDC048967. The sequence goes on from NZ_JBEZFL010000016.1 coordinate 54,969, forward strand.
CGATCTGGGCCGGCACCGAGCACAAGGACGAGGCCTGGAAGTGGGTCAAGTTCCTCGCCTCCTCCGGCTGCCAGGACATCGTCGGCGGCAACGCGGCGGTGTTCCCGGCCATCAAGTCGGCCAGTGACAAGGCCCTCGCCGCCCACAAGAGCAAGGGCCGCGACGTCCAGCCGTTCGTCGACGAGGCGCAGGCTCCCGGGGGCACCTTCTTCCTGCCGATCACCGAGCACGGCAACGAGATCAGCCAGATCGTCCAGGACGCCATCCAGTCCTCGGTGCTCGGCCAGAGCGACTCGGCCACCGCCCTGAAGAAGGCCAACGACCAGGTCAACGCCCTGTTCTAGGAGCACCGACCGAACACTCCGGCGCGGCGGGAACAGGCTCCGCCCGCCGCGCCGGAAACGCACCCGACCGCGCAACCCCGCCAAGGAGAACCATGGCATCGCTCATCGAGCTGGCCGGCCGCACGTTCGCCCTCGTACCCGAAGGCCCCGGCCACCCCCAGGCAGCCGACGGCGGCCTGATCCTGCCGCCGGGCCGCGTCGCCCTGCTGCACGAACTGGGCGACGCCCTGTTCTACCGCCACGGGCAGAATTCCTGGAGCCCGTGCGGCTGGCGGCGGCTGAGCGAACCGCCGCTGCGCATCGCCGACCCGCGGCGCCGCCGGACCGCCGACGACGACGTCTGGGACGACCCGGCCCGCCACCACTCCTCGGCGGTGGCCGCCCTCGACGGCGGCGACGGCAACATCCTGCTGCTCGGCGGGCTCGGCCTGGGCACTGCCCGCCTCGCCGCCGACCGGGACACGCTGGTCGGCTGGTACGAGCACGGGGCCCAGCCCTGGTTCGCCGCCTACGGACCCGAGGACGAGGTGTTCGCCGCGTACACCAGGCAGTTGGCCGGGCGGCTGGGCAGCCGCAACCGGCGCGCCGGCAACGTCTGGTGCTCCTGGTACGCGTACTACGAGGCGATCACCGAGCAGCAGCTGGCCAAGGACCTCCAGGACCTGCAGGGCCTGCCCTTCGACGTGGTGCAGGTCGACGACGGCTGGGAGCGGATGGTCGGCGACTGGCAGCCCAACGACAAGTTCCCGGCCGGTATGCGGGCGCTGGCCGACCGGATCAGCGACGCCGGCATGACCCCCGGGCTGTGGCTGGCCCCGTTCATCGCCCTGCCCGGCTCGCGGTTCGCCCAGCAGCACCCCGGGCTGTTGCTCCGCGACACCCGCGGCGAGCTCGTGGTCGCCGGGAACAACTGGGGGACCGGCTACCACGCCCTCGACCTGTCCCGGCCGGCCGCCCTCGACCACCTCGCCGAGCTGATCCACCGGGTCGTGCACGAGTGGGGGTTCAGGTACCTCAAGCTGGACTTCATCAACGCCGGCGCGGTGCCGGGCGTACGCGCCGACGGCGCCGAACGGGAGCAGACCTACCGCGACGCCCTCACGCTGATCCGCCAGGTCGCCGGCGACGACGTCTACCTGCTGGGCAGCGGCGCCATCCTGCTGCCGTCCCTCGGGATTCTCGACGGCCTGCGCAGCGGCCCCGACGTCGCGCCGATGTGGCAGAACTACGCCAGTGACGACCCGTCCGACGCCATGGCCCGCAACGCCGTGGTCAACACCGTGCACCGGCTCTGGCACCAGCCGCTGATCGAGGTCGACCCGGACGTCGTGTACTTCCGAAGCCGCCTCAACCTGCTGACCGACCAGCAGCTCGGCTGGCTGCGCGACCTGGCCGACATCTGCCGGTTCCGGGCCCTGTCGGACCCGCCCAGCTGGCTCAGCGCCACCGAGCTCGACGACCTGCGGACGTACCTGGCGGCGCAACCGGAGATCCGGCGCCGCAGCCGCTACGTCTACACCGTCGCCGGGCGGGAGGTGGACTTCGCCCCGGCGATCACCCCGGCCGCGCAGGCGTACCCGATCACCTGACCCGGCGCCTTGCCATCCCCCGGCTGTTTTGTAAAGCTCGAAGCGTATGTGGGCGGCTACCCGCCGCTCCACGATGAGGGACATACCTTGACGGAACTGGTGACGGCCGGGGCGGACCTGCCCCGGCTGCGTGAGCTGAACTCCCTGAGCGTCGTACGTGCGCTGCGGGCCCACCCGCCGGCCACCGTCACCGAGCTGTCCCAGCGCACCGGCCTGTCCCGGCCCGCCGTCGACGTCATCGCCCAGGGGCTGGTCACCGACGGCTGGGCCAGCCTGCTGGAGCCCGGGGCCAACAGCGTCGTCGGCCGGCCCGCCCGCCGGTACCAGTTCCGGGCCACCGCCGGCCACGTGATCGGCGTCGACGTCGGGGCGCACAAAGTACTGGCCCTGATCGCCGACCTCGACGGCAACATCGTGCGCAGCCTGCGCCACTCGGTGGCCGCGGACGCCGGCCCCGCCGCTCGCCTCGCCGAGCTCGACGCGGTCGTCAACGCCTGCCTGAGCGAGGCGGGCATGACCCCGTCCGACATCTGGGCGGTCACCGTCGGGGTGACCGGTGCTGTCGACGCCGCCGGGCGGACCAGCTTCTTCACCCCGCTGCCGGGCTGGCAGAACGTCGACCTGACGGCCCACCTGGGCGGCCGGTTCGCCTGCCCGATCCTGGTCGAGAACGACTGCAAGCTCGCGACCCTGGCGGAGCGGTGGAAGGGCGCGGCGAGCGACGCCAACGACATCGTCTACGTGCTCGCCGGCATGCGCACCGGCGCCGGCCTGATCATCGACGGCATCCTGCGCCGCGGCTTCGGCGGCGCCGCGGGCGAGCTCGGCGCCCTCAAACAGGTCCGCTGGCTCGACGCCCCCGCCCACCTGCAGAACTGCCCCGGCGTCCCCGGCACCGTCGGACCCGACGACGCCGCCGCCTGGGTCTTCAACGCCGCCCGCGAGGGCGACAAGGCCGCCCGCCGCGCCGTCAACCGCTACGTCAAGGACCTCGCTGTCGGCACCGCCGCGCTGGTGCTGACCCTGGACCCGCAGGTCGTCATCTTCGGCGGCGGTTTCTCCCGCTCCGCCGACCTGATGCTCGACCCGCTGCGCCGTGAACTCGAACGCCTGTGCCTGCGCATGCCGGAGGTGCGCGCCTCCACGCTGGGGGCGGACGCCGTCGCCCTCGGAGCGCTGAAGCTGGCCCTCAACGAGGTCGACGACCGGCTGTTCAGCGCCGGCCTCTCCGCCCCGGTGGCCCCCCGCCGGGCGGCTACGCCGGCATCATCCGGCTGACCACCTGGCCGGCCCCGCGCGAGCAGCCGCTGATCCGGCCGGCCGGCTCACCGCCCTGGCAACCCTGGCCGGTGTGCTGCTCACTCCGCGGGCCGACCGGTGACCAGGCCGGGGTGGTCCTTGAGCTGGCGCCGCGAGGTGAGGCCGAGCTTGCGGAAGATGCTGCGCAGGTGGGCGTCGACGGTGCGCTTGCTGAGGAACAGCTGGCCCGCCACCTCGTTCGAGGTGGCGCCGGCTGCGACCAGCCGGGCCACGGCGACCTCCTGCATGGTGAGTTTCTCGTAGGGCGTCGCGGACCGGGAGCGGACCTTCTCCCCGGTGGCGCGCAGCTCGTCGGCCGCGCGCCGGGCGAAACCGTCGGCGCCGGCCTTGCTCAGCAGCTCGTACGCGGTGTGCAGGTGCGGCCGGCAGTCCCGGCGGCGGCCCTGGCGGCGCAGCCATTCCCCGTACAGCAGGTGCGCCCGGCCCAGGTACGGCATCAGGTTGCCCTCGGTGAGCAGTTCCACGGATTCCCGGAAGTCGTCCTCGACGCCGGTCACCAGCCCCCGGGCGTACGCGGCGATGCCCCGGCCCACGCTCGTTCCGTTCGCCTCGGTGCGTTCGGTGAGCGACACCAGCGCCTCGGCCGCGGCGGTGTGGTCGGCACAGCGGACGGCCGCCTCGATGAGCTCGGGCAGGGTCGACCCGGTGAGGAAGATGTCGTCCTGGGCCGCGACTCTGCGGGCCGCGGCCAGCGCCGCCGGGTAGTCGGCGAGGCCGTTGTTGAGCGTTGCCGCGGTCGCGTGGAGGTTCGTCACCTGACCGGCCCGTGTCGGGGCCCGGTCGAGCGCGTCGACCACGTCCTGGAAGTCCTGGCGCCGGCCGCGGTGCGCGGCCAGGTGCAGCCGGTGGTAGGCCAGGGGAGCGAGGCCGGCCGCGTCCGCGATCGCGGCCTCCTCGGCGGTGGCGGCGATCGCCCGGCCGAGGTCGCCGGCCAGGGCCGCGTCGACGACCGTCTGCCCGAGGCCGAGCTGCAGCAGCGCCGGTGACCCGGACTCGCGGCCCTGCTTGACCAGCCAGGAGGCGATGGTGCTGTGGGTCTCCACGTCCCACAGCTCGGCGGCGACCATCACCGCCAGCGCGGGGCGCCGCACCCACAGCGGCTCGCCGGTGCCGTCCAGGGTCCGGCGCAGCAGCGGGGTCGCGGCCGGGTGTCCGCCGGTGACCAGCTCGATCAGCGCATCCAGCAGGTCCGGGGCGGGCGAGGCCGGCGCCGCGACGCGGGCCGTGGTCACCACGTCGCGGATGACCCCGCCGGCCCGGCCGACGACCAGGCTCATCTCGAGGGCGTCGAGGAAGCAGTCGCGGGCCTGCACCGGGTGCCGGGCGGACAGCCGCTGCGCGGCGCGGGCCATGAGCTTGGGCCCGGTGTCGTCGCGCTGGCGGGTGAACGCCACCCGCGCGTGCAACTGGTCAACGCGGGCGCGCCGGTAGTCGTCCAGGGTGGTGGTCTCCAGGGTGGCCAGCAGTTCCAGGGCCCGGTCGGTCATCCCGGCGTCCAGGTGGGCCTGGGTCGCGGCCAGGGTCCGTTCGGTCCGGCGGGCCGGGTCCAGCGACAGCGCCACCGAGCGTTCGAGGAAGGCGGCCGCCGCGGCCACGCCCCCGCGGGCCTGGGCCCGGGCCGCGGACTGCTCCAGTTCGTCGGCGATGCCGTCGTCGGGGCCGGCGCCGGCCTGGGCGCGGTGCCAGGCTCGCCGGTCCGGTGCCGCGGTCGGGTCGGTGGCCTCGGCCAGCGCGCCGTGGGCGGTGCGGCGTTCCCCGGCCGAGGCGGCGCGGTACACCGCCGACCGGGCCAGGGGGTGGCAGAAGCGGATGCGGTGGCCGAACTCGGCCAGCCCGGTGTTCGCGGCCTCGTCACTCGCGGCGGTCAGATCGAGGCCGAGCCGTCCGGCGGCCGCCCAGAGCAGGCCGGGATCGCCGGTCGGGTCGGCGCCGGCGACGATGAGCAGCAGCCGGGCGTGCGGGGACAGCCCGTCCAGCCGGGACCGGAAGCCGTCCTCGATCCGCGTCGGCACGCTCGACCCGTCCGGTGGCACGAAACCCCCGGCCCGGGGCAGTTCGAGCAGCGCCAGCGGACTTCCCTGGGCCTCGGCGATCAGCCGGTCACGGACCTGGTCGTCCAGGGGGAAGGGGCTGCGCGTCACGAGCAGCGTCTTGGCCTCCTCGTCGCTCAGGCCCGGCAGGGTCAGCCGGGGCAGCTCGCCGAACCCGTCCGGGACCGCCCCCGTCCGGACCCCGAACAGCATCGCCACCGGGTCGGTCGGGATCCGGCGGGCCAGGAAGAGCATGACCTGGGCGGACGCTTCATCGAGCCACTGCGCGTCGTCGATCAGGCACAGCAGGGGCTGGTGCTGCGCGGCGGCGGTCAGCAGGCCCAGGGCCGCCATGCCGATCCGGAACGGATCGGACGGTCCCTCGGTCAGGCTGAAGGCCACCCGCAGGGCGTCGCGACTGCGCGGCGGCAGCTCGGACAGGCGGTCCAGCATCGGCAGGCACAGCTGGTGCAGACCGGAGTACGGCAGCTCCTGCTCGAACTCGGAACCGGACGCGTGGACCACCCGGAACGCGGTGGCCGCCTGGGCCGCGTACCCCAGCAGGGCGCTCTTGCCGATGCCCGCCTCCCCGGCCAGCACGAGCGCGCCGCCGCGGCCCGCGGCCGCCCGGCCGGTCAGCTCGGCGAGGCGTTGCGTTTCCGCACGCCGGCCGACGAGCCGGTCGGGTCGTGAGGACAGCGTCAGCATGGCGCCGACAGTATGGGATCGGCGCACCGCCGACACGTCGATCGCTCAGGGCGTACCCGTCGCAAGGTCCGGCACCAGGATGACCTTGCCCGCGACGGTGCGGGACTCGGCGAGTGCGAGGGCCTCGCCCGCCCGGCTCAGCGGGAAGGTCGCGGCGACCTGCGCGGTGAGCACGCCCTCGGCCAGCAGTGCGAACACCGCGGTGAGGTCGTCGCGCAGGCGCGCCCGGAACGCCGCCGTCCGCCGTTCGCCGGCCCAGAAGTTGTAGAAGCGGGCGCCCTTGCCGTTCGGCGAGAGGTGCCACATCCACAGCTGGGAGAACAGGCTCAGGAAGACGGCCTGCGTCGAGGCGGAGTCGTCCTTCAACGCGGCCGTGCCGTAGGAGACCAGCGTGCCGCCCTTGCGGACCAGGTGCCACGACTGCTTGAGCCCGTCCCCGGCGAGGTGGTCGAAGACGGCGTCCACCCCGCCCGGGGCCAGTGCGGCGATCCGGTCGTACCGGTGCGGGTCGCGGTGGTCGACCGGGATGGCCCCGAGCTTGTCCAGCAGCGGGTGGTGTCGCGCCGCCGCGGTGCCGATGACCCTGATGCCGTCGTGCCGGGCGAGCTGCACCAGCGTGGATCCCACCCCACCGTTGGCGCCCAGCACCACGATGGTCTGGCCGGCGCGGACCTTGGCGAGCCGGAGCAGCTGGCGGGCGGTGACGCCGTTGACCACGACCGTCCCGGCCTCGGCGGGGTCCACCCCGTCCGGCACCGCGACCAGGGCATCGGCGTCGACCAGGACGTGACTGGCCCAGCTGCCCACCTTGGTCACCGCGGCGAACCGGCGCCCGGCCAGCGCCGGGTCGGCCCCCGGCCCGAGGCGGGCCACCGTGCCCACCGCGTCGTAACCGGGGACGAACGGGAACGGCGGCTGCCCGTAGTACCGGCCGAGCCGCATCTGCTGCTCCGCGAACGAGACGCCGGTCGCCTCGACGCGCACGACGACCTGCCCGGGGCCGGGCGCGGGGGTCGCGCGGGTACGGACCTCGAGGCCGTCCGGTTCCACGATGCGGGGAAGAACGATCTCCGTCATGACGTCTGCGCCGAGCTCGGACACAAAGGCTCCTTCGATGGTGCGGCTATTCGGGGGAGTGCGCCGAGGCGTACGGGGTCCGGACACCCTGGTACGCGAGGTGCATGATCATGCCGTTGGCGCCGTGCCGGAAGTTGTGGCAGTGGTCCATCCAGATGCCCGGGTTGTCGGCGACGAACTCGAACTCGTAGACATCGCCGGTGCTGATGTTCAGCGTGTCGGTCCACCACGGGCTGCCGGTGGCCGGCTCACCGTTGCGGGACAGCACCCGGATGCGATGGCCGTGCAGGTGGAACGGGTGCTCGATGGTGCTGCGGCTGGCGATGCGCATCCTGACCCGGTCACCGCGGGCGACCTCCAGCGAGGGCACCGCGGGGTACAGCCTGCCGTTGATGAGGCTGCTGACGTACGACAGGCGACCCTGGCTGAAGCCGAACCCGTCATCCAGCCGCAGGTCGAACGTCCGTTGGTAGGGCTGGGCGGGCGGTGCCGGGCCGGAGCCGTAGGTCAGCGGGTCGAACTGTTCCCCGCTGTCCGCCCGGACCGGTGCGGCTGCGCCGTCGGGACTGAACGTCAGTGAGCTGTTCCCGGCGCCGGCCACGGTCACCGGGCCGGCCGGCATCGTGAAGGTGAGGTCGTAGCGGCCGCCGGCCGCCAGCACGAGCCGCGTTCCCGGCTCGAGCGGCGTGGCCCCCGCCACGGCGTTGCCGTCGATCGCCGCGACCCGGAACGGGGCACCACCCACCGTGATCGACTGCGGCTCCTCGGAGCTGTTGACCGTGCGCACCCGGACGTCGCGTCCCGCCGGCGCCTGCTGACGGGCGGGCTGATCGTCGCGGTCGAGGGCGGCGACGTCCCCGTCCGGAGCCGGCCATACGTGGGTGAAGACGGTACGTTCCAGCTCGTCGGCGCCGGCGGGATCTTCCACGACCAGCGCCCCGAACAGACCTTTCTTGACGTTGAGCAGGCCGTCGCGATGGGTGTGGTACCAGAAGGTCCCCACCCTGGTCGCGACGAAGCGGTAGACGTGCCGGCCGCCGGGCGGGACGGCGTCCTGCGTCACGCCGGGCACACCGTCCTCGGCGTTGGGGACGTCGACGCCGTGCCAGTGCGCGGTCACGCCCTCCTCGACGTTGGTGTTGACCAGGGTCACCTCGAGCAGCTGACCCCGCTCGGCCCGGATCTCCGGGCCGGGGGAGGTGCCGTTGAAGGTGAGCGCGTCCACGGTCGCACCGGAGGCGAGCCTGACCGGGGTCCGGGCCGCCACCAGCGTCGTCCGCACGTCGGGCGGCTGACTCCGCGGCCCGGTGAGCTGATCGACGCTCACCTGTCCGGTGCCGCCGTGCTGGTGGCCCGGCCCGGCCGCGTTCGCCTGACCGGCCACCACCAGCGTCACGGCCGGAACGAGCAGGAAGGCGCCGACGAGCCAGGGCAGCCGGGACAGGCGCGACCGTGACTCACGCCAGCGGCCGACCACGACCGAGAGGCCGGCGATCGCCACGAGCGCCAGCACCGAGCCGGCCAGCACCCAGGGGGTGTCGCCGGGCGCGAAGGGGGCGAGCAGCCACCAGACGGACAGCATCGAGCCCGCGGCGGCGACGTGGGCGGCCGTCCGGGACGGCCGCCACACCGCCCAGGCCGCCGACAGGACCGCGAGCGGCACCTGCACGGACAGCCGCGAGTCGGCCAGCATCAGTCCGCCGGTCAGCAGCAGGAGGCCGGCGGCGATCAGCCGGCCGGCCGCCAGCCCGGCGAGGACGCCCAGCCGGCGGCGTGCTGCCCGGAGGCCCGCGACAGGTGCGGCGAGGAGGGTCAGGACGGCCAGCGTCAGGTCGACGAATATGAGTGAACCTTGCACGTCACCACGGTCGTCCGCCGCGGCGCTGCTCGCGTCGGCAAGGCATACCTATTCACGCCCGGCCGGGAGTCAGCCGGCGACCGGCGTCCGGGCTGACGCCACCGGCGGCACCGGATCCGGAACCGGCGGGGGATCGCTCGGCCGCGCCGGCCCGGGCGCGCCGTCGATGCGGGCCGCGGCCAGCGCCGCCAGCGGCAGGAGCAACGTCGCCGTGCCGGGCACGTACGACAGCCCGTCGAACGAGTAGCCGCTGCCGTCGATGTCGAAGACCAGGTTCGGCACGAAGACCAGCAGCAGTCCACCCACCACGAACGCCAGCAGCGTGCCGGGCAGGGCGGCCACGGCCAGCCCGGCCCACAGGGCGGCGGTCCGGCCGCGCCCGCGTGCCCGGTGCCGGCGCAACAGCGCGAGACATCCGACCGCGAGCGGCAGGGCGACGAACGCGGCGTAGGCGGCCGGCCCGGTGTCGTCGTCGGACAGCGGCGGCGGGATCAGCCCGGCCCCGACGGTGAGCACGATCGGCGACCCGAGCAGCAGGACCGCGGCCCAGGCCGGCACCGGGCGGCGGCTGAGAGCCAGCGCCGGGACGACGGCGAGCAGGATGCCGGCCACCGCCAGGCCGATCGTCGTGACCTTCAGCCCGAGCGGCAGGAACGGGTGGTTCACCCCCGGTGTGCCCTGCAACATGATCAGCGGCAGGACGCCCGCAGCCATCAGCACACCGACGGTCACCCGGCGCAGCGCGGCGCCGGTCAGCCGGCCGGGCATCGCACCCCCGGACACCAGCCAGCCGGCGACCACCGGCACCACCCCGGCCAGCAGGGCCAGCCGGAGTCCGCCCGGCCCGGTGACGTCCAGCCGGTGCAGCACCGCGTTGGCCACCGTCAATCCGGCGCCGACCAGCAACGACGCGGCCGGGCCGAACCGGCGGTCGGCGGTGACGACCAGCATGGCCAGCACGGCCAGCAGGATCGCGGTGGCCCGCAGCTCCGCGGTCCACATGGCCAGCTCACCGTCGCCGCCGGGCATCGGCGCGGACAGCGAGACGTCCTTCATGCCGGGGGTCAGGATGGTCAACGCGTACGCCCAGCCGATCACGGCCGCGGCCAGCGCGCCGGCACCAACGATGACCACGGCCACCGGCATCGGCCGCGTTTCCGCGGGTGCCACCCGCACCGACGCCGCCCCCGCGCTGCGGTGCGGGCGGAGCGCGCCGAAGCCGTACGCCAGGGTGAAAGCCGCGAAGCAGGCCAGCGTCAGCGCCCAGGGGCCCTGGTAGGAGAACGTGCGGCTGCTGATCCCGTCGATGATCTCCGCGAACTCCGGGGGCGTCCCGCCCAGGGTCAAGGACGCGACCATCGTGGCCGACCGGTCGCGGCTGCTCAGCGCGAGCGGCACGGCGGACACCACCGCGGCGAGCGCGCAGACCACCGGTACGCCGATCAGCATCAGCGCCGCGGCTCTGGCCCGCCCGGCGGCCCGTACGGCGGCGGCACCGATTGCCGCGACGCCGGTCGCCCAGATCAGCAACCCGGCCAGCACGCCGGCCACGTACGGCGGCTCCCCGCCCGGAACCGCACCGAGCAGGACCATCGGCGCGAAGGTGAGCGGCGCGAGCACGGCCGGGCCGGCGGCACCGAAGCGGCCGGAGCGCGAGTACGGCCACCGCCGGCCCAGCCACCGGCCGGCCGGCAGGCACCAGGCCAGCGTGATGAGGGCCCCGACCAGGGAGGTCAGCCACTCGCCGCCCGGTGAGAACGGATCCACGCCGACCAGCTCCAGCAACCGCCAGGCCAGGCTCCCGGAGTAAGCGGACACGGACAACGTGATGAGCGCGGCGACCAGCAGGCTCACGGCCGGGGCGCCGGGTGCCAGCGACTCGCCCCAGCCGCGTGGCGCCCCGCTGGCGTCCCGGATCGGCGGCGCGGCGACCAGGCTGAACGCGTACCGCAGGCGCTCCTCGGCCGTGGCCCCCTGGGCCTCCAGCGTGTGCAGCTCGGCCAGCCACTCCGCGTGCATCTCCGCGCGCAGCTCGGCCGGCCAGCGCCGGGCGGCCCGGGCCAGGCACCAGCGGGCGAAGCGGTCCGCGGGCCTCATGCCGTCGCCGGCTTCGTCGCCGGCGGCGTCGCGGCCAGGCCCCGGTTCAGCTGGGCCCGCAGCGCCGCGACCTCGGCGTACGCCGACGCTCGCCCGTCCGGGGTGAGCCGGTAGTAGCGGCGGGCCGGGCGACCGGCCTGGACCGGGTCGATGTCCTCCCAGTACGCCTCGACCCAGCCGGCGTTCTGCAGGCGCAGCAGGATCGGGTAGAGCGTGCCGCTGGGATGACCGCTGGCCCGCATGAGGTCGAGGCCGTAACGGTCGACCTCGGGGTCTTCGAGGAAGGCGGCCAGCACCTTGGAGACGGCGGCGGTGACCCGGAGAGGAGTTGCCATGCCGGCACCGTAGCGAACCCTTGCCAGTTTTTCTACATAGGGTCTGCGGTTAGGCTGGCCCGGTGATCGACTTTCGGACCGCGGTGGAAGCACGCGACCCCGACGCCATCGCGGCGACCCTGGCCGACGACGTGGTGTTCCGCAGCCCGGTGGCGTTCAAGCCCTATCCGGGCAAGGCCATCACCGCGGCGATCCTGCGCGGCGTGCTGCGGGTCTTCGAGGATTTCCGGTACGTGCGTGAGCTGGCCGGCGACGGCGGCCGCGACCACGCCCTGGTGTTCGAGGCGCGGATCGGCGACGTCGCCGTCGAGGGCTGCGACTTCCTGCACCTGGACGAGGACGGCCGGATCGACGAGTTCACGGTCATGGTCCGCCCGCTGTCCGCCGCCCAGGCCCTGGCCGCCGCGATGGCCGAGCAGTTCGAGCGGATCCAGCGCGAGGCGGTCGCGTCCAGCGGGCCGCGGGAGGGTCTCTAGGCTGGGGGGATGAAGGTTCTGTCCATCCAGTCGGCGGTCGCCTACGGCCACGTCGGCAACTCCGCGGCCGTGTTCCCGCTGCAGCGGCTCGGTGTCGAGGTCGTCCCGGTCCCCACGGTGAACTTCTCCAACCACACGGGCTACGGCGCCTGGCGCGGGCCGCTGATCCCGCCGTCGGACGTGGCCGAGATCCTGCTGGGCGTCGAGGAGCGGGGAGTCTTCCCGCGGATCGACGCCGTGCTGTCCGGCTACCAGGGCGGGGTCGGCATCGGTGACGTCATCGTCGACGCCGTCCGCCGCGTGAAAGCCGCCAACCCCGCCGCGCTGTACGCGTGCGACCCGGTCATGGGCAACGCCAAGTCCGGCTGTTTCGTCGCGCCGGAGATCCCCGCGCTGCTGCGGGACCGGGTCGTGCCGGCGGCCGACATCATCACGCCGAACCAGTTCGAGCTCGGCTTCCTGACCGGCACCGAGCCGGCGAGCATCGAGTCGACCCTCGCCTCGGCCGACCGCGCCCGGGCCATGGGACCCTCGACCGTGCTGGTCACCAGCGTGGAACGCCCCGACCGGGCCGAAGGCACGATCGAGATGCTCGTGGTGGACGCGGCCGGCGCCTGGCTCGTGAGCACCCCGCACCTGCCGTTCAAGGCCAACGGGTCCGGCGACGTCACGGCCGCCCTGTTCACCGCCCACTACGTGGCCACCAGGGACGCGGCGGTGTCGCTGGAGCGTACGGCCTCCAGCATCTTCGACCTGATCGAGACCACGTACCGCTCCGGTGAGCGGGAGCTGCAGCTGGTGCCGGCCCAGGAGTTCTACGCGACGCCGCGCATGCAGTTCAAGGCCGAGCAGGTGCGCTGAGCGCCTCGGGCGGTCCGGGGCAGCGCGGGGCCGAGCCGCGCTGCCCGCCGGGCGGTGGGTCAGGCCTCGGTGGCCTGCAGGATGAGGTCGGCGACCTCGGCCGGGTGTGAGGCGAAGACCGCGTGGGAGGCGCCGTCGATGCTCACGGTCCGGCCCTTGGCCCGTTCGGCCATGAAGTGGTGCGCGGCGGCGGGGATGTTCTTGTCCGCCTCGGCGATCAGGAAGAAGCTCGGGACCGTCGTCCACGCCTGCTCACCCTCGGCCGGCTCCTGCAGCGCGGCCAGGGTGATCGGGCGCTGGGTGGCGCCCATGATCCGGGTGGTCTCCTCCGGCACGTCGGCGGCGAACTGCCCGCGGTAGAGCTCCTGGGCGACGTACATGTCCTGGTTGCCGTCCGGCAGCGGGACCGGGCGCAGTGTCTCGGCCAGCGTGCTGCCCGGGTATCTGCCCGACAGGGTGGCGGCGCTGTCCCCGGCCTCGGGGGCGAACGCGGCGATGAAGACCAGTGACTTGACGTTGCTCGCGCCGGCGGCGGCCTTGCTGATCACCATGCCGCCGTAGGAGTGCCCGACCAGCACCACCGGCCCGCTGATCGAATCGACCAGCGCACGCACCTGCGCGGCGTCGAACGCGACCGAGCGCAACGGGTTGGGCGCGGCGATCACCTGGTGTCCGGCGGCCTGCAGCCGCTGCGCGACCGGACCCCAGCCGCCCGACTCCGCGAACGCGCCGTGGACCAGGACGACGGTGAGCTTCTCCGACATGACTTCCTCCTCATAGCTGCTGACCGGTCCATTGTTCGACCGTCGGGCAACCGATGGCATCCGTCAGATGACGGGTCGACCCCCGGGGATCGTGATCGACGGCTCAGCGGGCCTGGACCCCCAGGCCAGGTCGAAGCCGGCGCGGCACCTACCGCGCGCAGCGGCCCGTCGAAGGTCAGGGCCTGGCTACGGCGCGGCGGCGACGTACGAAGGTGGTGAACCCGAGCACCACGGCGGCGACCACAGCAGCGCCCCCGGCCACCCCCAGCCCGAGGGCGGGGCCGACGGCCGGGCGTTCCGTGACGTGGTACGCCGCGCCGGGCGCCTCCGGGTCCGGAGTGCACCGCAGACCGTAGCTGCCCGTCTGGGCCGCCTCGAACGACGCGATCCAGGTGTACGCCGCGTCGTCCTCGGCCCGGACCGCCCAGACGACCCTCCTCGAGGCGGCGCTGACGGGCACAGCCTGGCCCGAGGGCGCGGTGACCGCGCAGCGGTCCGCGTCGCGCGCGGGGTCGCCGCTGGCCCAGATCGCGTGCTCACCGGCGTGCCGGACGGCGACAGTGCCCGGGCCCGCCGACGAGCCGGGGAAGCGCACCTCCAGCGCCTCCGGTTCGGGCCGTGGCGTGAGCGGCGAGAGCTGGCTCAGGCCGAGGAGGCCCGCCACGAGCAGGACCAGCGCCATGACGTACCAGATCTTGCGCACGCGCTAGGTTACCAAACCGTTACACGCTGAACTCTTGCTGGACATCCGGCGGGCAGGCCCTAATTTGTACAGGGAATCAACAAATCTCGATACGTGGGTTGTGGCGCGCGACCGCTGTCCACCCAGGACAAGGAGAAACACGTGTCCCGTCGACGCCCTCGCCACCTCAGACGCCGACTGCTGACCGCCGCCTCTCTCGCGTTGGCCCTGGTGGTGAGTGTCCTCGGTGGACCCTCCGTCGCGCGGGCCGCCGCGGCCGATCCGGAGCCGTACTCCGTCCTGGTCTTCTCCAAGACCGCCGCTTTCCGGCACGACGCCATCCCGGCCGGAATCGCCGCCATCAAGCAGCTCGGTGCCGACAACGGCTTCACCGTCGACGCCACCGAGGACAGTGCCGCCTTCACCGACGCCAACCTGGCCAAGTACCGCGCGGTGGTCTGGCTCTCCACCACCGGCGACGTCCTCGACCCCGGCCAGCAGGCCGCCTTCGAGCGCTACATCCAGGCCGGCGGCGGGTACGTGGGCATCCACGCCGCCTCCGACACCGAGTACAGCTGGCCCTGGTACGGCGAGCTGGTCGGCGCGTACTTCGCCAGCCACCCGGCCAACCAGCAGGCGACCGTGAAGGTGGAGGACCACGCCCACCCGTCCACGGCCGGGCTGCCGGAGCGCTGGTCCCGGTTCGACGAGTGGTACAACTTCCGGTCCAACCCGCGCGGTGACGTGCACGTGCTGGCCAGCCTGGACGAGACCAGCTACACCCCCGGCGCCGGGGCGATGGGCGCCGACCACCCGACCGCGTGGTGCCGGGACTACGACGGCGGACGGGCCTGGTACACCGGCGGCGGCCACACGATCGAGTCGTACTCCGATCCGGCCTTCCTCTCCCACCTGCTGGGCGGCATCCGGACCGCGGCCGGGCAGCTGGACGCCGACTGCGGCGCCTCGCTGACCGGGAGCTTCGAGAAGGTCACCCTGGACAGCAACACCAGCAACCCGATGGAACTGGACATCGCCGACGACGGCCGGGTGTTCTACGTCGAGCGGGACGGCCGGGTCCGGATCATCAAGCCCGCCACCGGCACCACCGTCACCGCGGTCGACCTGGACGTCTTCACCGGCAACGAGGACGGCCTGATCGGCATCCGGCTCGACCCCGACTTCGCGGCCAACGGCTGGATCTACCTCTACTACGCCCGCAACGACGGCGTCGCCCGCAACCTGTTGTCCCGCTTCACCGTCACCGGCGACACCATCGACCCGGCCACCGAGAAGGTCGTCCTGCAGGTCACCACCCAGCGCAACACCTGCTGCCACGCCGGCGGGAGCATGACCTTCGACAACGCCGGCAACCTCTACCTGGCCACCGGGGACAACACCAACCCGTTCGAGTCGGACGCGTTCACCCCGATCGACGAGCGTGCCGGCCGGCAGGACTACGACGCCCAGCGCAGTGCCGGCAACACCAACGACCTGCGTGGCAAGGTGCTGCGGATCCACCCGGAGGACGACGGGACGTACACGGTCCCGGCGGGGAACCTCTTCCCGGCGGGCACCGCGCAGACCCGCCCGGAGATCTACGCGATGGGCTTCCGCAACCCGTTCCGCATCGGCGTCGACCCGGCCACCAACACCCTCTACGTCGCCGACTACGGGCCGGACGCGAGCGCCACCAACCCCGACCGGGGTCCGGAGGGGACGGTGGAGTGGAACATCGTCCCGGCCCCGGGCAACTTCGGGTGGCCGTACTGCATCGGCGCGAACTACGCGTACAACGACTATCAGTTCCCGTCCGGCCCGAGCGGGGCGAAGTTCAACTGCGCGGCGCCGGTGAACAACTCTCCCAACAACACCGGCCTCACCACGCTGCCGCCGGCCGTCAGCGCCACGGTCGACTACGACTACGGCGGCAACCCGCGCTTCCCGGAGATCGGTGGCGGCGGTGCCCCGATGGGCGGCCCGGTCTACCGTTACGACGCGGACCTGAACTCCGCCCGCAAGTGGCCCGCCTACTACGACGGCAAGGCGCTGCTGGGCGAGTGGAACCAGTCGAAGATGTACACCATGCAGGTGAGCGCCGACGGCAAGTCCCTGGTCGACATCAACCAGCTGCTCTCCGGAATGAAGTTCATCCGGCCGATGGACTTCGAGTTCGGCCCGGACGGCGCGATGTACATGATCGAGTGGGGCACCGGGTTCGGCGGCAACAACGACGACTCCGGCATCTACCGGATCGACTACATCGCCGGTGACCGGGCGCCGATCGCCGCGGCCGCCGCCACCCCGACCTCCGGGGCGGCCCCGCTGACCGTCGAGTTCTCCAGCGCGGGCTCCCGCGATCCCGACGGCGGCGCGCTGACCTACGCCTGGACGTTCGGCGACGGCGAGACCTCCGCCGAGGCCAACCCCACCCACACGTACGCCGTGGCGGGCGACTACACCGCCCAGCTGACCGTCACCAACCCCAAGGGGCGCAGCGCGGTGGCGAACGTACCGGTGACGGCCGGCAACACCGCGCCGACGGTGAGCATCGAGTTCCCGCCCGACGGCGGTTTCTTCGACTGGGGTGACCAGGTCAAGTACACGATCAAGGTGACCGACCCGGAGGACGGCGAGATCGACTGCGACCGGGTGCGGTTGCAGGTGCTGCTCGGCCACGACGAGCACGCCCACCCGCTGGAGCAGCACACCGGCTGCACCGGCACCGTGCAGACCACCCTCGCCTCGGGGCACGGCGCGGAGGCCAACGTCTTCGCCGTCTTCGAGGCCACCTACACCGATGACGGCGGGTCCGGCGGCGCCGGCCCGCTGACCGGACGGGCGATCGAGCGGCTGCAGCCCAAGCGCAAGCAGGCCGAGTACTACACCGGCACCGGCCGGGTGCCCGGCGGCGTCGGCGGTGGCGACCCGGGCGTGGGCCGCGAGGCCGGCAGCGACCCGGCCGGCGGCGGCCAGAACATCGGCTTCATCGAGGACGGCGACTGGTGGTCGCTGGACCCGGCCAGCCTGACCGGCATCGAGTCGATCCGCTTCCGGGTCGCGTCGGCCGCGGCCGGCGGCCGGATCGAGGTACGCGCCGACGCCGCCGACGGCCCGCTGGTCGCCACGGTCGACGTGCCCGGCACCGGCGGCTGGCAGACCTGGATCGACGTCACCGCACCGGTCACCGGCACCAACGCGGACTCGCTGTTCTTCGTCGCCCGGGACCCGGCCGCCGGGACGGGATCGCTGTTCAACGTGAACTGGCTGGACTTCCTCGGCCGCGGCGTGACCGAGAACGCGCCCCCGACGGTCAGCGCGGTCGCGACTCCGGCCGCCGGCACCGCGCCGGTCACCGTCGCGTTCGACGGTACGGCCACCGACGCCGAGGGCGACACCCCGCTGACGTACGCCTGGGACTTCGGCGACGGCGGTACGGCGACCACCCTGGACGCCAGTCACACGTACCGGGTGCCCGGCACCTTCACCGCCACCCTGACCGTCACCGACAGCCGCGGCGCCAGGTCGTACGCCAACGTGCCGGTCAAGGTCGAGGCGCCGAACACCTCCTGCTTCGGGGCCCGCTCGGACGACTTCCTCGGCAGCGCGCTGGAGCGTGACCGCTGGACGGTGGTCCGGGAGAACCAGCTCTACTCGGTCGCCGACGGCACACTGCGGCTGCCCACCGCCTCGGGTGACCTCTACGGCACCCGCAACGACGCGACCAACCTCGTCCTGCAACCGGCGCCCGGCGGCGCCTGGCAGGCCACCACCAAGATCTCGGTGCCGATCACGGCGACCTACCAGCAGGCCGGTCTGATCGTGTACGGCGACGACGACAACTACGCCAAACTCGACCTGCTCTACAACGGCGCCCGCACAGTGGAGTTCATCCGGGAGACCGCCGCGAGCCCGCGCAACGAGAGCGGCGACAGCACCGCGGCGCCCGCCGGTGACGTGGTGTACCTGCGGCTCACCAGTGACGGTACGAACCTGACCGCGGAGGCCTCCGCCGACGGCCGGACCTTCACCCCGGTCGGCCGGTCCGCCGCGCTGGCCGGCATCGACAACCCGCGCGTCGGTGTCTTCGCCCTCAACGGCGGCACCACCGCGCCGGTGGTGGACGCGGCGTTCGACTGGTTCCGGTTCACGCCGGACGCCCCGGCCGAACCGGTCGTCCCGTCCGACGAGTTCACCGGCGCCGAGCTGGACAAGTGCCGGTGGAACGCGATCGTCCGGGAGGATCCGGCGGCCTACCGGGTCACCGACGGGGCGCTGCGCATCGACGTTCCCGACGGCGACATCTACACCGACGGCAACACCGGGCCGACCAACTTCGTCCTGCAGACCGCGCCGGCCGGTGACTGGACCCTGCAGACCAAGGTCGACGCCGGTCTGCTGGACGAGCAGTACCAGCAGGCCGGGCTGCTCGTGTACGGCGACGACGACAACTACGTCAAGCTCGACTTCGTCGCCGACAACGCCGCGGGCCAGCCGGTCAGCCGGCGCATCGAGTTCCGCAGTGAGATCGGTGCCGCGGTGCAGGACCCGCAACCCCAGGCCGGCAGTCTGACCTCGGCGGTGTGGCATCTGCGGCTGGCCCGGGTGGGCAACACCTACACCGCCGCCTACTCGGCCGACGGCACGGAATGGACGACGTTCGCGCCGCTGACCAACGCCGCCGTCGGGGCCACCCCGAAGGTGGGGCTGTACAGCCTCGGCGCCGCCCAGACCGCCTCGAAGACCGTCGCGTTCGACTACTTCCGGATCAGCGCCGAGGACGCCGACACCACCGCCCCGGTGACCACGGCCAAGGTGTCCGGAACCCCGGTCGAGGGCTGGTACACCGGCACCGTCACGGTTGCCCTGACCGCGGCCGACGAGACCGGTGGCAGCGGGGTGGCGGGCACCGAGTACCAGCTCGACGACGCCACCACCTGGACGGCGTACACCGCCGCGGTGCCGGTCGCTGGTGACGGCGCGCACGAGGTGCGGTTCCGCTCGACCGACGCGGCCGGCAACGTGGAGGTGGCGAAGTCGGTCGCCGTCAGGATCGACAGCACGGCTCCGGTCACCACGGCCCAGTTCGCCCCGGCCAACGACAACGGCTGGCACAACGGGACCGTCCCGGTGGTGCTGAGGTCGGCCGACGCCGGATCCGGGGTGGCGCTGCTGGAGTGGTCGCTGGACGGGGGTGCCTGGACGCCGTACACCGAGCCGGTGGACGTGACCGGGGACGGCGAGCACGAGCTGCTCTACCGGGCCCGGGACAAGGCCGGTAACGCCGAGACGCTCAAGTCGGGGGTCGTCCGGATCGACGGCACCAAGCCGACCCTGCTGGTCTCCGGGCTGGCCAACGGTCAGCTGTACGGCGACAGCCAGGACATCCGCACGTCGTGGCAGGCGGTCGACCCGACCTCCGGCATCCGGACCACCACCGGCACCCTGAACGGTCGGGCGTACACCAGCGGCTCCCTGCAGGCGCTGTACGAGTTGCCGCTCGGCCTGCACGAGCTGACCGTGACCGCGACGGACAAGGCCGGCAACAGCACCTCGACCACCGTCCGGTTCTTCGTCACCACCTCGTTCCGGGACATGCAGAACCTGCTGGACCGGTTCAAGGCGACCGGACGGCTCTCCACCAAGGCCCACCGGCAGCTCTCCACCAGACTGGACACGATCCGGGCCGCGGAGGCGGCCGGCGAGGACGAGCGGGCCGTGCGGCAGCTGGCCACCTTCAAGACGCTCGTCAGCGACGCCGCGCTGGTCACCGACACCGACGTGCGGGACACGCTGCTCCGCGACGCCGACGCGATGACGGAGCGGCTCGGCGGCACGGCCAGCAAGGCCGGGGTACGGGCGAACGACGGCAAGCCGCTCGACCGGGCCGGCCGGCTCGCGGCGGACCCCACCCGGATCTCCCCGGACCGCCCGCTGTGACGGGGTCGAGGCGTCGTACCCGGGGAGCGGCCGCCGTCCTCGCCGGTCTGCTGCTGGCACTCCTGCCGGCGGCCGGCCCGGCGTGGGCGCACACCGGAAAACTCAAACTGGAGGTCGCCGGCGACGGGGCCACCGGCATCACCGTGCAGGCCCGCCACGGCGACGGGCACCGGCTGGACACGCTGGTCCGGCTGGTCCTCACCGCCACCGCCGCGGGCGGGCGGACCGTCGGGCCGGTGCAGCTCGAACCGGCCGGCGAGGGGCAGGGTTTCTACTCCAGCGGCCCGATCCTGACTCCCGGCAAATGGCAGGTGACGGTCACCGCGCCGAAGCCGCACGCGGGCAAGGCGACCGTCGAGGTGCGGGCCCGGGCCGCGCAGACGGCCCCGGCCCAGGTCGCGCCGGTCGCCGCGGCCCAACCGGCCGGGCCGGTCGGCAACGCGTCCTCGTGGCGGTGGTGGCCGGTCCTGCTCGGCGTCCTCGTCACCCTGGCGATCGCCGCGACGGTGGTGCTGACGGTACGCCGCCGCAGAGCCCGGGAGCTGACCCCGGGCCGGTGACGAGCGTGTGCTCCGGAACTGCGGAATGATCGCTTCGGCGGGGTTCCGGAGGACGGAGGGCACATGTCCAGTCTCGAACTGGTGGTCGCGGTCGGCGTCGCCGTGCTGCTGGGCGCCGGCCTGTCCCGGCGCCTCGGCATCGCGCCGCCGGTACTGCTCCTGATCCTCGGCGTCCTCCTCGGCTTCGTGCCCGCGCTGCGCGAGGTGCACCTGCCGCCCGAGGCGGTGCTCCTGCTGTTCCTCCCGGTACTGCTCTACTGGGAGGCGTTCATGTCCTCGCTGCGCGAGATCCGGAGCAACCTGCGGGTCATCGTGCTGCTGAGCACCCTGCTCGTGGTCGCGACCGCGGCCGGCGTGGCCGTGGTCGTACACGCGCTCGGCGTCGCCTGGGGACCGGCCTGGGTGCTGGGTGCCGCCGTGGCGCCGACCGACGCCACCGCGGTCGGCGTCCTGGGCCGGATGCTGCCCCGCCGGATCGCGACCATGCTCAAGGCGGAGAGCCTGGTCAACGACGGCACGGCACTGGTGATCTACACGCTGGCGGTCGGGGTCACGCTGGGCGAGGAGCATCTCAGCCCGGGACACGTCGCCGGGCTGTTCACGATGTCGTACCTCGGCGGCGTCGCGGCCGGCCTGCTGGTCACCTTCGGAATCCTGCAGATCCGCCGGCGGCTGACCGAACCGTTCCAGCACAACCTGCTCGCCCTGCTCACGCCGCTGGCGGCCTACCTGCTGGCCGAGGCGGCCGAGGTGTCCGGCGTCCTCGCGGCCGTGGTCAGCGGGCTCTGGGTGGGCCGGGTCTCGCCGCGACTGTTCCCCGGCCACGCCCGCCGGTACGTCCAGACGACCATGAACTTCCTGACCCAGCTGGCCAACTCGGCGCTGTTCGTTCTGGTGGGCCTGGAGGCGCAGTCGGCCGTACGCGGGCTGGACAGCACCGGGCTGGCCCGAGGGCTGCTGGTGGCGGTGGTGGTCTGCGCGGTCATCGTCGCGGTGCGCTTCGGCTGGCTGTTCACCAGCCCGTACCTGATCCGGGCGATCGACCGCCGGCCGCAGCAGCGCGAACGACGCCTGAGCGGGCGGCCCCGGGCGTTGATGGCCGCGGCCGGTTTCCGCGGCGCGGTGTCGATGGCGGCGGCGCTGGCCGTGCCGCACACTCTGCCGTCCGGTGCGGAGTTCCCGGACCGGGACCTCATCGTCTTCGCCACGGCGGTGGTGATCGCGGTGACGCTGCTGGTCCAGGCGCCGCTGATGCCCCGGGTGATGCGCTGGGCCGGGCTGGGCGCGGACGGGGAGGCCGAGCGGGAACGCCGGGCCGCGGAGATCACCTCACTGGAACACGCGCTCGCCGCGCTGCCGGAGCTGGCCGCGGATCGGGGCACCAGCGAGGAGATCACGCAGCAGCTACGGGCGGAATACGATCGCCGGCTCCGCGTGCTGCGCGATGCCGGCGCCGGCCCGGACCAGGAGGCGGCCCGGTACGAGCAGCAGTACGCCGACCTGCACCTGGCTGTGATCGACCATCGCCACGACACCGTCGTCCGGATGCGCGACCGGGGTGAGATCGACGACGAGGTGCTGCTGCGCGTCCAGGACGGTCTGGACCTCGAACAGGACCACATGGCGCAGCGCCGTGACAACGACAGCCCCGCGGAGAGCGCGGGCGGGTAGCGTCGCTCGGCATGACAGCTGAAAGCCTGCGATCGGTGGAGATCGAGCGGACCGGGGTCGGCGCGTACGACGTGCGCAACGTGCGGGGCGGGGTCATCGAACTGGGCACGGGGGACGACGACCGGTTCACCCCGGTGGAGTTGTTGCTCGCGGCGCTGGGCGGGTGCACCGCGATCGACGTCGACCTCGTCGCGAGCCGCCGGGCGGAGCCGGCCCGGTTCGTGGTCCGGGTCCGCGGCGACAAGGTACGCGACGAGGGCGGCGCCAACCGGATGGAGAACCTCGAGGTCGAGTTCGACATCGAGTTCCCGCCGGGGACCGACGGAGATCAGGCGCGGAAGATCGTGCCGCGGCTGATCCAGCAGTCGCACGACCGGTTGTGCACGGTCAGCCGCACCGTGGAGCTGGGCACGCCGGTGTCGACCTTCCAGCGCTCCTGACCCGTCGAGGTGCCGCTACCGCGCCGGTCCGCGGGAGGGGTTGTGCGGCGGCACGGCGCGCAGCACCGCGGTCGGCGCGTCGGCCAGGCCGCCACCGACCGGCGCCGCCATGACCTGGGTCGCCTGCGGATCCGGATCAGCCGGGCGCCTCCTGCGGCGGATCACCATCAGCACGAGCGTGCCCAGGCCCGCGGCGACCAGGAGTCCACCCAGCAGGGTGAACATGAGCGAGCCACTGCCGTCGTCATGGGCGGTCCCGGCGGCCTCCGGCACCACCCCGGCCAGGCTGGCTTTCGGCGCGGGCTTCTCGGCGGCGGGGGTGCTCTGCGCGGCGGTGGGCGACGGTGACGTCCTGGTGGGGGTGGGCAGGGCGGCCAGGACCAGCCGTACGGTCACGCCGCGGGCGGTGCCCGGCACGGTCGCGCGAGCGGCGCGGTAGCCGTCCTTGTCGGCGACGACCGTGATGGACCCGGCGGCGATCGGCTTGCTGTCGCTCGCCTTGACCGAGAACCGGCCCTTCCCGTCGCTGGTCGTCCGGTACTCGTGCCCGGCGCTGTCCCGGACGGTCAGGCTCGCACCCGTGATCGCCTTGCCGTCGGCGTCGCGGACCCGGCCGGTGACCCGGCTCACCGCCGCCGACGACGGCGGCGTGTTCCCGCCCCGGACGATGATCATCTTGTGGTCGAAGGCGGTCTGCGTGCCGATCCGTACGCTGACCGCGAGGTTGCGCCCGCTCTCCTGGCCGGGGCCCACCTTCGGGGCGACGACCGTGGCTTCGAAGGTCCGGCTCTTCCCGGGTCCGAGGTCCGGGGCCGCGGCGCATCCGGCGGTGCAGCGCAGGCCCCCGGAGACGGCCACGAAGACCTTCTCGGTCCGCTGGTTGTTGTTCGTGGCCTGGAACCGCACCTGGACCGTCCCGCCGGACGGCACGCTCTCCGACGACACGCGCAGGATGCGGATGGCCGGAGGGGCGGCCGTCGCGGGCGCCGCGTACCCCGCGAGCATCGCCCCGGCCAGCGCCACCGGCGCCGCGGCACGGATCAGCCGGGTCCGTGAGCTCGTCACGTCGTACCACCTTCTGCACGGCAAGCGACACCGGTCGATGACGCCGCGGGCCACTATGCCCTGTCGTGGGTGGCTCGCGCGACTCAGCGCCCGGGCCGCGCTCAGAAGAACGGGATGATCCGGACCGGCGGGCGGACCGGGGGCCGGGGCGGCGGCAGGTACCGCGGTGGTGGGCGGTAGCCGGGCCCGGGGCGGTATCCCGGTCCGCCGTAGTCGTCGATCCCCGGTGGCGGCGCCGGCCGGGGCAGCCGGGGCAGCTCCAGCGGCGGCAACGGCTTGAGCGGCAGCAGTTTCAGGTCGCCGGGCTTGCCGGGGCGGGGCCGCGGCGGTGTCCGGCGGGCCAGCGTCTCGGCCACCGTACGGTCGATCGTGGCACTGCCGGCCGCCAGCGACTCCATCAGCATCCTGCGGGTCGTGGCGGCCCGTTCGGCGTCCGGCACGGCCCGCTCGACCGCCCGGGTCACGTCGGTCTGCTCGACGATGACCCTTGCTTCCTCGGCCACCTCCGGCTGACCGGTTCCGCTCCCGCCGGGCCCGCTCCGGCCACGCCCGGACAGGGCGGAGTTCACCAGCCGGTCGTACGCCGCGCCCAGGCGCTCCTGCAGCGCCGTGTCGGCGACCTCGGCGAACGCCTGGACCAGCGGATCGAGGATCGGCATCGCCTCGGTGAACGGCTTGAGGAGCGCGACGATCCGTTCGCTGACCACCTTCTCCAGTTGCAGGGTGACGGTCCGGCGGCCGTCGACGACCAGGTCGATACCCGGCTGCGGGGATTCGCCGACGGCCGCGCGGGCGGTCTCGACCTGCTCCGGGGTGACGGTCCCGGGCAGCTCCGTGCGGCCCTGCGCCGGCAGCCGGACCTCGGCCGGGATGATCCAGATCCGGTTCCGCCGGGCCGTCTCGTCGGCGACGATCCGGTCGAGGGCGGCGACGCTGACACCGTGGCTGGTGCGGGCCTGCTCGGCGGCGGCCCGGACCTTGTCCAGCAGGTCGCCGATCGCGGCCTCCTGGCTCAGGGTGTTCCGGTAGGACGGGGGCAGCGACCCGTACACCTTGTCCCAGAGCCGGCCGGCGACCCGCCGGTTGAGATCGGCCTCGATCTGCCGGGTCACCTCCGCGTAGCCGCGCTGCGCGATCTTCAGCCGCAGGCGCAGGTCCTCGGAGGGCACGCCGAGGTGCATGCCGAACATGGTGAACGCGGCCAGGGTGGCGAGCCCGGCCGCCGCCGGGCCGCTGAACCGGGTGTAGAACGCGGTGCTCCGCTGCGCCGCGGAAGCGACCCGCCACCGCCACCCGCGGCCGCCGTCCGGCTCCTTCGGCTGCCGGCCGAGCAGCAGGCAGGTGAGCAGGTACACGGCGGCCAGGACGGCGAGGACGGCCAGTTCACTCAGCTTGAGACGGTCGGCGAAGAACCCGGACACCGCCTCGAAGGTCCGCTGCATCGCGCCGAGCCGCTCCGCGCCGATGGAGTCGCCGAACAGCTGCAGGTACGCCGCCAGGAGACAGTAGAACGAGGCGGCGAGGCCGATCGGGACCAGATAGAGGACCCCGACGGCACAGAGGTGGTACCGCAGGCCGGTGCGGACACCGTCCGGCCCGGCGGCAAGCCGCACCTCGCGGCGGCACCACCACGCCAGCAGCCAGATCCCCGCGACCACTGATACGAACGGCGTGACGATCATCGACAGCAGGAGCGCCGCCAGCAGGAACAGCCCCACGCCGACCGGGGTCCCGCGTTCCCGCACCGGCATCCGCCACCTCCGTCGCACAACGACGTTCCGCTACCAGAGAACCACGCTGCGGCAACCATCGTCGAGGCGGTTCGCCGCTGGTTGACACCTGGAAGAAGGAATGGCGCGGCTTCGTCGTCGGCGTCCAGGCCGTCATCGGCCCGATGTCCGCCGGAGGCGTCGCATGACCGCCGCGGCCCCGCGCGGCGAGGGGCCCGTCGACCGCTACCTCGACGACATGTTCGACCTGCTGGCCGGCACGGGCGCGGACGGCCGGCGACTGCTGATCGAGCCCGCCGCCGAGGGCCGGGCCCGCGGCCTGGACGCCGAGACCGCCGAACGCGAGGCCGTCGTCCGCTTCGGCGCGGCGGCCACCGTCGCCCGCCGCGTGCCGGCGGGCACCGGCATCATCCTGACCTGGTACGGCCTCAGCGGCGACCACGAGGTGAGCCGGTCGGTCCGATAAAGTCGATTCTCGGCGGTTGCCCGCGACACCGGAGGTGGCATGGAGCCGGTCGATGTTCTGATCGTCACCGCGATCAAGGCGGAGTTCGAGGCGGTCAAGGCCGGGATTCGTGAATGGACCCCGGATGATGCCGACGTCGCCTGCCCGTATCTCCGCGGTGCCTACTTGTGTACCGACGGCCGCCGGTTGTCCGTCGCGCTGGCCCGCCCCACCCGCATGAGTGGCCGGCATGCGAGCCCGTTGGCCACCACCCTGTCGGCCCGTCTGCGGCCCGGTTGTCTGGCGATGGCCGGCGTGTGCGCGGGGAATCCGGCCGAGGTGGCCCTGGGCGACGTGGTCGTCGCCGAGATGACGTACCAGTTCGACGAGGGCAAGTTGACCGCGGACGGGTTCGTCGGTGACCACCGCCAATATCAACTGGACGGCCGGTGGATCAGGGCGGCGCAGGACCTCGACCCCGCGGCGCTGCCCAGCTACGGGCCGGCGAGCGCGGGGGAGGTGACCAACTGGCTGCTCGAGCGGTTGTACCTCGGGCTGGAGCCGACGAGACACCCCGCCTTCGACCGCTACTTCCCACCGGGCACCTGGCTGCCCCGCACGGCGGCGATCGAGTCCGACGGCCTCATCACGCGGGCGGGACCGGGGTGGGCCCTGACCGACGCGGGACGCCTGCATATCGAGCGCGTCCGTTACGACGACGTGGACGGCCCGGAGCGGCTTCCGTTCGCCGTGGCCGTGGCGCCGATGGCCAGCGGCAACTACGTGGCCAAGGACGGCGGTTCCTGGGAACGGCTGAAGGCGATGGGCGTGCGCACGGTGGCCGGGCTGGACATGGAAGCCGCGACCATCGCCACGGTCGCCGAGGCCCAGCAGGTGCCGCGCTGGCTGGTGGTCAAGGGCGTCATGGACCATGCCGACCCGGCCAAGGACGACCGCTACAAGCGGTTCGCCGCACGGGCCTCGGCCGAGGTGCTGTACGCACTGTTGGACCAGCTCGCCGCGCCGACGCCCGGTGGCGGCGAAACGACTGCCGGAGCAGCGAGCCGGTACGCGGTCACCATCGGCGGCGCGCAAGGCGTGCAGATCGGTGATCGCAACGAGCAGCACAACATCTTCGGGGCCTGAGGCACCACTGGCGCCGCGCCGGGCCGCCTAAAGGCCACCGATACTGATGCCCCGCAGCGGAGGCGCCGGCAAGGGTGCGACTGTTCTGTCGGCGATCTTCGGTCCGCGAACCGCGAGCGGCGTCGTCACCGGCGCGGTGCCGGCCAGCAGAGTCGGATCGGCCACCTGCACGGACCGGACGGTCAGTTCGACTTCGTGGGTGCTCCGATGGATGTTGTGGTTGCCGACGGTCACCCCGTCGGTGCGGAAGATGTCCAGTACGTTCCCCGGTGCCGGGAACTTCAGGTGCTGGTCGACGGTCCGGTCGAGGTCGATCGGCAGGCCGTTCACCGACCGGCCGACGTGCTGGCGGAACGTGGCCAGCGCTCCGGCGTCGCCGGTGGCGGGACAGAGGTAGTCGGCCAGATGCCGGGCGAGGTCGTTGTCGTGCCGCAGCAGGGCGGAAACCTGTGGACTGTCCGTGACGGTGTAGTGGAAATTGTTGCGTTGGGTGTTGTGGTCGCCGACCTGTACGCCTTGGACATTGAAGGACAACAGGCTTTCCAGGATGCCCGGCGGCCGGCTCTGGGCGGACAATGTCAACGGCTGAGCCTTCACGCTCCATCGCTGGTCCACATTCTGGAGGGCGCCGACCAGGCCCTGTCGCCGGTCACTGTTGCCGGGATCGGCCAGCAGGGCGCTCATGGCGCTCTTGACCGCCGTGTTGCGCAGCACGTCGTCGAAGTTCATGGCGAGGTCCGGGCCGCGTACCAGGAAGCGGTTGACCTGGACGTTGTGGCTTCCGATCTGCACCCCGCGGGTGTCGTGCAGCTGGATGGCCGACTCGAGACCGGCCCGCAACTCCTGGCCGGGCGTGGGGATCTCGGCGGCGGCGGGGACCGGTGGCCCGGCGCCGCGGGTCAGGGCGAGATCGTCCAACGTCCGGCGCAGCAACGGTGCGATCCCGGGCGCGACCGGTTCGAAGGGGTTCCGGTCCAGTCGTCCGCCGACCGGAGCGAGAACGCCGCCCACCGCCGTGAACTGCAGCGACGCACCGGCGACATCGCATACCGGGCCTGTTCGGGCCAGCACCTCGCGCAACCCGTTCTCATCGAGTCGGTGCAGCTCGACCGGGTACGGCGTGGCGGGCAGGGTGACCTTCGGCATGGGCAGTCCCCACAGCAGCTTCTGCCAGTCCGCGGTGGAACGTGCGGTGATTTTCAGGGTCGCGGCCGGGAGCTCGCCCATCGGCCCCGACCTCCAGTATTCGTCGAGAACACCGTGCTCCGGCGTCGAAGGCATCCTTCGGTGCAGCAGCATGTGCCCGGCGGCGTCATCGGGCAGCCAGGAGAACCGGATCGATATCTCTGTGGTCATGTCGTCTCCCGGGAGCGGGGCACGTACTGTTCCTCGATGCGGGGCGTTCCGTCGTCCCGGAGAGCCCGGATGCTGGTGATGACGAGGCTCGCGACGTCGTCGCGGAACGCCTCCGCCGCCCGCCCCGCCGCAACGGCCCGGCCGTCGGCCGTGGCCGCCTGTCCCTCAGCCGCGGTGATGCGGTTGACGAGGTCTGTTTCCAGATCGTCGAGTCGCCGGTCGAGGTCGGTCCGCGCTTCGGTGACCTGTGTCGCCGCGTTCTGCTGAGCCTCCTCGATCGCGTGGCGGCTGCGCCGCCAGACGATCGCGCTCGCGAGCGCGGCGAGCAGCGCTACGGCCAAGGCGATCCAGGGCAGATCGCCGTTGGAACGCGTGGTCTGCGGACCGGCCACCACCACCGTGGACACCGGAGCCGTCGGAGCCGGCGAGACCCGGGTGAGTCGTTGCAACTCCAGCCCGGCCGCGTCGTCGCTGCGATCGACGGCCAGCGCCGCCTTGAACGAGGCCGTTGCCGCTGCTGTCTTTCCGGCTCGGGCGGCCACCCGGCCCTTCGCCACGTACGTACCCGCGCTCGCCCGGAGCGTCCCGACCCGGGCGAGGCCGTCCTTGCCGCAGTCTCCTTCGTCGGCCTCCTGCGCGGCCGCATAGGCGTCCGCGGCTCCCACCAGTTCGGCGGCGCCGACCAGGCCGTCTGCGTAGTCGCACAGGGGAGTGGCCCGTGAGCACGATGCCAGCGCCGGCAGCAGGATGACCAGCAGAGCCCCGTGGAGTAACCGCCGGCGACACCTCATGCCGCCTCCAAAATCAACCCAGAGTGACCTTAACGGGACCTAGAGTCTACGTTGTGCCGCGGCCCGACAGCTCGAGGAGGTCGCGGGCGCCCTGCCGGAGCAGGGCCGCGGCCTCCGAGGTCCCCAGGGTGATCGGATCGGTCGCCCATTCGTGCACGTCCAGCACGGTCTTGCCGTCGAGGCTGAGCACCCCTGGCTCGCCGGCCGAGGCGCCCGTCGCGCTCCGTGCGGGCCGGTGCCGCGATCGGGGAGTGGCAGGTGCCCTGCAGGAGACCGCGAGCAGCCCGGGCGTCGGCGGCGAGGCCGCACGACCCCGGCGGCGATCCGGAAGTTTCCTGGGAGGTCTGCCGCCGGGGCCGGTCCGACCGGCGGATCTCTCAGAGTTCTCCCAGAAGCTCTGCGAAAGCGGTCAGCCGGGTCGGCGAGCATCGCCGCCATGACGATGATCGAGGTACGCGGGCTGACCAAGAGGTACGGGCCCGACACCGTGGTGGACGACCTGTCGTTCACCGTCGAGGCCGGGCAGGTCACCGGTTTCCTCGGGCCGAACGGCGCCGGGAAGACCACCACCATGCGCATGATCGTGGGCCTGGCCGCGCCCGACCGGGGTTCCGTCACGGTCCACGGCCGCCGCTACGCCGACTTCCCGGTGCCGCTGACCGAGGTCGGCGCCCTGCTCGACGCCGGCGCTGTGCACGGCGGGCGCAAGGCGTACGACCATCTGCTCGCCCTGGCGGCCAGCAACGGCCTGCCCCGGCGCCGGGTCGGTGAGGTGCTCGACCTGACCGGGATGCGGGCCGCGGCGGGCAAGCGGGCCGGTGACTTCTCGCTCGGCATGCGGCAGCGGCTCGGTATCGCGGCGGCCCTGCTGGGCGACCCCCGGGTGCTGATCTTCGACGAGCCGGTGAACGGGCTCGACCCGGAGGGCATCCGCTGGGTCCGCGAGCTCATGCGCTCGCTGGCCGCGGAGGGCCGCGCCGTGCTGGTCTCCAGCCATCTGATGAGCGAGATGGCCCGGACCGCGGATCATCTGGTCGTGGTCGGCCGGGGACGGCTCATCGCCGACACGTCGGTGAGTGAGCTCATGAACGCCGCCGGGGGCGGCACGGTGCAGGTGCGGGCCGGCGATCCGGATGCCCTCGCGCTGCGGTTGTCGGCGGCGGGCGCGACCGTACGGGAAGGGCTCGAGTCGACTCTCGTGGTCTCCGGCATGAGCGCCGAGGACGTCGGCAAGCTGGCCGCGTACCACGGGATCGTCCTCAGTGAGCTGACCCCGCAGCGGGCGTCGCTGGAGGACGCCTTCATGGCCCTGACCAAGGACAGCGTCGAGTACCAGGGGGTGCCCGCGTGAGCCGCGCCCTGCTGGCCGAGTGGATCAAGATCCGCAGCCTGCGCTCCACCTGGTACACGCTGGCCTGCCTCTTCGTCGTCGGGCTGGGTATCACCGCCCTGTCCTCGAACTCGGCCCGGGAGGCGTACGCGGACGCCGGCGCCGCCTGGGATCCGACGGCGCACAGCCTGACCACGTACATCGTCGCCCAGCTGATCATCGGGGTGCTCGGCATCCTGGTCGTCACCTCGGAGTTCGCCACCGGCCTGATCCGGACGACATTGACGGTAACGCCCCGGCGGCACCGGGTGCTGGCGGCCAAGGTGGTGATCGCCGCGGCGGTCGCCGTGGTGGCCGGCCAGGTGCTGATGGTCGCCGCGTTCCTGATCGGACAGCCGCTGATCGACCGTCAGGGTGTGCCGAACGCCGGCCTCGGCGATCCGGGCGTGCTGCCGGCCGTGCTCGCCGGCGGTCTCTACCTCACCCTGATCGCGCTGCTGTCCGTCGGGCTCGGCACGATCATGCGGGCCACCGCGGGCGCGCTCGCCACCCTGGTGGGCATCATCTTCCTGGTGCCCGCCCTGGCCGGCATCTTCCCGTCCTGGATGAGCGGCCTGTTCGACTTCTGGCCGACGATCGGCGGGGCGGCCGCTCTCGCGACGGTCCCGGACGCCGACTTCCCGCACCCGTGGTGGAACCTGGCCGGTCTGGGCCTCGGGGTCGCCGGTGTGCTGGCGGCCGCGTTCGTCGTCCTGCGGCGCCGAGACGTGTGATGACGGCCCGGGACATCGGCCGGGGTCTGGCCGCGGCGGCCGCCGCACTGCTCGCCATGGCCGGCACCGCGGCGGCCGGCCTGCTCCTGCTGGACGCCGACCGAGGCGGCCCGCTCGGGCGACTGACCGCGGCGGTCGTCGCGATGGCGGCCGGTGGAGCGGCCGACGTCGGAGTGACCCCGTCCGGTGGCCTCCCGATCACCGTGCAGGGCCGGATCGAGGTGCTGCCGCTCGGCGTCTCCGTGGTGGGCGCGGTCGTCCTCGGGACGCTGCTGCTGGGCCGGGGCCGTTCCGGGCTGCTGGTCCGCGGCGCGTCCGCGGCGGCCGCCTGCACGGCCGGCCTCGGCGCGGTGGCCGCGGCGGCGCACGGAACGCTGACGCTGCCGTCCGGCAGCGCCCGGGCAGCCGGCGGGGGAGTGGGGGCGTGCGCTTCGGGCACCCGTACGCCGTTCGCCGGCGCCTCCGTCGACAAGCTGGAAGCCGGCTTCTCCGCCGCCGTCGGACCCACCGTGGCCGGCGCGGCGGTGGGGGCGCTGGCCGTGGCCGGGCTGTGCTGGCTGGCCGTCCGGTTCCCGGCTGCCGGGGCAACGCTGCGCGCCGCGCGGTGGCCGGCTGCCGGGGCGGGCATCGTGGGTGTGCTCGGGGCGTGGGCGGTCGGCGGCCCGGCCCTGGCCGGCGGGGTGCTGCTCGCGCTGCCGCTGGTGGTGGGCGGCGCACTGCTGCTCGGGCTGGGTGTGCCGTGGGCGTTCAGCTCGGGCGGCATGCTCTCGTGCGTCGTGGACGGCGGTTGGTCGCCGCCCGGGCGCGGTGCCCTCGGGGTCCTGTCCGGTGCTGTGCTGCTCGCCTGCGCTGTCGCGGTCGCTGCGCGTACCGGTGCAGACCGGGCCGGTGGCCCGCTGCGCCGGGCGGCCGGGCTCGCGGTGCGTTTCGCCCCGGTGGTCGCTGCCGTGCTGGTTGTTCTGACCCTGCTGTCCCGGGTGTCGGTGGAGCTGGGCGTGCAGGCGTTCATCATCGCTGTCCCGGTTCTCGACCTGCGGCTGGCCGCGAGCCCGTGGGTGGCGCCGGCGGTCGGGCTGGGCGCCGGGGCCGTCGCCGGCTTCGCCGCGAGCCTGCTGGTTGACGCCGCCCGGAGCCGGACCTCCGTAGGCTGGCGGGCATGACTGCCCGGGAAGAGGCTGAGCGGCTGCTCGTGGTGGACGACGAGGCCACCGTCCGGGAACTGCTCGCCGCGACACTGCGGTTCGCGGGCTTCCGGGTGACCTCGGCGGCCACCGCGGCCGACGCGATCGCCTCGGCCACCGCGGACCCGCCCGACCTGGTGCTGCTCGACGTGATGCTGCCCGACATGGACGGCTTCGAAGTGGTCCGGCAACTGCGCGAGCACCGTACGCCGGTGCTCTTCCTCACCGCGCGCGACCGGCAGGCCGACAAGATCACCGGGCTGTCGCTCGGCGCCGACGACTACGTGACGAAGCCGTTCGACCTGGAGGAGCTGATCGCCCGCATCCGGGCCGTCCTGCGCCGCACCGCCGGACACCACGACGGGATCCTGACCGTCGGCCCGCTGGCCCTGGACACCGAGGGGCACCAGGTGACCCGGCACGGCCGGCCGGTACGGGTGTCCGCCACCGAGTTCCGGCTGCTGCGCCACCTCATGGAGAACGCCGGGCGGGTGGTGTCCAAGGCGCAGATCCTCGACCGGGTGTGGCACTACGACTTCGGCGGCGACGCCAGCATCGTGGACACGTACATCTCGTACCTGCGGCGCAAGGTCGACGGCGAGGAACCGAAGCTGATCCACACCGTGCACGGCGTGGGTTACGTGATGAGGGAGCCGCGCCCGTGAGTCTGCGCGTACGGCTGCTGCTGCTCACCACGGCCCTGCTGCTGACCGGGCTGGCCCTGGTCGGCACGGTCGTCTCCGACCGCCTGGAGCACTACCAGGTCAACCGGCTGGACAGCCAGCTGGGCTCACTCACCGCCCTGATCTCGCGCCTGCCGGTCAGCGGGCCGCGTGATCCGGCCACCACGGGAGCCCGGGCCGACCTGCTCGACCCGGCCCTCGACCTGGTCGGGGCGCCCTACCTGGTCTACCTGGACGCGAGCGGCGCGGTCGCCGACGGCCTGCACACCTCCCGGCTGAGCACCGCGAGCCTGCCGCCGCCGGCCGAGCTGCGGACGGTGCCCACCGACGGTGCCGCGGTCTTCCTGCCCGCCGCCGACGACTCGGGCCGCTGGCGGGCCGTCGCCCGCCGGACCACCGGCTGGAACGGGACGGTGATCGCCGCGGCGCCGATGACCGCGGCCGACGCCACCGTGGCCCAGTTGCGCACGACCTCCCTGATCAGCGGGATCGTGCTGCTGGTGGCGCTGACGGCGGTGGGCTGGTTCGCGCTCGGCCGGGGGCTGCGTCCGCTGCGCCGCATCGAGCACACCGCGGCCGCGATCGCCGCCGGCGACCTGAGCCGGCGCGTGCCCGCCCTCGCCGCGCCGGGCACCGAGATCGGCCACCTCGCGGCGTCGCTCAACCTGATGCTCGGCCAGCTCGAACGGGCCTTCGCCGACCGGGCCGCCTCCGAGGCCCGGATGCGCACGTTCGTCTCCGACGTCAGCCACGAGCTGCGGACCCCGCTGTTCGTCATCAAGGGCTCGACCGACCTGCACCGGATGGGGGCGCTGGCCGCCCCGGCCGACGTCGACGCGGCCCTGCGCCGCATCGACAGCGAGGCGACCCGGCTCACCCGGCTCACCGAGGACCTGCTGCTGCTCGCCGAGCTGGACGACGCGCCCGAGGCCCAGCTCGACCGCGCCCCGATGGACCTGCGGACGGTGGCCACCGACGCCCGGCACGACCTGCACGCCCTGGACGCGACCCGGCCGGTCGAGCTGACCGGCCCCGGCGGGACCGGTCCGCCCGGTCCGGCCCCGGTCGACGCCGATGAGGCCCGGCTCCGGCAGGTGGTCACCAACCTGGTCGGCAACGCGGTCGCGCACACCCCGGCGGGCACCGGCGTACGCATCGGGGTGGGCACGGTCGACGGCCGCGCCGTGCTGGAGATCGCCGACCGCGGCCCGGGGATGACGGCCGAGCAGGCCGGCCTGGTCTTCGACCGCTTCTACCGCACCGACCGTTCGCGGAACCGCCTGGGCGGCGCCAACGCCGGGCTCGGACTGTCGATCGCGCGTTCGCTGGCCCGGGCCCACGGCGGCGACGTCGAGCTGGAGACGTCGCCCGGCTCGGGCGCCTGTTTCCGGCTCACACTGCCTCTGCTCGACGCGGCCTGAGCGCTGGGCTCGCCCGGCTTTTGTAACGTGTCGGCGTGAGCAGAGCCCGCACGTGGTGGCCGATCGTCTGCTGCCTGGTGGCGGCGGTGGCGCTGCTGTACGCGGTGGTCCTGCCGGGTGGCTACCTGACCTGGTTGTGGGTCGCCATGATCCTGTGGCTGGTGGCCGCCGTGGGCTGGCTGACGTCGCCGGCCGGCCGGTCCTGGCCGGTCCGGTTGATCCTGCCGGCGGTGTCCGTCGTGACGATGGTGGTGGCCTGCTCGGGCGTGGCCGGCCGGGTGCTGTTCGCCTGGCACCGTCCGGGTCTGGCGCAGCTGTCGGCGTCGCCGCTCGGGGCAAGCCATGGCCTGTACCGTTTCTCGGCCGTGTGGAGCCATGGCGGCTGCGTCACGTACGTGACCGAGGACAGCGGCATGTCGCCCTTCGCCGGTCTGGTGCGATGCTCACCCGGCGTGCGGCCGTCGCCGCGCCTGGGCGACACCGCCCGCGACGCCGTGTTCGAGCCGCTCGGCGACGACTGGTACGCCTTCAGCGTCCCGCGTTCCGGCTCACCGGTCTGGGGGTTCAACCCGTTCGCGGTCGGAGCTACCACCGAGGCTTGACGGCAGCGACGACCGCCTCGGCGATCAGGTCGACCAGGCCCGCGGCGACGAGGGCGGGCCCGGCTCAGTGCGCGACGACCGGCTGTGCCGAGCCGGGTCGGCCGGGCCCAGACGCACCGGTACGTCAGGCCGCGTTGACCGGTGGCGCGCGGACCGTCGCACCGCAACGGGCCGTTACAGTGCGACGATGGCCGACGACCCGCGGGTGATGAACAGGCGCGAGCGGTTGCGGGTGCAGACCCTGCAGGAGATCGAGGACACCTCGTTCGCGATCATCGACGCGGACGGCGTTCACGCGTTGTCGATCGCCGCCCTGGCCCGCGGCATGGCGATGTCCGCCCCGGCGGTGTACCGCTACTTCCCGTCGCGGGACGCGCTGCTGACGCACCTGATGACCCGGTCGTACGAGCAACTCGCCGCGGCGATGCTCGAGGCGGCCGGGGGTGGGCGGCGGACCCCGCGGGTGCGGGTGCGGCTGATCGTCGCCGCGTACCGGGACTGGGCGCTGCGCCATCGGCGCCGGTACGGGATGCTCTTCGGCCGGCGGATCGCCGGCGTGCCCGGCGACGCCGGGCCGCACACCCCGCTGGACCAGCCGATGGCCCTGCTGGTCGGGCTGCTCGAAGCGATCGCGGACACCGCGCCGGCCGCCGGCGGCAGCGGCGACCGCACGCTGGACGGGCAGTTGCGGCAGTGGGCCCGGGCGCGGGAGCTGCCGGGCACCACCCCGCGGGCCGCGCGGGCGGCCATCGTCATCTGGACGCGGGTGCACGGGATCGTGAGCCTGGAACTCACCGGCCTGTTCGACAACAACGCCGTCGACGTGCAGCGCCTGATCGACCAGGAGGTCGACAACGCCGTCCGGTCCCTGGCGTCACCGACCCCCTGATGCGGACCGCTCAGGTGGGCGGGCTGTCGACGTAGTCACCGCGCGTGTCCGGCGTCGAGCTCGCCCCGTGGTCGCTGCGGGACCGAAACTTTCGGCAACGGCCGATCCTCAGGCGGACGACATAACGGACGGATTGCGAGCCGTCGCCTGATCTCCGCGCTCTCTCATCAGTGGGTTGAACTGCGTAAATACGCGACGGGTGGCTTTTTGTCCGAGTTCGTAATTCCGGTGTGTTTCCGGAAGTTGTTGACTTCGCGCGGACCATCCATCGATACTTCAGCCGTCAATCGATAGATGGACATGAACCCCGCCTGGTCGCCCCGCCAGGCTTCCCCCGAGGAGGACGTCCGCGATGCAAGTAGCTCCCGTGCAACCGAAGGGCCGCCGGCGCGGCCTGGTCAGAACGCTGTTCGGAGTCGGCTGCGCCATGGCGATCGCCCTCGCCGGCACCGCGATGGCGGTCGACGCCAGCGCCGAGGCCAACCGGACCGTCACGTCGAACACCACCGGCAGCCACAACGGCTACTTCTTCTCGTTCTGGAAGGACAGCGGCAACGTCTCCATGACGCTGGGGCCGGACGGCAACTACACCTCCCAGTGGAGCAACGTCAACAACTGGGTCGGTGGCAAGGGCTGGGCGACCGGTGCCCGGCGCACGATCAACTACTCCGGCTCGTTCAACGTCAACGGCAACGGCTACCTGGCGCTCTACGGCTGGACCCGCAACCCGCTGGTCGAGTACTACGTGGTCGAGAACTTCGGCAACTACAACCCGAGCACCGGCGCGACCCGGCTGGGCACGGTGACCTCGGACGGCGGCACCTACGACGTCTACCGCACCCAGCGGGTCAACAAGCCGTCGATCGAGGGCGACAGCTCCACGTTCTACCAGTACTGGAGCGTGCGCCAGCAGCACCGCAGCAGCGGCACCATCACCACCGGCAACCACTTCGACGCCTGGACCCGTTCCGGCCTGCAGCTCGGCTCGCACGACTACCAGATCATCGCGACCGAGGGCTACCAGAGCAGCGGCAGCTCGAACATCACCGTGAGCAGCGGTGGCACCACGGTCCCGAACCCGGGCCAGACGACCACCCCGCCGCCCGGTGGTAGTGGTGGCTGCACCGCCGCGGTGACCGCCGGTGACTCGTGGTCCGACCGCTACAACCTCAACGTCGCGGTCAGCGGCTCCAGCAACTGGACCGTGACGATGAACGTCGTGGCCCCGCAGAAGGTCATGTCGACCTGGAACATCTCCGCGAGCTATCCCAGCGCCCAGACCCTGGTCGCCAAGCCGAACGGCAGCGGCAACAACTTCGGCGTGACGATCCAGAAGAACGGCAGTACCACCTGGCCGAGCGTCTCGTGCCAGGCCGGCTGACCCGGTCAGCCGAATCCGAGAGGAGGAACGCGCCGCATGCAAACCCCATCACGTCGGTGGAGAAGGTCGCTGACCGGTCTGACGGTCGCCGCCCTGGCCGCCTTCGGCCTCGTCGCCACCACGGTCACCGCCACGCCGTCCCAGGCGGCCACCTGTAACGGCTACGTCGGACTGACCTTCGACGACGGCCCGTCGGGCAACACCCAGGCCCTGCTGAACGCGCTGCGCCAGAACGGCCTGCGGGCCACCATGTTCAACCAGGGCAACTATGCCTCGCAGAACCCGGGGCTGGTCCGGGCCCAGGTCGACGCGGGCATGTGGGTCGGCAACCACAGCTACTCCCACGCCCACCTGACGCAGGGCAGCCAGGCCAGCATGGACTCGGAGATCAGCCGTACGCAGACGGCGATCGCCAACGCCGGCGGTGGCACGCCCAAGCTGTTCCGCCCGCCGTACGGTGAGACCAACCAGACCCTGCGCTCGGTCGAGCAGAAGTACGGCCTGACCGAGATCATCTGGGACGTCGACTCGCAGGACTGGAACAACGCCAGCACCGACGCCATCGTGGCGGCCAACGCCCGGCTCACCAACGGCCAGATCATCCTGATGCACGACTGGCCGGCCAACACCCTGGCCGCCATCCCGCGTATCGCCCAGGGTCTGGCCAGCCGCAACCTGTGCGCCGGCATGATCTCCCCGTCGACCGGCCGGGCGGTCGCCCCGACCGGCTCCTCCAACCCGACGACGCCGAACCCGAACCCGACGACGACGCCACCGCCGCAGGGCGGCGGCAGCTGCACCGCCACGTTGTCGGCCGGTCAGAGCTGGAACGACCGGTACAACCTGAACGTCGCCGTCAGCGGCTCGAACACGTGGACCGTGACGATGAACATCCCGGCTCCGGAGAGGGTCCTCTCCACCTGGAACATCAACGCGAGCTACCCGAGCGCGCAACAACTCGTCGCCCAGCCCAACGGCAGCGGCAACAACTTCGGCGTGACGATTCAGAAGAACGGCAGCACCACCTGGCCGACAGTCTCCTGTCGAGTGGGCTGAACCGGATGGTGGCGCGGCAGCCGCGGCTGCCGCGCCACCGATCGGCCGGCAATCCGCGCGCACGCCCGGTGGCTGACCTCACGGCGGCCGGCCGCCGTGAGGTCAGCGCACGTCGACGTAGGTGACCTCGACGGCGTTGTTGCCGTAGCCGAGGCGGTTCCACGGCGGCACCTCGGGTTGCACGTCGCCCGAGGCGTCGGTGGCGCGGGCCCGCAGGCTGTGCCGACCGGGCGTGGCTTGCCACTCGTAGCTCCAGTCCTGCCACTGGTACGGGCCCTTCGCCGGCTCGACCACCGCGGGGCTCCACCCGCTCTCGCCGGTGAAACTCACGCCGACCTCGGTGATCGCTCCACTGCCGGACCAGGCCTTGCCGCGGATCGTACGGGTGCCGGCCGGGACCGTGGCGGAGTCCGCCGGGTCGGTGATGCGGGCCCGCACCCGCATCAGCGTGACCGGCTCGAACGGCTTGTCGGGCCACTGGTAGACGTAGTGGCCGGTCTGGAACTCGCCGGCGAAGGGCTCGGTGATCACGTCGAGCCGCCGGAGCCATTTCACCGAGGCGACCGCGTACCAGTGCGGCACCACCAGGCGGAACGGGTAGCCGTGATCGGCTTCGAGCGGCCGGCCGTTCATCTCGTAGGCGATCAGGATCCCGGCGCCCGGGTCGCTCGCCGGGGCCAGCGACATCGAGCGGACGAAGGTGATGTCGGCGTCGTCCTGCTCGAGAATCGAACTGAGGTGGTACTTGCCGTGGTCGGCGCCCTCGCAGCGGAGCTCGACGCCGTCGGCGGCGGGTCGTGCGCGGGCGAGCACGTCGGCCAGGCGGGCGCCCTTCCACCGCGCGGTCGACACCGCGTAACCGCCCCAGGGTTCCCCGGTCGGCAGTGGTCGCATGTCGAGACGGCCGTTTCCGGCGCATTCGAGAGTGACAGCCTGCTCCACGGCGGGCAGATCCCGCAGGTCGTCGAGGGAGAGTTCCAGCGGGTTCGCCACCGCGCCGCCCACCCGCAGGACGCCGTCGTGCTCCGGTAGGGCGAAGTTGCTGCGTACGTAGTGCAGTTCGGTCGGCGTGGTCTCCGTGCGCAGGCCGGCCGGCGGGGCCTCGGCGTTGAACGGCTCCTCTTTGATCATTCGCAGGGCGGCGCGGTTGCGGGCGACGGCATCGGTGACAGTCATGGCGGGCGCTCCTCGGATTCAGCGGAGATCAGTAGTCGGGATCCTGGAAATGCGGATCACGGTCGTCGTTGAACGCGCCGATGCCCTCGACCCGGTCCGGGTGGACCGCCGAGCGCCAATGGGCCTCCATCATGATCGCGATGGCCTGCTCGATCGGTTGGCCCTCACCCATCCGGACGGCCCGTTTGACCGCCTGCACCGCGGTGGGGGAGTTGCTGGCGATCCTGTCGGCGATGCGGTGGGCCGCCGGCATCAGCTCGTCGGCGGACAGCACCTCGTTGACCATGCCCAGCCGGTACGCCTCCTGGGCGTCGATCGGGTCACCGGTCATCAGCATCTGCAGGGCCCGCCCCGGCGGAAGGACCCGGGGCAGCAGCGCGGGCGACCCGCCACCGGCCGCCAGCCCGATCATCGTCTCCGGCTGGCCGAAGGTGGCGTGCTCGGCCGCGATGATGAAATCGGTGCTCTGGGCGATCTCGCAGCCGCCGCCGTACGCGATGCCGTTGACCGCGGCGAAGATCGGCTTGCGCAGTTGGCGCAGGGTGTAGAGGGTCCGGTCGAAGTCCTGCCGCTGGCGCAGCCACTGCTCCTTGGTCATGGACTTGCGCTGCCGCAGGTCGCTGCCGACGGAGAAGGCGCGGGTGCCGGCGCCGGTGAGGATCACCACCCGGACCGCCGGGCGGACCGCGATGGTCTCCAACACCTCGGTCAGCCGGGCACCCATCTCGGTGGTGATCGCGTTGTCGGCCTGCGGGCGATGCAGAGTGATCACCGCGACCGCGCCGTCACCCGGACAGTCCAGCAGCACCGATCGGCGCGGGTCGGCGTCGTCCGGGGCCGGCGGCCCGAAATCCAGCATCTTCCAGCGTTCCGTGCCGGTCGCGTGTGTCATGCCGTCTCCTTGCGAGCTCAGGTGGTGAGGTCGGCCAGCCAGCGCAGACCGCGCAGCCCGGGGGCGAAGCAGTACTCCCCGCCCCGGGTGATGACGAACGGTGGCACGTCCGGCAGGCGCCGGCGGACCGGCCGTCGCGGAACGGTGAAGGTGCCGGTGCCGGTGCGCGGCCCGACGAGGGGATCGCTCTCTCCCGGCGCCC
This sequence comes from Actinoplanes sp. NPDC048967, assembly GCF_040649415.1. Lineage (NCBI taxonomy): Bacteria > Bacillati > Actinomycetota > Actinomycetes > Micromonosporales > Micromonosporaceae > Actinoplanes > Actinoplanes sp. NPDC048967. Next base: position 95,840 of record NZ_JBEZFL010000016.1, read on the forward strand.
CGATGAAGATTCCGTCGTTGAGCCACTGGGTCTTGACGAACTCGAACTGCCGGTCCAGGTGCGCCCCGGCGAAGACGAAGATGATGCCCCGGTCGGCGCCGTCGTCGTCGAGCACGCCGTCCGGCAGGATCGGGCCGTAACTCGTGCCGCGGCGGATCATCCGGTGCAGGCGCACATCGACGGTGTTCTCGTGGTCCAGGGCGTCGCGGGGGTTGGCCCGGCGGGCATGGGCGCCGGCCGGGCACCTGAACCCGCGCGGGTCATCGCCGTACCGGAAGTCGTTGTTGCGTTCCGGATCTTTCCCGAGCTCCGGATCGTCGCGCTCCGGCGCCACCGCGAGCGGCGCGCCGCTCGGCCAGCGCCCCACCATCTTCGCCCCGAGCAGGGCCTCCTCCCGCCGGTCGGCCGCCTTCTCGCGCAGGTAGCGGCGGTAGGCGGCGACCCGGGTGTGCAGCTTGCGGAACACGATGTAGGTGCCGTTGCGGCCGAGCACGTCCGGGGCCGGCATGGGCGCCGGTACGCCGGTCTCGTCCGGGTAGCCGAGGATGAACTCGCCGGCGCTGATCGGGGGTTCGGCGGGATGCGGGAGCGGCGCCGTCACGCCCGCCACCGCCGGTTGCCCGATCCCGTCCTTGAATCCGAACGAGGTGCGGCCGGTCGGCAGCTGGTAGCAGTCCTGGCGCCAGATCACCGCGATGCCCGGTAACTCGTGCTGGGCCCGGCGTGCCTGGTCGGCCACCTGGTCGAGGCCGGCGCGGTCCGGCGCGAGGACGGCGAGCGCGATGTGCACGTCGCCGCCGCCGAGCGGTTCATCCCAGTTCTCGGGTGCGCTCTCGCCGACGTCACCGAGGAGCGCCGCGCGGGCGGCCATCCCCTGGCGGAACTCGGGCGAGAAGCTGTCCAGCGACTGCTGTGGCACGCCGAGCGCCTTCAGGCCCTGGTAGGTGAAGGCCACCGTCAGCCAGGCCGCCGGGGTGCTCGCGGCGACCGAGCGGGCCGGCGACAGCAGCGGGATCACCCGGCGGACGAAATCGCGTCCGCCCTGCCGGTCGTCGATCCGCAACAGCACATAGGTGCCGACGTACGGCGACGGCCGCTCGTGCAGCGCGCCGGCCTGGATGTCGTCGAGGTCGAGGGGGCCGGCGTCAGTCATGGCCGGCCGTGGTGGTGTGCGGGCGGCCGCGGAGGCTCCGGGTTCGCCTCGGCGAGATACGGGAAAGTCCGCGTGGCCGGCCGGGTGGACCGGTCGACGCCGTCCCGAATCACCGGACCGTGGCCGGCGTTGATCAGGAAGGTGAGGAAGGTGTCCATCATGTCGTCATTGAGCGCCCGCCCGCCGCAGGTCAGGTGCTCGGACCCGGCCAGCGCGGCCCGCTCGATCTCCAGGAAGGTGCCGTTCTCGGGATACGGCTTCCCGACGTCGACGACGAGATGATCCGCGAGCACCAGATCCACCAGCGGATGATCGCCCCGCGCGTCCGCCGGCCAGTCCACCCGGCCGTCGAGGGAGTCCCAGAAGGCCAGGTTCGCGTTGAGCCGGGCCCGGTACGCCCCGAGATAGCCGTCGGCCAGGTGGAACGCGTCCTCCATGTTGTACAGATCACGGATCTCCAGGTCCCGGTTGACCTGGTCGAACTGTTTCGGGCCGAGCAGCAGGTTCTTCACCTCCGGCCGTCCGGTCCGCTCGATCCGGACGTTGTGCCGGCCCCTGGTCAGGGTCTCCGCGATGACCCCGACCAGCTCGACCCGCTCGCCGAACACCTGCGCGCAGTCGACCTCGATCACGATGCCGAGCACGTTCTTGCCGTCCAGGAAGATCGCTGACGGGTCGGTGAACGCCAGCCGGCCGGTCGCGACGGTCTTCAGCGCCGCCGGGGCGTCCAGGATGAACGGGTCCCAGCGGGGGCCGGCGAACACGCGCACCCCGCCGCCCTTGCCGCCGCCCGGATCGTCCACCGGGAAGGGGATCCGCTCACCGGCGGGCGTTCGGCAGGAGCCGGTCTGCGCTCCGCCGGCCTCGGCCGGGTCGGAGAAGACGCAGTCGAAGACGAACTCCTCCGTACCGGTGTCGTAGCGCCGGGAACCGACCGGATCGTCGCGCAACGTCAGCGGCCGCAGCCGGAACCGGTAGATCAGCCCGTCGGAGAAGCGCCCGTCCGGCCGGGCGAACGGCAGGGTGTTGACCACCAGGACGAGGTGTCCCGGGTTCTCCGGGCTGGGGAACGCGTAGACGTCGGTGATGTCGGCGATCGGCTCGGCCAGCGCGCGCGGCCCCGAGATGTGGTCGGACATGATCAGTCGGCCGCCTCGGCGAGCAGCGGCGCGAGCGCCGGCGCCTGGAGCGCCTCGGCCGCCGCCGGGCCGTCGAGAACCTGCTGGAAGGCCCGGTTCACCCGCTCCGCCTTGCGGATCTCCTTGACCGTCCTGCCGTAGTTGCGGGCATACGCGCTGGCGGTCACCTGGGCGCTCAGGATGAACTTGCGGACCGACTCCAGGTCCGGCAGGCCCGTGTAGCCCTCCAGGTGCTGGAAGATCTCGGCGAACAGCTTCAACGGTTTCGACGCGAAGTCGACCATGTACGACTCCCACGGTCCGTCGAAGCTGGTCGCGAAGAGCAGCCGGGTATCGTCGTCGAACAGCACGAACCGGGCCTCGTGGATCACCGCGATCGGCAGGTCGTAGTCACCGGGCCGGTAGCCCGGCGACGCCTGCAGCGCCTTCAGCGCCGCGCGCAGGGCCGGACCGCGCCCGGTCCGGACATGGAAGAACAGGGAGAACTCACTGGTCGGACCGACCTGGAGACCTGGGCCGGGCGATACTTGGGCTGCCATCGGCGTGTCGCCTTCCTGCGAGCGGAGCCCCAGTATCGAACCGGCGGATAACCGCTCACCTCACCCGTGTGGGGTGAGTGCCGGGCCCTGCACACCTGTTGCGACATCGTCGAGCTCGCTCTCGCCGGCCGCGATGAGAGCGTCCAGTCGCTCGGCCTCCTGCCGGAGGTGAGCCGCGGTCGCCGCCTGCCACACGTAACCTCCGTTGCCGTGGTGCCGGACCCGTGGCCACCCGTCGCCGGGACGTCGCAGGTCCACGGGCGGGTCGGGTAGCCAGCAGTCGGCGTACTCCACCGCCGGCGTGGTGGCCGCGCTGCCGCCCGCCTTGCGGAACAGCTCCCGGCCGACCGGGTCGGTGTGCCGGTAGAAGTTCACCCACCGGCGCCCGCCGGGGACCTCGGCGCACTCCTTCACCAGGCAGTCGTTGATGTAGGCCGGGAACCACCGCATGTACAGGTGGGCCAGCGGATTGCCGTAGGTCACGACGGACAGCCGGGAACGCTGCTCCGGCGGAAGATCGGTGAGCTGGGCGAGCGTCGCCACGGTCAGCACCGCGCCCTGGCTGTGACCGCACAGCACGACGGCATGCCCCGCCTTCAGCAGGTGGCGTACCCGTAGCACCAGGTCGGGAACCGCCCGCTGGGCATAGCTCGGCGGGGCCAGCGGGTGGAAGCCGCGCGGCCAGAACGTGGTGATGTCCCAGGCGACGCCGACCGTCCGCCGGGTGCTGTTGCTGCGGATCGCCCGGCGCAGCACGAGCACCCCGGCCACCGGAATGAGGGTGAGCACGGTGGTGGCGAAACCCTCGTTGAGCGGCCACCAGTCCGGCAGCGCCGGCGTCTGCAGGGTCACCCGCGGTACGCCCTGCCGGACCGCCCACCCGACCAGGGCCAGGCAGACCAGAAAGGTGACACCGGCGGCGGCCCGCAGCGGCCGGGGTCTCGACGCGTCGCCGGCCGCGGCGAAGGCACAGAGCCCGGCGCAGAACAGCGCCACCGCCATCGCCAGCGTGAGGGCCGCCCCCAGCTTCTCGCCCCGCCATTCCGGGAAGACCCAGATCGCGTACAGGATCAGGCTCAGCGTGCTGAACACGACCGCGGCCACGACCAGGAACTCCAGCCAGCGGGCCCCGCCGGCGAACCACATCCAGGTGCGTACCGACCGCAGCCAGCCCGCATCGCGGCCCTTGCCCTCGGCGAGGTGCTTCGCCCCGGGCAGCGAGTGGCGCCGCCAATGCGCGAACTCGGCCGCGAGCGCCCGTCCGGGATGCCGGCGCCGGTGCCACAGCGACGCGCCGGCGACCAGGCCCACCAGCACCACGATCAGGCCCGCGCCGATGACGTTGAGCTGGGCGGAAGCGGTGTACGACCCGGGATAGGACATGACGTCGGCGGCCGCGCCGGCGGTCGGCCGCGCCTCGCCGCTCAACCAGCGCGCCACCCACACCACGAAGCCGGACCACACGGACAGGGTCAGCACCACGGCGACCACCAGGGCGATGACCGGCGCGGGGAACGCCGCCGGACGGGCCCAGCTCGCCGTGCGGACCTGGTGCCGGGCGACGACGGCGACGACACCGTGCAGAAAGCCGAGCACGTAGATCAGCAGGAGCACCGAGTCGAGGAACATGACGATCCCCGGCATGACGCCCGGATCGCTCTGCTCGCGAGCCGGCTGCAGCCACGCCACGAGGGCGGCCACCAGGAGCAGAGCGCCGGCCGTGGCGAAGGCGAGGCGGGGACGCCGGAAGACCCGGCGGCACAGCCAGGCCCAGCCGGCACTGATCGTCGACAGCACCAGCAGGGCCACGACCACGAGGGACAACAGGTCCGTGACGGCCGGGAACCGGTCGCCCTCGCGGGCGACCCGCAGCAACAGGTACGCGATGACCAGCAGCGCCGAGGCCAGGTGCAGCCGGCGGGTCGACTCGTTGTAGGTGTGCCGGGTCCAGAACCGCGGACTGGTCAGCGTGATCCGGGCCGGCAGCCCGGCCCGGGGACGGACGATGCCCGGGTCGTCGCCGTGCTCGTCGTACCGCTGTTTGCTGACCGAGCTCAGCCGCCACAGCCCGCCGACGAGGACCAGCGGGACCAGCGCCGCCACCGCGACCGCCCGGAACGGATGCCCGGCCAGGCCGATCTTCTCCCAGGCCGTGACGGCCCGGCAGGACACCTGGACGCACTGCCAGCCGGCCAGGTCCATCGCGATCTGCGCGGCGAAGAGCAGATAGAGCCAGGTGACGCCCAGCCCGATGACCCGGACCAGGCTCTGCTGCAGCACGACGAGCCAGCCGACGCGCACCTCGCCCCGCTCGGCGCCCGCCCCGCTGCGCCGGCCCAGCGCCATCCAGCCGGCCAGATTGACCAGCGCGAACGGCAGCAACATGAGCCACAGGGCGCTGCTGAGCGCCTGGGAGGTCAGGCCGCCCCACGAGTACACCTCCCGGTGCCACCGGGGCCGGCCGTCGATCAGCTGGTCGCGCCCGCGCCAGAAGCCGGCCACCTGGTCACCGGACACCTGCCGGGCCGCCGGGTCGTCCAGCATGGCCGTCGGTGAGCCGCCGCCGACCCCGTGCACCCGGATCTCGGTGACGCCGTGCTCGTCGAGGGTGCACGGCCAGTCGAGATCACCGTCGGGCACGGGCACGGCCGGTCCCGGGACGTCCAGGTGCTCCTGCGTTCGGGTCATGGCGTCGCACCTCGGAATCGGAGGGGTGAGCCGTTCCTACGCCGCCGGGCGTCCGCCGTCCACGCATCTGACGGGAACGAGTCAGCACGCGGGAATCCGCACCGCGTGTCCTGTCGGATCGGTGCCGGCGTGTTCGTGGAGAGGGTGAGACTGCCGATCAAGGAGGAACTGACATGACTGCTGTCTACACCTGGGACGTGTTCTCCACCCTCGACGGCTACGGCTCGTACGCCGAGGGGGCGGACTGGGGCGGCTACTGGAGCAAGCAGGGCCCCGAGCTGCTCGCGCACCGGGCCGCCCAGTTCGGCACCGAGCAGCGGATGGTCTTCGGGGCCACCACGTTCCGGGAGAACGCGGAGATCATGTCCTCGGGCATCGATCCCCACTCGCTCGACGAGTGGAACGTCCGCACCATGCGCATGCCGGCCACGGTGATCTCGTCGACGTTGCGGGACACCCTGGGCTGGCCGGACGCGACCATCGTCAGCGGGGACGCGGTGGAGATCGTCACCCGGCTCAAGCAGGAGTCGGAGGTGCCGCTGCGCTCGCAGGCCAGCCTGTCGCTGAACTGGGCCCTGCTGGCCGCCGGCCTGGTCGACCGCATCCAGGTGACGATCTTCCCGGTCATCTCCGGCCGGACCGGGACCAGCCCGATCCTCGGTGGGGCGGGGGACTTCGACCTCGAGCTGCTGGAGAGCCGGACCCTCGACGGCCACACCCAGGAACTGGTCTACCGGCCCACCGCCCACTGACGGCGTCCCCCGCGCCCGCTGCGGCGCGGTCACGGACGAGCACGAAAACGTGCCCTCCGAGCCCTTCCCGAGCTGCGCCATCGGCCGGGCCCGCCGCTTCCGGCCCCGAGCGACTACCTTGTCTCGCATGCGTCTGGCACCACCGGTACCCCCGCGGTCACCGACCACTGTGCGGTTCGCGTCCGCGCTGTTGTTCGGTGTCGCGGGGCTCTCCCTGCTGTCCGCGGTCGTCGAGCTGGTCTTCGTCAACACGGACCTGAGCGTCTACAAGGACGCCTACACCGGCGACACCGGGTCCGGGCTCGGCAGCATCGTCAGCGCGACACTCGACATCTTCTTCGTCGGCGGGGCCGCCCTGCTGGCCGTGCTCAACGGCGACGGCCGCAAGAACGCCCGGGTCACCACGTACGTGCTCGGCGGGATCTTCCTGGTGTGCGGCGGGCTCGGCAACCTGTCGGACCCCATCCACGCGCCGTCCGGCTCCGCGGGCGAGGGGACGGCCGCGCGGTTCATGCCGGCCGCGTACGGCATCAGCGCCGGCCTGCTCGACGCGCTGACCGTCCTGGCCGCGCTGGGGGCGCTGGTGCTGCTCGCCCTGCCGCCGTCCAACCGCTTCTTCGAGACCGTCCAGCGCAACCGGTACGTGCTGGTCATGGCGCCCCCACCGCACTTCGGCCAGGACACGCCGAGCGGGGGCACACCGCAGCCGTTCGGCGTTCCCGCGCAGCGTGACCTGCCACCGCACACCGGCAGCATCCCGGCGAGCGACCCCTGGGCCCAGCCGGACGGCCACTGACAGCCGATCGTCCCGGCCGCCGGCACGGTCGGTGTGACTCCGCCGGATCTGCGCCGGACCAGCGGTCAGGGCTCGGTAGGATCGGCCGCATGGCTGGCAGGGGGATCCGGTGGCGCTGACCGACGAGGCGATCACGCGGATCCGTGGGCTGATCCAGTCGGGGGAGTTGCCTCCGGGCGCCCGGCTGCCCACCGAGCAGCAGTTGTCGCAGGAGATGGGCCTGTCCCGCAGCGGCGTCCGGGAGGCCGTCAAGGTTCTCGAGGCGGCCCGCGTGCTCGACGTGCGCCGCGGCGACGGCACCTATGTGACGAGTCTGGCGCCGCGGCTGCTGCTGGAGGGTCTGGGCGTCGCCGTCGAGCTGCTTCGCGACGACACCCTGCTGGAGGTCATGGAGGTGCGGCGGATGCTGGAGCCGGTGGCCACCGGCATCGCCGCGCTGCGGATCACCGACGCCGACGTGGCCCGGCTGGGCGGGATCCTCGAGGACATGCGGGGGGCGGCGGAGGACGCCGAGCAGCTCATCCGGTACGACGCCGCGTTCCACCGGACGGTCATCGCGGTCACCGGCAACGAGACGCTGACCTCGCTGCTCGACGGGCTCTCCGGGCAGACGCTGCGGGCGCGGGTGTGGCGGGGGCTGATCGAGGGTGGCTCCGCGCACGTCACCCTCAACGAGCACGAGGCGATCTACCGCGCACTCCGGGACCGGGACCAGTTGCTGGCCCAGGCGAGCGCGCTGATCCACGTGAACACGTCGGAGTCGTGGCTGCGTACGGTATTGGCGGCCGCACCGCGGCAGCAGCTGTAGCGTGACGGTCAGGTCTGGGCCTTGCCGCCGGTGATCCGGGAGACGACCAGCGCGACCAGGATGACCGCACCGTTGAGGAAGTTGGTCCACTGGGCCGGCACGCCGCCCAGCGTCAGCACGTTGATGATCATGAAGAGCAGCAGCACGCCGGTGAAGGCCCCGAAGACGGTTCCCTTGCCGCCGTTGAGGCTGACGCCGCCGATGACGGCCGCGGCGAAGACCTGGAAGATCGCCCCGTCGCCCTGCGCCGCGGTGACCGACGCGAGCCGTCCGCTGATCAGCAGGCCCGCGAGGGCGGCCAGCGTGCCGGCGATGATCAGGGTCAGCCAGACGACCCGGTCCGTCCGGATGCCGGCCGCGCGGGCGGCGTCGACGTTGCCGCCGATCGCGTACAGCGAACGCCCGGCGCGGGTGTAGCCGAGGACCACGACGGCCACGGCGAACAGGGCCAGGGTGATCCAGATCGACGCCGGCACGCCCAGCCAGGACGTGGAGCCGAGGTAGGTCATCGACGCCGGCAGGGCGAAGAAGGTCTTGCCGCCGGAGATGCCGGTGAGCAGGCCGCGCAGGACGATGAGCATGCCGAGCGTGACGATGAAGCCGTTGAGCCCGAAGCGCACGATCAGCAGGCCGTTGAAGGCGCCGATCAGCGCGCCGGTCAGCAGCACCAGCGGGACGGCGAGGGCGCCCGGCAGGGCGTGCACGCCGAGGCCGTGGGTCACCGCCGGGTCGACGATCAGCCAGGCCGCGACGCCCGGCGCCAGCCCGAAGGTCGACTCCAGCGACAGGTCCATCTTCCCGGCCAGCAGCACCAGGGTCTCGGCCAGCACGACGATGGCGATCTCGGACATGCTCTGCAGCACGTTGATGATGTTGTCCGGTTGCAGGAACACCGGGCTGACGATGAAACCCACGATGGCGACCGCGATGATGGCCGGCACCAGCGCGAGGTCGCGCAGCCGGGCCAGGGCGAGGGTACGGCGGGTGGCCGGCGGTGCCGGGGCGGCCGGGGGAGCGGTGGTGCCGGAGAGCGTGTCAGACATGGTCGAGATCGACCCCTTCCATGGCGGCTACCAGGTCGTTGTCGCGCCAGCCGGACGGCATGTCCCGCACGATCCGGCCCCGGACCATGACCAGGACCCGGTCGCAGACGCGCAGATCGTCGAGTTCGTCGGAGACGACCAGCACGGCGGTGCCGCGCCGGCGTACCTGCTCGACCACGCCGAGCAGGGTCTGCTTGGATCGCACGTCCACGCCGGCGGTCGGCGTGATGAGGACCAGCAGCCGGGGGTCGCCGGCCAGGGCCCGGCCCATGACCACCTTCTGCTGGTTGCCTCCGGAGAGGTCGGACACGGGCACCTGCGGGCCGGACGCCTTGATGGCCAGGTCGGTGATGAACCGGCCGGCGAAGGCATCGCGGCGGGCCGACGAGATGAGACCGCGCCGGCCGACCCGCTCGGGCACGGTCATGGTGATGTTCTCGGCGACGGACAGCAGCGGCACCAGGCCCTGCCGGTGCCGGTCCTGCGGGACGAGGCCCACGCCGGCCGCGAGTGCGTCCGGCACGCTGCCCCGCCGCAGCGTACGGCCGTCGACGGTGACCGTGCCGGCGGCCGGCCGGGCCAGGCCGACCAGGGCCTCGGCCACCTCGAACTTGCCGCTGCCGCCCCCGCCGGCCAGCCCGATCACCTCACCCGCGCGGGCCTGGAACGACGCCTCGGCGCCGGACGCCGTCACCAGGTCGCGGACGACGACGCGGACCTCGGCATCGGCGGCCGGCGGCCGCCGATGGGTGTCGCCGGCCAGGCTCACGTCCTCACCGGTCATCGCCGCCACCAGGGCGGTGCGGTCGAGCTCGGCCACCTCGGTGGTGAGGATGTGCCGGGCGTCGCGGAAGACGGTCACCACGTCGCAGATCTCGTAGATCTCCTGCAGGTGGTGGCTGATGAACAGGAAGGTGACGCCCTGCGCGCGCAGGGCCTCGATGCGGGCGAAGAGCCGGGTGATGCCGGTGCCGTCGAGCTGGGCGGTCGGCTCGTCGAGGATGATGAAGCGGGCGCCGAACGACAGCGCGCGGGCGATCTCCACGAACTGCCGCTGCTCGACGGTCAGGGCGGACGCCGGCTGGTCCACGTCCACGTCGACCGACCAGGTCGCCAGCAGCTCGCGCGCGGAGCGGCGCAGCGCACCCCAGCGGATGAGCCCTCCGGCGCCGCGGTCGTGCCGGTTCAGGAACAGGTTCTCGGCGACGGTGAGGGTCGGGATGATCGTCGACTTCTGGTAGACGCAGGCCACCTGCCGGCGCCACGCGTCCCGGTCACCGAGCGGCGGGGCGGGCCGTCCGCCGAACGTGATCCGGCCGGTGTCCGGCGCCTGCAGCCCGGTCAGCATGGCGACCATCGTCGACTTCCCGGCCCCGTTGCGACCGACCAGGGCGTGCGTCTCGCCGGCCCGGACCGTGATGGCAGCCTGGTCGAGCGCCACTGTGGACCCGTAGCGTTTGCTGATGTCGGCGGCCTCGACGACCGGCGCCGCGGCTGTCATGAGGCTCCCCACAGCGACTTGTCGTCGTACTTCGCCGTCTTCTCACCGCCGATCGTCGCGCCGTCCGCGGTGACCAGCGGCGCGGAGAGCTGATCCTCGAGCAGGCCGTCGCGCACCTTGATGATGGTGCTGTCGTGGTCGGTCGGCCCGGGCTGAAAGGTCTTGCCGTCGATGGCCGCCTTGGCGTAGAAGAGCCCGTACTTGGCGTACAGGTCGGCGGGCTGGCTGACCGTCGCGTCGATGAGGCCGGCCTTGATGTCCTTGAGCTCCTCCGGAATCCCGTCGTTGGAGACGATGAAGACGTGCTTGGGGTCGGTCGGGGGCACCAGCAGGCCCTTCTGCTTGAGCACCTGCTTGGTGCCGGAGAGCGCGAACGACGACTGCATGTAGACGCCCTTGACGTCGGGGTCGGACGCCAGCCGCGTCTGCAGCTTGGACGCCGCGACGTCGCCCTTCCAGTCGGTCACCTCGCCGAAGACCTTGATACCGGGGAAGTCCTTGCTCATGCAGTCGTTGAAGGCCTCGGTGCGGTCGCGGCCGTTGATCGACGCGAGGTCACCCTGGAGCATCACGACCTTGCCCTTGCCGCCCAACTTGGCCCCCAGGAACTGGCACGCCTTGGTGCCGTAGGCGCGGTTGTCGGCCCGCACCACCATGGCCACGGATCCGGTGTCGGGCCGGGTGTCGATGGTGACGACCGGGATCTTCTTGGTGGCGAGCTGGTCGAGGCTGGGTGCGATGGCGGCGGTGTCCTGCGGGGCCATCACCACGGCCTTGACGCCCTGGCTGACGAACGTCTGCACGTTCGAGATCAGGGTGGCCACGTCGTTCTGCGAGTTCGTCGTCTTGAGCTCGACGCCCAGGGCCCGGGCGGACTCGGGCACGTACCGGATGTAGGAGTTCCAGAAGTCGGTGTCCGACCTCGGGTAGTCGACGCCGACGATCGGGGCCGTGGCCCCGCCGCCGTCGGCCGCCGGCGAGTCGCGGTTGCAGCCGGCCAGGGCCGGCGCGACGCCGACCGTCGTGACGACCGCCAGACCGAGCAGCATTCTCCGGTTCATCGATGTCCTTCCCTGATGCCTGCTGATGGATCAAGACCGGCCCAGCGGGGGCCGTCGGGATACCGGTACGCCGTCAGGGTCGCCGGCAGCATCTGCGCGCTCATCCCGGCCGTCCGGGGCGCCATGTAGCGGCCGTTCTCGATGCGTACCGGGGCGGTGAAGTGCTCGTGCAGGTGGTCGACGTACTCGATGGCGCGGCCCTCGGCCGTGCCGCTGACCGCGAGGTAATCGAACATGGCCAGGTGCTGCACGAGCTCGCAGAGGCCCACCCCGCCCGCGTGCGGGCAGACGGGGACGCCGAACTTCGCCGCCAGCAGCAGGATCGCCAGGTTCTCGTTGACCCCGCCGACGCGGCAGGCGTCGATCTGGACCACGTCGACGGCGCCGGCCTGCAGCAGCTGTTTGAACATGACGGCGTTGTGCATGTGCTCGCCGGTGGCGACCCGGATCGGCGCCAGCGCGGACCGGATCGCGGCGTGCCCGAGGACGTCGTCCGGCGAGGTCGGTTCCTCGATCCAGTACGGGTCGAACGGCGCCAGCTCCCGCATCCAGCCGATCGCGTCGGACACTCCCCAGACCTGGTTGGCGTCGACCGCGAGGTGCACGTCCGGGCCGACCGCGCGCCGGGCGATGGCCAGCCGCCGGACGTCGTCCTCGAGGTCCGCCCCGACCTTCAGCTTGATCAGCTGGTAGCCGTCGGAGACCGCCTGCTTGCACAGCCGGGCGAGCTTCTCGTCGTCGTAGCCGAGCCAGCCGGGCGTGGTCGTGTACGCCGGGTAGCCCTCGGTCAGCAGGGTCCGTTCGCGCTCGGCCTTGCCGGGGGCGGCGTCGCGCAGGATGGCCAGCGCCTCGTCCTCGGTCAGCGCGTCGCGCAGGTAGCGCCAGTCGATCTGGGCCACGATCTGCTCCGGGGTGAGGGTGGCCAGCAGCCGCCACAACGGCTGACCCGCGCGCCGGGCGGCGAGGTCCCAGACCGCGTTGACCAGGGCGCCGGCGGCCATGTGCACGACCCCCTTCTCCGGTCCCAGCCAGCGGATCTGGCTGTCGCCGATGAGCCGCCGGGCCAGCGCCCCGGGATCGGCCACCAGTTCGTCGACCGGCAGCCCGGTGACCATCGTGGCCAGCGACCGGATGGCGGCGACCTCGATCTCCGTGCCGCGACCGACGGTGAAGACGAACCCGTGGCCCTCGGCGCCGGCCGTGGTGCGCAACACGATGTACGCGGCGGAGTAGTCCGGGAACGGGTTCATGGCGTCGGACCCGTCGCGCTGCCGCGACGTCGGGAACCGGATGTCGAAGGTGTCGACGGACGAGATGCGCTCAGTCACCAGGACTCCTCCGGAGCAGACGGCATACATCTGATGTATTTATAGGCTCCGGGGCACTGCCGTGTCCATAGGTGCAGGTTAGTGGGCTTGTCGCGGGCAAAAATCAGATGTCTTGGGCTCAGCTCCGGGGTGAAGTTGACGATCTTGTAGATGGGGCACCGCGTGGGGTGGTGCCCGGGCCGGGTCACGGCCGCCGGTCAAAGGAGACAGGTCATCATGGGTTGGTTGCACCGCATCAAGTACCGATTGATCGCGGCCTTCGCGGTTCCGCTGCTGGTCCTGTGCGTCGTCGGCGCGGTGGCCTACCGCAGCACCACCACCTTGGAGGAGAACAGCGGCAGGGTGACGCACACCTACGAGGTGCTCGAGGCGCTGAGCGTGGTCACCTCGACGCTCAAGGACGCCGAGACCGGGCAGCGCGGTTACCTCATCACCGGTGAGGACCGGTATCTGGCGCCCTACCAGGGCGCCAAGGACTCGATCGACGGTGCCATCACCGCCGTCGCCCAGTTGACCAGCGACAACGCCGAGCAGCAGGCACGGATCGCCACCCTGCGCCCGTTGGTCCAGAGCAAGTTCGCCGAACTCGCCGACACGATCGAACTGCGCCGCACCGACGGCTTCGCCGCCGCGCAGGCCGTCGTGCTCACCGACAAGGGCAAGGCGGTCATGGATCAGATCCGAGGTGTCATCGCGGAACTGTCGGACGCCGAGTCGAGCCTGCTGGACGAGCGGGCGACGACGACGGCCGAGACCGCCGACAGCGCGCGGACCGCCGTCCTGGTCGGTATCGTCATCGCCGCGCTGCTGGTCGTGGTGCTGGCGTTCCTGATCGCGCGCAGCATCCTGCGCCCGCTGTCCGCGCTGACCGGCCGGCTGTCGGAGATCGCGGACGGCGAGGGTGATCTGACCCGGCGGGTCGACGAGACGCGCAAGGACGAGTTCGGTCCGCTGGCCGCCGCGTTCAACCGGTTCGTCGCCAAGCTGGCCGGCACGATCCGGCAGATCGGCGACCAGGCCACCTCGTTGGCCGCCGCGTCCGAGCAGCTCTCGGCCAGCTCCCAGCAGATCGCCGGCTCGGCCGCCGACACGTCCCGTCAGGTCGGTGGCGTCGCGGACGCGACCGAGTCGATGAGCGGAGCGCTGACCACGGTCGCCGCGGGCGCCGAGGAGATGGGCGCTTCGATCCGGGAGATCGCCTCGAACGCCGCCGACGCCAGCCGGGCCGGCGCCGAGGCCGTCGACGTGGCGAGCGAGGCCACCCGGACCGTCAAGGAGCTCGGCACCTCGTCGGCCGAGATCGACAACGTCATCAAGCTGATCACCGCCATCGCCGAGCAGACCAACCTGCTCGCCCTGAACGCCACCATCGAGGCGGCCCGGGCCGGGGAGATGGGCAAGGGCTTCGCCGTGGTGGCCTCCGAGGTCAAGGACCTGGCCCAGGAGACCGCGCGGGCGACCGGCGACATCGGCCGCCGGGTGACCGACATCCAGACCAGCGCCACGGCCACCACGGAGGCCATCGACCGGATGAGCCAGATCATCCTGCAGGTCAACGACTACCAGACCACCATCGCCTCGGCGGTCGAGGAGCAGACGGCGACCACCTCGGAGATGGCCCGCAACATCTCCGACGCCTCCGGTAGCAGCCGCGACATCTCCGGCAGCCTGGCGGCGGTCGCCGGCGCCGCGACGGAGACGTCCACCGCGATCGGGGGCTCCCAGGCGGCGGTGAACGAGCTGGCCACGATGAGCGCGACGCTGCACACCCTGGTCAACCAGTTCAAGTACTGAGCGGGCTCACCGGGGCGGGCACAGCGGCTGGCGCGTGGCGCCGGGGAAGTACCGGTCCCAGTCCACGGCGACCGAGCGTGCGCACGTCTCCTCGATCACGGCGGGGAGATCGGCGTTGATGCGCCACATCGCCGACTTCCCGTCCAGCACCGCCAGGTCCTTGCCGCTGAGCCGGGGTGAGGTGAGGCGCAGGCCCTGGGTGTGCAGCTGCAGGAGGTTCCGGCCGGTCGCGGCGTCCCAGATCTGGGCCGCCGCACCGTCGACGACGGCCACCGTTCGTCCGGTGGCGTCGAAGGCGAGGTCGGTCGTCTCGTCGAGGCCGCTGACCCGGGCCACCACCCGCGGGGTGTGCGGGTCGGCCGCGTCCAGGACGGTCGTGGTCGTGTCGTTCAGATAGGAGGTGACGGCGATCAGCCCGGCCGGCCCGGCCCGGACGATCGCGGGGTGCGGGACGTGCAACAGGGTGCTGATCCGCCGGCCGTCGAGCGTCCAGCGCTCGATGGCGTCCTGGTCACCGGTGCGCCGGCTGAGGACGACGCCCGTGCCGTCGGCGAGCACCGCTGTCCCGACGACCTCGGCGGCCGGCAAGGTGCGGACCGACCGGTCACCCACCCGCCAGACCCTGGCTGTGCCGTCGGTGCCCAGGGCGCTCAGCACGGCACCGGTCCGGTCCAGACTCTGCATCATGCCCAGCCCGGCCGGCGCCCTGACGCGCCGCGGGTGGTCCAGGTCGGCCAGGTCCCAGAGCTGGGAACCGGTGTTCGCGATCCAGTAGATCGCCCGGCGCTCGTCGATGCTGGTCGCGTGGAGATAGCTGTCCGCGGTGGGCAGGCGGCCCGCCGGCCGCCACGACGCGCCGTCCCGCCGCCAGAGCTGTTCGCCCTCCGCGCGGGTGTCGTAGGTGGCCGCGAACCGGCCGGGTGGGTTCAGGTACCCGCGGCCGAGGGTGGTGGCGCCCGCGGCGGCGTGCGCCAGGACCAGCACGTCGCGGGCTTCGGTGGTGGGTGCGAGCCGGTACGCGGCCAGGGCCAGGGCCGCGGCGTCGACCGGCCGGGAGGCGATCAGGTCACGGGCGGCATCGGTGGCGCGCAGCGACTGTGCCTCATTGCGCTGCCGTGCGGCCCGGTGCTGGGCCGCCGCGGCCGCGACCGCTGTCCCGGCCAGCAGGACGGCCAGCACCGTCAGCCCCACGGCGAAGCGGCGCAGCCGCCGGGTGGTGCGCTGGTCGGCGCGTGTCCGGGCCTCCTCGGCGGCGAGGCCGGCGGCGACGAACGCCCGCTCGCGGGGGTTGAGCCGGTCGCGGAGCCGAACCGCCTGCTCGAGGCGGGTGCCGCGATAGAGGGTGTCGGGGTCGTACGCGTGGGCCTCCCAGACGGCCGTGGCCTCGGTGAGCCGGTGCTGGGCGCGCAGGTCGTCGCGGTCGTCGGCGATCCAGCCGGCCAGCCGCGGCCAGGCCTTGAGGAGCGCCTCGTGGGTCAGGGTGACGCTGTCGCGGTCGATGGTGATCAGCCGGGCGGCGGCGAACCGGTCGAGCAGGGCGTCCGGCACCTGCAGATCGGCCCGCCGGACCCGCCGCTTGGTGTCCTCGGTGCCGTCGCCGGGCACCACCAGGCGCAGGAACAGCAGCCGGACCGTGGCGCGCTCGGCCTCGGTGAGCTGGCCGAAGGTGTGCTCGGCGGTCCGGGCCAGAGCGTGCTCGATGCCGCCGACGTCCTCGTAGCCGGCCAGGGTGAGCACCACGCCGCGCCGGCGCCGCCAGGTCTCGGCGAGCGTGTGCGACACCAGCGGCAGCACGGCGGGTTGCCCGCTGACGTCCGAGACGAGCCGGGCCAGCAGCGCCGTCTCGATCGTGGCCCCCGCGTGGGCGGCCGGTCCGGTGATCGCCGACCGGAGCTCCTCGGTGGACATCGGGCCGACCAGCACCTGGGCCCGGTGCAACGCGGCCACCAGCTCGGGGTGGCGCGCGCAGCGACCGTAGAAGTCGGCGCGGACGCTGATCACCACCCGGCTGTGCGGTCCGGCGGCTGTGGTCAGCGCCCGGATCAGCCACAGCCGGGCGGCTTCGTCGCAGAGCGTGAACACCTCTTCGAACTGGTCGACGACCAGCACCAGGTCGGCGGCGGCTTTCGCGAGCCAGCCGCGCAGGGCCTGCGGGTCGGCGGCGAGGTCGTCACGGACCCGGTCCGCGGGCTCGTCGGCGAGGTTCGCGACGGGCCCGGCCAGCTCGGTGACCGGGTCGGAGCCCGGGTTCACCACGATCGCGGTGCGCGCGCTGCGGGCGACCAGGCCGGCCCGCAGCAACGACGACTTGCCCGCCCCGGAGGAGCCGAAGATGCCGACGAACGGCCGTTCGTCGACCAGCGTCAGCAGCGTGTCGGTCAACGCCTCGCGGCCGAAGAACCGGTCGGCGTCGTCCACCTGATAGGGGGCCAGTCCCACGTACGGCATGGGCGCCTCGCCGTCCGCGCCGGGCTGCGCGGCCGCCAGCTGCCGCCACCGCTCGGTCCACTCGCCGACGTCGCCGGCGCAGGCCCGGACGATCGCCGCGGTGACGGCCAGGCTCGGCAGCCGGCGGCCGGACAGCGCCTCGGACAGCGCCGCGGCCGAGTAGCTCGTCCGCTTGCCCAGCTCCCGGTACGAGGGCAGGCCGGCCCGCCGCCGCAGGCGCCGCAGGTCACCGGCGAACCGCAGCAGGGGCGTCTCCTCGGACTCCAGCGGACGTTCCTGTCGGGGCACCGGCCCTCCATTCGTCGCGGTCATTGTCCTCGCCGATGTCCAGCGTTGGTTGTTCAGCGGCCGGCGCCGAACCCGAACAACGCCACGGTCCCTACGGTCGGGATCGTTCCGCCGGCGCATCCGCCCGGGAAGTATTGAGGAGTTGTGCATGCGATACACCCGCATCATGGCAGCGGCGTCGGCCGTCGTCCTGGCCGTCTCACTGGCTGCCTGTGGTTCCAGCGAGAAGACGGCCGACAAGAAGTCCGCATCCGGCGCCGGCACCGCCGGCACGCTGATCGGCGTCACCATGCCCACCCGGTCCTCGGAGCGCTGGAACGGCGACGGTGCGAACGTGAAGAAGGAGCTGGAGGCCCTGGGCTACAAGGTCGACCTGCAGTTCGCCGAGGACGACATCCCGACCCAGGTCAACCAGCTGGACAACCAGATCACCAAGGGCGCCAAGCTGCTGATCATCGCGCCCATCGACGGCACCGCGATCACCACCCAGCTGCAGAGCGCGGCGGACAACAAGATCCCGGTGATCTCGTACGACCGGCTGATCCGTAACTCGCCCAACGTGGACTACTACGCGACCTTCGACAACTTCCGGGTCGGCGTGCAGCAGGCGACGTCGCTGCTGACCGGCCTCAAGGTGCTCAACGCCGACGGGTCCAAGGGCTCCGCGAAGGGCCCGTTCAACGTCGAGTTGTTCGCCGGCTCGGCGGACGACAACAACGCGACGTTCTTCTACAACGGCGCGATGTCGGTGCTGAAGAAGTACTTGGACGACGGCACGCTGAAGGTGCCGAGCAAGCAGACCGACTTCAAGAAGATCGCGATCCTGCGGTGGAAGCCGGCGGTCGCCCAGGACCGGATGGAGAACCTGCTGACCTCGACGTACCGTTCCGGGCTGCGGGTGGACGGTGTGCTGTCGCCGTACGACGGCCTGTCGATCGGTATCGTCTCGGCGCTGAAGAGCAACGGCTACGGCACGGCCGGTCAGCCGTACCCGGTCGTGACCGGCCAGGACGCGGAAGCGGCCTCGGTCAAGTCGATCATCGCGGGCGAGCAGTACTCGACGATCTTCAAGGACTACCGGGTGCTGGCCCGGACCAGCGCCCAGATGGCCGATGCCGTGCTCAAGGGCCAGAAACCGACCACGAACAACAACAAGGACTACGAGAACGGCGTGAAGGTCGTGCCGTCGACGCTGCTCGACACGGAGATCGTGAACAAGACCAACTACGAGAAGGTCCTCATCGACAGCGGCTTCTACACGAAGGCCAAGCTGCAGTGAGGATCGCGGTCCTGGCGGCTCTGACATTGGTCCCGATGACCGTCGGCGCGGGGGTACCGGCCGCCACCCCGGCGGCGGCCCACAGCGCGGTGCCGTCGCCCTCGGCGCCCGGAACGGGCTGGCGGGTCAGTGGCGACACGGTCACCTGGCGGTCGCCGGAGGCGATCCCGGTCGGTGACGCGGCGGTCGAGTTCTGGGCGGGGGAGCGCCGGCTCGGGGTGGCCCGCCGGCTCGACCCGCGCACTTTCGCCCTGCGCTGGTCCGGTGCCGCTGTCCCGGCCGGTCTGACGGTCCGGGCCGGCGGGCGCCGGCTGGACCGCGCTCCGGCCGCGACCGGGCGCTCCGGCCCCGTGCCCGGGACGGCCACACCGGGCCCGGCGCTACCCGCGAATCCGGTTGATCCCGGAACTGCCGGTTCCTACCGCGTCCGGTCCGGCGAGTACACGCTGCCTCCGCTGACATTGCCCGGCTATCCGGCCGCGGTCGAGATGCAGGCACTGGTGACCGCGCCCGTGGGTGCGCCGGGTGCGCGCCCGCTGGCGGTGTTCCTGCACGGCAAGCACGCGACCTGCTACGGCGGGCCGGACAGCGACGCGTACCGCTGGCCGTGCCCCGCGGGCAGCCGGCCCCTGCCCAGCTACCGCGGCTACCGCCAGGCCCAGGAACTGCTCGCCTCGCAGGGCTACGTCACCGTCTCGATCTCGGCCAACGGCATCAACGCGCAGGACGAGTCCGACGGTGACGGCGGGGCGCAGGCCCGGTCCTCGCTGATCCGGGCGCATCTCGCGCACTGGGCGGGCTGGGCCGGACCCCGGCGCTCGGGCGCGCCGGCGATCGCGCGGGCCGCCCCGCCCGCCGACCCGAGCCGGGTGCTGCTGATCGGGCACTCCCGCGGCGGCGAAGGGGCCAACCGGGCGGCCGTCGACAGCCTCACCCCGCCGCCCGCCGCGCGGGACGGCTACCACGGGCCGGTGCGCTGGACAGTGCGCGGCATGCTGCTGATCGGTCCGACGGCGTTCGGGCAGAACCAGGCGCCGGATGTGCCGGCGGCGGTGCTGCTGCCCGGCTGCGACAACGACGTCGCCGACCTGTCCGGCCAGATGTACGTCGACGCCACGCGGGGCGTCAGCAACGGCGCGGCGATGCACAGTGCGCTGGTCATGGTCGGGGCCAACCACAACTACTTCAACACCGAGTGGACGCCGGGACAGGCCGTCGCGCCGGCCGGTGACGACTTCCCGCGCGGTGTCGACGATCCGGTGTGCAGCCCGGGCCGGCCGGCCCGGCTGACCGCGGCCCAGCAGCAGCGGGCCGGGGCGACCTACATCGCGGCCGCGGCGCGGGCGTTCGTGGCCGGCGACGACCGGGTGCGGCCCCTGCTCGACGGCACCGGCGTCCGGGCCCCGTCGGCGGATCCGGCCCGGGTGCTCAGCCACGCCGTGGGCGCCGGCCGGACGCCCGCGGTGCTGCCCGACGAATTGCCGGCCGTCACCGGGCACGGCCGGCTCTGCGAACAGGTCGACCCCGATCCGGGCCGGGCCTGCCTGCCGCCCGCCGAGGGCGGCTTCTGGGGCCGGTCGCCGCACTTCGTGGGTCTCGACATGGCGGACGACGAGCCGGGCCGGTATGCGATCGAGATGACCTGGGCGAAACCGGGCGAGGCGACCGGCGTTCGTCCGGTGCGCCCGCGGCCGGTGGCCGGCGATCTGGCCCTGCGGCTCATCGTCCCGCCGGGCAGCACCGGTACGCGGATCGGCGTCGTCGCCACCGACCGCCACGGCCGCAGCGCGGACCTCGGCACGGTGACGCTGGACGGGCTGCCCTACTCGGCCAACCTGCCACGCTACTGGGCGCAGGAGGTGCGATTGCCGTTGCGCGGCCTCACCTCGCTCGCGGAGTTGCGGCTGGTGCCGCGCAGTGCCGGCGGAACGGCCTGGCTGATCGACGCCTGGGGGTGGCGGCCCGGCCTTCCGGCGCCGCGGCCGGTCGCATTGCCGCGCATCGACGCCGAGGACCTCACTGTGGACGAGAACGACGCCGGTGAACGGACGGTGCAGGTGCCGGTCCGGGTCACCGGCCGCGGCGCCGGCCGGGTTCGGCTGATCCTCGCCGACTCGTCGACCGGCCGGACGCGCTCCTGGGTCGCCGCGGTCCGGCCCGGCCGCAGCACCGTCCCGGTGCCGTTCACCGTCGAGGGCGACCGGCTCTACGGTTCCGACCGATCGCTCGTGGTGAAGGTCAAGGCCCTGCGGGGGGTGCAGGTCGGCAGTTGGATCGGCCGGGTCCGGGTACGCGACGACGACCCGCCCCCGCGGGTGACCGTCGAACCGGTCGACGACTCGGTGACCGAAGGTGACACGCTGCGGTGGCGGATCACGGTGTCGGACACCATCGAGGGCCGGATCTACGTGGACGCGACCTTCCGGCCGCCGGGTACTGAACCGCAACTGTCCACCACCGACGTGCCCCCGGACTGGTTGACCGAAGCGGGTGGCCAGGAGGCGGAACCGAGCCGGCCGCTGTCGGACCTCGAACACTTCGGCGTCTGGACCCAGTTGACACCGGACCGGCTGGCGGCCGAGCTGACCGTACCGACGATCGCCGACGAGCTCCCCGAGCCGGTGGAACGGATCCGGCTCGCGCTGTCCGGTTCGGGGCACGGCCTGGCGGACCTGGGCACCGTGACCGGGAGCGTCTCGGACCCGGCCGGCGCGCGGCGCTAGCCGGGCCACCCGGAACCTGCCGGCGATCGGTGGTCAGGGCCGGCCGACGGTCAGGGCCGGCCGACGGTCAGGGCCGGCCGACGGTCAGGGCCGGCCGATCGTTCAGGGGCTGGCGGATCCGTCAGGGCCGGCGGATCCGTCAGGGTCGGCCGAATCGTCGCGGGCCGGGGTGGCGGATCGGCCGGTAGGGCCGGGCCCGTGGATCGGGAAGACACCGCTGCCCGGCTCGGCGTGCCCGTCGAAGACGTCTAGCGTGTGCAGCGGCTCGCCGGTGACCGGCCGCCGGCCCCGCTGCCCGCCAGGCCGGCGCGCCGGGCCTGCTCGAGCGGCTGGCGGTGCGGCCGGACGACGCCGCGGAGATCATGGCCGGCTGGCCCGACCCGGACTCCCCGATGTGGACGCCGGAGCTGCGCTGGCTGCTCGACCGCCCTGGTGCGCGCGGACCTCGGGGGCTTCGACTGGCTGCCGCCCGGCCCGGTGCTGCCGCGCCACCGGGGACCGGCCTGGCGGCACCTCTACGCGTACGCGTATCTGGCCCTGGCCGACGTCGTCTCGGCGTACCACCGGGAACGCGGCATCGCCGATGCCGTGTCGTGGGCGACCCTGGCGGACCTGGGCCGCAACCTCGCCGTCGACCGGCGGATGCGCGGCGAGGGCTGGCCGGTCATGCGGAGCTGGCTGACCCTGCACGCGCGCGGCGGCCGGTACGAACTGGGCCGGCTGCAACACCAGCGCGGGGACACGGCCATCGGCCTGCACATCCCCGAGTGGGCCCGCTGACCCCGGAAGCGGTGGCGGCGTCGCTCGACCAGTTGCCCCCGCGACTCGACCTTCCAGCGCGCGATAGTCGGCCACCTGAAGGCGAGCCGCCACTGGCGCTGGCGCAAGGGCCGCTCCCCGCTCTGATCAGGACCCCGCTACCGCCCTCACGCTTCCAGCTAGGTTCCTAGGATGCCGTAGGCCGTGTGCGGCGGCGAACAAGCGGCGCCTGCTGCCGAAGTATCACCCCGGGCGAAGGGTGCCCCGGGTGTCCGCGCGGATCAATGTGGACGTCGACCACCTCATCCGCAGGGGAGCTCGATGGACGACACCTACGCACCTCGCCCGGCCGGCCTGGCCGTCGGCGGCGCGGCCACCCTGTTCGCGCGCACGATGGGGTACGTCGCGGCAACGACCGGCCTGTTCGCCCTCGGCGCCTATCTCGGTCGTGGCTTTCCCGCCCTGGTCGCCTTCGGCGCGTACCTGGTGTCGTTCGCCGCCCTGATCGCCATGCACTTCGCCGTCCGCCGTTCGCGGCCGGCGACGGTGGCCCTGCTGGCGGCGTTCGGGCTGCTGATGGGGGTGGCGGTCGCGCCGACGCTGGTCCATTACGCCAGCACCGATCCGCAGGCCCTCTGGCAGGCCGCGGCCGCGACGGCGTTGTTCGTCACCGCGTTCGGTGCGGCCGGGTACGCCACCCGCCGCGACCTCACCGCGCTGGCCCGGATCTGTTTCTGGGCGCTGGTGGGCCTGCTCCTCTTCGGCATCGTGCTGATCTTCGTGAACATCCCGAACGGAGCCCTCGTCTACTCCGTCCTCGGCCTGGTGATCTTCGCGGGTCTCATCATGGTCGACTTCCAGCGGCTGCGGCGCTCCTCGGACGTCGCGTCCGCGCCGCTGCTGGCCGCGGCGATCTTCCTCGACATCCTCAACGTGTTCCTCTTCTTCCTCCGGATATTCCGGGGCCGGTGACCGGCTGACCTCGTCGCGGCGGCGTGAGCAGTGGCCGGAGTGCGCCGGCCGCGGCAGCCGTGCCGGCCCACGTGAAGTCCGCGTGGTGGCCCGCCGGTGAGTCATCGGCGGCCAGCGGCGCCAGAGCCGCCTGGCCCAGCACCGGGTCCGGTTGGGCAGCCGCGTTGAGCAGGCCGGGAGGCAGCCCGCGATGATCGGGAGCCGAGCCTTCGGTCCCGGGCCCGGCCGAGGCCACCGACGCGCCCTGGGCCGACGCTGTGGCCGGTTTCTCCTCCGCGACCGCACCAACCAGCAGTGGCCACCGCCTCGTCCGGGCCGGCCGCGGCCGCCGCAGTGCCACGCGCCGCGCTCCCGGTCGCCGGTCAGCGCGCCGGCCAGGGCGGCCTGGGACCGGCGGCGTTCCTCGTGGGTGGACAAAAAGCGGTCGAAGTCGGGTCGTTCGTCACGGAAGTGTCGCGCCGCTGGCCCGGGTCGCCCGCGACTGCCCCACGATGGCCGACCGGATCAGCGGGTGCCGGGACACGATCCGGGCCGGGCGCCGGCCCGGTCGATCCAGTGCACGTCGTCGACCAGCAGCACGACCGGCGCGTCGGCGGCGGGGCACCGGCAGGATCGGGCAAGACTTCGCGAGCTGTGATCAACGGCCGCCCGCCAGGCGCGACGGGTCGGCCTCGTGCACCCGGAGTCCGTGGTCGATGAAATCGAGCATCCAGGTAAAGCTGACATCGACATCAGCGGCGATCTGGAAGCTGCCGGCGGCTTCCAGGGTGGTGAATCCGTGCAGCATGCTGCGCAGCATCCGCAGGGCGTGGATCTCCTGGTCGGGGTCCAGGTGGTAACCGTGCAGCATGGCGGTCCACGAGGCCAGGACCCGCTGGACGGCCGGGATGAACGGGTCGTCCGGCCCCCTGGCGGCGGCGACGTTGCCCGCCGCGTACCGGCCGGGGTGGGCCAGCACCCACGCGCGCATCGCCTGGGCGCCGGCCACGAGGGCTTCGCGGCCGGACCGCCCCTGCGTGGCGTCGCGGATGGTGTCCGCGAGCTCGTTCATGGCCAGCACGGCGATGCCGTGGGCCAGGTCGGCCTGACTGGCGACGTGCTTGTAGAGCGAGGGCGTCCGGACGCCCAGCCGTTCGGCCAGCAGACCCATGCTGAGCCCGGAGAAGCCGACCTCGTCGGCCAGGGCGGCGCCGGCAGCGGTGACCGTGGTCCGGTCGAGTCCGGCCCTAGGCATTGGTCAGCGTCCGGGTGAGGAACGGCAGCGACAGCGCGACGACCTCGTCCGGGGTCTGGGCGTGCGGGTAGTGGCCTGCGCCCTCGATGACCGACAGCTGCCCGAGCCCGGCCGGCAGGTCGGCGATGATCTGCTCGCCCTCGGCGCGGGGGTCGGCCCAGTCGGGGTCGAGGCTGCCCATGACGATCAGGACCGGGCACCGGACGTCGGGCAGCCGGGCGCCGGCGTCGGCCGGGCTGGTCCTGGCCATGGCCTGCAGGGCCTTCATCCGGCCGGGCTCGCTCATCGTGGTCTCGATCCGCGCCAGCTCGCCGGCCCAGTCGGCGGGCTTGGCCGGGTACGCCAGGTCGAGGTACTTCTTCCAGGCCGACAGGCTGCCCAGGGCCATGGTCAGGCCGAGCTGGAGGGATCCCGTCCGGTAACGCTTCACCCGCATCAGCCCACCCGGCGAGACCGTCTGCGTCCGGGTGAACGGCGCCAGCTCGATGACCCCGGCGATCAGCTCCGGCGCCGTGGCCGCGGCGATCGTCGCGGCGCCGCCGCTGATCGACTGTCCCATGATCACGGCCGGGCCACCGAGGTGACGCACGAGGGCCACCAGGTCACCGGCGATGTCGGTACGGCTGTAGCCGTCCCAGTCGGGGCTGGAGTCCCCGCAGCCCCGGATGTCCAGGTTGGCGACCCGGTACCCGGCCGCGACCAGGGCCGGGGCGACGAAACGGTACGAGTGGCGGCTGTCGCCCATGCCGTGGGCGAGGACCACCAGCGGCCCCGCGCCGGTCACGTCGTAAGCGATCTTGTTCCCGGCGACGTTCAGGTACTCGGTCATGACCTTCTCCAACGGCTTGGCTAACTGCGTTACCCAGAAGCTACTGCCGTTAGCTAAAAGTGTCAAGGTCACCGTCCGGGTGCGGTCAGGGGTGCTGGTCCGCCATGTCGGGAGTGAACTGCTCCACCCGGCCCCGGCCGTTGCCCTTGGCCCGGTAGAGAGCCAGGTCCGCGTTGTGCAGCAGGGCCGCGGCCTCCTGGTGCTGGTCGTCGAGGGTGGCGATGCCGATGGAGACGCCGATCGTGATCGTGCGGTCGCCGATGACGAACGGGTCGGCCAGGTAGGTGCGGATGCGGTCGGCGACGGCCCCTGCGTCGTCGGCGGTGCGCACCCCGCGGCACAGCACCACGAATTCGTCGCCGCCGAACCGGCCCACGTAGTCGTCCGGGCGGGTCGCGTCGACCAGGCGCAGAGCGACCTGCTTGAGCAGCTCGTCGCCGACGGCGTGCCCGTACGTGTCGTTGACCGGCTTGAACCCGTCGAGGTCCAGGAAGAGCGCGGCCAGGGCGCCGTCGGTCCCGGCCTGCCGCCGGCGCCGCCAGTCCAGCACGGCGGTCTCGGCCCGCTCCATGAACAGCGCCCGGTTGGGCAGCCCGGTGAGCGCGTCGTGCAGGCGGGCCCGGGCCAGCCGCGCGGAGCTGACCAGCGCGGCCGCGCCGATCAGCAGGATCATGATCATGGCGAGGCTGAAGGCGCCGAAGATCTGCCAGGCGACCCGGCCGGTCGACTGGACCGGAGCGAGCAGGGCCGACCTCGACGTCGTCATGACCACTCGCCAGGCCGTACCGGTGACCGGGGCCGCGGAGAAGTACGTGTCGCCGACGACGCCCTCGTTCTGCCGGCGCAGCGCCGACAGCAGGGCCGCCGCCGGCGCCCCGGTGGCCGGCCGGGCCGATCCGGTCGAGGTGATGACCCGCCCGGCGCCGTCGATCAGGTACGAGCTGACACCCGGCAGGTTCAGGGTGCTGGAGACCAGCGCCGAGAGCTCCTCGACCGCGACGGGAGCCACGAGCACCCGGATCCCGCCGGGCGCGGTGAAGGGCTGGAACGCGGGCACACTCGCACCGCTCGGGGTCGTCACGACCTCACCGAAGGCGAGCCGTCCCGTCTGATTCGCGATCCGGAGCCCGGAGCCGTCTCGCAGGTGCCGCGCGACGGCGTCGTGGGACGCGGGATAGCCGGCCAGCTCGGTGCCGTCGGCGGCCAGGACGGCGTACCAGGGCGTGCCGAGCTGCTCCAGCAGCTTGCGGGAGTCCCGGCGCAGTTGGGCCGGCGTGCCGGAGAAGGCGGTGACGCCCACCGCCCGGGTCTTGGTGTCGCTGGCCCCCAGCGTGCCGGCGATCGCGCTGGCGCCGTCGCGCGGCCGCAGGCCGAACTCCTCGAAGATCTTCACCCGGGAAGCCTCGACGGTGTCCGCGAGGTAGTAACCCACACTGCCCACCAGCGCCACGCTCAGGAACACGGCGAAGCAGACCGCCAGCTTCCGCACCATCACTCATTCCTCACGCTAGAGGCCACACCTGTCCTATCGGCCGGTGGAGCCGGCTTCGTGAGCCGGGCGCGGTCGTCGGCGAGGGAAGATGATCCTGACGAGAGGGGACTGGCGTGGGGTCGACACCGCTGGACGGACGGCTGGCCGCGGCCCGGGCCGAGGCGCTGGTGGGCCGGGACGCGGAGCGCGCGGTGCTGGACCGGATGCTGTCCGGGGCGGCGGACGCCCCGCTGGTCGCGTACCTCCATGGGCCCGGCGGCATCGGCAAGTCCTGGCTGCTGCGCCACGCCGGCCGGCAGGCCGAGCGGGCCGGCCGGCGCGTGGTGCGCATCGACGCCCGCTACCTCGACGCGGACCCGCGCCGGCTGGCCGAGGCCGCGGCCGTGGCGTGCGAGGAGCCCGGCGTCGTGCTGCTCATCGACACGTTCGAGCGCGGCCAGACGCTGGAGGCCTGGCTGCGTGACACCTTCCTGCCGCGGCTGGCCCAGGGCGCGGTGGTCGTGCTGGCGAGCCGGGTCGCCCCGGACGTCGAATGGTCGCTGGATCCCGGCTGGGCGCCGCTGTTCGCCGAGCTGGTCGTGCGGCCGCTCGACGCCGCGCAGTCCGACGCCCTGCTCGCGGCGCGCGGGGTGCCGGCCGATCGCCGGCCCGAGCTGGTGGCCTTCGCCGGCGGCAGCCCGCTCGCGCTCTCGCTGGGCGCCTCCGTGCTCGCCGCCGGCGCGCCCTGGGAACCGACCGGTGAGGTCCTGACCACCCTGGTCGAGCGGCTGGTGGGTGACCTGCCGGGTCCGGCGCACCGGCGGGCCCTGGAGGTCGTCGCGCAGGCCTACGTCACGCGCGAGTCGCTGCTGCGCGCGGTGCTGGGCGACGAGGACGCCGCGGCGGTCTTCCCCTGGCTGCGCCAGTTGCCCTACGTCGAGGCCACCCCGGAAGGGCTGCATCCGCATGACGCGGTGCGTTCCACGCTGGCGGCCGACCTGCGCTGGCGCGATCCCGAGCGCTATGAGGAGGTACGCGTACGCGTCTCGATCGCCTGCCTGCACGAGGCCCGGCGCGCCGCCGAGAACGACGCGCTGCCGCGGGTGGCGGAGTGGATGTTCCTGTTCCGCGAGGACTGCGGCCCGGACGACCCGTACGACTGGCGGCCGCACCCCCAGGTCGAGGACGCCCCGCTGCACCCGGCCGACGTGCCCGCCGTGCTGCGCATGGCGCAGGAATCGGAAGGACCGGCGGCGGCGGCGGTGGTCGCGCACTGGGCGCGCCGGTGGCCCCAGGGCTTCCGTGTCTACCGGTACGCCGGTTCGCCGGCACCCGTCGCGTTCGTGGCATTCCTGCAGCTGGAGGCGCCACTGCCGGAGGACCGGGCGGCTGACCCGGTGATCGCGGCGCTGTGGGATTTCGTGGACAAGGTCGCCCCGCTCGGGCCGGATGAGCATCTGAGTGTCCGGCGCTTCGCGGTGCAGTCCGGCCGGGCCGGGCGGCCGTCACCGTTCCTGGATCTCATCGGACGGCGCGCCGTCGCCGCCGATCTGAGGGCTCGCGGACGCGCTATGAGTTTCGCGGTCGTCGAGGACGCCGAGCGGTTCCGGGGCTACCTCACCAGCGCCGGCTTGCAGGAGGTCGTGGCCGCGGACGTCGGCGGGCGGGAGCAGCACGTCTTCGGCCGGGACTGGCGGCGGCAGCCGGTGGAGCAGTGGGTGCGGGACCGGGCCCGTACCGGGGTCGTGCCCGGGGCCGGCTGGACCGGCGCGGCGCCCGCCGACGGCGACCTGTCCCGGGACGCGCTGGTGGTGGCCGTGGACGAGGCGTTGCGCACCTGGCACGTGCCGCGGGAGTTCGCGACCAGCGTGCTGCTGCGCACCCGCCTGGTGCCGCGGGGTTCGAGCGATCCGGTGGCGGACCTGCGGGGCGCCGTCATGGCCGCTGTCGACGCGCTGCCGGTCGATCCGGCGGGCGTGAAGGCGTACGAGGCGCTCACCGCGACGTACCTCTCGGCCTCGCGTACCCACCAGGCGGCCGCCAGGCGGTTGGGCGTGCCGTACGGCACGTACCGGCGGCAGCTCGGCCTGGCCAAGGAACGGCTCGTCGAGCACCTGGTGCGCCGGCTGGCCTGACCTTCCTCACCTGCCTGGGCACTGCTGAGCAGCAGTGAGCACCGCGGGCAGTGGCGTACGGGCCGGCGCGTGGCACAGGGTGGTCGGGCCGGAGATGTCGTGTCGGCCAGGTCACGTCCCACCCTCTTGCTTCGAATTCGAAGCACAGCTATGGTCAGAGAGTGCTTCGAAATCGAAGCAACTGCGGAAGGTGAGGATCAGCCATGAAGGCAGTGCGTTTCCACGAGTTCGGCGGCCCCGACGTCCTGCGGTACGAGGACGCCGACCAGCCCGTCCCCGGCGCCGGCCAGGTCCGGCTGCGGGTGGCCGCGACCACGTTCAACGGCGTCGACGCGAACATCCGCGGCGGCACCATGCAGGGCCCGATCCCCGTCTCCCTGCCGCACACCCCGGGCATCGACGTGGCCGGCACCGTCGACGCCCTCGGCGACGGCGTCGACACCGTCGCGGTCGGTGACCGGGTGATCGGCTTCCTGCCCATGACCGGCGTCGGCGCCTCCGCCGAATACGTGGTCGCGCCCGCTGAGGTTCTGGCGACGGCACCCACGACCGTGCCGCTGGCCGACGCCGCCGCACTGCCCGCGGTCGGTCTGACCGCCTGGCAGGCGCTGTTCGAGCACGCCAAGCTGACCGCCGGGCAACGCGTCCTGATCAACGGCGCCGGCGGAGCGGTCGGCGACTACGCCGTCCAGCTGGCCAAGAACGCCGGCGCCCACGTCATCGCGGTGGCCGGTCCGCACAGCATCCGGCGGGTCGAGGCGGCCGGCGCCGACCAGGTCATCGACCACACCAGCGCCGACGTCACCGCCCGGGTCACCGAGCCGGTCGACGTCGTGCTCAACCTCGCCCCGGTCGACCCCGCACAGCTCGGCGCACTCGTCACCGTCATCCGCGACGGCGGCACCCTGGTGAACACGACCGTGTGGATGCCCGCGCCCTCCGACGACAAGCGCGGCGTCACGGGGGTCAACCTGTTCGTCCGCAGCGACACCGATCAGCTCGCGCAGCTGGCCGGCCAGGTCGACGCGGGCCGGCTGCGCATCGACATCGCCGAGCGGGTCCCGCTGGCCGACCTGCCCGCCCTGCATGCCCGGGCCGCCGCCGGCGCACTGCCGAGCGGCAAAGTCACCGTCACGGTGGCCGGCTGAGATCGCCGCAGAACCGACAACGAGAGGCCGCCGATGATTCCCGAC
Source organism: Actinoplanes sp. NPDC048967 (assembly GCF_040649415.1). Lineage (NCBI taxonomy): Bacteria > Bacillati > Actinomycetota > Actinomycetes > Micromonosporales > Micromonosporaceae > Actinoplanes > Actinoplanes sp. NPDC048967. Next base: position 125,773 of record NZ_JBEZFL010000016.1, read on the forward strand.
GACGATCCGGCCCGGTCGCTGACCGTGGCGAATCCTGACGACCCGGCCACCACGTTCGTGTCCCTGGTGGGCAACACGTACGCCATGCTGATCACCGGCGCGCAGACCGGCGGCCGGTACTGCCTGATCGACATGCGCGTACCCGACGGCGGCGGCCCGCCGCCGCACCGGCACGACTTCGAGGAGATGTTCACCATCCTCGAAGGAGAGATCGAGTTCACCTTCCGCGGCGAGAAGCACCTGGTGAAGGCCGGCTCCACGATCAGCATCCCGGCCAACGCGCCGCACCACTTCCGCAACACCTCCGGCGCGCCGGCCCGGATGCTGTGCATGTGCACGCCGGCCGGGCAGGAGGAGTACTTCACCGAGATCGGCACGATCGTCGCCAGCTGGGACGCGCCACCGCCGCAGCTGTCGCCCGACGAGCTGGCCGACCAGCGCCGCCGCGCCGGGGAACTGGCCGGGACCTACCGCAGCGAGTTCCTCTGATCCCGCTGGGGGATCTGGTTCACCGGGGCGATCCAGGGCACCCTTCGGTCATCCCGCCACCTCGGGTCGGGTAGCACAGGTCCGGGCGCGAGCCCGGAGGAAGGGGAAGCGACATGGCCAGGGACGAACTGAACACGGAAGCGGCCGAGGGCGAGCGCGACCGCCGGTTCCACGGCGGCGCGCCCGCCCACCTCGACGACGACGAGCTGGCTCGCCGCACCGACGAGGAACGGGCCGACGCCGGGGTCATCGACTACGACCCGGCCGGCGTGCCGGCGGCGACCGACGACCCGGTGCCGTTCGACCCGCAGGCCGACAATGACGAGCAGGACATCGAGAGTGTCACCGCCCGTCAGGAGGCCGAGGGCGAGACCATCCCGCTCAGCGAGGACAACCCGTTCCCGCCGACGGGCTACGCGGAGTCCTGACAACGATCCCTCAACCGCGCACGAGTGCTTCGTACACCTCGGCGAACCGCGCGCGGCGGCCCGCGTAGTGCTCGACGTGGGCCGCCCTGGGCTCGTAGGTCGCCCCGGTGGCCCGGGGCGCCCGCGGGACGTCCGGGGCCAGTACGTCGAGAGCCAGCAGGGCCGTGCCGCGCTGCGTGGCGCGGCGCCGGGTCACGTGCGTGACGGGCCGCCCCAGCACGTCGGCGAGGACCTGGAGCCACTCCGGCCGGTCGTTGCTGACCCGGCCCGCCGCCGCGACCTCCAGCACCCCGGGGGCGGCCGGGCGCAACTCGTCGGCCACGCGCGCATAGGTCATGGCCACGCCCTCGACGATCCCGCGGAACATGGTGTCGGCGTCCGTGGCCGCCGACACCCCGCCGAACACCGCGCGTGCGCCGCCGACCCAGCCGGGCGCGCGTTCCCCGGTGAGGTACGGCAGCACGAGCGGCGTGGCATCGCCGGGCGGCGCGGTGAGCACGGCCCCGAGCGCCGGGCTGAGGCGCAACGTGGCCTCGGCCCAGCTGACGGCGCGGCCGACGTCGTTGATCGCCCCGCCGAGCAGCGTGCGGCCGGCGTCGACCCGGTAGTTCCACAACCCGAACGGCAGGGGATCGGCCGGGCCGTCGAGCAGCACCCGCAGGGCGCCGCTGGTGGCGGTGGCCGCGGTGAGCACCGTGGCGTCGGTCGCCCCGGCTCCGATGTTGCTGGCGAAGCCGTCGGTGATGACGGGAAACCACACGGCCCGGGCCAGGGCCGGCCGGAGCGCCCGGTTCGCCGACGGTGCCGGCTGGGTCATGTCCCGTGGCGGGCCGAGCTGCTCGGGGCCGATGCCCGCCGCGTCGAGCAGCTCGGCGTCGAGCTCACCGGTGCGACGGTCGAGCAGGCCGGTCCACGCCACCGTGGACGTCCCGGCGAGCGGCTGCCCGATCAGCCGGGCCAGGATGTACTCACCCAGGGACCACCAGGCGGCGGCCTCCGCGACGAGGCGAGGCTGCTCAGCGGCCAGCCAGCGCAGGCGCGGGGCGTGATAGCTGGTGTGCAGGCGGGTGCCGGTGCGCTGCTGCACCGCGTGCTCGTCGAGCTCCTGACGCAGCGCGGTGACCGCGCCGGCGCTGCGGGAGTCGGCGTAGGTCAGGCACGGGGTGAGCGCGCGCCCGGTGGCGTCGACGGCGATCAGCGAGGCGGCGAAGGTGTCCATCGCGACACCGGCGATGCGGGTCCCCAGCCGCAGGTCGCCGGTCACCGCGTCCAGAACCTGCTCGACCTCCGCGGTCACCTGGTCGGGATCGATGACCGAGGTGCCGTCCGGCGCGACCGAGAAGGCGTGCGGCACCTTGTGCTGCAGGCCGTGCACCCGCCGCCCCGACGCGTCGTGCACCCCGCCCCGGGTGGCGGTGGATCCGATGTCGAGGGCGAGGACCAGCGGGTCCAGCGCCGCGTCGAGGCTGACGTCGTCGGCGGTCCGGGTCATCGCAGTGCTCCCTCTCAGGACGTCAGCAGGTGTTTCTGCACCTTACCCATCGCATTGCGGGGTAATGCGTCGACGAACCTCACCTGCCGTGGTCGCTTGTGGGCCGACAACGTACGGGCCACGAAGTCGACGAGCTCACCGGCGGTCACCGCCTCGGCCACCACGAACGCGGTGACCTGCTGACCGAGGTCGTCGTCCGGGGTGCCGAGCACGGCCGCCTCGCGGACCGCCGGGTGGGCCAGCAGGGCGTCCTCGACCTCACCGGCGCCGATCCGGTAGCCGCCACTCTTGATCATGTCGGTGGACCGGCGGCCGACGATGCGGTACGCGCCGCCCGGCGTCGTGCGGGCGAGGTCGCCGGTCCGGAACCAGCCGTCGGCGTCCAGCGACTGCGCGGTGACCTCGGGCCGGCCCAGATAGCCGTCGAAGAGCATCGGACCGCGCACCCAGAGCTCGCCGATGGACTCGCCGTCGGCCGGCAGCGTGGACCCGTCGTCGCCGACCACCCGGGCCTCGACTCCCGCGACGGGCGTGCCGACCAGGCCGGCCTCGCGTCCGGGGTCGTCGGCCCGGTTGCTCAGGGTGATCAGCGTCTCGGTCATGCCGTAGCGCTCGACCGGGCGGTGGCCGGTCAGCTCCTGCATGCGCGCGAACAGCGGGGTCGGCAGGGCAGCACTGCCGGAGACCAACAGCCGGGCGGAGCGCAGGCGCTCGGCCACGGCCGGCTGGGCGCACACCCGGGACCAGACCGTCGGTACGCCGAAGTAGAGCGTTCCGGCCGCGGCCGCGTACGCCTCGGGGTCGGGCCGTCCGGTGTGGTGCAGCCGGCAACCGACCCGCAGGGCGCCGAGCACGCCGAGGACGAGCCCGTGCACGTGGAACAGCGGCAGGCCGTGCACGAGCACGTCGTCCGGATGCCAGGCCCAGGCGTCGGCCAGTGCGTCGATGCCGGCCTCGAGCGCGCGGTGCGAGAGCACCGCACCCTTCGGCGGGCCGGTGGTGCCGCTCGTGTACATGATCAGCGCGGCCTGTTCCGGCTTCGGCTCCGGGTGCCGGTGGTCCGAGCTCCGGTGCAGGTCAACCTGACGGACGCGGATCTCGGCGGCCGGCTCCGGGCCGGCGGCGAGCAGCAGGGTCGCCCCGGAGTCGCGCAGGATGTGCGACCGTTCCCGCGGCCCGGAGTCCGGTGGCACCGGGACGACCGCGGCGCCGCCGAGCATCGCCCCGACGATCGCCACCACGGTCTCGGCGCTCGCGGTCGCGTGCACCGCCACGACCGGCTCACCGCGGACGTCGTCGGCCACCGCGTTCGCACAGGCGAGCAGTCGTTCCGGCGAGAGGGTGACCGTACCGATCCGGATCGTGTCGTCGGCCGTCGCGGGGGAGAGGGCTGTACCAGCCAGCAGGCGCATGCGCAGACATTATGCCGGACGCCCCGAGCTCATCGTCCATTCTGATTTCCGGCCCTCGCGGTACCGGCTGTAGGGGGTCGTTAAGGGTTCGGTCGCCGACGGATCCTGGATATGCTCCGAAGGTGCCACGCCGGACGCATCCGGGCTCCTTTCCGACCGGTCCGGCGCAGGGCTGCGGAAAGCGATGGAGGTGCTGATCATGGTCGAATTCCAGGGATCGGGAAATGGTGGTCCGGTGGCCGCCCGGTCCGAGCCCGCAGTCGTGGCGGTGCTGGAGGGTGGCCCGGCCACTCTCCCCGCCGAGCTGCGCCGGCAGCACGTTCGGCCGGGCGCGGACCGGGTCAAGATCGAGCATTGGGGCGGCCATGAGCATTTCGAGCGCCGGCCCGAGCAGAGCGCCGATGCGGCATTGCTGTTCTTCGACTGGGTGACCCGTACTCGTATCGCGGAATAGGCGGTGACCGTGACGGAAATCGAGGTCCAGGTGGAGGACGCCGACGCGGCGGTGCGTTTCTACACTGCGATTTTCGCCGGCGTGGAATCTGGTCGTGAATGCCTCTGTGACGGGCGGCTCCTGCACGCTGACATCGAGATCGGCGACTACCTGCTGAGCGTCGGCACGCCGTGGTCGCCCGCCGGTCCGGCCGGCCGCGGTCACAGCGAGGTCCGCCTTCCCGGCGACGAACTGGAACGGGTGCTCCGGCGGTTCGCCGAGGCCGGGGCTCAGCTCGAGCGGATCGACGGGGGCGCGGAGGTGGGGGACATCTTCGGCCACCGGTGGCGCATCGTGCGGGCCGGTTGATTCCGCCGGCCCGCGACGCTACCGACGGGCGACCTCGATCGCGGTGACGAGCAGGCGATCGGCGACGGCGTACCGGCCCCGGTAGCCGCCGTGGCCGGGGACCAGCAGCCGGGCGACGAAAGACGCGTCCCGGGGATCGAATTCGATGCTCGCCTCGCCGAAGTCGAGCTCCCGTCCGGTGCTCGGATACCAGGTCTTGAACACCGACTCCTTGGCGCTGAACACCAGCCGGTCCCAGGCCACTGCCGGATGGGCCTCGGCGAGGCGGGCGACACCGTCCTGCTCCTCCGGGCGCAGCACCACTTCGGCCACGCCGTCGGGCAGCGGCTCGTGCGGCTCCGCGTCCACCCCGAGCGCGGCGATGTCCGCGGAACGTGCCACGGCGGCGCCGCGGAAACCGGCGCAGTGGGTCATGCTGCCGGTCACGCCGGCCGGCCACTGTGGCGCCCCACGCCGGCCCGGCAGGATGGGCTGCGGAGGCAGGCCCAGCTCGGCCAGAGCGCGGCGCGCGCAGTGGCGCACAGAGCCGAACTCGCGCCGCCGCTTCTCCACCGCACGCGCGACGACCCGCCGCTCCTCCGGAAAGAGCACCACGTCCGGCGGGTCGGTGCCGCACTCGGCCACGGCGACGTACGGCGACAACAGGCCGCGCAGCAGCAGCGGGCTCGTCACCACGGCATCCATCGGCAGCTCCGGTCGCGGGACAGGGCGCGGAGCCGGCTGCTCGGCGCGAGGCGACGGTAGCCGTCCCGGACACGCCGGGCCAACCCCTATCCTGCCGCCTCACGCTTAGGGGTTGGCCGGCCCGGCAGTGCTCCCTAGCGTCATCGGTGACCGCGAGCAGACGGATGACCGGGTGGATGCCATGAACCTGTCCGAGCAGAGCCCGCCGACCGACCGGTTGCGCTGGCTCGACCTCGCGGCGAAAGCACTGCGCCGCACCACCGGACGTCCGGTCGACCGGTCCGAGGTGGAAGAGCTGCTGACCACGACCACGTACGACGGCCTCGGCATCCGCCCGCTGTACACAGCTGAATCCGCGGGCGATGTCCCGTACCGGCTCAGGACCCGACCGCCCGCCGGCGGCTGGCAGATCCGGCAGCACCACCGGCACGCCGGTCCGGACCGGGCCGGGCAGATCGTCCGGGACGATCTGGACGCGGGGGTGACCTCTGTCTGGCTCGCCGTCGGAGCGGACGGGCTGCCGATCGGCGAGCTGCCGGGCGTGCTCGACGAGATCGACCCGGTGCGGCATCCGGTGGTGCTGGATGCCGGCGACGACGTGGGCGAGGCGGCCGAGATCCTGCTCCGGTACGCCGCCCGGGCGGCCGGCCCGGTGACGGCGGGCCTCGGCGCTGACCCGCTGGCGCACCGGGCCGCCACCGGCGTCCCGGCCGACGAGGATGCTCCGACCGTTCTTGCGGCGCGCTGCACCGGGTCCTTCCCCGGTGTCCGGGCCTACACGATCGACGCGACCGTCTACCACGACGCCGGTGCGAGCGACGCCCAGGAGCTCGGCTGCGCGCTCGCCGTCGCGGTGCACTACCTGCGGCGGATGACCGGCGCCGGGCTCACCGCCGGCGAGGCGTTCCAGCAGATCGAGTTCCGGTACGCGGCCACCGCCGACCAGTTCGCGACGATCGCCAAGTTCCGGGCGGCGCGCCGGTTGTGGGCGCGCGTGGGCGAGGTCTGCGGTGCTCCACCCTCGGCTGCGGTCCAGCAGCAGCACGCGGTGACGTCCAGCGCGATGATGACCGCCCGGGACCCCTGGGTGAACATCCTGCGCAGCACCCTGGCCTGTTTCGGGGCCGGGATCGGCGGCGCGGACGCGGTGACGCTGCAGCCGTACGACGCGGTGCTCGGGCCGCCGGGTGAGCTCGCCCGGCGCGTCGCCCGCAACACCGGCAGCATCCTGCTGGCCGAGTGCCACCTGGGCCGGGTCCGCGACCCGGCCGGCGGATCCTGGTACGTCGAGGAGCTGACCGGCGAGCTCGCTCGCGTGGCGTGGGACTGGTTCGCCGAGATCGAATGCCAGGGCGGGGCGGTGGCGGTGCTGGAGTCCGGCCTGCTCGCCAAGCGCCTGGCGGAGACCTGGGACCGGCGCCGCGACGACCTGGCACACCGCCGCGGCGTCATCACCGGGGTCAGCGACTTCCCGCTGCCGGACGAGCCGCGGCCACCTCGCGCGGTCCCGCCGCCCGGGCCGGCGGGTGCGCTGCCCCGGCACAGATACGCCGAGGACTTCGAGGAGTTGCGGGACCGGGCCGACGCCTGGTCGGACCGGTACGGGCAGCGACCGGAGGTGTTCATCGCCCTGCTCGGAGCCGCCGCCGCGAGGGGTTCCCGGCCGGCTTTCGTCACCAACCTGTTCGCCGCCGGAGGCCTGGGCGCGCGTACGGTGAACTCCACCGATCCCGGCCGGCTGGCCGCCGCCTTCTCCGCGTCCGGGCTGCGGGTCGCCTGCCTGGTGGGGCCGGACGAGGCGTACGCCGACCGGGCCGAGCAGGTCATCCGCGCGCTCCGGGACGCCGGCGCGGTGACGGTGTGGCTCGCCGGCCGGCCCGATCCGGCCCACGGCGCCGACGGTCATGTCCACGCCGGCTGCGACGCCCTTTCCGTCCTGCGCACCACCTACTCGTGCCTGGAGCGCCCGCGATGACGAGCAGGTCACCGATCCCGTCGTTCGCCGGTGTCCCGCTGAGTTCACCCGGGCCGGCCGCACCCGCACCGCCGGAGCCGGACGCCGGTGGCTGGCGTACGCCGGAGGGGATCACCGTCCGGCCCGTCTACACCGCCGACGACCTCGCCGGCCTGGACGCCCCGGCGACGTACCCCGGCCTGCCGCCCTTCATCCGTGGCCCCTATCCCACGATGTACGCGACCCAGCCTTGGACCATCCGCCAGTACGCGGGCTTCTCCACCGCGGAGGAGTCCAACGCGTTCTACCGCCGTAACCTCGCCGCCGGCCAGAAGGGCCTGTCGGTCGCCTTCGACCTGCCCACCCACCGCGGCTACGACAGCGACAACCCGCGGGTCGCGGGAGACGTCGGGATGGCCGGCGTGGCGATCGACTCGGTGCTCGACATGCGGCAGTTGTTCGACGGCATCCCGCTCGACCGGACCAGCGTGTCGATGACGATGAACGGCGCGGTGCTGCCCGTCCTGGCGATGTTCATCGAGGCCGCCCGGGAGAACGGCATCGCACCGGAGGACCTGACCGGGACGATCCAGAACGACATCCTCAAGGAGTTCATGGTCCGCAACACCTACATCTATCCGCCGGCGCCGTCGATGCGGATCGTTTCCGACATCCTGGCCTACACCTCGCGGCGGATGCCGAAGTTCAACTCCATCTCGGTCTCCGGCTACCACATGCACGAAGCCGGGGCGACCGCCGATCTGGAGCTGGCCTACACCCTGGCCAACGGGGTGGAGTACCTGCGGGCGGGCGTCGGTGCGGGACTGGACATCGACCTGTTCGCCCCGCGGGTCTCGTTCTTCTGGGCCGTCGGTGCGAACTTCTTCATGGAGGTCGCGAAGCTGCGGGCTGCCCGGCTTCTCTGGGCGTCGCTGGTGCGCCAGTTCGGTCCCCGTGATGACAGATCGACGGCGCTGCGCATGCACTGTCAGACCTCCGGCTGGTCGCTGACCGCGCAGGATCCGTTCAACAACGTGGTCCGTACCTGCGTGGAGGCGATGGCCGCCACGCAGGGGCACACCCAGTCGCTGCACACCAACGCCTTGGACGAGGCGCTGGCCCTGCCGACCGACTTCTCCGCCCGGATCGCCCGCAACACCCAGCTGGTGCTTCAGCAGGAATCAGGCACCACCCGGGTGGCCGACCCGTGGGGTGGCTCCTACTACGTGGAGCGTCTGACCGCTGACCTGGCCCGGCGAGCTCAGGAACACCTCGACGAGATCGCGGCGGCCGGCGGCATGGCCCGGGCTGTCGAAGCCGGCCTGCCCAAGATGCGCATCGAGGAGGCGGCGGCGCGCACCCAGGCCCGGATCGACGCCGGCCGCCAGCCGGTGATCGGAGTCAACCGGTACCGCCCGCGGACCGAGGAACCACTCGACATCCTGCGCGTGGACAACAGCGCCGTCCGGGCCGGCCAGGTGGAGAAGCTGCGCCGGTTGCGCGCCGATCGCGACGGCGGCGCCTGCGTCGCCGCGCTGCGGGCGCTGACGGACGGGGCCACCGGTGACGCCAACCTGCTCGAGCTCTCGGTGCGGGCGGCTGCGGCGGGCGCGACCGTGGGGGAGATGTCCGACGCCCTGGAGCGGGTCTTCGGACGGCACACCGAGCAGATCCGCGTCGTCACCGGCGTCTACCACGAGGAGGCGGGGACCACGGACACCATCGGCGCCGTCCGCCGGGCCGGCGACGAGTTCCTGGCCGCCGAGGGCCGGCGGCCGCGCATCCTCGTCGCGAAGGTGGGCCAGGACGGCCACGACCGCGGGCAGAAGGTCATCGCGACGGCGTTCGCCGATCTCGGCTTCGACGTCGACGTCGGGCCGCTCTTCCAGACGCCCGAGGAAGTGGCTCGCCAGGCGATCGACGCGGACGTGCACATCGTCGGCGTCAACTCACTGGCCGCCGGTCATCTCACCCTGGTGCCGGCGCTGCGCGCCGAACTGGACCGGCTCGGTCGCCCGGACATCGTCCTGGTGGCCGGCGGCGTCATTCCACAGCAGGATCACACGGCTCTGCGCGCGGCCGGCGCCCAGGCGATCTTCCCGCCCGGCACGGCGCTGGCCGGTGCCGCCCTCGAACTGCTGAGCATGCTGCGCGGCCGTCCCGGCGGGCCGGCCTGACCATGCGGTCCCCGGACCTGCCCCGGTGCGTGGCCGGAGTGCTGGCCGGCGAACGGGTCTGGGTGGCGCGCGCCGTCACGCTGGTGGAATCGATCCGGGCCGACCACAGGGAGCCGGCCCAGCGTCTGCTGGCCGAGCTCACGCCGCATGCCGGCGGAGCGACCCGGGTGGGGATCACCGGCGTGCCCGGCGTCGGCAAGTCGACCTTCATCGAGACGCTCGGCACCGACCTGACGGCGGCGGGACACCGGGTCGCGGTGCTGGCCGTCGATCCGTCGTCGCAGCGCACCGGCGGCAGTGTCCTGGGGGACAGGACCCGGATGCGCCGGCTCGCGGCGGATCCGGCCGCCCTGGTCCGCCCGTCGCCCAGCGCCGGAACGCTGGGCGGAGTGACCCGGGCCACCCGGGAGGCGATCGTGGTCGTGGAGGCTGCCGGGTACGACGTGGTCCTCGTGGAGACCGTCGGGGTCGGCCAGTCCGAGACCGCCGTGGCCGCCATGGTCGACACGGTGCTGCTGCTCGTCCTCCCCGGTGCCGGGGACGATCTGCAGGGCGTCAAGCGAGGCATCCTGGAGCTGGCTGACGTCATCGCCGTCACCAAGGCCGACGGCGCCCGGGTCGCCGCTGCCGGGCAGGCCGTGGCCGAGCTGTCCGGCGCGGTGCGGCTGCTGCACCCGCCCGTCGCACCCTGGCGCCCACCGGTGCTGGCCTGCAGTGCCCGGACGAACACGGGCGTACGGCAGGTGTGGGAGGCCACGGTCCGGCATCGGGCTGTGCTGGACGCTGCCGGCACGATCGACAGTCACCGGCGCGATCAGCAGCTGGAGTGGCTCTGGAGCCTGGCCCACGACCGGCTCATGACCGAGCTGCGGGCCGATCCGCGGGTGCGCCGGCTCGCCCGGGAGCTGCAGCAGCGGCTGCTCGCCGGCGAGTGCACCGCGGCAGCGGCCGCGGAGCAGATGGTCGGGGAGTTCCGTGGCGCGGTACCGCCTGCCGGTCCGCCGCCGACCTCCTGAGCCGCTGCTCTGCCGCCGGCAGATCCGCCTTGATCCAGGCGTGGCCGAACGGGTGACGGCCGGCCCGGTTGCCGGGGGCCGTCGACCCCGGCACGGCCGGTTCGGCGGTGCCGGTCTCGCCGAGCACGAACTCATCGCCTTTCCTGTCCTGCACAGTTGACCGTATTTGTCGCGCCCAATTGCCGGGTGATTGACCGGGGCTGGGTGAGCAATGGGCCCGCGGCCCTATTCCTCGAACAATGGGTGCCTACATTGGGCACGCGCTTGACTCCGGCCGCCGAAATCGGTGGCCGGACAGATCACGGGGGGATCATGCGTACCCATTCATGGTGCGCCGAAATCGGTTTCTCATGCCGATTCGGTCGGATTTGCCGTTCATTGTTCGCGGCGCGCCGCTCCCGTCGCACAGCAGGCCGATCGTTCGTAGTTCCAGCGATGGAGGATTGATGCTCAGCAGAAGGTCGTTGCTCCGTGCCGGCGGTGGGGTCGCGCTCGCCGCCACCGTCACCGGAACCGCCTCGCCCGCGCTCGCGGGGCTCACCCAGGACACCAAGCTCTTCGGCAAGTCGGTCTCCGGCAAGGTCGTGCTGCCCGGCAGCGCCGAGTACGACGTCGCCAAACAGCTTCACTACGCCCAGTTCGACTCGATCAACCCGCAGGCCATCGTGTACGCGGAGGACGCCGCCGACGTCCGTACCGCCGTGCTGGCCGCCCAGGACCTGGGCATCCCGCTGCGGGTGCGCAGCGGCGGGCACAACTTCGAAGGCTGGTCCACCGGCACCGGCATCGTGCTCGACGTGTCCCGCATCAAGCAGGTGTCGGTCTCCGGTGACACCGTGCACCTCGGCCCCGGAGCCCAGTCGATCGACGCGCTGACCGTGCTCAGCAGCCAGGGGGTGCAGATCGTCGCCGGTACGTGCCCGACGGTCTGCCCCGGCGGCTTCCTGTCCGGCGGTGGGCTCGGCATGCAGACCCGCAAGTTCGGGATCGGCAGCGATCGGCTGGTCTCGGCCCGGATCGTGCTCGCCGACGGGCGGATCGTGACCACCTCCGCGACCCAGGAGCCCGACCTGTTCTGGGCGCTGCGCGGTGGTGGCGGCGGCAACTTCGGCGTCGTCGTCGACTTCGAGGTGCGGCGCATCGACGCGCCGCGGGCCACCTACTACGAGACGGCGTGGGCCTGGGACGACGCCCAGGACCTGCTCGGGGCATGGACCGCGTGGACCCGCGGCGCCTCCCACAATCTCGGTGGTGGCCTGGTCCTGGTGCTGCCGGACGGTGCTCCGGCCCCGCTGGTGTTCGCGTACGGGCTCTACCACGGCCCGAAGAGCGAGCTCGACGCGTCGCTCGACGCCCTGGTGACCGCCGCGGGCGTGCAACCGCTGAGCCGGGTCAGCGAGGACCTGTCCTTCGTCGACGCGATGAAGCGGATCTACGCCTGCGACAAGCTCTCCTTCGAGGGCTGCCACCGTGAGGGCACCATCCCCGGCGCGGCTCTGCACCGTGGCACTTTCCAGCGCGACACGTATCGTTTCGCCTCGTCCTTCAGCACGGCAAGCCTGGCGGACATCGGCACCGCCTTCGCCGCGGACCGCTATCCCGGTCAGTCCCGGGTGGTGCAGTTCTCCGCGGTGGGCGGCGTCGCGAACCAGCCGCGGCGAAGTGACACCGCCTTCGTGCACCGCAACGCCAACCACATCGTCGGCTTCGTCTCGTCCTACGCGAGCCCGACCCCCACGGAGGCGGAGAAGTCGGCGGCGACGACGTGGACCCGGCGAGGAGCGGCGGCGCTCGCTCCCGCCTCGGTGGGCGCGTACGTCAACTTCCCCGGTTACGAGCTGCCGGACTGGCGCACCGCCTACTACGGCGAGAACTACGCCCGGCTGGTCTCGGTCAAGCAGCGCTACGACCGGAACAACTTCTTCCGGCATCCGCGCAGCATCGGCTCCTGATCACGCGGCTCTGATCACGCGGCTCTGATCATGCGGCTCTGCGGGCCGGCCCGGGTGACGCCGGGTCCGGTCCGCGGGGCGGCCGGGCTGGTCAGTTCGCCTTGACCATCCGGCGCCGGACCGGGCGGTCGCATTGCACGAACGTCGACAGCCGGCCCTCGACCAGCTCACCGAGCACCTTGAGGAAGGTCGCCCGGTCGCGCACGGACAGCGAGGAGAGCACGTCCTCCTGAATGCGCTGCACGATCTTGCTGGCCTGCGCGACGATCTCCTCGCCGGCCGGGGTGACCGCCACGATCCGAGCGCGCCGGTCCGTCTGGGACAGCCGTCGCTCGGCAAAACCGGAACGCTCCAGCTCGTCGACCGTCACGACCATCGTGGTCTTGTCGATGCCGCACATCTCGCCGAGCTGACTCTGGGTGAACTCACCCGACATGCCCTTGTACAGCACGCAGTAGGCGCGGGTGGTGATGCCGAGCTCCGAGAGACCGGCGGCGTTCTCCAGGGCAAGCGCGTGATTCACCCAGGAGAGCAGGAACATGACGTCGGGCGCGCCGTCGGGCATCGATCCGGCGGGGGCGGTCACTTTCGCTACCTGGCCAGTCGTCATCAACGCAGCATATCAAGAAGATGAAGGACGGGATTATCCCGTGTGCAACGAGTTCGATGTGACGAGCACCGCCGTCGGCGGCTCAGCCGAGTCCGCCCAGCAGTCCGGCGAGCACGGGGACGACCGCCTCCGGCCGGCTCAGGGCGAAGAAATGGTCGCCCGGCAGCACCCGCAGGTCGAAGGCGGCGGTGGTGTGCGCCGACCAGGAACGCGCCTCGTCGATCGTGGTGCGCGGGTCCGCGTCGCCGGTCAGGGCGGTTACCGGCGTGCGCTCGAGCCGCAGGCCCGGCGCGTGGCGATAGGTCTCGATCGCGTGGTAGTCGGAGCGCAACGCCGGCAGGATCAGGGCCTGCATCTCGGGGTCGTCCAGCAGGGCGCTGTCCGTGCCGCGCAACAGCCGTACCTCCGCCAGGATGCCTTCATCGCCCCGCAGGTGCACGGTCTCCGGCCGGTACCGCGACGGTGCCCGGCGGCCTGAGGCCACCAGATGGGCGACCGGGACCCCGGCTGCCTCGAAGCGCAGCGCCGTCTCGTACGCGATGATCGCGCCCATGCTGTGGCCGAAGAACACCAGCGGCCGGTCGGCGCAGGGCAGCAGTTCCCGGGTCAGCGCGTCCGTGAGCAGCTCGATCGAGTCCAGCGGGGGCTCCGACCGGCGCTCCTGACGCCCCGGATACTGCACCGCCAGCACGTCGGTGCCCGGGGTGAGCGCCTGCGCGAAGGGGAAGCAGGAGGTGGCGGACCCACCAGCGTGCGGGAAGCAGATCAGCCGGGCCCGGGCCTGCGGGGCGGCCCGGAACCGGCGGGTCCAACCGCTGTCCGTGGTGGTGGACGAGGCCATGCGGTCCCCCTGGTGGTCCGGCGATCTGACGCGACTCCCCGTACGAATATGTCCGGAGTACCCGGAACGCTAGGGCCGTCGCGGCGCCTTGCCAACCCTTATGAATCCCCTATGTCCCCCGACGATCGAGATAGCGGTGAGCACCGGGCGGCTCGCCATGGAATTCGCGCCGAGTCGTCCCTAGGGTCGGTTACGAGAATGCCCCGAGAGCATTCTTCAAAACACGACGATGCGAGGAGACCCGCGGTGACGCGCAATTGGTTGTACGTACGCCTGCGACCGGCTCCGCCGTCCGGCGGTGAGGCCCACGGTATGACCGGAATGCCCGCGCTGATCGACCACCTGCGATCCGCCGACCCCGACGGCCGATGGGCGTTCCAGCGCTTGATCGACCACTCCGGACCGCACGTCGGCGTGTGGCTCTACTCCAGGGCGGAGGTCCTGCACGAGCTGGGCGTGCGCGCCGGCCGGCTCGCGCCGGAGCCGCACCCGGCCGGGCCGGGCCAGCAGACCCCCCTGAGTGCCCGTTACCTGGGCGACCGGGCCGCGCGTACGGCGACCGACCTCTCCCACCTGTCCAGCGAGTTCGCCCTGGACCTGCTGGCGGCCGGCGAACTGCGCGAGGGCGAGCAGCTGGGGCTGGCGGTCGCCCACCTCGCCCACCTCGCTCAGCTGGTACCGGCCCGTAACCGGGCGGCCTTCCTCTTCCAGTGCTGGCAGTTCCGCGCGGCCGAGCTGCCCGGTGCCACCCGCGTGGCGCTGATGACCAGGGCCCGGAACGAGGCCGGTGCGGTGCTCGCCACGGTGACCGCGCAGGCGATGCAGCCCGGGCACCGCGCAGTCTGGGAGCGTTACCTGGACGGGCTGGCGCGCCTGGTGGCTGTGCCCGGCGTCCTCGACGCGCAGGCCTACGTCGTCTTCGACCACGCGCACCTGACCCACAACCGGCTCGGCATCGGCTCGGCCGACGAGGCGCTCGCCGCTCAGGTGGTGCGTACCGCCCTGCTCGACGGCCTCGACCTGCCCGGCGCCCGGATCCCCGAGCTGCAACCGGTCTGAGCACGTCCCTCGGCACGATGAAGCCCGGAGGCGCCGGCCTCCGGGCTTCTTCCGTGCGGTGCGGACGCGATCAGCCCGCCGGAACCGGCGGACAGTGCGGGAGCAGCTCGTCCGGGTGGCGCAGGAGCAGGTCGGGCCGGGCCGCTCGGAGCACCGCCTCGTCGATGTCGGCCCAGGTGGCGCCGACCGCGGGCACGCCCGCCGCCCTCGCGCTACGAATGTCGCTCACCGCGTCTCCGATGACCAGCGCTTCCTCGGGCTGGACGCCCATGAGCTGCAGGGCCCGCAGCATGATGTCCGGCGCCGGTTTCGGGCGGCTGACCTCGTCGGAGCCGATGACATGGTCGAACCGGTCCAGCAGCCCGAGCTCGTCGAGCAGGGACCGGGCCCGCGGACCGCTCTTGCCGGTCGCCACTGCCAGCCGGTAACCGCGCTCCCGCAGGTCGGTGAGCAGCTCCCGGACGCCGTCGAAGACCCGGACCTGAGGGGCGAGCCGATAACTCTCCCGGACGAACGGCGCCTCCATCGCCATCGGCAGGCCCATGATCCGCATGATGTCCGGGAAATAGCGGCCGAGGTGCTTCTCGTACTCGTTGAACGGCGCCGGGCCTTCGCCGACGACCTCCGCGTACGCGATCGCGAACGCCTCGCGCATCACCGCGAAGCTGTCGACGACAACGCCGTCCAGATCAAAGATGACCGCCTTGCGAACGGTCCCGGCGACCGTGGTGCCGGGTCGCAGCCGCACGATGTCGGGCATGGTCTCCCCTTTCTCGGTCCTGTGCCCCGGTCAGCGTCCGGTCGGGGCGAGGGCGCGGAACTCCAGAGCGGACTCGTAGAACCGTTCGATGACCGCGATGGTCCTGGCTGCCTCGGCCGCGGCCGATCCACGGGCCAGCGGGTCGGCCAGCGCAGCGGGCAGGGTGTCGAGCTGGCGTACGTACTCCAGGCCGATCTCCTCGTGCGGGATGGCGACCGGCGTGGTCTCGCCGTCGCGAGTGACCGACAGCGTGGCGCCGCCCTGCCGGTTGGGACTGAAGCCGAAGGTGCACCGCAAGGTGGCTGTCCCACCGGCTGCCTCGACCGTGATCGTGGTGGTGTCGCGGGCCTGGTGCGACGCCCAGCTCGCCCGTAGGGCCACCGAGACGCCCTCGTCCGAGACGAGGAAGGCCCGGGCGGTGTCCTCGACGTCGCGGTGACCGGTGTCCGCCGGCTGATCCTCACGCCACGCCGCCGCCCAGCGCCGATCGTGCAGGAAGTCGTCCGACAGGGTGCCGGTTATCTGCACGAAGCGGGCCGCGCCGAGCAGGGGGACGAGCGTGTCCAGCAGGTGCCAGCCGAGGTCGACCATCGCGCCACCGCCCGCGAGGTCCCGACGGGTGAACCAGCCGCCGGCCCGGGGGATGCCGCGCGAGCGGACCCAGGCCACCTCGATGTGACGGACCCGGCCCAGGCCCCCCACCACGGCGCAGAGCTCGCGGACATCGCCACGGTGACGGGCCGCGCTGCCCGCCAGCAGCACGCTGCCCCCCGACCGCTCGGCCGCCGCGAGCCGCTCGGCCTCGGCCGTGCTCAGGCACACCGGCTTCTCCAGGAAGACCGGGATGCCCCGGGTGAGCAGCTCGGCGCCCACCTCGGTGTGCAGGTGGTTCGGCACGGCGACGACCGCGAGGTCGGCCTGCTCTCGGGTCAGCTCCGTGGGCCACGCCAGCGTCGCGGCCCCGGGTGCCTGCTCCGCTGCGGCCGCCCGGGCCGCCGGGTCGGAGTCGACGACGGCGGTCACGGTGAAGTCCGGATGAGCGATCAGCCGGGGCAGCCAGATGGAGCGGCCGGCCCAGCCCAGCCCGACCACCGCCACCCGGACCGGCGGCCGGGCCGAGGCCGGCTCGCTCACGCCCGGCCCAGCACGTCGGCGACGATCCGCGCGATCTGGTGCATCTGCTCCTCGGTGCCGAGCAGCGTGCGGTGGTGCAGCCAGATGCAGTCCTCGCTGATGGCGTCGCTGTTCGGGCAGCGCTCGGCGATCTGGTCCACGGTCTCGTCCGGGGCGCCGGTCTCCCAGAAGCCGTCGCAGCGGTAGATGGCCCGGAAGCCGGCGAACGCGGGCAGTCCGCGGGCGATGAGCTCGTCGACGATCTCGTTGCGCCGTTCCTCCGTCAGGCCCGGTACCCGGAACATCGCCATGTAGTGCGGGTTGCGGTTCGCCCGCTCGTCGCCGCTCTGCGGGACGACGCCGGGGATCCCGCCGAGCAGCGCGGCCAGCACCGGCCAGCGTTGCTCGCGGGTGTCGATCTGCGAGTCGAGCCGGGAGAGCTGGGCGCGCAGCACGCTCGCGGAGAACTCGTTGAGGCGGAAGTTCGAGCCCGATGTCTTGTGCAGGTAGCGGCGGTCACCGCGCGGACGCCCGCAGCTGTGCCGCAGGAAGGCCGCCTCGTACAGCTCGGCGTCCGGGAACAGCACGGCGCCGCCTTCACCGGCGGTCATGAGTTTGCCGTTCTGGAAGCTGAACGCCGCGACCGAGCCCAGCTCGCCGATGCGCTTGCCCTGCCATTGGGCGCCGTGCGCGTGGGCCGCGTCCTGGACGATCGGCACGCCGGTGTCGGCGGACAGCTTGGCGAGCGCGTCCATGTCGGCCATCAGACCGGCCATGTGCACCGGCATGATGGCCCGCGTCCGGGGCGTCACGGCGGCGGCGGCCGACTCGACGTCGATGCAGTAGGTGCCCGGGTCCACGTCGACCGGTACGGCCACGGCACCGATCCGCTGGGCGGCCTGCGACGACGAGATGAAGGTGAAGGCGGGGACGATCACCTCGGTGCCCGGTCCCACACCGAGCACCTGGAGCGCCAGCTCCAGGGCGTGCGTGCCGTTGGTGACCGCGAGGACGTGCCCCCCGCCGTGGAAGTCGGCGAACTCGTCCTCGAAGGTCTCGACCTCGGTGCCGCCCATGCGCCACCACTGCCCCTGCTCCAGCGCGCGGAGCAGACCGGTCCGCTCCTCGTCGCCGAATGCGGGCCAGGCAGGGAAGACCGGTTGCTCCGGCGAATTCTCGGGCATGGCAGTTGCCTTTCGTTCGGTGAGGGAAGAGGAATTGCCGTCGACGGACCGTCGCGCGGGCGCTGATAATCGCCGCGGTCACGGACCAACGGGCACGTTACCCGAGGTCGGACAGCCCGTCACTCCCCCTATGTGCCCCCTATTCCACCCGGCGGAACAACGGCGGTGCCCGGGTCGCCGAAACTGCTATATCGTCTCTTGCCAGCACGGTCCGGGCCTCGGGAAAAGCGCGCCGCGGGCCATTCGATCAGGGGAGGAAAAATGCGGGAATTGTTGTTGCTGAACGGCCCGAACCTCGGCATCCTCGGCACCCGGCAGCCGGAGATCTACGGCACCCGGACGCTCGCCGACATCGAGAAGTCGGTCGCCGAGGAGGTGTCCGGCCGCGGCTGGACGGTCCGCGCGGTGCAGCGGGAGTCCGAAGGGGAGCTGATCCACGCCGTCCAGGACGCTTACGACACGGTCGGCGCCATCGTCAATCCCGGAGCGCTCATGATCGCCGGCTGGAGCCTGCGCGACGCCCTCGCCAACTATCCGCGGCCGTTCGTCGAGGTGCATCTGTCCAACGTGTGGGCCCGGGAGTCGTTCCGGCACGAGTCGGTCCTCGCGCCCCTGGCGAGCGGAGTCGTCGTCGGCCTGGGCGCGCTCGGCTACCGGCTGGCCGCGCGGGCCTTGCTGGAGTTGGCCGGTCCGGACATCTAGTTCCGTAGAAAATAGTCAAGAACGGAACCTTCTGGTACGGTCGCAGTCGGTGGAAGGCCAGCTCGAAGCGCTGGTCCCGATCTCTCGAGGAGCACGTCATGGCCACGGAAGCCCGTACGAAGCAAGGTGTCGCCGGAAAGTCGCGGACGCGGACCCGGCTGCTGACGATCGCCGCCGCTGTGGTGGCCGCCGTCGTGGTGTGGGGCATCGCCACCGCCGCCGGCGCCGAGCTCGAGGTCGACCAGGGCTTCGGGGTCATGGCCATCAACGCCGGTTCGGTGATCTTCAGTGTGCTGCTGGCCGGATTCGCCGGATGGGGGATCCTGGCGCTGCTGGAGCGCCGCTCGCCGCGCGGGGCGTCGACGTGGACGATCGTCGCGGTCGCCGTCCTGGTGCTGTCCTTCCTGCCGATCGCCTTTGTGGAGGCGACCGCCGGCACCCGGGTCGCCCTGGCGGCCATGCACCTGACCGTCGCCGCTGTCATCATCCCGATGTTCCGGCGCACCTCGCGGAGCGCCTGACCGGCGGCAGCACAACCGTCCGGGGCCGCCGTCGGCGGCCCCGCCGCAGGTGGACAGGAAGGCCGGCCGCGCGCCCGGGCCCGGGGATAGCGCATACAATTCGGGTGGGCGCGAGGGTGTCGCGTGGTTGATCAACGTCAATGCAGCATTGCCAGGCGCGACGAGTGGTGTCAGAATCACCACTCGTGCGCCGCCCCCATTTCCGGGGTCGGCACGCTATCGTGGGAGAAACTGACGGATCGGTTCCCGAACGGGGCGCGGCTACCGATTCCGGTTTATGTCAAGTGGTTTACACAAAGTTGATGACACCACCGCCCCGGGGTAACGGCAGGCGCCACTGAAGTCGTTATGCCGCCATTTCAGTACCACTCGCGGGGGAGTGTCGTCGCTGTCATGTGGAAATCTGGCTCGTCTGCTGGTGAACGGTTCGGACTGTCCATCCCGGCGGGATGTGAGACCTCGCGATGAGGTTCAACGTGCTGGGCCCGCTCGAAGCACTGTCCGCCGACGCTGTCGTGCCGCTCGGCGGTTTCAACCAACGAGCCACCCTCGGTG
>NZ_JBEZFL010000017.1:0-127345 GCF_040649415.1 Actinoplanes sp. NPDC048967
GACATCAGCCACGGAGACCTGGTCCGCACCAACCCGGACCAGACCAAGACCGTCGACCCCTGCAACCTGCAACTGCTCTACCAGGGCAAGGACCCCAACGCCGGCGGCGACTACAACAACCTGCCGTGGCGCCCGGGCGTGCTCACCCTGCGGCGATAAGGCTGTGACCCGGCGGGCTCGGCATCACGCCGAGCCCGCCGAGGGCCGCCAGAAGGTGTCGGGCAGGGTCTCGACGTCGGTCGCGGAGCGTTCGAGAAGTTCCGCGATGGGCAGCAGCGCGATCGACGCCGGATCCCCGGCGCCGGCCATGCTGCGGATCACCCCGGCCTGCCGCCGGGCCCGCTCCGGCACCACAGCACCGAACGCGAGCCGATCGCCGTCATACCCGTACGCGTCAAGCAGAAGATGGAGCCGCCGCGACCGCTCCCGAAGGTCCGGGCCGCTCAAGCCGGCGCCGTCGCGCGGCGACGCGAGCGGCACCCAGGTGAGCGCGGAGAACGCCAGGTCCCACTCCCGCGACGACGGGCCGGCGATGTCCCAGTCACAGAAGCCGACGAGCCGGTCGCCGTCGACCACCGCGTTGTAGGGAGCCGCGTCCTGGTGCCCGACGACGAGACCGGGACCCATCGCGCCACCGATGAACCAGCACTCTTCCGCCGGCGCCGTGAAGCCGGCGGTCAGGTCATGCAGCCCGCGCAGCCACCGGCCGACCTGGGCCAGCATCGAATCGGCCGACGTCCAGGCCGGCGATGGCTCCCGGTCACCGATCGTCTCGCCCGGCAGAAAGGTGAGCACCTCCCGGCCCTGGTCGTCAAAGCCGAGCGCGCGCGGAGCGCCGGCAAAACCGGCATCTTCCAGATGCCGCAACACAGCATGCACGGTCGCCGTCCACGGTGAGGCCCGCTTGTGGACAAACCCGTCGATGAGTACGGCACCAGTGGTGTTACCGCCGGCCAGGGTCTCTTCGCGCATCTACCGTGTGTATCGGGCCCGGCAAGATTGTGATACCGAGTTTCAGTCGCCCAGCGGGTACGCCGCGTAGTAGCCGAGCATGTTCGTGGCCACCATGAACATGGCGAACAGCAGCGCGGAAACCGTGACGGCGACCGCGGAACGGCCACGGATCCAGCCCGCGACGACGAGACCCACGCCCCACGGCAGCGAGTAGGTCAGGGTGGCGATCTGGGCCAGGCCGGTGATGTCGCCGGCTTCGTCGGCTGCGTTCCACAGCTGCGGCAGCAGGCCGAGCACCGCCACGCCGGCGCCGACAAGCATGGGCCGGGCCGGGACGAGGCTGCGCCACCCGTCGACGGGCTCGCGCCACACCAGGCCTGCGGCCGACACGGTGGCGGCGGCCGCGGCCAGCGCCGCGGCGGCCGCGCAGGTGATGTGCGTCGCGGTGAGGCTGCCCGATCCGCCGAAGCCCTTGATGGCGAACCAGGCCCGGATGGCGATCAGCCCGATGCCGGCCAGCTGCGCGGCCACGACGGCGGCGAGCAGCGCCGCGGCGCGCGCCCACCGGTGATGGGCCATGACCGTCACACCGGCGACTGCCAGTGCGAGCAGCAACGGCCAGGTCGCCGCCGGGTAGTCCAACCGGCGGGCCGGACCGTCGGGTGTCAGCACGTGATCAGTCGCTACCACCGCGCCGGCGATGACCACGGCGCACACCAGGATGAACGCGCCACCGACCGCGGCGGTCACCGGCCGCCGCGCCTGCGTGCCGGTCGTCAGGGACTCGTCGGTGCTCAGGTCGCTCACCGGTGATCAACGCTGCCACGACCAACTGGACGTGGTCGGGCAGTCAGGCGACCCGCGAGCGCTACTCTGCCTCGGTGGCTCACCCTCCGCTCACCGCCGAGATGGTGGTCGACGGCCGTGTGCCACGCACGGTGACGCTGTCGCCCGACGGCAGATGGGTCGCGTACGTGGTCGCGCCGGTCGGGCGGGCCGGTGACCACCCGATCGGCCAGCTCTGGGTGGCGGCGGCCGACGGCAGCGAGCCGCCACGCCGGCTGACGTCGGGGGAGAGCAACGACGCGGCACCGCGGTGGGCCGCGAACTCGCTGCTGATCTACTTTCTCTCCGACCGGGCTGAGCGCGGCACGACGCAGGTGTGCCGGGTCGGGCTGTCCGACGGAGTCGTGCAGACGGTCACGTCGTGGCCGGGCGGAGTGACGGCCCACCTTCCGCTGACCGATCCGGACCTGATCGTGGTGATCGCGGCCCCGGCCGAGGACGGGCCCGACCGGCTGCGGCTGCTCGACGTCCGCAGTGGGCAGATCCGGACACCCGCTGCGTTCGGCGATCGCCATGTCGTCGAGGTGGTCCAGCGGCCCGGCGACGGCATGCTGGCCGTGCTCACCTGGTCGACTCCCGACGTGGACCCGGGTCTGATCGAGCCGGCCCTGCACCTGCTCGACCCGGTCGGCGGCACGGTGCGGGATCTGGGTCCGGCCGCCGCGGACGCGTCGTCGCTGGTCTGGTGGTCCGCCGAGGACGGCTGGCACCTGGCGTACCTGGCGAAGACCCCGCCTTTGCTGGTGGGCGGGCAAGCGGTTCTGGAGGTCGCCGTACCGGTGGGCGAGCACCGCAGCGTGACCGCCGGCACCACCGTCTGCCCGATCGGCCTGGTCCAGGTGGACACCGGTCCGCCGCTGGTGTTGGTCGCCGACGGCCTCGACACGGCGATCCACCGGCTGGATCCGGCCGGCCACCACCTCGTCGAGGTCTCCCGGATCAAGGGCCACGCAACATCACTGACCACGAGCCGGAACGGCGAAACCGTTGCGGCGGTGGTCAGCACGTCCTACGAGCCGGCCGACGTGCACGCCGGACCGGTCGGTGGGCCACTGACCCGGCTGACCAACCTCCGCCCCGAGCTGGAAAACGTCCGGTGGGGCGTTCAGCAACGCTTGTCGTACAAGGCATCCGACGGCCTGGACCTCGACGGCCTGCTGATCCTGCCGCCCGGCCGATCCGGGCCCTTCCCCCTGGTGACGCTGGTCCACGGCGGCCCGTACGCCCGGCACGCCGACCGGCTCCAACTCGGCTGGGACCCGTCCGGCCAATGGCTGGCCACCGCGGGATACGCGGTGTTCCTGCCGAACCCGCGCGGCGGCATGGGCCACGGCCACGACTTCGCGGTCCGGGTCGCCGGGGCGGTCGGGCTGGCGGAGTGGACCGACATCGGCGCCGGCATCGACCGGCTCATCGCCGACGGGGTGGCCGATCCGGACCGGCTGGGGATCGGCGGCTGGAGCCACGGCGGATTCATGGCGGCCTGGGCGGTCGGGCAGACGAACCGGTTCCGGGCCGCCTTGATGGGGGCCGGCATCAGCGATTGGGCCATGCTGGCCGCAACCGGGGAGGAGGGCCGGTTCGAGGCCGCCCTCAGCGGAAGTAACGGCCGCCAGAGCCCGATCTCGTACGCCGGTGAGGTGCGCACGCCGGTCTTGATCCTGCACGGCGAGAACGACACCAACGTTCCGATATCGCAGGCAGAGCTCTTTCACCGGGCGCTGCGGGGGTATGGGGTAGAACACGAGTACGTGGTGTACCCCGGGGAGAAGCACGCGATCCGGGAACGTGGTCACCAGCTTGACGTGCTGCGGCGTACCCGTGCCTGGTTCGACCGGTGGCTTGCCTGACCCCGACGCCGAGCATCCGTCGGAGGCTCGGTTTGCGAAGCAACGTATGTCGGCGCATCGTCCTTGGCCACCGTGCGGACTGAAGCGGAATGCGAACGCCGGCTCTTCGCCGGCCGTCAGCAGCCACAACGCCCGGTGGGGGTGGCGACGCACCACAGTCGACGGCAGGGAATGAGGCGGCTTCGCGGCGTCCGTGCGGCCTCGGTGACCGCCGGTCCCTGTCCGCTGGATGGCGGGGTGAGCGGTCGATGTGGTCATTGACTGCTGTCTCATCGTCCGGGTGATCGGCAGGTGTGGTTATTTACTGGTTCGGCGTGGTTGTAGGAGTGTGGAGCGGTGCGGCCACGATGCGGGGTGGTGGGTGGATGTTGCGGCTTGAGGTGTTGGATTTCGCGGGGCCGACGCGGTGGCGGTGGCGGCTGAGCGACGCTGATGGTGGCCGGTTTCTGGCCGATCATGTGGTGGAGTTGGATGCCCGGGAGTGGCAGTACGAGGCGTTCACCGGCCTGGATGAGTATTTGTTGTGGCATGCGGCGCCGGATCGGCGGTTGGCCAGTGAGGCTCAGCTGACCGCGCAGGTGGGGGCGTGGATCGGGGAGCAGGTGCTGGGCCCGGTCGGGCCGGCGTTGGTGAAGGCTCGCCAGCCGGTGCGGCTGGAGGTGCCGGCCGGGGCGGAGGTGTTGGCCTACCGGCCGTGGGAGCTGGCCGCGGTGAACGGTCGCCCGTTGGCGATGCAGCGGGTCACGGTCGTCATCGATCAGGTCGGTGGTGAGGTGTCCGACAAGCTCGCGGTGGGTGAGCGGCTGCGGATGTTGGCGGTGTTCAGCCTGCCGGAGGATGCGTCGGCGTTGAATCTGCGCCGGGAGCGGTATGCGCTGGCGCAGTTGGTGCAGGAGTTTTCGGCGGCCAATGGCCGGGCGGTGCAGTTGCGGGTGTTGCAGTACGGCGCGACCCGGGCCCGGTTGGAGGATGTGTTGTTGGAGGAGCCGGGCTGGGACGTGCTGCATATTTCTGGGCATGGGCTGCCGGCCGGGTTGTTGTTGGAGGATGATGCCGGCCGCCGGGATTTGATCTCCAGTGCGGACTTGGTGGATCTGCTGGATCTGACCGGGGAGCAGTTGAAGTTGGTCACCTTGTCGACGTGTGAGTCGGCGGCGGTGACCGCGGCGGAGCATCTGCGCCTGCTCGGCCTGCGTCCCCCGGTCGCCGGGAACGGTGCCGACGGGCACGGCGCTGACGGCGTCGCGCCTGGCGACGGCTCGGACCAGTCGGAGGGGTCGTTGCCGGCGGTGGCTACCGAGCTGGTACGCCGGCTGGATTGTGCGGTGCTGGCGATGCGGTTTCCGGTGGTGGATGATTTCGCGATCGCTCTTGCGGGCTCGTTCTATCAGCTGGTGTTGGGTAAGGGGCAGCCGGTGGCTCGGGCGTTGGGGTTGACGATGCCGCGGGTGGTGCGGGATCCGCCGACGGCGGGGGCGCCGGCGTTGTCGGTGACCACGCCGGCGTTGTTCGGTGCGCGGGCTGCTGATCTGAGGTTGGACGCGCCGCCTGGTCAGCCGGTGGTGTTCCAGGCTGAGCAGCAGAAGTTGGCCCGATTCGACCCGCAGCCGCAGCGGTTCGTGGGCCGGGTGGGGCCGATGACGCGGGCTACCGCCGCGCTGGCTCCGCGTAGCGGCCGCAGCGGGGTGTTGTTTCACGGGATGGCGGGGGCGGGCAAGACCGCGTGTGCGTTGGAGTTGGCGTACACCCACGAGGACGGGTTCGCCCGGCTGGTGTGGCATCAGGCTCCGCCGGAGGGCCATGACATCACTGCCGCCCTGACGAACTTCGCACTGGACCTGGAGGCGCAGCTGCCGGGAATCCAGCTGGCGCATCTGGTCGACGACACTGCCGCGCTGGCCGGCTTCCTGCCGACCCTGACCGAGTTCCTGGAACGGCAGCGGGTGTTGCTCGTTTTGGACAACTTGGAGTCGTTGCTGACCGACACCGGCGGTTGGCGCGACCAGCGGTGGCAGCTGCTGATCGATGCGCTCACCGGCCACCGCGGCCTGTCTCGGGTTGTGCTGACCTCTCGCCGCCGGATCGCCTCGCTGCCGGCGGGGGTGTTGGTGGAGCCGGTGCACGCGCTGTCGCTGACCGAGGCGGTGTTGCTGGCCCGGGAATGGCCGCACCTGCGGACCCTGCTCGACGGCGCCAGTCCCGGCCTCGACCTGGGCACGGCCCGGGCGCTGGCCGCCCGCACCCTCGCCGTGGTGCAGGGCCACCCGAAGCTGATCGAGCTGGCCGACGGGCAAGCCGAGGATCCGGCCGCTCTGCTTGCCCGGCTGGAGGAGGCGGATCAGACCTGGCTGGACACCGGCACCCGCCTGGATACCTTCCTGCAGCACCAGGAGGCATCCGCCACCGGCGAGGACTATCTGCGGGTGCTCGACGGCTGGACCCGCGGCACCACCAGCACCCTGCCCGACGGGTCGGCGACCCTGTTCGGGCTGCTGTGCTGCCTGGAACAAGACGACCGCATCGGCCTCGTGGTCGAGGCCAACTGGGCCGACCTGTGGCAGCGGCTGAACAAACCCGGCCCACCCCCCGCCCTGGACGCCGCCCTGGCCCCGCTGCTGGAGCAGGCCCTCGTCGCCGTCGACCGCGACCCGGACACCGGCCAGCCCCTGCGATTCCACCTGCATCCCGGTGTCGCCGAGTCTGGCCGCACCACGGCCGGCCCCGATCTGTCCACCGCAGTCGACACCGAAGTCGCCGCCTACTGGCTGGCCCTCTTGAACGCTGCTCGGGAGCGGGAGGGGGAGGAGCTGGGCTGGCTGGTCCGCCGGGCGGCCCTGGCCGCCGCCCCCTACCTGATCCGGCAACGCAAGTGGCAGCAGGTGCTCTACCCGATCGAGACGCTCCTGTTCCGGGACCAGTCGCTGGGGACCGGGGCGGCGGTGCTCCCATGGCTGGACAAGGTTCGCGAGGGCGGCCGCGGCACCGACGTGGAACTTGAAGCGGGGCGGCTCCACGCTGGAGCCATGGCGTACATCCGCCCCCACGACGCCGCCAAAGAGATGCGTCACCTGCTCGACACCGCGGTCACCCGCCAGGACTTCCCGACGGCCTCGCTGGTCGCTTCGGACCTCCTCAACCACTACCGTAGGCGGGGTCGCTTTGACGAGGCACTCAGCCTTGCCGAGGACAAGAAGGAGTACACCCGTCGAGCCGGATGGGGCCCCTGGACCCAGCTCGGCGACGAGGGGCGGCGGCTGCAGATCCTCAACATGCAGGGAAACGCCGAACAGGTACTTGCCTCGGTGGAACAGCTCCGCCCGGCGATGGCGGCCCTCCCCGAGTCCTCCGATATACCCGAGGCCACAGCCCCCTGGAACGTCCGGGAAGCGATCTTCGACCTCGGCCGGGAGGCGGCACGGCGCCTCGGCCGGTGGGAGCGGGCGCTGGACCTCAATGCCGAACAACTCGCCTCCCTACGGGGGCGGGGGGCCAGCGACGCCGACCAGGCCTTCTCTGCATTCAACGACTACGGGCCGCTGCTGCGGCTGGGCCGCGTCGGTGAGGCCCGGACACTGCTGCAGCGGTGCCGGACGGTCTTCGACGCGGACCACAACGTCACCGTGCTGGGCAAGGTCCTGTCCGCGCTGGCCGACCTAGAGGACGAGCTGGGTCACGGCGGCCCGGCGATCGAGCTGGGCAAGGACGCCCTGCGGCTGGGCTACACCGCCGACGATCCGAACGGTATCCAGGTCAGCCACGCCAACCTTGCGATCTACCTGGACCGGTACGGCGGCGAGCCGCAGCAGGTGTGGGCCCACCGCCTGGCCACTGCAGTGATCGATTATCAGATGGGCGACGGCGATTTAACGCAAGACGTCCGCGCCCTCACCCGACTGCTCACCCGGGACGAGGCGCCGCCCCCGACAGCGTTCGCCGACGTGTGCCGCATCGTCGACCAGGTCGAAGGAGTACATCTGTCCGACCTCGTGGCCCGGCTACCCGCCCGCGCCCCGGACGGACAGGCGGCGATGGACGAGGTGCTCCGCCAGGCGCGCGCCCTAACTTCGGAGGAAGCCTTGGAGGTCCAGCGGCACCTGACCTGGTGGGAACCGGTGATCGCCGCCCTGGTTGCCGCCCATCGCGGTGACTCCGACGCCGCCGCCGTCGCCGAACAGGCCCTCACCACCCGCGGCGAGCAAAGCGACTGGCGGCAGCTGGTCGCGGTGCTGCGCGACATTGCCGCGGGCGACCGCACCCCATCCTTGGACGGGCTTGACCCGATCGACACCGCCGTAGTACGCCGCCTCATGGACGTTCTCGCCGGCACCGTCACCGTCGACCCCGACGCCTGGCACACCCTCACCGACCCCAACGACCAAGACGACGCGATCAACGCGCTCAACGCGCTGATCGAAGCCACGGTTGTCGCCGCCGGCGGCGACCCCGACATGAGCGCCGCGCTGCCACGGGCCCTCGACGCTCTCGCCGCCAACCCGCAAGCGGCGGCGTTCGCCGCGGCGCTACGCCGCATCCTGGCCGGCGAGCGCAGCGCCACCCTGCTCGACGGGCTCGATCCCGATACCGCCGCGGTGGTCACCGCGATTCTGGACCGGCTCAGGCCAGCCGCGGCACCGCCTACCGATCCGCCCACCTCGCCCGCTGCCCCTGAGGATTCATGACGGACCCCGCCGTCACCGACCAGGTCGGCGCCCGGCCCGACGAGCAGGCCGTCACCGTGCTCGCCCTGGTCCTCAACGCCGAGGGGCCACACCGTCGACCCGTTCACCTGGCCACAGACCGAGGGCCCTCCGCGGTCGTCAGTCGTACTCTTGATCAGCTACTGGCGGAGTGGGGAGTGGGGAGTGGGGAGTGAAACTCTCCCGGCTGACGAGCTCGTCTCCCCAGATTTCCCCAGTGGGTCCGGGCATAGAAATCGGGTCCCGTCCCGATGGGACGAAACCCGTTCTGACCTGCCATTTGCTTGGTGGACCATAGTTGGCAGAATAAGAACCGCATTTTTCCTGTTCAGGGCCCATCTGTAGCGGTAGCAGCGGTTCGTCAGCGCGTCGCGTCCGCATCGATTTGAGCGTCCGCCGAATGCGGTCACACTAGGTGACGCTGCCGCTTAACCCCGGCTGGGCTTCGGAGAGTCCCGCCCGGATCGAGGATCTTGGCCAGGACTCGAACCGCTGGGCCCGAACCAACAGGATGCGAAAGGTGATCTGAGCCTGGCCGGTGGTCCACTGCCGGTACAGTCCGCTAGATCGATCAAGCGCTAAAACCCTGAAAGGCCATGGCACCGGCGAGCGCTGGAGCAGGCGTTGCCGGGTGCTTCCGTGGTCCGCGAGCCGGTCCATCAGCTGGGAATTCGGCCGGACTCCGTCCGCCGTCCGGAAGATGGCGTGCTCGATGGTGTCGACGCCAGCGTCCAGTGCACGCTCGATAGCGCTGACGGCGTGGGCGTGGGCGGCGACCGGCACCCCGGAGCGGTGCGCCTCGGCGACCACCGAGCGCAGGTCGCCCACGGTGTACTGGGCCTGCCAGGACCGGCTGCCTGGGGTGATCTCGCCGCCGCTTGCCATGAGCCATTTTCATCCTGCGTAGCGGTTGGCTTCGACGTGGTGCAGAACGAGGATGGCCTGCACGATCGCGGTCGCGCGGCGCGGGCAGCAGCGCACCTTGGCCAGAATTTTCCAGGTCTTGAGCGTGGCGATCGCGCGCTCGCCGCGGGCGCGGATCTTCGCGTGTGCCCGGTTGACCGCCTTCTGGCGGCGGGACAGCTTCGGCCGGAAGCGGCGCCGCTTGAACGGGGTGCGCACGCTGCCACGGGCGCCCTGGTAGCCCTTGTCCGCGAAGGTCATCACGTCGGCGCTGGTTAAGGCGTCGATGATGCCGTGGCTGCGGGCGGCGGTCAGGTCATGCGTCGCGCCGGGCAGAGCGGCCGAGGCCCTGGTACGTCGGGAGGACCGCTCCGCGTTCCTCGATCGGGAGGCGGCCGAGCAGCTGGTCGATCATGGCGCCGCTGCCCGGCGTGTAGAACCAATCGTGGGTGTCGAGGGCGCAAGGGCCGAGCCGCTGAGCCACATGGATGCGCAGCTCGGCTTCGGGGTTAACGACTGGGCCGAGATCGTTCGCCGCAATCAGCTTCTCCACCCACGCGTGCCACTCACGCGGGTTGTTGCAGAGAGTCATCGGCAAAGTAGCGGATCATGACGCGGACGGATCCAATTGACCTCCCCGGGATCGGCGGTGGCAACGCCACCGCCCCGGGAACTCTTTCGCGGAGCGGTGAGTGTGTGGGGGTCGGGGCCGCGGTGATGCTCGGCTTCGGAGGCGTGAGCGTTCGCGCACGTGACGGTCACTCCGGATACAGCTCCGCGGGGTGGCGACGCGACCGCACTGACACCTAGGCGGTGACCGAGATTGTCCAGACGGGCGAGGGTCGGAGCGGGCGTCAAGCCCGGGCAGTTCCAGCAGTTGTGGGTGTCGCTCGACTCGCTGCCGGACGCCGACTTGATCGAGATCAAGGCGCTGCAGGCGTGTTCGAACGGCGAAATCGTCCGCTGGATCGACGACCCGCCCCCGGCCGGCCACGACGAGCCGGACCACCCGGCCCTGATCTTGACCCTGGTGAAGAGCGACGACGGCGACGTCGCGCCGGCCAGTTCGGCCCCGCCGTGGCCGTCCTGACAACCGCGGCCCGGCGCCGTGGCCGCCGCGCCGGTCGCCAAGACCGACAACGGGCCGGCTCTGACCGTGGGCGCCATCGGCCAAACGAGGATGACCGCACGCTACCCGTATCCACGCCACCCCGAGCACTTTGGATGGCTGCCGTCATGTCGGCTGAGGATCTACTGTGTACCTCGGGAAGGGGCCATCCCGAGGAGACGGTGTCCTTCAGCGTGGGCTCCGGATGTCCAGACTCCTCGCCGGTGTAGCGACAGATTGGGATGTCGCCGTTACACTACGCAATATCGCTAGGCAATTTGCCGGAGCGCGGATGCCTCTGGCCAGCGTGGACCGCGCTAGAGCATGGCTCGATCACCAGAAGCACAGAGATCTTCACAGACCAGAAGAAGTAGTGAGTTGAACTTAGGGGACGCACGCTTGTGAAGTCGATACAACAAGGGTCCATCGGAGTGATCGGCGCGGGCCGCCTGGGAACTGCCCTCGGCCAAAAGCTTGTTGCCATGGGAGACAATCTCGTCGGCGTCTCCGCGCGCTCGGAAGCATCTCGCGCCCGAGCAGGGGAGCGCCTGCCTGATGTAAAAATCATGGCACCTGCGGAGATAGCGCGCCAAGCTGACTGTGTAATCCTGGCGGTGCCTGACGACGCTATACGACCAATGGCCGAGAGGCTGGCTGCCGACGGCACGCTGGTTGCAGGGCAATACATTATGCACGTTAGCGGTGCGCACGGGCTAGCATCCTTAGAGCCTGCTTCCGCGCTCGGCGTTATGCCCGTGGCCATGCATCCGGCCATGACCTTTGCGGGCCAGCCTGATGATTTCGAGAAATTCGAGCAGACCCCTTTCGGAATCACGGCGCCGGAACAGTGCCGCCCGGTAGTTGAAGATTTCGTCCGGCATCTGGGTGGCGCTCCGGTATGGATTTCGGATAACAAGCGAACGTTGTACCACGCGGCCATGGTGTTCGGAGCGAATAATCTCATCTCTCTAGTAGCCGGCGCCATGGAAATTGTCGAGCAGGCGGGCGTCGAAAGTCCTGGGGATCTACTCGGACCCATCCTTCGTGCGTCATTGGAAAATACTCTAAAGTTTGGCGACGCGGCATTGACTGGGCCTGTGCGCAGAGGGGATCTTGGCACCGTTCGGGCTCACCTTTCCAGCTTGCAAAGTGATGCGCCTACTCTAGTGGGCCCGTATGCCAGCTTCGGCGCATATACGGCCGACAGGGCGATATCCCATAAGCTTAACGACGAGAAAACAATAGCACTGGTCCTTACTGAACTAGTCAATAGGGGCCCAGCGACGTAATAGGTAAGGCGCGCGGCGACGCAACTTCAGGGCCAAACGCAGGGGATTCGTATGATTCTGAAAAAGCCTAGCCTGTCCATCGCCCGTCAGAAATCGAGAGCGCCGGCCAGACTCGACTTCAGGATCGCAGCAGCCGGAACGCTCTGCGTCGTGGCAGCCATCGTGGCAGGAGGAGTCGAAGCGGCCGGTGTCACTCTACCGGCCGTCAGCTCAGTCGCAAGGCAATTGATACTGGGCGGCTTCGGCATCGTCCTTATCATTCTCAGTGCGATATTTCGTACGCAGGGGAACCAGAAAGAAGAGGTCACGGTGGTGGAGGACAGAATGCCGACTGGAATTCCGCGACCACGACTGACTACGCGGTTCACCGGCCGCGATCGGCTTATTGAAGAGGTGCGCGCGACCCTGACAACCGAACGGCGAATCGCCTTGGCCGGTTTGGGCGGTGTAGGGAAGACCCAACTTGCGCTCGCCTACATGGAAAGATTTCGTACCGAATACAACATCATTTGGTGGGTGCGTGCCGAGGACAGCGCTGTCCTGGGCGAAGACTTCGTGGAACTCGCAGGAGTCTATAACGTCGAACTGGCCGCAGGGCAGCCTCGCGATGAACAGGTAGAGATTGTCAGGCGCTGGCTGGCTAGCCGCACCGGCTGGCTGTTGGTATTCGACAACGTCGAATCGGAAGAAAGTATTCGTGAATATCTTCCTGATTCCAATGAAGGTCACGTCATCGCGACCACGCGCGGGACCTACTGGCGAGACTTCTCAACCTTGATCGTCAATCCATGGTCCCGGGCGGAGTCGGTTGATTTTCTGCGTCCTGGCCGGGGAGAGGAAAACGACGCCAGTGAACTCGCAGGATTCCTCGGAGACCTTCCGCTTGCGCTGGATCAGGCCCGTTCCTACATGGAGGAGACGTCAACCGGGTTCGGCGAGTATCTCTCTCTGCTGAAGCAGAGGACGTCTGAGGTCCTTGCGCTGGGATCAGTGTCGAACTATCCCCGCACGGTGGCTTCCACCTGGCTGATGGCCATGGAGGCTGTTCGCAAGGCGATGCCGGCCGCCCAAGACGTGCTCAACCTGTGTAGCTTCTTTGCGCCGGAGGGCGTTCCCCATGCTCTCCTGCGGACCGAAGTGCCTTCCCTGCCTCGACGCACACGTTCACTCAGCGAGGACCGGCTGGCGTACAACAAAGCCGTCAGCTTGTTGAGCCGATACTCATTGATTCAGGCCTCGCGTGACAGTGTCTCTTTACACAGGCTCGTACAGCTAAGCACCCGTTTGTCCATGACTGAGGGTGACCGCCGACGTTGGGCGTCGATTGCGGTAGGTATGGCACGCTCATTCTTCCCGGCCGAGCCGCACGCCACGCACAGCTGGCCCATGTGCGCTGTCGCCTTACCACACGTGTTGAGCGCCGCCCGCTTCGCAACGGAGCTGCGTGTCGCCTTGCACGAGGCCGCGGTGATTCTCGATCGTTCCGGAACCTACTTGCGGGTTACGGGTAGGTACATCGAAGCCCTCGCCATATTCGAGGAGTTGGTAGGATTGCTACGGCAACCCCACGACTTCGTGACACCGGATCTCGCAGATGTCCTCAACAAGACCGGCACGGTTCTGCGTGCTCGGGGCGAGCTGAGCCAGGCCAAGTTAGTTTTGGAGGAGGCCGTCGCGCTCCAGACGCAGAGCCGGGGCACTTCTCACCCCCGCGTCGCCGTCGCGCTCAATACCCTGGGTACGGTGCTGAGAGGCTTAGGCGAGCTGGAGCAGGCCAAGGAGTGTCACCAGCGAGCCTTGGACATTGAGTCATCAACGCTCGGCGACGAGCATGTGCAGCTCTCCGTCACGCTCAACAATTTGGGCAACGTATCTCGAGGGCTTCGAGACTTTGCGAGTGCCCGTAAATTTCATGAACGAGCCCTTACTATTCGGCAGACCTACCTCGAAGCCGGCCATCCCGACGTTGCGACGTCACTTAATAACCTAGCGAACGCTCTGGCTGATGCTGGTGATCTGCAGGGTGCCCGTGTGTCCTTGACACGAGCACTCAGCTTCGATGAGGACGCTCTAGGACGGTCACATCCCGCTGTTGCGTCCGATCTCATTAACATCGGCGCTGTGGCAGCTGATCTCGGGGACCTCGCTTTAGCGCGCGAGGCGCTCGACAGAGCGCTCGCCGTTAACGAGGTAGCCATGGGCCCAGCCCATCCGGATACCGGGGTGACCTTGAACAACCTCGCGGTGGTTCTGTTTGAACTAGGAGAATTTGACCGGGCGTCGGCGCTTCTGCGCCGCGCTCTAGCAATCAGCGAGCAATCGCTGTCACCCGACCACACCGACGTCGCATCGATCCTAACGAATCTGGCACAACTGGCCGAATCGCTCGGGGAAAGCGACCGCGGGCGTGACTGCCGAGAACGAGCAGCAAGGATTTGGTCAAGCGCTTATCCAGACGCACCAACATCAGGCGACATTCCTCGATGGATCCGGCTCGACAAGGACGTCGCCACCGCCGAAGTTGACATCGAAATTGACCACGCTGGCCCCTCAACGGCCTGACATGCCGCTCGCGTAGCTCGCTGTGGGCCGCTATGTCGATGCCTGGCGCCCAATTACATAGCGGTGTTGTAGTCAACACCCATGCGAGCGGGCCACGCCTCGCTACACACTCCCATGGGCGCTTAGGATCAGCTTGACGCATAGGTGGCGATCGTACGTGCAAATGCTGGAACCCGCGACATATGAAGTCCGAAAAACCGTACAGGAGCCACCGCCTCAACCTCGAGCAGGAGGAGTCCGGGATCGCTTTCTGGATCGATGATGAAATCCATTCGTACTGAGAATGGCGGTGGGGCGTTCGGCTTACGCTGCGCAAGGAAAGCTTCATACGCCTTGCTTGCCGTATCACGTTGCCGTGCAGTCAGTATGTGCGGCCGCGGGTCGGGGTGAAAGGCTCGTTCTTCGTTGCCGGGCGTAATAATCGCGCGTTTGGTAATGGCATGTGATATCTCACCGGCCAACGTCAAAACCCCGAGCTCACGGTGCTCATCAATGGCTTCGATGTACGGCTGTACCAGTGCACCGCTGCCTGCGGCAATAAGCCGTTGAGCATGCGCCACCGCGTCATCGATGCGATCGCGGCCGAACTCGCAGGTACCCATCGCGCCACCCGAAGAGAGTGGCTTGACGACGACAGTGCCACGGACGGAGGCCTGTGCAGGGAAGGCCTGTTCAATCTGTTGCGGTAGGTGTTCTACTTCGAGGATGGTCGTGGGCACAGTGGCGACTCCGGCAGCCGATAGCTTAGATAAGTAGCGCTTATCGCTGCCGATGCGGACGATGTCCGGCGGGTTGAGTAAGCGCTGACCACGTTCCTCGCAGTCAACTAACCAGCGGTCGAACTGACGCCGTTTCTGCCACATGCTCCATGGCGATTGCAGCACCAAGGTGTCGTACACCGACCAGTCGACAGGATTATTGGAGTCCCATGCCAGCATGGACGTTGTGATGCCTGCGCGCTTGAGTTCCGCGGCGAGCAGACCGGAGTCGCCGTCGTACCAGTGGGCCCGGGGCATACGCTCCGATGTGACGAGCGCAATATGCATGCCCCAACAGTAATGCTGCCCGGGCATTCCACCTCCGGAGAAGGACAAGCCGAGATAACCACGCCTCGATCCCGACAGCCCATCTCGGAGCGTCGTCGAACCCATGCCCGGCCAGCCTCGGACAGTGGGCCTACCCATACCTCGATACAGCGATCGTTTGCCGCTTCAGATGCCTGCGTAGCTTCCCCCAACGACTTCGGCGTTTCGGTCAGAACTTCCGTGTCGGCCAGCCGATCGAGCCCGAGGTTCAGTAGCCGCCCCTGGTCATCTCGCTCTGCCTGAGATGGAGGGTACGGACAACGCGGGTGACGAGCGTTTAGGCAGCGTCGTCGAGACGGATTAGCGCTCGGCTGAAGGCAGCCAAGATCCGCTGGTGGGTCTGGCGGGGCAGCGATCGTGATCCTGGTTCGCCCAGGGGTGTACCGGGGCGAGCCGATGCCCTGGCCAGCAGCTCGTCTAGTCCGCCGCGGGCGACCATGAGCAGGCCGTGCGTCGCCCGGGTGCAGGTGACGGCGAGGCGCCCGAAGGCGGAGTTGAACTCGTCGAGCTGCTCCGCTCCAGAGAGCGGGTGGATGGCGACGGTGATCGCGTTGGTCTGGCCTTGCCAGGAGTCGACCGTCGACGCGACGAGAACCCCATCTGGGAGGCCGTACTTCTCGGTCAGGCGCTCGACCATGTCGGTCGCGTCGTCGACGAGTTGGTTACGGGTGGCCAGGACGACGATCAGAGGGTTTCCCTGCGGGGCTGCGGCGTCGGTGCGTACCGCGTCGAGAGGAGCGCCCTGGCCGTCATAGCGGCGGGCGACGGTGCTGAAGCCGCCCTCGAGAAGCGGAGCGAGCAGGTCCTCGACGATCCCCAAGAGCGGCAAATCGACGTCGACCGCCTCAGGGGCAGGTAGACCGTCGACTTCGAGAAGCGTGGGGTTCCCGGTGGCGACGGAGTTCCAGATTGCGGAAGCTGTTCCGGTCAGCGGTGGTAGTTCCACCGAGCGGTCGCCTGGTGCCGCCACGCAGTTAAGCTGATCCCAGTCGCTGTAGAACGCTCGCCACAGCGGAAGCTGTTCGGCGGTGGGACGCCACACGGCTGGGAGATCGACGACGCACGTCGTTTCGCTGTTCTCATAGGCCGTTGGCCACGCCCGATAGGGGTTGTAGCCGATGTCGCCCCGCCACGGGTTCTGGCTGGGGTCGATCGGCGGAAGCTGGCCTACATCACCGACGCCGACGGAGAGGGGAGCCAGCCCCTCGACCGTCGAATAGCGGTGTCGCGGCAGCTGCCATGCCTCGTCGACGAACAGCACGTCGAAGGGACGCTCGCCGTTGGCGGCCTCGCCGAGTTGGTTGAGCAGTCGCTTACGCTCCCCGAAGGCACCGAGCTTGTGCGATGTTCCGAGGATGACCTCGCACGACGTGGGGATGGCGCTGGATGTCGTCGCCACGGAAACGTTGTCGCGCACCTCCTGCGGGACGTCCGCGAGCCGGTCCTGCGCCACGAACAGGCAAACCCGTGCGGCGCCCAGCGCCTTTCCGAGGTCGCCGGCCAGCGGGAAGATCTGCTTGTTGGCGAAGGCCGTGACCGCAACCCGGGTGCAGTGGGGGTGGTCGAGAGCCTCGCGGACCATGCGGACGAGCGCGTAGGACTTTCCGGCGCCCGCGGCGGCACGCAGCAGAATCTTGTCGAAGTCCGCCGAGCCGCTCAGGGCGGCCGTCAGGGCGGAAATGGCACGCTCAGCGGCGTTGAGGTTGCCGTGTGCGGCCTGCTCGTGGTGGATGGCGTTCTGAGCCGATGCGGCGGGAACGGAGAAGGTAGTCGTCACGGCGTCAGTCCAGGTCGTCGAGGGTCAGGCTGTCGGGTACGGGCGTGTCCGAGTTTCCCGTCGATTCGGCGGTCGGCCCGACGTCGAACCGCTCCTCGTCGACCAGCGGCGGCCACACCTCCGGGTTGAGCTCGCCGCGAGCCCGGCGCTGTGCCAGAAGGTCGGACCACTCGGCCTCCGCAACGGTGTGCGGCTTGCAGCACCATCGGTGGTTTTCGGGGTCCGCGGCGTAGGCGGCGGCACTGCAGCCGGCCTTGGGCGCGGATCGGTTGTCCAGGGAGGGCCGCGACACGGCGATCTCGTGATTAGAACGGAAGGCCGTCCCGAACCAGGCGGTGTCGGCCAAGATCACCTCGTCATCCACCGCCACGCTCGGCGTGACCCCTGGCTGCCACAGGAGCCCATCATCCCCCGGGACCTCCGTCAGCAGGCCGAGCGGGAACTGACCGAGCTTGAACGACGTTTTCTGGATCTTGAGAGTCGTCGTAGGGTCTTCGACGAGACTGCGACCGCCGATGTGCAGAGCGACGACCCGTGAACCGTGAACCAAACGCCGCGACCTCACCTCCAGCCGGATGGGATTCACGCTGATCACGGTGGCGAGTGCGATCTCGCGGACGCCGGCGTCGATGGCTTTGTCTCGCGCGACGGACGCGTCGGTCAGACAAGTGAGCTGGTCCAAGCATTTGCGGTCGGCGTCGAGCATCTCGACCTGCGCGTTGCGCCAATTGGGATAGGTCCGGGAGAACCGCACCAGGTCCGACGCCTGCAACGCCAGCCGGCGGCCCCACACCTCCTGCGCGTCGCCTTCGAGGACGCGGTGCACCCCTCGCAGCTGCGACGAGTTGAGGCCGTCGAGGACGGCCAGCGCCCGTTCGACCACCGTGACGCGGTAGTCCAGCGCCTCCTGCACGAGCGCGTCGTACGCCTGCCGCGTTTCGGCTTGGCGCAAGGCACGGTGAATGGCATCCGACGCCTCGTTGGACAGCCGCGCGCCCGGAGTTTCCGAGCGCGTCGCGATGTCGTCGGACACCGCACGGTGATCAAGCGGCTCGGCAGCTGCCGCCCACGTGACGAGGTAGTCCAACCGGCCCGCGTCCAGCGCGGGACCGCCCGGCACGACGTGCGAGGCGAGAACGGACCGTAAGTCGACGAGTGGCGTCCGCAGGCTCATCGCCCGAGCCCGGTCCTCTTCCAGCAGGAAGCTCACCGCGATGCGCTCGTCGTCGGCCAGCGGGTCGGGCAGCGTGGCGGGCTCACCGTCGAAGGTCAGCGCCGGGCGGCCGGAGTCCAGGTCGTGCTGCCAGCGCAGCCGGCTCAACTCGACCCCGGCCAGCGAATCCGCAGCCGTGGCCAGCAGATCAGCAGTCGGCCGGTCGGAGACGACCAGGTGAACCGGACCGAGTCCCGCTTCCAGGACCTCCTTGATGGCACGGCCGAGCAGGCGCATCACGGCCCGCCGCGTCAGCGGAGACTGCGGTTCGGCGAAGACCCGTCGCACCCACGTCCGGGACCCGTTTGCGTCAACGACCTGCAGGGCGATGCCATGCACCCCGAGGGCCGCGGCGTCGGACTTCGCGAGGACGACGTTGACGGTGCCGGGCAGCCCGCACGGGTCCGTGCGTAGCCGACCGGTCCGATGCGGCAGGCCGGTGACGGTGGCGGTGACCTGAGCGACGGTGCTGTGCGGCACGTCGTCGGATCGGTCGTCGCCGGTGACGATGCCCACGACGGCGGGGCGGGTGAGCCGCGCGATGCCGATCTCGGTTAGGAGCGCCAGCGGGTCGTCGTCCGCACGGAGCTCTTGCCGGCAAGCGGTGAACAGGTTGCAGGTGACGCAGCTGTGCGGATCGAAGTCGGCTTCGAGGCCGGCGACGTACGTCGCAAGCTCGTCCTCAGCCGGGGCGTCGTCGCCGAGCTTCGCCTTCACCGCCAGCCGCTCATCGGCGCGGGCGCGCACTTCATCCCGGTGATCGTCGAGCAACTCGACAACCGCCTCGGGTTGTAGGAAGGCGTTGCGCGGCACGGCCAGCGCACCGTACCGATGAACGTGCATCCCGTCGGGCAGCTTGCTCCACGCGGCGGCGGACTCGGCACCGAGAGCGACTTGCAGGAAGCCCTTGAGCATCCGGGAGTCGTCGATACGCGAGCGGACGCGCTCGTAGTCCTTAGCGTCCCCCATGATCAGCCAAGATCCGGACGGCTGGCCGTCGTCGGCCGGACGTGGGCAGACGATCGCGAAGTCTGGCTGGATCGCAGTGGCGCCGGCGACGTTCTCGAGGCTGAGATACGGCACGGCGAGCGCGGTCAGCATGGTTGCCTCGCCAGCGAGCAGGGCTTTCAGATGCGCCTGCGAGAGCTCCGTCGCCGTGATGTCGGTGGCGTTATGGCAGTCGCGCCGGCGTACCGCCCTCGGGCGGGCGATGCCCACCTGCCCAACGGTCTTGGTCAGCAACTCGGCGACGAACCGTTCCGAATGCACAAGCGTCTCGAAGGTCATCGCTCGCACCCAGCGTGCTTCCGGGATGCCGGCGCTGGCGTCAGGGTGGCCGATGTGCTCAGCGAGGGCCTTGCGCGTCTTGCGGGTAATGAACGGATCCGTCAGCCGGAACCGCTCACACCCAGCATGTGCCGACGCGGCTACCGCACTCGTTCCCCCGCCGGACTGCAACCCACCCATGTCCCGCTCCCTTACTTCCTCGCACTCTCCCGTGGTATCGGACGAAGTTCGGGAGACATAACTTCTTCCGACGTCTCAGCGGCGACGCTGCCGTGAAGTTGCCGTGGGAGATCAGCTGGGCCGCCCGTCACTTCTCGTCCTTTTCGCCCGACTACCGCCTCGTCGGTGGCGGTGGCGTTCGACGCCGATGGTCCGCGGCTTTGCGCCGGCTCTCGGCGCTGGTTGAGCCAGGCGGCATGCGCGGTCAGCGTTCCGGCGGTCAGCCGGCGCGGCGGCTTCGGGTGGTGGTCCATCCAGGCGTCGAGGTCCGCGCTCCACCCGACGCGCAGTCCGATTAACGCCGCGGCAACGTTCAACTGCCGGTAGTAGGCGTACCGACCGCCGGTGGATTTGTTCAGCTGGTGCCAGATCGCTTTTTCGATGAAGGCGTTCGGGTCCGGCAGTGTGTCGAGATACGCCGCGAGGTCGTCATCGAGGTCGACCTCGATCTCCACCATCGCGCGACCGTCTTCATCGACGTAGCGGCGCAGGACCCGGACCGATGTGTCGGGTGGCAGGGCACGGGTGGCGGTCGACTTGGCGGTTGCTAGATCGTCCAGCAGCGTGTGCGCGACGGCGGCATCGGCCTCGGCCTGCGCCAGTTGGGCTGCGGCGGCCTCGGTGGCGGCGTTCAGGTGCGTGAAGATCTCTGATGGCATGGGCGGGACCGTACGGCGAGGGTCCGACATGCAGACGCTTTGAATTCGGATGCCGGGACATGAACCGTACGCGGCATCGCAGAATTCGTCCGGTCGACCGAACCCAGACCCTCCGTTGAGAGAGGTGAGCCTCGCCCATCTGGACGCTGAGAGCGCGCTTCTATCAGCCGGTTAGCTGTAACCCGAATCCTCCGGCAAGGTTTCCTCGGCGTATTAAACGATCGGCGCGGCGAAGTAAGAATCAACAAAGCTGGCTGCAGCCGGCACACCGGTCGCGTCGGTGCATACAGGGCGGCGTTCTCAGACGTCACGGTCGTAATCGACTGCGATGTTAGAGAGGTAGTACTCGCTTGGCGAGCTTATGCCTGCCAGGACCGTCTCACGTACGTCTTCGTTCTTCATGTCAAGGATCCGCATGGCGCCGCCGATCTCAGTAAGGGCCTCGATCCGGTGGAACCGGTCACCGAACTTCGCAGCGAACTGCGCAAGCGCCCGAAGCTTCACCTCGGCGTCCGTGAGGTGGTGACCGTGCGGGTCGACGATCGATGCAACAAACTTGCCATCGATCTCGTTGAAGAAAATGAAGTCGGGGTGCATGGAGTGCCAGTTTCCCGCCTTATCGCGATACGCGATACCGAGCGAGTCGAATGCTGCCCGGGACGGATTTCGATACCAGCCGCGCGAGTCGGGTCGCTTGACCTCGGTCATGACGACCGTGCGCTCCCACTCGTTCAGCCCGGTTAGTGGGAACTGCCCGTCTTCGTCCGACATCAGGTGAAGCGGGGCGAGCGGGGCGGCCGCAAGTTGTCCGTCCCCCTGCTCGATCGTGAAGCCCTCGATGCGAGTGCGCGGGGGACGCAATGACCCGATCTGTGGCTCCGTGGCGAGCGCCCGGATGTCCTCATACTCTTGCTGGCGGACGTCCGGCAACCCCTTAATGGCGACGCGATGCTCCGCGAACCACTTGGTAGTCAGTTCGAGCGCGTCCGCGTCGACCTTCTCCCGTACTTCCTGCACAGTGGCCAGCGCGGCGGCGCGCACGTACGCCTCACGCAAGCCGTCGTCGTCGGAGTCCGAGTCGTCCGGGCCTGCGAGGTGGTTGACGTAGGACTGTGCGATGTCAGCGCCGAACGCCTTCTTGGCCGCCTGGAAGCCGGTGCGGATCGCGCGATCGTCGGCTCGCTCCACGAACTCGTTGTAGGACAGCCCAGTCTTGCCGTAACGTCCCGCGATCTCCTTGACGTGAACGTCCCAGACTTCCTGCACGGCGGCGTCCAGTTGCTTGGCGTACTTGATCGCGAAGGCGTCGAGACTTGCGTGGACCTCGTCTTCGCCTTCCTTGAGAGCCCTCGGACGAAGACCGTCAGCCGACAGCGCCTGAGCCAGCGCTACCAAGCGCTTTACAGGTTTGGCACCGCGCTGCGGCAGCGTCTGAGTGGGTAGTTGCTCCCACAAATCCCACACGGCCTTCGGCACGTTCGGGTTTTGGAAGAGCTCCTTGCCGTCGATGACCGCTTTCTTCTCGGTTCCGGGCATCGACTCTAGGTCGCCGGTCAGGTAGCGGACCACCTTGACGGCCGTGGTCCGGTCAAAGAACGGCAGGATGCAGTCGACGGCGTTCAGACGTTCGTCGCCAGGGACGCGGCGTGCGAGTGGGCTGCGGACCATCCGACCGAGCAGCTGTGTGATGTGCGTATTGTCTTTGGCCGGCCTGAACGACACGAGCACCTCTGCGCGCGGGCAGTCCCACCCCGTCGAGATCGCGTCCTTCGCGACAAGAATCCGGACGCGGTCCTCGTCCTGTACGCGTTGCGGCTCGATCCAATCGACCTCCCAGGCCCCGAACCTCTGCGTTGAGTGGTCTCCCAGAACGTGGCGGACCGAGGCCGCAGTGAGGCTTGGGTACTCTTCGAAAATTGTGTCGAGCGCCAGGCCAACGTCGTCGGGATTCGGGGTGTTTGGAGTCTGGAGCACGAGTAGCGGCTTGACCGTCTCGTGGAGACCCTGCGACTGGGTGTAGGCC
Organism: Actinoplanes sp. NPDC048967; assembly: GCF_040649415.1. NCBI lineage: Bacteria > Bacillati > Actinomycetota > Actinomycetes > Micromonosporales > Micromonosporaceae > Actinoplanes > Actinoplanes sp. NPDC048967. Next base: position 22,473 of record NZ_JBEZFL010000017.1, read on the forward strand.
GCCCAGCGTTCGGTGGACTCCTTAAGCTTTCGCGCGGCGCGCCTGACGAGCACGGAGTCGAAGTTGCCGGCCTCGTCGGGGATATCGAGGACCAGCGTGTCCTTAACGAGGCCGGACTCCTGGACTCGTGACGCGTCCACCTGCACAGGCTTGAGCGCCTGCCGGTTCCTAGTGACCTCTGCTTGCTTCATCGCATCATCGAAGTGCGTAATCGTGGCCGAGATTCCCCACACTACGGGGATCGCTGGGCGCACTTTAGTCCCGTTGACCAGCTTGCGCACAATGGTGGGCTTGTCTGAATTGGTTTTGGTGTTGAACCCACGGTGCGCTTCGTCGAGGACGAGATAAAGCGTCAGGTTGGGATCCTCAATCGTGTTGGCGAGCGTCTCCCAAATCGTCCAGCCCTGGAGGTCCGGCGTGGCCATCTCCTGCAGCCCAGTGATCTGTTGTGCGCCGTTGACGGGCTCAACGTGGCCGCGGGTGAGCTTACTTGACTTGGTGAGCTTCTGGGTGTTAAGGAAGTAGACCTTGCCCGGCTCCAGGCGCGGCTTCGCGAACGGTGGCTCGATGCGCACGAGGTTGGCGTGCGTGAACTTTTCGGACGCGTCCATCAGACGGTTGCGTGTCTGTTCGTTCAGTGCCGGGTCGTCCGAGAACCAAACGACGACGGCACCTGGGTCGGGGTCGAAGTCGAACGCTTCGTTGCCCCAGAAGAGGGCCTCGATGGCGGCGGCGGCCATAACGGTCTTGCCCGCACCAGTCGTAGCGGCGAGAGAGAAAGACGAGGGGACGGGGGCCTCGGATTTTTGGTAGAGCGTGCGAGCAGACGAGAGGTTCCCGAGGACCTCGGCAACGGCATCCGCCTGGTAGTCCTTGAGAGTGAACTTCACAGCGCACCACGTCCGGACTCGATCTCGAAGTTGCGCAGGTACGCCTCATATAGTCGGACCGGCTCGATGTGGCCGGGTAGCTCTTGTGATACGGCCTCAAAAAGACGATCCTCGTCCGTCACGATGTACGCGACTGCGACTCCCTCATTCGCGGCGACGGCATTCAAGAAGTCCTCGGTGTGGTCGAGGTCTACAAGTACGCCGTATGCGTCGGCGACAGCCCAGCCGGTTGTGACGTCTTCGATCCGTCGGCCACGCGAACCGGCGCGAATCCAGAGGAGCGGAGAGATCTTGAAGAACTCGCGGTTGCTCGCAACGCGTAGAGGGGCCTCGTAGGTGAGAGTGAAGAACTCGACGTTCTCACTGAAGCCGCCAGAAATGGGGAATTCGTCAGTAAACTTGTAGTCACCTTTTACCGACTCTCCACCCGGTGTTACACCCGTGATGGCCGCAGCGATCCGGGGTTTCGTGATGTAGTCACAGATACCCCAGTACTCCCACTCCTCGTCGCCTGGACGGAATCCCTTTTTTCGCAAATTTCGTTGTTCGTCTGCGCCGACCTCGTTGTTTGTGACGGCTATCGAGCGTCTACGTCCGCCATCTTGTTTGTTCAGGCGCATGACCGCATGGGTGGTCGTTCCCGAACCTGAGAAGAAGTCCAGAACTACTGCCTGTGGCTTGTCCTTGATGAAGAATCGAAGCGTGTCCTCGACGGCGAATAGGGACTTCGGGAAAGGGAATCGACGCTCGGGGATAAGGCGAGACAGGAGGACGGTCCCACCGGTCTCCGCGTTATGCGAAGCCACGTTCCAGACCCTCTTCGGTATGACTCCCTTGGCGGCGCGATAAGTAGCGATCACTGCACCGTCCGGGTCGTGGCCGCTCACCTCAATGTCGCCATTCCGGATTGCAGTGACGGTGCCACTCGGCAGGTACTGGATCGCTACGTATTTCGTGGCAGGCTTGTAGTTCCGGGCCCTGAGGTACCCGCCGGCCAGGTAGTTACGCGCGGTGTCGGGCGTGATGCCCCATAGACCCTCAGTTCCATTTGGCAGAAGGGGCCACACGGCGAACGTGCCAGGGGGTGCGGTCACCGTGTTGCGGTCAACTTCGTTGGTGATCTCATCGCCGACGGAGTGAATGTGACCAGTACTCTGATCAATGAAGACTGGATAGAACTGCTTGGGACGGGCACCTCGGCGGGCAGTTGGTTCGCGTCGCCGTAGACCGAGCCAGTCGACTTGCTTCCCGACTTTAGCTGAAGCAGAACGCGACTCATCGAGCATGTTAGTCTCGCTGAGCGCGACCTGCTGTGAACCGAGTCGAACGGTGTAAATGTATTCCTCGACTCTGGAAAACTGCCCGAACCGTGCGACGCCCTTGGAGCTAATTACCGTCGTCACCATCTCTATCTCGGCGTCAGGAAAAACCTGCTCAAGCAAGAGGCCTAGGCGCAGGTATTCCTTCTCGTCGATCGTCACGATAAGGGCCGAGTCATCAGGGTCCAACAGCTCTTTCGCCAGAAGTAGCCGTCGCTCCATGAAGGCTAGCCATTTCGAGTGCCGATATAGGTCGTCTCGCTCGACGTAATCGTTGCTGTACTTCCAGTCGCGCGCACCCGAATTGTAGGGTGGATCAATATAGATACAGTCGACTTTGCCGCGATGAGTGAATAGCAGCGTCTGAAGGGCATGGTAGTTCTCGGCGTTGATGACGGCGTGGTAAGGCTTGTCGCCGCCTCGCTCAACCTTGCCGGTCGACACGAGCCCGGGGTAAATGGGATCGCGGAATTCGGCAACGACGACCAAGTCCTCCACGGCGCTGTCCGCGTGTCCGTTTCCGTCGAGCGCCTCGAGAGCCGCGACCGCCGTGCCACCGCTCCGGTCGATTGACGTCACGGTCCATAGCTTGTCGTCAGTAGGCTTCGGCGTTTCACCCCTGGCCGGCAGTGCGCGTACCTTATCGCCCTTGCGGACCCTACGGCCGGGAAGTTCGACGACTTCCGGGACATGGCGCTCGAAGTTCAGGCCGAAAGCCCGCCGGTCTGCGAGCGCCTGCACCTCCCGCTCGATGTCACCTGCAAGGGTCTCGTTCTCAGAGCGGAGCTGGCGGAGGAGATCGTTCAGGCGCGACACGGCGACAGTGTTGCATACAGGTCCGGCAAAGTGAGCGCACGCCGAGCCATGGTCACCCGGGGCGGGCGAAACTGCTCGATCTCGTCACCGGTCCCTGCCAAGATGATCCTGTGACGACGTACACGGGAGCTCAGGCCCGGGCGATCGCGGTCCTCGACGAGCCGCTGCAGATCATCGCCTGCGCCGGATCGGGCAAGACCCAGGTCATCTCCCAGCGGATCGCTAAGATCCTGGCCAAGCCTGGAATCGAGCCGCGCAACGTTGTGGCGTTCACATTCACCGAGAAGGCGGCCGCCGAACTGAAGGAGCGCATCCTTGGACTGGTCGAGGCGGAACTCGGCGATGTGACCGGTCTTGCCGAGCTGTATGTCGGAACGATGCACGGCTACGCGCTCGACCTGCTTCAGCGGCTTGTGCCGGACACGTTCAAGTACTCGGTGCTGACCGACGTCACGAACCAGCTCTTCATCGACCGTTACAGCGGGAAGTCGGGTCTGACTTCTTGTCCGACGACTGCCGCTCAGGGGAAGCTTCGGCGCTACCAGAACTCGAGGCTATACATGCAGGTCCTCAGCGTGCTGCGCGAGGACAAGATCGACTTATCACAGGTGCCGGCCGGCGTCATCGAGTCTTTCAACAAGTACATGACCCTGATCGACGAACACGCTCTCTTCGACTACACCCAGATGATCAACCTCGCGGTGCACTACCTCGAAGGTGACCCGTACGAGGACGACGACTACGTCCGCGTCCAAGACCACGTTCGGGACGACATCAAGTACGTCGTCGTTGATGAGTACCAAGACGTCAACCCCCTTCAGGAACGATTGGTCCAAGGTCTCGTGCAGTTCGGCGCGAACCTGTGCGTCGTCGGTGACGACGACCAGACCATCTACCAGTGGCGGGGCAGCCAAGTGTCGAACATCGTCACGTTCGCCGACCGCTACGCCGACGTCACGCAGGTCACCCTCGACGACAACTTCCGGTCCAGCCGTGGGGTGGTCGCGGTCGGCCGTTCCGTCGCCGAGCGCATTCCGATCGGGCAGCGCCTCGCGAAGACCATGGTCGCCGCCGGCCACCAGCAATGGGAGCGAGGCGACCTTCTCGCGCTCGAGTTCGACGACCCAGACGCGGAGGCCGTCTGGATAGCGGACCGCATCGAGGCGATGCGCGGCCTGGCCTTCACGGATAAGCCCACCGCCGACCCGCGCGGCATGTCGTGGTCGGACTTCGCCGTCCTTTTCCGCTCCGTCGCGAAGGACTCTGGGCCGCTCGTCGACGAACTCCGAAAGCGGGGCATCCCATTCATAGTCAAGGGGCTAAACAAGCTCTTCGACAGTCCCGAAATCCAGGCCGTCGTCGGCATCTTCCAGTTCATCGTCGGCTCCATCGACGCGGAAGCGCTGAGACTGATGTGGGATGACGCCCAACTCATCCCTGACGGCGCCGACTGGCCAAGATCGCTCAACGTCCTCGAGAACGGTCGCGACTTCACCGCCGGCAAGCGCCACTCGGTCTACAACATTCAGCGCCTGTACTTGGACTTCCTCGAAGCTCTAGACATGCGCGAGGACAACCTGCCCGGAGACCCCGTCCGAGCCGAACTCACCTTCTATCAGTTGGGCAAATTCAGCCAAGTCATCTCTGACTACGAACAGGTCTACTTCACGACTGACCCGCAGGCGAAATACACCGGCTTCGAGCAGTGGCTCCGCTTTCAGGCGCCCGGCTACTACGCGGACGCGGACGCGGACGCGGGTTACGCCACGCCCGACGCCGTGATGATCGCGACGGTCCACCAGTCCAAAGGGCTCCAGTGGCCGGCGGTGTTCCTTCCCGCCCTCCGCCGGAACCGGTTTCCCGCACGCGTCATGGGCGGCGTGACCATGCGCCACGTCATCCCGGACGCCGCCATCGACGACGCCGACCGTTACCGCGGCACCGTCGAGGACGAGACGCGCCTCTTCTACGTCGCCGTGACGCGCTCGCAGAAGTACCTCTTCTCCACATGGGCACCCATCCAGTCCAATCAGCAACAGCGCCGGCGCTCGGAGTTCTGGGACCACGTCGCCGCGCAGCAGTGGGTCTCAACCACCGCCGGACCCATCGCGGGAGACCGGCTCAAGGCCCAACCGAGGCATGAGACGCCGCAGGTGACCCTCTCGTTCTCCGAGCTCAAGTACCTCTTCGAGTGTTTCTACCAGTTCAAGCTTCGGTTCCTTTACGGCTTCAACGCGCCAATCCACGAGGCCTTGGGCTACGGCAAGGGCCTCCACGACGCCTTGTCCGAGATCCACAAGCGCGCCCTCGAGGGCGACGTGCTCACCAAGGACGTGGCGGGCGCTCTCATCGACCGCCACCTTCACACGCCGTTCGCCTACCCGACGCTGCGCGAGCAACTCAGGCGTGCTGGCGTGAAGGCCATCGAGCGCTACTTCGACACCCACGGCAAGGAGATCCCGCAGACCGAGTTCTCCGAAAAGCAGATCCGCGTGCACGTGGCGCCCGGCATCACCGTCGACGGCCGCATTGACCTGATCCGGCGCCTCGACACTGGCGAGACCGCCATCGTCGACTTCAAGTCGAGCGAGCGAGCGCAGGCCGAAGACGTCACGCGGGATCAGCTGCACGTCTACGCCGTCGGCTACAAGGAACTCACCGGTTCCTCTGCCGACGTCGTCGAGGTGCTGAACCTCGACGATAGAGGCAAGACGACCCGCGAGCCGGTCGACGAGCCTCTGCTAGACGCTGTGCGCACCAAGATCGGCACCGCTGGGGAGTCGTTGCGCCGCAACGACCTGCCGCGTCTGTTGGTCTGGGACAACCACAAGTGCGGCTCGTGTGACCTCGTCGGCCTGTGCCGGGCTCGTCCGCCAGAATAAGGTCCTTCCGATCTCACCTTGACCGGACTTAGCGTAGATGTCACGCCGGACTTCGGGATGGACGGCGGCTGCATCGACGGACTCGGTTGTCCGCCTGGGCGCTGGCACCGCTACTCAACGGGGCACGACGATCACGACGCAACGGTCTCGCAGGATCAGCCGAGTCGACGCTGACTGTGCTGGCACGTGTTTGCCGATGCGAACCGGCCCGCGCGCCCGCCGAACGCGGGAGCATGCACGCGGCGTCCGCTGCGATTGACGGCTACCGATAGTGTTGGCCTACTCGCAGAAAGGTTTCCGTGTGGGTGAGTTGGCGGAGCGGTTGCGCCTCGTGGTTGCGGAGGCGGTCTCGCCTGACGGCTACATCACGGCGGTCGCTCGTGGCCCGGCTGAGGTGCGGCTCGACTTCGCGGCGGGCGCATATCCGCGTTATCGGGCGGCCGTTCTGGTCGGCCAGTTGGAGGCCTTGGCGACCACGCTCTGGGTGCGTTACCGCAGGCAGTACCTCGAAACCGTGTCGTCGTGGGCGGACCACGACGAAGAAGCCGCTACAACGGACAACGACCGTGAGTTCGAGCAGCGCCTCGCACATCTACAGGTCATCGGCGTGTCAACGCACGGCCGGGTGACCGTGCGAAGCCGCGCTCTGGTGTCGTGGCACGTCGAAATCGCGAGGGAGCCGGTAGGGTCGCTGACCGAATCGGAGTTTCTGGCTGAGGTGGGCAGCGCGGTGGCTGCGTTGCTGGCCGACCACCGGGCGAAGGTAACTCTGCTGACGGACGCGGTCTATGACATCGGCCTGCCCCGTTCGATGCGGACCGCTGGCTAGGGAGTGTCATGACCGACGACCGGCGCGGGTTAGCCCGTCTGCAGGCGGGCCACTGGCTGCTGATCGGCATCGCCGTCGTGCTCGTCGCCGCCGGCATCGCCGTCGTCGTCGCCCGTGGCAACGCGAACCCGGTCGTGGCGGGCCCCACCGGCACAGCAGCCGCGAGCGCGTCGGCGACACCCCGTCCGGACTGCTCACCGGAGATCACGGCGACGTGGGCGGACGCGGACAAGGCCAAGTTCGGGTTTGTGTATCGCAGTCGCTGCGATCAGGTCGTCCGGGAGCTACGTTTCCGAGTGACGGTGCTCGGCCCGGCTGGGGAAGAGGCTCCGGACGGCGAAGAGACCGCGTACGGGGGTGTGCTCTTCCCCGGCGGGGAACTCGCTGCCGCCGGCGGTCTACATGTGAGCAAGGAGCAGAAGATCGGCAGCCTCCGGGTTGAGGTGATCAACTTCGGGGCTTATCCGCCGGGTGACTTCTCCGCATGGGCGCAGACCCAGGTGACTGAGCTGACCCGCGGCAAGCCTGACGCGTTCGGTCGTTTCGACGTCGGGGGCACCGTCGAGGCGCAACCCGCCTCGGCGCGGGTTTGTGTCGCTGAGTTCGTGCTGGTCATGCGAGATAAGGCAGACCAGGTCATCTACGCCGATGTGGACCCGACGACCGGGCAGACATTGCTGAAGCCGGAGTTCTCCGTCGGCGCGCTGCCGGACCTCGACTTCGCACGTACCAAGATCTACGCACCGCAGACGCCGCGCACCGAGCAGCCGCCGCGCGCCGGGATGTCCTGCAACGGCTCCTGACTCGGGCCGGACGAGAAAAAAGGGGGTTTGCGATGGAGGGGTGGCAGTTCGCCGCCGAGTTGTCGCAGCTGCGGATCGTCGGCCGGGTCGATCTGCCGGCGCTGAGTTCCACCTTCGCGGCGATGAACCGGGCCGTCGACAGCACCGCCGGCGGTGAGACCTCGGCCTTCCAGGCGCCCGGCGGTGGAAGCGCGGCGAGTCACGCGGTGTGGACGGCATTGCGCGACGACTTCCAGAACGTCCTTGGCAACACCGCCACGAACATCCTGGACGCGGGCGTCACGATTGAGCACATCGTGGACGCCTACCTCACCACCGACGAGGCCGCACGCACGAGCTTGGAAGCAGCGTGGGCGAACGGGCAGACACCGAACCTGCAGGAGGCCGAGGAGAAGTTCGCCCAAAACACGCCGCCGACCGTGGTGATCAAAGACGACGGGGTGTAGCAATGGCTTTCGCCTATCACAGCCCCGCCGAGCTGCAAGCGCTCGGCGAGAGGATCCGCGACAAGGCCGTCCAGGTGACGATGGACCAAGCCGCGTCCTACGCCGCCGCCCAGCAGGCCGCGAACAACGACGCCACCCGCTCGGACACCGGGCAACTCCCCCAGGTATCCGGCTACACGACACCAGCGCAGGGACGCCCGGACGACGAAGGCAACCTTCAGGCGTACGTGGGTCAGGCCTACGCCGGGATCCCAGCGATGTTCGCCGTTTTCGGCCTGCCCAATCCCGACGACAGCCGGTCGATGCTTGAAGCGCTCTACTCGGTTGCCGCGACCGTGCAGGTCGACCTGCAACTCACCAGCCGCGACAACTCGATCGCCGCACCGAACGCGGTCACCCCGATTACCGGCACCGCCCCGGTTGCCGAAGTGGTCGACCTGATCGGCGGGCACATGAAGGAGTGGACCGGCGACGCAGCCCTCGCCTTCGAGCTGTATCTCAAGAACAACGTCCGGGCCGCCGCCCTGCACCGCGAGATCGCACTGTCGCTGGCCCTCGGCCTGGAAGCCCAACTGGAGATCAACCGGCGGATCAACACCGACATCTGGGAGATCGGCCAGAAGACCTACAAGGCCCTGGACGGGCTCGATGCCTGGTGCCCCGGCGCGAACGCCTCCAAGTCGGTGGCTCTACTGACCATCTCGGGAGCCATCGCAGCAGTCATCTTCGCCGGTGCCACCGCGGGCGCCGGCGGAGCCGCCTTCGCGGCGGCCGTGGGCGTCGAGGGCCTGCAAAGCCTCGCGACGACGCTCTCCAACACCGGCCCGCTGCAGAACAAGAAGGTCGACATCGGCGGCATGACCGTGCCGCCGATCATCACCGGTATGCAGAGCGCCATGACGGAGCTGACCAAGTCGATCGACGCGCAGCAGCAAGAGTTGGCGAACGGGCTCAGCAGTTTCACGGAGGACGTCCACGCGAACTGGAACAGGATCCTGGTCCGAAGTCCGCGCGAAATGAACGACGTCCGAAACGCCGACGGCCCCTCCCTGAAGGCGTCGGACAGCTTCCGCGTGCGCTGAGCGGCATGCCCGGTCAGCCCATGGCGGCTGCCGCGTGCGGCTCGTCCAGGTTGTTCACCGGGATACCCGTTACGGTCAGGAACGTCTGGAGGACGGCGGCCAGAGTCTGGACGTTGTCGTCCTCGACGAAGGCGTAGCCGGACTCCGAGAAACAGTCGGCCACTTGCTCGGCGATGCGCATCAGCGGCTCGTCAACCTGAGTGATCATTGCACCCTCCCTCACGATGGATCATCGGCTCGGCCCTGCGAGAGTCCTCCTTCCAGCTGAGAGCTGAAGCTGACCGGCCGGACGAAACAGTGACGCCCGGCCGGGTACAACGCGGACGTGACGGGTCACCCGCCACGCCGGTCGTTCACGGTTTGCGGACCAGGGAACGACACCAGGAACCTAACCCAACCTTATGCATAAGGCAACCCTTAGATACACGCTAATGCCCCCTTTTGCTTGCGGTTGACGCTCTTCGCATGGTCCACTGGCTTTGCGGACCAGGGAGCAGAAGACGTGGCCAGATCAAAGACGCAGCAAGTCATCGACGACATCACCGGCCAGATCGAGTCTGGACAGTTGCAGCCAGGCGATCGCCTGCCGAGCACCGCCGAGCTGCGTACCCAATACGGGGTCTCGATCACGGTCGTGCGCAACGCCGTGCAGTGGCTGAAAGCAAAGGGCCTCGTGGAGGGCCTCTCGGGTGTCGGTGTCTTCGTCACCGAGCGGAACGGCGAGACGAGCAACTGACCGTCTCACCGTCACGCTCGGCGGTGCGGTGGCCGGAGCCCTGGTTGGACCCCGCCCACCGCTCGATCCGCTGACGATCAATTGTCGTCCTGCTTGAGCGGGCCGTCGCTGAGGATGCGCACGGTCGTGCTGAGCTTGATCGGCGCGTCTTCGGGACCGCGGAGGAATGGGTGGATGTAGGTGGGTCGGCGTAGGGCGCGGCGAGGCCCGTACGGCTGGTTTCGCCAGTGACCGGTAACCCAGACCCGCTCGGCGGGCGCGCGCCCTTCTGTCTGACTCTGCCGCCGAGGATCTCCGGGCGACACCTGACCCGAACTGCGGAGCCGCACGAGCCGAACTTCGGGTAGGCGCCGGTTCTGGCGGACGTACCGCTTCCGGGTCGGCTTATCAATCTCGATGGCCGACGTTTCGGCAGCAGCTTGCCCGATGAGAAGCCATGTCGCCAGCACGGCTGCGACGCCAGTTGGCTGTTTGTCATTCAGCCGGGAGCCGACGGGTAGAACGTGTGTCGCTATCGGTGCGAGCCATCCGACATCGTGCCGGACAGTTTGCAGTAGTTGTTCGTCGAGTCCCCCGCCGATGTTGCGATACCGGACGAGGTGGATGGCGGCATCGGTCGTCGTCCAGGTGACCGCGGCGGAGTCTCCGATGGGCGCCGCCCAGGCGAGTAGTCCGGTTTCATCGGGAGCCAGGTCAGCGTGCACCGTGACGGTGGGCAGGTTGGTCGCCGCGATGGTGGCCAGGTCGGTGAAGGTCGGATCAACCCAGTAGAGACGGCCTCGTTCCAGCTGCCTGCCGTGATCGTTTCGGTCAATGTCGAGATGTCCTGGGAGTGTGATCGAGCCGTGTAGGAAATCCGCGAGCCGGTCTCGAATCCTCGGCAGGTCGCGCGCGGTGGTGGCTGTGGCCGGCCATGCGGTGGTGGTGATCAGTGCGCGGCCTGGCTGGAGCCCGGCGAGAAACTGTCGGTGCAGTTCGGCCACCTTGGACCGGGCGGCGGGATCGAGGGCGCGAAGCGTTCGGAGAGCTCGCTCGGTGAGCCGGTCGTATCGGCGCTGGCGAATGTGCTGGTAGCAGGGAGTGCAGGCGGCCCAGCGATCACCGTAGTTCTGTACCAGTTCGCCACCAGTGGTGGTGGAGGTGATGACGGCCGCGAGGTCGCCGCCGGTAAGCGTCCAGATCGGGTGCGGGTCGCTGCAGAAGTCGCAGGTGCGGCGCACGGTGTCGAGGCTGGTCGCGGGGACGGGTACCGGCTGGTGCCTCCGGTCGGTGCGGAGGCCGAGAGGGTGGATGTAGGTGTCGTCGAGGGTGTTGAGCGGGGTCAGGCAGACGGCGCAGGCCATCTCCGTAGGTGGCTGCATCATTCGGTCACGCCCCGGTCGCGCAGGTGGCGACGTTGGTGAGGCCGCCGAACAGGCATAGGCATGTCGGGCCGATATGCGGTCGCCAGGCCGTTGCCGGACTGCTTGGCGTGATACATGGCGATGTCGGCGGCGTGCAGCGAGGCGCTGAGATCCGCGGACCCCACCGTGTAACCGATGCTGGCGGAGACGCTCAGCGTGAGCGCCGCGGTGGTCACCGGCTGGCAGACGACCGCGTGAACGGCCTCGGCGATGCGGATCGGGTCGTGCTCGTTCGCGGGGATGAGTACGGCGAATTCGTCACCGCCGAGTCGGGCTGCGACACCGCCGTACAGGTCCGTGAGCTCGGTGAGGCGGGCGGCGAACGCAGTCAGAAGTCCGTCGCCGGTCTGATGTCCGTAAGTGTCGTTTACGGCCTTGAACCCGTCGACGTCAATGAGCAGGGTCATCAGGGCGTGCCCGCTGCGGGCGAGGTCGTGGTGGCCGGCGATCAGGCCGGTGCGGTTGCGGAGGCCGGTGAGCGGATCGCGGAGCAACGCGGCCCGTGCACAGCTCAGCTGGGAGTGCAGGCGGTGGGTGACGAGCCAGAGGGTGAGCACGCCGAGCAGATAGCCCGCGGCGCCCGTGGCGATCATCGTGCTGGTCGGAGACACTGTGGTCCTCCTTCACAGGAGAACCCGGGACGCGTCGTTTGGTAGGCGGGCGTCCCGGGTCCATTACGTGGAGACGGCCCGCCGCACGGCAGGCCGTCTGTGGCTTGTCGGGCTGGCGATCGAAGCACTGGCTTACCGGCGTCTTGCCGCTCGTTTGCGCCGTTCGCGTTCGGCGACGTCTGCGGCTGCCGCGAGGTCGGGATGAGCAGCGCGCAGTTCGACGTAGACCTGGTCGAGGAGCCGGTAGGTGTGCGGGTGCGCCGGATAGGGGCAGTGGTTCGGCGTTTCCGGACCGAGAGTGAACGGACCAGTGGTCAGCGCCCACCGGCCGTCCAGCCATCGGCCGGCATCAGCCTGAGCGTCAGTGATGGCTGCGCTGGAACAGCTCGGATACGGACAGACAGTCGGCACGAGCGGTGCTGCGGCGGGCCGGAAGATCTGGAACCAGCGTGGCCGGATCGGGCGGCGTCGCGTCGCCGGGATGATGCGGAGCCCGACCTCGATGGTGCCGCCGTCGCTCCACAGGGCGACTGTTCGGCGGCACCAGGAGCAGCTCGCTCCGTGCCAGACGAACCGCACCGCACTGATGACCGAGGTGAGGCCGGTGGTCTCGAGTGTCGGGAGGGGTGCGGAGGCGACGTAGGGGTGAAGGCCTCCGTGGTCGGGCGGCGCCGTCACCGGAGATCGCCGTCGTCACTCGTTGTTCCGGCGAGGCAGAGCAGTTGGCCGAACCAGCGGCGGAGCTGCGTGGCGGCGAGGCGATCGACGTCGGCGGGCAGGACGGTGATCTCGACGTTCTCCGAACGAACCCCGAGATCCAGGCAGTACCCGCCAATGCGGGACGTGATGGTGACCGGCCGGTGGACGGGCAGCCCTGTTGCCACGCTGAGATCGCGGAGGCCGCCCAGGGTCTCCCCGGCGGGCGTAACCGTGTTGATGGACAGGATGAGGGAGCCGTTCGCCGTGGCATGTGGCACTGCCGCGAGCTCGACGATGGTGAGCATGAGAAAGATTTCCCTTCTTCCAGACGGCAGCAGGCCCGCATCCGGATGTGTCCGGGTACGGGCCTGCTGTGGTGACCGTGGTCAGTCGCGATAAGGGTCGAGGCAGTGGTCGGCGTGCTCACCCAGGTAGTCGATGTGCAGCGGTGCATCGGTGATGCCGGGGACCTCGTCGGCCAAGAGGCTGAGCTGAATGCGAACTGCGGCTTCGGCGAGCCGCCGCGCCGGGATGCTGCCGCGTAGGCAGACCAGGTAGGTCTCGTACCAGACGACCCGGTAGCTGCCGGTTTCCTCAGCGGTGATGACCGGCTCCCGGAAGGTTTCGGCGACGATGACGGGCATCCCGTATTGGGGGGTCGTCGCGGACGCATCGCGCAGCAGCCGCCAGGCGGCGATCCGCGCCTGCGCCGGGGACGGAGCGTTCACGATTGTCGGGATCGTCGCGGTGATCTCGTATAGGTGGGCTTGAGGCAGAGCGGGCAGGCCGAGGCCACGGATCAGATCGTCGATCATGGCGTACGGGCCGTGTGCGCCAGGCCGGGAATCGATGCCTCCGTGGTAGAGGGCGGCAACCAGCGCTTTCCGGATCTGTGCGGCGTGGCGCAGGTATCTGGCGCGCTCCCACTCGCGTGTGGTGCCGATTGCCGCGACAGATCCGGCGCCGAGGGCGGGAGGTTCGAGCCCCGTGTCGGCGTAATGGTCCGGTTCGGCTGAGCTGCCCATCGGCTTCTCGCAGTCGAGCCCCAAGGAGTGGAGACCACTTGCCTGTAGGACTTCTTCGGCGGTTTCCAGCGGCAAGATTTCACCGGTGACCAATGCGAGCAACCGATGCCGTAGCTCTACTTCGAGCGCGTTCGTCACGATCCGCCACGCGTTTGCCTCCGGATCGGCGCTGGTCACTTCGGCGGCCGGCCGCATAGCGCCATCTGTCGACGTTTGCCCGGACTCGAGTTGGTGGCTCAATCCAGCGGCTGCTTGTTCGTAGACGGTGCGAGAGGTGAATGCGCTACCGGCGCGGTTCGCCGGTTCCTCGATGTGCCGCCAGCCGACCGGGTCGCACGCCAACCAGGTGCTTCGGCCGCCGGTGGTAATCGAGACGACGTCGCCCACCGACATTGATCGCAGACCCAGCATCCGGTAGGTGCAGGCGTACAGGAAATCGGTCTCGCCGCCGGGCTGGGAGCGGCTGACCTCGAGGTGGTCGAGGTCGGCGTTGAACACGTGGAACGCCCAGTCCGCGTTCTCCTCCGCCGTGGTGTTCGGGTCGCGGTAGCAGGAGATGACCTGGGTGAGTTCGTGGCCTGGCTCGTACGGCCGGAACGGACTCTCGACGTTGTGATAGACGACGATGACGGATGGGATGGGCGGTTGAATGCGCTCGGGTGCCATGAGATTCCTCCACTGAGGGGGCGAATCCGGGCACGGCTGTCAGCCGTGCCCGGAGGGATGCGCGATGGGTCCGCGGTCCGGCCGGGCATCGGCCGGGAGTGGCGAGCTGCTGCTCAGCCGCTATTGCGTGGTGAACGTGCGCAGAAGCAGGTGGGCTTCCTTGAGATGTCCGGCGAGGATTTCGCCGCTCGCGCCGGCGGCGCCGAGGTGGTCGGCGAAGGCGTCGAGGGCACCTCCGGACGCGCGATCCAGACCGCGGATCGACCGATCGTCGGCGTGTCCGGCGATGCGCTGGACGGTCTGGGTCAGGTGGGCGACGGCAAGGTTGAGGCCGCACAACAGCCTGACCACGTCGCCCAGGTCGTGGACTCCCGCGGCGTGCGCCATGGCGTCACCGAGATGCTCAACGCCGAGCAAAATCACGTACGTCGCAGCGACAGTCTGGTCCGGTCCGAAGGCCGGCTCATCGCGGAGAAGGTGGTCGAGCCGGTCGAGGACAGCGCGTGTTTCTCCGGCGGGTTGAGGAGCGTCGCGGAGCTGAGCGAACCAGTCGGTGTCGGGTAGGTACCAGGCGGGGACGAGCATGTGGTCCTCCTGCGGACAGCAGAAGGCGGCCACCGAGCGGTGGCCGCCTTCAAATGGGTTTGGGTGATGCCGCATCCGTAGTTGCGAGCGACGGGCGTGGAGCCTTATGGATGCCGGATTCGAGGCTGGCGATTGGCGGCCGACCCGAGGGGTGGGCGCAATGCCTACGCGGAAGGCGTCGAATTGGGCAGCGGATATAAGAAAGAGGTTCCAGGTTAAGTGCGCTGCAGCGATGCGTCTTCGTGTTGTCAGGTCGGCAGATCTGTCACGGTCTGACAGCTCGGGCCGAGGCCGGTCGAGGTTAGGAGCGGCGCAGGACCAGGACGTCCTCGTGCGCGATGAGGTGGACGGGGACGCCTTCGGTGCGGGCACGACGGACTGCCATCAGCCCGAACATGGAGGCGCGGTGGATGATCTGCCCGTCGCGGACCGCCGCGAGCATCGCGGCGCACCGCTGCACCGGAACGAGTCCGACGGACTGCGCGACCGCGAGCAGTTCGCCTGGAAGGTCGATCAGGTCGTCGCGCTGGCGGCGTACCGGCCGGCAGGTGATCACCACGGACCCGCCGGGGCGCAGCAGTTCGTAGGATGCGGCCAGGATCGTGGCGAACCCGTCGAGGAGTCGGGACCATCCCGCATAGGCGAGGTTGCCGCGTTCCCGGTCCCCGTACAGGTGGTCCCGCTTGCGTACGCCGGTGCTCGTTGCCTTGACGAGGCCGTGAGTTCCGCGTCCGTACGGCGGTGAGGTGAGTACGAGCCCGACCCGGCCGACCGCGGACGCGGGCACCAGATCGAGCAGAGCAGTGGCGTCGCCGGTGAGGACCTTCGCGGTGCCGGCCGCGCCCTGGGACGCGGCCAGGTCGACGTTGGCCTCGGCCAGGTCGGCGTACCGCGGTTCGATGTCGATCCCGATGGCCTCTCTGCCCAGATGCATGGCTTCGACCAGGGTGGTGCCGGAGCCGCACATCGGGTCGAGCACCAAGTCGCTCGGTGTCGTGAACGAGTTGATCGCGTGCGCGGCCAGGTTCGGCAGCATCTTGCCGGGGTGGCTGGAGGTCTGTGGGACGTAGCGGCCTCGCCGCTGGTCGCGGGCTAGCGTCTGGCAGGTCAGCCAGACCGACGTGACCGGCATGATGTGGTCAGACGTCATCAACGCCTCCGTTCCCCGAAGCGCTGCGAGTCACGATCAGCACGTCGGTGTGAATGTCGAGGTGGGTTTGCTCGCCCCGGCGGGGCGTCCGACCCGCGGCCACGATGTGCTGCAGGTACGCCAACCCGGCCTTCCTGGCGGCGACGATGACGTCGACCGGCAGAACGACGTCGCCGTGCGGCAGGAGCACCGCCATGCAACCGCCCGGCACGAGGCTGCTGCCGCAACGGACAAAGAACTCGCCTACCGCTGCGGGCTCGTCTGCCGGCCATCCGGTGACGATCAAAGTCACCTCCTGCCATCCCCACCCGAAGGGCCGGGGGTCTTGGAGGTGGCTGCGGCGTCCGGCGGCGATGATGGCGCGGGCCAGCTGAGGCCCGGTGGTGAGGTCGATGATCAGATCGGTCGGGTGGGTGAGGTTGTGGACGATCCGGATGCCCATTGCGTTGGACATGGTCTCGCCCTGTTTCGGGGCGGGTACCGGCCAGACGGTGATCGGCACGGGCGGGTCGCCGGGCACCACATCCCCAACGGGATCCGGTGCTTGGTGGCGGTTTCTGTCGGTCATCGGCATGGTGGCCCCCGGACCGGCGGGCGTACTGACGATCCCTAGATCGCATCTGTCAGGCCGATCGAACCCGGCCCCGCCCTGACAGAACCGGTCACCCAGGCCGCCGGACAGCAACCCAGGCTGTCCGAACCGGTCATGACCTGCACCGTTCTGACAACCGGCCCTGGTGTCAGCACCGGCTGTCCCAATCGACGTCTCGGAGCCGTCGCACCAGGCGAAGCGCTCCCGTCGAGGGGACAACGATCATGGCAACAGCCCAGATCCGGACGGCAGGCACCGCGCTGACCACCGCCGAGAAGGCTTTCGACCTGCTGACGTGCGAACCGGCGCCACTGGTCTTCGACGCCCGCCCAGTGCCGGGACTACCGGACACCACGCTGCCACTCAACGAGCTGCGCATGCTGCTGGTGTACGAGCGCTTCGACAGCGACACCACCGACATCCTGTGGCGTCAGCTCGCCCGCCACGCCCGCGAGTGGGGGCCGGCCTGGGTTGTGGGCGCGATCGGCGTCGCTCTGCCAGCGCTGACGCACTTGGCGGCGAAGGTCAGCCGCGGCCAAACCCGGCTCGCCGAGGACGTCGACTCGGAAGTCCTGGCTGCCTTTCTGCAAGCGCTGCGGACCATCGACCTCGACGCCCCACGGCTGTGGCTGAGGATATGCTGGACGGCCTGGCGGGCTGGAGCTGCCGTCATCAAAGGCGACGACGGTGAAGAGCTGCCGACCGATCTACCCACCGGCTCGCGGACACCGCGCATGCCGTACGGGCATCCGGACCTGTTGCTCGGCCGGGCCGCCGCCGCCGGCCTGATCACGGACGAGGCCGCCGAGTTGATCAGTGCTACCCGGTTCGGTGACGCACTGATCGAGCAGCTCGCCGCCGAGCAGGGCACCACAGCGTCGGCACTGCGGATGCGACGGCGCCGCGCCGAACGAGTCGTGGCCGCCGCCGTCATCCGGGGTAATCTATCCGGCTCATACCGGTCGACGCACCTCACCGACGACCTGGCCGCTTGAGCCGCTCCCCCGCGGCACGGAGGCCGCACCGGAGCATTCAGGCGGCGCCGAGGATCGTTAGAGTCATCCGGTGGTGACGTTCCGGGACTTGGCTTTGCCGTCGCGCGCCGAGGTGTGGCGCCAGCTGAGGGGACTGCGTGTGTCCCCGCCAGGTGCCGCCGTAAGCCGGGACCGGGCTGCGGTCTTCCAGGCCGCCTTGGAGCAGTCCCAGCAGCTCATGGAAGCTGCGGAGATATCCGGGTACGCGAGCCGACCAATTCAGCTTTTCTACGCTTTGGCGCAAGGCGGCAGAGCGATCGCCGCTGCCTCGCCACTTCTTCCCCTCAGCATCGAGATTCCTGACGAGCAGAACTCCGGCCAGCAGGTGTTTCGCGAGATTCCATGGCGGCTCGAAGGCCACGGTATCAAGGCCCCCGGCATCAAAGTGCGTAGCGTCGGGAAGGTTGTCATCAAGGCCGAAGGCACCGGCCTTCTCCCAGGTGTAGCGCGGGCGCTCGGCGCCGAGATCATGCCCCCAAACGTCAAAATCACCCTGGCGGATATCTGGGACCTAATCCCCGAAGCGAAAGCCGTCCCGCTGCGAACTCGCACGAGTACTCCGGTGCTGTGCGCTGAAGGAGGAGCGGAGAAACCTACCCACGACGACGGCTACTACACGATGACCCTCGGCTACGTGCCGCCCATGGTGCAGAAAAACTGGGTGAACGACCCGCAGGAATTGCAACGGTTCCTGGCCAGCTACCCAAGTCTCGCTGGCTGGACCTTCCCGCTCGCCGACTCGACGCCGCAGTGGCAGCCATACGGGTCCACCGATGCGCTGAGCCTGTCCTTAAACTGGCGCTGGCCGGCACCCGGCACACCCGAGTACGAACACACCGCCCGCGAGCTCAAGGCCACCCGGTACCGAGGCTTCGACGACTGGTGGGTCTTCCCGGCGCTGCCGGGCATGACGGCACCGCTGCATCCGATCATCGCCTGGTGGGGCACGCTGTTCGGACTGTCGATGCTGGCTCGGTACGCGCCCGACACGTGGGCGCACTTGATCCGCATCGACGACGGCGGCGACGCCAACGCTACCGAGCACCTACTCGACGCTGCCCTCGACGTAGTTCCGGCGCTTGTCCTTGAAGCGATCATGACAGTCTCGCCGTAGACAAGCGCGAGCGCGAAATCGCGAAATGCCGACCGATCGCAATGGTCGACCACCCTCCATGAGGCTCGTTCGGCTACGCAGGGTGGCGCTCAGTGCCTCTGGTGGCGTCCGCATTTGCCGAAGATGGTGCACGCAGGGTTCACTGGTACGCGTCAACTCGTATGTAATCGGTCCGAGCTCGAACTTTTGGCCAGCCCAGCTTTGGGCTCGGACAGATTCTCCGCGCCTTCTCGACTTGCGGCGCGAAAGGGTTGCTTGAGGGGATAACAGCAGACCTGCCGACTGGGCTATGCTGTCGAGCCGGAAGTGACGTTTTTCCTGGAGGCGCCGCATGGTGTACACGAACGAAGCCGACGTGAAGAAGGCCCTCGGGATTGACACATGGAGAAACCTATCAAAAGATAAAGTGTTCCAGTTTGCAGCGATGATGCCGGACATGGACAAAGAGGTCGCTCTTAAAGTCATCGAGCAACTCCCCGAATATACGAAATTCCTCACCGCGTCGCTAGAGATTCTGCAGCGGGAGCACGAGTCCACGCTGAATGCCAACTCGCACAGCCAGGACCAGGTGCACCAGGCTTTCCGAGATATTAGAGAGGTACTGAAAGCGAAGCTTTTGCACGACGACCTGGACTGGGAGCAGACTCAGTATCTCATCGCGCAAATGATGGAGACGGCGAGGCAGGAGTCCGCAAAGGACTCCGAAAATAAGCATTTCCTGGATGGGGTTTACAAGAAGGTTGTACTAGGGGCCGGCGCTGCCGCCGCGGCTGCTATCGTATTTGTTGGTGGCAGGTATATTCTACAGAACGGGGATGCCTCTAAGGTCACCTAAAGCGCATTCAGTCCATTGTGATCCGATCGAATTATTTCAAGTCTTGAGTTTACTCTCATGCCGCTGTGCGTGCGCTGACTTAAGTCATCACCAGTTGATAGCGAGGTCGTCAGCAGCGACGACGACCACCCCTCCTCCTCCTCCTCCTCCTCAACCGGGGACCTCAGTCCACCAGTCGTGAAGGTAAGCGTCGTGGATGAACCCACTTACCTGTCTGACGAATACGTCTCGCTGGCCAACGGGGTCAGCGGTCAGCGCTGTGACGAGATCGTAGGCGGCATCGAAACACTTGCTACCAACCCTTCCGAGGGGTTGGGTGGTCGTATCCCAAGCGATGTAGTGATCGACCCACGAGTGCAACGGCCGACCTCGTTCCTCAACCGGATTGTCGCTTCCCGGGAACCAGTATGTGTCGTAGATCCAATAGCCAATCGTTCGAGTCAGTTGACTCCGGCGCGCTGCTTTAGGGCCAGACAACAGGTCGTCTGTGAGGCGCTCGGCCTCGGCGAGAGTGCCACGAGTCAGCGGTGAGGGCGTTGGCTCAGCCACGGCTTTGACTGCCAGGAAATCCAGGAGCCATGGGTCGAACGGCCAATCGATCCACTCTCCGTCGTCGCCGACGCCTTCCATCTCAGCGGTCATGACCGCTGAGGGTACCCTTGTCGAGGATTCCTTCTCGCAGACGTGAATGCCGGGATGTACGCTCGTCGCACACTTTCGGACGCACAGCCGCCGTCGCAAACCATGGCGTCCGTCCGGCGGTGGCGGCCTACGCCTCAGAGTGGTAAAACGGCGTTGGCGCCGATGCTCTCGACCGGGAGCAGGGGAGTGACTCGGCCGCGTAGAGGACAGGCGATGGCTGGCTACGGACGTACCGAAGAGGAGTGGGACGACTTGACCTCTGCCGGCTTGGCGTTCCTCGTCGAGCGCGCACGGCTTGAGAAGACGACGACATATACGGAGCTCGACACCACCTTACGCCGGCGGACCGGCATACGCGGGTTTGACTTCGAGCAGGACAGCGAACGTGCCGCGATGGGACACTTGCTCGGTTTGATCGTCGAACGCAACCGTCCAACGACCGGCCTTCTGATATCGGCCTTGGTGCAGTACCTGAACATCAACGATGCTGGCCCCGGCTTCTACGCCTTGGCCGCGGATTTGGGGCTGTTGCCGCATCGGTCCTCTGCAACGGTGAAGCAAGCATTCTGGGTCGGACAACTCAACGCGCTGTACGCCTATTACGCCACTAGTCGTCGGGACGCCTGACACTCGCATGAGTCGCTCAAAGTCAACGTCCTCTTCTAATAGGTTCCGTCAGCCTGTAGGTGCAGGATGGCTCCAGTAGCGGCTGGCGGGTCAGCACTCCACTCTTCGGACCCTGTTGAGGTCTTGCGGCAGACCGTGCGCCCGCTGGTCGTGAGGAGATGAGACAGCTGATGAGATGACGTGCCCCGCGGTCGTGGTGAGCACTTGACTATTAGATCGCTGGCGTCTCCTCCGCGCTGCTACCAGCAGTTTTCGGAGTTGGAGGTGCGAGATGATCTGGATAGGTGACGACTGGGCCGAGGACCACCACGACATCGAGATCCTCGATGAGGACGGCCGACGGCTGGCCCGGGCGAGGCTGCCCGAAGGGCTGGAAGGCATCACTCGGCTGCACACGTTGGTCGCCGAGCACATGCCCGATTCGTGGTCCGATCTGGACCCGGCGCAGGCGTCGGGCCGGGTGGGCATCGGGATCGAGACCGATCGCGGCACCTGGGTGCAGGCCCTGCTCGCCGCCGGCTACCAGGTCTATGCGATCAACCCGATGTCGTCGGCCCGATACCGGGAACGGCATTCCACCTCGGGCGCGAAGTCCGACGCCGGTGACGCCCACGTGCTGGCCGAGATCGTGCGCCTGGACCACGACCGTCACCGGCAGGTCGCCGGCGACAGCCCTGCGGCCGAAGCGGTGAAACTTCTGGCCAGAGCCCATCAAAGTCTGGTCTGGGACCGCACCCGGCAGGTCCTGCGACTGTGGTCGGTGTTGCGGGAGTTCTTCCCCGCCGCCCTGCAGGCCTTCGACGATCTGGCCGCCGGCGACGCCCTCGAACTGCTGGACCGTGCTCCGGACCCGGACCAGGCCGCCCGGCTTGCCAGGTTGACCGTCGTCGCCGTGCTGCGCCGGGCCGGCCGGCGTGACCTCGAAGGCAGGGCCACCACGATCCAGCAGATCTTCAAGACCCAGCAGCTTCGCCAGCCGCGGCCGGTGCAGACGGCCTATGCCGCGATCGTGTCCAGCCAGGTCCAGCTGATCAACATCTTGAACAACGAGATCGATGAGTTGGGCCGGGTGATGGCCGAGCATTTTGGTCGGCACCGGGACGCTGAGCGCTACCTGAGCCTGCCCGGCCTCGGCATCGTGCTCGGCGCCCGGATCCTCGGCGAGTTCGGCGACGACCCGGACCGCTACGCCGATGCGAAAGCGCGCCGCAACTACGCCGGCACCTCGCCGATCACCCGCGCTTCCGGGCGCCGTCGGGTGGTACTGGCCCGCTACGCCCGCAACCGGCGCCTCGCCGACGCCGTGCATCAGTGGGCGGTCTGCGCGATGCGCGGCTCACCCGGCGCCCGCGCCTACTACCAGGCGCTTCGCGAACGAGGCATCGGTCACCAAGCCGCGTTGCGTCAGCTCGGCAACCGTCTGGTCGGCATTCTGCACGGCTGCCTCAAGACCAAGACCGCCTACGACGAAGCCATCGCGTGGGCCCATCTGCAGCCAACCACTTGACATCGAAAAACACGGGATGTCTGCCGCCGATAAAGCGCGGGTGCCAACCAAGGCCGCATATGCAGCGTCATGAAGCGGCGAACCTCAGAGGCACTCGTGGTGGGGCCACTTGAGGCTGGCCGGGCGGGCTCGTCAGACCGTCAGGATCACCTGCTCGGAGAGCCGGCGCCGGGTTGCTGATGGTCCGTGTCAGGGCGTGACAGGTGCGGGCCGAGTTCGATCGGCCTGACAGCCGCGATCTGGGCGGTGCATGTCATCCACGGCATGCCCGCCCGGCGGGGACCACCGTCGCGGCGAAGTCCTCGGTCCGGCACGGCTGGCGCGGCGTACTGACACTGCGATCCCTCGCCTCACGCAAGGGAGGAGCGCCCCCACCGGACCACCACGTCTTCGCCCGGTCCCCGCCGCGACGGCCCGCAGAGCCTCTGTGGAGCGCCGCCATGTCAACGACTATCTCCGTTCTGTCCGACCTCGCCACCGCAGCCGCTGGGCAACCACTGGCAGCGCCCAAGACCATCCCTCAAGTCATCGACGGCCTTACCGGCTGGATCATGGGCATCATCGCCGTGGTCGCCACGCTGTTCCTGACAGTCGGCGCCTTGCGTTACATGTCCGCCGGTGGGGACCCTGCCCAGGCCGAGCAGGCCAAGGGCAACTTCAAGTCCGCGCTGATCGGCTACGCGCTCGCTGTCCTGTCCCCGGTCATTCTGCAGGTCCTGCAGAGCATCCTCGGCGGCTGATCGCGATGACCGATTGGCTGATGGACGGCCTGGTCGGCTGGCTCGCCGAGAGGGTCACCGACCTTCTCGGCGGCTTGCTGGCCTTCCTGGCGTCCTCGCTGTTCCTGTCGCCGGACGTCACCGTCCTGCCGCAGGTCGCGTCGATCGCCGGCAAGAGCGCGCTGGTGGTCGACGCTTGCTTGATCCTCGCCATCATCGCCGTGGGCATCGCCACCATGATCGGCGACTCGCTCGAGATGCGTTACGGCATAAAGGAAATGCTTCCAGGGCTGATCGTCGGATTCGTCCTGTCCGCCTTCTCCATTCCGCTGACCAGTCAGCTCATCACCATCGCCAACGCCCTCACGGTATCGATGACCCGCGCCTCAGCGCCGACCACCGAGACGATCAACTTCGTGCGCGTACGGGTCACCGCGGCGTTGACCGACGAAGGCTCGGCCTTCCTGGTTGCCGTGATCGGCGTGCTGATCGTCGTGTTGATGTTCACGCTCGTCGGCACCTGGCTCACTCGCATCGGCGTCCTGCTTGTCCTCGCCGGCATCGCACCGGCGGCTTTGGCCTGCTACGCCACGCCGTGGACGCAGGGTGCCGCGCAACTGTGGTGGCGGACGCTCCTGGGCTGCCTGGCGACGCCGGCGTTGCAGGCCGTGGCATTTTCGGCGGGTATCGACCTGCTGATCGGCCCGGAGGCGAATCTGCCGATCCTGCTCGGCCTGCCGGGCTCGGACACGTTGAACCTGATACTCGTCGTCGGTGTGCTCTGGGTGACCGTCAGGATCCCTTCGATGATGCGGCGGTTCGTGACCAGCAGGGGTGCACCAAACATCGGCGGAGTCCTGCTTCGGGCCGTGTTCATCCAGGGCATCACCCGCCGGATCCCGGTACTGCGGGGTGTGCGATGACCGAGCCGGACAGCGTCCCACGCGCCGTGGTTCCGGCGAACGTCGCAGAACCGGACCGGATCGCGTTCGGCCTCACTTTCCGGCAGCTCGCCATCCTCGGCGGCACCGGCCTGGCTGGGTTCGGTTGTTACCGCACCTTCGGGCCGTTGCTGCCGCCCGCGGTGTGGGTCGCCGCCGGGATCCTGACGTTCGCGGTCGCCGCGGTCGTGGCGCTCGGCCGTCGTGACGGTCTGCCGTTGGACGTGTGGCTTCGGCACGGGTTCACGCTGTCGCACAGCCCGCGCACGCTCACCCCGGGCACGGCGCGAGCCAGCGCAGTCGCGGTAGTGGCCGGCAAACCGAGTGTCCCGGCGCCGTTGCGCTCACCGGTCACCACGATCAGCCCGGCTGGAGTTCTCACCAGCGAGGGCCGTGACAAGGTGCTGATCGCCTGCGGCACCACCAACATCCATCTGCGAACCGGCAGCGAGCAGGCCGCTTTGCTGGACGGGTTCGGCCGGTTCCTCAACAGCCTGACCGGACCCGCGCAGCTTCTCGTAGCCGCGCAACGACACGACCTGACCGCTCACGCGCAGGCGACGACCGACTTCGCGCCGCGGTTGCCGCATCCGGCGTTGCAGATGGCCGCCGAGGACTACGCAGCGTTCCTGATCGACCTCGACGCCGAGCGTGATCCGCTGCACCGCCAAGTCCTCGCCGTCGTCACCGGCGAGCACGCGGCGGACGGTGCCGTACGAGCCCTGTCCGGCCTCGGCATCGAGGCCACACCGCTGGACGGACCAGCCGTCGCCGCAGCCCTCGCCAACTCTGTCGATCCGTTCCGTCCCCCGGTGCCCGGTCGCCGCGCGGTACCCGGCACCCCAATCACCTTCCGGAGCTCATCGTGAACCTGACAAAGAACACAACGGCGGTCGCAAGCGGCATGCCCTCTCCGGCCGCTCTATCGGTCAGCCCGGCACACGTCCAGGTCGGCGACGGATACGCCGCCACTTTCGCGGTGTGCGGATACCCGGCCGAGGTCGGCCCGGCCTGGCTTGACCCGCTGCTGTCGTACCCCGGCCGGGTTGACGTGGCCGTCCACCTGAACCCGGTGGCCGGGCAGCTGGCCGCGCCGATGCTCAAGCGCCAACGCGCCCGCCTGGAGTCCTCGCGCCGGCTGGACGCCGACTCCGGCCGCCTGGGCGACCCGATGACCGAGGTCGCAGCCGCCGACGCCGCCGACCTCGCCGAGCGGGTTGCCCGAGGCGCGGCGAAGCTGTTCGAGGTCGGCATCTACGTCACCGTCCATGCCCGCACCCTGGACGAACTCGCCACCGTCACGGCCGGAGTGAAGTCAGCCGCCGCCAGTGTGCTGCTGGATCTGCAACCGGCGACGTTCCGTCACCAGCAGGGCTGGATCTCCACGCTGCCGGTCGGGGTGGACCCGCTTCGGATGCGCCGCGTCCTGGACACCACCGCGTTGGCGGCGGCGTTTCCGCTTGCCTCGGCGGACCTTCCCGCCCCGGTCCCGGGCGTCGTCACCGCGCCCGACGGCGTGCTGTACGGAGTGAACACCACCAGCAACGGGGTGCTGCTGTGGAACCGGTGGGCGCAGGACAACCACAACAGCGTGGTCCTGGCCCGTTCCGGCGCCGGCAAGTCGTATTTCGTCAAGCTGGAAGTCCTGCGCAACCTCTACCAGGGCATGACGGTCTCGGTCATCGACCCCGAAGACGAGTACACGGCCCTGGCCGAGCATGTCGGCGGCACCGTCGTGCAACTCGGTCTGCCGGGCGTACGGGTCAACCCCTTCGACCTGCCCGACGACAAGCGGGCGGACACCCTGACCCGGCGCGGCTTGTACCTGCACACGCTGATCGCGGTCATGCTCGGCTCGACACCGCCGCCGGCCGAACGAGCCGCCCTGGACCGGGCCATTACCGCCACCTACAACAAGGCCGGGATCACCGCTGATCCGGCCACCTGGAGCAAGCCCCCACCGCTGATGCGTGACCTTGCTGACGCCCTCTCCGTCGACGCGGATCCGGCGTCCGGGCAGCTCGCTGCCCGGCTCGTCCCGTGGACGGTCGGAAACTTCGCAAGCCTGCTCGACGGGCCGACCACCACCAGACCCAGCGGGCACCTCATAGTCTGGTCGCTGCGGCACCTGCCCGATGAGCTGCGCACGGTGGGTACCCTGCTGGCGCTCGATGCGATCTGGTCGGGCATCGACAACCCAGCCACGGGATCACGCCGGCGGCAACTCGTCGTGGTCGACGAAGCGTGGCTGCTGATGCGCGACGGCGAAGGCGCCCGGTTTCTGTTCCGCATGTCCAAGGCAGCGCGCAAACGCCTCGCTGGACTGTGCGTGATCACCCAGGACGCCGCTGATGTGCTGTCCACCGACCTCGGCCTGGCCGTGGTGTCGAACGCCGCGACGCAGATCCTGATGCGCCAATCCACCCAGTCCATCGGCTCCGTAAAGGAGGCGTTCAACCTCACCGCGGGGGAAGCGCGTCTGCTGCTGTCGGCACCGCGCGGCGAGGGTCTGCTCGTCGCCGGTCGCAGCCGGATCCCGTTCCGCAGTGTCGGGTCGGCGGCCGAGCACCGAATAGCCGTGACCGGGCTCGGGGAGGACGAATGACACCCTCAACGTGGCCCGCCGATGTCGGTCACTGGATCATCTTCCGGCCATGGCTGGGCTTGATCGCCGCCGCCGCGATCGTCGCGGCGGTGTTCGGCCATGACCAGATCCTGGCCTGGCGGCACCGCCGATTCGTCACCGGCGCGCGGTGGGTAGTCGTCGCCGCGCCGCCGGAGGTCACGGCCGAAGCCGCCGCCGCGTTCTGGACGACCCTGGTAGGGGTGCTCACGCCGTCGGTATGGCGGCGCAGGGTGTACGGCTATCCGCACGTCGGGTGGGAGTACACGTGGACCGGCCGAGCGCTTTCGATCCGGGTATGGGTGCCCGGCACGGTGCCGCCCGGCGCAGTCGAAGCCGCCGTCCGGGCGGCGTGGCCCGCTTCCACCATGACCATCGAGGAAGTTGGCCCGCCGATCCCCTTCACGGTGGCTGAGCAGGCCGGCGGGGCGCACTGGCCGCAGCACTCTGACGCGCTGCCGTTGCGTGTCGAGCACGACGTCGACCCGCTGCGGGCCTTGCTGTCAGCCGGGGCCGAGGTCCGGCACCGCGAACACGCCTGCGTCCAGGTGCTCGCTCGCCCGGCCTCGGCCCGCCGCGTCCGCGTCGCCCGCCGATCGGCCGCCACGGCGAGCAACCATCCGCACGGTCGGCCTGACGTCGCCACCCAAATGGCTTCCGGTGTGGCGAGGCTGATCATCGAGCCGCTGCTGTGGCTGCTCGAGGTATTCCTGCCTGGACCCTCCCGGCCGGCCGGGACCACCCGGAGTCTCTCGCGCCCGGAGGTCCGGGATCCGGTCGCCGGCGCCGATGCGCGCACGGTCGTGGACAAAGCCGTGCGGGTGCCGCACTTCGAGATCGCCCCGCGTTTCGCTGTCGCCGCTGACCCGGCGAAGGCTCCTGTTGACCCAGAACGGGCCGTTCAGATCCGTGAACGGCTGGCGGCTCTGAGCCACACGATCGCCTCGGCCGCTGCTGCGTACACCGGTCCGAACCGGCTGCGCCGGATGAAGATGCCGCATCCGGTCGCGACTCTCGCCGGGCGTCGGTTGCGGCGTGGCTTCCTGGCCACTGTGCCGGAGCTCGCGGCTCTGGCGGCGCTGCCACAGGACCTGGCGGTGCCGGGCTTGGACCGGGCTCGGGCGAAGGCGGTGCCGGCCCCGGTGCAGGTGCCGTCCGGCGGTCGTGGGGTGAAGGTGCTGGGCCGCTCGCAGGTCGGCCATCACAGCGTCGGCCTCAAGGTCACCGACGCGCGGCAGCACATGCACGTGGTCGGCAAGACTGGTGTCGGCAAGTCGACCCTGCTGCTAAATCTGATCCTCGGCGACATCAAAGCCGGACGCGGGACGGTGGTCATCGACCCGCGCGGGGACCTGGTCAACGACATCCTCGACCGGCTTCCCGCCTCGTACGCCGACAAGATCGTCATCATCGACCCGGATCAGGAGAATCCCGGCTGCTTCAACCCGCTCGACGATCAGGGCGATCCGCACCTGGCGGTGGACAACCTCGTCGGGATCTTCGCGAAGATCTTCCAAGGGCAGTGGGGGCCACGCATGGACGACACCATGCGGGTCGCCTGCCTCACACTAATGCGGCACGCCAAACCCACCCTGAGCTTGGTGCCGTCGCTGTTGCAGGACCGGCAGTTCCGCGGCCGGTTCACCCACGGTTTGGACGATCCGGACGGGCTCGGCGGGTTCTGGATGTGGTATGACGGCATCAACGAGGCCTTCCGTGGCCAGGTCATCGCCCCGGTTCTAGCGAGGCTGCGGGCGTTCCTGCTGCGCGACTTCGTCAAGAGCGTGATCGGCAACGCCCACAGCTCGTTCGACATGCGCAAGATCCTCGACGGTGGGGTGCTGCTGTGCCGGCTCCCCAAAGGCACCCTCGGGGAGGAGACCAGCCGGATCCTCGGCTCGCTCATCGTCGCCCGGGTCTGGCAGGCCGCCATCGCCCGCGCCGCCATTCCCGAGGACCAGCGCAAAGACGCCTGCCTGTACGTGGATGAGGTCCAGAACTTCCTCACCTTGCCCGGCAGCGTCGGGGACATGCTGGCCGAGGCACGCGGGTACCGGCTCGGCATGGTCCTGGCCCATCAGGACCTCGCCCAACTACCGAAGGACATCGCCGCGGCCGTGTCGGCCAACGCCCGCTCGAAGGTGTTCTTCAACGTCGACCCGGCCGATGCGCGGGAGCTGTCGCGGCACACCAAACCCGAACTGGACGAACACGACCTCGCCCACCTCGACGTCTACACCGCCACGGCCCGACTGCTGGTCGGCAACCGGGAACTGCCGGCGTTCACCTTCGTCACCAACCCGCCCGCAGCACCGGACGGGGAACCGACCGCGATCCGCTTGGCATGCGCCGCCGCCAACCTCCCCGCCGGGGAGGAACCGCCGATGCAGCAACTCGCTCGCACGGCGATGAAACGGCGGATGGCCGACCGCGACCGCTGAAGGGCGAAGCGTCCAGGGGCTCGTCCGGGTGCGGCATCAGGGGCTCGTCTGGGGGTGTCTGCGACACGAGGCCCCAGACGAGCCCTGTCTCTCCCGCCTGTCAGGCACCTGGCCTGCACAGACACCGGTGACGGCGGCCTCATTCTCAAGATCCACACGTCCAGACTCCCTACAGGGTGTCCTCTTCACCGGGGGTGACCACCATTGCCGTTCCCACGTACAGCCAGTCTCCTGGCCATCTATCCCCACATCACCAATCGTGATCGGCTCCTGCTCCAGCTCCTCGACGACCACCAGGTCCTGACCACCGGCCAGATCCATCGGATGCTGTTCGCTGCGAGGCGTACCTGCCAGCTACGCCTCAACGAGCTAGCCGCGCTCGACCTGGTCGAGCGGTTCCGCTTCCATCGCGACGGTGGTGGCAGCCAACCGTGGCACTGGACGCTCGGCCACAACGGACACCGCTTCCAAGCCGCCGCCCACGAACGGCCCGAGCCCACCGCGCGATCCAGCAACCAGACGGTGCAGCGGCTGTCGGCGAACCCGCACCTGGCCCACCTCGTGCTGACCAACGAGTTCTTCGTCCGCCTGACCGAGCACGCCCGCCGGCACGACGAAGCCCAGCTCGACCGATGGTGGTCCGAGCAGATCACCCACAAGCAGTTCCGGACCATCACCGCCGACGGGCACGGCCTCTGGACCACAGACGGCATCACGGTCGGGTTCTTCCTGGAGACCGACGCCGGCACCGAAGCCCTCGGCAGCCGGGTGGTCGCCAAACTCAAGAAGTACGGCGATCTCATCCACCGGGGCGGCGCCCGATACCCGGTGCTGTTCTGGCTCGGCAGTGAGCAACGCGAGGAGCATCTGCACCGGTTGCTGCCCGGTCAGCACACCGCCGTCCCCGTGGCGACGGCCACCCACGCCAGCGATCCCACCGCCCGCGTATGGCTGCCACGAGGCTCCACCAGCCGGGTAGCGCTGGCCGAGTTGCCCAGCGATCACGGCGAGGCCCTAGCGGAGAACCCCAACTACACCGACGGCGTCTTTCTCTTCTGACAGGCGCTGACAGCTCTACAGCCGAACCTGTCAGCGCAGGTCACAGACATGATCACGAATCCTGACAGGAACGGCGCTGTCAGGTCACGAAGCTACGGTGCAGCTTCTTCCTTTCTTTGTTCGCACCGCCGCCCGTCTCGACCCGCCGCGCGGGACTGCCCCGCGCCCGGCCCAGTTCACCCATAGCCCACCGTCTCGGTCGGCTCGTGATCTGCGCTCCGCGCATCTCTCTCGGCAGCTTCCCGCCGGTCCAGACGCCGCGATCCGGTGGCACAACCCAAGCACCACCTCACCCCTATTCCGCTTCGCGAAGGGAGCACCCCGTCATGCCCAAGCCCACTCCGCTCACCGACAAGATCGTCACCGTCTGCTTCAACCCCGACGACGACGCCGACTGGTTCGCCGCCAGCGAGAAGGTCAACGACCTCATGGACGCCAACGGCACCCCTGCCCGCCGCTTCCGCGTACGCCACCGCCGATTCATCGGCTGGCTGACCCGATTCCTCGGCTACTACCTGCTCGACGCAGCCCGCAAGTTCGGCGCCGTCACCTTCGCCGCCGGAGGCCGCAAGAGCCGACTGGACCTGTCCGGCATGTCACAGATCGCCGCGAACGAAGCCATCACCCGCTGGCGCGCCTGGCACCTGCACATCAACGCCACCACCAAGCCCGCCCGCGTCTGGGAGGACTTCCTCGCCCAGCACCACGCCGACCCGGCCAAGGTCAGCCTGAGCGAGGCACGCCGCCGGTTCGAGCAGCAGCCTCGCGTGCTCGCGATGCTCGCCTACGCCGGCGGCTACGTCTTCGACCCGTACGAGCTGTCGCTGTTCCAGGCCGGTGAAGCCGCCTACGCCGGGCTCTACTGGCGCACCGCGCTCATCGGCGACGCGCTGATCACCACCGACGGACGCGTCATGCGGCCCGCCACCGATTCCCTGGCCGACCGGTTCCGGTTCCTCAACGACGCCTGCATGTACCTGCGTTCCTTGAACGACCGCGCACGGTTGTGCGCCGTCACCATCGCCTGACAACTCCCCGTACCCGTGAGACCGGTCGCGGCCCCCGCCGCAACCGGTCTTCGGCGTGTCCGCACAAACGAAAGGAGATCCCGTGCCGTACCTCGACCCGGTCGAGAGGTGGATCGTGCAGACCACCGGCCGCACCCTCGACCAGCACGCCGCCGACCCCGTTCCCGCCGCCGCGCACCTCCCGGCGTCCGCCGACCAACTGCGCTACGCCCGCGACCGCCTGCTGCTCGCCGTCGACGCGCTCCGGACCCAGCTCATCAACACCGACGACCTGGCCGGCTCCGCCCAGGCAGTGAACAACGCGCTGAGCGAGATCAGCGGCTATGCCAGTGACTACGAGAGCGCCCGTATCCACATCGGCACGCTCGTCGACGATCCCGACCGCGCCGTGTACGTCGCCACGAACCCCGTGCAACCGGTACGGCGGCGCTTCGTCAACCCCGGCGACACCGTCCTGATCGTGCTGCCCCACACCGAGCTCTGCCGCAGGCAGCAGATCGCCGGCCGATCGATGCGGGTGCAGATCAACGAATCCGATGTCGAACTCGACCCCGCCGTCCATCCCGGCCCGGTCCGGCTTCCGCACGCCGCCGCGGGGATCTACCGCGATCCCGTCGAGTCCAGCCTCTACATCCTGCGCGCCACCGGTGAGCGGCGGATCTCCAGCCGCTGACCGGCCCGTACGGCATCGCACCCGAACTCCGGACCGCACGTACGCGGCATCCACTGGGCGACGCGGCTCCATGCGCTCGCCCGCAAGCCGCACTGTCTGCGCACCGGAGGCACCACCGTCCCGCACATTCGCGTGCCGGGCGCATCCCACATTCCCGAGGAGGGAAACCCATGGAACTCCAGTCCCTGACACCTGCAACGCAGGCCGTCCTGAAGGCGCTGGTCGAACTCGGCCAAGGCAACGTCCACGAACTGGCCGACAAATCCGGCAAGGCCCGCTCGACCACCGACAAAGCCATCCGGACCATGTCCGAGGCCGGTCTGATCGTCGAGGTCGACCTCGGCGCGGACCCGGCCGAGGGCACGCCCACCCGATGGGCCCTGTCAGACGACGCAGCCGTCGCGCTGGACGCCACCGACCTCAGCGACGAGCCCGCCACCGGCTTGGGCGAGACCGACGACGACCCGCAGGCCAACTCGACGGACGAGCCAGACACCGGCGACCACGAGCCATTCGGCGACAACGGCCAGGCCACCGACACCGGTGAACACGACGACGAGACTGCCGACCGGCAGGAGCCGTCCGACGACGACACGGACGACGGTACGGACGACATCGACGCCCCGGCCAAGGTGGGGCCGCATCCGACCGTCATCGCGCCGACGCGTCCCGGCGACCGCAAGGTTATGGCCATCAAAGGCGTCCTGGCCGAACACAACGTCGACGGCGCGACCGTCGACATGATCGTCGCCGAGAGCGGCATCAGCCACCCGACAACCATCCGGCTGCTGGCCGCGATGGAGCAGGCCGACGCCGCCCGCCGGCTGCCCGGACTGCAACAGCGGTGGATCGCCGGACCGACCAAGGCCAGCGAGGTCGACCCGAACCCCGAACCGCCGCGCTGCGCGCTGTGCCTCCAGGTGATCCGCGGCGTCACGAGCACCCCGGCCGCCGTGGCGGCGGTGCAGAGCCTTGTCCGGCCGGACGGAACGCTGCACATCATCGGCCCGGACGACGGGGTCCATGTAGTCACCCTGCCCACCAGGCTGCCGCCGCGCCCGCTCAACAACAGCCCGAGCACTCTGGGCCACGGCAGTGACGTGACCATCAACGCCGACGGCAACCAGCCGTTCGCCCGCGGCGAGCTGGAGAAGCTGACCATCGCAGTCCTGGCCGCCAATCCCGGCCGGCCGATGACTCCGCAGGAGATCGCCACCGCGATCAGCGCGCAGCTCGGCGGCCGCAACGTGAGCTCCGGCGCGGTACGCAACAACTGCACCAAGGCCGCCGCCGCGGGCAGCATCCTGATGGTCTCGGACGCACCGCTGACGTTCATCCTTCCGGCACCCGCCGACGTCGCCGACGCGGCCGACAAGCAGCCCGACACCAACGACGATGCCGAGGGCGTTGCGGACATCGCCGTCGATGCGACGGACGCCGACGGCCCCGAGCAGTCCTGACTATCTCCCATCCCATCCCATCCCATCGCGGGGCCGGGCGGCTGCTCGGCCCCGCACACGTTTGGAAGGAGCACCCTGTGCCACACGAACTCGAGCAATTCGCCGACGGCACGACCGCTTTCGCCAGTGCCCGCCTGTCGGCTTGGCACCGGCTGGGCACCGTCACCCAGCACACGATGAAGGCCGAAGAGATCATGGCCGCCGCCAAGCTCGGCGGCTGGGGCGTGCGGACCATCCGTACGGTCGGCATCGACCTCGTCGACGGCGTCGAGGTACAGATCCCCACCGAAGACAAGCGGATGACCGTACGCCGCAACCCGGTCACCGGACAGACGGAGTATCTGGGCATCGTCGGCACCGACTACACCGTGGTCCAAAACGAGCAGTGCGCCGAGATGCTCGACCGGCTCGTCGACCAGGTCGGCGGCGCCCACTTCGAAACCGCCGGCAGCCTGCGACGCGGCAAGAGCGTGTTCGTCACGATGAAACTGCCGGACGCGATGGAGATCGCCGGCGTGGACCGGATGGACCTCTATCTGATCGGAACGACCTCGCACGACGGCACCGCCGCTCTGCGGGTGGACGCCAGCCCGATCCGGGTCGTCTGCGCCAACACCCAGCGCGCCGCGTTCGAGCACGCCATCGGGCACTACACGTTCCGGCACACGAGCAACGTCGGCTCCCAGATCAGCCAGGCCCGCGAAGCCCTCGGCCTCATGTGGAAATACCTGGAAAAGTTCGAGCAGGCCGCCGAACGGATGCTGAACGAGGCGCTGACCACGCGCGAGTTCGAGCACATCGTCGGGCAGGTCTGGCCGGTCAAGGACAACGCCTCCGACACCACGAAACGCAACGCTAAGCAGCGGCTCGGCACGCTGAAGTACCTGATCCGTGAGGCCGACACCCAGAAGGCCATCGAGGGCAGCCGGTGGGCCGGATACCAGGCCATCACTGAATACCTGGACCACTACCAGCCCGCCAAGGACGAGACCGTCCGCGCCAATCGGGTGCTGACGGGCACCACCGGCGATCTCAAGCTGGCCGCCTTCGACCTGCTGAAGGTCTAACAGCTCTACCCATCAACCCGCCCGGGGCACGTTGACCCGCGCGGGTCAACGTGCCCCGACTCGTATAGGAACGGGCTTTGATAAGCGCCCGGCCTGCACGAGGCCATTGGAACGGGCGCAACTCGACCTTGGCCGTCGGGCAGTCACCCGCCGTCGAGACCGGCGAGCTGATCACCGACTTCCTCAACGAGACCCACGAGGGCCTGATCCGGGTCGTTCACCGCCTCTGACCAGGCTCATCCATTGCCGCCGGCCGGCCGCGCCCCTGGCGCGTAGCCCGGCCTTTCTTGCTGCCATCGAAGGGTCGACCTATGACCAAGGCCTTCATCGGCATCGTCACCGTCGTCATCATCGCCTGCCTCGGCCTGCCCACGCTCCTGCTGTCGTCCCTGTTGGGCAGCGGCTCAGGCGCGTGCAGCCTCGCCGCCTCACCCACCATGAGCTCTTCCGGGCAACCGGCTGACACCGGGCAATGGGATACCGAACAGCTCGCCATCGCCACGACAATCATCGAGGTCGGCGTCACCAAAGGTGTCGACAGCTGGGGGCAGACCATCGCACTGGCCGTCGCCATGCAGGAGTCCCGACTGCAGAACCTGCCGCACCTCGGCAGCCGGAACAACTTCGACTCTCTCGGTCCGTTCCAGCAACGACCGAGCCAGGGCTGGGGGACACCCAGTCAACTGGCGGATCCCGCCTACCAGGCGGGCAAGTTCTACGACAAGCTCAAGACCGTGCCCGGTTGGCAGACGATGCCTCTCACCGAGGCAGCCCAGAAGGTCCAGCTCTCCGCGTACCCGCAGGCCTACACGAAGTGGACCAGCGACGCCATCGCACTATTTGATCAGCACCGGACCGGTGAGAGCGCGCTCGACTGTTCGGATATGCCGTTCGGCAACGCCGAACCGGCACTCCGCAACCCGGACGGCACCTGGCCCGACGAGTCCTGCTCCATCCACCCGGACCCGACGACCGGCACCGGCTGCATCACCCCGCGCACACTTCACCTCGTCCAGCAGGCCACCGCCGCCGGCTTCCCGAAGCCGGGTTGCTATCGAGTCGACGACCACGGCGAGCACCCGAAAGGACGCGCCTGCGACTTCATGATGACCACTCGCGGCGAAGCCTCCGGCGCGCAGAAGGCCCAAGGCGACGCAATGGCCGCATGGGCCGTCGCCAACGCGGATCGCCTCGGCATCATGTACGTCATCTGGTTCCGCATGATCTGGACCCCAGCCCAAGGCTGGCACACCTACAACAACCCCTACGGTGGGAACGACCCATCCGGCTGGCACACCAACCACATCCACCTCAGTGTCGCCTGACGTTTCCGGGCCACACCGGGGGAATTGAGGATCCCCGTTCCCAGGTTTGCGGCCTGGTAGGACGAATTCAGACGGCGCAATGTCAGCGGCAGTCGTCCATAGAACATTTCCTAGGCACGCGTAGTGCATCGAGACGGACAGGGGCTTAGCTCTGGTTCGTCACTCTCAATCGGCTCAGCTTGTTCTTCTTCCCCCACGACGGACGGTCCGTAACGAACTCCACCGTCCCGGACCGTCGAAGGCACCCGGAAGCATCGCCTGTGTCGAATGCACACTAACGAGACATGGCGGGAGAGCCGAGGATTCAGCCCGCCGTTTGTCCGTAGATAGCAAACGCCACCTTCACTACCTGGGCCACGTTTTGCAGGTTCGCCGGAGCGTCGTCAAGCAAGCCCGTCACGCGGTCGAATAGTGCTTCAACCCAGCCTGTGTTGGGCTCAGCCTTGGCTGCCTCCCGCTCCAGCGCGGCGGCGACCTCCTCATACTCCGGCTGCTGGCCCACCGGGACGAGCTGCCCGAACTCGCGAAGAGCATTCACGAATACGGCAAGTGCCTGCGTCTGGTTGGTGTTGGCCTGGTCCTGAGTAACGTCGCGGTTCGCGACGGCGAGTTGCCCGCTGTTGTTGCCCATGATCGTCACGTTCACGCCAGCAGCGTCTCTCCGGTTCAGATACTCCACCACGCCGCCGTACTGTTCAATGCACTCAGTCCCGGCCGGCTCTATGGCTAGGCTCTCGTTGGTTCCGCCCAGGAGTCGCCGCCCCCGGAGGTATCCAACGGCCTCTGCCAGATCGGCGGCACTGAACAAGATCCCGTTGAACCAGCCGTAGGGGCAGGTGGCGATCTCGGTGATCTCCGTTGATTCTCCGGTTGCGTCCCGTTCGTAGACCCAACGGAGTACCGCGTCGCGACACGCGCTGCGCCGGGCACGATTGTCTTTGCGGCTCTCGATCCGCGACGCCGCTTCACGCCGACCCGAGTCGGTCAGCCACACCGGGAGACTCATGCCCTGGCTGCCGAAAGTCTTCGCCGAGCCGTTGAACAGCCCCGCCTCCTCAAGCGCGGCCACGGCCACCTCAACGTTGGGCCTGACTAACGGCTCAAACTCCCCGACCCCTAGGTCGGTCATCATTTCGGAGACCGAGGGCACAAGCCCCGACTTGGCATTCGAGTAGGCGTATCCCCAATCGAGCAACCAGCCAGCGACCAACTCCAGCTCAGAGCCGGTGACGGCACCGTCACTCGCGCCACCGGTCGCTTGCACCTTCCCGTCGATCGGGAGTCGCACCGGAGTCTTCGCAAATTCCCGTTCAATCTCACGGGCCATCTTCCGAATACCGGCCCTGTTGATCTTAAATCCGCTTGCCATGCGCTCCCCTGGTCGCCAACGGTCAACGTCGCGCGACACGGTACTCCCGGGGTGCGACACATCGTTCGTAAGTAGCCGTACAACCGTGACTGCTCACCCACGGACGACCTCTCACATACGATGTTGCACTCAGTGACCGTGCCTGAGAGCCATCGGCCGAGCCAACAAGGAGCCAGGCAAGTTGACTTGGGATTCGGTCGGGTTCCGTCTTCGCACAAGGCGTAGCTCGGCCCTGCCATCGTGAGTCACCGTCGATGTACGAGACCGAGTTGCGCTCCGTCCTGACGGGACTCCAGCGAGGGCTACACTCGGTGACGACTTTGGGGAAGGGATCCGCTCGTGACCGACTACGACCAACAGCTCGCGCGAACGCACCACCAGGTGACCGTTCAGGGCAACAACAGCGGGAACATCGCGTCAGGCAACCGGGATGTCGCTCAGACGGCAGCCACCCAGAATCAACTGGCCGCCACCGACATTGCGGAGATCATGAAGGCAGTGGTCGAAGCCGCTGCATCGCTAGGGCTGACCGAACGTGACCGCGATGAACTCGTGCGTACAGCGCAGTCCGCGCAGTACGAGCTTGACGCCGACGACCCCGACCCGCAGCAGGTGAAGTCGCTGGGGAGCAAAGTAATCCGGCTGCTCGGGCGCACCACGGGTGCCGTACTGCCTGTCGTGCTGACGAAGTACCTCGAATTGAAGCTCGGCATCGAGCCAGGCGCGTGAACGACGCGACGCGACGCGAATTCGCCCTGCTCGACTGGCTCGTCGCGCGACGTCCACCGGATTCGTCAGGCGTATATTCCCTGGCCGAGATGTTTGGCGGGAATCCGCCAGTCGGCGATGAGACCCTATGGATGGACACACTTCAAGATCTTGATCAGCGGGGGCTAATCCGAACCGCAATCGTCCTTGATTTCTTCGCCAGCGGGGTCCGACTCACCGCCGGGGGCCACGCAGAAACCCTGCGACGGCACGAACGACGTGATGATCCACTTCAGCGCGCCATCGGGTGCCGTCGAGGGCTGCTGTTGTGGGCGTACGGGCTGGACAAGGCCGCACCGGTGACTGGTTTCTTATCCTCGCCGCACGCTTCGCGCGAGGGGGCTGTATTCAGTGAGCGTGACATCGACGCTGCTGTTACCTACCTTGTCGACGAGGGACTCCTATATGCCTCGGATGGCACGGACTCCGACGCGGTACCGGTCATCCTTGTGCGCCTGACGGCCCGAGGCAAACGACATCTCGAAGAGCATGACTCCGAGAGGTCAGACCGCGGCAACGTCGTGTACGTGATGGGCGACAACAATGGCTCGCTCAACATAGGGAACCGCGACGTCACACAGCACGGCCCGACTGCCCAACTGCGCCCAGAGCCCGCATCTGCCACAGTGCCGCGCGAACTTGCAAAATTGGGCGGAACCGTTCCTTTACCTCAATTCGAGCGGTGGGCCGTGCTCCCACAAGCACGGCTTGCGTTGTTCGCTCGCGACTGGATGAGCCCATTCCTCTCTGGCGCGTCGAACGACCCAAAGACTGAATTCAGATTCATCTGGCGGCTCGCGTGCTCAGAGTGGCCGACATCGCTGCGACCGAAGTCGATCTCTGATGCGTTGATCGACCTGCTTCGCGGCCCGGAGGTGATGGACGCAGTCGCTCGGCACGCCGAAGTCGCCGATCTAGCCTGGACGCGGTACGCGGATCAGGGACGGACCAGCTTCGGTGCGCTGTTGCGTGCAGACAAGGACACTGGTGAGCCGACGGCCTGGGCGCGGTTCAATCCGCCGCCGACCGACGAACACTCGCTGTTCGGGCGCGAGCTGGGCTGCGCCGACCTATTGATCGCCATCCGCCACGGCCACGGTAAGGCCGCTCGGAAGGCGATGACGCTTACCGAGTGGGAACAGACTTTCAAAGCCTGGCTGCAGCGCACTCTTGAAGTTGCCGCCTTCCTTGCTCGGTTCGGTGCCGACCTTGCCGCAGAACCTGTGGCCCGTGTGGCGGTCGCGGTTTCGACGACGACAGACATGGGCGAAATCGTGGACCTGACTTCGATGTCCCGAATTCCTGGGACAACGACGCTGCCATGGTTCCTCGCGTCGGCCGCCGCCAACGCGAGTGGCATTTCGGTCGCCGACCTCAGCCGAGCCTGGATGACTACGATGTGCGAAGACGTTCTTCACCTAGACGATTACGACCTCACCAACCGATGACAGGCGTGACCATGCGCGCTGGGGCCGGTTTCCTCCAGGCGGTTTGTCGGGTTGCAGTGTCGACGTCAGCCAGCGGATCGCGGTAGAGCGGCGAGGCGTTCGAATGCACTGGACAGCGCGTTGGTCTTGGGCCAGCCGGCAGCAATCTTGACGCTGGTTCAGCGCGCGGGTGCGGGTGATCCGCGCGGCGATGTGCGGCAGCGGGGATGATCGGCCTGGGGCAACCGGCAAGTGGACCTTGCAATGCGCAGGAAGCGCGAGCGTGGTGGCCACACGGGTTCTGCGTCAGGCTCGGTCCAGGTCGCTTCGGAGTCGATTGGCCAGTTCGATCGTTTCTTCTCGGGGTTCAGCGTCCAGGTCGGCGAGTTCTTTGGTGAGGGCGCGCAGCAGGACGCGGATCCCGTCGGCGTTGCCGAGTGCGTGGCGGGCCTGCATGGCTTTGAGGTAGAG
Source organism: Actinoplanes sp. NPDC048967 (assembly GCF_040649415.1). Classification (NCBI taxonomy): domain Bacteria; kingdom Bacillati; phylum Actinomycetota; class Actinomycetes; order Micromonosporales; family Micromonosporaceae; genus Actinoplanes; species Actinoplanes sp. NPDC048967. The sequence goes on from NZ_JBEZFL010000017.1 coordinate 62,137, forward strand.
CGCCTCGTTGTAGCGGTCCAGGCCGATGGCCTTGTCGAGTAGGTCCGAGGCGGCTTGCGGGTCGGTGCCGAGTAGGTCGTCGGCCAGCATGAGGTGGGCCTCGGTCGCCCAGCGGCGGACGGTCTCGCGGTGCGGTTGGATCCATTCGTAGTCGTGGCCGTCGGCGAGTGGCGCGGTGTACAGGTCGCAGGCGGCGGTGAGCAGTTCGCGGCGGCGCGGTTCGGCGGCGATGGTCGCGTCGCGCATCAGGTTGCGCAGCGTCCACACGTCGACGTCGACGGTTGCCGGGTCGAGCCTGTACTTGCCGGCGGCCTTGATGACGTAGGCATTTCTGGTATCGGCGGTGCCGGCGCGGCCGAGGACGTGGCGCAGGTTCGAGGCGTTGGTGTGGACGCGTTGGTCGGCTTGGCTGAGGCGGGCGTCGGGTTCGAGGTATTCGCCGATCTCGCGAGTGCTGGCGCCGTCGGGATGCACGGCGAGGTACACGGCGAGTTCTTGGGCCTTGGCGCGCAACGGGCGGCCGTCTGCAGTGATGTCCTTGATCTCCGGTTTGCCGAGTACGCGAAGCTGGGCACGTCCCGGTGCCTTCCGCACGGACGGTGTGGTGTCGACGACGGAACCGTCGGCGCGGTCGGCTTGCAGAGGCATCAGCGCGGCTGGACCAGGGGCCTCACCGGTGGCGGTAGAGAGCTGAACCGGCGCCGAGCGGCTGGCCGGCGGCGCTTCCCCGGTGTGGGCCTCGCGTGCCGCATCAAGGAGATCGCGGGTCGCGGTAACGTCGAGAACGGCCAGCCGCATCTCGGAGTCCTGATCGCCGGGCTCGAGGCGGGCGTCGCCGTCGTCGGAGACCGAGAGGGCTGGGCCGTGAGGCCAGCGGCCAAGGATGACGGTGGTGATGCTCAAGCTTTCGGTGAGGCTGAAGGTGATGCGGGCTCGGGTGCTGGCGGCGGCCTGCTCGCTGCTGGTGATCAGGAGCAATGGCGGCAAGGTTTCCTCGGACGGTGCCGTGTCGCGTAGGGCGTCGATGTCGGTGAGGCTGTGTTCGTCGAGGATCCGGGCGCGGTGGAGCAGGTGGGTGTCGAGCAGGGTGAGTGTCTGCTCAAGGCCGTCGGTGATGTGCAGTCGTGGCCAGCCCATGATCGAGATGTCGCCGACCAAGGCGGTGAGCGTGGCGTGGTCGATGATGACTTCAGCGCGGAGTGCCGGGTCGGTGGGTGTGCCCGCAGTAAGCGCAGTGATGATCAAGCCGCGAGCGGCGGCGTCAGCCCCAGAGCCGACGAGTCCAACACCGCCGGAGGGCACTGTCTCGCCGTTCTTGGATTCGGCCGGCGCTGGAGCGACGGCGTGGCGGGTGTGGTGCTGGGCGGCGAGCACCGGGGCGGGTAGGTCGCGCAGCTCTTCAGTGGTGCCGGGAACGTAGCGGCGGCGGCGTTGCAACCAGATGAGGGCGGCTGTCGCCGTGATGGCAGCGGCCAGCGTCCAGGGGATGATGCTGCCTCCCGGCAGGACCAGATCCTCACCGTTTTGATCGTGCGAGCTGCCGTCCTCCGCATGACCGGCGGTGGGCGGTGCGGGATCGGCTGAGCGGCTTGCCCCGGCATCGGGGCTCTCCGGCACAGGGGCGGCACTTTCTGCGGGCGGGGTTGTCGGTTCGGGCTCGTTCCGCTCGGATGGTTCGGGGCGAGGCGCCGTGCGAGGTGGTCGGGCAGGTGTGGCGCCGGCTGGCGGGACCGCGTCGGCCGGCAACCGGAGGCTCCAGCCGGGATAGATCAAATCGCAGTCAGTCAGCGCCTGGTCGCGCGCGACGTGACGATGTTTGTTGAGCGAGCAGAGTTCGGGCCACCGATTCGAATCGTCCAGCCACGACTTGGCGATCTTCGAGAGGGTGTCGCCGCGGCGGACCCGATACTCGTAGCGGTCTTGGCCGACGGCGACTGTGACCAGACCGCTCGCTTCTATCGGCTCTTCCTCACGGGCGCTGTCGCGCGCTGGGTTCGGCGTACCGGCTGCGGCTCCCGGATGCATCGGAAAGACGGTCTGGTCGGACCCCGAGGCGGGAACGGCTTGCGCCACCGAGGTAGCAGCGACGGCTGCGCCAGCAGGGGTGGCGACCAGAGCGACGGTGGCGGTGCCGGTGAGCCCGACGATCAGGCGATGCAACGGCATCGGCAGCCGCCATCGCGGCAGCCGACGGCCACGTAGGGAACCGGCCACGCTGCCTACCAGCAGCGTCGCGAGTATCGCCCACGTTAGCCAGCCCGCCCAGATCAGCACGACCCGCAGCCCGGCGACGGGCGCGGCGGTGGCGTCGGCGAACGGAGCGGTGGTCCACCACGAGGACCACACAGTGATCGGATTGCCGAATCCGGTCCACAGCAGCCACGGCGGCCCGCCGAGCAGAAGGACCCCGGCGACCACGAGCCGGACGATCGGCGCGGACCGACGTTTCGCATCCAGCCCGACCGCGGTGGTGGGACTCGGCGCGGTCCATAGTGAAGGTTGCCGGGCGTATTGCGCCGCGCGGCGTGCCGCCTGCGATAGCTGCTCGTCTTCCATCGGTTCGATTCCCCCGAGGCTCGCCCGAATCATCCTCAGTAGCGGTCGGCGCCCGCCGGTCGCTACAGAGCAGCATCGATCTTTCACGATGTGAAGATCTGATCACCTATCGTCATCGGGGTCGTCGCCGTCACCGGTGGGCGCGGGACACTGCCCGGCATGGCCCCGGCGGATCTTTATCTCAGCGTGCACCTCGGCGCGCAGTGGACAGCTGCCGTCGCCTCGGTCGGCGGTCGGACGTGGCCGGTGACGTTCGACGGTCAGACGCGCATCCGGACGGGCGTCTGGACCGATCCGCAGTCCGGCACCGCCGTAGTTGCTGCAGCCGCAGTTGCCGCAGCCACCCAGCACCCGGATGCATACCTTCCGGATCCGATGGCCGCCCTGCGGACCACGACGGCCGAGACTGAGGCCGGGGCGATCGCGGCGGTCTCAGCGTTGCTCGCCCACGTCGCCAACACTGCCTCCACTCAGGCGGGTACCCCCGTGACCACGCTGATCGTGACGACTCCACAACCATGGGGACCGAAGTCGAGACAGCGGCTTACCCGAGCCGCCACCACCGCCGGGCTGCCCGAACCGACCATCGTCACCGCTGCCGCGGCAGCCGCCGCTTCACCCGTCCTCAACACGGCGCGGGACGGGTACGTGCTGGTCTGCACCATCGGCGACGACTACCCGCACCTCACTGTGCTGGACGCCACCGAGCAGTACACGCAACTCGCGGCCGTCATCGTGCACGATCCCGATGCGCCCGGGATTGACCGAGCCCTGGCAACCACGATCCGGCACCGCACGGGCGACAGCGCAGACCTTCCTGGGGATGTGGACTGGCAGACCGCGGCTGAGATAGACCGTGCCCGCACCGCGCTGATCAGCACCGCCCGCACCCCAGTCCTTCTGCCCGGCCAATCCGACCCCGTCGTCCTCGAAAGCTCCGACCTGGACAAGGCCGCACAACCACACCTCGATCAGCTCGCGTCGGCCCTTGCCTTGGCACTCACCGAGGCCGACATCGACCCGGCCGACATCACGGCGACTGTCCTGGTGGTCTACGACGCCACCGCTGCGGCGACCTCGATAGCGCTCGCCGACGCCGGCCTCCCGCCGCTGGCGACCCTTACTCAGTCGGACCAGATAGCGGCAGGCGCCGCACGCCTCACCGGGAACATCCGCGCCGCCGCAGCTCCGACGGCCGCCACAACCCGACTCCCTCGCACCCGCCTCACCATCGCCAGCCTCAACGCGGTCGCCGTATTCGCCGCCGCCTCGGTCGTATTGCTCTTGCAGACGGTTACCACCGCCGACGTCTCCACCATCAGCACCTACATCACCGGCGTACGCCTGCCGGTCGCCAACCTCACCCTCGCCGCAGCGATCGCCGCCACCGCCGCCATCGCAGCAGCTCAACTCGCCCCGACCACCTGGCTCTCACCGCAAGGCATGAACGACCCCGCCTCCACCGGCTACCTGCTGCGGCGCTCTTACCTTGGTGCGGCAGCAGCCGGCCTCGCGCTGGCCGGACTGTGGGGGCTCGGCACCGGCGTCGGTGTCGGCTGGACCGACCCGGCGTACCTGCGCTGGGCGCTGACCGCCGCTGCCCCGATCGCCGCCTGCGCGGTCGTCATCGCCGCCGTGTCGCCGCGGATCCCCGCCGCCCGGCTCGCTGACTGGCTGCCCCGCATGCGCCCACCGCTGTGGCCCATCGCCGCAGCCGCCGCCGGCGTCTACCTCGTCCGCGCCGCCTACACCCTGACGTTCCCTACCGACCTCACCGGCATGGTCGGCCTCACCGCAGCGATCGGCGCCGCCCTGCTCGGCGCGGCCACCGCCGCGACTGTCACCAGCCACCTCGGCATCCGCGTCGCCGTCGGTCTCATCCTCGTCCCCGGCTACGCCCTGATCGTCGCGGTCAGCACCATCGGCTACCTCACCGCCACGTACGTCGCAGCCCTCATCTGGTGGCACCTCGCCGCCACCGTCCACACCATCCGCGAAGCCGCCCCCGACAACCCGGTTACCCGCTGGCTCGCCAAGACCTGAACCAATGACCTGTACCGCGCCGTGAAGCCTCACCGGCGTGGTGCGAGGCGAATGCCTGCCGGAAGTCGCCGTCCCCCAGCCCGCCCGTTGAGCATCCGCTCGACGGGCGTCCTTATGCCCATCGAAAGGAGACTGATGATGACGATCTTGACCACTCCGTACCGCCATCCCGGCTTGCACGGGGCGCGAAGCCGCCGGACCGCCTATGGATGAACGGGCACCGCAGAGCAACCTCCCCGACGCACCTCACCCCCGCAAGCGATCTCGTCGAGTCCGCGTGCTCCCGCCCACGGTGGTCCCGATGCAACCCGACGACTACGAAAAGGCCGTCTCAGCACTCGCCGCGCTGATCGCCGCTTGGTGGCACAACCACCGAACCGACGCCGATCACTGACTCGGCCGTCACGCCCGGCACCGGGCTGCTCGAACGCACAGAGCACCCGGTGCCGGGCTTTTCGTGTTTCTGGAGCCTGACGCGCGGCTTGACCCTGGCCACGGATGGACCGACGGTCGATACCCCGCCCTGTAAATGATCTTGAGGTGATGATCATGGCTAAACGATCCCGCACGCCCCATCGCGTCCGGCAGATCATCGAAGACACCAGCCGCCGGATCGCGATCTACCTTCGCCGGTCCACCGACGAGGACCACCAGCCGTTCAGCCTGGAAGCCCAGGAAACGAAACTCCGGGCGTTCGTGGCGTCGCAGCCCGGCGACTGGGAGATCGTCGCCGTGTATTCCGACGATGCGTCCGGCGCCTCCACCGACCGCCCCGAACTCCAGAAGGCGCTTCGCGCAGCGCGGGCCGGGCTGTTCGACACGCTGCTGGTCTACCGGGTCGACCGATTCTCCCGCAGCCTGCGCGACCTGACCGGCCTGCTCGACGAGCTCGCCGACGCCGAGGTGGTGTTCCGGTCGGCTACCGAGCCGTTCGACACCGCCACCCCGGTCGGGCGGATGCTGGTCCAGATGCTCGGCGTCTTCGCCGAGTTCGAACGCGAAACCATCATCGACCGCGTCATCGCCGGGATGGAACGCAAAGCGGCCAAAGGCCTGTGGACCGGCGGTGCCCGGCCCCTCGGCTACACCATCGACCGCAAGCTCGACAAGCTCGTCCCCAACCCCGACGAGGCCGCCACCGTCCGCACCATCTTCGACCTCTACACCATCGACAGGCTCGGCACCAAGACCATCGCCGGTCGCCTCAACGACCAGGGACTACGCACCCGCCTCGGCAAGCCCTGGTCACAGCACACCGTCGAGATGACCGTGACCAACCGGATCTACCTCGGCGAGAAGACCTGGCGCGACATCAATGTCCCCGACGCCCATGAACCACTCATCACCCAGACCCAGTTCGACCTGGCTCAGCAGATCCTCACCCGCAGGTCCAGCGAGATCGGTCAGCGCGCCGCCAACCCATCCAGCTACACCCTCACCGGACTGATCCGCTGCCCCCAGTGCGGACGCGGCTACATCGGCACCGCCGCCACCGGACGCTCCAAGACCTACCGCTACTACACCTGCTGGAGCCGCGCCCGCTACGGCAACAAAGCCGGCTGCGACATCCACCGCTTCAACGCCGACGACCTCGAAACCGCCATCGAACAAGCCCTGCTCGACTTCTACACCACCGGCCACGACCTGATCACCGACGCCATCAGCCGCTTCCAGCAGACCCACACCGCCTCATCAGCAGCCGAACGCGACCGGCTCAACACCGTCAAACGCGAGATCAGAGAGAACACCGCCGCCGTCGACCGCTATCTGACCGCCTTCGAACGAGGCACCCTCGACGACGACGCACCCGAGATCCGCGCCCGCCTCGACGCCCTCAAGACCCAGGCGAAGGCACTACGCGCCCGCAAAGCCGAACTCGAATTCGCCATCGACACGACACCAATGGCGCTCACCCCCGTCGACCTGGCCGCCATCCGCACCGAGATTCGGCGAATTCTCACCGACGAGACTCACAACGCCCGCAAGGCACTCTTCGAGTCGCTCATCCACGAGATCACCATCATCGCGGATGACACCGTCCGACCCGTCTTCAAGCTCCCGATCACCGGAAACGACGAAGGGCCAGCCCCCGAAGGACTGACCCTTACCGACCGTGACGCAAACCAGGCGGTTCGCGCACTGCCAACTTTGGTGGGCGATACTGGGATCGAACCAGTGACCTCTTCCGTGTCAAGGAAGCGCGCTCCCGCTGCGCCAATCGCCCTCGTTCAGATGCCGAGGTGGAGACGGGATTTGAACCCGTGTACACGGCTTTGCAGGCCGTTGCCTCGCCTCTCGGCCACTCCACCGAGCTGGCCCCGCACGTAACCTGTGGCGGCCTCTCCGAGCGGACGACGGGATTCGAACCCGCGACCCTCACCTTGGCAAGGTGATGCGCTACCAGCTGCGCTACGTCCGCTTGTCTCTCCGGCGCGTTCCCCGGCGACGGATGAAACATTAGCCGGTCCCCGGCCGCCTTGCCAAACCGGGGTCCCCCGGCGCGTCGCCCCCGCGTAATCCACAGGTAAGGAAACCGGCGAGCGCAGCCACCCCGTACCCGCTTGGATGGGCTCATGCAGATCCGACAGGTCACCGCCGACGAGCGCACCGACACCATGTTTCCCCTGCAGACGTATGCCTTCATGCCCTCACCCTGGGCCGACGGCGACCGGGACACCTACGCCCGCCGGATGCAGTACTACCGGACCGCCGTGAGCCTTGTCGCCGAGGAGGACGGCCGGTCGCTCGCCGGCGTCGGCGCCTTCCCGATGCGCCAGAACGTGCGCGGCACCCTGCACGACATGGCCGGTGTCGCCTCCGTCGCGACCCATCCGTCCGCCCGCCGCCGCGGCTTCGTCCGGGCGCTGCTGGGCCGCCTGCTTCAGCAGATGCGCGACCAGGGCTGCACAGTCAGCGCTCTCTACCCCTTCCGCCCGTCCTTCTACGGCCGCTTCGGGTTCGTCGGTCTGCCCCGGGTGCGCACGGTCACCTTCGCCCCTGAGGGCCTCTCTCACCTCCTGAAAGCCGATCTGCCGGGCGAGGTGGAGCGCTTGCCCATGCGGGAGGCGTTCGACGACTACACCGCCCTCACGCTGCGTCTGTTGGGAGAACGGCACGGCTTCTCGGTGTTCGACGAGGTCCGCACCGCTGAGTTCCGCGACAATCCGCGCTGGGTTGCGATCGCCCGGGTCGAGGGCGAGGTCGTGGGGGCGGTGACCTACCGCATCGACCGGTTCGGCGGTGAACTGCTGGCCGACGACCTGCTGACCACCGGTTCGCTGGGCCGGGCGCTTCTCCTGCAGTACTTCGCCCGGCACGTGGACCAGGTGGCGCGCGTGATCCTCAAGGTGGGCACGGATGAGGTGCCGGATCTCTGGGGGACCGACTTCCCGGTGCTCACCCAGGGCCGGGTGGAGCATCCCAGCCAGAACGGTCCGATGGCCCGCTTGTTGTCGATGGAGGCGCTCACGGGCACCGCTACGACCGCCGAGCAGGCCATCACGATCGAGGTGGTCGACGACGACTTCATCGCGGGCCGCTACCAGCTGACCGGCGAGAGCGGGCAGCTCACCGTGGAGCCGAGCAAGAACGAGCCGCAGGCGACGGTCACCTGTGCGGGCATCTCCGCCCTCGCGTACGGGGTGCTCGATCCGATCGAGGTCGTGACCAGGGGCTTCGGACAGGTCGACGCATCGGCGGTCGAGCCGTTGGCGGCGCTGTTCCCGAAGCGGATGCCGTACCTGTTCGCCGACTTCTGATCAGGATGAGGTCAGACAGCGGCGGGAAGGCCGGCGGAGCTGAAGGCCCGGCCGTCGTCCGTCACCAGCGCGGAGTCGTAGCCGTTCGCCGCCAGCTTCGAGAGCCAGGCGATTCCCGCCTCGCCCATCGCCAACGCGGCGGTGGCGTAGGCATCCGCCAGCGCCAGGTCCGGTCCAACCACGGTCACCGACCGCAGGCCCCGGGCCGGCCCGCCGGTGCGGGGGTTGAAGACGTGGTCACCGCGTTCGTAGGTGCCGGAGGTGGCCACCGCCTGGTCGCTCACCGCCAGGACCCAGCTGAGCTTGTCCGCCTCCCACGGGTGCCGGATGCCGACCCGCCACGGCGCTCCCGTGGCGCATCGCCCTCGCGCCCGGATGTCCCCACCGGCGTTCACACAGTGGTTCATCGAGCCGGCCTCCACCAGCCGGGCGGAGGCGATCTCCACCGACCAGCCCTTCACGTAGCCGCTCGGGTCGAGCGGGCCCGCCGCGTAGGCGTCGAAGTAGCCGTCCGTCTCGCGCCACAGGTCGGCGCAGGCCTCCAGCACGTGCCGCATGTCCGTCGAGCAGTCCGCCGGGTCGATCTCCCGCCGGCGCAGCTTGCTGACCTCGCTGTCCTCGCGGTAGGTGCTGAAGCGCCGATCCACCTCATGCAGCCAGCCGCACACGTCGTCGACCATCGCGCGCAGCTTCTCCGGCGGCAGCTCGTCGGCCAGGTCGATGCTGACGACCGTCCCCATGACGTGCTCGGCGTGGTGCATGGCGCGGGACTCTACGCTGTCGCTTCGTCGATGGCCGCCTGCAGCGACTTCACGTACGACTCGGAGGTGAAGGTCGCGCCGGAGACCGCGTCGACTTCGGCGCTCTGGACCTTGAGCGTGCTCTGCTTCAGCGAGGCGATCGCCGGCGGGTTGATGGTCGCGCTGTCGCCGGTGACCGGGTACGTCGCGTCGGCTGCGGTGATCTTGCCGCCGGAGATCTTGATCGAGACCTGGATGGTGCCGTACGGGTTCTTCGCCGCCGAGCCCTTGAAGATTCCGTTCTTCAGGCCGCTGCCGCCTGCTTCGCCCGAGGCATCCGCTTCGTCGGCGTTCTCGGTGGGCTTCGCGGCCGGCTTCTTCGACGACGGCTTCTTGTTCGCCGAGCCCGCCGGTTCCGGGTCGTCGTTCTGGCCCGAGTTGGCCAGGTCGACGGCGGGCGGCGCGGCCGAGGGAACCACCGGCGCGGAGACGCTCAGCCGGACCCCGACGATCAGGGCGGCGCCGGTCAACGTCCCCACGGCTGCTGCGGTACTGCGTCGCATGAGCAAACTCCCGGAATCAGAATTCGAAGGGGTCGAGGTGCAACTGGCTGTCTGGCACTTCCAGCTCGCGCAGGGTCTGCACCGCGGCGTCGACCAGCCCGGGCGGCCCGCACAGGTAGACATCGCGGCGGTTGACGTCGGGCACCAGCCCGAGCAGGCCGTTCGCCGTGAAGAGCCGGCGCGGGCCGGGGTCGTTGCGCGAGCCGACGATGTAGCGGACCCAGGCGTCCCGGCGCTCGGCCAGCTCCTCCAGCTCCTCCCGGAAGACCAGCTCGTCGGGGCGGCTGGCCCGGTAGATCACGATCGTGTCCGGCGGCATGTCCTCGAGCAGGGCGCGGATCGGTGCGATGCCACTGCCGCCGGCGATGAGCAGAGCCCGGCGGCGTGTCCGGCGCTGCGCCGTGAAGGTCCCGAACGGGCCCTCCGCCCAGATCGACGTGCCCGGCTGCATCTCTGCGAGCTTCGCGGTGTGCCCGCCGACCGCGGTGACGGTCAGGCGCAGCCACTGCGAGTTCGGCGCCGCGGACAGCGAGAACGGATGCGTCTGCCACCAGCCGTTGGCGGTCAGGAACCGCCAGCGCATGAACTGGCCCGCCTGGGCGGTCAGGCTCTCCAGGTTGCGGCCGTCGATGTAGATCGAGAACGTGTTCGCGCCCTCGGCGACGACCTCGGCCACCTCGAAGCGGTGCCGCACGTTGAGCCACAGCGGCTCGACCAGCCGGCCCCAGAACAACGCGGCGACGACCAGGGCGGCGAGCCCGGGCCAGAAGACCGATGCGAAGCGGCCGGACAAGTCCGCGCCGGTGGCGACCTGGTGGCCGTAGCCGAGCAGCAGCACCAGGTAGGCGCTGAGGTGGATGAAGTGCCAGAGCTCGTACGGCAGCTTGGTCCGCGCGGCCCGGATCGAGATCATGCTGATCAGCACCAGCAGACCCGTGGCCACCGTCGCGCTGATCATCTCGGGGAGCGTGGTGATGATCGTCCAGCCCTGGTCGACGACGCCGGACTCGGCGGTCAACGCGTAGCCGTAGACGATGAAGACGATGTGCGCGAGCACCGCGACGACCAGCGTCGTGCCCAGCCAGCGATGCCAGCGCAGCAGGTCGCGGGCGCCGACCCACTCCTCGAGCCAGGACACCCGGCTCATCATCAGCAGCTGGATGAAGAGCAGATAGCCGGCGATCAGCCCGGTGACCCGGCCGACGGCCAACATCAGCGTGGCGGTGTCGTTGATCGCCCCCGCCTGGGTGTCGAAGAGCCAGAGGGAGACGCTCGTGGCCAGGCCTGAGAAGAACAACAGCACCGTGAGCAGGCGGTTACCGGATGTCGCCTCCGCGGGCGGGCGGTCGTCGGTGACGATCGCGGGGCCGGTGCCCTGCCAACCCGACTCGTCCGGCGCCTCGACGATGATGTCGCCGCGCGGCACGGCCTCGTTCAGGTCGGGCTGCTCCCAGAAGCCACGCTCCGGAGCCAGCGTGGACGCGAACGACGTCGCCGGCTCGTACTCGGGTTCGCGCTGGTCCTCGAAGGATTGGAACACGGTCGGCCCTGATCGGCCGGCAGTATCGCCGTACGCTCGCGCCATCGACCTCACCCGCTCAGCAGTCGTCCTTCGGCATCGGCCACCCCCCAGCGCCCGACGTGACGGTCCGGTCTCGGCAGGCCGTCGAGGGTTACTACGCGGTTCAGCGGGTGAAGGCTCAAACTCGAACGGAAAAAGTCCGTGACCAGGGATGATCTTGCTCCATGGGTGGGTGGCGGTGAGTCAGGCCGAGGTCCGCCGGTCAGAGGCATGATCGTGACGCAGGTGCAGGTAGATCAGTAGCGCCGGACCGAGGCGAGGCCCGCCGGCCGCGCGATCAATCAGCGTCCTCCGTGCGGTGAGGCAGTTCGATGCGCTGTCAAATGTGACGGACATGCGTATCGGATCCGCCGCGTTCGGGACAGTTGGAGACCTCCATCTGGTGACAGAGCGTTGCGGTGGGGCGGACGCTGCGCGCCAGAAGCAATCGACAGGCATCGACCAGGGGTACGGCGGAAGGAGGCTCGGTGACCGACGACTACCGTCACGACGTGACTGACGAACCCGCCGGCCTCACCGTGGTCGGCATCGGCGCCGACGGCTGGCCGGGATTGTCGGGTACGGCCACCGCGGCCCTGACCGCCGCGCAGGTGATCTTCGGCAGCACCCGGCAGCTGACCCTGTTGCCGTCGACGGTCGAGGGTGACCGAGTGCCGTGGCCGTCACCGCTGCTACCCGCGCTGCCAGGCCTGCTCGAAGCGCACCGGGATCGGCGCATCGCGGTGCTGGCCAGCGGCGACCCGATGTTCCACGGGATCGGCGCGACGTTGGTCCGGCTGCTCGGGGCGGACGCCGTACGCGTCATCCCGCACCCGTCCTCGGTCTCGCTCGCGGCGGCCCGCCTGGGCTGGCCGCTTCCGGAGGTCGACGTGCTCAGCCTGGTAACCGCCCCGGTCGAGGAGCTGCATCCACTCATCCACCCGCACCGCAGGATCCTGATCCTCAGCGCGGGCGCGGATACCCCGGCCGCGGTGGCGGCCCTGCTCACCTCCCGGGGGTACGGCGACAGCCGCATCACGGTCCTGTCCCAGCTCGGCGCCCCCACCGAGGCCGAGGTTTCCGGCCCCGCGGCATCCGTGGACCTGACCGGCACCAACCCGCTGAACGTGATCGCAGTGACCTGCTCAGCCGGCACGATGGCCGAGCTGCTGGAAACGGCGAGCGGGGTCACCGGCACCGTTGCCCGGCCGGCGGCCGACCCGGCGACACACGCCGAGCGGCAAACGTCCGCGCGCGGGCAAGACCCGCAGATCACCCGCGCGGTCCCGGACCGTAAAGGTCCTCGGCCGCTGGTGCCCGGCTTGCCCGATGCCGTCTACGAGAGCGACGGCCAGCTCACCAAGCGCGAGGTCCGCGCCGTAACGCTCGCCGTGCTCGGCCCGCAACCCGGTGAGCTCCTCTGGGACGTCGGCGCCGGCTCCGGCAGCATCGCGATCGAGTGGATGCGGACCCATCGGGACTGCCGCGCCGTCGCTGTCGAGTCCTCCGCTGAGCGGGTCGGGCGGATTGTGCGCAACGCTGCTGCTCTGGGCGTACCGAAGCTTCGGGTTGTCGAGGGCCGGGCGCCCGGCGCGCTGGCCGGATTGCCGGCGCCCGACGTGGTTTTCATCGGTGGCGGGGTGACGCGGGAGGGGGTCGTCGAAGCGGCTCTGGACGCCCTCCCCTCGGGTGGGCGGTTGGTCGCCAATGCGGTGACTCTGGAATCGGAGGCCGTGCTGGCGGCCTGGTACGCGAAGCTGGGCGGTGAACTGACCCGGCTCGCCGTGCAGCGAGCGGCGCCGGTCGGCGGGTTCACGGGATGGAGAGCGATGATGCCGGTGACCATCTGGTTGGTGACGAAGCCGTGACGGTGCATTTCATCGGCGCCGGGCCCGGCGCCGCCGACCTCATCACGGTGCGGGGCCGGCGGCTGATCGAGGCTTCGCCGGTCTGCCTGTACGCCGGCAGCCTCGTGCCCGCCGAACTGCTCGCCTACTGCCCGCCCGGCGCCCGGCTCGTCGACACCGCCCGCCTCACCCTGGACGACATCATCGGTGAGCTGATCACCGCCACCAAGGCCGGGCACGATGTGGCCCGGCTGCACTCGGGTGACCCCTCGGTGTTCAGTGCGGTCGCCGAGCAGATGCGCCGGCTGGACGAGGCCGGCGTCGAGTACGACGTGACGCCCGGTGTTCCGGCGTTCGCGGCGGCGGCTGCGTCGCTGGGCCGGGAGTTCACCGTGCCGGGTGTCGCCCAGACGGTCATCCTGACCCGCACCGCCGAGCGGGCCACCGCCATGCCGCCGGGGGAGGACCTGGCGACGCTGGGCGCGAGCCGCTCGACGATGGTGCTGCACCTGGCCGTCCAGCGCATCGACGCGGTGGTCGCGGAGTTGGTGCCGAGCTACGGCGCGGAGTGTCCGGTCGCTGTGGTGGCGCGGGCGAGCCGAGAGGACGAGCTGATCGTGCGCGGCACGCTGGCGGACATCGCCGCGAAGGTGGCGGCCGCCGGGATCAGACGCACCGCCGTGATCGTGGTCGGTGCGGCCCTGACCGCTTCCACCTTCCCGGACAGTCACCTCTACTCCGCAGACCGATGCCGTCCATAGCCAGACCCACGCCGGCGCGCGGAGGCCGCAATCGACGGTGGGCCGATGGTTCCGGCGAGGCGGACAGTGTCTGCCGCAAGCGGTCCTCGGCGAGGGCGGAGTCATGGCTTCCGTGAGCGGACAGACATCGCCCGCGCGCGTGCTCATCCTCGGTGGCACCACTGAGGGGCGCGAGCTGGCGTCAGCCTGCGCTCCCATCGCAGACCTCGAGGTAGTCAGCTCTCTGGCCGGCAGGACCACCTCGCCGCTCCTGCCCGCCGGCAAGGTCCGCACCGGCGGCTTCGGCGGCGTGGACGGCCTCACCGGCTACCTGCGCCAGGAGCGCATAGCTGCCGTCGTCGACGCTACCCACCCCTTCGCCGCGACGATGACCGCTCACGCGGTAGCGGCCTCGGCACAAGCCCACGTGCCGCTGCTGGTCCTGCGGCGCCCAGGCTGGACCGAACAGGCAGGCGACCGCTGGCACCGCGTACCCGACCTCGTAACCGCCGCAAAGCTGCTTCCCGAGCTGGGCGAACGCGTCTTCCTCACCACCGGCCGCCAAAGCATCGCGGCCTTCGCGGAAGTGGACACCTGCTGGTTCCTGTCCCGATCCGTCGAGCCGCCCGCCGAGCCTCTGCCGAGCCGCCTCGAAGTGCTGCTGGACCGAGGCCCGTTCACCCATACCGGCGAACGAGCTCTCCTCGCCGGGCACCGCATCGACGTACTCGTCACCAAGGACAGCGGCGGCAGCACCGCCAAGCTCGACGCCGCCCGCGAGCTCGGCCTTCCGGTCGTGCTGGTCGACCGGCCACCACTGCCACCGCACGCGAACGTGGCTCCCACCGTCGAGGCCGCGCTGGAGTGGCTCAGGCGGGGTAGTGCCGCGGCGTGTACACCTGGGTAGAGCCGTCGCCCCGGGTGGTCACCCGGGTCTGGCTGGAGCCGACGATCAGCAGGCAGCGCATGTCGATCGTCGCCGGGTCCAGGTCGCCCAGCGTTGTCACGCGGATCTCCTCCTCCGGGCCGCCCACATCCCGGCCGACCACCACCGGAGTCGCCGGGAGGCGGTGCTGCAGCAGCAGCTCACGGGCCCTGACCAGCTGTTCCTTGCGGCTCTTGGACGCCGGGTTGTAGATCGCGATCACCAGGTCGGCGCTCGCCGCCGCGGACAGCCGGGCGGCGATCACGTCCCAGGGCTTCAGCCGGTCCGACAGCGACATGATGCAGAAGTCGTGCCCGAGGGGCGCACCGGCCCGGCTCGCCACCGCCTGCGCCGCCGTCAGTCCCGGCACCACCCGGACCGGGACGTCCTTCCACTGCGGATCCTCGCTGACCTCCAGCACTGCTGCGGCCATCGCGAAGACGCCCGGGTCGCCGGACGACACCACTGCCACCTTGCGACCGCGTTTGGCCAGGTCCAGCGCGAACGCCGCGCGTTCCGCCTCCACCCGGTTGTCCGACGGGTGGCGGCGCTGGCGGGCGTTCGGCGGCACCCGGTCCACGTACGGGCCGTAGCCGACCACGTCGTCCGCCGCCGCCAGGGCCTCCTGCGCCTCCGGGGTGAGCCAGTCGCGGCCCGCCGGACCGAGCCCGACGACCGTCACCTGCCCCTGCTGCTCCTGCGTGACCGGCTCGGCCACGAACGTCGCGGCGGCTGGGCTCGGCAGCAAGGCCAGGGAGAAGTACGGCACGGTGTCCGGGTCGACGTCGGCCAGCCGGGCGTGGCGTTCCCGGTCGGTGGTCGCGCGTTCCACGTACCAGGCGTCGTCGAGGCGGCCGGCCTGCGCCAGTGCCTCGCGGACGCCGGTGAAGGTGCGGCCCAGCTTCATGATCGCGGCCGAATCGGTGGCGGCCAGCCGCGCCGCGAGCTCGGCCGGAGGCAGGGTGCCGGGCAGCACGGTCAGGATCTCGTCGCGTTCCATCAGCGGGCGGCCGAGCACCGCCGAGGCCGCGCTCACCGAAGTCACGCCGGGCACGACCTGTGTCTCGTAGCGGTCGGCCAGCCGTTTGTGCATGTGCATGTACGAGCCGTAGAAGAACGGGTCGCCCTCGGCCAGCACCACCACGTCACGGCCCGCGTCCAGGTGGGCGGCCAGCCGCTCCGCGCTCCGGGCGTAGAACTCGTCGATCGCGCCCTGGTAACCGCCCGGGTGGTCGGTCGTCTCGGTGGTCACCGGGTAGATCAGCGGTTCCTCGATCTGGCCCTCGCGCAGGTACGGCTCCGCGATCGCGCGGGCGTTGCTGCGGCCGTGCCGGGCCGCGTGGTACGCGATCACCCCGGCCGCGCTGATCAGCCGGGCCGCCTTGACGGTGACCAGCTCCGGGTCGCCGGGGCCCAGCCCGACCCCGAACAGTCGGCCCGCCATGACTACTCCTCCTCCGAGGCGAGGGCGTTGACCGCCGCCGCCGTGATCGCGCTGCCGCCGCGTCGCCCGCGCACGACCAGATGTTCCAGATCCGACGCGGCCAGCGCGTCCTTCGACTCGGCCGCGCCGATGAACCCGACCGGGATGCCCAGCACCGCCGCCGGCCGCGGCGCACCCGCCGCGACCATCTCCAGCAGCCGGAACAGCGCGGTCGGGGCGTTGCCGATCGCCACCACGGCACCGCCGAGCCGATCGCCCCACAGGTCCAGCGCCGCCGCACTGCGGGTGTTGCCGAGCTGCGCCGCCAACGCGGGCACGGCGGGGTCGCGCAACGTGCAGATGACCTCGTTGCCGGCGGGCAGGCGCTTGCGGGTCACCCCGGACGCCACCATCTCGGCGTCACACAGGATCGGCGCACCACCGAGCAGCGCCTTGCGGGCCGCGGTCACCACCCCGGCGCTGAAGCCGATGTCGCCGGTCAGGTCCACCATCCCGCAGGCGTGGATCATCCGTACGGCGACCCGCGCCACGTCGGCCGGCAACCCGGACAGATCGGCCTCCGCGCGAATCGTGGCGAACGACCGCCGGTAGATCTCCGCGCCGTCGCGCACGTACTCCATCTCAGCCCTTCCTCGCGGTGCCGACCAGCGCACCGACCTCACCGACCGAGGTGACGCCGCACGCATACGGCGACCGCACCTCGTAACCCGCCCCGGTCGCCTCGACCCGCACATGCGGCCCGGCGGGGCTTCCGCATCCGCGTGCGCAGCCGACCCAGTGCACCGGCAGTCCCTGACCCGCGACGGTCGCGGCATCCGCGTCGGCCCGCACATCAGCCAGCGACTTCGCGCAGCCCGGCCGGCCCGCGCAGGCGGTCACCCCGACCCACCGCGATCCCGCCTCCACCTCGAGCCCGGCCCCGGCCAGGGCCGCGAGCCAGGACCCGGCCGCCTGCGGCGTCAGACCGGGCAGGACGACCCCACGCCAGGGCGTGAAGATCAAGCTTTCCGCCGCCTCCAGCACTTTCAGTTGTACGTCGTTGAGCCGCCCGAGCGGCACCAGGGCCCCGACAGCCACGGTCCCGTCAACCTGCGCGACGACACCGATCGGCTCCCGGAGGACCGGCCGAGGCAGCTCCGCAGGCTCGCCGAGTGTCCGGCCCAGCGTCGCGGCGGTCCGCGCGGCCACCCGGGCCGGCCCGTCCGCCAGCTCCCGCACGCGCCAGGCCACTCGCTGCCGCCCATCGGCGCTGTCGCCGGCCCGAGGAGCAGGGATGCCGTCGGACCGCGCTCCGACGGAAGTGCTGTGGTCGACGACACCCGGTGCGGGCCGCGCGCCGGGCACTCCCGCGGCGGCTCCGGGGCCTGCGGAGGAGGGGACCGGGACGCTCCGCGGGGGATCGGCGGAGGCGTCGCGCCGGGTCGCGGTGGGCTCCGCGGTTGCGGGAGGCGCGTGCGGGGTGGTTGCGGTTGCGGAGGTCTGGGCGGCGCGTTCTTCGAGGAAGGCGTGAGCCGCTGCCAGCAGCGCCGGGATCACTTCGGCCGGCGGCACGCGCAGGCCGGCGTCCACCCCGGCGAAGATGATCGCCACTTCGTCGCCGAGCGGGAGGGCCGCCACGTCGGCCCCGAAGGCCACGTCGCCCTCGCCGCCGTCCAGGGCGAACAGGAACCGCCCGGGCAGCTCGGCCAGGGACGGGTCGGCACACAGGGCCCGGTCCAGGGCCCCAACCGGGAGTCCTCCGGCGAGCGGCGAGGCGGCTGTGTTCCGTACGAGTTCGTGGGTTTCGGAGGGCAGCAGGCCCGCGGCCCGCAGCCGGGCCGCCAGCTCGTCCACCGGGGCCTTTCCCAGCGCTCTGAGCTGGAGATTCGCCCGGCTGGTCAGCTCCACGTGCCCGTCGCCCCAGCGGGCCGCCAGCTCGTGCACCGCCGCGAGCTGCGCGCCGGTCATCCGGCCGCCCGGCACCCGGACGCGCGCCAGCGGCCCGTCGGCCGCGGCGTGCAGCCGCAGCGCGCCCGGGCAGGCATCGGCGTCGGCGCGCACGGATGGGTTGGGCACGGCCCGGATACTACGGATCCGGGCCGACACTTTCCCGGCGGCGGTCGGCATCGTCACACCCGGCGCCTCGCCTTGACGTTGCTCGTGCGCTTCTGGAGAGTGGGAGGCCACGTGCGGCGACGCCGCGGAGGAAGCCGGTGCGAGTCCGGCGCGGTCCCGCCACTGTCAGAGGGTCCTGATAGACCTTCGAGCCAGGAACTCCGGTCGCCGTGAATTCCACCGATCCGGGGCGCGGACCCCGAGGGGAGAGCCGTGTTTCTGCTGCTGTCGACGTCTGACACCGACCTGCTGAGCGCTCGGGCCAGCGGGGCCGACTACCGCCTGGGCAATCCCGCGCGCACGCGGGTCGCCGATCTGCCGGCGCTGCTCGACGGGGTCGAGCTGGTCGTCGTGCGGATTCTCGGCGGTCGCCGGGCCTGGGAGGAAGGGCTCGACGCGCTGCTGGCCGGGCCGGTCCCGGTGGTGGTGCTCGGCGGTGAGCAGGCCCCGGACGCCGACCTGATGAAGCTCTCCACCGTGCCCGCGGGTGTGGCCGCGGAGGCGCACGGCTATCTCGCCTACGGCGGCGCCGACAATCTGGCCGCCCTGCACGACTTTCTCTCCGACACGATCCTGCTCACCGGGCACGGCTTCGCCGCTCCGGTGCCCGCGCCCGACTGGGGTCTGCTGCCGCGTGCGGCGACCGGGCAGGCCGGTCCCACCGTCGCGGTGCTCTACTATCGCGCTCATCACATGGCCGGAAACACGGCTTTCGTCGAGGCCCTGTGCCAGGCGATCGAGGCCAAGGGTGCGCGGCCGCTGCCGATCTTCACGTCCTCCCTGCGCACGGCCTCGCCCGAGCTGCTCGCCGAGCTGCGCAAGGCCGATGCCCTGGTGGTGACCGTGCTGGCGGCCGGCGGCACCAAGCCGGCCACCGTCTCCGCGGGCGGTGACGACGAGGCCTGGGATGTCGGGGTGCTCGCCGATCTCGACGTGCCGATTCTGCAGGGCCTGTGCCTGACCAGCAGCCGGGCCGCGTGGGAGGCCAGCGACGACGGGCTCTCCCCGCTGGACGCGGCGACCCAGGTGGCCATCCCCGAGTTCGACGGCCGGATCATCACCGTGCCGTTCTCGTTCAAGGAGATCGACCCGGACGGCCTGTCGATCTACGTTCCCGACCCCGAGCGGGCCGCCCGGGTGGCCGGCATCGCGGTCGCGCACGCCCGGCTGCGGCACATCCCGCCGGCCGAGCGCCGGATCGTGGTCATGCTCTCGGCGTACCCGACGAAGCACTCCCGGATCGGTAACGCGGTCGGGCTGGACACGCCCGCCTCCACGGTCCGGCTGCTGCAGGCCATGCGGGAGCGCGGCTACCGGATCGGGGACTTCCCGGGCGTCGCCGAGGGCGACGGCGACAAGCTGATCCACGCGCTGATCGCGGCCGGCGGACAGGATCCGGACTGGCTGACCGAGGACCAGCTCGCCGGCAATCCCGTACGGATCACCGCCTCCGCCTACCGGCAGTGGTTCGCGACGCTCCCGGCCGACCTGCGCGAATCCATGGAACGGCACTGGGGCGAGGCGCCCGGCGAGCTGTACGTGGACGACGACGCGATCGTGCTGGCCGCCCTGCGCGACGAGAACGTGGTCGTGATGGTGCAGCCGCCCCGTGGCTTCGGCGCCAACCCGGTCGCCATCTACCACGACCCCGACCTGCCGCCGAGCCACCACTACCTCGCGGCCTACCGGTGGCTGGCCGACGACTTCGGCGCGCACGCGGTCGTGCACGTCGGCAAGCACGGCAACCTGGAATGGCTGCCCGGCAAGAACGTCGGCATGTCCGCCTCGGACGGCACCGACGCGGCGCTCGGCGACCTGCCGCTGATCTACCCGTTCCTGGTCAACGACCCGGGCGAGGGCACCCAGGCCAAGCGGCGGGCCCACGCGACGCTGGTCGACCACCTGATCCCGCCGATGGCCCGGGCCGAGTCGTACGGCGACATCGCCCGCCTCGAGCAGCTGCTCGACGAGCACGCCAACATCGCCGCGCTCGATCCGGCGAAGCTGCCCGCCATCCGGGCGCAGATCTGGACCCTGATCCAGGCGGCCAAGATGGACCACGACCTGGGCCTGGCCAACCGGCCCGACGACGAGGAGTTCGACGAGTTCATCCTGCACGTCGACGGCTGGCTGTGCGAGATCAAGGACGTGCAGATCCGCGACGGCCTGCACATCCTCGGGGCCGCGCCGAGCGGCGAGGCCCGGGTCAATCTGGTGCTCGCCATGCTGCGCGCCCGGCAGATGTGGGCCGGTCAGGTGGCCGCGCTGCCCGGTCTGCGGGAGGCGCTGGGTCTGGCCGAGGACGCGTCCACCGCCGAGACCGACGCCGTGGAGGCGCGGGCGCACGCGCTGGTCGCCGCCATGGAGGAGGCCGGCTGGGAGCCCGCCGCCGCCGACCGGGTCACCGACGACGAGACGGTGGCCCAGGTGCTGCGCTTCGCCGCGACCGAGGTGGTGCCCCGGCTCGCGCGCACGACCGACGAGCTGACCAATGTCCTGCATGCCCTCGACGGCGGCTATGTGCCGGCCGGGCCCAGCGGGTCGCCGCTGCGCGGCCTGATCAACGTGCTGCCGACCGGCCGCAACTTCTACTCCGTCGACCCCAAGGCCATCCCGAGCATGCTGGCCTGGGAGACCGGCCAGGCGATGGCCGAGTCGCTGCTGAGCCGCTACCGCGCCGACTACGGCGATTGGCCGAAGTCGGTCGGCCTGTCCGCCTGGGGCACGAGCGCCATGCGGACCGCCGGCGACGACATCGCCGAGATCCTCGCCCTGATGGGGGTACGCCCGATCTGGGACCCCGCCTCCCGCCGGGTCACCGGCATCGAGCCGATCGAGCTGGACGAGCTGGGCCGGCCCCGGATCGACGTGACCGTGCGCATCTCCGGCTTCTTCCGCGACGCGTTCCCGCACGTGGTGGCCATGCTGGACGACGCGGTCGGGCTGGTGGCCGGGCTGGACGAGACACCCGAGCAGAACTTCGTCCGGGCGCACGCGCTGGCCGACGTCGACGCGAAGAAGTCGTGGCGGCAGGCGACCACCCGGATCTTCGGCTCGCGGCCGGGCGCGTACGGGGCGGGCATCCTGCCGCTGATCGACAGCCGCAACTGGCGCGGGGACGCCGACCTGGCCGAGGTGTACGCGGTCTGGGGCGGCTTCGCCTACGGGCGCGGGCTGGACGGGGTCGAGGCGCGCGGGGACATGGAGACCGCGTACAAGCGGATCGAGGTCGCGGCCAAGAACATCGACACCCGCGAGCACGACATCGCCGACTCCGACGACTACTTCCAGTACCACGGCGGCATGATCGCCACGGTACGGGCGCTGACCGGGCGCGCGCCGGCGGCGTACATCGGCGACTCGACCAACCCGGACGCGACCAGGACCCGCAGCCTCACCGAGGAGACCGCCCGGATCTTCCGCGCCCGCGTGGTGAACCCGCGCTGGATCGCGGCGATGCGCCGGCACGGCTACAAGGGCGCGTTCGAGCTGGCCGCGACGGTCGACTACCTGTTCGGCTACGACGCGACCGCGGGCGTGGTCGCCGACTGGATGTACGAGCAGCTGGCGGCCAGCTACGTGCTGGACCCGGACAACCAGAAGTTCATGACCCAGTCGAACCCGTGGGCGCTGCACAGCATCACGGAACGGCTGCTGGAAGCGGCGGACCGCAAGCTCTGGGAGTCCCCGGAGCCGGCCACCCTGGCCGCACTGCAGCAGGTCTACCTGGAGACCGAGGGCGATCTGGAAGGCGACGCGGAATAGTTCGCGGCCCATGTCGAGCCGGCGCCGGTGACTCCGACCCATGAGCATGAAGAGCGAAATGAGCAACCGCCGCGTCGTCGGAAACATCTCCCTGTCCCTCGACGGCCGCACCAACGGCGTCGGTGGCGACTACGACATGAGCTGGATCGTGCCGCACGCGGTCACCGAGGCCGGCCGCGACCACATGATCCGGGTCACCGAGCCGGCCACCACCGTGCTGCTGGGCCGCAAGAACTACCAGGGCTTCGGCAGCTACTGGCCGGCCGTCGCCGACAACCCCGAGGCCGACGAGCGTGACCGCACCTTCTCAGCCTGGCTGAATCGCACGGAGAAGGTGGTGTTCAGCACGACCCTGACCGAGGCGCCCTGGGAGAATTCCCGCGTCGTCGCCGGCGACCTGCCCGCGGAGGTCCGCAAGCTGCGGGCCGGGGCCGGCGGGGACATCATCGTGCTGGCCAGCAGCAGCATCATCCGCGCCCTGCTCGACGCCGAACTGCTGGACCGGCTGTGCATCACGCTGTGCCCGGCCGTGGTCGGCGGCGGCGCCCGACTGCTGGAGGACGGCCTCCCCGCCTCCACGTGGACGCTCGCCGATACGACGACGTCGGAATCCGGGGCGCTCTGCCTGATCTACGACCGGGTGTCCGCCTGATCGGCGTCGCGGCGGCGCAACAGGTACGTGTCCATGATCCAGCCGTGCCGCTCCCGGGCCTCGGCGCGGACCCGGCGGATCTCGTCGCCGACCTCGGCCAGCGGGCCGGAGACCAGCAGCTCGTCCTCGGTGCCGAGGTACGCACCCCAGTAGATGTCCACGTTCGCGGCGTCGACCGACCCGAACGTCTGGTGCGCGTCCAGCATCACGATCACGTCGTCGACGTCCGCCGGCCACTGTTCGGCCAGCCGCCGGCCCGTGGTGACCTGGAACGGCCGGCCGACCCGGTTCAGGCCGACCCGGTGCTTGGCCGCGAGCGTCGAGACGCTGCTGATGCCCGGGATGACCTCGTAGGCGAAGGTGGTCTCGCCGCGGGCCAGGATCTCGTCGAGGATGCTGATCGTCGAGTCGTAGAGCGACGGATCACCCCAGACCAGGAACGCCCCGGTCTCCTCGTCGAGCAGATGCTCGCGGATCAGCGCCTCGGTCACCTCGGACCGCCGGTGCCGCCAGTCCGCGATCGTGCCCGCGTAGTCGGCCGGGGTGCGGTCGCGGTCGGGGTCGCGGCCCTCGGCGATGCGCCGGCTGGGGCGGGCGTACGCCTTCAGCAGCCGGCGCCGGAGCTCGATCAGGCTGTCCTTGGTGTCGCCCTTGTCGAGCAGGAAGAACACGTCGGTCCGGCCGATCGCCTTGGCTGCCTGCAGGGTCAGGTGGTCCGGGTCGCCCGCGCCGATCCCGATGACGTAGATCTTCCGCACGCCCAGCAGTCTGCCGCACGCCACCGAAGCCCCGAACCCCAGGCCCGGGCCGAAGCCGCCGGAAGGCCGACGCCCGGACGCCAGGGAGCCGGACGCCAGGGAGCCGGACGCCGGGCGGGGTCGGAGGCCGGGCGGGGTCGGAGGCCGGGCGGGGTCGGAGGCCGGGCGGGGTCGGAGGCCGGGCGGGGTCGGAGGCCGGGCGGGTCGGAGGCCGGGCGGGGTCGGAGGCCGGGCGGGTCGGAGGCCGGGCGGGTCGGAGGCCGGGCGGGTCGGACGCCGGGCGAGTCGGACGCCCGGAAGCCAGACGCCGGACAGCCGGGGAGCCGGACGCCGGGGACAACGCCGACCGAGGTGGCCCATTGGGTCAGACGGCGACCGCCGCCGCCCGCGCATGCTCCAGCGCCAACTGCAACGCCCCGTGCAGCGCCGCCTCCGTGCCCAGGGTCCCGTGCTCGACCCGCGTCGGCCCGGGGAACGAGATCGCCGCCCGGACCCGCGGCAGCAGCGCCGGATGCGTCCCGACCGGCCCTCCCAGCAGCACCAACGCCGGATCCACCACCGCCGCCACCGAGATGATCGCCCGGGCCACCGCCGCCGCGAGCACCCGCAACGCCGGCTCGTCGCCGCGATCGAGCAGCTCCAGGGCCGCCGCCACATCGTTGGACGGGGCGTCCGAGCGGCCGAGCCCACCCGCCGCCAGTTCAGCGGCGATCGTCGGGGCTCCGGCGCCCGGCAGGTACCCGATCTCACCGGCCAGCCCGTGCGCGCCGCGGATCAGCTGGTCGCCGATGTAGAGCCCGACGCCCAGGCCCGCGCCCACGTAGACGTACGCGAAGCTGGCCTCGCCCGCCGCCCGGCCGGCGCGGTGTTCGGCCAGCGCGGCCAGATTGACGTCGTTGTCGACCAGGATCGGGGCGGACACCAGGTCGCCGATCAGTTCGGCTGGGCTGAGCAGGCCTTCCGGGAACGGCGTGCCGGCCAGCGGGACGACTTCGTGGGTGACCGGGTGCACCGGGTTCGCGATGGAGATGCCGACGGCTCGCAGCGGCCCGGGCTGAGCGGGGAAAGCGTCGACGGCCGCGCGCAGGTTGGCCACCAGGGCTGCCACGTCGCCGGGGGCGCCGGCCGGGCGACGGTGCTCGTCCAGCGTGCGGCCGGCCAGGTCGGCGGCGCGGGCCCGGACGCCGGACTGGTCCAGCTCCACCGCCAGCACCCAGCCGGCCCGCGCGCCGAGCTCGTAGAACGTGCCGATCCGGCCCCGGCGGCCGGTCTCCTTCAACCCGGTGGCGTCCAGCAGGCCGCCCTCGACCAGGCGCCGGACGGCCTCGGAGACCGTGGGCCGGGAGTAGCCGGTCCGGTCGGCCAGCTCGGCGCGGGTGGTGCGGCCCTGGCGGATCGTCTCGTCGAGCAGGCGCCGGTCGGTGGCAGCACGGAGCACCGTCTGCGGCAGTGCCCGGCTGACGTCGTTCACCGTCACCTCTTGTGATCTTCCGGCGGGATCTCCTACATTAGGACAAGGTTCTAGTTAGGTCACCTAATCAAATGGAGGCAGCGATGCACCCCGCCCCGGACGACATCCCCCGCGCCATCCGTGAGACCAAGGCCGAGCTGCGCAAGCGGATCGGCGACGTCACCGGCGCCTTCGCGCGGGCCGAGGCCGCGGTGCGGGCCGAGGTCGCCGAGGTGGTCGCGCAGCGCGAGCGCGGCGAGCAGGTCTGGCCGGTGGTCCAGTTCGCCGACATCGCCGCCGGCACGGTGCCGGCCGAGCTCGTCGAGGCGGTCCGCCGCCGCGGCTGTGCCGTGGTCAAGGGCACCTTCGGCCGTGACCGCGCCGAGGGCTGGGACGCCGAGCTGGTGTCGTACCTGGACCGCAACGACTTCGCCGGCAAGTACCGCTACCTCGACGACGGCATCTTCGGCGGGCTGTCCGCGAGCAAGCCGTCGATCTTCCCCATCTACTGGTCGCGCCCGCAGATGGAGGCCCGTCAGGACGACAACATGGTCGCCGTGCGCGGCTTCCTCAACTCCTTCTGGAAGCACGAGTCCGAGGGCCGGGTGTGGTTCGACCCGACCCGTGACACGGCGTACCCGGACCGGGTCCGGCGCCGGGAGCCCGGCACCGACTCCGCCGGGTTGTCCGCGCACACCGACTCCGGCTCGATCGAGCGCTGGCTGCTCCCGGCGTACCAGAGCGTCTTCCGGCACGTCTTCGCCGGCAACCCCGAGGCGTACGACCCGTGGGACGGCGCCTACCGCACCGAGGTGCACGAGTACGAGTCCACGGTGATGTGCTCGGCGTTCCGGACGTTCCAGGGCTGGACGGCGCTGTCCGACATGGCGCCGACCGAGGGCGTGCTGCACGTGGTGCCGATCCCCTCGGCGATGGCCTACCTGCTGCTGCGGGCCCTGCAGGACGATGTGGCCGACGACGATCTGTGCGGCGCGGCCAACGGCCAGGCGCTGCCGATCAGCGAACGCTGGCACCCGGCGCTGATGCCCGCGCTCACCCCGATCCCCGCGGTCGAGCCGGGGGACACCGTCTGGTGGCACGGCGACATGATCCACTCCGTCGGCCCGGTGCGGGACCAGCAGGGCTGGGGCAACGTCATGTACATCCCGGCCAGCCCGTACTGCGAGAAGAACGCCGCCTACGCGGCCGAGTGCGGCCAGGCGTTCCTGCGGGGCGTCAGCCCGACCGACTTCGCCGCCGAGGACTACGAGGTCGACTGGGCGGGCCGGCCCACCGCCGACGAGCTCAGCCCGACCGGCCGCGCGCAGCTGGGTCTCCCGGCGGGCTGAGGTAGGCGAGCACGGCCAGCACCCGGCGGTGACTGTCGCCGGTGTCGGGCACCCGCAACTTCTGCAGGATGCTGCGCATGTGGGTCTCGACCGTCCGCTCGGCCAGCGTCAGGCCGGCCGCGATGGCCCCGTTGGAGCGGCCCTCGGCCGCCAGCGCGAGCACCTCGACCTCGCGCGGCGTCAGCACGGCCAGCGGGTCGGCGCGACCGGTCGAGGCCAGCAGGGCCGAGACCACCTCGGGATCGAGGGCGGACCCACCGGCGGCGACCCGCCGGATGGCATCCAGGAAGTCGTCCACGCCGAGGACCCGGTCCTTGAGCAGATAGCCGAAGCCACCGGTCGCCACCAGCGGCACGCAGTGCCGGGTCTCGACGTGCTGGGAGAGCAGCATCATCGGCAGACCGGGGTGGGCCGCCCGGAGCCGGCGGGCCGCCAAGGCGCCGTCGACGGTCATCGTGGGCGGCATCCGGACGTCGATGATCACGAAGTCCGGCCGGTGCCGGTCCACGGCGTCGTCGAGCCGATCGGCGTCACCCACCGCGGCGACCACGTCGTGCCCACCCTCGGCCAGCAGCCGCCGCAGGCCCTCCCGGAACAGCGCCGAGTCCTCGGCCAGCACGATGCGCACTCAGATCACCGCCGCGATCGTGGTGCCGCCGCCGGCCGGGCTGTGCACGGTCAGCTCGCCACCGATCGACAGGACCCGATCGCGGACGGAGGTGAGCCCGAACCCCGGCCGGGCCCCGCCCACCCCGTTGTCGGACACCTCGATGCGAAGCCCTCCGCCCTGCTGCCGGACCACGACGCCGATCCCGGTGGCCTGCGCGTGCTTCATCGCGTTGGTCAGGGCCTCGGCGACCACGAAGTACGCCGTGGTCGCCACCACCTCGGGCGGGTCCAGCTCGGGAACCGTCACCGTGACCGGTACCGAGCTGTCCGTGGCCAGGGCCCGCAGTGCCGCGGCGAGCCCGTCCTCCAGCCGGCTCGGGCGTACGCCGTGCGCCAGCCGCCGCAGATCGGCGACCGTGTCACCCAGCGCGGTCACCGCCGTCTCCAGATCCTGATGGGCGGGCTGGTCCGGGGCGATGCCGCGCTGCACCGACCGCAGGCGCATGCCGACCGCGATGAGCTGCTGCTGGGCGCCGTCGTGCAGGTCGCGGGCCAGTCGCTGCCGTTCGGCCGCGCCGGCCAGCGCGAGCCTGGCCTGCCCGGCCCGGGTCTCGTCGAGGGCCCGCCGCAGCTCCAGTCGCAGCCGGCTCACCTCGATCGGCAGCCGGGCCTGGACGGCCGCCTCCCGGGCCCGCCGCAACCGCCGGGCGGAGGCCAGCCCGAGCACGATGACGCCCACCTCGGTGCCACTCGTGGTCAGTGGCACGCGGACGGCTCCGGGCGCGACCTGCGACGGTTCCCCGGCCGGATCGACGTACCGGTCCGCCGCGCTGCCCGGTAGCCGGACGAGCAACCGCAACCCCGGATCACCGAGCACGGTACGCAGCACCGCCTCGGTCTCCTCGGGCTGCGCGGTGCCGCCGCGCACCTGCCGCACGAACTGCTCGACCCGGGCCCGGGTGACCGTGCGCTCCCGGTCGACGACCCGGCCGACCAGCTCGCTGATCAGCCGGTGCAGCGGCAGCAGGCACATGGCGGTGACGAAGGCCGCGCCGGTCAGCCCGACCCGCGAGTCACCGCCGGCCGCGTCGGCGATCGCGAACACCACCCCGGCGAAGATCGCCGCGGAGAGCACCGACGTGACGATCCAGGCCAGCGTCGTGCCCAGCAACCGGTCGATGTCGAAGAGGTCGTGCCGCACGACCGCGACCGCGATGGCGGCGGGCACGGCGAGCAGCATCGCGGCCAGGAACCCCAGGTACGCGAGGTCGACCGGCGTGCCGAACAGCTCGGCGATCCAGCCACCGGCCAGCAGCACGGGCACGGTGCCCGCGCCGAGCACCAGCCAGCGCAGCTGCGTCCGTACCGTCTCGCCGCCGGCCCGGTAGCGCACGACCAGGCTGCCGACCGCCAGGCCGAGCGCGACCAGAGCAGCGCAGAAGGCCGGAATGGCGACGGACGCGAAGACGGCGTCCGGCACCTCGAGGCCCGGGCGGCGGAGGCCGGGCGGGTAGTCACCGGACACGGGCCGCAGCAGCGAGACGACCGCGTGCACGGACAATGCGGCGGCCACGCAGTAGGCGACGGCGAACCGCCAGCGCCGTCCGGGCAGCATCCCGTCCGGGAACACCAGGCAGAGAGCGACGAAGCCGGCCAGGTTCCACACCCAGGCGCCCAGCTGGAAGGTGTAGACCCAGCGGGCCGCCGGCCAGGGGCCGCCCGTCAGCACGGTCGCGCCCCAGCTCTCGACCGCGAAGACCGCCGCCGGCGCGGCGCCGACCCAGCTGAGCGCGGCACCGACCGGGCTGCCCGGCACGCGCCGGTGCAGCAGCAGGCCGGTCACCACCGGTACGCCGAGCAGGCATGTCTGCACCGCCCAGTCCACGACCGAGGGGTTGAGCGGGGCCGACACCGCGACGGCCACGGCGAAGACCAGCCCGGGCAGCAGCGCGCCCCGGCGCAGCATCGTCCGGGCGCCCATCCGGTCATCCTGGTCCACCGGACGGTTCCCGTCATCAGTGTCAGCACTTAGCCGCCGGTACGCGGCTGGGTCCGGCACTGGCCCGGATGTGCGCCGGGGTCCCGTCCGGCCAGGGTGAAGCGGTCACCAGCGCACCCTCGGAGGGAAATGTCATGGAACTGATCGTCACCGTGCTGCTCGCGTTCCCGCTCGGCTTCGCCGTGCGCTCCCGGACGGTGGCCTACGTGGCCTTCATCGCTGTGCACTCGTTCGTGTTCCCCTTCCAGAACATGCAACTGCTCCGGGAGTGGACGGCCGGTGACACCTCGGCCTTCGCGGCCGACGCCGGCACCGTCCCCTGGTCGTATCTGCTGGTCAACGCGGTCATCTACGCCGCCGGGCTCGGCCTGGTGGCGCTGGGTCACCGGGTGCGCAGCCGGCGGGCCGCGCGGCCGGCACAGGCGGCCGACCTGGCGGGTTGAGGCCCGGGGGCTCAGTCGGGGAGGATCGGCACCGACGGGTTGAGGTCGCGGCCCAGCGACGCCGCCCGGGTCACCGAGGACGAGCCGAACCTGTCCCGGACCGCGTCCAGCGCGGTGTCCAGGCTGTCGGCCACCGGCACGTCGAACGGCAGCTCCAGCTGCACCGCGCCGTCGCTGTCCAGGTTGCCGACCGCGACGCCGACCAGGGTCAGGCCGCGCTCGTCGATCAGTGGCCGGGCCTCGGTCAGCAGCTGGCGCGCCGTGGTCAGGATGGCGCTGGTCTGCATGGTCGCCTTGAGCAGGCTGCGCGAGCGGGTGGCCCGGGTGAAGTCGCCGAAGCGCAGCCGCAAGGTGATCGTGCGACCGGCCCGGTGGGCCGCGCGCATCCGGCGGGTGACCCGGTCGACCAGGGCGGCCAGGGTCGCGTCGATCTCCTCGAACGGGCGCGGCCGGCGGCCCAGCGCGCACTGCGAGCCGATCGAGCCACGCCGGTGGCCGGTGCGGACCCGGCGGGGGTCGCGGTTGTGGGCGAGCGCGTGCAGGTGCCGGCCGGCGTGCGCGCCGATCATGGTGACCAGGGCGGCCTCGCCGATGCGGGCCACGTGCCCGACGGTCAGGATGCGGTGCTCGCGCAGCTTGCCCGCGGTGACCGGGCCGACGCCCCAGAGGCGTTCGATCGGCAGCGGGTGCAGGAAGGCGAGCTCCTCGCCCGGGGGCACCACGAGCAGGCCGTCCGGTTTGCCGACGGCGCTGGCCACCTTGGCCAGGAACTTCGTCCGGGCCACGCCCACGGTGATCGGCAGGCCGACCCGCTCGCGGACCTCGGCCCGCAGCCGGGCGGCGATGCCGGCCGGGGTGCCGCTGATCCGGTGCAGGCCGCCCACCTCGAGGAACGCCTCGTCGATGGAGATGCCCTCGACGATCGGGGTGGTGTCGCGGAAGACCTCGAAGACGGCCTTGCTGGCCGCCGAGTACGCCGACATCCGCGGCGGGACCACGAGGGCGTGCGGGCACAGCGCGCGGGCCTGGGCGATGCCCATCGGGGTGCGGACGCCGTACGCCTTGGCCTCGTAGCTCGCGGCCAGCACGACGCCGCCGCCGACCAGGACCGGGCGGCCCCGCAGGGCGGGGTCGTCCCGCTGCTCGACCGACGCGTAGAACGAGTCGAGGTCGGCGTGCAGGATGGTCGCCTGGTCGGACACCGCGTCATCTTCGCACACCTGTTCGAATTCGGCGACGCGCGAGGATGGGGCACATGACGACGCGACCGCCGCTGGCCGAGAAGCTCGATCTGCAACCCCACCCCGAGGGTGGCTGGTACCGCGAGACGTTCCGGTCCGCGGTCACCATCCGGCCCGACGGGTACGCGGGCCCGCGCGCCGCCGCCACCGGCATCTACTTCCTGCTGCAGCCGGGAGAATTCTCCGCGTGGCACGTGGTGGCGTCCGACGAGCTGTGGTTCCTGCACTCGGGCTCGCTGGAGCTGCGGTACGGCGGCGCCGGCCCGGACCCGCTCGAGGGCGGCGAGACGGTGGTGCTCACCGCTGGGAATCCGCAGGCGCTGGTGCCCGCCGGGGTGTGGCAGAGCGCGTATCCGGCCGGTGCCGAGCCCGTGCTGGTGAGCTGCGTGGTGTCGCCGGGCTTCGACTTCGCGGACTTCCGGCTGGCCTAGTGTCGCAGCTCACGGGCTGTTCCGGAAGTACCAGGGGGGCACCCCGGTTATGCAGGTTGAGTGCATCACGCTCAACCTTGAACCGGAGGAACCTCCCATGGTGCTGCGTACCGATTTCGACCGCCTGACCACCCGCGTCTTCGACTCCGCCACCCGTAGCGCCGGCGCCCGCCTGGACGCCTACCGCGAGGGTGACTCCTTCTACATCGACATCGATCTGCCCGGCGTCGACCCGGCCGGCATCGACATCACCGTGGACCGCAAGGTGCTCACCGTGCGCGCCCAGCGCAAGCGGGCCGAGCGCGACGGCGTGCAGTACGTCGTGACCGAGCGCCCGATGGGTCCGGTCAGCCGGCAGGTCTTCCTGTCCGACTCGCTGGACACCGACCGGCTCGACGCCCGCTACGACAACGGCGTGCTGACCCTGAGCATCCCGGTGACCGAGAAGGCCAAGCCGCGCAAGTTCGAGGTGGCCGCCGCCTGACGTTCAGGTGCTTCTCCCGGGGCCGCGCGCCGATCGAGGTGCGCGGCCCCGGCGCGTCAGTGGGCGAACGCGAAGTAGTTCACGTTGACGAACTCGGCGGCGTCGTCGCGGGCGAAGGTGAGGAACACGGTGTGCCGCCCGGTGGTGGGCTCGATGTCGGCACTGCGGGACTGCCACTCCTGCCAGCCGCCGGTGTCCTCGACCGGCACGGCCCCGGCCGGGGCGTTACCGGGGCTGTCCAGGCGTACCTCGATCCGGCCGCCGCCGCCGTCCACGTCGGAGGCGAGCCGGACGGCGACCTTGGTGGCCGGCTCGGCGCCGAACTCCACGTCGTCGAAGCGCAGCCAGTCGCCGTTGCTGATCCAGCCGATGTTCTGCCCGCCGCCCTCGTCCTCGGTCTCCTGGAACTGGGTGCCCTGCTGACCGGCGGCCGTCTCGGCCTGGATCACCGCGTAGGCATCGACGCCGCCGGGCGCCGGGGTGCTCGGCGCGGGTGCGGGCTCTGCCGACGGGGCGACCGGCTCCGAGGGGGACGACGCCACCGACGGTGGAGCGACGACCGCGGCGGCGGCCGGGGTGTCCGATCCGCCCTGGAGGCGCCCGATCAGGTAACCGAGCAGGACGAGGGCCAGTCCGGCCGCGGCGAGCGCGAGCCGGTTACGGGTGACCCGCGACCGGGAGTGATAGACGCCGGGTGGCGGGGAGGCTGGAGTAGTCATCGGCTCAGCAGGATAACGCAGCGGCCGGCTTTTTCGAAAAGTGTCGACCATGGACGCTGAGCTGCGGTAACGACTCGAAGTGCCGGTCGGCGACGGCTGTGCTAACGGCGGGGACATCGGCCGGCGTCTTCGGTTGACATCTCCGGAAGGCCGTACCAAGCTCGGTGAGAGCGCTCTCAGCAACAACAGAGCGTAATGGCCGGGACGCACCCCCCTTCCCTGTCCGCCCCCGAAGCGGCCCGGCCGACGCCGGATCCCTCCCGCGCGGATGTCCTCTCGCCGGGCCGGTGTCATCCGGGGGCCGACAGTTAGGTGCTCATGCGTCTCAACCGCAGATCTCTGCTCGGGCTCGCCGTCGCGGCGGTCGCCATCCCCGCCGCCGTCGCGGTGATCCCCACCGCCCAGGCCGCCACCGGCCCCGACCTGCTCCCGCTCACCGTCACCAACAACTCCGGCCGCGGCGAAGCCACCCACCTGTACGTGCTGGGTGTCAGCGGCGGCAAACTCGGCTATGTCACCGAGGCCGGCACCTTCACCCCGTGGACCGGTGGGGCCAACCCGCCCGCGCCGGCGCCCGACGTGTCGATCGACGGCCCGGCCAACGGGGCCAGCAAGACGATCCCGGTGCCGAAAGGCCTCTCCGGCCGGATGTACATGTCGTTCGGCGACAAGCTCGACTTCAGGATCAGCCAGGACGGCGGTCTCGTGCAGCCCGCGCCGTGGGCGGCCGGCGACCCCAACAGCGACATCCTGTTCGACTGGAGCGAGTTCACCTACAACGACTCCGGCATCTGGCTCAACAGCTCGCAGGTCGACATGTTCGCCGTGCCGCACGCGGTCAGCGCCACCGGCTCCGACGGCAGCACCGCGGTCACGGGTCAGCTCAAGCCCGGCGGGCGCAACGCCGTCATCGACGCCATGAAGGCCGACGCCTCGTTCAGCGGTCTGGTCCGCACCCGCGCCGACGGCACTGTGCTGCGCGTGCTGGCTCCGGGCAAGGGCGCCGACGGTGGTGACTTCGACCCCGACTACCTGGCGTCCTACATCGACAAGGCCTGGGCCGCGTACGAGAACACCGACCTCACCGTGAAGCCGTTCGCCGACCAGCCCGACAAGATCTTCAAGGGCCGGACCAGCGGGGCCGTCATGACCTTCACCGACGCCACCGGCGCCCAGGTCGCGACGTTCACCAAGCCCACCACCGCGCACGTCTGGGGCTGCGACGGCAACCTCGGCGC
Organism: Actinoplanes sp. NPDC048967; assembly: GCF_040649415.1. Lineage (NCBI taxonomy): Bacteria > Bacillati > Actinomycetota > Actinomycetes > Micromonosporales > Micromonosporaceae > Actinoplanes > Actinoplanes sp. NPDC048967. Next base: position 95,546 of record NZ_JBEZFL010000017.1, read on the forward strand.
CCCGAACGACCTCGTCGTGGGCCCGATCGCGCGCAGCCTCTGCGCTGCCCTGCAGCGGACCACGCTGGGCACCCAGGCCGTCGAGCCGAGCACGGACCCGTCGACGTTCTACCGCAACGAGCCGACCAACCTGTACAACAAGGTGATCCACGAGCAGATGGTCGACGGCAAGGCGTACGCGTTCGCCTTCGACGACGTGGCCAACCAGGAGTCGCTGGTGCACAGCGGCGACCCGACCGCGATCGGCATCACGCTGACGCCGTTCGAGTAGGACCGTGCGGGTACGGCGCACCGGGGGTCCGCGGTGCGCCGTACCGTCGCTCAGATCTTCGGAATGAGCACCTGGGCGACCGCCGTCGCCTCGGCCAGGTTCTCGTCGTCGCTGTCGCCACGGCTGTAGACGTCGATCGAGACCGTGCCGTAGAGCACGTAGAGGTGACCGGCCAGCTGGAAGGCCCGCTCACCGATGTCGTTCACCGGCGTCGCGTCGGCGATCTTGACGGTGAAGTCCTGCTCGGTGGTCCGGCTCAGGAAGACGGCCAGTTGCCCGCCGGCCTGCTGCCACTGGCAGAAGCGGTTGGTGTCGCCGGCCGGCAGCCCGTCCTTGTCGATCTGGGTGATCTCTCGCCCGGTCAGCTCGGTGACCTGTTTCTTGCTGAGCAGCGTGCACGGGTCGGGGATATCGCCGGAGTCCTTGACCGAATCACCCAGTCCACTCGCGGCGGTCGGTGCTGGCGCCGCCGAGGTGGCGGCCGGCGGGGAAGCCGTCGAGGCTTGGTCCACCACCCCGCAGCCCGTCAGGGCGAGGCAGGCGACAAGGGCGGCGAACGGGCGGCGGTGATTCATGCGCCCAAGGTTGCCGGGTCGCGCCGGGGCACCGGAAGGGCCGGTACGCGCAGATGGCACGGAGGCGGGAGAACTTCAGCCGTTAGGGGCGAGGGCGGACAGGATCTCCTCGGCCCGTTCCCCGGCGGCCCGCGGATCGCCGTCCGGTGAACCGATGAACGGATCCCAGTTCAGGTCGTAGAACAGCTCGGTGACACCGGCCTCGGCGTAGAGCTGGGCGCCGCCCCGGATCTGGTCCCAGGTGCCCGACAGCGGCACGCCGTCCTCGCGCAGCCCGGCCTTGACCACGCCGCGCACGACGATCCGGAGCGAGTCCGGGTCGCGACCCGACTCCTCGGCCGCCCGCCGCACGATCTGCGCACCCCGCGCGATGTCCTCGAGACCGGCCCGGCTGCTGCTGACCCAGCCCGCGGCGATCCGCCCGGCGCGCCGCAGCGCGACATCCGCCGTGCCGCCCAGCAGGATCGGCGGACCCCCGGGCTGCACCGGCGCGGGAGCCATGACGCTCGGCGGCACGGTGTAGATCTCGCCGTCGAAGGCGACCTGCTCACCGGTGAACAGGGCCCGCAGCACGCGCAGATACTCCTCCGTGCGGCGGCCGCGGGGATTCGGGTCCGAGCCCGTCGCCGCGAACTCCACCTCGGACCAGCCGGTGCCCAGACCCAGGTCGAAACGGCCGCCGGAGAGCACGTCCAGGGTGCTCGCCTGTTTGGCGAGGTAGGTGGGGGACAGGTACGGCAGGTTGATGACGGCGACCCCGAGCCGGATGTCGGTGGTACGGGCGGCCGCGTAGGTCAGCGCCAGCAGCGGATCGAGCACGCTGCGGTAGACCGGCTGCAGGTTCTGCTCGGCACCGGCCAGCAGCCGCTGGAACGACCACAGGCCGTGGTAGCCGAGCTCCTCGGCCCGCATCGCGAAACCGGTCAGGGACAGGGGATCCGCCCACACGCCGGAGACCGGGCAGCCGCAGCTGATCAACATGCGGTTCACCGTACTGCGCGCCGGCCGGATGCGCCCGGGGCCGCGGTGCACAATCGATGCAGGTTTCCGTACGGTCGGAAGAGGGCCACGGCTTGTCGCTGACGCTCGCAGAGATGGACCCGGACGACTTCGGGCGCCGCCGCGCGCTCCTGGTCGCGAGTTACGCCGAGGCGATCACGACGGCGCGGGCGCTGACTCCGGCGCAGGCGCGGGCCGAGGCCGAGCGGGACGTCGCCGAGCGGCTGCCGCGCGGCCCGGCGACCCGCGGCCAACTGCTGCGCAAGGCTCTCGTGGACGGGACCGAGGTCGGCTGGATCTGGCTGTCGCTGCCCGGCACGACCGTGCCGGACCTCGCCTGGATCAACGACATCGAGGTCGATCCGCCGTTCCGGTCCCGGGGGTACGCCGGCGCGATCATCACCGCCGCGGAGGCGGAACTCGTCGCCCGCCGCGTGCCGGCGATCGGCCTGAACGTCTTCGGTGACAACGACACAGCCCGTCGCCTCTACGAGCGGCTCGGCTTCGAGGTGACCGCGGAGCAGCGTTCGCGCTCGCTGGCCGAGGTGCCGGTGGCCGAGGACATCGAGCTCGTGCCGATGGCCGACTACCGGAGCCGGATCGAGCAGTTGTTCGCCGACTACGCCCAGGATCTGGTGCACGAGCGGGGCCTGTGGCACGGCGAGGCCGAGGACCGGGCGGCCCGCAAGCTGGCCGAGCTGCTCCCCGCCGGGGCGCGGACCCCCGGGATGCTCCTGCGCACGGTGGTGGCGCGGGGCGTACCGGTCGGCTGGGTCTGGGCCGCTCTGCCGGCGCCGCCGCGGGTCGCCCTGGGCTGGCTGCACAACATCGAGATCGACGAGCCCTATCGCCGCCGGGGTCACGGCCGGGCGGCCATCGCCGCGGTCGAGGCCGAGCTGGCGCGGCGGGGCGTCCGCACGATGGGTCTCAATGTGCACGGAGCCAACACGGGGGCCCGCCGGCTCTACGACCGGCTGGGCTACCGCCTGCTGGCCCAGCAGATGGCCAAGCACCTACCGGCCCGGTGACCCGCGGCGGTCGTCAGTTGCTGTAGATCCGGGTCGGGCTGATCAGCACGGCGGTGCGGCGCTGCTCGGCCATGACCCGGTCGTACTCGGCCCAGTCGTCGTGGGAGCCGCCCGCCGCGGTGAAGATCTCGCGCAGCAGCAGGCGCAGACGGTCGGCGTCCAGCCACGGCCGGGGATCGTCCGGGCCGGCCAGCTCGGCGTGGCCCTCGACCGTGGCCCACTGCCAGCCGCCGCGGAACGCCGTCGTGATCTGCGGCCGGGCCCGCAGGTTGGCCAGCTTGACCCGGCCGTACGTGACGAACGCCAGCACCTGCCCGCCGGTACCGGGGTGGGCCACGACACCGGCGTTGACCAGCGAGGACTGGATCGTCTGGTCGGCGCGCAGGGTGGAGACGACGGCCAGGCCGCTCTCGTTCGCGGCCAGGCTCCACGCCTCGGACAGGGTTGTCACCGTTCGGCCTCCGCCTTGTCGAGGAAGTCCTGCATCCAGGCGACGCGGTGCGGGCTCAGGCCGGCCTCCCGCCCCTGGGCGACCGCTTCCCGGACGTGCGCCAGCCCCTGCTCGCGCAGGCCGTCGGCCAGCTCGGCGATGCCCAGGGCCATCGTGCCGCCCGGGATCCAGCGCGGGTCGCCGAGCTCGGCGCGCAGCTCGTGCGAGACGCGCAGGTGCTCCAGCGCCTTGTCCGACTGCAGATCGGAGGCCGCGTAGTAGAAACCGACGTGGCGGTGCACCTCGGAGCGCAGCAGCAGGTCGCCGTACCGGTCGGCCAGGTCGAGGGCCTCCCAGTAGTACGGCATGGCGGCCGCCCAGTCCTGGCGCAGCACCTGGTGGACCAGCCCGAGGCCGAACAGCGACTCGGCCGTGCCGGCCGGGTCGCCGAGGTCCCGCCGGATCTCCAGGGCCTGCAGGAAGAGGGCTTCCTCACCCTCGCTGTCGGCCTTGCCGAGATCCTCGTCCTCCAGCGCCCGGAAGTGCATGAGCATCGCCTGCCGGTCCAGCACCGCGGCCTCGAGGGCCCGGTCGCCGTCGGCCCGGGCCTGGGTCAGCAGCTCCGCGAAGGTCCGCTCGGCCGCCTCGTAGTCCCCGGTCCGGAACGCGGCCTCGACCATCGCCTCGTTGCCGGCCGCCAGTGTGTCCCCCGTTGTCCCCATCCTTCGCAGGCTACCGGCGGATCGGCGCCCAGGCTGTCCGCCCGCGCGTTTGCTTGCCCCGGCCTGCTCGAATCAAGGGCGTGACCGAGGACATCGAAACCCGCCTGACCGCGCTCGCCGGACTGGTCCGCGAGGCCGAGCTGCTCCGCGCCCGGCGGGCCGAGCTGGACCAGCGTCTCACCGAGCAGGCGGCCGCCCTGGCCGAGCTGCGCGCGCAGTGGGCCGGGGAGGTCCGCGACGTCGAGCGCCTCGAGGGCGTCTCGCTGTCCCGGGTGCTGATGACTCTGCGCGGCGCGCACGCCGAGGAGTTGTCCCGTGAGCAGGCCGAGGCCGGAGCGGCGCGCTACCGGGTCGCCGAGGGCGAGAGCCGGCTCGCCGCCCTCCGGGCCGAGCGGGCGGCCGTCGACGCGCGGCTGGCCGAGTTGGCCGACCTGCCGGCCCGCTTCGCGCGGGCGGTCGACGACAAGGAGAGCCACCTGCGCCGGACCGGTGGCCCGCAGGTCACCCGGTTGCTGGCCCTGGCCGGCGAGCGCGGCCGGGTGGAGGCGGAGCTGCGTGAGCTGCACGAGGCCGGCCGGGCCGCGGACGCCGCGCTGGGTGCGCTGGCCGAGCTGCGCCGGCAGCTCGACCGGCTCTCGGGCCGCCAGACGAGCAACAACCTGCTCGGCGGCGCGGTCGCGCTGCGTTCGCCGGACTGGCTCGACGGGGTCGCCCGGTCGGCGGCCCACGCCGACCGGTGCCTGGTGGTGCTGCACACCGAGCTGGCCGACGTCGGCCTGGCCCGGCCGCTGGGCCACGCCCCGCGGCCGGTCGTCCCGCCGACCGGCGTCGCGCAGGTCTTCTTCTCCGATCTGCTCATGCGGGACCAGATCAACCAGGCGATCCGCAACACCGACGGGTCGGCCGCGGTGGTCGCGGAGGTACGCCAGGACGTCGCCGGGCGCACCGAGGCGGCCCGCGCTCACTGGGGCGGACTGATGCGCGAGCGGCAGGACCTGCTGACGGCGTGACTACAGCGCGGCGAGCGCTTCCGGGATCGGGGTGTCGCCGGCGAACAGCTCGAAGGTGGTGCCGATGGTGGCGGGCGTGGTCAGCACGGCGGCCAGCACCGCCGCCGCATCGTCCCGCGGCACCGGTCCCCGGTTGCCCAGCTCGGCCGAGACTTTGACCAGGCCGGTGCCGGGGTCGTCGGTGAGCGACCCGGGGCGCACGATTGTGAAGTCCAGCCCGCTGTCCCGCACGTACGCGTCGGCCTCGGCCTTGGCCCGCAGGTATGCGCGCATCGACTCGCCCGCGGAGTCCGGCCGGTCGGCGCCGATCGAGGAGACCATGACGTAGCGGCGTACCCCGGTGGCCCGGGCCGCGTCGGCCAGCTTGACCGCGCCGCCCAGGTCGACGGTCCGCTTGCGCGCGGCCCCGCTGCCCGGCCCGGCGCCGGCCGCGAACACCACGGCGTCGGCGCCCTTGACGTACGCGTCCAGCGTCGCGTCGTTCTCGAGATCGCCGACGACGGGCACCGCGCCGAGCGCGGTGAGATCGCCGGCCTGGCCGGGTGAGCGGATGAGGCCGCGGGCGGTGTGCCCCTGGCCGGCCAGCAGGCGGAGCAGGCGGAGAGCGACCTTGCCGTGGCCGCCGGCGACGAGGATGTCCATGCCTCTGTTCTACTCCGCCGGCTGCGGCACCGGCTGGAACGCGATCTCGGTCACGTCGGCCGCCAGCTCGGTGAAGTCGGTGCCGTAGGCGGCCGGCTCGACGATGCGCAGCACCAGCGCGAACGGCCGGTCGGCGCCGTAGCGGCGGGCCAGTTCGGGGTGGTGGGCGGCCAGGTAGCGGGCGGCGGCGAGGTTGCTGCCCGCGGTCAGGCCACCGAGGAAGAACACCGGGTGCCCGCCCGCCGGTCCCCAGAACCGGGCAAGCAGGACGTAGCTGGTCTCCGGGGTGAGGACGTACTCGGTGCCACCGACGGCGAACGACACCCGGCGCTTCTCGTCGTCGAAGATCGCGTACGTCACGCCGCGCAGGATCGTGCGGACGTGGGTGGCGCTGCGCGGACTGGCGTCGCCGGGACCGCCGACGCAGAACTCGGTGAGCCGGCCGATCTCGCCGGTCGGCTGGTTCTCCCCGACCCGGTCGGCGTGCGCGCCGCACTCGCGGGCGATGGTCGCCAGCTCCACCAGCGCGGCGACGTCGCGGCGGTGCACGCTGAACTCGCGCGGCGACGAGGCGTGCCGGGACACCACCAGCAGGCAGCTGGCTCCCTCGGTGAGGCCGAAGAAGGCACGTTCGCGGCTCAGCTTGCGGCGGCGCAGCAGGAAGCCGGCGAGCCAGACGGCCGTACCGGCGATGACGCTGGCCAGGAGATTGATCGCGAGGTCGCCCACGCGGTCATGATGGCCGATGTCGTCGACCGGGCCTCACGCGGACTCGCGGATCACCAGCGTCGGCTGGAAGGTCACCGAGCGTGGCAGCCGGCCGGGCGAGGCGATGTGGGCCATCAGCACCTCCGCCATCTCGGCGGCCATCTCCTCGACCGGCTGCCGGATGGTGGTCAGCAGCGGCCGGCAGTCGAGAGCGGCGCTGCTGTCGTCGAAGCCGACCACGGCGATGTCGTCGGGGACCCGGCGGCCGAGATCCTGCACCGCGCGCAGCGCGCCCTCGCTCATCAGGTCGCTGGCCACGAACAGGCCGTCGATGTCCGGGTGCTCGGCCAGCAGCCGGCGGGCGCATTCCTCGCCGCCGTGCCGGGTGAAGTCGCCCTCGATCGACGGCACGTCGACCAGGCCGCGGTTGGCCAGAAAGGACCGGAAGCCGTCGAGCCGGTCGGAGCCGGCCGGGATGTCCAGCGGCCCGCTGATCGTGGCCAGCCGGCGGCAGCCCCGGCTGAGCAGGTGCTCGGCGGCGAGCCGGGCGCCGAGCCGCTGGTCGACGTCGACGAAGCTGGCGGCCAGCGGCGACGCGGGCCGGGCCGAGACGACCGCCGGGATGCCGAGCTCGTGCACCTGGCGGGGCAGCGGGTCCTGCTCGTGGCTGCTGATCAGCAGCACCCCGTCGACGTGGCCCTGGCGCAGGTAGCGGATGACGTGGTGGTGGTCGGTCGAGTCGGTCGGGATGATCACCAGGTGCACGTCGTGCGGGCGCAGCGCGCCGGTGGCGCCGGCGGTGATCCGGCCGAAGTACGGATCAGTGAAGATCCGGTTGAGGAACGAGGAGTTGTGCGGCCGGTCGGGCTCGGAGATCACCAGGGCCACGGAGTTGGACTTGCGGGTGACCAGGGAGCGGGCCGCCACGTTGGGCACGTAACCGGTGTCGGCGATGGCGCGCTGGACGATCTCGCGGATCTTGGCGTCGACGCTGGGGGCGCCGTTGATCACCCGGGAGACGGTGGCCCGCGACACCCCGGCCGCCTCGGCGACCTGGTCCATCGTCGGGTGCTGCCCTGCGCGGGAGGGCCGGGTAGTCATGGCGTCTGTTATAGCACCAGGCGTTTTTCGCTTGAGAGCGCTTTCACGCCCGGAGCCGCCGGGGCGGCGACGAGCCCCGGCGGCTGCGGACGTCATCTCACGGCCGTCCGTTCGTGCCGCACTTGACGATGATCCGGATGCAGTCGTTCACCCGGCGGGCCATCTCCTCGACCGGCCAGGCGTTGAAGAAGTCGCCGTGCATGCTGTACCCGTTGCCGGAGGCCAGCCGGAAGTTGGCCGGATTGCCGCTGACCGGGTAGCGCATGACCTGCCGCAGCTTCGGCACGACGACCGGGTGGCTGGCCGGGCAGGCGGCGTTGACCGGGTACGCCATGTGGCTCTTGTGGTCCGGCGAGTCCAGGTCGCGGCCGTTCCAGCACTGCGGGAAATCGAGGTACGACTCCAGCATCGTGCCGGCCGGGCACTCCACGAAGTCGTGCGACGAGCCGACCTGCCCCGCGTGCAGGCACGACCAGCGCGAGTTCGACGCGTCGGCCGGGCCGGTCGCCTTGGCGTTGCCGGCCACGATCCGCAGACCGAACGGCAGCGGCTGGGCCTGGGCGATCAGGTCGTCCCGGACGCCCTCACCCAGGTAGTAGAAGATGCCGGTGGTCGGCTCGACCGGGGTGTTGCCGTTGTAGAAGGTCGGGATCCAGTACGACGACTTGTCGATCGACGGGTTGCAGTTGCTGTTCGCATTGAACAGGTCGTTGACGGTCGAGTTGGCGTTGGTCACCGTGCTGCCGAAGAAGCTGTGCATGTGCGAGGCGCCCGGCATGTTCGGGAAGACGATCGGGTCGTCGGGCAGCCGGTGGCTGAACGGGCAGTCCGCGAGGAACTCGGCCACCCGGACGGCGCCGGGCGGGATCGTCGGCGGGGGAGCGGTGCCGCCGCCGCTGCCGTACACCTCGAACTCGGCCAGCGAGACACCCCACTGGGTGGCGCGGGCGGTGGACTGCAGCCGGACGTAGCGACCGGAGCCGGTGACGGCGACGGTCTGCCGGCCACCGGTGCCGGCGACATTGGCCTTGATCGTGGTCCACGAACTCCCGTTGGCCGAGGTCTGCAGGTTGAAGGTGCGCGAGTACGCGGCCTCCCAGTCGAGCACCACCGAGGAGAGGGTGGCGGTGGCACCGAGGTCGACCTGCAGCCACTGGGGGTCGCTGAACGCGCTGGACCAGCGGGTGCCGGGGTTGCCGTCGACGGCGTTGGCGGCCGGGAAGGCCGCGGACTCGAGGGAGGAGGCCGTGGCCGGCCGGTTCGCCGACAGCAGCCCGTCGGCGGCGCTGGCCGAGCCCTGCGTGATGGCCACGAAGCCGGTGAGGACGGTCGCTACCGCGGCCGCGGTGAAAAGAGGTCGTTTGCGCATGGGGATCCTTCCTGGGCCGGGGCGGGCGGGGAAACCCGCCCCGGCACGGGGTCAGCTCACTTGTAGACGCGGACGTAGTCGACGAGCATCCGGGCCGGGAACGGGGTGGAGGCGTCGATGGGACCGGGGAAGTCGCCGCCGACCGCCAGGTTGAGGATGACGTAGAACGGGTGGTCGAAGATCCACGGTCCGCGGGTCGCCTCGACGGTCGCCTTGCTGGCGTAGAACACCTGGTTGCCGTCGAGCAGGAACTTGATGCCCTTGCTGTCCCACTCCGCCGCCCAGACGTGGAAGTCCTGCGACAGGTCCACGGTGGCGTACTTCTGGCCGTAGCCGCCGGCGCCGTTGTACTGCGGGGCGTGCAGTGTGGAGTACGCCTCGCTGGTGTTGCGGCCGAGGACCTCCATGATGTCGATCTCGCCGTTGTACGGCCACGGGCGGCCGGTGAGGAAGTCGGCGCCCATCATCCAGAACGCGGGCCACAGGCCGTTGCCCTTGGGCACCTTGATCCGGGCCTCGACCCGGCCGTACTGGGTGGTGAACTTGCCGCCGGTGTTCATCCGGGCCGAGGTGTACTCGCGGCCGTTGACGGCTTCCTTGCGGGCCTCGATCACCAGCTGGCCCTGGCCGTTCATCTGCGCGTTGTTGCTGTTCTCGGTGTAGTACTGGACCTCACCGTTCTGCGGCACGCCCGGGTCGTAGGTCCACTTGGCCGTGCTCGGCTTGGTGCCGGCCGGGTCGTTGAACTCGTCGTTGAAGACCAGCCGGCTGGCCGGGAAGGCCGGGTCGGCGGGCTGGGCCGGCGATGCGGTGGGGGCGCCACCGGTGCCGTAGACGTTGAAGTCGTAGAGCGAGTAGCCGTACGGGGTGGCCCGGGCGGTGCCGTACATCCGCACGTAACGGCCGGTGCCGCTGACGTTCAGCACCTCCTTGAAGCCCTTGCCGGTGGTGGTCGAGTAGATGTCGGTCCAGCTGCTCGCGTTCGGCGACACCTGGATCTTGTACGAGGTCGCGTACGCCGGGTCCCACTGCAGCTCGACCCGGCTGATCTGGGCCGTGGCCCCGAGGTCGACGTAGATCCAGCCGGGGTCGACCCAGCCGGTGGTGGAGCTGGTCGCCCAGCGCGTCGCCGGGTCCAGGTCGAAGGCCTTGCCGACGGTGCACGGGTTGCAGTTGACGTCGTTCTGCTCGCTCGACGCCGCACCCGGCTTGTTGTAGGACAGCAGCGTCGTGCCGCCCGCGGGCGGCGGCGTGGTCGGGCCGGTCGGCGGAGTGGTCGGCGTGCTGCCGCCCGCGAAGACCTGGAACTCCCACAGCGAGTAGCCGTAGATGGCCAGGGCCCGCTCGGTCAGGTTGAGCCGCACGTAGCGGGTGTTGCCGGCGACCGTGATCGTCTGCTCGCCGGCGTTGCCGCGCAGCGTGCCCGTGGCGTTGGTGAAGGCGGTGCCGTTGGTGGAGAACTGGACGGTGAAGGCGGTCGCGTACGCGGCTTCCCAGTTCAGCTTCACGCCGCTGACCGCCGTCGTGGCGCCGAGGTCGACCTGCAGCCACTGGGCCGCCGCGAAGGCGCTGGACCAGCGGGTGCCGGTGTTGCCGTCGGTGGCGGCGGAGGCGGGCGTGCCCTCCCATTCGACGGAGGATGCGGTGGTCGGCTTGCCCTGCGAGACCACGACCTCGGCCGCGTCGGCGTTGCCGACCGTGGCGACCAGGTAGGCCGCCAGCAGGCCGAGCAGCGCGAAGGTGAGCGCGGCGATCCGCACGGGCGCCAGGCGGCGCCCGTCACTTCGGAAAACTTCAGGACTCATGGACGGTCCTCCTTGCGGGGAATCAAGAGGTGGGGAACCAGCAGGATGTATCGGAGCGGTTTCGAAACTGCTTCGGGGATGAGAAAGCGCTCTTTGGTACGTCACTCTGAACTGCCGTTTAACAGGTGTCAATGCCTGCTAGAGCCTCGGGAAGCGCTTTCTCGTCGGCGTTCTCCCGGCGCGAAGCGGATCGATGCAGGTGAACGGGCACGCGGGGCGATCAGTGGCCTTCGCCGGCCGCGCCAGGTTCCGGAACCGGCGGAAGGTCAGCGGGCGTGCGCCGCCGGCTGAAGAGCCGTCGCGACGAAGGCGGTGACGAGCCGGGTCCAGAACACCGGCCGCCGCAGCAGGGTGTGCGTCTCGCCGGGAACCGGCACGAACGAGGCGCCGATCCGGGCCGCGTACGACGCGGACGACCGCGGGTCCGTCACCCGGTCCGCGTCACCGTGCGCGATCACGATCGCCGCGCCGGGCCGGGGCGCCGGCTCGCCGGCCTCGATCCAGGGCGCCAGCGCGCACACGCCGGCCACCCCGGGCTCGCCGGCCAGCCGCAGCGCGACCCGCCCGCCCATCGAATGGCCCACCAGCACGACCGGGGCGCCGGGATGCGTCCGGCGCGCCTCCTCCAGCGCCCAGCGGGCATCGCGCACGGGATCCTGCGCGTCGCCGTTCCAGCCGCGCACCCGGTAGCGCAGAGTCCAGACCGCTACCTGGTCACCACGGGTGTGCCAGCTGATCGCCCGGGCGAACGGCACCATCCGCAGATAGGCCAGGCCCCGGCGCGCCGGAGCGACGCTGGTCTCGCGGCCACCGGGCAGCAGCAACACCACCGCGCGAGCGTGCTCGCGAGGACCCGACATGTCGAGCGCGGGCACCGGCTCGACGCGGGCCCGGGACGCAGACGCGGTCATGTCCCTGTCACTACCCGTTTTTGCTGGGTGAACTCCGCGCGGACCTGGTCACTCCGGCACCGGCAGCGGCGGCCGGTGCAGCCGCGGCAGCGCGGTCACGGCCCAGATCAGCAACGCGGCGACGCCGAGGGCCAGCACCGCCGCGCTGACCGCCTTGTCGATCGCCTGCGCGGTGACCATCATCGGCAGCAGCTTGACCGCCACCGAGCCGCCGAGCGCCCGCACCGACGCGCTGTAGGCCAGCGCCGTCGTGATGCCGTCGGCCGGCGCCTCGTCCGCGACCAGCGCGTCCATGTCGCCCTCGAACGCCGTCTGGCTCACCCCGGCGAGGAACTGGGCGATCAGCACACTGACCGCGTGCATCGGCGCCCCGAGCCAGCCGACCAGCATGGCGACGCCCCACAGCGTCCAGCGCAGGACGGCCGGCAGCTTCATGGTGCCGATCGCCTCGACCGCGGCGGTCGCCAGCAGGCAGCCGAGGCTGAACGCGATTGCGGCGCCGGCCACCCAGTGCCGGCCGTGCAGCTCGGTGGTGAGCGGGATGGCGAGCAGGGTCGGTCCGGACGCGAGCAGCATGATGCCGCCGCCCGCGACGAGCAGCCGCGGCGAGACCGCGAGCCGGCGCCGGGGGCGGCGGGCCGGGCCGCGCCGGTGCCCGGTGATCCCTGTGCCGCCGGTCAGCGTGCTGACGGCGTACCGCAGGATCCGGGCCGGCATGATCCGGCGGGCCGCGCCGTGCGGCATCATCCGGGCCCGGCGCGAGCTGATGATCGTGGGGATCAGCGAGCCCGCGTACGCGATGAAGATCAGCGCCAGGGGCCAGCCGGTCGGGTAACCGTCCGGGCCGGCCGGCAGCAGCGCGCCCAGCCCGGTGCCGGCGGCTTCGACGGCCGCGATGGCCAGCGCGTAGCGCGTCATCGACCGTGGCCGGGCGTCCACCGCCGCGACCTCGGCCCGCATCGCGGCGAAGCCCACCCAGGCCGCCACGTGCATCGCCGTCACGGCCACCGCGATCAGCCAGGACGGCAGGCCCACGATGAGCCCGGCCAGCGCGCCGACGCGCAGCAGGATCTCCGTGCCGGCGGCCCCGCGCAGCAGCGTCCGGCCGGCGTAACGCCGCGACAGCCAGCCGGTGACCGGCGCGGACAGCACCACGCCGACGAGCATCGCGGCGTTGTAGAGGGCGGCCTCGGCGAGACCGCCCCGGGAGACGGCCAGCAGCACCAGGACCGTCCAGCCCAGCGCCATGCCGAACGAGTCGATGACGCCGGACACCACGAGCTCGCGGACCCGGCCGGCGCGGCGCAGGCCGACCGGTCCGACGCGGCGGTGCCCGCCGCTCCTGGGCTCACGCCGCTTGTGGTCAGTGACCACCGGAGGTTCCGGACCGGACCAGCTCATCCGTCAGCTCCCGCAGGTCCGGCTGGCCGGTGCCGCCGCCGACGAACAGCGGCGTGGGTGGCGCGAAACCGTTGAAAGCAGAGGCGTAGCTGAGGGTGTAGGCACCCGCCGAGCCGATGTAGACGACGTCGCCCACGTCGATGCCGGCCGGCAGCTCGACGCCGTGGAACATCGTGTCCGAGCTGTCGCAGCTGGGACCGGTGATGGTGAAGGGCAGCGTGGCGACCTCACCGTGACCGGGCACGGACGACCAGATCGGGTAGTCCCAGCCGGTCGGCACCTGGATCGTCTCCATCATGCCGTTGTAGGCGCCGACGTCGACGAACAGCCAGTCGCGGCCGCCGCGGACCTCCCGGCCGATCACCCCGACGGCCATGACCGCGGCCTCGGCGACCAGGTGCCGGCCGGGCTCGGCGACGAGCAGTTCCGGCCGGTACGGCAGCAGCTCGGCCAGCGCGGGCAGCACCATGGCGCCGATCTCGCCGATCGAGGGCACGTCGGCCTGGTAGCGGGCGGGGAAGCCGCCACCGAGGTCGATCATGTCGAGCCGGATGCCGTCGTCGAGCAGGTCGGCCATGATCGCCCCGGTCGCGCCGAGGGCGTGCCGCCAGGCGGCCGCGTTGCCGCACTGCGAGCCGACGTGGAAGGTGATCCCGTACGGGCGCAGCCCCAGCCGCCGAGCGAGGACCAGCAGGTCACGGGCCTCGGGCAGCTCGGCGCCGAACTTGCGCGACAACGGGAACGAGCTGGCCGTGTCGTCCACCCGCAGCCGCAGGTAGACGGCGCTGCCCGGGGCGTGCTCGGCGATCTTGCGCAGCTCGTTGGCCGAGTCGAAGCTGAAGCGCCACAGCCCGGCGGCGTGCGCGGCGGCGATGTGCCCCGGCGCCTTGACCGGGTTGCTGAAGAGCACGCCGGCCGGGTCGACGCCGAGGCGCTCCAGCATCCGCAGCTCACCCAGCGAGGCGACCTCGAAGCTCGCGCCGTGGTCCCGCAGGGTCGCGAGGATCTCCGGCGAGGGGTTGCACTTCATGGCGTAACACGGCAGCACGCCCGGCAGCGCCGCGGCGAACGCCGACAGCCGGTCCACGACCGTGCCGAGATCGGTGACCAGGTACGGGGTGGGCATGTCGATGACCTCGAGGCAGTGCGGGGACAGCGCGGCGGGCCACTGGGCCGGGAGCTGAGCGCGGGTGCCGGTGAGGGCGGCGGTCATGCGTACTCCTGAACTGTGCTGGGGGCGGGGGGTACGGGGATCAGGCCGGGGCCGGCTGGGCGCCGGCCCCTTCGAGCAGCAGGCGGCCGGCCTCACCGGCGGGCACCGGGCGGGAGAAGTAGAAGCCCTGGGCGAAGGTGCAGCCCATCTCCCGCAGCGCGGCGAGCTGGCCGTACTCCTCGATGCCTTCGGCGACCGTGGACATGCCCAGGCTCTGGCCGAGCTGGACGATCGTGCCGGCCAGCGCGGCGTCGTCGGCCTGCTCGCCGAGCCGCTCCACGAACGAGCGGTCGATCTTGAGCGTGTCCACCGGGAACCGGCGCAGGTAGGCCAGCGAGGAGTAGCCGGTGCCGAAGTCGTCGATCGCCAGCGTCACGCCGAGCGCCTTGAGCCGGACCAGCTGGGCCAGGTTGTCCTCGGTGTCGGTCATCAGCACGCTCTCGGTCATCTCGAGGCAGAGCTGGTCGGCCGGCATGCCGGTCTCGGTCAGCACCTCGCGGACGACGGCGGGCAGGTCGCTGCGGTCGAACTGGCGTACCGACACGTTGACGGCCATCTTGACCGGGCGGCGGCCGTCGCGCGCGGACCACTCCATCGCCTGGCGGCAGGCCTCGTGCAGCACCCAGCGGCCGAGCGGCACGATCAGCCCGGTGGTCTCGGCGATCGGGATGAAGTCGAGCGGGTTGATCATCCCGCGGGTCGGGTGCTGCCAGCGCACCAGCGCCTCGAAGCCGATGACCCGGCTGTCGGCCATGTCGATGGTCGGCTGGTAGTGCAGCCGGAGCTCGCCGCGCTCCAGGGCCAGGCGCAGGTCGGCCTCCAGCTCCAGGCGCTCGACCAGGCCGGCCAGCATCCGCGGGTCGTAGCTGGCGAAGCCGCTGCCACCCGTGCCCTTGGCCTTGTACATGGCCAGGTCGGCGTTGCGCATGAGCTGCTCGGCGTCGTCGGCGTGCCCGGCCCCGGCCGCACCCTCGCCGAGGGCGGTGTACGCGGCCAGCCCGATGCTGCCCCGCACGTGCAGGTCACGGTCACCGACGCGGAACGGCTCGTGCAGCTCGTCGACGATGCGCTGGGCCACGATCTCGGCCTCACCCTGGCCGACCGCCGAGCGGATCAGCACCGCGAACTCGTCACCGCCGAAGCGGGCCACCACGTCGCCGTCACGCACCGAGGCGGTCAGCCGGTCGGCCACCCGGACCAGCAACTGGTCGCCGGCCAGGTGCCCGAGGCTGTCGTTGACCTCCTTGAAGCCGTCCAGGTCGAGGAAGAGCACGGTCACGTCGTCGTCCTCGCCGCGCTGCTCCAGCGCCTCGGCCACCCGCTCCCGGAACAGGGCGCGGTTGGCCAGCTGGGTCAGCGCGTCGTGGTACGCCTCGTGCACGAGCTGCTCCTGCAGTTCCTTGCGCTCGCTGATGTCGCGAGTGTTGAGCACCAGGCCACCGACGTTGGGGTCGCCGAGCAGGTTGGTCACGGTGATCTCGGCCTGGCGCAGACGCTGGTCGAGGTGCGGCAGGGTCAGTTCCAGCACGGTGGTCGCGTACGGCCGCGCGCTCACCGAGCGCAACGCGTCCAGCAGCCGGGCGGCCGACTCGGGGCTGAACCGTTCGGTGAGGTCGCGCCCGGTGAGCATGGCCGGGGTGTAGCCGAAGACGCGCTGCACGGACTCGCTCTGGTACAGCACCACGGCGTCGGTGCCGACCACGGTCACCACGTCGGAGCTGTGCTGCACGAGCGCGTGGAAGCGCTGCTCGCTGGCGTACAGCTCGGCGGTGCGGTCGGCGACGCGGGTCTCCAGGTTGCGGGTCAGGCCACGGTTCTCCAGCAGCGTGAGCAGCTGCCGGCCGACGATCAGCAGGATCAGCGCCGAGCGGGTGTACGCGACGAACGGGGTGGCCTGCCCGGTGCGGGCGAACCAGACGATGCTGGTGGCCAGCGCGGCGAGCACGGCCACGTACGGCAGCAGCACCCCGAACGGCTGGCCGCCCTCGCCGTCCACCGGGGCCGGCTCGGCCGGGTCGGCCGTCCCGAGCGGCTTGGTGGCGGCGAGCAGGATCAGCGAGAAGCCCGCGAACCAGCCGATGTCGGTGCCGCTGCCGGAGGCGTACGCCCCGGTCAGGTTGAGGTAGGCGTACCCGATGTCGGAGGCGGCGAAGGCGACGATGCCGGCCGCGACCAGCGCCAGGTGGGCGAAGTCGCGGCCGCGGCGGCGCTGCAGCGCCAGCATGTAGACCACGATCGTCACCATGACGATGTCGCCGAGCGGGTAGGCGAGGCTGAGGTAGAGCGCGAGGACGCTGTCGCCGCCGGCCTTGATCAGCGGCTCGATGACCACGAACCAGGCGATCAGCACCAGCGAGACGGCGACCATCAGACCGTCGAGCACGCTGCGGGCCCGGTTGGCCAGGGTCTGGGTGGCGACCGGCAGCACGAGCAGGCCGGCCGAGGTCAGCAGGATCATGCCGAGGTAGCCGATGTCGGCCTGCGACGGCAGCGGCACCGAGCCGGTGAAGGTCTCCAGCCAGACCGCGCAGCCCTGGCCGGCACCCCAGGACAGCACGCCCAGGCCGAGCAGGGCCCAGCCGGCGCGCACCCGGCCCCGCAGGGCCGCGGCGCGGAACAGGCAGGCCAGGGCGGCCGAGGCGGCGGCGGCACAAAGTCCGAGGTTGGAGATGAGCTGTGCGGTGTCCGCTCCGCCGACCCCGGTGCTGAGGACAACGCCGAAGGTGGCGACGACGACTGCGACGCTCACGCAGAGCCGTGCCCAGCGGTGGACGCCGCGTGGCGTCGGCGGTGCTGTGCTGGCTGCCATCAGACTCATCTCCGGTTCGCTCGGCCCCCGGGGCAGGGTGGTCGTAACTGCCGTGATCGGGTGGCCGTGGTGCGGACCTGAGAGGTTCGCCCAGATGGCCGGGTGCAATTCGGGTGCCCGATGACTCCGTTTCATTGACACGCGTCTTTGCTGCGTGACAACGTTGTCACGTGACGATGACGTCGTTGACCGGAGGTTTACCGATGACCCGTCGGCTCCTGGTGGCCCTGCTGCTGGTCGTTTCCGTCGGCACCGCGAGCCCCGCCCAGGCCCGGGCCGCCGCCGCCGCCGCGGAGGATCCCGTCGAGCTGGTGCACCCGTTCGTCGGCACGCAGAACTTCGGCAACACCTTTCCCGGCGCGAGCGCGCCCTTCGGGATGGTGCAGGTCAGCCCGGACACCGGCGGCCAGGGCGGCTACGACTACCAGCAGGACAGCATCTACGGCTTCAGCCAGACCCACCTGTCCGGGGTCGGCTGCGGCGTCGCCGGCGAGCTGCCCATGCTGCCCACCACCGGTGCGGTCACCACCGCGGACCCGAACCAGTACCGCTCGCCGTTCTCGCACGACGACGAGGACGCCGAGCCCGGCTACTACCGGGTCGGCCTGTCCAAGTACGGCGTGAACGCCGAGCTGACCGCCACCGCGCGCACCGGCTGGCAGAAGTACACCTTCCCGGCCACCGGCGCGGCCAACGTCCTGTTCAACACCGGCAAGGCCAACCAGAACGTCTTCGACTCCGAGATCCACGTCGTCGGCGACCGGACCGTCGAGGGCCGGGTCCGCGCCGGCAATTTCTGTGCCGGCAAGGACGACCACACCGTCTACTTCACCGCCAGCTTCGACCGCCCGTTCGCCGCCACCGGCACCTGGCGCGGCTCGGCGCTCTCGCCCGGCGGCCGGGACGCCGCCGGCTCCGGCAGCAACGGTGCCTGGGTGACCTTCGACGCGAGCCAGGACCGCGACGTGGTGGTCAAGGTCGGCCTCTCCTACACCGGCCTGGCCGGCGCCCGGCAGAACCTGGCCGCCGAGACCGCCGACTCGTACGACTTCGCCGCCACCCGGACCGCCCTGCGCGCCCGCTGGGCCCAGGAGCTGGACCGGATCTCGATCGGCGGCGGGGCGGCCGACCGGCGCAGCGTCTTCTACACCGCGCTCTACCACTCCCTGCTGCACCCGAACCTGGCCGGCGACGTCGACGGCCGGTACGTGGGCTTCGACCGCCAGGTGCACACCGCCGAGGGATACACGCCGTACCAGAACTTCTCGCTCTGGGACACCTACCGGCCGCAGAACCAGCTCCTGGAGCTGCTCGTGCCGCAGGTCGCCCGGGACGTGGCGCTGTCCGTGGTGGCGATCGGGCGGGACGGTGGCTGGCTGCCGCGCTGGGCGCTGGCCAACAGCGAGACCAACATCATGACCGGTGACCCGGTCACCCCGTTCCTGGTCGAGGCCTGGTCCAAGGGTTTGCTGGCCGGGCACGAGCAGGAGGCGTACGCGCTCCTGCGGCAGAACGCCACCGCCCAGCCGCCGGCCGGCTCGCCGTACAACGGGCGGACGGGTCAGGACTTCTACGCCGACCGCGGCTACATCCCGTCCGGGCTGAGGCGCGGCCAGGAGTGCGCCGACAAGGGCGGCGACAACGACTGTGACCACCCGGCCTCGGCGACCCTGGAGTACGCGGCGGCCGACGCGGCGCTCGCCCTGATGGCCGCAGGGCTGGGCCGGACCGCCGACGCGAAGCTGTTCGCCGGGCGGGGGCAGTGGTACCGCAACCTGTGGGACTCCTCGATCAAGCAGTTCCGGCCCCGGACGGTCGACGGAACCTGGCTGACGCCGTACGACCCGATCGCGGCGGCCGAGCAGTTCCACGAGGGCGGCGCGTACCAGTACCAGTGGCTGGTGCCGCAGGACCCGGCCGGACTCGTGCGCCTCATGGGCGGCCGGGCGGCGACCGAGAAGCGGCTGGACGACTTCTTCGTCTACGACAAGCTGCTCACCGATCCGGCCGGCACCGCGCGCGAGGACTGGATCGCCGCGCCGTACGACTACTACGCCAAGGCGACGTACAACCCGAACAACGAACCGGACCTGCTGGCGCCGTACATGTATCTCTGGGCGGGCGACCCGGCCAAGACCGCGACGGTCGTCCGGGCCGCGATGACGCTGTTCACCACCGGCCCCGACGGCATGACCGGCAACGACGACCTGGGCACGATGAGCGCCTGGTACGTCTTCTCGTCCCTGGGCCTCTACCCGACGATGAGCGGCGCCAACTTCCTGGCGCTGTCCAGCCCGCAGTTCCCCAGGGCGACCGTGCGCACGGGCGGCAAGACGCTGACCATCACCGCACCCGGCGCCTCGGACACGAACCGCTACATCCAGGGCATCCGGCTCAACGGCCGATCCGTCGGCAAGACCTGGCTCGACTGGTCGGCGGTGACCCGCGGCGGCACGCTCGCCCACACGCTCGGCCGGAAGCCGTCGTCCTGGGGCAGGTCGGTCGCGGCCCAGCCGCCGTCGGTGAACAAGGCGCCGGCGGACGGCCGTACCCATGTCGACGCCACCGTGCGCCCGGCCGGCGCGGCCCTGCCGGCCGGCTCAGCCACCGCCCAGCAGGCGGCGTTCCAGGTCGACGTGGTCGGCCAGGCGCCGCTCGTGATCGCACCCCGGGTGACGGCGACGGCGCCGCCGGGCTGGAAGGCGACGGTCGCCCCGAAGCACCCCAAGGTGCTGCTCAGCGGGCGTCTGCCGATCGGCACCACCGCCACGCTGACCGTCCAGGCGCCGGCCGGGACACCCGCGGGGGCGTACCCGGTCGAGGTCTCGGTCTCCGCACCCGGCACCGCCACGGTGAAGCGGATCGTCACCATCACGGTCCGGGAGCCGCTCACCTGCGCCGGCACGGCGGACACCGCCTGCCTGGTCGACCTGGGTGACGACCGCACCCTCGACGGCACGGCCACCGTCGCCGACCCGGCGGAGGGCAACTTCGACGGCGGCGGCTGGAGCTACGACGCCGACCTGCTGCCGAAGGCCGGCCCCGTGACCTGGGGCGATGTCACGTACCAGGCGCCGGACCCGACCGGGACGGCGAAGAACTTCGTGCCGGCCCGAGGTCAGTCCCTGCTCCTGCCGACCGGCAACCACACGGCGGCCCACCTGGTCGCGACCACGCACAACGGGCCGGTGACGGCCGCGCTGACCATCGGGTACGCGGACGGCACGTCGGCGCCGGCCACGGTGACCGTGGCGGACTGGTGTGGCACGGCGGCCGCGGGCACGAGCGCGGTGCTGGCGATGCCGCACCGGATCAAGGCGGGGCAGGGGGTGGACGGGCCGCCGGTCAGCCTCTTCGGGGTGAGCCTGCCGGTGCCGGCGGGCAAGCAGATCCGCTCGATCACCCTGCCGAGTGACGCGCGGTTGCACCTGTACGCGGTGACGCTGAGCTAGCCATTGCCGCGCAGTAGTCGGCGCACTACGGTGCGTGCAATGGGTTCCCGCTCGCTCAGCTATGCCGATGCCGCTCGCCTGCTCGGCGCGTCCGAACACCCTCTCATCAGGATCTTCGGCGCGGCGAGTGGCGCGGTCACCGCCGCGGCGACCATGGGCACCCTGGCGGACGTCGACTTCTTCGCGTTGCGCGGCGAACTCATCAGGTGGGGCAACACCGTCGTGACCGGACTGCAGGAGCGAATGACCGGCGTCGGCCGTCTCGATCGCACCCAGCGGCTTGAAGCGGCGCACGCGATCGTGGTGGTCACCTCCTTCTACGAGGCCTTGGAAGCCGCATTGGCCGGTCGGCCCGGCGTGGACCTGGCGGCGGCCCGGATGACCGCCGGCGAGCAGGTCGCGGTCGTCACGTCCACAGCGGTCACCGCCCGGTACGGCGAACTCGTGCAGGTCCTGATCGACACGCCGCCGCCCATGCCGGCACCGCACCGCCCCTTCGAGAAGACTCTCTGGGACCTCGCGGAGTACTTCGGCTCGGCCTCCACCGCGGTGCAGAACTTTCTCGCCGGACTGGTCGCCTTCGAGGACGGACGCGACGAGATCGTGGCGGCTGTCGAGGGTCAGGTGCGCCGGATGGCCGTGCGCCGGTACACCGAGGCGTACCGGGCGCTGAGTGTGCAGGCGCCCGAGTTCGGGGTGTGGGCCGGCATGGTCGAGGCCCAGGCCACCCGGACCGTGCTGCACGACGCGCTGATCGACCTGTCCGCACGCCTCGACGAGCTGCGGTCGCTGTCGGGGGCCGGGGCCGTCGACGCGGTGCTGGCCGGACTGGGCAAGCGCTATCGGGCCGGGCTGGACAGCGCGATCCTCGCCTCCGCCCATGCCCCGGCGCACGTGGTGCTGCCCAGCCTGGACGACGGCTACGTCAACCCGCACGGCCGGGTCGCGGTGGCCGGACCGGCCGATCTGCCGGCTACCGAGAGCTGGTGGAACGACGCCGTCGCAGTCGAGGACGTCCATGGTTTCCTGCTGGCCCACCTCGTCACTCCGGGGGCTGTGGCGCGGCCGCTCGTGGTGCTCGGCCAACCGGGGTCAGGCAAGTCGGCGCTGACCAGAATCCTGGCCGCCCGGCTGCCTCCGGCGGACTTCCTCGTCGTCCGGGTCGAGCTGCGCAACGTGCCCGCCGACTCCTCGATCCAGGCCCAGATCGAACAAGCTCTGCTGCAGATGCTCGGCGAGCACGTCTCGTGGCCCGACCTCGCCCGCCGGGCCGGCGCTGCGCTCCCGGTCGTCGTCCTGGACGGCTTCGACGAGCTGCTCCAGGCCACCGGCATGAACAGGGCGGACTACCTCGAGCAGATCCGCCTGTTCCAGCAGCGGGAACGGGAACTGGACCGGCCGGTCGCGGTGCTGGTGACCAGCCGCACGGTGGTCGCCGACCGGGCCCGCTTCCCCCGGGACACGGTGGTCCTGCGCCTCGAACCCTTCAACGAAACGCAGGTCCGGACCTGGCTCGACGTGTGGAACGCGCACAACGCCGCCGGCCTCGCGGCCCGTGGGCTGAGACAGCTACCGGTCGGCACAGCCCTGGCCCACGGGGAACTCGCGAGTCAGCCGCTGCTGCTCCTGCTGCTCGCCCTCTATGACGCCGGAGCGAACGCCCTGCAGTCCGCGGACGGTGGCCTGCACCGGGTCGACCTCTATGAGCGGCTCTTCTCCGACTTCGTCGAGCGGGAAGTGGACAAGGATCGTCAGGGCCGCAGCGACGATCAGCGGGCGGATGAGATCAACGCGGAATGGCGCAGGCTGGGCGCGGTCGCCGTGGCGACGCTCAACCGGGGTGGCGACGTGATCCTCGAGGCCGAGCTGAACGCCGACCTGCCGCATCTGCTGTCGGACACCGACCTCCGGCCGGCCCGCGACGGTTCGGCGAACCGGGCACTGACCGCCGGTCAGCTGATGGTCGGTCGCTTCTTCTTCATCCATGAGTCCCGGGCCACCCGGGACACCGCCGGCCCGGAACGCAGCTTCGAGTTTCTGCACGCCACCTTCGGGGAGTTCCTGGCCGCCCGGCAGATCGTCGCCGAGCTGCTCGACCTGGCGGAGGAACGCGTCCATCAGCGACGCCGCCGGGGAGTCATCGATCCGGGTCCGCTCCATGCGGCCACGTCCTTCGTCACCATCACCCGCCGGGCACCCCTGTGGGAACTCTGCCGGGAGATGCTCACCCGGCTGAGCCCCCGGCAGCGAGCGCTCTGCCGCGAGCTCGCTCTGGAACTGCTCGCCGACGCCGGGTACGCGCATCCGACCTGGACCCGGCGCGACTACGAGCCGCGGCGCATTCCCCTGGCTGCCCGGCACGCGGCCTTCTCGGCGAACCTGGTCTGCTTCGTGGTGCTGGTCAACGACGGTCCCGTGGACGCCGCGGAGCTGGTCGGCGAGCCGGTTGTGGTCAACTGGCGGAGGCAGGCGCTGTTGTGGCAGAGCCAGCTCGATCCGGAGGACCGCAAGCGGATGTGGCAGACGCTGCGCGTGGCCTGGCGGCTGGACACCGATCCCACCCGACTGGAGGTACGCGTCGAGGACGGCGCCGACATCAGCGTCTACGAGTCCCTGCCCTGGCCGCCGGAGCTCCGTCCGGTCACCCGGAAACCCGGAGCCCTCGCCCGCGGGATGGCACCGGACGTGTCCGTCCGCGGCGAGAGTCGGATGGGCCGATCACTGCGCCGGTCGGCGTTTGTGCAGACGGCACACGAGGTGCGCGAATGCCTCTACGACCTGATGCCGTACTGGCAGCACGCGGGCACGCCGGGCCTGCACCTGATCGACGACGAGCCGGTTCTGGTCTCCGAGGCGGCGCTGTTCCTCCAGCTGCTGCTGGCGCCGGCGGCGGAGCAGCCGCGCGACCTACGCGCCAAGCAGTACGAGTGGGCGCTCACGCTCACCAGCTTGCCGCGGCAACGTGACCTGCTCATCAGACAGCTCGGCGAGGAGGCGCCCCGGTTCTCGGACGCGAACCTGCACCGCATCTTGTCGTCGGTCACGGCCGATGATGTCGAACGGAACCAGTCGACGCTGGCGGACATGCTGACCACGGTGACGGTGCGGGCGCCGGACCGCCGGGAACTGGCCGGTTCCCTGATGGGAGCCATCAGATGGGACCTCGCCGACCGGCGCGACAACCCGGCGCGGGAGCAACTGGCCCTGCTCGTCATGGGCGATCCCGGCGCGCCTGCCTAGTCCTTGTCGAGGCAGAACTCGTTGCCCTCGGGGTCGGCCAGCACGGTGAGGCCGTCGGTCTCCCACAGCACCCGGGCGCCGAGGCCGGTCAGCCGGGCCAGCTCGGCGACCGGGTCCTCGGCGTTCAGGTCCAGGTGTACGCGGTTCTTCACGGTCTTGCGCTCGGGCACCTGGGTGAACCACAGCCGCGGTCCGCCCTCCGGTCCGGGCAGCACCAGCACCGTCGGGTCCTCGTCGGGATCCGGATCGTCCGGCCCGTACGGCGCGACGCTGTACCCCTCGAGCACCTGCACCCACCAGCGGGCCAGCGCGGGCGCGTGCTCGCAGTCGAAGACGATGTCCATGATCCGGGCCATGACTACAGCACCCACCCGTAGAGGCGTTCGACGTGCAGGCTCAGCACGATCCGGCCGTCGGCGACCATGGCGCGCCGGTAGTCGGCCCACTCGGGGTGTTCCTCGCGGCGGATCAGGCGGTAGACCTCGACGAGCTCCTCGACGGTGGCGTCGTGCTCCTCGGCTGACGGCGGGGAGAAGGTGGCGTGCACGTCCGCGACCACGTAGCCGCCGCCCGGTCCGGCCACCCGGAGGCTGCCGCGCGGGTCGCGGCGCAGGTTGTGCACCTTGGCCAGCGTTTCGCGGGTCGACACCCGCAGCACCCGGCTCGTGTCGTCGGCGGTGTAGTTCACATCGGAAAGCTGAGGCCGGCCGTCGCGCTTGATGGTGGCGAGGGTGCACAGGTCGGCCGCGGCGACGACGGCCCACAGATCATCGGACATGCCTCGAATGTAGAGCAGCCGCCCCCTCCACGCGGGAGGGAGCGGCTGCCGGGCGCGGTCAGGTCAGAGCTTGCCGCACTGGCCGATCCGTACCCCGCTGACCTTGTTGGCCAGGCCGTTGTTCACCGGCGCCGGCTTGTTGCCGGAACAGGTGAGCGGCCCGCCGACCGTGTTGCCCGCGACGACCGTGGCCGTCTTGTTGTTCAGCAGGGTCACCGCGCTCTTCAGGGTCGAGTTCTCCAGGCTGACCGGGCCCGATCCGGTGACGGTGAGCGGTCCGCTGACCGTGGTGTTCAGCAACGAGACCGTGCCCGCTCCGGTGGCCGTCACCGCCGCGCGCAGGGTCGCGCCGGTGGCGTAGAGCGAGGCGCCCTTGGAGACCGTCACCAGGCCGGTGATCTGGGCTCCCGCCTTGACGCAGGTGACCCCCGACCGGACCGACACCGCGCCGACGACCTTGTCCGCGATCGTCGTGGTGCAGGCGGGGGCCGGGACGCCGAGCAGTTCCACCTCGGCCAGTGTGGTGCCCGCGGCGACGTCGAGCCGGTAGTACGCGTACCGGCCCGGGTTGGCGATCTTGAAGGGCCGGGTCTGCCGGCGCCACTCGAACGTCTGGTCCTCGCGCTGGTCGATCGTGGTCCACGTGGTGCCGTCGTAGGAACCCTTCAGCGTCCACGAGGCCGGGTCCTGCTCGGCCACGGTGCTCGAGGTGAGCGTGTAGTAGGCGGCCTGTTCGCCGGCGGAGGCGAACCGGTATTGCCAGCCGTCGGCGAGCGTGGCCTGGGTGGTGGAGGTGTCGTCGACCAGGGCCGGCTCCGACGCCGTGCCGCGGCCCGGGCCGGTCAGGTCCCGCAACGGGCTCGGCACCGCGTCGCCCGAGGTGAGCGACTCCGGGGCGGCGTCCTTGCCGGTGCCCCACTTCGACGGCGACGAGCCCATGGTGAAGTCGAGCCGGGCGCCGTCGGCCAGCAGCGAGTGCGGCAGCGACGTGGAGTTGTACGCCTTGCCGTTGACCTTCAGCGACTGCACGTAGACATTGCTGCGGCTGTTGCCGGGGGCGTTGACGACGATCTTCTTGCCGTTCTCCAGGTTGACCGTCGCCTTGGTGAACAGCGGCGAGCCGATCGCGTACGCCGGGTTGCCCATCTGCAACGGGTAGAAGCCGAGCGCGCTGAACACCTGCCAGGCGCTCATCTCGCCGTTGTCCTCGTCGCCCGGGTAGCCCTGGCCGATCTCGCTGCCCAGGTACAGCCGGGACATGGCCTCGCGGACCAGCTTCTGCGCCTGGTACGGCTGACCCGCGTAGTCGTACATGTAGGGGATGTGGTGCGACGGCTGGTTGCTGAAGCCCCACTGGCCCATCCGGACGTCGCGGGCCTCGTACATCTCGTGGATCGGGCCGCCGTACGAGCCGTAGAAGGTGGCCGTCTCCGGTGTGGCGAAGAACTTGTCGAGCTTCTTGGCCAGGCCGTCGCGACCGCCGTACAGGTTGGCCAGGCCCTGGCCGTCCTGCGGCACGTGGAACGCCATGTTCCAGCCGTCGGTCTCGGTGTAGTCGTAACCCCAGACCCGCGGGTCGTACGAGGCCGGCGAGTTGCGCCAGTTGCCCGCGGAGTCCTTGCCCTGGAAGAAGTCCACCGACGGGTCGAACATGTTGATGTAGTTCTGGGCGCGGTTGCGGAAGTACTCGGCCTGCTCGGCATATTCTTGTTCCTTCGGACCGCCCTTCTTGGCCAGCGCCTCGGCCATGTTGGCGATGCCGTAGTCGTTGATATAGCCGTCCATCGCCCAGGACATCGCCTCGCCGGTGCTGTCGCTCGGCGTGTAGCCCTTGAAGATCGAGCTGGCCAGGCCCTTGCGGCCGACGTTGGCGTTCGGCGGCGTGACCGTCGCGTTCTTCACCGCGGCCCGGTACGCCGTCTCGGCGTCGATGCCGGGCACCCCCTTGAGGTACGCGTCCGCGAAAGCCACGTCCGAGCTGGTGCCGACCATCAGGTTGGCGTAGCCCGGCGCCGACCAGCGCGAGATCCAGCCGCCGTCGCGGAACTGCTGGACGAACCCGTCCACCATCTCCCCGGCGTGCTTCGGCGTGAGCAGCGAGTACGCCGGCCACGTCGTGCGGTACGTGTCCCAGAAGCCGTTGTTGACGTAGACCTTGCCGTCCTTGATCGGCGCCCCGGTCTCCGTCGGTGAGCTGGCCGGGCTGGTCACCGCCGACTGCACGGTGTGCTTGTACACGGGCTCGTCGTTGCTGCCCGTGTTCTCGAAGCCCGAGTTCGGGTAGAGGAACAGCCGGTACAGGTTCGAGTAGAGCGTGACCAGTTGATCCTCGGACGCGCCCTCGACCTCGACGGTGTGCATCTTGGCGTCCCACAGGTCGCGGGCCCGGTCGCGGACCGAGGCGAGCGTCGCGTCGGCCGCGATCTCCAGGTCCAGGTTGTGCTTGGCCTGCTCGACGCTGATCAGCGAGGTGGCGATCCGCATCCGCACGGTCTTGTGCTCGGTGGTGTCGAACTTGAGGTAGCCGGTGGACGGGCGGTTGCCGGTGGGCAGCATGCCGCTCGCCGTGACCGGGGCGTCGACGGTGGCGTACATGAACATCCGGGTGAAGCCCGCGGAGAGGCCGCCGCTGTTCACGTCCGACCAGCCCGAGACCGCCCGGCCGGCCGCGTCGATGGTCAGCCCGGACCGGCTGTCGACGTTGTCCAGGATCAGGTTGCCGCTGTCGCCGGTGAAGGTGAACTGCATCAGCGCGGCGTGGTCGGTCGGCGCGATCTCGGTCTTCAGGCCGTTGTCGAAGGTGACGCCGTAGTAGTACGGCTTGGCGGTCTCGTTCTCGTGACCGAAGGCCAGCGCGCGGTTGGCCCGGTTGGCATCCGGTACGCCGGTCGCGGCGCTCGGCATCACCTGGAACGTCTGCCGGTCACCCATCCACGGGCTGGGCTCGTGGCTGGCCGAGAACGCCTGCAGGGTGGGCCGGTTCGCCGCGTTGTTCGCTCGGTGGTACTCGTACAGCCAGCTGGTGGTGCCGGCGTTGGTGACCGGGGTCCAGAAGTTGAAGCCGTGCGGGACCGCGGTCGCCGGGAAGTTGTTGCCCCGGGAGAAGTCGCCGGAGGACATCGTGCCGCGGCGCGTCTCGGCGTACTCGGCGAGGTGTTTCCTGGGCTCGGCCGGGGCGACCTCGGCGAGAGCGATGTCGTCGTACCAGGCGCGGAAGCTCGTGGGACCGGCCGGCTTGTCGTACGTGATCAGGATCCGGTCGACGGTCTTGCCCGCCGCGACCTTGCCGATCCGCGCGGTCCGCTTGTTCCACTGCGCGGTGTAGAGCGTCTGCGACGCGCCCTGCGCGGCCGCGCTGACCACGATCCCGTTCTGGTCGACGGCCTTGAGCTCGGACAGGAACGTGCCGTCGGTGAAGGCCAGGTCGACCGCGGTGTACGTGGCCGGGTTGGACAGGTCGTCGCGGTTGAACTCGGGCAGTACCAGGTACGACAGCTCGGTGTCGGCGGTCACCGTCACGTCGACGTCGAAGACCTTGTTGGCGGAGTGCCCGCGGCCCTCGGCGGTGTGCCGCCCGGCGATCTGGAACGCCTTGAGCCCGGTGAAGCCCACGCCCGCCTTGGCGGTGGGGGAGCTGGCCGGACCCGGGCCGACCCGGCTCTGCATCGGGCCGGTCGGCGGCGGCGTCACGTTGGCGTCGGCCAGCTCCAGATCGGCGAGCTGGGTGAGGTCGCCGGACGGGTGCCCGGTGATGTTGAGCCGGTAGATCGGGAAGGAGCCCGGGTCGGCGACCGTGTAGGTCTTGGTCTGGAAGCGTTCGGTGAAGGTCTGCCCGGTCTGCGTGTCGACCGTGGTCCAGGTGCTGCCGTCGGCGGAGCCCTGCAGCGTCCAGTCCCGCGGGTCGCGCTCGGGAGCGTCGTTGGCGGAGGTCAGCGCGTACTTGATGACCTCGGCCGGGGCGTCCAGCGTGTACTGGGCCCAGCTCGTCGGGGTGTCGACCAGCCACTTGGTGGCCGAGTCGCCGTCGTTGAGATTGTTGCGGCCCTCGTTGCTGTTCGGCTCGGCGTTGACCGCGATGCCGGTGACGTGCCCGCGCAGGCTGCCCGGCATGCCGACGACCACGGTGCCGTCGACGCCGCCGCTACCGGCCGCCGCGTCGACCGTGTCGGTCCAGGTGGGTTGCGGATCGTCGGTCTCGAACGACGAACGGAACGAGGTGGCGGCGGCCGCCGCGGCCGCCCCGCCCGTGGCGACTGCCGCTGCCGCGGCGATCAATGTGACGGATAACAGGGCGACACCCCATCGTGGCCGGTGCATGCCGTCTCCTTCTCGGGGCCGTGAAACATTCGCGACACATCGTCACGTGCAAGTCTCTCGATCCGCAAGGGTTCGGCGCCCTCCGATTGACATCGATGTCAGCGTAGGCCCGCCGGCCAGCGCTCCACCTCGGCCGGCGAGCGCAGCAGCACCGCCGGCGGCATCGCCGGGTCGGCGGGCCCGGCCCGCATCCGCTGCCCGATCCGTGCCGCCGGCGTCGACTTGCCCGCCCCGGTGAACCCGTACACGACGATCCGGCGCATCAGCGGCCCACCAGCCCTTCCTCGTACGCGAGGATCACCAGCTGCACCCGGTCCCGGACGCCCAGCTTGGTGATCGCCCGGGTGATGTGGGTCTTGGCGGTCAGCGGGCTGATCACCAGCTCCCGGGCGATGTCCTCGTTGGACAGGCCCGAGGCGACCAGGGTGACCACCTCCCGCTCGCGGGTGGTCAGCGCGGCCAGCCGGGCCCCACCGGCCGGCGCCGGGGCCGGCCGGTGGGCGAACTGCCTGATGACCCGCCGGGTGACGCTGGGGGAGAGCAGCGCCTCGCCGGCCGCCACCACCCGGACGGCGTGCCGCAGCCCCTCCGGGTCGATCTCCTTGGTGAGGAAACCGCTCGCCCCCGCCTCCAGCGCCGCGAAGACGTACTCGTCGGTCTCGAACGTGGTCAGGATGATCACCCGGCAGTCCCGCAGCTCCGGATCCGCCATGATCCGCCGGGTGGCGGCGATCCCGTCCAGGCCGGGCATCCGGATGTCCATCAGCACCACGTCCGGGCGCAGGGCGCGAGCGGTCCGCACGGCCTCGTCCCCGGTGGCGGCCTCGCCGGCGATCACGATCTCCCGGTCGCGCTTGAGCAGGCTGCGGAAGCCGGCCCGGACCAGGTGCTGATCGTCGGCGAGCAACACGGAGACACCCATGTCAGGCCGCGATCGGGATCATCGCGCGGACGGTGAAGCCGCCGGCCGGTCCGGCTCCCGCGGTCAGGGCCCCACCCAGCGCCGCGACCCGTTCGCGCATCCCCATGATCCCGTGTCCCTCCGTGCTCGTCGCCTCGCCGGCGCCGTCGTCGGTGACCTCCACGGTGACACTCGCCGGGGTGTGGTGCAGGGTCACCGTGACCCGGGTGGCCCGGGCATGGCGGACCGTGTTGGTGAGCGCCTCCTGCACCACGCGGTAGACCGCCGTCGCGACCGGCGCCGGCACCTCGGCGCGTTCGCCCAGCTCGGTGACGGTCACCTCGATCCCGGCCGCCCGTACCTGGTCGGTGAGCCCGGCCAGGCCCTCCAACCCGGCGGCCGGGGTCTCGATCCGGTCGCCCTCGCGCAGCACGTCCACGAGTGACTTCAGGTCGCTCATGGCCCGGCCCCGGACGCCCTGGGCCAGCCGCAACGCGTCGCGGGCCTCCTCCGGCTCCTCGTCGAAGGCGTCCAGCGCCACGTTGAGGTGCACGCCGACCACGGCCAAGGTGTGTGACACCACGTCGTGCAGGTCGCGGGCGATGCCGACGCGTTCCTCGGCCCGCCGCCGCAGCGCCTCCAGCTCCTGCTCGTGCCGGGACTGCTCCAACCGGGCGGCGACCTCGTCCTGCCAGCGGCGGGTGCTCCGGTACGCCAGGGCGGCGGCGAGCACCGCGGCCAGCCACAGTGCCTCCCCGCCGAGCTGCCCGAGAACCCGGTCGGAGTCGTACCGCTCGACGAAGGTGTCCCAGACCAGCCCGTACGACAGAGTCAGCGCCCCGGCCACCGCGGCCGTGCGCAGCCGCCCGGCCAGCGCCAGGGCGGCGAAGGCCGCCGTGGCCGGCCAGGCCCAGCCGCTGCCGATCAGGTCCGACGAACGCCAGGCCACGACGGTCAGGACGACGACGATCAGAACGGTCAGGGGCCAACGCCGGACCAAGAGCATCAGCGTGGCGAGCCACACCGCCACAGTGGCGGTCATGACGGCCTGCAGATTGCCACCGGTGACGGCGAGTCCGGCGGGGACACCGACCAGCGTCAGAGCGGCGGCCACCCAGGGCAGCGAGCGTGGCATGGCGATCACCGTCCGGTCCCCGTCGTCGGTCGCAGCGGCCGCAGCGCCACGAAGCTGAAGCAGGCCGCCGTCATCCACAGGGCGAGCCGCCGGGTCAACGAGATGAGCGTCTCATGGTCGGCGATCCCGAGTCTCGGTCCCGCCACGACGCCCAGCGCGGCCAGTGCGGCCAGCGCACCCACCCCCGCCGCGATCAGGCACAGTTGCTGTCTCATGGTCTCGGTCATGGGGGAAAACTAGGCTCGGCGGGGGCCCGGCCGCGTCGTCCCGGCGTGGTCTCCCGCGGCGACTCCCTTCGAGTACGGGACTACACCGATCGCCGTATGCCGCCCTAGGCTGACCGCGTGATCGACGAAGGCACCGCCGCCGCCGTGCTCGCCGCCTCCGGCCGTTTCCCGGTCCGGCCCGGGCTCACCGAGTCCGAGCTGACCGGCGTGGAGCAGGAGTTCGGCTTCTCGTTCGCCGACGACCACCGCGCCTTCCTGGCCGCCGGCCTGCCGTACGGGCGCGGCTGGCCGGACTGGCGGGACGGCGACCGCGCCCAGCTCCGCGAGAAGCTGGCGATGCCGGTCGAGGGTGTGCTCTTCGACGTCGCCGAGAACGGCTTCTGGTACGAGGGCTGGGGTCCGCAACCGGCCGAGAACGCCGACGCCGTCACGGTCGCCCGCCGGTTCCTGATGACCGTCCCGCGGCTCGTGCCCGTCTACTCCCACCGGTATCTGCCGGCGGGCCGGGGCACCTCCGGGCACCCGGTGCTGTCGGTGATGCAGACCGACATCATCAGCTACGGCGCCGACCTGACGACCTACATCCGCCACGAGTTCGGCGGCGAACCCCTGCAAGCGGGCCGCCCCACCGTCGCCTTCTGGCGCGACCTGGCCGGCTAGATGTAGTGATCATGACCGTTGTTGACGGCGTGGCGGCTTGAGATGTGAGAAGACCTCCGGCGAGGTGGAAGTTGCGACGCTTTCACCTACCCGGAG
>NZ_JBEZFL010000018.1:0-82656 GCF_040649415.1 Actinoplanes sp. NPDC048967
CTCCGGGTAGGTGAAAGCGTCGCAACTTCCACCTCGCCGGAGGTCTTCTCACATCTCAAGCCGCCACGCCGTCAACAACGGTCATGATCACTACACCTAGCAGGCCGTATCTACATCCGAGCGCGCGATCCGAAACAGACTGTGGGCGCGCCCGCAGGCCGACGCCGTAGGACCGGACGCACGCAGGCCGGCTCGCCGGCGCCGCATGACGGGGCGCGCGATACTCGGCCGGTCACCGCCGCGCGTGCGCGATTTGTTCAAGAACCGCTCGGCACGCCGCTCCTAGTGTCGACCTCGTGCCCGACCTGACCGACTTCCGCGCTTCGCTCGACGGCGAGTTGACCAGCCCGGACTACGCCCGCCGGGGGCCGCGTCCCCGGCTGGTCGTGCTGTGCCGGTCGATTTCCGATGTCGTGAACACCATCAGGTTCGCGTCAACCACCGGTGACCACATCGCCGTTCGCGGCGGCGGGCACTGTTTCGCGGGCCGGTCGTCGACGGACGGGATCGTTCTGGACACGTCCGGGCTCGACGGCATTGCCGTTGCCGATGACGGAGTGGCCGTCGTCGGAGCGGGTTCCCGGCTGGGTCAGCTGTACACAGCCCTGCACACCCACGGCCGCACCCTTCCGGCAGGCTGCGGTCCCACCGTCGGCATCGCCGGCCTGACGCTCGGCGGTGGCATCGGACTGCTCGGCCGCCGGTACGGCCTCACCTGCGACCGCCTCGTCGCCGCCCAGATCGTCCTCGCGGACGGCAGCGTCGTGAACTGCGACCAGCACCGCGAGCCGGACCTGTTCTGGGCTCTGCGCGGCGCGGGTGGCGGCCAGTTCGGCGTCGTCACAGCCCTGCTATTCGACTCCGTCGAGGAGCCGACCACCACCCGCATCGAGGCGCACTGGCCGAACGTCGCCGCCGAGCGAGTAGCCATTGCCTGGCAGGACTGGGCACCGGACGCCCCGGACGAACTGACCGTCAATCTCACCCTGGCGACCGGGCCCGGCGTACCCGTCCGAGCCACCCTCAGCGGCGCGGCGACCCTCGGCGAGAAGGCGACCCGGGACCTGCTGCGGCAGTTCACCGGCCTTGCCGGAGCGGCCGCCACGGTCGAGGTGCGCGCCGGCCTGCCGTACCTTCGCCTGAAGGAGACCTTCGCCGACCCGCGGGGCTCGACCGGGCACGCCCCGCGGATCAGGTCGGAGTTCTTCTCTCGGTCGATGTCCGAGCACACCCTCGCCGCGTTGCTGGCCCGGCTCCGCGATCCGGGCACCGTAGGCCGGCGGCAGCTCACCTTCACCGCGATGGGCGGGGCTTACAACCGGGTCGCCCCGGACGCCACCGCGTTCACCCATCGCCGGGAGCGCTTCCTGCTGGAGCACATCGGCGAGGCCACCGATCCGTGGGTCGACGACTCGTGGGCGGTGGCGCACGCCGACGGGTCGGGCCACGTCTATCCCAACTTTCCCGATCCCGCGCTCGACGATTGGGCCACTGCGTACCACGGCGACAACTACCCCCGACTGCTAGCGGTCAAGGACGCCTACGACCCACGCCGGCTCTTCACCTTCCCGCAAGCCGTCTCATCCGCACCTCAAGGAGAAGCATGAGCAAGGTCATCGTCGGACTGTCCGTCTCGGTCGACGGTTTCATCACCGGTCGCGATCCCGGCGCCGGCCGCGGCCTCGGTGACGCTCCGATGCTGTTCGACTGGTACTTCAGCGGCGACACGCCCAGCGAGGTGTTCGACGGGTTCCGGCTGAGCGAGCCCAGCGCCGGCGTCTTCGACGCCCTGGCCGGCCGAGTCGGCGCCACCCTGGCCGGCCGCAACACCTACGACGACTCCGGATGGTCGACGGGCGGCACTCCGCACCCGGACGCGCAGCTCGTGGTGCTGAGCCATCGCCCGGCACCGCAGAGCAACGAGCGGCAGATCTTCGTCAGCACAGGCATCGAGGACGCGATCGCCGCCGCCCGGAAGGCCGCCGATGGCAAGGACGTGGGGCTCATGGGCGGCGGCGTGACGACCGCGGCGCTGACCGCGGGTCTCGTCGACGAGGTGATCCTGCATCAGGTGCCGATCCTGCTGGGCGCCGGACGCCGCTTCTTCCAGGAGCTTCCGGAGCACGTGAACCTGAACCTGCTCGCGGCCGTCCCGGCGCCCGGTGTGACGCACCTGCACTACGAGGTGGCCCGATGATTCTCGTCACCGGCGGGCTCGGCATGATCGGCGCCCACACCGCCCGTGCTCTGGTCGAGCTCGGACACGAGGTCGTGGTGACGGCGCACCGCCGGACCGCGGTTCCGTCGTTTCTTGCCGGCGTCATCGTGGAGTCCGTGGACGTCACCGACCGGGACGCCTTTTTGGCCCTCGGCGAGCGTCACCACATCAGCGACATCGTCCACCTCGCCGGCAGCATCCCGGCCGAGGATCCGGTCGGCTTCTTCCGTACGGACATGGCCGGTCTGCTCAACGCGCTGGAGGCCGCACGCGCGTGGAACGTCCGCAGGTTCGCGGTCGCCAGCAGCATCGGCGTCTACATCGGAAGGCCCGAGATTCCCTGGCACGAGGAGCTCCCACTGCCCAGCGCGGAACTGCCGCACCTGATCATCGCGTTCAAGAAGGCCGTCGAACCAATCACCACGCATAGCCTCGCCGGCACCGCAGTGCAGCCGGTCGTCCTGCGGATCGGCAGCATCTGGGGGCCATTGATGGATCCGGAGTCGCCGTTCAACCCGATCCCGCCCTTCGTCAGCGCTGCTCTGCGCGGTGAACAGCCGCGGCCGTTGTACGCCGACGACGGGGGCGACAGCTGCTACGCGCCGGACGCCGGGCGGGCGATCGCTCTCCTGATGAACGCGCGGACGCTTCGGCACACCACCTACAACGTGTCCAGCGGCCGGCCGATCACCAACCGCGAGCTGGCGGCTGCCCTGCAGGCGGTCATCCCCGGTGTGCGGCCCGAGTTGCTGCCTGGGCGGCAGCACGGTCCCGGTCCGGATCCTCACCTCGACATCACCCGGCTCACCCTCGACTCCGGGTTCACACCTGCCTTCGACATCGCCGAGGCAGTGGCCGACTACGTCACTTGGCGGTCCGACAACCCGCGTTGAGAAAGCACCAGACCTGGCGCGCCGCCAATGCGGCCTGAGGAAACACCCGGCTGCGGCCGGCTGAGCCCGCGCACGAGCCGACACCCGACCGCAGCCAGCCGACCTCCGCGCACCCGGCACGGCCCGGCGCCACTCCGACACATCACGAGCCGGGCGCGCAGCGCTTGCCGATGTCCCCGAGCCGTGATGTGCTTCCTTGAAGTCTGGCCCCTTCCGTTTCGGACGCGCCGTCACCGCAACCGGAAGGCAGCACCATGACTCAACGACGCTTCGGCCCGCCTCCGCATCAGGAGGACCCCTACTCCAGGCTCACCTCACCACGAGGTATCCCGGTCGATCAGCTGGTGTCCGTCCTGCAGAAGGACATCCGCCGGGGCAACGTCGACAACGCTGTGCTGGCAGCGTACGAGATGCTTTCGACCTCCGCCGAAGTCGCCGAGCACCTGTGGCGCCGGCTGAAGCTCATCGCCGTCGAGGATGTGGGCGTGGGCGCGCCCCTGGCCCCGCTCCTGCTGGAGTGTCTGCACCGGAATTTCCGAGCTGCTCCGGGCGGCGACACCATGATGGCCGTGCACGCCGTCCGCTACCTCGCCCTGGCCCGCAAGGACCGGACCAGCTCCGAGCACGCTGATCTGGTGGCCACCAAGGTGGAGAGCGGCGACCTCCAGGTCAGCGTTCCGGACTACGCCCTGTGCGTCCACACCCGGGCCGGTCAGGAGCTGGGCCGTGGGCTGATGCAGTGGTGGGAGAACGGGGCCCTGGTCGAGGACGAGATCGAGACGGCCGACCACTCGTACCGCGACGAGCTGATCGCCATCCATCGGGCCGCCGAGCAGGAGGAGCGACGCCCTACCTGATCACGTCGTGCGGGGGCCGGGCACGCCCATCGGGTTGGGGTACGGGATGACGACCGCGGCGGCATCGGCCAACGGTGCCAGCAACCCGGCCAGCCGGGTGCGGTCGGCGGGAGCCAGCGCGGACCATGGCTGAGCGGCCAGCCGGTCGGTGTGGTCCTCAACGGCGCGGTGGACGGCCCTTGCCTCGGCGGTGGGCCGGCTGTCGTCGTCCAGCCAGCCGCGCGATGCCAGTTCCTTGCCTGCGGCGTCCCACTCGGCATCGGTCCAGCCCCGGTTCGGCTGCAGCTGCTCCCTGCCGCCGTGCAGCGCGTCCCGGAGCACGAGCGCCTGGCAGCCGTTCACCTCAGCATGAACCAGCGCGGCTATGTGCCCGTCACCCCGGTGTTCGCGCAACACCGTGGCGGCGTGCCACAGCCGGGCCAGCGGCTCGGCCGGACGCGGCAGGGCGGCGTTGGCGGCACTCAGTGCACGGCCATCGGTCACCGCGGCCCGCGCCGCGACCTCCAGCAGATCGGCCGCCGCTGCCCAGCGCTCCGGCTCCGCGGGCAGCACGGCCCGCAGCGCGGCCACAGCGCCGTCGAGTCGAGCGGCCAGAGCCTGCTCCGGCGACGCCCGCTGCCACACGTCGGGCAGGGCGCGGGCCACCATCGCCGGTGCGAAGGAGAAGAACAACGCCGTGACCGGTGCCGCCGGCACGGCTCCGAGCGGCGCGGCCCGGCCCGCGAAGTAGCCCCGCCAGAACCCGCGCAGCCCGGCACCTTCGAACGCGGCCCGGGCTTCCGGCGCGAAATAGGTGACCGCGTGCAACGGCTCGTACAGCTGCCACAGGTCTCGGGCCCCAGCGTCGTCAGGCATACCGATGATTCAAGGGCCGGGGCCGCCGAGCCGTAAACGGCCAATCGCCAAGAGGCGGCTACTGCGTGAAGTAGGCGGCGCTCGCCGCGTCCGCCGGGTAGTACGACTCGATCGCGACCTCGTCGAGGGTGATGTCCATCGGCGTGCCGAACGTGGTGATGGTCGAGAACATCCGCAGCTCCCGCCCGGCGACGCGGAGGATCATCGGGATCACGACGTCGGCGTCGACCCGGTCGCCCGGGGTGTCCCCCGCGGCGGGGGCCAGCAGCTCCTCGTAGAGCGCGGTCAGCTCCGGGTCGGGCGCGGTGGCCAGCTGGCGGGAGATCCGGGTACGGAACACAGCCCGCACGTCACCCAGATTGACGACCAGCGGAGCGAGCCCGCGCGGGTCCAGGCCCAGCCGCACCAGGTTGACCGGCGGCCGCAGCAGGTCCGGGGCGACGCCGGCGAAGAACGGCTCGACCGCACGATTGGTCATCACGATGTTCCAGCGTCGATCGAAGACCAGCGCCGGGTACGGCTCGTGCGCGTGCAGCACCCGGCGGACCGCGTCGCGCGCCGCGGACAGTGCGGCGTCGTCGAGCGGACGTTGCCCGTACCGGGGTGCGAAGCCGGCCGCGAGCAGCAGCCTGTTGCGATCGCGCAGCGGCACCTGCAGTTGATCCGCCAGCCGCAGGACCATGTCGGCGCTGGGCCGGGATCTGCCGGTCTCGACCAGGCTGACGTGCCGGGCCGAGACGTCTGCGGCGATGGCGAGGTCCAGCTGGCTGAGCCCCCGGCGGTGCCGCCACTGCCGCAGCAGCTCCCCCACCGTGTCCACGAACGTGCAGCGTACTCATCGTGGCGCAGGACGCCATGAACTCCCGTTTCATCGACAATCGCGGCGGTCGCGGAAACACTCCGTCCATGACCACCGACAACAAGGCCGTCATCCAGCGGGCCTTGGCCGCCCTGCTCGAGACGCGCGACGTCGACGCCCTCGCACCGTTTCTCAGCGACGGCTTCGTCCACCGCCGGCCGGATTCCACCTTCTCGACCAAGTCGGAATGGCTGGCCGCCGTCCGGGCGGCGCTGGTGCCCCTCGCGGACATGCAGGTCGAGGTCCTGCAGCTGCTGGCCGACGGCGATCACGTGGTGCTGTGCACCCGGCGCTGGCTGCCCGGCGGGCCTGAGATCACGGTCGTCGAGGTCTGGCGGGTACGCGACGGGCTGATCGCCGAGGGGTTCGAGATCATCGAGCCGGTGTCCCGGGCGGCCGCCAATCTGACCTGGTGGGAGCCTGCTTCACGCTGACCTCAACCAGATGCGGTGAACCTGACGTGCCGGAGCCCCGACTGGATGCGTGAAGGAGGGGCCGATGAGTAGCGCCGCTGGGCAGGAAAAACGCGCTTGCCGCGGCGGAAAACGGGCACTCAGCAATCGGCCGCAGCGAAGGCCGACAACAAGCACCGAGGGAACGGCTACGGAGAAAGAGGGAGCCCAGTGGCGAGCAGGGAGCGACCGCCGATGACCGAGGACGGGCACTTCGTCGTCATCTCGGGGCGGCGCTGGCGGGCCACCGACCCCGCCATCCCCGAGGACGTGGCCGCAGAGCTGCGAAAGGCGCTGATGGCCGCCCGGCGTGACGTCGGCACCGCGCTTCGCGCAGGCGTGGACCCCGCACCGGCCCGCGCTCGCGTACAGCTGGCCAAGGTCGCCCTCGGCGAGCGCGGTGTCCCCTGGTGGGAGCAGACGCCCGAACAACGGCAGCGGCGCTGGGAACAGGGCCTGCGCGACCTGTCCCCCGTGCGAGCTACCCAGGAGTGTCCTCCGTGCGGTGACGATTCCGGCGCGACAAATCCATAGCGTTCAACGCAGCCCGCGGCGCTCCAGCCGCGGACTTCATGGAGGAGTCAACATGCGTCTGGTGAAGCAGTTCCTGGCGGTTGCGGCGGTCGCCTTCGTCGGTGGCCAGGGTGTCGCCGCGGTGCAGGGGAACCCGTGGCTCACCCTGGTGCTCGGGCTCGGGACAGCGGTGCTCGCGGTCCTGGTCTACGCGTGGGTCGTACGGCGCACCGAGCACCGCGCACCGACCGAGGTGGCCCGGTCGGGGGCCGTCGCCCGGCTCCTGCGGGGCGCGCTGATCGGGGCCGGGATGTTCGCGGCCGTCATCGCCAACATCGCCTTCCTCGACGACTATCACGTGCACGGTCTCGGTTCGGTCACCGGCGCGTTGGGGCTGCTGGGGTTCATGGCCGCCGCTGCCGTGACCGAGGAGTTGCTGTTCCGTGGCGTGCTGTTCCGCGTCATCGAGGAACGGATCGGCACCTGGATCTCGCTGCTGCTGACCGGCGTGGTGTTCGGCGCGATGCACCTGGTCAACCCGGACGCGACGCTGTGGGGCGCGACGGCCATCGCGATCGAGGCCGGGTTCATGCTCGCCGCCTGCTACGCCGCCACCCGCAACCTGTGGGTGCCGATCGGGCTGCACTTCGGCTGGAACTTCGCCCTCGGCGGCATCTCCGGCGCGGCGGTCTCCGGCAACGGCGAGTCGAAGGGACTGCTGGACGCCACGTTCTCGGGTTCGACCCTGGTCACCGGGGGCGACTTCGGGCCGGAGGGCAGCCTGTACACGGTGGCGGCCGGGGTGGCCCTGACCGTCGTGTTCATGTGGCTGGCCCACCGCCGCGGTCACATCGTCCCGCGTCGGCGCCGCGCGGCCGGTGAGCCGGCGGCGACCGCTACAGTTTCCCGATGATCGACCTCCGGCGGGTCCCGGAGCGGTGGCGTCGCTGGGACGTCACCGTCCGGGACCTCCCGTTCGCGCTGCTGCTGGTCTTCCTGTCAGCGGTGCCGGCACTGCACAACCGCGGCACACAGCTCGGCGAGCTGCCGACGCGCCCGGCCGACGCGCTGACGGTGCTGGTGGTCGCGCTCGAGTGCCTGCCGCTGGCCGTGCGCCGGCGGTGGCCGGCCCTCAGCCTCGGCCTGGTATCGCTGGGCTTCGCGATCGACCAGCTTCGCGCGTATCACACGGCGGCGAGCATCGCGCTGCCCATCGCCCTGGTGAGCACGGCTCTGCATCTGTCCCGCCACCGGCGTACCACCGTGGTGCTGCTGTCCGTCGCGTACGTCCCGCTGGCCGTCGCTCTCGGCCGCAGCGGGTCGGTCGAGACCGTCGCCGACTTCATCACGTTCTACCTGGCGCTGGCCGTCGCCTGGGGCATCGGGGCCTGGCTGCGCCGGACCCGGCTCGCCGAGGCCGAGCAGCGCCGGCACGTCGCCGAGGCCACCCGTACGGCCGAACGCACCCGCATCGCCCGCGAGCTGCACGACGTCGTGACCCACCACGTGACCGCGATGGTGGTGCAGGCCGAGGCGGCGCGTTACCTGACCACCGCGCCCGACCGGCTCGACGAGAGCCTGACCGCGATCACCGACACCGGCCGGCGGGCCATCACGGACCTGCGGCACCTGCTCGACCTGCTCAATCCCGACCACAGCACCGAGCCGCGGCTGCCGTCCGTCGGCGAGCTGCACACGCTGGTGGAACAGACCCGGCTGGCCGGGCAGCCGGTGGAGTTCACCCAGGACGGCACCCCGGCGCAGACGACGGGCAGTGCCGAGGTCGCGGCGTACCGGGTGGTGCAGGAGGCGCTGACCAACGCCCTCAAGTACGCCCACGGCAGTCGCACCGTCGTGCACGTGCGCCATGGCGAGAAGGAGACCACCGTGGAGGTCAGCACCGAGGGTCCGGGCTCGCACGCCGGCTCCTCCCCCGGCGGCGGCGGGCGGGGCCTCGCCGGGCTGCGCGAACGGATCGGGGTGCTCGGCGGCGAGTTCAGCGCGGGCCGGGGCAACGGCGGCGGCTTCGTCGTGCGGGCCCGCATCCCCGGCGGGAGCCCGTCGTGACCGCGCCGCTGCGGGTGCTGATCTGCGACGACCAGCCGCTGATCCGTACGGGATTCACCACGATCGTCGGCGCCCAGCCCGACCTCGAGGTGGTCGGCGAATGCGGCGACGGCCGGGCGGCGGTCGAGCTGGCCGGCCGGCTGCGGCCGGACGTCGTGGTGATGGACGTACGGATGCCCGTGCTCGACGGCATCGAGGCGACCCGCCTGCTGGCCGGCGCCGGGGTCGCCCACCCGGTGAAGGTGCTGGTGGTGACCACGTTCAACCTCGACGAGTACGTCTACGAGGCGCTGCGCGCGGGCGCGAGCGGTTTCCTGCTCAAGGACGCCCCGCCGGCGCAGCTGCTGCACGGCATCCGCACCGTCGCCACCGGCGCGGCACTGCTGGCCCCCGAGGTGACCCGGCAGCTCGTGGGCCGGTACGCGGCCCGGATCCGGCCCGCCGAGGACACCCCGGACGACGTCGCGCTGACCCCGCGCGAGCTGGAGGTGCTGCGCCTGATCGCCGACGG
Organism: Actinoplanes sp. NPDC048967; assembly: GCF_040649415.1. NCBI lineage: Bacteria > Bacillati > Actinomycetota > Actinomycetes > Micromonosporales > Micromonosporaceae > Actinoplanes > Actinoplanes sp. NPDC048967. The sequence continues at coordinate 9,226 of NZ_JBEZFL010000018.1, forward strand.
CCGGTCCAACGGCGAGATCGCGGCGACCCTGGTGATCAGCCACGAGACCGTGAAGACGTACGTGTCGCGCATCCTCACCAAGCTCGGCCTGCGCGACCGTGTGCAGGCGGTGGTCTATGCCTACCGCAGAGGCCTGGTGACCTGAGGGCCGGCGGCCGGCTGCTGCCCGGCCGCCCACAACGCCAGCAGGCGCAGGTTGTCGTGCGAGGCGCTGCCCGGATCGGTGGTGTAGATGAACAGCGTCTGCTCGTCGTCGCCGGGCAACGCCAGCGCCTCGTACCGGATGGTGATCGGTCCGACGGCGGGGTGCACCATGTGTTTGCTGCCGTGGGTGCGTTCGTGCACCTGGTGCCCGTTCCACCACGTACGGAATTCCGCGCTCTTGATGGTCAGCTCCCCGACCAGCTCGCTGAGCAGCGGGTCGTCGGGGAACCGCCCGGCGTAGAGCCGCAGGGTGCCGACCACCTCGGCCGCCACGGCCGGCCAGTCGCTGAAGGCCTCCCGCGCGGCCGGGTCGAGGAACACCCAGCGGGTGTAGTTGCGGTGCCGCGGCGGCAGCCGGGTCCAGTCGGTGAGCAGCGCCCGGGCCAGCGTGTTCGACGCCAGGACGTCCGTGCGGCGGCCGATGATGAAGGCCGGGTGCTCGGTCATGGAGGCGATCAGCTGCTGCAGGGCGGGCCGCACCCGCTGCACCGGTACGGGCTGAGCACGCCGACGGGCCGGGCGGGCCAGATCGGCCAGGTGGGCCCGGGCGGCGGCGTCGAGCTGGAACACCCGCGCCAGGGCGTCGAGGACCCCTTCCGACGGACTCGTGTGCCGGCCCTGTTCCAGCCGCGTGTAGTAGTCGACGCTCACCCCGGCGAGCTGGGCCACCTCCTCGCGGCGCAGACCCCGTACCCGTCGAGCGGACTGACCGGCCTGGCCGGTGAGCCCCACGGCCTCCGGTGTCGTGTCCGTCCGGCACTTCCGCAGGAAGTCACCCAGCTCCGCGCGTCCCACCATGCCTTCATGATTGCCGTTCGCGGGCGCGCTGCCCAGCGGCTGGGTGGGCATGGCGTGCCCAGGCAGGGCTGGGCCCGGCTGACCGTGTCCGGACCCCGGTCCCCGAACGCAGCATGGGATCCGTCCCCCGGCCGGGGACTTCATCGAAAGGTAAGCCTGAGGAGGCTCCCATGTCCCACCCCACCACCAGCCGCGCGACCTGGTTCGTCACCGGCGCCTCCCACGGCCTCGGCCGCGAACTGGTCGGGCAACTGCTGGAGCGCGGGGCCAACGTCGCCGCGACCACCCGCTCCCCGGAACGGCTGACCGCGGACCTGGCCGCCGCCGACCCGTCCCGGCTGCTGGTGCTGCCCGTCGACCTGGCCGACGAGAAGGAAGTCAATGCCGCCGTGGCCGCGGCGGATGACCGCTTCGGCGGCATCGACGTCGTGGTCAACAACGCCGGCTACGGCCTGCTCGGCGCCGTCGAGGAGGTCACCGATGCCGAGGCCCGGGAGCTGTTCGACGTGCAGCTGTTCGGGGCGTGGAACGTGTTGCGGGCCGTCCTGCCCGGCATGCGCGCACGCCGCAGCGGCCACGTCATCAACATCTCGTCGATCCTCGGACTGACCGCGTTCCCGGGCTGGGGCCTGTACTGCGCGGCCAAGTACGCCCTGGAGGGCCTGACCGGCTCACTGGCGGCTGAGGTCGCGGACCTCGGCATCCGGGTGAACCTGGTCGAGCCCGGGTACATGCGCACCGACTTCCTGCGTACCGGAAGCCTGCGCCTGCCGGAACGGACCGCCGAGGGCTACGACGCCGTCCGCGAGATGACCGACACCCACCTGGCCATGCCCGGCACCCAGCTCGGCGACCCGGCCCGCGCGGCCACCGCGATCATCACGGTCGCCGAGTCGGGCACCGCGCCGCTGCACCAGATCCTGGGCTCGGACTCCTACGCCCTGGCCACGACCCGCATCGAGAGCCTGACCGCGGACATCCAGGCCGGCCGGGCGCTCGCCACCACCACCGACATCACCGACGCCGCCTGAGGCGCTCATTCGGCGAGGCTGGGGGCGCGCCGCGACCAGCGGGACCGGCCGACCTCCGCGACGACGAAACCTGCGACGTCGCCCCGGGTGATCCTCCACCCGCGCTCCGGACAGGAGTTGTCGGTCACCCGGTACGCCCCGGTGGCCGGACGGTCCCGCAGGTACGTGGGCCGCACGAACGTCCAGTCGAGGTCGGTGGCGCGCACGAGTTCCTCCATGAGACTCATGTCGGCGTAGAGGTCCCGGCCGAGTGGCCGGACGAGGCGGCGGTACCACCACGAGAAGTGGGGGTCGTCGTGTCGCACGCCGACCGAGGTGATCCCGAGATAGCGGGTGACGCCGGCTCCCGCCATCGCGGTGACAGTGGCGCGGGCGCCGTCCGAGTAGAGGCCCAGGGCTTTGCGCCCGGAGGGGCCGACGGCGGACACGACCGCGTCCTGTCCGCGGATCGCGTCGTCTAGGCTGCCGCTGTCGCGGACGTCGGCCCGGACCACCCGCAGGCCTTCGGCACGGGTGGCCGGGAACGTCTCCGGCGTCCGCACGGCGGCGGTGACCCGGTGCCCGGCGCGGAGGGCCTCCTGGACGATCAGGAGTCCGGTGCGGCCGGCCGCACCGAGGACGACGATGTTCTTGCTGCTGGCGTTCATGACGGGTGCTCCCAGGGGTCGAGCGGTCAGGCGGTGGCGGTGCGCGGCAGGAGGAACACCAGCGCGGCGCAGCACACACAGGAGGTGGCCACGATCAGAGCCCCGGCGACCAGGCCGGCGCCCGGCCCGCCGGCGGCGAAGAAGACGGTGCCCAGGACCGCGACGCCGAGGGCGGTGGCGATCTGCTGGGCGGCGTTGAGCGTGCCGGCGGCGCTGCCGACCTCGTCGGGGGCGGCGACGGTCAGGATGCGCTGGATCAGCGGGCCGAACAGCAGGCCCAGTCCGAGTCCGATGCCCAGCGTTGTGGCGGCCAGGGCCGACGCCGGCGCGCCGGTCCCGACCGCGATGGCCAGCCCGGCGGTACCGAGAAGTTCCACCCCGAGCCCCAGGTGCAGCAGCGCACGGCCCAGCCGGATGGCCAGCGCCGGTGCGAGCAGGGAACTGACGGCGATCCCGGCGGCCACGGGGGCCAGCGCCAGCCCGGCGTGCAGTGCGGAGTAGTGCAGGCCCAGTTGCAGGAACAGCGAGAGGACCAGCATCAGCCCGCCGGTCCCGGCGAAGAAGACGACCGCCACGGCCAGGCCGGCCACGAACGGGCGCCTGCGCAACAGGGCCGGGGCGACGATCGGCGAGGCACTCGTCCGCTGCCGCACCGCGACCAGCGCGAACGCGACCAGGCCCGCGGCGAGCAGGGCGAAGGTCCACCAGGGCCAGCCCGCCTCCCGGCCCTGGATCAGCGGGAGGACCACCACCGCCGAGCCGGCCGCGACCAGCACGGCACCGACCGGGTCGAGACGGGCCGTCCGGTCGCCGCGGTCGGCGGGCATCCAGGCCAGCGCCCCGAGCACCGCGAAGACGCCCAGCGGGACGTTGAGCAGGAAGACGAGCTGCCAGCCGAGGCCGCCCAGGTCCCAGGCGATCAGGACGCCCGCCAGGATCGGCCCGCCGATGCCGGCCAGCCCGCTGACCGGTCCGAAGAGGGAGAACGCCCGTCCCCGCTGCCGGGCGTCGGTGAAGACCGCGGTCAGGACCCCGAAGCCCTGCGGAATCATCAGCGCGCCCAGAGCTCCCTGCACCACTCGTGCCGTCACGAGCATCGCCGGGGACACCGCGGCGGCACAGGCCACGGAGGCCAGCGTGAAGCCGATCGCACCGATGAGGAACAGCCGCCGGCGTCCCCACCGGTCGCCGAGCCGCCCGCCGATCACCAGCAGGACACCGAACGCCAGGGTGTAACCGGCGGTCATCCACTGCACGGTCGCTTCCCCGCCGCCGAGCGCCGCTCGCACCGTGGGCGCGGCCACGTTCATCACGGTCGCGTCCAGCAGATCCATCACCGCGGCCACCAACACGACGCTCAGCACCAACCAGCGCGTCTTCATCGTCTCTCCTTCCTCAACGAACGCCGTTCGCGACGAACAATGTTCGTGCCGAATGATGACCGTGACGAACGTTGTTCGTCAAGTACGATGCCGAGGTGAGAGCCACCACTGGGCAGACGCGTCCCGACAATCCCCGCACCCGTCCCGCCAAGGCGCCGTTGAGCCGCGAGGCGGTCGTGGAGGCGGCGCTGGCGCTGGTCGACGAGGTCGGCTACGCGGCCGTGACCATGCGACGCGTCGCGCAGGCCCTCGACACCGGACCCGCCTCGCTGTACGTCTACGTGGCCGATCGCGACGAGCTGATGGCCGAGGTCTACGACCTGGCACTGGGTCAGGTGGAGCTGCCCGGCGAGGCCGACGGCGACTGGCGGGCCCGCCTCGAGCTGCTCGTCGGCCGAGCCATCACCGTGCTGGGCGGCCACGACGACATCGCGCTCGTGGCGCTGACCGGAGTGCAGACCGGCCGGCACGCCCTGCGGATGTCGGAGGAGACGCTGAGGCTGCTGCGTGCGGGCGGCCTCGGAGACGCCGCCTGCGTCTGGGCGGCGGACCTGCTCGACCAGTACGTCACCTCGTCCGCCCTGGAACGCGCCGGCTGGCTGCGATCCCAGCGCGCCCTCGAGGCGTCGGCCTCACCGGCGGACGCCACCGAGCAGGCCATGTCGCACGCCGCCGGGGCCGAACTGGACGCCGTCTTCGGTGCCCTGTCCCCCGACGAATACCCGACCATCCACGCCCTGCGCGGATCGATGACGGCCGGCGGCGACAGCGAAGCCCGCGCCGCCTGGAAGCTGAAGGTCATCATCGACGGGCTGCTGGCCCAGCCCTGAGCACCGAGTCTGATACCCGCCGGGCATTACAGGGTCGCCGATCCGTATTGGCCGCAGTCCGTCGCGGCCGGAGGCTGGGAGCCGGAAGTCGACGAAAGGACTCCTGATGAACGTCTTTCTCACCGGCGGATCCGGCTACCTCGGTCAGGCCACCATCGCCGCGGTGTCGCGCCGCGGGCACGCCGTCTCGGCCCTGGCCCGCAACGAACGGGCCGCCCAGCTGGTCAGCAGCGCGGGCGCGGTGCCGGTGACCGGCGGGCTCGGCGACCTCGACGCGCTGCGCGCCGCCGCCGGCCGCTCGGACGCGGTCATCCACCTCGCGCAGGCCGACAGCGCCGAGGCCGATCTCGCCGCGGCGCAGGCGATGCTGAACGGCGTCGGCTCCGGTGTCTACGTGCACACCGGCGGCACGTGGGTCTACGGCGACACCGACGGGATCGCCGACGAGTCCGCGCCGTGGAACCCACCGGCGATCGTCGCCTGGCGGCGGGCCGTCGAGGAAGCGGTGCTGAGCCGGGCGGGCAGCGGCGGCCGGCCGGTGGTCATCCGCCCGGGCCTGGTGTACGGCGGGCAGAACCGTCTCATCGACGACTTCTTCACCGGGCCCGGCCGCCGGCAGGGAGCCGTTCCCCACATCGGGGACGGCGCCAACCACTGGGCGCTCGTGCACGTCGAGGACATCGCCGAGCTGTACGCGGCCGCGCTGACCGCCCGGCCCGGTGCCGTCTACAACGGAGTCGCCGGCGTCGATCCGCGAGCCCGGGACGTCGCCCTGGCCATCAGCACCGCGGTGGGCCTCGACGGCAAGGTGACCTCGCTGACGCTGGCGCAGGCCCGCCAGCAGATGGGCCCCGTCGCCGACGCCTTCGCCCTGGACCAGCGGTTCACCCCCGAGCGGGCCCGCGTGGAGCTGGGCTGGGTGCCGCGGCACGTCGACCCGCTCGGCTGGTTCTCGCGCACCACCGGTTGATCGCGCGGTGCCGGCGTTACCATCGACGCCTGCGGGCTGACCCGCGCCGACCGGAGGACGCCCTTGCCCAGCGATCTGGATCTGCGGAAAGTGCGCTACTTCCTGGTCCTGGCCGAGACCCTCAACTACAGCCGGGCCGCCCAGCAGCTGCACATCGCCCAGCCGGTGCTGAGCCGGCAGATCCGGGCGCTCGAGGACGACCTGAAGGTCCGGCTGTTCGACCGCGACAAGCGCCGGGTCGAGCTGACCGCGGCCGGCGAGTCGCTGCGGCTGGACGCCGGCGCGCTGATCGCCGCGGCCGACGGTGCCCGCCGGCGCGCGGTGCGGGCGGCCCGCGGATCGGGGACCTTCACGATCGGCTTCATGCCCGGGCTGATCGTCACCCCGGCCGCGGCGGCCCTGGAGGCCCGTCACCCCGGCCTGAGGGTCGAGGTGATGCGCACCGGATGGGACGAGCAGGAGCAGGTGCTGCGCGACGGACGCGCCGACGTCTCGTACGTCCGGCTGCCCGTCGACGAACGCGGCCTGCGCCTGCTCCCTCTGGCCGACGAGCCCCGGGTCGTGGTGGTCGCCCGTACCCACCGGCTCGCCGGCGAGGACGGGGTCAGCATCACCGACCTCGCCGGCGAGCACCTCGTGCAGAATCCTGACGCCGTACCGGAATGGCGCGACATCGCCGCCGACATCCGCGACCGGATCCCCCGCTCGGCGCAGGAGTCCCGCTACAGCGTCGAGGTGAAGCTGGAGCACGTGGCGATGGGCCGCGGCGTGGTGGTCCTGCCGGCCTCGGTAGTGGCGTTCTACACCCGTCCGGACGTGTGCGCCGTGCCGGTCACCGACATCGGCCCGGGCCGGATCGCGCTGGCCTGGGAGTCGTCGCGCCGCAGCCGTCTGATCAAGGACTTCGCGGAGCTCGCGGCCGCCGCGGGCAGCCCCGCGGCGACCGCCGGCTTCCTCACCCGTCGCTGAAAGCCGCTGCCAGGACGCATTCAGAGAGCCCGGCCTCCCACAGGGATACACGTCGTGTCGCGCAGGCCGGCGAGGCGCGTACCCGGCGCGCGGGTCGAGGGTGACGGAACGCATCGCGTCAGTGTCAACCTCGGGCCGTCAGGAATCCGCCGTCGTCTTTAAGGCTCTCTTATGAAAGTGCGGGCTACGGTCCTGTGATCAACAGTCCGATGAGCCGATCGAGGTAGTCATGTTGCCAGTCATGGTCGCCGACATGGACGCCGGACGGCGCCCGCGGCAAGGGCGTTCGATCGACCTGCTGGGCGGGCGCAAGCTGGAGTACGTACGGCTCGGCCACGCCATCGTCCTGGGCCTCTCGGGCGGCTGCCAGGTGCTGATCGAGACCGTGACCCAGCTGCACGGGCCGGGCGGTCGGGCCGATGTGGAACCGGGCGAGAACCCCTCGGACATCCTCGCGACCCTGCTCGGGGACGTCATCCGGACGGCATGCATCCGCGACACCGGCGAACTGCAGATCACGTTCCGCAGCGGCGCGCTGTTGCTGGTCGGGGTCGACGCGGACTTCGAGTCGTGGGCCGTCGCCGGTCCGGACGGCCTGCTGATCGTGTGCCTGGCGCGGGGCGAACTGGCGGTGTGGGGCGACGCGACGGGGCGGACCGGCGTATCCCTGGGTTAGCTGTCCTGGACGTCTGCGCCTCGTCCTGAGGAACGCCGACGGAGTTGGCACCGGCCGGCGGCGGCTCCGATGAGCCGGGCGAGTGCGGTCGCGCGCTTGGCTGGATCGCCGCTCTCCGCAGGTCATTGAGGCCGGTTCACCCTTTCACGGTCTGCGTCGCTCTGTAGGTCATTCATGCCGGTCCACGGTCTGCGTCCCGGACTGCGTCGCGAGGGCGCCGACCTGGCCGCCGTCAGCGTCGGGTTCCACGCCAAGCGCGAACGGCAAATCTCGGCTGCTCCTGCGCCGGCGCCTGGACTGGCGTCGGATCTGGTGCCTCACCCTGGGTAGGCCTGGCTCTGCGTAGGCGTGGCCTTACGCCTGGTCTGATGCCCAGTCCCGCGCCTGGACTGGCGTCTGGTCTGGCGTCTGGCCCTGCATGGGCCGGGTCCTGCGTAGGCCTGGCCTTACGCCTCGTCTGATGCCTAGTCTCGCGCCTGGACTGGCGTCTGGTCTGGCGTCTGGCCCTGCGTAGGCCTGGCCTTACGCCTCGTCTGATTCCTAGTCTCGCGCCTGGACTGGCGTCTGGTCTGGCGTCTGGTCCTGTGGAGGCCTGGCCCTGTGGAGGCCGGGCCCTGTGTAGGCCGGGCCCTGCGTAGGCCGGGCCCTGCGCAGGCCGGCCCTACGCCTGACCTGGTGTTTGGTCTCGCGCCTGGCCTGGGCTCGGCGCCCTCGCGGGCGCGGCTCGACGAAGCCGAGGAGGGCGCCATTCCATGCGCGCCCGGGCGGCCGGGCTGGGTCGGCCGAGGACGCTCAGTGCCCACCGGCGAGCTCAGATGATCGACCACACCACCCCTTGAGCGTCCTAGGATCCTGGTTCAGGAGGGGTGGGCGGCGGTCAGGATCGCGTCGAGTCCGTGGTCGAACAGGACATCGTCGTCCCAGCGTTCCGCGTCGAGGTGGCCGGAGGCGTTGAGGGTCGGGTAGGCGGCGGGGTCCGCCGCCACGTGCCGGCGGGCCTCGCGCTGCGCTTGGGGATCCGCGGTCCGGCGCCAGGTCGCCTCGGTGAGAGCCGCGCCGATCACGTAGTTGGCCAGCAGCCGGGTGGTCACCGCCAGCGGGAGGCCGGACAGGCCCCCGCGGGTCAGGGCGGCCTGAAGGAACTCGGTGCGGGTGAGGACGTTGGGGCCGAGCATCGGGCGGCCGACCAGGCTCGGGGCCCAGGGGTGGCGCAGCATCGCGGTACGCCAGTGCCGGATCAGCACCCGTGCGTCCTCGCGCCAATCAGCGGTGGCCGGTGGGAGCGGCACGTCGCCGAAGACGCGGTCCAGGGCCAGATCCAGGACGTCGTCCTTGGTCTTCACGTGCCAGTACAACGCGGTCGGCGTGACGTCGAGCCGCTGGGCCAGGCGGCGCATCGTCAGGCCGTCGGCGCCGTCCTCGTCGAGCAGGGTCACCGCCGCCGCGACGATGCGCTCCCGGCTCAGGGGTGCGGGGCGGGGCCGGGCCGGCTCGTCGCGCAGCCAGACCGAGCCCGGGCCGAAGGCGGTTTCGCTCACCGCTTGACCCTAGTACGGTCGACGGGAGATGTAACGCTGTTAAGTTGATTGGACGCCGTTCATTTATGCCGCTGATGCGCGTACAGCTGGAGAGCGACCGGACCACCGCGCGGAAGGTGCTGGAGCTCCACCAGGCCGACAAGGTCCATCGCCCGTCGCGGGAGGCCGCCCTGGCGCAGGTGTGGCGACGTGGCCGTACACCGGCCGGCGAGCCGGTCTTCATCGGCGTCTCGAACGGCGAGCCCGTCCGGCTGCTCTACGACGTGGAGGTCTACCCCGAGACGGCGTAGCGACCATCACGCAGCGGTAGGCCCCGTTCGGTATGTATCGATGAGTATCACTACGTCGCTACGGTTTGTCCGGGCAACCGCCCGCCGTCCCACTCCTCCGGCACAGACAGGACGACCGCATGCGTACCCTCGCCCGGACACTCCTCACCGCTGCCACCGTCGCCGCCGCCGGCCTGCTCATGCCGGCCGCCGCGATCGCTGGGCCCTCCCCCGAGCCGCCGCCCGTCACCCAGGTGGTCAACGGCCGCCCCGCCACCGAGAACTACTCGTTCATGGTCTACGTCTCCGGCTGCACCGGTTCACTCATCAAGGGCAACTGGGCCGTCACGGCCAAGCACTGCCCCACCCCCGCCTCGGTCCGCGTCGGCAGCGTCGACCGCAGCAGTGGCGGCACGGTGGTCTCCGTCCGGCGGGCGGTGAACCACCCTCGGATCGACATCAAGCTGCTCGAGTTGACCTCATCCGTGTCATACGCACCTGCACCTGTGCCGACCGCGTCCGGTGCTGTCGGCACGGCGACCCGGATCATCGGCTGGGGCCAGACGTGCCCGACCCGGGGATGCGGGTCGACGCCGCGCGTCGCCAATGAGCTCGACACCTCGATCGTGTCGGACAGCCGCTGCGCCGGCATCGACGCGGCGTTCGAGATCTGCACCAACAACACCAACGGCAACGCCGGCGCCTGCTACGGGGACTCCGGTGGCCCGCAGGTCCGCATGGTCAGCGGGCGCTGGGCGTTGATCGGGGTGACCAGCCGCGCCGGCAACAACAGCTCCACGTGCGCGACGGCGCCGTCGATCTATGGGGATCTGCCCTCGGTGCGCAGCTGGGTTGATCAGCAGGTGGGTGGGCTGCCGGCCTGACCCCCTCTCGGGACTGCCGACCTGACCGCGAACCGGGCGGGTCGGCCTGACCCACTGCCGAGCAGGCCGGCCTGACCGCCCCCGGGTCGGGCCGGCCCAACCACACGCCCGGCAGGCTGGATTAACCACACGCGGCGGGCCGGCTCAACAACACGCCCGGCGGGCCGTTTCAACCACACGCGGCGGGCCTGGCCCAACCACATGCCGGGCGGGCCAGCCCAACAACACGCCCGGCGGGTCGGCTCAACCACACGCGGCGGGCCGGCCCAACCACATGCCGGGCGGGCCGGCCCAACCACATGCCGGGCGGGCCGGCCCAACCACATGCCGGGCGGGCCGGCCCGATCTAGTCGCGCCGGCCCGTCCGCCGGCCCTCGAGGTGGGTCGTTCGGGCCGGCGCCGATCCATGAACCGCACCTCAACCTGATGCGGCGAACCTCCACATGAGGTGACAGGCCGAAATCAGCTCGCCGGCGTCTCGGCTGTCGCGATCAGAGTGCCGCGGCCGAGGATCTGACCGGCCATATTGAAGCCGAGAAAGGCCGGCGTCGCGTCCGCGGGAACGCCGATGGCCACGATGCCGAGCGCGTGCACCGTGATGAAGTACCGCCGTGCCCAGCCGGCGGGCCGCCCCGACGTACCGGGCGGCACACACGTCGTTCGGCAGCTGGACGGCCCCGGCGGGCAGCCCGGATCCGGTGTCGTCACCCGCCCCTTCCGGAGCGAAGGCGACCAAGCGAAGGCGACCGGGCGAAGGCGACCGGGCGAAGGCGACCGGGCGAAGGCCGACCGGGCGAAGGCCGACCGGGCGAAGACCGACCAAGCGAAGACCGACCGGGCGAAGACCGACCGGGCGAAGACCGACCAAGCGAAGACCGACCAAGCGAAGACCGACCGGGCGAAGACCGACCGGGCGAAAACCGACCAAGCGAAAACCGACCGGACCGGCGGTGACTAGGACGTGCGGCGGGCCAGCAGAGTCGAGTCCGCGATCTCGACCGTGACACCGTCACGGACCGCCGTACGCGGGCGCTGCTCCACCACCACCGGTTCGAAGTTCTCCGGCAGGCCCGGCAGCAGTTCCTCGGCGACGAACATCGCCTTGCGGTGGCTGGCCGACAGCTGCGTGAACACCTCGGACGGCGCGTGGCCGACCACGAGCAGATGCCCGCCGGGCGCGACAGCACCGGCCAGCCGGCGGGTCACCTCCACCATCCCGCCGTCCGGCGGGTGCAGGAAGTGGCTGGTGACCAGGTCGAAGGTCCGGCCCTCGGCCGCGAATTCCCGGGCGTCGACCTGCCAGAAGTCGACGCGGTCAGCCACCCCGGCCTGCTCGGCGTGCCGGGCGGCGCGGGCCAGGCCGTTGGCCGAGAAATCGGCACCGGTGACCTTCCAGCCCTGTTGGGCCAGCCAGATCACGTCGCCGCCCTCGCCGCAGCCGACGTCGAGCGCGGTGCCCGGCGTCAGCCCGGTCACCTCGGCGACGAGCTGCGGGTTGGGCTGCCCGCTCCAGACCTTCTCCGGGCCGGAGTAGCGCTCGTCCCAGCTCGGCGGTTCGAACATGGCCGTCGCCTCGGCCTCGGACTGATGCCCGTGCCCGTGCCCGCTCATCGGGCCACACCCCGGCCCGTCGCGGCGACCCGGCCGTACAAGTTGTTGATGTCCATGCTCATCAGCGTGCGCACCGGTCCTCGTAATGACAAGTTCCGTTGCCGGAACGGCAAACGGGCGGATGCCGGCCATCCACGTTCGGGGCATGATCGGGCCATGGGTTCACCTTTGCACAACCGCGACGTGGACTGGGACCGATGGCCGGTCACCGACTACCTGGACGAGATCTACCGGGACGTGGCGCCCGACGACGACGCCGTGCTCGTGCACCACTCGGCCTTCTACCGGCGCTTCCCGCCCGGGCATTTCGCGCGGTCGCTGGAGCTGGGGGCGGGTCCTAACCTCTACCCCCTCATGCTCACCTCCGCCGTAAGCCGGGACATCGAGGCGGTGGAGCCGAGCGCGGCCAGTGTGGCGTACCTGGAGAAGCAGCTCCGCGACGGCCCGGAGGAGAGCTGGCAGCGCTTCTACCGCCGGTGCCGGGAGCTGCAGCCCGAGCTGCCGCCCACCCTCAGCGCGGCGCTCGCGCGGGTGCGCGTACGGCGGGGTGGCACCGGCGATCTGGCGCCGGACACCTACGATCTGGCCTCCATGCACTTCGTCGCGGAGAGCGCCACCGAGGTCGCCGACGAGTTCCGCGACCTGTGCCTGGCCTTCGCCGGGTCGGTCCGCCCGGGCGGGTGGCTCGTGGCCGCGTTCATGGAGAACATGGGCCGCTACCGGATCGGCAGCGGGCCGCACTGGCCCGGCTATCCCGTGGATCCGGAGATCGTCCGCGCGGTGTTCGCGCCCGTGACCACGGACCTGGTGGTCGAGCGGATCGACTCGGCCGCGACCAGCGACGGCTACGAGACCACCGGGATGGTGCTGCTCACCGCCCGCCGGGCGGGGCACTGACCCGGGCGAGGAGCTCCTGCAGCATCAGCCCGCGGCGCACGTCCAGGTCGTGCGGCACGCCGGACCGTACGGCGGCGGCGAACTCGGCCCGCAGCACCGGCCAGCACTCCTGGTGGTCGACCGGGCCGAAGTCCAGCGTCAGCTCGCCTGCCGGCCCGTACAGGTCGATGCCCGCCTGTGAGGACGACAGCCCGACGGCGCCGGACAGCGACAGCTGGCTGATCGCGCCGCCGCGGTGCGCACAGGTCAGCTCGATCCAGCGGCGGCTGTCGCCGTGGGCGTGCAGTTCCTCGATCGGGCCGAGGGCGGCGTCGGCCAGGTCCAGCAGGTGCGGGCCGAGGTCGTACAGGGCGCCGCGAGTGAGCCGCCAGCCGGTGGCCATCGCGCCGTCGAGGAACGCGCCGTGCAGGTAACGTGCTCTGGCTCCGGTGGAGGTGAACCTTGCCGCAGCGGCGAGGAATGCTCGCGTGCTGTGGTGGTAGCGCTTGGTGAGCACGAGTTGGGTGACCACGCCGCACTCCGCGACGGTGTCGGCCAGCGCGCGGGCGGCGTCCAGGTCGAGCGCGAGGGGCTTTTCCAACAGCAGGGCCTTACCGGCCCGGGCGGCGCGGGGTGCGAGTTCGGCCTGCGCATCCGGCGGTACGGCGAAAGCGACAGCCTCGCACCGATCGAGCAGATCCTCGTACGAGGTAGCGGCGTGCGCGCCCAGCCGGGCGGCGAGGTGTGCGGTGGCCTCCGGGCGGCGCGACCAGACGGCGGCGAGGCGGGTCTGCGGGCCGGCGGCGAGCACCGGCCCGTGCATCGTGGCTGCCCAGGGTCCGGCGCCGACCAGGCCCACGGCGACCGGCTGGGCGCACTCGTCGCGTTCCATATCCGGATATTATCGGCCAGATGCTGCCAGATCGGCGGGCACCATGCGGGCGAGTTCGGCGTCGACGGCGGCCGGGGCGTAGACCTGATCGACGACCATCGCGTACCCACCGGCCACTGCCGACTGGGCACCGAGCCGGCTCGTCGTCACCTCCAGGTGACGGGTCGAGCGCGGCAATGCGCTCTGGTAGAGCACCTCGCGCACCCCGGTGACGAAGTGGATGTCCGCCAGATCTCCGGCGATCACCAGCACCGCCGGATTGAGCATGCAGACCACAGTGGACAGCACCTCGCCGACCAGCTTTCCCGCCGTACGGGCCAATTGCACGGCCTCCACGTGTCCGGAGCGGATCCGTTCGACCAGCTCGGCGCCCGACGATGTGGGCGTGCCCGCGGCGGTGAGCCGCTGGGCCAGCGCCAGGCCGCTGGCCACCGCGGCCAGGCAGCCGTAGAGGCCGCACTCGCAACGGGCCTCGGGATGGTCGTGCAACCGGATGTGGCCGATGTCCCCGGCCCCACCGTCGATGCCGCGGTAGACCTGTCCGTCGATGACCACGCCGGCGCCGACGCCGGTGGCCACCTTCACCAGCACGAGTGCCGGGCAGCCGGGGTAGTGGACCGTCTGCTCACCCAGCGCCATGAGGTTCGCGTCGTTGTCGACGAAGACCGGGCGGTTCCAGGTACGGCGTAAGCGGTCGGCGATCGGGTAGCCGTCCCAGCCCGGCATGATCGGCGGCTGGGTGACCACGCCGGCGTCGAACTCGACCGGGCCGGGCACGCCGACGCCGATGCCCCGTACCCGATCGGGGTCCCACCCGGCCCGGGCCAGCACCCGGCGGAACGCGCCGTCGACCCAGCCCAGCACCGATTCCGGCCCGCAGCCGATCTTGATCGGCTCGTGCTCCTCGGCCAGCGGCTGCCCGCCCAGGTCCACCACCGCCGCCCGGGCGTGATTGCCGCCGAGGTCGGCCACCAGCACCACGCCGTGCCCGGTGTCGACCTCGAGCAGCTCGGCCGGGCGCCCGCCGGTCGACCCCTCGACGCCGGAGGCCCGCAGGTAGCCGGTCACGCGCAACAGGTCGAGGCGCTGGGTGATGGTCGACCGGGCCAGGCCCGTGTAGCTCTGCAGTTCACCTCGGGTGCGGGCACGTCCGGTGCGCACCAGCCACAGCAGGTGCCCGGCCGAGTTCTGGTTGACCGGGAGGCGCTTCACGGCAGAAGTGGTCACGGTGAGTAGCGTAAACACCACCGCTGCCGGGGACGATTGCGCCGCACTATTGCCCGGCGGCGAGACATAAGTAGGACAGTGATCGGCCGGAAGATTATGCGTTCCGCCACGAATGGCCCGACCGATAGGGTGAAATGTCGGAGTGCCGCAGACAGTGCAGTTCACCTCCCCGCAGTGCGTCGAGGTGGTCGACCAGCCCACCGCGAAGCTCGGCCCCGGCCAGGTACGCGTGCATACCAGCTTCTCCGGCATCTCGGCCGGTACGGAGCTGACCGCCTACCGCGGCACCAATCCGTACCTGAACAGGTCCTGGGACCCGGACCTGCGGTTGTTCGTCGACGACACCAGCGGCCTCAGCTATCCGGTGGCCGGGCTCGGCTACTCCGAGGTGGGCGAGGTCGTCGAGGTCGCCCCGGACGTCGCCGGCGATCCGGGCATCCCCGCGGTCGGCGAGCAGGTGTGGGGCATCTGGGGGCACCGCGCCGAAGCCGTCCTGCCCGCCGAGAAGCTGCGCGGCTGCACGGTCCCGGACGGCCTCGACCCGATCGCGGCGACGTTCGCCCGGGTCGGTGCCGTGGCGCTCAACGCCGTTCTGGCCGCGGACGTGCACCTCGGCGAGACGGTCGCCGTCTTCGGCCAGGGTGTGCTGGGCCTGCTCACCACCCGGCTCGTGCGACTCTCCGGCGGTTCGGTGGTGGCGGTCGACGCGGTGCCGGGCCGCCTCGAGAAAGCCCTGGAGTACGGCGCCGACGCCATCGTCGACGTCCGCGACGGCACGGTGGGTCCGCAGATGCGCCAGCTCACCGACGGCCTCGGCGCCGACGTGGCGATCGAGATCAGCGGGTCGTACCCGGCGCTGCACGAGGCGATCCGCGCGGTGGCGGTCAACGGCCGGGTGGTCGCCGCGGGCTTCTACCAGGGCGAGGGCGTCGGGCTGCGGCTCGGCGACGAGTTCCACCACAACCGCGTACGGCTGATCTGCTCGCAGATCGGCGGGGTCCCGCCCGACGTCGCGGGGCGCTGGGATCAGGTTCGCCTGAACCGCACGTTCCTCAGGCTGGCCGTCGAGGGCCGGATCGACCCGGCCGGGCTCGTCACCCATGTCATTCCGGTGGAAGAGGCGGCGGCCGCGTACCGCATGCTCGACCGCCGTCCCCACGAGGCACTCCAGGTGGTGTTGAAGTTCCCGTGATCAAGCTTTCCTGCCAGGAGCAGTTGCTGCCCGGCCAGACGCTGCAAGAGAAGTTCGAGTTCGCCCGGCGCGCCGGCTACGACGCCATCGAATTGCGCGGACACGGCGACTTCGCGTTCCGCGACCGGCTGCCCGAGTTGCGCCGCGCGGCCCGCGACGGGGTGCTCATGCCGTCGGTGTGCGTCGACATGCGGCACTTCTTCGGCGCCTTCGACCCGGACCTGCGCCGCGACGCCGTCGCCCAGCTCAAGTCGCAGCTGTCGGTGATCGCCGAGGTCGGCGGCCCCGGCGCGGTGGCCTGCACGCCGGCCTCCTGGGGCATGTTCTCCCGGCGGCTGCCCCCGTTCGAGCCGCCGCGCGGCGAGGAGGAGGACCGGGCGGTGCTGCTCGAAGGCCTCACCGAACTGGGTGAGCACGCCGCCCGCGAGGGTGCGACGCTCGTGCTGGAGCCGCTCAACCGCTACGAGGACCACATGGTCAACCGGCTCGAGCAGGCGGTCGAACTGGTCGGCGCGGTGGGCCTGCCGGCGCTGAAGGTGCTGGCCGACACGTACCACATGAACATCGAGGAGGACGAGCCCACGTCGGCGCTGGTCAAGGCGGCCGCGGCGCTGGGTCACGTACAGGTCAGCGACTCCAACCGCTTCCAGCCCGGTGCCGGGCACCTCGACTGGGCGGCGCTGCTGGGCACTCTCGACGCGATCGGCTACGACGGCTACCTGGCCCTGGAGTGCCGGCTGCGCGGCGAACCGGCCACCGCCGTCGCCGCCGTGCCGGGCTTCCTGCGCCGCCACGACGTCAGCGGGCCGGCGTGATCGACCTGGACCGGGGCGCCCGCCGGGTGCTGGCCACGAACTGGCGGCACTGCGCCACCGTGCCGGCCGCCGCTCTCTATCCGCACCAGTGGAGCTGGGACTCGGCGTTCATCGCGATCGGGCTGCGCCACCTGTCCCCCGCCCGGGCCCAGCGGGAGCTGGAGTCGCTGTTCGGCGCGCAGTGGCGGGACGGGCGCGTGCCGCACATCGTGTTCGACCCGCACGTGCGGGCCGACGCCTACTTCCCCGGTCCGGCGTTCTGGCGTTCCGGGGCGGTGCCCGGGGCGCCGGGCGTGCCGACCTCCGGCATCGTCCAGCCACCCGCGCACGCTCTGGCCGCCTGGTCGACCTACCTCGCGGACCCCGCGACGGCGCGCGCCCGCGGCTTCCTGCCCCGGATCTACCCACGGCTGGTCCAGTGGCACCGCTACCTGGCGACCCGCCGCGATCTGAGCGGCGACGGCCTGATGTCGGTCGTGCACCCGTGGGAGTCCGGCATGGACAACAGCCCGGCCTGGGACCTCCCGCTGTCGCGGGTGATCCCGGTGCCGACGACCGAGTTCACCCGGCGCGACCTCAACCACGGTGTCGCCGCGGAACGGCCCACCGACGACGACTACGGCCGCTACGTCCGGCTCGCGCGCGACTACCGGGACGCCGGCTACACCGATTCGTTGCAGGTGCACGGCTTCGCGGTCGAGGATCCGTTGTGCAACGCCCTGCTGGCCGCCGGCGAGCACGCGCTGGCGTCGATGGCGGCCGAACTCGGCCACGACCCGGCGCCACACCTGGCCGCAGCCGCCCGTTTGACCGACGCCCTGGTGTCCACTCTGTACGACCCGGGCGCCGGGATGTTCTTCCCACGTGATGTGCACACCGGCCACCTCATCCAGACCTATTCCGTAGGTGGCCTGGCCCCGCTCATCGTGCCGGGCCTGCCGGTCGCCGCCGAGCTGGTGAAGACCGCGCTGGGTGACCGGTTCCGGCTGCACGAGGCCTGCCCGCTGCCGTCGTACGACCTCACCGCCGCCGACCATGACGCGAGCCGCTACTGGCGCGGGCCGGGGTGGGTCAACACCAGCTGGCTGGTCTGGCACGGGTTGCGGCGGCACGGCGAGACGACGCTCGCCGACGATCTGCGCCGGCGCCTGCTGGACCGGGTGCGCACCGCCGGCTTCCGCGAATACCTCGACCCGCTGACCGGTGCGGGCCACGGCGCGAGCGACTTCAGCTGGACCGCGGCGCTGACCCTCGACCTCCTCCGGACGGCGTGAGCGGACACTCGGTGGTCGCGGGCACGACGTGTCTGCTGACCACCGCCGTCGGCGCCGACGTGACAGGTTCGGCGGTGGACGGCTTCTTCATCGACGACTGCCGCCATCTGTCGCGACTCGTGCTCACCGTCCCGGAAACGGCGATCGCGGAATCGAGCAGCCGGCCGGGCGGCGTCCCAGGACAAGGCGGCAGTGCGCACGCCGGAACCACACCCTTACGTGCGCTGCGTACCGACGCCACCTCGACGGTTTACGCGCCCGAGACGGCCCGCCATGAGGACCCGCCCTACGCGGTCACCCGGCGCCGGGAGGTCCGGCCCGGCCGGCTGGTGGAGTCGCTGGAAGTGACGAGCTTCCTCGGCACATCGCAGACCGTCGAGCTCGGTTACGAGCTGGCAGCCGACTTCGCCGATCAGTTCGAGCTGCGCTCGGCGCGCGCCTTCGACAAGTCCGACGCGCTCCGCCACGCCGCTGCTACCGGGGACCGGCTGGTCTTCACCTACGCCCGCCGTGGATTTGAGCGCACGACAACGATCCGCGCCTCGCCGACCGCACTGCTGTCCACCGGCGGTCTGCAATGGACAGTCATCGTCCCGCCACTGGGGTCGGTGACGCTGGAGATCACGGTGTCGGGTGCGGAGCAGGCGTGCACCGCAGGTTCACCTCCGGCACCTCAGGATGACCTTTTCCGCTGCGTACGGCAGGGTCTCGCCGACCTCGACGCCCTGCGCATGCCGGCACCCGGCGTGCCCGGGGCGGTCGTGCCGGCCGCCGGCGCGCCCTGGTTCCTCACGGTCTTCGGCCGCGACAGCTTGCTCAGCTCGCTCTTCGCCCTCCGCCACCGGCCGGAGCTGGCCGCCGGAACCCTACGGGTGCTGGCCGCCACGCAGGGTCGCATGACGGACGCCGCCCGGGTGGAGGAGCCGGGCAAGGTGATCCACGAGATGCGTCAGGGCGAGCTGGCCACTACCGGTGAGGTGCCGTACGCCCGTTACTACGGTTCGGTCGACGCGACGCCGCTGTTCCTCATGCTGCTGGCCGAGCACCACGAGGTCACCGGCGACGACCTGCCGGCCGAGGAACTCGAGGAAGCGGCGCGGGCCGCCGTGGGCTGGATGCTCGGTCCGGGCGGGCTGGCGACCGGCTACCTGCGGTACCGCACCGACCGGCCGGGCCTGGTGCACCACTGCTGGAAGGACTCCGCCGACTCCATCGTCTTCCGGGACGGCACCCCGGCCGCCGGGCCGATCGCGGTGGCCGAGGCCCAGGGGTACGCCTACCGCGCGCTGCTGGGCACGGCCCGGCTCGCGACACAGGTGTGGGGCGACCCGGCGTGGGCGGCAACGCTCACCGCGGTCGCGGGGGACCTGCGCGACCGGTTCGCCCGCGACTTCCGGCTGCCGGACGGCTTCGTGGCGCTGGCCCTCGACGGTACGGGCACGGCGGTCGACGCGGCGGCTTCGAACGCGGGACACCTGCTGTGGTGCGGGCTGCTGGCCGAGGACTGGGCCGCCACGGTGGCCGACCGGCTGTCCGGGGACGACTTCTTCTCCGGCTGGGGTGTACGGACCTTGGCCGCGGGACAGGTGCCGTACCACCCGATGTCGTATCACCGCGGCGGGGTGTGGCCGCATGACACGGCGATCGCGGTGGCCGGGCTGGCCGCGGCCGGGCGCCGTACCGATGCCGCCCGGATCGCCGACGGACTGCTCGCCGCCGCGTCCTTCGGCGACGACCGGCTGCCCGAGGTGATGACCGGCCTGGCCCGTGAGCGGGGGCGCGGACCGGTGCCGTACCCGCATTCATGCTCGCCGCAGGCGTGGGCAGCCGCCGCTCCCCTGCTGCTGCTGTCGCTCTGAGCCGGCGCCCGAACTCCCGTGCCGCTGCCGCCGTGAGCCGGCGCCCGGGCCCGCTTGCTGCTGTCGTGGGCCGGCGCCCCGGCTCAGGACGCCGATGTGGCGAGATGCACGCGTTCGCCCTGGATGCCGATCAGGGTGAGCAGCTCGGCCGGGCTCTCGTCGGCGCTGCCGATCCAGTGCGGTACGCCGGTGTCGAACTCCGCCGCCTCTCCCGGACCCAGCCGCAGCCGCCGGTTGCCGAGCAGCAGGGTGACGTGCCCGTTCATGACGTACAGCCACTCGTACCCTTCGTGGGTACGCGGAACCGGCTCGCCCCAGACCGACGCCGGCGGGTAGATCACCTTGAACGCCTGGATGCCGCCCGCCCGCCGGGTCAACGGCACGAACGTCATGCCGCGGTACGTCACCGGGCGCAGGTGGATGCGTGGATCGCCGGTGTCCCGGGCGCCCACCAGCTCGTCCAGTGTCGTGCCGTAAGCACGAGCCAGCGGCAGCAGCTGCTCCAGCGTGGGGCGACGCTTGCCGGTCTCGAGCCGGGACAGGGTGCTCGGGGTCAGGCCGGTCTCCTGCGCCACGTCGACCAGCTTGGCTCCGCGAGCCCGGCGGACCTCCCGGAGCCGCCCTGCCACGCCCGCCAGCACGTCGTGCTCCACCTCGTCCATCACCGCAGCTTGCCATTTGGCAACGGGCTTTGCACGTGGTCGCCGGGCCGCGGATGCTCGACTCCAACGCTTGCGATGAGGAGGAGCTGCCATGGGTCAACCGCCCTGGACCCGTGATCTCCGGGTCCGCCTCGACGAGCTGCTCGATCAGCACCGCTGGTCCGCGCACGACAGCTTGAAGGGCATGAGCGAGGACGAGGCCCGAGCTTCCCTGGTCCCGTCCCGGACGACGTTGCTCGGGCTGGTCAAGCACCTGACGTACGTCGAGAGGTTCTATTTCGGGCACGTCCTGACCGGCCGGTCGCTCCGGGAGCTCGGGGTGGCCGCCACCCCGGGCCGCTCGTTCATCCTCCGGCCCGGGGACACCATCGCATCCGTCCAGGCCGCGCATCGCACCGCGTGCGAGGAGTCCCGGGCGGCTGTGCGGGGACTCGGCCTCGAGCATGTGGTGAGCGGCCGGAAAGTGCGGTCGATGTGGGCGCTGTACGTACAGGTGCTGCGGGAGCTCGCCCAGCATTGCGGTCACGCCGACATCCTGCGTGAGCAGCTCCTCGCGGCCAGGCCGCGCCGGGCCAGGACGCCGTGAGCCGGCGGGCGCAGCCGGAGAGCGCCGCTGGAGCAGCGGGCGCGGGAAGCGCCTGATCGCCTCGGTCAGAGAGCGCCCAGGACGTGCTGGACCCCCGCGACGGCCGCACCGCGGGCCCAGTCGTTGAAGGTCAGTGTGGCGGTGGTGATGTCGAGGGTGCAGCGCTGGGTCTCGTCGGCGCCCGGGCGGAGCCGGTCGGCGACCACGTCGGCCAGGGCGGGGGACGCGGCGATCTCGGCCACGTCCTCCCCGGCGAGCACGATCCGGGAGGTCTGCAGCGCCCCGGCGAAGGTGGCGGCCAGGTGGCCGAGGGCCCGGGCGGAGCCGGTGAGCAGCCTGGTGGCGGTACGGTCGCCGGCGGCACGCGCCTGGGCCAGCCCGTCGAAGGTCACGGGTCGGCCGGCCGCGACCGAGGCATGGCGTTCGAGGTCGTCGCGGTTGAGGTAGGAGGCGACGCAGCCGGCGTGCCCGAGCGAACATCGGGGACCGCGGCCGGTGAGGGGCGCGTGGGCGAGCAGGTGGCCGTTGTCGATCAGCTCCTCCACGACGATGCCCTCGCGGACGACGCCGAAGCCGAGACCGGCGCCGACGGTGATCAGGCCGAAGGTGGAGTGGGTGCGGCCGGCCCCGAACCAGAGCTGCTCGCGGGCCAGCGCGGTGACGTCGTTGGTGACGACCACCGGCAGGCCGGTCTCCGCCCGCAGCGGCGTGGCCAGGTCGGTGTCGCGCCAGCCGAGGAAGGTGCCCTCCCGGACGATCGACCGGTTCACGACGACGCCGCCC
This sequence comes from Actinoplanes sp. NPDC048967, assembly GCF_040649415.1. Taxonomy (NCBI): domain Bacteria; kingdom Bacillati; phylum Actinomycetota; class Actinomycetes; order Micromonosporales; family Micromonosporaceae; genus Actinoplanes; species Actinoplanes sp. NPDC048967. The sequence continues at coordinate 31,201 of NZ_JBEZFL010000018.1, forward strand.
AGCGACACGGCGATGCCGTCCACCGACGGGACCCGGCGGGCCAGCCTCTGCGCCAGCCGCGCCACGGTCTTCACGGTTGCCGCGACGGGCACCGTTCCGTCACTGCGCCGGCGCGGCAGGGCCGCCTTCGCCGCCCAGCGGACCTCGCCGAACATGTCGCACACGACGCCGTAGGCCCGGTCGGCGGTGAGCTTGCAGCCCACGACGTGCCGGGCACCGGGCACCGCGGACAGGATCTGGCGCGGACGCCCGACCGTGAACTCCGGCTCGACGTCCTGGGTGATCAGGCCGCCGTCGGTCAGCGCGCGGGCCAGGCGGGACATCGACGCGTACGACAGCTGGAGCCGGTCACCGAGGGCGGCGCGGGTCGTCGGCCCGTGCACGAGCAGGTGCCGGGTCACCGCCAGCTCGGCGGTGGAGAGGGGTGCCATGCATCAAGCGTAAATAGTGACCCTTGTCACATCGTGATGCCGGGATTATTTTCAACCTGGCTGAAAGTAAGTCCGGCCGCGACGACGGGCGAAGGAGGATCCGATGGCCCTCAGCATCACCACCCGGCCGGACCGGACCGGCACCCCACGCGCCAGGAGACGGGACGACACCCGGCTGGCGCTCATGTTCATCCTGCCCGCGCTGATCGGCTTCCTGGTCTTCATGGTCTGGCCCACCCTGCGCGGCATCTACCTGAGCTTCACCAAGTTCAACCTGCTGACCCCGCCGGAGTTCAACGGCCTCGACAACTACGTCCGGATGGCCCAGGACCCGGTGTTCTGGAACTCGCTGCGGGTGACGATCTACTACGTCGTCATCAACATCGCCCTGCAGACGGCGGTGGCCCTGGTCATCGCCGTGATGATGCAGCGGCTCACCCGGCGGACCTGGCTGCGGGGCATCGTGCTGACGCCGTACCTGGTCTCCAACGTGGTGGCCGCACTGGTCTTCCTCTGGATCCTCGACTACCAGCTGGGCATCGGTAACACGCTCATCGCCGCGATCGGGCTCGACCGGGTCGCGTTCCTGTCCTCCGACGCCCTGGTCATCCCGACCATCGCGCTGATCAACGTGTGGCGGCACGTCGGCTACACCGCCCTGCTGATCTTCGCGGGCCTGCAGACCATCCCGGAGACGATGTACGAGGCGGGCCGGATGGACGGGGCCAGCGAGCCCCGGATGTTCCGCAGCATCACCGTCCCGCTGCTGCGCCCGGTGCTGGCGCTGGTCCTGATCATCACGGTGGTCGGGTCGTTCCAGGTGTTCGACACCGTCGCCATCGCCACCCGCGGCGGACCGGTCGACTCGTCACGGGTGCTGCAGTACTACATCTACGACGTCGCCTTCGGGCGCTTCCAGTTCGGGTACGCCTCCGCCATGTCGGTCGCACTGCTGCTGGTGCTCGTGATCATCACCTTCGTCCAGTACCGGGTCACCCGGGCCGATACCTCCGACCTGACCTGAGGAGCGAGCATGACCATCGACACCGCTCCCCCGGCCACCACCATCGGACCGGCACCTGTCTCCCCCACCGTCGAACCCCCGGAGCCGAAGCGGTTCAGCGTCGGCCGCGCCCTCGCCTGGACCTTCATGATCGTGGTCATCGCGATCAGCCTGTTCCCGTTCTACTGGATGCTGCGCACCGCGCTGTCCAGCAACAACGCCCTCTACGCCGGCAGTGACAGCCTGCTGCCGGTGCAGCCGTCGTGGGGCGGCTTCGCGCGCGTCTTCGGCCTGCAGAGCGGCCAGGAGGCGATCGACGCCGGCGGCGCCGGACAGCCCATCAACTTCTGGCGCTACCTGTTCAACTCGGTGGTGGTGTCCACACTGGTCACCGTCGGGCAGGTCTTCTTCTCCGCGATGGCCGCGTACGCCTTCGCCCGCCTGGAATGGAAGAACCGGGAGAAGTGGTTCGGCTTCTTCCTCGGCGGCCTGATGATCCCCACCATCTTCACCCTGCTGCCGAACTTCGTCCTCATCAAGCAGCTCGGCCTGGTCGACACGTTGCTCGGCATCGCCCTGCCGAGCATGCTGATGACCCCGTTCGCGGTGTTCTTCCTGCGCCAGTTCTTCCTCGGCATCTCCAAGGAGGTTGAGGAGGCGGCGCTGATCGACGGCGCGTCCAAGGTTCGCGTGTTCTTCCGGCTCATCCTGCCGATGTCCACCGCACCGATCGCGACGCTGGCCATCCTCACCTACATCTCCGTCTGGAACGAGTACTTCTGGGCGCTGATGGTCAGCTACACCGACAAGTCCCGGGTGCTCACCGTGGCGCTCGGCGTGTTCAAGTCGCAGACCCCGCAGACCGGGCCGGACTGGGCGGGCCTGATGGCCGCCACCCTGGTCGCCGCGCTCCCGATGCTGCTGCTCTTCATGGTCTTCGCCAAACGGATCGTCAACTCCATCGGCTTCAGCGGGATCAAGTGATGTCACGTACCTACCGGGCCACCGCGGCCGCCCTCACCCTGACCCTGCTGACCGCCTGCGGAGGTGCCGGCAGCGGCGGCACCACGGGCACCATCGAGTACTGGCTCTGGGACTCCGCCCAGCAACCCGGCTACCAGAAGTGCGCCGACGCGTTCCAGCAACAGAATCCGGGCCTGCGCATCAACATCTCGCAGTACGGCTGGGACTCGTACTGGTCGAAGCTGACCGCCGGCTTCATCGCCGACGCCGCACCGGACGTCTTCACCGACCACCTGGCGAAGTTCGCCCAGTACGTCGACCTGGAGGTGCTGCGGCCGCTGGACGACCTGGCGCCGACCAGCGACCTCCAGGACAGCGACTACCAGCCGGGCCTGGCCGAGTTGTGGAAGGGCAAGGACGGCAAACGGTACGGCGCCCCGAAGGACTGGGACACGGTCGCGGTGTTCTACGACAAGGCAGCCCTGGACGCGGCCGGCGTGGACCCGGCCCAACTGCAGAACCTGTCCTGGAATCCGCAGGACGGCGGCACCTTCGAGAAACTCATCGCGCACCTGACCGTCGACGCCAAGGGCGTGCGCGGTGACGAGCCCGGCTTCGACAAGAACAACGTCAAGACCCACGGGCTGGCGTCCGAGGGGGCCGGCGGCAGCGGCTGGGGACAGACCCAGTGGTCGGCGTTCACCGCCAGCGCCGGCTGGCAGGTCACCGACACCAACCCCTGGGGCACCCGCTTCAACCTCGACCAGCCGGCGTTCCAGGACACCCTGCGGTGGTACTTCGGCCTGGCCGACAAGGGCTTCATGCCGACCTACGCCGAGATCGGCGGCAGCAACCCGATCGGTACGGACAAACAGCTCCAGTCCGGGATCGCCGCCCTGGGCATCAGCGGCTCCTGGATGATCTCGACCTTCACCAAGCTCACCGACGCGGCCGGCCGGAAGCTCGAGATCGGGGTCGCCCCGACCCCGATCGGCCCCACGGGCAAACGCGCCTCGATGTTCAACGGTCTCGCGGACTCGGTCACCACGCTGTCGAAGCAACCGGAGAACGCGGCCAAGTGGGTGAAGTTCCTGTCCGGCGAGCAGTGCCAGAACCTCATCGGCGAATCCGGCGTGGTGTTCCCGGCCCGGCCCGAGGCCACCGAGCTCGCCGTCGCCTACAACAAGAACGAACGCAAGCTCGACGTCACGGCGTTCACGGATCAGGTGAAGGACAAGACGACGTTCCTGTTCCCGGTGACCACCAACGCCGCGGACATCACCGCCCTGCTGCAACCGCGGCTCGACGCCGTCTACCTCGGCAGCAAGCCGGTCAGCTCCCTGACCGAGCTCAACAACCAGCTCAACGATCTGTTCAAGGTCGCCCAGTAGCCGCGGCCGTCGACGGCACGTGGCGGCAACCAGCCCGGTTGCCGCCGGGCGCCCGGCGTCGGCCATCCTGACCTGGTGGAACACAGCGATGACGTAGCGGTGTCCGTCACGGACGGGATCGGGCTGCTCGAACTGCGGCGGCCGCCGAACAACCACATCGACGCCGAGCTGATCGGCCGGCTCGCCGATGCCGCCGGCGCCCTGGACGAGGACGCCGGCTGCCGGGTGATCGTGCTGGCCAGCGAGGGCAAGAACTTCTGCGGCGGCGCGGATCTGGGTTCGGCGGAGTTCGCCGTGGACATGGTGGTCGCCGCCGAGGGCCTGTACCGGCGGGCGGCGCGGCTGTTCGAAGTGCGTACCCCGATCATCGCCGCGGTGCAGGGCACCGCGGTCGGCGGCGGCCTGGGGCTGGCTTGTGCCGCGGACTTCCGGGTGGCCGAGCCGTCGACCCGGTTCGTCGCCAACTTCGCCCGGCTGGGTTTCCACCAGGGGTTCGGGCTCAGCGTCACCCTGCCGGAGCTGGTGGGCCGGCAGTTGGCCACCGATCTGCTGCTGACCGCGCGCCGGGTGGGCGGCGAGGAGGCGGTCGCCATCGGGCTGGCCGATCGGCTGGCCGAGCCGGGCCGGGTGCGCGAGACGGCCCGGCAATGGGCGCGCTCGATCGCGGCGGCGGCGCCGCTGGCCGTACGGTCGATCCGCGCGACCCTGCGCGGCGACCTGCCGCAGCGGGTCCGCCGGGCCATGGAGCACGAGCTGGCCGAGCAGGCCGCGCTGTGGCGGACCCGCGACAGCGGCGAGGGCATCGCCGCGAGTCTGCAGCGGCGGGCACCGGTGTTCCGGGGCGAGTAGGCATTGACTATTAACAATATGTGTACTTTATTAACAGTTACCGAGTGCACCCACCGGCACGGAGGTAACCCATGCGTCAGAAGCCGATCGCGGTCCTCACGATCGCCGTCACCGCCCTCCTCCAGGTTCAGATCGCGTTGCCCGCGCAGGCCGCCACCGTCTGCAACCGTTACTGCGACGCCCGGGATCCGGGCCTCTCCCCCGGCGACCGCGTCGCCACCAGCACCACCCTGTACGGCCGCTCGTTCAAGGTTCACGTCAACGACACCGACGCGATGATCTGGGCGACCGTCGAGAACGGCCAGGCCGGCGACCAGGTCTGGCTGGACCGGTCCTTCGACGGCGGGCGCACCTGGTCGGGCGACAGCCGGCTCGGCGACACCACCGTCCCCGCCGGCTCCGGCAGCGCGCGCACCGCCATGTTCAACGTCGACAACTGGGCCTCGCGCGGCGTCGGCGTGCTGCGCGCCTGCGGCAAGGCCGGCGACCGGCCCGAGCTCACGTGCACCGGCTGGACCCGCAGCAACTGGAACGCGTGGGACCGGCGGACCGCCGCGGCCACCGCCCTGATGATGCGGTTCGACCAGGGCACCGGACTCTTCGACACCAACGGCTGGTGGACCGGCGCCAACGCGCTCACCGCACTGATCGACAACAGCCGGATCAGCGGCATGCACAGCTACGACTACGCGATCGCGGCCACGTACGACAAGAACATCAACGCCCGGCAGGGCCAGTTCCGCAACGAGTATCTCGACGACACCGGCTGGTGGGCGCTGGCCTGGGTGGCCGCGTACGACCGGACCGGTGACAGCCGCTACCTGAACACCGCCCGGGCCGGCGCCGACCACATGTTCAGCTACTGGGACACCCGCTGCGGCGGTGGCATCTACTGGCGTACCGACCGGACCGTGAAGAACGCTGTCGCCAACAGTCTCTACATCCAGCTCAACGCTGCCCTGTCCTTGCGCATCGGCGGCGACAGCGTCTACCGGGGGCGGGCGCAGGCCGGCTGGACGTGGTTCCAGAGCACCGGGATGCTCAACAGCTCGAACCTGGTCAACGACGGCCTCAACCTGAGCACCTGCCGCAACAACGGCGACGTCACGTGGACCTACAACCAGGGTGTGCTGATCAACGCGCTGGTGCAGCTCAACCGGCTGACCGGTGACGCGAACGCGCTGACCGTGGCCCGCCGGGTCGCCGACGCGGCCACCACGAGCACGTACCTCAACACCAACGGCATCCTGCGCGAGCCCAACGAACCCAACCAGTGCAGCGGCGACGGGGTCTCGTTCAAGGGCGCGTTCATCCGCGGGCTGGGCGTGCTGAACGCGGCCGTGGGACGGGCTTACGACGGGTACCTGCGGCGGCAGGCCGATTCCGCGTACGCCAGGAGCCGGACGAGTTTCGACGCGTACGGCAGCCATTGGGCCGGGCCGTATGTCAGTACGAACCACTCCTGTCAGCACAGCGTGCTCGACCTGCTGAACGCGGCTCCCTGAGCAGAGCGCGGGCCCGGCCGACAGGTGCCGGCCGGGCCCGCAGTTCACCTCAGCCGCATGCGGCTCCGTTGAGGGTGATCAGCTCCGGTGCCGGGTTCGGTCCGCCCGGCGTCGTCGCGTTGAAGCCGAGGTACACCGTCTGACCCGGCTGGATCCGGCGATTGACCGCGGTGTTCTTCGCGGTCACCGTGGCACCGGCCTGCGTGGCCTCGGTCGACCACGCCTCCCGCAGCTTCTGACCGCCGAGGAAGGCGAAACGTGCCGTCCAGCCGTCGACCACCGTGCTGCCCGTGTTGGTGATCGCCAGCTGCGCCGTGAAGCCGCCGTTGCCCTGCCAGGGGCCGTAGTTGGTGTACTCGGCCTTGCAGGACGACGCGGCCGGGGCCTGGCCCGTGCCCTGGTCGGCCAGGAACGACGACACCCAGGCGAGCGCCGAGTTCCAGTTGATGGCAACCTCGTTGGTCGCGTACGACTCGATGTGGTCGACGTAGCAGAACTGCGGCTTGCAGCCTTCCAGCAGGTCCTTGGCATAGGGGTCGTCCAGGCCCGCGTTGGCCCCGCCCGCCAGCGATCCGGCCGGCGGATGCGGCAGGCTCGCGTCCGCCTGGTGGGCGAAGATCCGGCTGTGCTGGTTCTGCGACGCGTGCTCGCCCCAGCCGGTGACGTACGACTGGTTCAGCGCGTTGCGGCCGAAGATGTAGTCGACGCCCTGCAGCGCCCCGTCGCGGTAGCCGGCTTTGCCGGTCAGGTCGAAGGCGGTGGCCAGCACCACGACGTTGTTGAGGATGTTGCTGTTGCCGCCCCAGAAGTAGCTCCCGGCGTCACCGGGCATCGGCAGCCCGTACGCCTGGGCCTTCAGGGTCGCCAGGTAGCGGTCCGCCGCCGTGACCACCGACTGGCGGACCCGCTGGCGGTCCGCCGCCGGCAGCAGGTTCGGCACCGTGGCCAGGTCGAGCCGGCCCAGGGCGGCCGTGCTGCCCCAGCCGAAACCCGTGGCCGCGAAGACGTCGCCGGTGTGGTGCGGCGAGGCGGTCAGATCGGTGAGGTACGGCTGCTCGGCCGTGCTCAGGTACAGCTCCGCCGCCGCCCAGTAGAACTCGTCGCTGACGTCGGCGTCGCCGTAGCCACCGCCGCCGCCACCGAGGTCCTGGGCCACCTTCGCGGGGTTGGCCTTCGCCGCGGTGTACGCGGTGCGGGCCGCGGTAAGGCACTTGGTGGCGAACGCCGCGTCGTAGGGCGCGAACAGCCGGGCGCACTGGGCGGCGGTGGCAGCCAGGTTCAGGGTGGCGGCCGTCGACACCGGGTGCAGTTCGCGCTGCTCGGGATCGTCCTCGGGCTGCATCGGGATGCCGGTCCAGTTGGCGTCGTGCATCTTGTGGTGCACCATGCCGGCGAGCGGCTTGCCCGCCGGGACCTGCATGCGCATGAGGAACTCGAGCTCCCACCGCGCCTCGTCGAGGATGTCGGGCACGTCGTTGCCGCGCTCCGGCACCCGCAGCGTGCTGTCCGCCAGAGCGACACCGTGGGCAGCGGTGACGGCCGTCTTGGTGCGTTCGAAGGTGCTCATGAGCTGCTGCACGGCGATGCCGCCGTTGACCACGTACTTGCCGTGGTCGCCGGCGTCGTACCAGCCGCCGCGCACGTCCAGCCGGTAGTCGCAGGCGTTGGCGCGGCACGGCACGTCGGTGTCACCGCGGTTGGGAGCCACGCCGAGGTGGCCGGCCGGGCGGGCGTACTGCTCGCCGACCAGGTCGCCGTCGATCGCGATGCCGCTGCGCTGGATGTAGAAGAACTGCAGGGCGTCCGAGCGCAGTTGCTTGTAGACGGTGCCGGAGATGTCGAACGGGTGGCTGGTCTGCCCGTCGGCGACCAGCGTGTAGCCGGTGCCGGCGGTGCGGAAGCCGGAGAAGTCGATGGTGTGCACGTTCTGGCCCGAGGCGGCGTCCACCCCGCGCGGCGTGCTGGTGCCGTCGGCGACCACGTCACCGGAGGCGTTCTTGAGCTGCCAGCCGAACGCCGTGGTGGCCTCGGTGACCACGGTCGCGTTCTTGGGTCCGGCCGGCAGGTAGCCGACCTGGTTGACGCGGACCCGCGGCCCGGTGTCCGGGGTGTACGGCGGCTCTTCCTCGCCGCCGATCAGCGACACGTTGTCCACGCAGAAACGGTACGCCTCGGCATTGCCACCGACCTGGAAGGCGACCTGACCCGCGGTGGTGTCGGCCGATGCGGTGAAGGTGAACTCCACGTGCTGCGTGGTGGAGGTCAGCGCGACGTCCCGCGACAGGAACGACGTGTACGGCTCGGCGCCCAGCTGGACGGCGGCCCGCACGCTCGCGCCGGGCGTGGCCGAGGCGTCGAACGACAAGGTGTACGAGGACCCGGCGATGAGCGCCACGCCGTTCTGCCCCACGCCGGCGTCCCACGGGTTGGCCAGCCCGGCCGGCACCGCGGTGCACAGCCGCCCGTCGCCGGTTCCGGTGTCCGTGGTGCCGTAGGAGTACCAGCCCGCGGTTCCCTCGGCGAAGTCACCGTTCTCGATCTGCTCCGGCCCGGCCGGCGGGGGCGTGTCACCGTCGCTGGTCAGGCTGACGTCGTCCAGGCAGAAGGTGTAGGCCTCGGCGCTGCCACCGAGCTGGAACGTCAGCGTGCCGTTGGCCGAGTCGAGACCTCCGGTGAAGGTGTACTCGAACTTCTGCGCCTCACTGGTCAGCGCGACGGCCCGGGACAGCGCCGCGGTGTACGGCGCCTCGTTGAGCTGCACGTTGGCCCGGACGGTCACCGCGGTGCTGGCCGAGGCGCTGAAGCTGAGGGCGTAGGCCGCGCCGTTGATCAAGGGAACGTCGTTGTGGCCGAGGCTGACGTCCCAGGCATTGGTGGTGCCGGCCGGGACCTCGGCGCAGAGCCGGCCGCCGACCACGGAGACGGGTGCGTTCTCGGTGGACCACCAGCCGGTGGTGCCGCTGGTGAAGGTGCCGTTGGGGATGTGCTGGACCGGCTCGGCGGAGGCCGGTTGGACCGTCAGCAGGGCCAGGCCGAGGCCGGCCGCGGCGCTCGCCGCGATCAGCCCGGCGGCCCGCCGGCGTCGATGTGGAGTCACGGGGGTCCTCTCAGAACTTCGCGGCCGCTGCCGGAGCGGTGGGACGGCCGCGCAGGGACGGAGCCTGTGGGAGCGCTCCCATGACGCGAATGTTGCCAGCCGGTCAACCAGCCGTCAATCGACCGACGTGATGGTTTGCACCGGTCTGCAAGAGTTACGGCCATCGATGGGCCGGGCCATCGGGCCCGGCTGACGGGAGGCCCTTCCATGCGCCTGCGAAAACTGTCCGCCGCACTGCTCGCCGCCGGGACGGCTGCCGCGCTCACCGCGGTCGTGCCCGCCGCGGCGAGTGCGGCACCCGGTCCGACAGCCCCGCTCGGCCCGGTGACCACGGGATCCACCAGCATCACCCTGATCACCGGGGACCGGGTGATCGTCGCACCGGACGGCCGGACCAGCGTCGAACGCGCGCCGGGCCGGAGCGGTATGCGGTTCGTCAGCCACAAAGCCGCCGGGCACCACTATGTGCTCCCGGTGGACGCGCTGCCCCTGGTCAAGGGCGGCCGGCTCGATCAGCGGCTGTTCGACCTGACCGCGCTGCGCGACTTCGGCTACACCGGCGAGGCTGAACTGCCGTTGCTGCTCGCGTACCCCCGCTCCGGAAACCGCAAGGGACCCGCCGCCGCCCGCGCGGCGACCAGCGGAACGGCCCGCGTCGCCCGCGATCTGGGTGGGGTGAGTGCGCTCGCGGTGCGCGCGCAGCGCACCGCACGGGCCGAGCTCTGGACCTCTCTGACCACGGGTACGGCGGCAGCCCGCACCCTGAGCCCGGGCGTCGAACGGGTCTATCTGGACGGCAAGCGCAAGCTCGACCTGGACGTGAGCGTGCCGCAGATCGGTGCCCCGGCGGCCTGGCAGGCGGGCCTGGACGGCACCGGCGTCACGGTGGCGATCCTCGACTCCGGCATCGACGCGACCCACCCGGACTTCGCCGGGAAGATCGTGGCGGCCGAGAACTTCACCCCCGACCCGGACGCCGACGATCTCGTCGGCCACGGTACGCATGTCGCCTCGATCATCGCCGGCAGCGGCGCGAAGTCCGGCGGCAGGTACAAGGGTGTGGCGCCCGGCGCGAAGCTGGCGATCGGCAAGGTGTGCTCGACCGAATTCTGCGAGGAATCGTCGATCCTGGCCGGCATGCAGTGGGCCGCCAAGACCGCCCCGGTGATCAACATCAGCCTGGGCGGTGGTGACGCGCCGAGCATCGATCCGCTGGAGCAGGCCGTCAACGACCTCACCGCGGCCCACGGTGCCCTCTTCGTGATCTCGGCCGGCAACTCCGGAGCCACCGCGACGGTCGGCTCGCCGGGCAGCGCCGACTCGGCGCTCACCGTCGGTGCGGTCGACGACCAGGACCAGCTGGCCGACTTCTCCAGCCGCGGCCCCCGGGTCGGCGACGACGCCATCAAGCCCGACATCACCGGGCCGGGCGTGGACATCGTCGCGGCCCGCGCCGCGAACGGTCAGATCGGCACCCCGGCCGGAGAGGGCTACGTGAGCCTCTCCGGCACCTCGATGTCCTCCCCGCACGTCGCCGGCGCGGCGGCGATCGTCACCCAGCAGCACCCCGGCTGGTCCCCCAAGCAGCGCAAGACCCTGCTCATGGGCGCGGCGAAGCCGGCCGCGGACGTGGACGTCTTCGGTCAGGGCGCGGGCCGCGTCGACGTGGCCCGCGTGGTGCGCCAGGCGGTTTCCGTGGACGAGGGCAGCATCAGCTTCGGCCGGCAGGAGTGGCCGCACAGCGACGACGTCCCGGTCACCAAGACCGTCACCTACCGCAACGGTGGCACCGCGCCGATCACCCTGGCGCTGTCTCTGATCGACAAGTCCGGCACGTTCTCGCTCGCGGCGACCAGCCTGACCGTGCCGGCCGGGGGCACCGCCACGACCACGGTCACGGCGGACACCCGCGGCGCGGGCACCGACGGCTTCAAGACCGGACAGCTGGTCGCGACCGGCCCCGGTGACGTCCGGGTGGAGACCCCGGTCGCGGTGAACCGCGAGGTGGAGAGCTACGACGTCACGCTGGAGCACCTGGGTCGCGACGGGCAGCCCGCCGAGCACGTCACCTCGCTCCACCGGCTGGACGAGCCGGCCTTCTACGACGTCTTCAGCGACGAGCCGGCCGACAAGGTGCGCCTGCCCAAGGGCGAGTACGGCCTCTTCACCTGGATCTACGGTGCGGACGACACCACCACCATGCTGGTCCAGCCGAAGCTCGTGGTGGACGGGCCGGCGACCGTACGGCTCGACGCCCGCCGCGGGCAGCCGGTGCGGATCACCGTGCCCCGCAAGGACGCCACCGCGGCCCTGGTCGCGGTCAACGCCGACTGGGTCAGCGACGAGTACGGGGTCGGCGCGTCCGCGCTGTCCGACACCGGCGACGACATCTTCGTGGGACAGGTCGGCCCGCGCCGCCAGCAGAAGGGCTTCTACGGGTCGGTCAACGCGGCCTTCGCGAAGTTCGACGAGGCGAGCGAGTCGTTCCAGGACACCCCGTTCACCTACAACCTCGCGTACCTGAAGGAAGGCGCGTTCTACACCGGCTTCACCAAGCGGGTCCGGGCCGGCGAGCTGGCCACGGTGCGGTCCCGCTTCGCCCGGGAGGCCGAGGGCGTCACCGCCGTCAAGCTGAACTGGCCCGACCTCGGGCCGAACATCGGCGGATGGGCCGCGGGGCTGCCGTTCGGGCTGCCGTCGAAGCGCACGGAATGGCTGAGCACCGAGGGCCGGACCACCTGGTCGGGCGAGTTCGACCAGGAACGGCAGACGGATCCGGACAGCTTCCCCGAGCTGCTGAGCATCGCGTTCTCGCCCGAGAAGCGCTACCACGCGGGACGCGCCTACGCCGAGGACTGGAACCGTGCGGTCTTCGCCCCCTCGGTCGCCGGGGACCTCGACGCGGCGCTGCGGATCGAGAACCTGATCGTGGCCGGCGTCCCGCTGTTCGGTGACGGTGCGGGCCACTGGGGCGACGCGCGCCCGGAGACGGCACGGACCGCGCTGTACTCCGGCGGCAAGCTGATCGGCGAGGAGCCGTCCGGCTATGCCGAGTTCGAGGTGCCGCCGGGCAACGCGCAGTACCGGCTGGAGCAGTCCGCCACTCGTGGAGCACCGTTCCGGCTGTCGACGTCGGTCAGCGCGGTGTGGACGTTCCGTTCGGCGACGACGGCCGGGGAGACTCCGACGCGTCTGCCGCTGTCGAGCGTGCGCTTCAGCCCGCGGGTGAACGAGCTGAACGTGGCGCCGGCGGGTAAGGCGTTCCTCATCCCGGTCACCGTAGGACGGACGTCCGGGTCGGCGGCCAGGCCCAACCGTACGCTGACCGCCGAGTTCTCGACGGACGACGGGCGCACGTGGCACCCGGCCACGGTGCGCGGGACGGGCGACCGGCGGACGGTGCGGGTCACCAACCCGGCTGCGGGTGGGTTCGTGTCGTTGCGGGCCAACGCTACCGACGCCGCGGGCAACACGGCTGCGGTGACGGTGCTGCGGGCGTACGAGGTCGGCTGAGGTCAGGAGGCGGTGGGTCAGGTGACCCACCGCCTCGTCAGCTGTCGAGGATCACGGCGACCGTCACCCGGCCCTTGTCGTCGCGGTGGGAGGTCGCGTGGCCGGTCCGGTCCGTGCCGTCCAGGTGCAGGGACAGGGGTGCCCCCGCGCCGAGGAAGTTGCGCCACCAGGTCTTGGCCTCGGGCATCCGGACGCCGATGGTGATCTGGTCGCCGTCGCGGCGGTAGCCGACCGGGATGGTGAACGTGCGGCCGGAGCGGCGTCCCGTGTAGGTCAGCAGGACGATCTTGCGGCCGACGAAACGGCCCCAGCGTGGGGATGCGGTCAGGGCGGCCATCCGCTGGTTGACCGGGGCGGCGAAACGCACCAGCGAGGCACGGGAGAGTGACGGCATGCGGCGGACGCTAGCGGAACACCTCGTCCGTTTCGCCGAAGTGAGACAGGTGCCGGTGCGTTCGCCTCAGTAACCCGCGCTCATCGCGGTGATCCGCGGGTGGTGGGCCACGCCGGCGAGGTAATTGTCGGGGCGTACCAGGAAGGTGGCCGGGGCGCTGACGTCGTATGCCTCGTGGGCGTGTCCGTCGCGGTCGACGACGGCCCCTTCGGCGGCCGGGGCGCCCGGCCGGACGATGTGGTGGATGTGCAGGTCCGGTGATTCCGGCGGGAGGTCGGCGTCGGGCGCGTCGAAGACCAGCAGTGTCCGATGCGGACCGCGGAGGAGGTCGAAGACACGGGTGGATCCGCAGGGCGCGTCCGGCGCCCGGTCACCCGCATGCAGCCGACCCGACGCGCTCCGCGTCCCGTCGGCCAGCGGCCCGTCCCGGTAGGTCAGGGACAACTGCCGCAGCACCGGATCGTCGCGGCGCATCGCGTCCTCGGCGTTCTCGGCGTGCCGGCGGTGCAACCGCGTGCTGATGCCGAGCACCTCGGCCGCTACCGGCAGTCGCTCGGCCTCGTAGGTGTCGAGCAGCGCGTCATCGCCCGCGGCCAGCTTCCAGCCCAGGTTGAAGGCGTCCTGGATCCCGGTGTTGAGGCCCTGCCCGCCCGCCGGTGAGTGCACGTGAGCGGCGTCGCCGGCCAGGAAGACGTGGCCGACCCGGTAGCGGTCCACCATCCGGATGTTGGCCCGGTACAGCGAGGTCCACCCGACCTGCGTCAGGCTGACCTGAGCCTGAACGTCGTCGACGAGGCGTTGCAGGGCCGCCGGTGCGAGGTCCTCCGGATCGGGCCTCTCGGCCAGGGGCGCGGTGAGCTGGAAGTCTTCGGTGCCGGGCAGCGGGCACAGCCCCAGGCGCAGAGAGTTCGGCTGGGCGCCGGGCCACACGTGCCAGCGGTCCCGGTCCAGGCCGGTCAGCCGGACGTCGGCGATCAGCATCCGCTCGGTGTCGTGGGTCTCGCCGGCGAAGCCCACCCCGAGCGCGCGCCGGATGGTGCTGCGGCCGCCGTCCGCGGCGACGAGGTACGTCGTGGTCACGCGCTCGCCGGTGCTGAGGGTGACGTCAACTCCACCCTCGCGCTGGGTGAAGCCGGTGACCTCGACGCCGAGCTCGACCCGGCCGCCCAGCTCGGCCAGCCGCCCGGTCAGCAGTTCCGCGGTGCGCCACTGCGGCACCATCAGGATGTTGGGGTACGGCACCGCGGGGGTCGGGGCGTGCAGCTCGGCCATCCGCCGCGTCGTCGTGGCGCCGCCGGGCAGGTGGATCAGCAGCTCGGGATAGTCCCCGCCGAACTCACGGAACCGGTCCAGCACGCCGAGGTCCTCGAGGATCTCCTGGGTCCGCGGCTGCACCCCCTTGCCGCGCGAACCGGCGTACGGCGTCGGCGACTTCTCCACGATGCGGAACGGCACCCCGCGCCGCGCCAGGTCGATGGCCAGCGTGAGCCCGGTCGGACCGGCGCCCGCGATCAGTACGGTGAATCTTGATTCAGTGAACATGAATTCACCATAGGGTGGCTGGTAGCGTGCGGTCAAGGCACGGATCTCGGAGGTAGGCATGGCGGTCGGGGTACGCAAGCGGCAGGCCGCGGAGACCGAAGCCGAGCTGAAGGCGGCGGCGGTCCGGGCGTTCGCGCGTCTCGGCTACCTGAACACCAAAATCACGGACATCACCGCCGAGGCGGGTCGCGCGGCCGGCTCCTTCTACACCCACTTCACCAACAAGGAAGCGCTGCTCGAGGCGCTACTGACCGACCTGCTGGCCGAGGGCGACGTGTCCGCCGGGACCCCCGGGCACAGCGACGACTTCCGCGACCGCGACGCCGTGCGCTGGCACGTGGCCGTCTACTGGGAGTTCTACCGACGGCACCGCACGATCGTGGTGGCGCTGCAACAGGCGGCCACGGTGGACGAGTCGTTCGCGCGGCGCAGCCAGGAGCTGCTGGAGCCGGACCTGCGGCACATCGCGGATCACCTGGCGAAGCTCGAACTGCCGGGCGAGCCGCTGGTGGTCGCGTCCATGTTCACGGGTCTGCTGTCGACCTTCGCCGACCGCTGGCTCTCCGGGCGCGGACCGGACCTCGGCCGGGAGCTGTCCGACGAGGAGGCGATCGAGACGCTGACGTCGTTCCTGCACGCCGGCATGGGCGGCCGGCAACCCTGACCCGCCGAGCCACACCGGGCTACGGCACCCGGTGCGGCGAAACGGAGCGCGCACATGGCGAAGCGGACCCCGATCCGCCCCGATGATTGAAGACCCCGCCCCCGGGCACTGCTTCGACTGCCACCCATCCCGAAGGAGCCACCATGCGGGCCCTGATCTACACCGTCGCCGCCGTCGCCGTCGTGCTCATCGTGCTCGGCCTGATCCTCAAGGCCGTCAAATGGCTCATCATCATCGGCCTCCTCGCCCTGGCCGCCTCCGTCGTCATGGGCGTCGTGAAGGGCCGCCGAGCCCTACGCTGAGCGCCCCGCCGGACACGCCGAAGGCCCCGATCGGAACCGACCGGGGCCTTCAAAGGCGAAGCATCGTGATCAGCTTCGGTCGAGCAGCTGCGCCAGGTGCACGGCCGGGCGGTCGCGGAGGTCCGCGACCTGGGTACGGCACGAGAAACCGTCGGCCAGCACCACGGCATCGGGGGCCGCGTCGAGAGCCGGCAGCAGGTTCTGCTCCGCCACCGCCACGGACACCTCGTAGTGGCCGCGTTCGACGCCGAAGTTGCCGGCCAGTCCACAGCACCCGGCGAGTCGTCGCACCTGGGCCCCCGTCGTGGCCAGCAGATCCGCGTCCGCCTGCCAGCCCAGGACGGCGTGGTGGTGGCAGTGTGGCTGGGCGATGACGTCCAGGCCGGACAGGTCGGGCGGGGTCCAGCCCGGCGTCCGGGCGAGCAGCTCGGCCAGGGTGCGCACCGAGCCAGCCACCGCCTCGGCGTCCGCGTCCCCGGGGAGCAGTTCGTGGACGTCGGAACGCAGCACGGCCGTGCAGGACGGCTCGATGCCGACGATCGGGATGCCGGCGCGGGCGTCGGCCGCGAGCGCTGCCACCGTACGGCTGAGGATCTTCTTGGCCGCGTCCAGTTGACCGGTCGTGATCCAGGTCAGACCACAGCAGACCGACCCGGACGGCAGCCGCGGTTCGTAGCCGGCCGCGCGCAGCACCCGTACCGTGGCCTCCGCGACCTCGGGCGAGAACGCGTCGGAGAAGGAATCGGCGAAGAGCACCACGGGTTGGCGGCCCTCGGCCGCCGTCCTGACGAACGTGCGCCGGAACGGGCGCCGGGCGAAGGCCGGCACGGACCGCCGCTTGTCCACCCCGGCCAGCCACAGGGCGAACGGGCCGAGCACCGGCAGCCGCACGGCCAGGTTGGCCAGCCGCGGCGTCCAACCGGCCAGGCGGGACCAGAACGGCAGCTTGCCCAGCGTGTAGTGCGAGCGCGGGCGCAGCTTGCCCCGGTAGGTCTGATGCAGCACCTCGGACTTGTACGTGGCCATGTCGATGCCGGTCGGGCAGTCGGAGGCGCAGCCCTTGCAGGACAGGCAGAGGTCCATCGCGTCGTGCACCGACGGGTGTGACCAAGGGAGCTCGCCGCGGACGACCTCCTGCAGCACCCGGGCGCGCCCTCGGGTGGAGTCCTTCTCCTCGCGGGTGGCCAGGTACGACGGGCACATGACGCCGCCCGCCGCGGAGTTGTCCGCGCGGCACTTGCCGACGCCGGTGCAGCGGTGCACGGCCTGACCGAGCTCGCCGTCGTCGTGCGGGTACGCCATCGCGAGGCGCTTGAGCGGGAAGCGGCCCGCCGGGCGGACGTCGGCGTCGATCGGGTCCGGGTCGACCAGTACGCCGGGGTTGAGCAGGTTGCCCGGGTCGAAGGCGTGCTTGATCCCGGCGAACAGGGCGATCGCCTCCGGCGAGTACATGTGCGGGAGCAGCTCCGAGCGGGCGCGGCCGTCGCCGTGCTCCCCGGACAGCGAACCACCGAACTCGCCCACCAGCCGGGCGGCGTCGGTGAGGAACTCGCGCATGATCTTCGTGCCGCCGGGCTGGTCCAGGGGCAGGTCCAGCCGGACGTGCATGCACCCGTCGCCGAAGTGGCCGAACGGGGCCGAGGTCATGTCGTACGAGGCGACGAGCTCGTCGAAGCGGGCCAGGTAGGCGCCCAGGCGCTGCGGCGGGACGGCGGCGTCCTCCCAGCCGGGCCAGGCGGGCTTGTCCGACGGCGCCCGGCCGGCCAGGCCCGCGCCGTCCTCCCGGATGCGCCACAGCCGGGCCTGCACGGCGGGATCGGTCACCACCAGGGCGTCGTCGGCGATGCCGTCAGCCGCGAGCCGCTGCGCCCGGGCCGCCACCTCGCCCGCCTCGTCACCGGCCAGCTCGACGAACAGCCAGGCCCCGCCGCGCGGCAGCGGCGGCACGGCGTCCGCGCCGCGCCGCGCGCGCAGCACGTCGAGCAGGCGCGAGTCGAGTCCCTCGCAGGAGGTCGGGCCGTGCGCGACCACGGCCGGCGCCGCCTCGCCCGCGGCGACGATGTCCCGGAAGCCGAGCACGACCACCACCCGGACCGGGGAGTCGACGACCAGCTCGACGGTCGCCCGGGTGATGACCGCGAGGGTCCCCTCCGAGCCGACGAGCGCCCGGGTCAGGTCGAAGCGTTCGGGCAGCAGGTGCTGCACCGCGTAGCCGGAGACCTGGCGGCCGAACCGGTCGAACTCGGTGCGAGCCGTGGCCAGGTGGGCGCCGACGGCCGCGCGTACGTCGTCGATGACCTGCCCGGCGCCGTGCACGCCGGCCGGCCCGGTGGTGAGCCTCTCCCCCGCGGCGGTCAGCAGCTCCAGGCCGGCCACGTTGTCGGAGGTCCGGCCGTAGGCCAGCGAGCGCGAGCCGCAGGCGTTGTTGCCGATCATCCCGCCGATGGTGCAGCGCGGATGGGTGGACGGGTCCGGCCCGAAGCGCACGCCGTGCGGCATGACGGCCTTCTGCAGGACGGCGTGCACGGTGCCCGGCTCCACCACCGCCGTGCGGGCCTCCGGGTCGATCTCCAGCACCCGGTTGAGGTGGCGGGAGAAGTCGAGCACGATGCCGCGTCCGACGGCGTTGCCCGCCACCGAGGTGCCCGCGCCCCGCGAGGTCAGCGGCACCCCGGTCTCCCGGGCCACGGCCAGCGCGGCGGCCACCTCGTCGACGTGCCGGGGCCGCACCACGGCCAGCGGCAGGATCCGGTACAGCGAGGCGTCGGAGGCGTACATGCCGCGGGTGCCGGCGTCGGACCGCACCTCGAGGCCGGCCCGGCCGAGGGCCGCCACCACGCTGCTGGACTGGTCGCTCATGAGTAACATGTTACTCATGCCGAAGCTCGCCCTGCCGCCGGAGGCGCCCACCCTCGCCGACGCCGTCGCCCAGTCGGTCCGGGACGGCGTCGCGGCCGGTCAGCTCGTGCCCGACAAGACGTACTCCGTCTATCAACTGGCCGACCTGCTCGGGGTGTCCCGCAGCCCGGTACGCGAGGGCCTGCTCCGGCTGGCCCAGGCCGGGCTGGTCGAGATCCGGCGCAACCGCGGCTTCCGGGTGCTCCCGCCCCGGGCGCACGACATCGAGGAGATCATCGGCATCCGCCTCGCCCTCGAACCGCCCGCCGCCCGCGCGGCCGCCGAGCAGGCCACCGACGAGCAGCACGCCACCATCCGGGCGGCGCTGGCCACCATGGCCGCCGCGGCCGCCCGGGGCGACGACGCGTCGTTCTGGCCGGCCGACCGCACCCTGCACGACCTGCTGCTGCGGGCCGCGGGCCGGCCCCGCACCGCGGCCATCGTGGAACAGCTGCGCAGCACGACCGCCCTGCTCGGACCGCCGACCACGGCCAGCGGACGCACCCTGGCCGAGATCCACTCCGAGCACGAACCCGTGGTCACCGCGGTGCTGGCCCGCGACGGCGGCGCCGCCGAGGCGGCCATGCGCGCCCACCTGGAGGCCACCCGCGGCCTGCTGATGGCGAACCTGCGGCGGTAGCGGACGGCGTTTCGCGGCGGCGGCGCCGGGTACGCGACGGGCACACTGCAGGAAGGACACGGCCATGACCGAAACCCCGTCCGCTGCCGGGCTCCCCCTCGCCGCGACGATCGCGGGCGACCTCGTCGACAACGAAGCGCACCAAAGTGGTGCCGGTCCGACCGTCGGCGCCTCGGACCGTGACGCCGACGCGGCCCGTACCGGTGCCGACGTCGACCTGGACCACGCCGACCGCGACTCCGACGGCGTCCCGGTGGGCGAGGCCGACGCGGCGGCCGACGCCGAGAAGGACTGACGTCTCCAGGCCCGTTCAGCGCAGGGCCGGGAGCACCTGACGACGGTCGAGCGACAGCGCTGAACGGGTCGCCGTGCGTCACGTGGCGCGCCAGGACCGAACGGTGTGGTGAGCCGGGGCCGAGCGCGATCGGCGCCTGGATCTGGATGCCGCCAACCGGTGATCTTCGGCCGGGCGGTCATCCCGAGATGCCGGAGGCGGTGCGGTGCAGCCGGGCCAGGATGAGTTGCCCGGCCCCGGCTGGTTGTGCCGCTACGACTGCGAGGTCTGCGGCTGCGGCGCGCCCTTGCCGCTCTTCAGGAGCTGACGCCGGACGTCGCCCGAGCGGGCGGCCAGGGACCAGCCGGTGGCCGACGACACCAGCCGCAGCGCGTCGATCGTCGCGCCCTTCACCCGGCCCGGGCAGGGCTGGCCGACCGCGGGCGCCACGGAGGTGCCCGAGATGCCGAAACTCGCGCCGGCGAGCCGGAAGCCGGTGATGCTCGTGGCGCCGTAGCCGGCGGTCGCGCGCTTGCGGACCACGGCGTCGGTCAGCTCGTAGCGGCCGAACTCCCGGTGGTGCACCACCGGGTACGTGCGCTTGCCGCAGACGACGGAGTAGGTGTCGTCGGTCCAGAAGTCGTGGTCGAAGGCGACACGGCCGGCGCGCGCGGCGAGCTTCGCGGGCGTCCAGCCGAAGGCCTGCCGAACGTCCGCCGCGGCGACGAAGCCGGTGCGGGTGGCGGGGTTGTAGGTCACCGTCGCGGACGCCGGGGCGGCGAACGCGACACCGGCGACGAGCGTCGCACCGGCGACAGCGGGCCGGGAAAGGCAACGCCAAGACATGTCTGACTCCTGAATCGGTTCGCGGGCGCCCGCGAACCGACGGGTGCCTCCGCCGACTAACGATCAACGTGGTCGTCAGGGTGCGTCGCCCGCGTAGCGGCAACGTGCCGTCACGGCGGGCCGGCCGGAGGCAGGCAACGGCTCGGCGCGGCCGCTTGCCGGGCGACTCAGCCGCCCTGGTCACCACCGGAGTCGCCGGAATCGCCGTGATCGCCGGCGTGCGAACCCGAGCCGCCGTGCGAACCCGAGCCGGCGTGCGGACCGGAGCCGCTGATCTGGTCGGCCAGTTCGCGCAGGTCTTCCAGCTCCGGCGTGTCCGGCTCCTCGTCAGCTCGGCGTTGCCCGTGCTCCGGCTTGCTCCGCAGGTCCGCCACGACCTCGGGTGGCAGCCGGGAGCCGGTGCGCCCGTACCGGCGCAGGTCCCGGCCGATGCGCAACCCGGTGAGCAGAGCCAGCAGGCCGAACGCGGTGCCGCCGAAGCCATACCCCAGCTCGGGCAGCGGTGATTCCAGCCGAGCCGAGTCCGGCGCGACCCACCCGCGCGGATCGACCAGGAGGTCGAACCGGTCGCCGGGCTTCTCCACCTCCGGTGGCTCGTAATCGATCTCGCCGAGGTCCGCGCCGGTCATCGGGTCGACAGCCCGGATCTTCTGGATCTTCGGAATCCCGTACACGCCGCTGTCCTCCTCGGTCACCACCGCGGTCACCCGGTCACCGGTCAGATGCAGGTAGGTGAGCGGCACCGCGGCCGGCAGGAAGAAGAGCAGGCAGATGCCGACGATCGTCATCGGGATGATCCAGGGTGGTTCGACGTCCAGCGAGTCCTCGCCGATGAACCAGATCCCGACGAGGCCGTAGAAGCCGACGGCGATCGGGATCACGGCCAGCAGTGCGAGCCAGCCGGAGACGTTGCCGAGGATGAAGCCGAGGGAGCCGTAGGGGACGAGGGCGCAGAGCAGAGCTCCGAAAGTCAACAGGAGCTGTCGCAGGACGATCCAGGTCCGGGGCACACGCTCATCGTGGCGGGATCACGCAAGCTCGGCCGGCAGGTGAGTGTCGACCCGACCATCAGCCGGCAGACACCCACCACGATGAGCCACCGGTTCACCATCACCCTGGCCTCGGCACGCCGGCCTGCCGGTCAGGACCGTGCTGGACGCCCTCGGGGGTTGCTGACAGCAGCCTCAGGGCAGGGGGACGACGTAGGAGTCGACCCGGGCGATGCGGCCGTCGCGGAAGGTGAACAGGTCGTTGAAGGCGAACCGGAACGGGCCGTGGTCGACGGTGGCGCCGCGGCCTTCGCCGGTGGTGACGACGACCGGGCCGTCCTCGTGAACGCGGTGGATGTCGAGTGCCGGGTGGCCGGTGCAGGCCGGGTTCTCGATCTCGCCGTCGAACTCGTCCTTGCCGTGGGTGGTCCGGTGGCCGTGGATGACCCACTCGACGTCGTCGGTGAGGGTGGCCAGGATGCGCGGGTGGTCGCCGGTCCGGAAGCCGGCGAAGTACTCCGCCACGAGGGCGCGCTGAGTCACGATGTGCTCCGTTCGAGGTGCCGCAGGTGGGTTTCGAGGGCTTCCAGGATCGAGGCGAGCCCGTCAGCCGCCTGGGTGGTGCGCAGCTCCGGAGGCAGCCGGCGCTGGTGGACGGTGAGGTCCGTGCCGGTGTCCGCCGGGCGGATGGTCACGGTGGTGCGCAGGCCGGTGACGGGCTCGTCGAACACCAGCTCGTGCGGCTCGGTGACGCTCACGTAGACGAACCGCAGCCGGTGGGTTGTGCCGTCGGACCCGCGGGTGTCGAGGGCGAACTCGCCGCCCGGGCGCAGGTCGACGGTGACCGAGCCGGCCGGCACCGTCGCGTGGGAACCGCCCCAGAATGCCGCGATGCTCGCCGGTGCGGTGAAGGCCGCCCAGACGCGGGCGGGTCCGGCCGGGAGGTGGCGGCGGGCGATCAGTTCATCGCCGCGCAGGTCGGCGGTCATCGCTCCGCCCCCTCGCCGGTCAGGTGCCGTTCGAGGGCGTCGAGCCGGTCGGCCCAGGTGCGGCGCTGGTCGTCGATCCAGGTGCTGAGCAGCGCCAGCTGGTCGGTGCGGAGCCGGCAGGGGCGCCGGGTGCCCTCCCGGCGCTGCTCCACCAGGCCGCAGCGGCGCAGCACACCGACGTGGTGGGAGATCGCCTGCGAGGTCAGGTCGAACGGGGCGGCGAGCTCCCCCACCGTGGCGTCACCGTGCGCCAGGCGGGTCACCAGGGACCGCCGGACGGGGTCGCCGAGAGCGGCGAAGGCGGAGTCCAAGTCCATGGCCTCACCTTAACGCAAACCTTTGTTTGCACAAGTGAACGTTTGCATTGGTGATGGACCGGGCTGGACGGGCTTGGACACCGCTGAACCCTGGAGGCTGGACGCCGGCCCGGCGAAGACTCCACCTCGAACCCCTGACGGAGGAGGAACTTCCATGGCCACCACGACCGAGATCGTCCTGCCCGGCATCGTCGAGCCCGAACAGCTGCTCGTACGCCGGCGTCCCACCCCGGCCCCGGGACCCGGCCAGGCCTTGGTCGCCGTCGAGGCGAGCGGGGTCTCCTTCGCCGAGCAGCAGATGCGGCGCGGGCGCTACTTCGCCCAGCCGGCCTTTCCCTTCGTCCCCGGCTACGACCTGGTCGGCACCGTCGCCGCGGTCGGGCCCGGCGTCGACCCCGCGCTGGCCGGCCGGCGGGTCGCCGCCCTGACCAAGATCGGCGGCTGGTCGTCCACCGCCCTGCTGGACGCGGCGGACCTGGTCCCCGTGCCCGAGGGCATCACCCCCAGCCAGGCCGAGACCGTCGTGGTCAACGGCATCACCGCCTGGCAGATGCTGCACCGCGTCGCGAAGGTCCGCTCCGGCGCGACGATCCTCGTCCACGGCGCGAACGGCGGCGTCGGCTCGACCCTCGTGCAGCTGGCCCGGCACGCCGGCATCCGGGTGCTCGGCACCTCCTCGGCGCGCAACCGTACGGCGGTCGGCGACCTCGGCGCGATCCCGCTCGACTACGCCGCCGCCGACCTCCCCGCCCAGGTACGGGCCCTGGCCCCCGCCGGGGTGGACGCCGTCTTCGACCACGTGGGCGGCCCCGGCATCGTCGACTCGTTCCGCCTGCTCGCCCGCGGCGGGACGCTCGTCGCCTACGGCACCGCGTCGACCCGCGACGACAAGGGCAACCCGCTGCTGCCGGTCGTCGCCCTCGCCGCCCGCCTGATGGCGTGGAACCACCTGCCGAACGGCCGGTCCGCGGCGTTCTACAACGTGTGGGGCGGCCGGCGCCGCAAGCAGGTCTTCCGCGCCCGGCTCCGCGAGGACCTCGGGCAGGTCTTCACCCTGCTGGCCCAGGGCGTCCTCAGCGCGCAGGTGGCGGCCGAGCTGCCGCTGGAACGCGCCGGCGAGGCGTTGCGGCTGGCCGAGTCCCGTACGGTCGTCGGCAAGGTGGTCCTCGTGGTCGACCACGGCACCGAGCCGGGCCGGTGAGTCACCGGGACGCGAGCTCGGCCTCCCAGAGCACGTCGCTCACCCGGGCGACAGCCGCCCGCAGATGCCGGCGGTACGTGCCGAAGGGCAGGCCGA
Organism: Actinoplanes sp. NPDC048967; assembly: GCF_040649415.1. Lineage (NCBI taxonomy): Bacteria > Bacillati > Actinomycetota > Actinomycetes > Micromonosporales > Micromonosporaceae > Actinoplanes > Actinoplanes sp. NPDC048967. Next base: position 55,105 of record NZ_JBEZFL010000018.1, read on the forward strand.
GCCGGCGCGCCGCCGCCTCGTGGGTCGGTGCCCCGGAGAAGTAGGTCGCCACCAGAGCCGCGTGCGCCTTCACCCCGGCGAGGTCCGTACCCATCGCGTCGACCGCTTCCTGGACCAGCGCGCGCAGGACGACGGCCGGATCACCGCCGGCCGCGGTCAGGAAAGGCCGGTGCAGCAGGCGGTTCGAGGCGAAGCCCTCGGGGTGGCGCCAGGTCTGCAGGGCCAGGCGGACGTACTCGTCGAATTCCTCGCGGTCCGGCACGGCGCCGGGCGCCGGATCCGGGCGCACCGTGACGGCACCCTGGTCGCCGACGCTGGCCGGGACGGCCCCGCTGACCACGGCGTGGAACCACTCCTCGAACGACTCCTGCCGCCAGTCGTTGACGAACAGCCCGTAGGTGGCGTCGCCGACCCGTACGCGCCGGCCGGAGTCGGCCATGGCGGTGCCGAGGCGTTCGGTCCACGCCGCCATGTCCTGATAGATGCCGAAGTCGTGGGCCCGGCCGGTCGCCCGGTACGCCTCCACCAGCGCCCGCCAGTGGTTCAGCTCCAGCACCGCGGACGGCTGCTCGTACGCGGCGGGATACACCGCGAAGCGGGTGACGGAGATGTGTTCGCCGGGACGGGCCGGGCTGGTGGCGTTGCTGTACTCCCAGGCGGCGGCGACCACCGGGTCGGCCGCGAGGTCCTCGGGATCGGCCGGGACGCCGAGCACCAGGTGCGCCGAGAACGCCACGATCTCACTGCTGCGGACGTCACGAAAGATGTGGAAGACGTGCGGCTGCTTGGCGTACCAGTAGGCGGCCAGGGCCGCGGACTCCTCACCCTCGGCCGCGCGGCACAGCTCCAGCACCCGCGGGAGGTGCTCCGGCGCCAGGTCCTCCTCGTGGACGCCACCTCGGCGCGACCACGAGTACATCGCGCCCACGAGCGGGACGTCGCGGTAGAGGTAGAACGCGCGGCCCATGGCGTCGAGCATCTGCTCGTCCGGGGCCTCGCGGGCCTGGCGGAGGTATACCTGCAACAGGCGCTCGCGGATGCCGTCGTACGCCTGGGGTGACCGCCAGCGCAGGTCCGCGACGAGCGTCTCCCGCGCGGCGTCGTGCGGGAAGAGTCCCCGCGACGCGGACTCCATGAACGGCAGCCCCCGCAGCCAGCCGAACAAGGCACCGGCGTCCTCGTCCGGCAGGGCGGCGAGCAGCAGTTCCTCGGTGGTGGCGTAGGCCTGGGCCGCCACCTCCAGCGCCCGCCGGTGGGTGGCCGAGGGGACGTCGCCGATCAGCCGCGTCATCAGGGTCGCGAGCACCTCGCCGGTCGGCGTCCAGTCCCGGTCCTGGTCCGCGGGTCGGTCCATGACGGCGGCGGCGAGCGAGAGCGCGAGCGGGTTGCCGCCGGCGAATCCGGCGACGGCGGGCACCTCGGACGCGCCGACTCCCCGGGCCGCCAGCAACGCACCGGCCTGCTCGGCGGTCAGCGGCGCCAGCTCGAACACGGCCAGCAGCTGCGCCCAGCCGGGATCCACCGACCACTCCGCCTCGGGCCGGCCGCGGCCGCTGAGCACCACGAGCGCGCCGTCGGCGAGGCGCGGCAGGAAACGCTCACGCAGCCAGCCTTCGAGCCACTGGCACTGCTCGAAGGAATCGACGACGAGCACAGCGGAACCGTCCTCGAGCACCGCGGCCGCCGTCTGCTCGAACTCCTGCGGGTCCCGGGTGACGAACCGCCCGTCGACCTCGACCACCGCCCGCCCGGCCTCCCGGGCCGCCCGCACCCACAGCCGGGTCAGCGTCGACTTGCCGATGCCGCCCGGCCCGTGGACCCAGAGCACAGCGACGGGCGAGTCGCCGGACAGGGCGGCCCGGAACGCCCCGAGCTCGTGCTCCCGGCCCACGAAGGCCCGGGCGCGAGCCGCTTCCAGCCGCCCGGCCAGGCCACGCCCGGCCGGGCCGGCAACCGTCTCCGACCGCATGGTGGGCTCCTCCCGGGCTGGTCCGCCGGCGCGATTGTCCCAAACGAGCGGCCCGGTGGACACGGCTGGACCCCGCTGGACCCCGGTGCCCGCTTCCGGACGGACCGCGATCGGGCCGAGAGTCGAGGTGAGCGACGGGCACCGGCCCGGCGCCGGCCCGGACAGGAGACAACCATGACCGGTACGCCCACACCCACCATCGACGAGAACGCGCCCGTGATCGCCCGGCACAGCATCGTCGTCCACGCCCCGCTGGAGGTGGTCTGGCGGCTGCACACGGACCTGGAGTCCTGGCCCGAGTGGCAGTCCGGCGTGGGCAGCATGGAACTGCTCACGCCCGGACCCCTGCGGCCGGGCTCGGCTTTCCGCTGGCACGTCGAGGGCCTGGACATCACCTCCACTGTCCGGCAGGTCACGCCCCGGCACCGGGTGGTGTGGGGCGGCCCCGCGAACGGCATCGAGGGAGTGCACGTCTGGGAGTTCGCCGAGGAGCCGGGCGGCGGGGTGCTGGTGCACACCGAGGAGTCGTGGAGCGGGGCGCCGGTCGAGGCCGACATCCCGTACGCGCAGCAGGCGCTGGACTCCTCGCTGACCACGTGGCTGGACAACCTCAGGATGCGGGCCGAAGCCGCCTGACAACGAACCGGCCCCGGCGACATCGCCGGGGCCGGTCAGGAACGACTGTCCTCAGCGGACGGGTTCGATCCACACGTTGCGGTACTGCACCTTGTTGCCGTGGTCCTGCAGGCGGACGGCGCCGGTGGCCGGGCCCTCCGGGATGTTGCCGCCGGTACCCCGGGGGATCTCGACGTTGTCGTGCACCTTCCTGCCGTTCCAGACCAGGCTGACCCGGGCGTTCTCGGTCTTGGCGCCGGCCGCGTCGTAGCGGGCCGCCCGGAACGTGATGTCGTAGCTCTGCCAGGTCTCCGGCGCGGTGGCGGCGTTCACGTCCGGGGCTTTGATCGTGTAGATCGCGCCCGCCTCGTTGTTGTCGAGTGTCGTGTCCCCGTACGAGTCGAGGATCTGGATCTCGTAGCGCTCCTGCTGGTAGACGCCGCTGTTGCCACGGTTCTGCCCGGTCACGTCCGGGGGCAGCAACGGGACCTTGAACTCGACGTGCAGCTTGTAGTCGCCGAACGCGTCCTTGGTGCGCAGGTCACCACAGCACACCTCGGTCGCCCCGCCCGCGACGGCCGGCCACTGCGGGAGCCGCCCGTCCGTGTGCAGCCAGTTGTCGAGGCCGTGCCCGTCGAACAGGGTGATCCGCTGCCCGGCCCGGCGCACGCTGATCAGGTCGAGGTTGACGTGTCCCGTGTCGAGGGCGTCGACCCGGTACTGGATCGTGTTGAGGCCCTTGCGCAGCGACAGCTTCTCCGTGGCGGTCGCCCATTCGTCCCAGGTGACCGTCGACGGCAGTGAGACCTGGCGGACCTTGCGCTCGTTGACGTGCACGCTCACCGTCTTGGTGCCGCTGAACGGGTTCGGGCCGTTGGAGTAGCGCAGCCCGACCTCGTAGTCGCCGGCCTTGTCGACGGTGACGTGCATGGTGGTCGAGGAGTTGAGCGAGCCGAAGCCGGCCGCGAAGCCGATGCCGGAGAAGCCGCGGTGGTCCGTGGCCAGCCCGGCGCCACCCTCGCGGTTGCCCTCCTCGGCCTCGTAGTAGACCTGCTGCGCCTGCGCCCCGGGGACCTCGTTCATCGTGTACCAGGCCTCGGTGCTCCACAGCGTCTCACCGTCACGGGCACTGAACGGGCGCGGCGAGCGCAGGTGCACCACGCGATCGCGGCGCAGCCCGGCCACGGTCAGCGTGACGGTCCTGCGATCGCTGGAGACCTTGGCCGCGGTGACCGGCAGCGTCTCTTTGTCCACCTCGGGGCCGCCGTACTGGGCGGTCGCCGCGTACCGCCACTGCTCGACCTTGTACGCGGTCGGCAGCGCGGTGACAGTCGCGTCGGACAACGGCTTGGTGTACTCGATCTTGAAACCGGTCTCGGTGGCCTTCATCGTCTTCATGTCGAAGACGTCCTTGCCGTTGGGGGTGAGCTTCTGCAACCCGAAGCGCAGCTTGCCCTCCTGGCCCCAGTTGCCCTCCGCGCCGAGCCCGCCGAGATAGATCGCGCCGTCCGGCCCGATCGACACCTCGTTGATGCCGGCCTCCAGGCCCTGGGTGTGCCGGAAGACCGCGCCCTGCTCCTGGCCGTGCACGGTTTCCAGGTACGCCCGCTGCAGGCCGCCGTAGGTGACGTCCCCGATCAGCAGCTGCCCCCGGTACGGTCCCGACTTGAGCAGCACGGGCGTGCTGGGCGAGTTGGCGATCTGGTTCTGCGGCAGCCACAGCACCGGCCGGGTCACCGGCTCGGCGTCGAACGGGCCGTCCGGGTTGGTGTAGTGGTTGTAGAACGCACCCTGCTTGATCTTGAGCAGCTTGGACGACGGGAGCCAGCCGCCCTGGTTGTCGGTGACGTAGAGGTCACCGCCGGGTCCCCAGCCGATACCGTTCGGGGTACGCAGCCCGCCGGCCACCGTGGTGACCTTGCCGGTGCGCCGGTTGACCACGATGCTCGTGCCGCGACCGCCGACCGGCTGCGGATCCGTGGTGGCGCCGCCGAGGTTGATCGACACGGACAGGTTCAGATAGAAGTTGCCGTCCTTGTAGAGCAGGCCGAACGCGAACTCGTGGAAGTTGCCGCCGAACGGCCACACCGCCACCGTACGGCGGGTGTCGAGCACCTGGTCGCCGTTGGTGTCGCGCAGCTCGGTGAGCTCGTGCTTCTGGGACACGTAGACCATGTTGTCGACCACCGCGAGGCCCATCGGCTCCTTGAGCCCGTCGGCGATCCTGCGGTACGTGACCTTGTCGGGACCGGTCTTGCCGGTCACCTTGTCGACCAGGTAGACCTCGCCGGCCACCTTGTCGGACCCACCCCAGGTGCTGAGCACCATCTTGCCGTCGGGCCGCCAGGCCATGCCGGTGACCTGCGGCTCGAAGCCCGGCGGGCGCAGGTCGGTGAGATCGTAGCCGGGATGCACGGCGGTCAGCGGCAGCCCGTCGCCGGGGGCGTCGGTGCCGGCGACACACTCCTTCTGCCCCGGCGCGGTCACCCGGACCACGCCGGCGTCGGTGCTCAGCGCGCCGGCCGGCACGACCGCGAAGTCGTCGGCGCCCGGCGGCCGCCAGGCGAGGGTGAGCTGCTGGCCGCCGTTGCGCTCGAAGTGCTCGACCCGCACCGGGTGCACACCCGCGGTCAGGGTGATCGCACCGTCCTTGGGCTCGGCGCCGTGCAGGCCGTCATGGTCGACGACGAGGGTGTCACCGACCCACAACTTCGAGCCGTCGTCACTGGTGAGCCGGAACGTGTAGGCGCCGTCGGCGGGCACGGTGAGGTTGGCCAGCGCGTGCGTGACGAAGTCGTCCTCGAGCCCGAACTGCTCGGCGGTCGACCAGTCCACTGTGGGCATCAGTTTGTCCACATTGGGGGTCTGGCCGGGCTTGAGCTCACAGACGCGGTTGAGGGGAAGGCCGATGTGATAGGTCCGCAGCGTGACACCTGGCTCCTGGGGCGGCAGGTCGGCGGCATACGCGGGTGCGGCGGTGAATGTTCCGATGAGTAAGGCAGCCACTAGCAGACGTTTCACGGCGCTCCCCTGTTACCAGCTCACTTCAGAGACGTGAACATCCTGATCCACTTTCGACGCCACGTCCATATCTTCTGCCGTATGTAATCCAACTTTCCACTCCGGAGACAAAAGTGTCCGACGGGCCCTCATCACGTCCGCGGGTCGGCATTTTTCTCCGAACGGCCCCTTCTACGGACCGAGACCCGCCTCCGCGTTCGACGCAGGTTGGACCGAGGAGCAGGTGACTGCTGCTCACCCTTCGGTCGGTCGGTCCCCAGGTATGGAGGCGTCGCTGCACCGATCGCCGCCATTGCCCGCGGCATTACCGAGCGGTGAGCTGCGCTGAGGGCGGACGAGCGCGCGGAGAGCTGGACCCTCACGGTCGTCCGGTTCGGCCCAGACGTGACCGCCTTCGACGCTGACGCCCGGAACTCCGTCAAACAGGCGCGCAGGGTCGGCCAAGCTTGCGACGCAAGCGAGCAGGTCGTCCCCGAGCTGCCCGCTCGCCGTCGCCAGGTCGTCTTCCTCTTCCGTCCAGTCGATGTCGGCCTCGCCGAGCCGCTGCACCGCAAGTGCGGCGACAGCCCCGGCGTCCCCGACCGTGACGGTCAGCCGGCAGTGCACCTGCACAGACACCGGCCGGCCAGGGCTCACTGCTCGCGCATCTTTCCCCAGCCGTGCCAGCGTTCGACCGTCATCAGCGTGCTCACCCGCGGGCTCACCCTGTTCGGGTAGTCGCTGCCCATGTAGTGCCGGGCCAGCCGGTCGATGTCGCGCAGACCCTCGTCCTCGGTGATCGCTCCGACCCGGCCCTGGAGGCTGACGTGGGTGTACCAGTCGTCCTCGGCCAGCACCGTCAGGGAGATCCGCGGGTCCGCGCGCAGGTGCTTGAGGCGGGCCCGGGTCGCGTCGAGGCCCAGCAGCACGCGGCCGTCGTCCTCCAGCAGATACCAGGTGGCCACGGTCACCGGGCGGCCGTCGGCGGCCACCGTGGCCATGACGGCCGGGTTGGGCCGGCGGAGGAGGTCGAGGACGGCGTCGGGCATGGGAGTCATCGGCATGTGACCAGCCTAGATCCGTCCGTGGTCCAGGCCTTTGGCGGCACCCGGGGCGAGGAACTCGACCCGGGTGCCGCTGAGCAGACGATCCTTGCGCGCGTGGAAGTCCCGGACGTGTTCGGCCTGCTCGTGGGCCTGGAAGGCGGCACGGTCCCGGTACACCTCGTAGAACACCCGGGCCAGCGGCTCGCCCTCGACCGCGGCCGTGGCGTAGATCAGCGTGCCTGGTTCCCGTTCGGTGATCTGCTGTACCACCCCGGCGGTGAGCTCGTCGAAGCCCGCCGCCGCGGCCTCGTCCCGGCAGTCGAACCGCACCACGAGTGCGAACACGTTGACACCTCCGTGCGTCAGGGGTGGAAGACCACCTCAGGATTGTGCGGGGTGGGGCCGTCCAGCAGCGGCCGGGGCGCGCCGCGCAGGTGCCGGTCGAAGAACGCGGTCACGTAGTCGCGCACGATCCGCGCTGTCCGGTCGCCGGGCAGGGGCGAGCCGGTGTCCGGGAGTCCGGCCTGGTCGGCCAGCACCACGGTGTCGCTGAAGTCGAGGTGCCCGACGCCGGTGACGGTGAGCCAGCGCTTCCAGCCGTCGAGGCGGCGCCAGGTGCGGTCCCACGTGTCGTCGGTGCCGCCCGGGAGGTGGTCGGGCGTGCCGAGCAGCAGGAACGGGCGCCCGTCGAGGCCGTCGGCGGGGACCGGGGCGAAGAACGTGCCGTCCATGTTGATGCCGGCCCGGACGCGAGGATCGGCTGCCATGGTCGCCGACGCCGCGTTGCCGCCGATCGAGTGACCCGCCATCCCGATCCGGGCCCGGTTGATCAGCGCCCCGTGGCGCCACGCCGGGCGGGCTCCGGTCAGCCGGTCGAGGACGAACGAGATGTCCTTCGCCCGGCCGGTGGCCACCCGGGCGTACCCCTCGCGTCCTTGACCTTCGAGTGACGTGCAGGCGGTGCAGGTGAGGATGCGGCCGCCGGGGAAGGCGGTGCCGGGTGACTCGTAGGCATGGTCGACCGCGGCGACCACGTACCCCCGGCTGGTGAGTTCCTCGGCGAGGTGGGTGAGCGTGTGCCGGTGCAGGGTGAACCCGGGCGAGAGCACCACCAGCGGATAGCGGCCGCGGCGCGGCTCGGCGCCGGCGCGGGCGGCGGTACGGGTGTCGCTGAGCGCCTCCGGTGCGACGATGCCGTCGAGGTCGCGATCCTCGAGGAAGAGGCGGGCCTCGGTGGTGGTGAGGTACTGCGCCGGGCGGCCGGAGTGGGCCACTGCCGGGTAGTACATCGACACCATCAGTTCTCGGGGACCGGCGGGCACCCACGGGTCGGGCCGGGACCGGTCGACCAGGTGCAGGACGTCGCGGCCGACGGCGTACGGCCCGGACGGCCGGGGCAGCGTGAACGCGGTGTCGGCGGCGGAAGACACCGACGGGGCGAGAGCGACAGCGGCCGCCGCAACCGTCAGCACGACGGTTGCGGCAGCTCTCCTGGCGATAGCGATCGTTGTCGTCATGCCACCAGCCAACCGGACCCGGCCCGCCCGGAGCACTCCCCCACAGTGGAGTTCAGGGGTATACCGCGCACTACCCCCAGGCTCAGTCCGGGACGTGCTGGACGGCCACCACGCCGGGCATCGCCATCATCTCGGCCGCCAGCCCGGCGAACAGCCCGGGGCTGGCCAGCTCGACACTCCAGTGGCTGGGCAGCTTCTCGGCGACCGTGGAGTCGACCCGGCCGTGAGCGCAGTACGGGCTCAGGAAACCGGGCGCCCGCGGGTCCCCGGCGAAGCTCGGGCTGCCACCCAGGCCGCGCCAGATCGCCGCCTGGGCCAGGTTGCGCTGGTCCTCGGTGGCCTGCCGGTCGATGAAGACCCGGGCCTGGTCGCTGGTCCGCGCGCTCGGCGGGTCCACGATGCCCGCCGGCACCGTCGGCGTGCACGATCCCGGCCGCAGCTGCTCGATGACCAGCGCGTACTGGCCCAAGCTGGTGAGCAGCGACGCGACGGCGACCAGGGCGACGACCGCCCTCGGCCTGCGCCGCACGACGTCCAGCCCCTGCGCCGCCTGCCGCCGCCACTGCGGGAGCCGGCGCGGTGGCCTCTGCACCGCCGCGATGACCAGGAGCAGGGCAGCCAGGACCCCGAACAGCACCGCCGGGATCTTCATGGCGAAGGCCAGTCCCTGCCAGGTCGGCCCGGCGGTCTCGTCGGCCCGCCCGTCGGACGACAGCGTCAGCAGCGTGGCGGGGACGACGCAGAGCACGGCGAGCACCGCGCCGACGGCGGCCGGCGCGCCCATCCCGGGGTTGGGCTCCAGGCGGCGGCTCGCCCAGCCGGTCAGCATCCACGCGAGGAACGCGCCGGGCGGAAAGCCCAGCCAGGTCACGGTCTTCAGCCACGACGGCGGCTCCTGCCACAGGTAGTACGTGGCGTTGCCGTCACCGTCGTAGGCCGGGCGCCCGGCCCAGTAGTAGTCGTTGAAACGTATCCCCAAGGCACCGCGGGTGGCGGTGAAGCTCTCGAAGCGGTCGGCCGCGTTGGCCCCCACGACGTCGGTCTCGTCCAGCGGCGGATCGAAGGCCGTCACCGTCCAGCCGGCGGCCTCCAGCCGGGCGCGGACACCGGCGGTGTAGGCGGCGACATCCCGGGTGGCCGCGGTGTGCTTGACCCACGAGACGGCGTACCCGTACTCGATGCCCTCGCCGTCGCTCTGGCTGACCACCCTCGGGGCCTCGCCGCCGCCCCAGACCTGGAGCCCGGGGAACACCGTGGCGCTGATTCCGGCGGCCTCGGCGCCGGTCGGCAGCGGCTCGACCGCGTGCCAGCCGAGCCAGTTGGCCGCGCCGGCGCCGAGGCACCCGCCGGCCAGCGCGACGAACAGCGTCAGCACGACGATGCCCCGGCTCTTCGGCCGGCCGAGCCGGGCCCGGCTGCCGTGCCGGATCAGGTTGATCACCTCGCGCACAGTGGGCCGGCGCCGCCCCGGCGGGGCGCATTCCACCAGGGTGTCCAGCAGCTCGTCCCGGCGCGGGCCGGGCGGATAGGCCCGCAGGAGCCGGCGGTACGCCCGCAGCAGCCGCCGGTCAGCCGGGGTGGACAAGGCCACCTGGTCGTTCACCACGCCACCCGAGGGCCGGACCGGTGCGCGCCGGCCGGTCCGAGCCCGAACCGCTTGAGCTGGCTGGTCGCCGCGTCCAGGCTGGCACGCAGCCGCTCGGTCTCGGCGGTCAGCGCGGTCGCGCCCCGGTGGGTGAGCCGGTAGTACCGCCGGTTGCGCCCGTCGACGAGCTCCTCGCGATCGACCTCGACCAGCCCCTCGGCGGTCAGCCGGTCGAGCGCGGCATACAGCGTGCCGGCCTGGAGCACCACCCGGCCGCCGGAGAGGGCGCCGGCCTCCTGGATCACGCCGTAGCCGTGCCGGGGCGCCGACGCCAGGGCGGTGAGGATCCAGAACGTCGGTTCCCGCATCGAGGCAGCCATGCGCCCAATATAGAGATCATCTGAGTATCGGGCAAGGTGCCCGGGAACCGGGGGCCGCCGGGCGACGACTATCCGATCATGAGCTCCGAGAGCTACAGCCGGGCCACCGGCACCCGGTACTGCCGGGCCGCCCGGCACCGCGGCACCTCCGCACGCGGCGCTTTCATCGCCCGGCACAGCGCTGACGGCATCATGTTGACGCGAACCTGGAGTGCACCGGAGCCTGAGCCGCCGGTACGGACGAAGGCGTGGCGGGGCTTCGCCGGGTTCTCGGTTGCCGTGGCCGCGCTGGTGACCAGCGTGGCCCTGCTGCTGGCCGGCGTGCCCGCCGGACGACCGGAGACCGGGCCGTGCGCGGCCCGGGCCTCGATCGAGGCGTACGCCGGCGGGCACCTGTTGCGGCTGCGGGCCGAGCCCGGTGCGGGCTCGGCCACGCTCGTGCATCTGTGCGCCGGCGACAGCGTCGGACGGGTGCGGTCGTGGGCGGTCAGCGTCCAGGGCGCCGACGGTACGGCCGCAGTGCAGCGCGTGGCCGAACGCGTGGCCCTGGCGTCCGTCCCCATGGGAGCCGGTGTTACCGCTGTCGCCGTCACTGTCGTCCCGGAATCGGGGCAGCCACTGGTCTTCACCACGCGGGTGAATTTCACGGCCGGCTCGGCGCCGGCGGCGTCCGGGTGAGCGGCGGATCCCCGGCCGCAGTGGCCGCGTCGTTGCTCAGCGCCTGGCCGCCAGGTCCATGCTGGTCGAGGTGGCCGTGAGGTCAGGCTTGAACCCGGTTCCGACGTCGCCATGACACGTACAGCAGGATCGCGCTTGTCAGGGCAAGCACACCCAGCCCCATCAGCAGAGCGGTCGACGTACCTTCTGAGTCGGCCGGCGGCGCCGCCACCGCGGGCGCGGTCGTGGGCGCCGGGGGCAGGGCCGGATCGGCGACGGTGAAGGCGTACGAACCCTGGGCCGTGTGACCGTCCACCGAGACCACGCGGTAGGCGACCGTGTAGGTGCCGTTGCCCGGCGGCGGGCTGAGCGTCACCGTGCCGGAGCCGGCGTCCACGACGGGCGCCGAGGCGGACAGGCGCTGACGGGCGCTGTCGCTGACGACGATCGTGGTGAACTCCGGGTTCAGATGTTCGCTGAAGGTCACGGTGACCGAGGTGGGCGCCGCGGCGAGCGTGGCGTCCCGGGCGGGGGCCGAGGCGGTCAGTTCGGCGTGCGCCCACGCCGGGCTGCCCGGCAGCAGTACGGCGGCGAATGCGGTGAAGGTGAGCATGAGCTTCCTCATGTGAGCACCCGCTCGCCGATCCAGCCGCCCTCCGCGCAGCCCGGCGGTACGGCGAACACGGCCGAGCCGATCGGGGTGATCCATTCGTTCAACAGGTCCTTGTCCGCGAGGCGTTGCTGGATGGGCACGAACTGCCGGGCGATGTCGCGCTGGTACGCCGCGAAGATCAGTCCGGCGTCCGGATGCCCGGCAGCGTCGGGCACCCCGTCGTAGTTGTACGGCCGCCGCAGGATCTTCAGCGCCGGATCGGTGACGTGGGCCCGGGTGACGTGCGAGAAGTCCGGGATCCGGGGCAGGCCGGCGTCGTCGAGGGCGGTGAAGTCGGGCTCGTCGTGCTCCTGGGAGCCGCTCAGTGGTGCGCCCGAGACCAGGCGCCGGCCGGTCGCGTTCTCCTTGTCGGTGACGGCGAGCAGGTCCCACTTCTCGATCTCGGCGCGGATCCGCCGGACCACCAGGGTGGTCGAGCCGTCGGGGTTCCAGACCGCCGGATCGATCTCGGCGCCGCGCGGGTTCGCGGTCCCGTCGAGCTGGCCCAGCACGTTGCGCTGGGTGTGCTCGGGCGCCTGCACGCCGGGGCTGCGCCGGAAACCCTGCTGCACCCAGCGCACCGCCGCGAACGGCCGGGCGTCCTTGATGAGCATCCGCTGGGTGTGGGCGACCGTGAGCGGGTCGTCCGCGCAGATCTGCAGCACCAGGTCCCCACCGGACCAGCGCCGCTCCAGCCGGTCGATCGAGAAGGCCGGCAGGTCCGCGATCGGGGCGCGCAGCCCGGCCGCGCGGTACAGGCCGGGGCCGAAGCCGAAGGTGACCGTCAGCCGGGCCGGCAGCACGGCGAGGGTGGCGTCGGTGTCACCGAGCGCCGCGACGCCCTGGGTGAGCCGCGCCGCGTCATCGCTGAGCAGGCGCAGCATCCGGGCCAGGACACGCCGGTCGGTGCCGGCGGCCAGGGTGAACGCGACGAACGCGGCGTGCGCGGGCGGATCCTCGGCCACCCCGGCCTGGCGCGGGCCGTGGAACGCGACTGTGGCCGTACCCGTGTCCAGCGGTGCGGAGGCGGCGACCGGGACCGGCGCGGGGTCTCCGGTCGCGGCGACGGCGGCGACCGCGCCGAGGCCGGCGACGGCGCCCCCGGCGAGCAGGCGCCGCCGGCTCACCGGGGAGAGACGCGGTGTCACGGCGCCGCGCTGCCCATCGGAGCCATCGGCATGCCGGAGGCCGGCATGGACATGCCGGGGTCGTAGCTCTCCCCCGCCCCGGCGAACGGTTTGGCGATCGCGGTGAACGGGACGGTTCGGCCGTCGGCCAGCTTCAGGGTGAAGGTGACCTCGTTGCCGGCGTCGATCGCGGCGGCCGGCTTCATCAGCATCAGGTGGTCGCCGCCGGGCCCCAGCTCGTGGGTGCTCCTGGCCTTGATGACGAAGCCGCCCTGCTTGGGCCGCATCAGCATCTTGCCGTCCTGCATGGTCATCTCGTGCAGTTCCATCGGGGACGCCGGCGACTCGGCGCTGACGACCGTGATGTCGGTGGCGCTGTCGTTGACCAGGATCGCGAAGGCGGCGGTCATGGTGCCGGCCTTCGCGGCCTTGACCCAGGGATCCTTGACGACCAGCCCGGTCGAGGCGGAAGCCGACGGTGCGGCGGCGGGCACCGGCGTGCCGCCGGCGGCGTCACTGCCGCCGCAGCCGGTCAGGCCGAGCGTGGTCAGGGCGCCGGCGAGCAGGGCAGCCGCAAGGGTACGGCGAGAGCCACGGTTCAGGGGGTTTGACATGGTATCCGTTCCTTGTTGGGGTTCGCACAGGATTGGTCGGGATCCTCCGGCGAGAAGTTCCCGGCACCGTGATCTCCCCGGATCCATTGCCGGACGAGCACCAGCAGAACGACCGCGGCCGGCAGCGCCCCGAACGCCCACCACAGTTCGGCACCGAGGCGCTGGTCGGCGAGCAGCGACGGCGCCCACGCGGGATGCACGGCGGTGTACCAGTCCGCGGCCACCACCGAGGTTGACCTGAGCAGGATGAGGCCGAGGTGAACCTGCGCTGCCACGGCCAGGAGGTGGACCACGATCAGCCCGGCCGGATGAACGGGCCGACGGCCCGCCCCGAGCAGCACCCGGAAAAGCAGGAGACCGGCGACCACGAAGGACGCCAGCATCGCCAGGTGCCCGAGGTGGTAGCGCATCAGCCGGCCGAGCAGACCGGTGAGGTACAGCCCGTACAGGCCGAGGACATAGCCGGCCGGCGCGACCGGCGGACGACTCAGGAACCGCAGGAACCGGCTGTCCAGCAGCAGCACCAGCCACTCCCGCGGGCCGCGCACCTGCGGATCCGCGGGACGGCGCAAGGCCCGCAGAGCCAAGGTGACCGGGGCGCCTCCGATCAGCAGGATCGGCACGATCGTGGCCAGCACGACGTGCTGCACCAGGTGCACGCTGACCAGCACGTACGCGTACCGGGCCACACCCAGGCCGGTCATCGCGCCCAGCAGCAGCATTCCGCCCACCCAGGACACCGTGCGGCTCGCCGGCCAGCCGGGCCCGGCCCGGCGCAGCCGGCGCACCCCGGCCAGATAGGTGAGGATGCCGACCACGACGACCACCGGGAACACCATGTCCGGCAACGGGTCGGTGAGGAGCCGGGCTGCCGTGACCGGGCCGGGCTGGTCGAACCCCAGCAGCTCCACCAGCGGATCCGGCTCGACCGCGATCTCGGGCACCGGGGTCGGGCTGCGGGACAGGCCGACCGCCAGCCCGACCGCCGCCCCGAGCACCAGCAGCTCGCCACCGGCCAGGCGCAGGAACGCCCACGGGGCACCCGAGCGCAGCGCGGGCAGGGTACGGCGGCGGTGCACGGCGCCGATCACCCCGGCCGCCAGCAGCGCGAACACTTTGAGCAGCACCAGGAGTCCGTACCGGGAGGTGCCGAGGGCCGGCCAGCTGCCCAGTCGCACCGCCGCGTTGGCCGCGCCGCTGACCGCCGTCGCCACGAAACAGGCCAGCGCCAGGCGGCTGTACCGGGAGGCGGTCTCGGCGAAACGGCGGTGGCGGCGTACCAGAAGCAGACCGGCCAGACCGCCCACCCAGAGCGACGCGGCCAGGATGTGCAGCGCCAGGCTGGTCACCGCGAGCTGATGGTCACCCGCCCCGGCGGAGTGCCCGGTGAACGCCGGCGGCAGCAACGCCACCAGCGCCAGGCCGGCGGTGACCGCGGCCAGGCCGCGCGACACCCCGGACCGGGTCAGCACCGCCACCACCAACGCCAGCCCGGCCTGCAGCAGCAGCGCCTGCCCCTGGGCGATGGAGAACGCGAAGCTGGACACCGACGGCCGGCTCAGCCGCGAGACGGGCACACCCAGCACATCGGAGACGGTGACGACGATCAGCACCAGGCAGGTGCACGCCCACAGCAGCGCCGGCCACGTCGATCGGCGCAGCAGCAGCCAGCCGTGTGCCGCCACGCTGGTGCCGTCGCCGGGCAGCAGGAACGCCGCCGTGGCGGTCAGGCCGACCGTCAGCACGCCCAGGACGGTCGCCAGCAGGGTCAGCACCGGGAGCGCCCACTCGGTCAGCGCACCGGGGCCGGGGATGCCCGGCAGCGCGGCGTCGACCGCTGCGCCGAACCGCAGGGACGCCACGAGCAGCGCCGCTGCCGCGCCGGCAGCTGCCACCATCAGGACGGACGTCCGCACCGCGCTCTGCACTCTGACAAGAGTCGGACGGATGGGGGCCGTGGTTCCGCGGAATTTCCCGCCGGATCCTTCAACCTCACCGGAAGCCGGTCGGCGGGCGAGGATCTGCTGCGGGCGGCCCTCGAACGGCTGATGCGTTCGTGGGGACGGGTGCGCGAGGACCGCGAGCGGTATCTACGCCGGACCAGGTGCCGCCTGGCCCGCTGACCCGGACGGCTCCCGGGCCGCGGCATCAGGACCGGCGGGGCCGCCGTTGCACCACGTCGGCGAGCACCGAGCCCACGAACCGGCCGACGGCCGCCGGGCTGGGCGGGCCCGGGTCGCGGTCGGTGAACAGCAGATGCCCGCCGCCGACCAGCGACAGGGTGAGGGAGTCGAGGTCGGCGTCGGCCGCGATCCGGCCCCGGTCCCGTTCGTCGGCCAGGTAGGCGGAGACCGCAGCCGTCACCTGCCCCAGGATCGCGATGCCGCCGCCGGGCCGGGCCTGCCGCAGCCGCGCGCGCAGGACGTCCCGGAACGTGATGAGCGGGATGATCGCCAGTGGCACCGGGCCGAACAGAGTGGTCAGCGCAGTGGTCAGGTTGTCGGCCGGCGTGCCGGTGCCGGCGGACTTCCGCAGCGCGTCCGCCTGCGTCTCGAGCTGCGCGGCCCGGTCGAGCACGAGGTCGGCCAGGAACGCGTCGAAGTCGCTGAAGTGCCGGTGCAGGACCCCTTTGGCACAGCCCGCCTCGTCGGTGACCGCCCGGCTGGTCAGCCCGGCCGGCCCCGCGCGGAGCAGGACGCGTTCGGCGGCGTCGAACAGCTGCTGCCGCGCGTCACGCAGATGCACTCCGGTCGGCACTCGCGATCCTTCCCTGGGCGTTGCCTAGTGGGCATGCGCCCACTAGCGTGGGCACATGCCCACTTTACCGCCCGAGCCGCCGCACCGGGCCCGGCCGATGGCCGAGTCGTTCGGTGCGGACGCGCACCGCTACGACCGGGCCCGGCCCGGCTACCCCGAGGCTCTCGTGGCCCGGATCGTCACCGGCAGCCCCGGGCCGGACCTGCTCGACGTGGGGTGCGGCACCGGCATCGCGGCCCGCCAGTTCCAGGCGGCCGGCTGTGAGGTGCTCGGCGTCGAGCCCGACCGCCGGATGGCCGACTTCGCCCGGGCCCGCGGCCTGCGGGTCGAGGTGGCGACGTTCGAGGCGTGGGAGCCGGCCGGCCGGACGTTCGACGCGGTGACCGCGGCCCAGTCGTGGCACTGGATCGACCCGGTCGCCGGCCCGCGCAAGGCGGCCGAGGTGCTGCGCCCGCGGGGCCGGCTGGCGATCTTCGGTCACGTCTTCGAGCCGCCCGCCGAGGTGGCCGGGCCGTTCGCCGCGGCCTTGCACCGGGCGGCGCCGGACCTGCCCTTCGGCAAGATGCCGGCCGGGCCGGCACTCGAGACGTACCAGGCCGGGTACGCGAAGGTCGCCGACACGATCCGCGAGGCGGGGCAGTTCGCCGAGCCCGAGCAGTGGCGCTTCGACTGGGAGCAGCCGTACACCCGCGACGAATGGCTGGCGCTGCTGCCGACAACCGGTGGCCTCACCCGGCTGCCACCCGACAAGATGGCCGGCATCCTGGACGCGGTCGGCGCCGCGATCGACGAGCTCGGCGGTGGCTTCACGATGCGGTACACGACCTTGGCGGTCAGCGCTGTGCGAAGTTCGGCTACGTCATAGCGGGAGCCGCCCATCACCCGGGCGGCTCCCGCCACGTGCCGCTGACTCGTTCCCCCGTTACTCGCCCGAGGGTGCCGGCAGGGTGGTACCCAGGCGGACGGGTGTGCCGAAATTCGGTGTGCCGTCGGCGTTCCAGGTGAATTTCTGCGCGCGGGTCGAACGGTTCATGTCGCAGCCACCGGAGGCGGAGTCGTTGGCGTGGTAGACGATCCAGTCCTCGGTGCCGTCCGGTGACTTGAAGAAGCCGTTGTGGCCGGGGGCGTACACGCTGTTGGCGTCGCTGCGCTGGAAGACCGGGGTCGACTTCTTGGTCCAGTGCGCCGGGTTCATCGGGTCGCTGCCGGTCAGCGTGAGCAGGCCCAGCTTGTAGTCCGGTCCCCAGCAGGCCGAGGCCGAGTAGACGACCATCACCTTGCCGTTGTGGTACAGCGGCTCCGGCCCCTCGTTGACCGCGCCGGTCTGTCGCTCCCAGCTCAGCGTCGGCGAGCTCAGCCGTACCCGGGAACCGGTCACCGTCCAGGGGTTGCTGAGCCGCTGGATGAAGTTGCTCTGCCCGGCCCCGTCGCCGCCGTAGGTGCCCATCAGGTACAGGCTGCTGCCCACCTTCAGCACGCTCGCGTCCAGCTGCCAGTCGGTGCCCAGATCGGCCTTGAACGTGTACGGGCCCATCGGATCCGTCCCGGCCGACTCCAGCACATGCAGCCGCTGCGTCGGGTTGTAGTCCGAGACGTTCTGACCGGCCACGTAGTACAGGTACCAGCGGTTGCCGTTCGGGCCGTTGAGCAGATGGAACTCGGGCGCCCACATGTTGCAGCAGCCGTTGGCCCGGCCGGCCAGGTTGAAGACCGTGGTGTCGGCGGCGGTCGCCAGCCCGGCCAGGGTGCTCGACCGGCGCATCGTGACAGTCGAGTTCCACGTCGTCGTGGCCAGGTAGTAGAAGCCGTTGTGGTACTGCAGCCACGGGTCCGGCCCGTTGCGTTTGATCGGGTTGGCGAAGGAGCCGGCCGTGGCGGCCGGCGAGATCAGCTGCCATTGCTGGTTGGCGCCGTCGAGATCCTGGTACTGCGAGACCATCGCGCCGTCGGCGGTGCTCCACTGCCAGACCTCGACGGCCTTGCCGCTGGACCGGTTGATCAGCCGGGTGTACCCGCCGGCCGAGTCGGCCAGGCGGAACTGCTGGCGGGCGTCGTCACGGTCGGCGTTCTGCACGAGCTGGATGCCGTCGGTGCTGCTGGGCAGGTCGAGGACCTTGCCGCTGTGCACCGACTGCACCCGGTACCAGCCGCCGCCCGAGTCCAGGAAGCGCCACTGCTGCCAGGCGCCGTCGTTGCGGGCGTACTGGTTGATGGCGGCACCGTCGGTGGTGGCCAGGTTGTAGACGTCGAGGGCTTTGCCGCTGTTCCGGTTGACCAGCACGTACGGCGTGCCGGCCGGGACCGTGGCGGCCGACGCCTCGGGGCTGACCGCTGCCGCGCCGAGGCCGGCCAGCACGGCGACCGACCCGGCCGCGAGCACGGTACGAAGGGAAGATCTGCGCATGGGACGCTCCGGGATCTCGAGGATCAGTGGACGAACGGCCAGCCGGCCGCGTCGTACCCGATGAGGTTGATGCCGAGGTTCGCGGCACCGCTGTCGGTGTAGTAGTGGTAGATCAGCAGCTCGGAATCGGTGTCGGCCAGGACCGCCTGGTGGCCGGGTCCGTGGATGCCGCCGTGCCCGGCCAGGACCTG
This sequence comes from Actinoplanes sp. NPDC048967, assembly GCF_040649415.1. Lineage (NCBI taxonomy): Bacteria > Bacillati > Actinomycetota > Actinomycetes > Micromonosporales > Micromonosporaceae > Actinoplanes > Actinoplanes sp. NPDC048967. The sequence continues at coordinate 73,619 of NZ_JBEZFL010000018.1, forward strand.
GGTGCCGCCACCGGAGTTCAGATCGACCCCGTTGCGGTCGCGGAACGGCCCGGTCGGGCTGCCCGAGCGGCCGACCATGATCCGGTACGTGCTGGCCGCGCCCTGACAGCACCGGTCGAAGGAGACCCACTGGTAGTAGTAGGCGCCGTGCTTGAAGACGAACGGCGCCTCGATCGCGCCGCCGCCCCGGCCGGCGATGCTCCGCAGGGTGGTGTCGGCGCGCTTGCCGGTCGACGGGTTCAGGGCCACCATCTTGATGCCGGACCAGAACGAGCCGAAGCTCAGCCACCAGGCCCCCGAGTCGTCCACGATCAGGTTGGGGTCGATCGCGTTGTAGTTGTCCGAGGTCCGTGACTCGACGACCAGGCCCCGGTCGGTCCAGGTCCCCGAGGCTCCGGTCGGGCTGGTGGCCAGGAAGATCGCCGAGTGGTTGGACCCGAACGACGAGGCCGAGTAGTACAGCCAGTACTGCCCGTTGTGGAACGAGATGTCGGGCGCCCACAGGTTGCGGCTTCCGGCGGTGTAGGGCGTGGTCCACGGCGCCCCACCGGGGAAGACCGTGCCCGCGTTGCGGAAGGCCGTCCGGTCCGAGGAGGTCTTCAGCGCGATGTTGTCACCCGTGTGCGCCACGATGTAGGTGCCGGCCGGGGTCTTCACCATCGTCGGGTCGTGCGCGCCGATGTCGCCCGTGACCAGTCCGGGCCCGGGATAGGCGGCCGGGGGCACGGTGGGCGTCGCGGCGGCAGCCGGGAGCGCCGGTGCCGTGGCGGCCTGGGCGTTGACGGCGACCGTCGCGGCGGCGACGAGGGCGGCGGCCACAGCGGCGGCGAGCGCGCCGCGCCGAACGGTCTTCCTGCGTGTCCTGGACATGCGACTCCTCGGGGCTGTGGACAGCTCGTCGCGTCGTGCCCCACCAGGGCAATCGGGGGAAGGAGACGCGGTTTCGGGACGCCGTTTCATCGAGCTGTATAGATGTACTGGTCGATGTTAACGGTCACAATTGTGATGTCAAGGTTTCGGTTATCTGAAGACCACCCGCCGAGTCGTCATGTTCGCCGAGGAGATCCGCGCGGCCGCCGACGGCGCGGACCCGCGAGGGGTACGCGGCCCGCGAGCGTTACCCGCTTCGTGCGGTGGCCGCAGCTTCCGGCCGGGGTGAGCTGTCCGCCGGGTCAGTGAGGTCCGGCCCGTGACCCGTTGCAGTCGAGCTGCGGCGGGTCACGGGCCGGAGACGGTCCTGGCAAGCTGACCTGTCAGGCCCGGGTCCACCTCTGGTTGGCAGTGCCGGCGCAGTCCCAGAGCTGGAGCTGCGACCCGTTCGCCGTGCCGTTGTTCACCACGTCGACGCAGCGGTTGGCCGCCGGGTTGACCAGGTCTCCCCCGGCGCCGAGGGTGAAGCGCTGCGCATTGGTGCCGTTGCACGTGTAGAGCTGGATCGCCGTTGCGTTCGCGGTCCCGGCGGCGGCCGCGTCCATGCACTTGCCCAGTGCGCGGACCGTACCGTCACCACTGATCGTCCACTGCTGCGCGGCGCTGCCGTTGCAGTCGTAGATCTGCAACCGGGCGCCGTCGACCGGGTTCGCCCCGGGCACGTCCACGCACCGTCCACTGAGGTCGGAGCGCAACGCGGCGGTCGTCCCGGTGGGCGGCGTGGCGTTCGCGTCGGCCCAGACGTACGTGCCCACCGTCTTCGCCGGCAGGGTGCCGGTGAACTGCTGCGTGCCGGCGCGCACGGTGAAGGTCTGGTTGACGGTGCTGCGGTTGACCACAACCGTGACGAGGCTGCCGTCCGGGTTCAGGAACGCGACGTTCGTGACAGTGCTCGCCGAACCGTTGTTGGTGTCGACACGCTTGGCGCCGCGCTGGATGAACTTGGCGAACTGGGCGGTCAGGTAGTACTCCGGCAGCGCCCACACGGTGTCCGGGGCGGACGGGTTCTGCACCAGCATGGTGGGGTCCGGTGCGCCGGTCCACTTCTCCGGGGCCCGGTTCTGGTCCAGCATCGTCACCCAGTTCTGGTACATGACCGACTGGTTGCGTAAGTAGTCGACGATGCGGTTCGCTCCGGTCGTACCCCAGACGGCCCTCTCGGTCATCGCCACGTCCTTGGCCGGATAGCCGGCTTTGACCTGGCCCATCAGGGCCGGCTCACCGGCGTAGTCGTGGAAGGCGAGCCCGTCGACGGCGTTGAACGCGTCACTCGGGCTGCCCGGGCTGCCCAGCACACCGGCGATGTACGACGGTCCCTCGGCGAAGTTGTGGTCGAAGGCCCAGATCTTCGTGCCGCCGACGCCGTTGCCGGTGAACTCGGCGCGCATGGCCACGGCGAGCCGGCGCTCCTGGTCCGCCGAGATGAGCGTGCCGGGGTAGTCCGGCGGCGAGTACAGCGGCTCGTTCTGCAGCGTCACGGCGTGGATCGGCAGGCCCTGGGCGGCGTACGCCTGCACCGCCCGCCGGTAGTAGGCCGCCAGGGTGGGCACGTGCTGGTCGAGCAGATTGCCGCCGATCAGGCTGTTGTTGGCCTTCATCCAGGCCGGCGGGCTCCACACACTGGCGAAGATCAGCAGGTTCGGGTTGATCTGCCGGGCCTGCTTGAGCACGTTGATGATGCCGTAGTCGAGGTCCTTCTGGATCGAGAAGCGCGACAGCGCCGGATCCGCGGCGCCGTCGTCGTAGGTGTAGAAGGCCCGGCTGGTGAAGTCGCTGGTGCCGAACGTGATCCGGGCGACGTTGAAACCCGCGCCGGTGCTCGGATCGAGCAGCAGGCGCAGGGTCCGTTCCCGGGCGGTGGCGCTCATCCGGGACAGGTTGTAGATGGTCGACTCCTCCAGCGAGGAGCCGAAGCCCAGGACGCTCTGGTACTGCCGGCCGGTGTTCGCGGTGATCGTCGCCGCGCCCCCCGCCGCCACGATCGGCACGTCGGGCTGCCGCGACAACCGGTACGGCGTCCCGGCCAGCCCCGTCGCCGGGTCGGCGTACCAGTTCGCGTTCACCGGCTCGAAGCCGGCGGTCCGCGACTCCGAACTCCAGTAGACCTGCACCGACGTGGCAGCCGACGCCTCGCCGCCGATCGCGACGGCACCGGCGAGGCCGACGAGCGCGGTCACGGCGACGGCGGCAACCCGCGACCGCCGCCGGCGGCCGGGGACAGATGGGATCACACGAACTCCTTCCAGGGGTACGGGGCTTGCGTAACGGATACGAAACATCGTTACAGGCATCCGTGTCAATGAATGCCGGGTCAGCCCGGTGAAGAAGCGTGTAACAAGCGCAGGTTTGTTACATCAGCGGGGCGGCGCCGCGGTGGAGCCCCGGACCACCAGATCGGTGGCGAGCTCGACGTGCCGGGCGTCCAGGTCGTGCCGCTGGACCATCCGGATCAGCATCGTCACGGCCATCCGGCCCAGCTCGGCCAGGGGCTGGCGCACGGTGGTGAGCATCGGGTCCGTGGCCTGGCTGACCGTGGTGTCGTCGAATCCCGCGATGGACAGCTCCTCCGGGACCCGCAGGCCCCGTTCGCGCGCCGCCCGCAGGGCCCCGACCGCGATCTTGTCGTTGAAGCCGACCACCGCGGTCGGCCGTCCCGGCTGGTCGAGCAGGGCGCAGGCGGCGTCGTAACCCTGCTCGACGGTGGGCTCGTCGACGAAACGCAGCAGGTCGGGCGACGGGAGGACGCCGACGTCGGCGAGGGCGGCCACGTACCCGGTCATCCGGGCGTCGGTGACCAGCCAGTCCCGCGGGCCGGCGACGATGCCGATCCGCCGGTGTCCCAGCTGGACGAGGTGGGACATCACGGTGCGGGCGCCGGTCGTGTGGGCCGCGGACACCGCGACGATGTCGCGGGGCGGCGGCGTGCGCGGGTCCAGCACCACGAAGGCGAATCCGCGGTCGCGGAGCCGTTCCAGCTCGGGGCCCGACTCGGGCGGCAGGATCAGGATCCCGCCGCCGACGCCCTGACGGCCGGGCAGCACGGACAAAGCGCCGCTGCCCCGCGCTGCCCGGCCGGCGTTGAGAATGGCAGTCATGCCGTGCAATTCCACGGTTTCCACGACCGACGACACCATCGGCCCGAAATACTCGTCGAGAAGGTACGGGCAGCGAATGTAGACGGCCCCCAGATCGGCGCGGAGCCGCTGCCCCTGCCCGCCCAGCCGGCCCACGGCCTCGAGCACGACCTCACGGGTGCGCGGTGCGACATTGGCCTGGCCGTTGAGCACCCGCGACACCGTGGCGATGGAAAGTCCGGTGTCGGCGGCCACCTCCCGCACCGTTGCATGCTGTCGCAAGAAGAAACCTTTTCACCGGCTGTCCCAGACCCGCCGATGATAGCGCTTACCGGCGCCGGGGAATGGGCGGTGGCCGATGGGTGGGGCCGGTCGGCGCGCCCCGGGCCGCGGCGTGGGCGAGAATGTGCGGACACGCTCGCTGCTCAGCTTCGGAAGGAACCTCTCTTGGCCGGTGGACTCGTAGCCCTGCTGGACGACGTGGCGGTGCTGGCCCGCGCCGCCGCCGCGTCCATCGATGACGTCGGGGCAGCCGCCGCGAAGGCCGGCGCCAAGGCCGCGGGCGTCGTCATCGACGACGCCGCCGTCACGCCGCAGTACGTGCGGAGCCTGGCGGCCGAGCGTGAGGTGCCGATCATCAAGCGCATCGCGCTGGGCTCCCTGCGCAACAAGTTCCTGATCATCCTGCCCGCGGTGCTGCTGCTCAGCCAGTTCGTGCCGTGGCTGCTCACCCCGATCCTCATGCTCGGTGGTGCGTACCTGTGTTACGAGGGCGCCGAGAAGGTCTGGGCCAAGATCGCCCACCACGAGGCCCACGGAGCGGGTGACGGGGCCGCTCCCGACGAGAAGACCCTGGTGTCCGGGGCGGTGCGCACCGACCTGATCCTGTCGGCGGAGATCATGGTGATCGCCCTCAACGAGGTGATCGACGAGCCGTTCTGGTCCCGCCTGGCCATCCTGGCCGTGGTCGCGGTCGTGATGACCGTTCTGGTGTACGGCGCGGTCGCCCTGATCGTGAAGATGGATGACGCCGGGCTGCGCCTGGCGGAGCGGTCCGGAGCCCTCGCCACGTTCGGCCGTGGCCTGGTGCGGGCGATGCCACTGGTGCTGACCGGGCTGACCGTGCTGGGCACCGCCGCGATGCTGTGGGTCGGCGGGCACATCCTGCTGGTGGGCACGGACGAGCTCGGCCTGCACTGGCTGTACGGAGCCGTGCACCACGTGGAGGAGGCCGCCCACGACGCCGCGGGTGTGCTGGGCGGACTCGTCGGCTGGCTCGTCAACACGGTGTTCAGCGCGATCCTCGGACTGATCGTCGGCGCGCTGATCGTGGCGGTCATGACCGTCACGGTCCACCGCCGCCAGGCGAAGAGCACGGCCGAGGTCGAAGCGGGCGCCGACCAGCACTGACGCCGCTCCCCCGCGACCGCCGAGCTGTGCGGCTCGGCGGTCGCTCATTGACGTACGCGGTCACCGGCCTCCCCCAGCGGCAGGCGGAACGTGGCGTAGGTGAACGTGCCGCTGATGCGCCCGTCGGCGTCGTAGACCTCGAAGGTCATCGCGCCGAAACGACCGGCGAACTGCGGGGCGAACTCCGCGCGGATGGCAGCCAGGCCGCGGCGCTCGGGCCCACCGACGGCGCCGCCCTGGTCATGGCCGCCAGCGCCTTCGTCGCCAAGCTGTCCCCGCTCACCCGGCCGCCGGCGGCCCTGCGCGAGCTGTACGAACGCGAGCCCGAGATCGCCCGGGTGTTCCCGCCGTTCCGGCCGACGCCGACCCGTATGGTCGCCGCCACCGCGCGGGGGCTGATCCCGCCCGCGTGACCGCGGTGGATCGGAGAGGGGTCAGCGGGCCGGTGACATCTCGCCGGGGCTGACCAGGCCGCTCCGGTACGCGATGACCACGAGCTGCGCCCGGTCTCAGGCTCTGGACGACCTTCGGTGACAGCAGCGCCTCGCCGCCCGCGAAGACGCGGATGGCGTCCAGCAGGCCTGACCTGGCTCCTGCCGCCGGACAGGCGGGTGCGCGAGGCGACGGCTGGCGCGCCGCGGCGGCCCGGGCCCGCGGGGCGAGGTCGCGGGCGAGCCACGAAAGACTGACGCGGCCGCCGCGCGGGGCGACACGCCTGCGTTTCGCCGTCCCGGGCGGGGCCGGAACCGTACCTTGTGATCATGGCGACGGAGGCGACCCGCGATGCGCGGCCCTCGTTGCCGGCGCTGCTGGCCCTGCTGCTCGCCCTGATCGCCGGGCTGTCGGCACCGCCGCTCGCCGCCGGGCCCCGCGGGCCCGTGACGACCGTGTCCGCCGGGGCGACCCGGCACTGTGACACCACGGTCGAGGTTGCCGCCGCTGCGCCGACCGAGCTGCCGCCCGTACCGGTGGCAGTGCTGTTCTGTGATCTTCCCGCCGCCGGCCGCGAGCGCGTTCTGCGCCCGCAGCTGGTGGTCGCGGCCCGCGCCGCGCGCGCACCGCCCGCCGCGTCCGTCTGACGATCCGCCGGGCGGGCATCGGTCCGCTCCCGGTCGTCCTGCGTCGCGTCTCGCGCCGGGCCCTCTCCACCTCCCCCGGCTACGGGCGGGACGGCGCTGCCGTTTCATCGACTCCGTATCTATCGAGGGACTTCTCTGACCATGAACGTGGTAGCGGACATGCTGTTGACCGAGCCGGCCCCGCTGGCGATCTGGGTGACCCTGCTGCTGGCGGCCACCCTGTCGGTGCTGGCCCTGGCCGGCGTCGACGGCGTACGGGATCCGCACCTGGTGCTGGTGGACGCCGTGCCCGGGGTGCGCCGCCTGCGGGCGCGGCGGGCCCGGCGCCGGGAGGACGCCGCGCACGCGGTGCGGTATGCCGACGAGCTCGTCGTGGCGACCGGGCGCGCCGCCCGGGTGGCCGACCTGTGGCGCGAGCACGCCGAGCAGAGCGCACAGCACGCCGACACGGCCTGGCAGGCCTGGCAGGACGCCGAGCAGCGGCTGGTGGTCATGCGGGCCGCGTCCGCCTACCCGATGCCGGACGCCGGCACCCCGGCCGAGCACGCCGAGCGTGAGCGCTTTCTGCACCGGGCGCTCGGTGCGGCTGTCGACCGCGGGGACCTGCCCGCCGGGGCGCTGACCGAGGACGGCGGCTGGGATCCGTCGCTGCACCCGGTCGAGCAGGAGCGCGCCGTGCAGCAGGCCACGGTGGCCCATCGGCGCGCGCTGTACCAGCGGGCGGTCATGGCGGAGAAGGCCGTCCGGCACGACGCCCGGCTCGCCGTCGCCACCCGCGACAGCCTGCGGCAGGAGGCCGCCGTCGCCGTCGCCCGGGCCACCGCCGTACGGCACCTGGTCCCGGGTCTGCGGCCCGGCCCGGTGTCGCGTCCACGGCGGGCCGTGCTCATCCCGGCCTGACCTGACCACGTGCCGGCCGCGGAGGAGGCCGGGAGCTCGTCGACCGGCTGTCCGCGCCTCCTGTCATCCGGAAGGTCGCCGGATCTTTCGCCGACCGATGTCCGGATCTTGGCTCTCGGTGCGGGGACCATACCGGTGACCGTCCCCGCCGCTGCTCGCCGAGGTGGGAGTGCTGGCCAGCAGAACGCTTCACCTGCGGAAAGTGCACCGGCCCGATCAAGTTTCCGGAATGTTTCGGAAAAGTTTTGACAAGCGGTGGATCCGGCCCCTACCGTCGCCATCGACGGGGCTGAATGACCGTCGATGCCATCCATCGCGACCCGCTCCCGGTCGTACAGGACGACCGGTCCCACCGCGCGGAACGACGCCGATCCCGGCGGCCATCCACCCGGCCGCCGGCAGACCGCCGGCCCTCACCGCGCCGCTGGCCCCCGCCAGCCGTCACGAGGAGGAAGCACCTACATGACCGACATCCCCATCCAGCCGAGGAGACGCCGCTTGCGGGTCCTCCTCGGCACCGCGTGCACGGCGGTGCTGGCCATCGCCGGCACGGTCGTCGCCGCTCCGAGCGCGCACGCCGAGGCCGACCGGACGGTCAGCTCCAACACCACCGGCACGCACAACGGCTACTACTTCTCCTTCTGGAAGGACAGTGGCAACGCCAGCATGACGCTGCGCGAGAACGGCCGGTACTCCAGCAGCTGGGACCGCAGCACCAACAACTGGGTCGGCGGCAAGGGCTGGGCCACCGGCTCCCGCCGTACGGTCACGTACTCCGGCTCGTACAACCCGGGCAACAACAACACCTATCTGGCCCTGTACGGCTGGACGCGCAACCCGCTCATCGAGTACTACATCGTCGAGAACTTCGGCAGCTACAACCCGAGCAGCGGCGCCACCCGGATGGGCACCGTCACCTCCGACGGCGGCACGTACGACATCCTGCGCAGCCAACGGGTCAACCAGCCCTCGATCGACGGAACCCAGACGTTCTACCAGTTCTGGAGTGTCCGGCAGTCGAAGCGCAGCAGCGGCACCATCACGATCGGCAACCACTTCGACGCGTGGGCGCGGGCCGGCCTGAACCTCGGCACGAACCACGCCTACCAGATCATGGCCACCGAGGGTTACCAGAGCCAGGGCAGCTCGGACATCACCGTCAGCGAGGGCGGCGGCTCCAACCCCGGCAACCCGGGCACGACCACCCCGCCGCCCGGCAACCCGGGCAGCAACTGCACCGCCACGATCTCGGCCGGCCAGCAGTTCGGTGACCGCTTCAATCTCAACGTCGCGGTCAGCAACGCGAGCAACTGGGTCGTCACGCTCAACCTGAACGGCGGCCAGAGCATCCAGAACAGCTGGAACGCCGCGGTCAGCGGCACCAGCGGAACCGTCACCGCCAGACCGAACGGCAGTGGCAACAACTTCGGGGTGACGATCATGGCCAACGGCAACTGGACGTGGCCGACCATCGGCTGCCGTACCGGCTGACCCGGTCGTCTCCTGACACCCGCACCTCGTGGCGGGGGGGGGGGGGGGGGCCCCCCCCCCCCCCGGCCCCCCCCGGGCCCCCCCCCCGGGGGGGGGGGCCCAGGCGCGGGGGGCCGCCGCGGGGGGCCGGGGGGCGCGGCGGCGGGGGGGCGCG
>NZ_JBEZFL010000019.1:0-1059 GCF_040649415.1 Actinoplanes sp. NPDC048967
GTGCGGGGGGGGGGGGGGGGGCGGGGCCCCCCCCCCCCGCTCGTCAGGCTTGATATCTGCGTGGACCATCCCCGCCCCCAAGCCCGTTGTGGTCCAGGTCCGCGGATCTGCGCGATCATCCCCACGCCCGCGCCATTCGTCGGGTCGCTTCAGCCACCACCTCCGGGGCCTTCCCATGGTCGAACACGGCACATTCCATCGGATCTCCTCAGCCGGGCCGGGCCGCCCATCCCCACGACCGCCCGTCCAACGAATCATTCGTCCGGCGCCCCACCTGCCCGGACCGGCCACCACCCATCCCCACGACCACCCGCCCACCACCGGATCCCTCACCCGGCGCCCCACCTGCCGGACCGACCGCCACTCATCCCCGCGACCACCCACCCACCGGATCACTCACCCGGCGCTCCAGGTGTCCGGGCCTTCTCGCCGTCCGTCCCTCACGCGCGCCCGCTGATCTCTTCCCGCCGGCCGAGGCTGCCGCCTGTCCTTTGTGCTTGTCTGAATTGTCCGGCGGGTTGACGTCGCGTGACGACTCGCGCAGACAGGTTGACGCGGTCTCAGCGCACGGCAATCTCTACCACCGGCGGGATGTCGGAGGACTTCTTCGCCGGGCCCGCTGCGCGACGCGCACTGCGCGACGCTCCAACCGCGTCGGTAAGTTCACGCCCGTGGCTTGGCACGTGCAACGGCGCTTCCCTTGCGGTCCGGCACGGCCAGCGGCGCCGCCCTCGTAGCCCGGCCCGGTCGACGGCGCTGCCCCTCACGGTCGTCCGCACGGCCAAACGGCGCGGCACGGCCCAGCCCGGCTGCGCTATGGCCAAGCCGAACGGGTGTGGCGGGCCCAACGCTATGTGCAAGCCCAGCGGACATAGCCAGCCAGCGGGCAGGGCCATGCCAGCGGGCGGGGCCAGCCGGCCCAGCAAGCAGGCGAAGCCAGCGGCGGGGCCCAGCGGGCCAGCCCAGCGGGCGGGGCCAGCCGGCCAAGCGGGCAGCGCCATGCCAGCGGGCAGGGCCATGCCGGCCAGCAAGCAGGCGGAGCCAGCGGCGGGGCCAGCG
>NZ_JBEZFL010000019.1:1157-16179 GCF_040649415.1 Actinoplanes sp. NPDC048967
CGGGCCAGCCCAGCGGGCCAGCCCAGCGGGCAGGGCCAGCCGGCCAAGCGGGCAGCGCCACGCCAGCGGGCAGGGCCATGCCGGCCAGCAAGCAGGCGGAGCCAGCGGCGGGGCCAGCGGGCCAGCCCAGCGGGCCAGCCCAGCGGGCAGGGCCAGCCGGCCAAGCGGGCAGCGCCACGCCAGCGGGCAGGGCCATGCCGGCCAGCAAGCAGCGCCACGCCAGCGGGCCAGCCCAGCGGGCGGGGCCAGCCGGCCAAGCGGGCAGCGCCACGCCAGCGGGCAGGGCCAGCCGGCCCAGCAAGCAGCGCCACGCCAGCGGGCCAGCCCAGCGGGCAGGCGTGGCCAGCCCAGCGGGCGAGCCGGCCCAGGGCCGGCGCGCAAGGCAGCAGCATGGTCCAGTCCAGCAACGCGGCCCGGCAGGCCCCACAACGCAGCGTATGGCCTGCGCCTGGACGCGGCACGGCCTACGGGCAGCGCAACGCAGCGGATGCCCCAGCGACGCGACCCGGCACGACCAAACGGCAGTGCGGCCACCGACCCGGCACGACCCGGTGATGGAACGCAGCGCCCGAGAGCGCAGGTTTCGCGGTGGTCGGGCAGGCAGCCGGAGGCCGTCACCGACGCCGCTGGCAGCAGCATTTGCCGCGCAGTCACTGCCTCGCGCCCCGCTCTCCTGCGGCGAAGGCGGGCCCGCGGTCGTTCGGCCGCGGGGCCTGTCAGGCGCCCGAGGTCACCCGGTAGGCGTCGAACACCCCGTCGACCTTGCGGACTGCTGCCACCAGGTGGCCCAGGTGCTTCGGGTCGGCCATTTCGAAGGTGAAGCGGCTCACCGCCACCCGGTCGCGGGTTGTGGTCACTGTCGCGGACAGGATGTTGACGCGTTCCTCGGACAGCACCCGGGTCACGTCGGCCAGGAGCTTGTGCCGGTCCAGCGCCTCCACCTGGATCGCTACCAGGAATGTCGACGCCGATGTCGGCTTCCAGCTCACCTCGACCACGCGTTCGCTCTGGTCGCGCAGGTCTTCCGCGTTGGCGCAGTCCTCGCGGTGGACGCTGACGCCGCCGGAGCGGGTCACGAAGCCGAACACCGCGTCGCCCGGGACCGGGGTGCAGCAGCGGGCCAGTTTCACCCAGACGTCGCTGACGTCCTTGACCACTACGCCGGGGTCCTGGGCGGTGCTGCGGTTGCGGGGCGGGCGGGTCGCGACGGCCGTTTCGGCGATGTCCTCGACTGCGCCTTCCTCGCCGCCGAAGCCGGCGACCAGCTTCTGCACGACCGACTGGGCGGAGACCGTGTTCTCGCCCACGGCCGCGTACAGGGAGGCGACGTCGGCCAGGTGCAGGTCGCGGGCGATGGTCGTCAGGTTGTCGCTCGTCAGCATGCGCTGCAGGGGCAGGCCCTGCTTGCGCATCGCCTTGACGATCGCCTCCTTGCCGTCCTCGATCGCTTCCTCGCGGCGTTCCTTGTTGAAGTACTGGCGGATCTTGGTGCGGGCGCGCGGGCTCTTGACGAAGCCGAGCCAGTCCTGGGTCGGGCCGGCCGTGGCGGACTTCGAGGTGAATATCTCGATGACGTCGCCGTTGGACAGTGTCGACTCCAGCGGCACGAGCTTGCCGTTCACCCGGGCGCCGATGGTCTTGTGGCCGACCTCGGTGTGCACCGCGTACGCGAAGTCCACCGGCGTCGAACCGGTCGGCAGCGGGATGACGTCGCCCTTGGGGGTGAAGACGTACACCTCCTGGCTGGACAGGTCGAAGCGCAGCGCGTCCAGGAACTCGCTCGGGTCGCTGGCCTCGCGCTGCCAGTCCAGCAGCTGGCGCAGCCACGTCATCTCGTCGATGTGCGCGGGCGGGCCGACGATCGTCGCGCCCTTCTGCTCCTTGTACTTCCAGTGCGCGGCGATGCCGAACTCCGCCGTACGGTGCATGGCGAAGGTCCGGATCTGCATCTCGACCGGCTTGCCGGTCGGGCCGATGACCGTCGTGTGCAACGACTGGTACATGTTGAACTTCGGCATCGCGATGTAGTCCTTGAACCGGCCCGGCACCGGCTGCCAGTTCGCGTGGATGACGCCCAGCGCGGCGTAGCAGTCGCGGACCGTGTCGACCAGGATGCGCACGCCGACCAGGTCGTAGATGTCGTTGAAGTCGCGGCCCCGGACGATCATCTTCTGGTAGATCGAGTACAGGTGCTTGGGCCGGCCGGTGGTCTCGGCCTTGATCTTGGCCGACTTCAGGTCGAGCTGCACCCGCTGGGTGACCTGGCGCAGCAGCGCCTCCCGCTGCGGCTGGTGCTCGCCGATCAGGCGGTTGATCTCCTCGAAACGCTTGGGGAACAGCGTGCCGAACGCGAGGTCCTCGAGCTCCCACTTGATCGTGTTCATACCGAGGCGGTGGGCCAGCGGTGCGAGGATCTCCAGCGTCTCCTTGGCCTTCTGCTCCTGCTTGGCGCGGGGCAGGAAGGTCAGGGTGCGCATGTTGTGCAGCCGGTCGGCCAGCTTGATCACCAGGACCCGCGGATCCTTGGCCATCGCGACGACCATCTTGCGGATCGTCTCCGCCTTGGCCGCGTCGCCGAGCTTGACCCGGTCGAGCTTGGTGACGCCGTCGACCAGCAGCGCGACCTCGCCACCGAAGTCGGCCCTCATCTGCTCCAGGCCGTAGTCGGTGTCCTCGATCGTGTCGTGCAGCAGGGCGGCGACCAGCGTCGTGGTGTCCATCCCGAGGTTGGCCAGGATGGTGGCGACCGCGAGCGGGTGGGTGATGTACGGGTCACCGGACTTGCGGTACTGCCCCGAGTGCCAGCGGGCGGCGACGTCGAAGGCCCGCTGCAGCGCGCGCCCGTCCGCCTTGGGGTGGCTGGCCCGGTGGGTCGCGATCAGTGGCTCGAGCACCTCGCTGACCTGGGTGCTCTGCCACGGCGCGTTGAAGCGCGCCAGCCGGGCCCGGACCCGTCGCCCGGTGGGCGCACTGGCCAGCCCGAAGCTGCTGCTCGGCTCGTCGGCCGGGGACAGCGGCTGGGTGGACTCGAGGTCGTGCGTCTCCCCGGTGACCGGGGCCTCGGACTTCGGGGCTTGCTCAGCCTCGGGCGCCTTCGCGCCGGTCGGCTGCACCGTGCCCTCCGTCGGAGGGGCGACGTCGCTGGACACCGGCCTCCTCACACCATCGCCGGGACCACCGGTCGTCCTCGACCGGTCCGGTCCACCACCATTGCTCACCTAGCTGAGAACGTCATCCTACCCGCCCCCACTTCCCGGATGGCCCGGCCCGATCCGCCGAAACCGTGCCACCACCGGGGGCAGATACGGATCAAACGGTCAGCAGAGCATGGACCGTACGCGGGGCCAGCCGCTTGCGGCCGTCGAGAAAGCCCAGCTCCATCAGCACGGTGAAGCCGGAGACCGTGCCGCCGGCCCGTTCGACCAGGTCCAGCGCGGCGCCGGCCGTCCCGCCGGTGGCCAGGACGTCGTCCACCACCAGCACTCGCTGACCGGCCACGAACGCGTCCTCGTGGACCTCGAGGGTCGCCTCGCCGTACTCCAGGGCGTACGAGGCGGAGTGGGTCTTGCGGGGCAGTTTGCCGGCTTTGCGCACCGGTACGACGCCCTTGCCGGTGGCGTAGGCGATGGCCGCGGCGACCACGAAGCCGCGTGCCTCCACGCCCGCCACCACGTCGAACGAGCCGGCCCCGTGGTACGCCACGATGCCGTCGATCACCTGGCGGAACACCGCCCCGTCGGCGAACAGCGGCATCAGGTCCTTGAAGACGATGCCGGGCTTGGGAAAGTCCGGTACGTCCAGCACCCGGCTCGCCACCAGCTCCGCAACCTCGGGACCGCTGTCTCCGCGTACCTCGTCAGTCTGGGTCACGCCGGACAGCCTAGACAGGCCGACGGCCCGCCACCGACGCGGTGGCGGGCCGTCCTTCGAACGTCGTGCTCAGCGGCGCTTCTGGCCGCCGCTGGGCCGGTTGCCCGCACCCCCGCCGCGCGGGTTGTTGCGCTTGGCGGCGGGCCGCACGCCGGGCCGCGGCGTGGAGGAGCCGGCCAGGGCCGGAACCTCCTCGGCCGGGGTCGCACCGGCCGGGCGATTGCGTTCGCCGCGGGCCACGTCGCCGGAGCGGGCCCCGGAACGGCGGGCCAGCACCCGGGCGGTGTGCGCCTTGATCCGCGGCTCCTGGTCCTTCAGGGCGGCCAGCGCCGGCGCCGCGAACATGATCGAGGACAGGACGCCGAGACCCATGCCGACGAACAGCACCAGGCCGAGGTCCTTCAGCGAGCCCGCGCCCAGCAGACCGGCCCCGATGAAGAGCAGACCGCCGACCGGCAGCAGCGCCACCAGACCGGTGTTGATGGAACGCATCAGGGTCTGGTTGACCGCGAGGTTGGTCGCCTCGCTGTACGTCTGGGTGCTGCCCGCGGTGATGCCGCGGGTGTTCTCCTGCACCTTGTCGAACACCACGACCACGTCGTAGAGCGAGAAGCCGAGGATCGTCAGGAAGCCGATCACCGTGGACGGCGTGACCTCGAAGCCGACCAGCGAATAGACGCCCGCCGTCAGCACGAGGTCGAGCAGCAGGGAGGCGACGGCCGCGACCGCCATCCGCCACTCGAACCGCACGATCAGATAGCCGAGCACCAGCACCAGGAAGATGCCCAGACCCAGCAGCGCCTGCCGGGTCACCTGGGTGCCCCAGGCCGCGGAGACCCGGTTGTCGCTGATGTCCCCGGCCGGCACCTTGAGGTCGGCCACCAGCGCGTTCTTGACGGCGGTCGACTCGTCCTGGGTCAGCGCCTCGGTCCGGACCGTGTAGGTCGCGTCGGGGCCGTTGCCGACCTTCTGCGCGGTGCCGATGTCGGCCGCCTCGGCCACGCCGGCGGTCTCGACCGCGCGGGCCACGGCGCTCTGCGCCTCGGGCTGGGTGCCCACGCTGGCCGGGATCACGAACTGGGTGCCGCCGGCGAACTCGATGCCGAGGTGGAAGCCCCGGATCAGGAAGCTGCCCAGCGCGACGAGCACCAGCGCACCGGCGATCGCGAACCACAGCTTGCGGCGACCGACGATGTTCAGGTTCGCCTCGCCACGGTAGAGGCGGTCGGCAAAACCCTTGCTGGCCATGTCAGGCCTCCTTGACGTCGGTCGGGGCGCGTTTGAGGGCACGGCCGAGGCCGCTGACCCGCGGCGACATGAACGCCTTGGTGTTGGCGAACATCGTCATGATCGGGTGCCGGAAGAGGAACACCACGACCAGGTCGAGGATCGTGGACAGGCCCAGCGCGAAGGCGAAACCCTTCACCGCGCCGATCGACACGATGTAGAGCACCACCGCGGCCATGATCGTGATGGTGTTCGCGGAGATGATGGTACGCCGCGCGCGGGCCCAGGCCCGGGGGACGGCGCTGCGCGCGCTGCGCCCCTCGTGGATCTCGTCCTTGAGTCTCTCGAAGTAGATGACGAACGAGTCCGCCGCCACACCGAGCGAGACGATGAACCCGGCTATGCCGGCCAGGGTGAGCGTGAAGCCCGTGGCCCGGCCCAGCACGACCAGCGCGCCGAAGGTGAGCAGACCCGACAGGATCAGGCTCAGGAAGATGACGGTGCCCAGCAGCCGGTAGTAGAAGAACGAGTAGATCGCGACCAGGCCCATACCGATGGCGGCGGCCAGCAGACCGGCTTCGAGCTGCTGCTTGCCCAGCGTCGCGGAGACCGACTGGGTGGCGGCCGGCTCGAAGGTGACCGGCAGCGCGCCGTACTTGATCTGGTCGGCGAGCTCCTTGGCCGAGGTGGCGTCGAACTGCCCGGTGATCTGCGACTGGCCGGTCAGCACGCCCTGGATCTCGGGGGCGGAGATGACCGTCTTGTCGAGCACCACGGCGACCAGGCAGTGCGTCGCGCCGGTGGACAGCGCCTGCGCGGCGGCCACGCAGGTGTCGTTGGCGGCCGGCTGGAACGCCTCGCGGGTGAGCGCGGTCCACTTGGCCTGACCCGGGCCGGTGAAGTCCAGGGAGACGACCCACTGGCCCTGCTGCTGGTCGAGCTGCGGGGTGGCGGTGTCGATGTCCGTACCGATGACCTTGGCGACGTCGAGGTACATCTTCGCGCCGCTCTGGCAGGCGACGACCTTCGAGTTGATCGCGTCGATCGCGCCGTTGGGCCGCTTGTCGAGCTGGTTCTCGCAGCCGATCGTCGGGACGTTGAACTGCATCTCCGGCGTCAGCGCGTTGACTTCCTGGGCGCTGAGCGTGCCGAACGCCTTGAACTGCACGCCGGCCGTCGGGTCGGTGGACAGGTCCACCGGGTCGGTCAGCTTCTCGGCCGCGGCCCACGCCTTGGCGCCGACCTTCTTCTCGATGGCCGCGCGCTGCGTCTTGATGTCGGCCGGGACCGGGGCCGGGGCCGCCGCCGAGGCGGAGGGCGCCGGCGCGGGGGCCGAGGCGGACGGAGCCGGGGCACTCGGGCTCGGTGCGCGCTCGCCGCCGCCCTGACCGCCGGTGGACGCCGACGGCGCCGCGCTGCCGGTGACCTTCGGGGCCGTGCCGGCGCTCGCGCTGGGCGCGGCCCCGCTCGGCCCGGCGCTCGGCGCGACACTCGGCGGGTTGGCCGCCACGGCGGCGTTGTCGCCGGTCGCCTTGAGCACCTTGCGGAAGCGCATCTGCGCGGCCTGGCCGACGTTCTTCAGCTGGTCGTCGGACTCGCCGGCGACGGAGACCACGATGTTGCGGTTGCCCTCGACGACGACCTCGGCCTCGGCCACGCCGAGCGCGTTGACCCGCTGGTCGATGATCTTGCGGGCTTCCTCCATGCTGGTCTGCGGCGGCGGCTGCCCGTTGGACTGCAGCGACGCGACGTAGGTCGCCTGGGTGCCGCCGATCAGGTCGAGGCCGAGCTTGGGCTCGAGCCGCTCGTGCCAGTCACCCTTGGCGCCCGCGCCGAAGAAGACGAGGGCATAGAGGATGACGAAGAGGAGACCGAGCACGGCGAGCTGCCGCCCGGGATGACTCTGTCCCTGTGGTGGTCGTGCCACGACTGTCGATCTCCTCGTGCTTTTCGGCCGCGGCGGGAGCGCGCGGCGCTGGGGATGAATCGGGGGGCAGGCGGACGCCGGACCGGTGGCCCGCCACGCAGGCGGGTTTCCGGCCGATTTGCCCGGCGCCGATTATTCACAACAACGAGCCGTCCGGCTGCCCCGCCTCACGGCCTGTCGTACTTTTCCGGTGCGGCCCGCGGTGGGAACGGGCCGCAGCCGTCAGTCCTTGGTCTTGCGGGTCTCGACGACCGGGCTCTCGATCGGCGTCGTCACGCCGGGCTCGGTGACCGGGTCGGCGGCGACGGGCTCGTCGTCCGGGACGACCTCGTCGACCGGCGTCTGCTTGACCACCTTGGCGATCGCCGGGCGGGCGAAACGGGCGTTCACCCCGGGCGAGATCTCCACGGTCACGACGTCGTCGGCCACGTCCACCACGGTCGCGTGCAGGCCGCCGATGGTCACGATCTCGTCGCCGGGACCGAGCGCGGACTGCATCTGCTGAGCCTCACGGCGCCGCTTCTGCTGCGGGCGGATCATCATGAAGTACATGACGCCGAAGAGCAGGACGATCAGAAGCAATGGCGTGAAACTGCCACCGCCCTGCGCTTGAGCTGCGATAGACACGAAGACGACCTTCCAGACTGGCCCAGGGGCCCGCGGCGCGGCGTGGGGCACACGACGGGGCGATATACACATCCCGTTCGAACGGCGGCGAGTCTAATCCCTCTACCTGGGAAGTAGATAAGCGGCACACGTCACGTTCACATTACGGAGAGCTTTCGGCGTCCCGGGCGAACAGGTCGGGTTGCTGCGGCAGCGTGCCCCGCCCCTCCGGCGGCCGCTTGCCGAGGTGCTGCCAGCCCGCGTCGGTGGCGACCCGGCCCCGCGGCGTACGCGCGAGCAACCCCGCACGCACCAGGAACGGCTCACACACCTCCTCCACGGTGTCGGACTGCTCCCC
The DNA here is from genome assembly GCF_040649415.1 of Actinoplanes sp. NPDC048967. Lineage (NCBI taxonomy): Bacteria > Bacillati > Actinomycetota > Actinomycetes > Micromonosporales > Micromonosporaceae > Actinoplanes > Actinoplanes sp. NPDC048967. The sequence continues at coordinate 9,146 of NZ_JBEZFL010000019.1, forward strand.
CACCGCCACGGCAAGGGTGGAGAGCCCGACCGGCCCACCCCGGAACGACTCGATCAACGCGCGCAGCACCGCCCGGTCGAGCCGGTCCAGTCCCAGTTGGTCCACGTCGTACACGGTCAGGGCGGCCTTGGCGGTCGCCTCGTCGACGATGCCGTCGCCGCGGACCTCGGCGTAGTCGCGGACCCGGCGCAGCAACCGGTTGGCGATGCGCGGGGTGCCGCGGGAGCGCCCGGCGATCTCGGCCGCGCCCTCCGGGGTGATCGGCACGCCGAGGATGCGCGCGGAGCGGTGCAGCAGCGCGTCGAGGTCGGCGGGCGAGTAGAAGTCCAGGTGGGCGACGAATCCGAAGCGGTCGCGCATCGGCCCGGAGAGCAGCCCGGCCCGGGTGGTGGCACCGACCAGCGTGAACGGTTCCACGTCGAGCGGGATGGCGGTGGCCCCGGGCCCCTTGCCCACGACCACGTCGACCCGGAAGTCCTCCATGGCGCTGTAGAGCAGCTCCTCGGCGGGCTTGGCGATGCGGTGGATCTCGTCGATGAACAGCACGTCACCCTCGGCGAGTCCGGTGAGGATGGCCGCGAGGTCGCCGGAGCGTTCGATGACCGGGCCGCTGGTGGTCCGGATGCCGGTGCCCAGCTCGGCGGCGACGATGTTGGCCAGGGTGGTCTTGCCCAGCCCGGGCGGCCCGCTGAGCAGGATGTGATCGGGCGGAGTGCCGCGGCCCATCGCGCCCTTGAGCAGCAGTTCGAGCTGGTCGCGGACGCGGTGCTGGGCGATGAAGTCGGCCAGCCGGCGGGGCCGGACGCTGGCCTCGGCGTCGAGCTCCTCGTCCTCGGCGAACGGCGAGACGACGTCGCCGGGATCGTCGGTCATCGGGTGCGGCCCAGCAAGCGGATCGCCTGGCGCAGCAGCACGGGCACGGCCGGCACCTCACCGTCGATCGACTCGGCGACCGCGGCGACGGCCTGGTCGGCCTGCTGCGCCGACCAGCCGAGCGCGATCACGCCCTGGCGCACCTGCTCCTGCCAGCCGCCGCTGAGCGAGCCGGCCACCCCGTCGGGCCCGGTGGACACCGCGCCGATGCGGTCGCGCAGCTCCAGGACCAGGCGTTCGGCGCCCTTCTTGCCGATCCCCGGCACCCGGGTCAGGGTGGCGATGTCCCCACTGGACACCGCGCGGCGGACGACCTCGGGCTGGTGCACGGCGAGCACCGCCTGGGCCAGCCGCGGGCCGACCCCGCTGGCCGTCTGGAGCAGTTCGAACAGGTGCTTCTCGTCGTCGTCGGCGAAGCCGTACAGGGTCAGCGAGTCCTCGCGCACGACCATGCTGGTCGACAGCCGGGCCTCGGCCCCGGCCTTGAGCCCGGCCAGGGTGGCGGGCGCGCACTGCACCTGCAGGCCGACACCGCCGACCTCGATCACGGCACTGTCGGTGGCGATCGCGGCCACCACGCCACGCACGCTGGCGATCATCGTCGGGGTCCTCCCCTGCGAGCGGAGGCGGCGGCCACGGCCGCGGCCTGGATGCGGGCGCGGGTGCCACCGCGCCAGATATGACAGATCGCGAGGGCCAGGGCGTCGGCGGCGTCGGCCGGGCGCGGCGGGGCGTCCAGCCCGAGCAGCCGGGTGACCATGCTGGTGACCTGGGCCTTGCCGGCGGTGCCGGAGCCGGTGACGGCCGCCTTGACCTCGCTGGGCGTGTAGGTCTGCACGGGCAGCCCGGCCCGCGACCCGGCCAGGATGGCGACGGCGCTGGCCTGGGCGGTCCCCATCACGGTACGGACGTTGTGCTGGCTGAAGACCCGCTCGACGGCGACACTGTCGGGCTTGTACTCGGCGACCAGCTCCCCGAGCGACTTGTCCAGGTGCAGCAGCCGCAGCGCGATGTCCTCGTCGGGCTCGGAGTAGACGACGTAGTAGCCGATGAGCTTGCCCGGCCGGCCGGGCACACCCTCGACCACGCCGACGCCGCACCGGGTCAACCCCGGGTCGATGCCGAGCACCCGCACCAGAACTCCCCTCGGACGTGTGTTCGACACCCTATGGGATGGGCCGGGGCCGGCCGCGAGCGACACACACATCTCGATCAAGATCAAAATCAAGGACATGTCGTGCCTGGTTGCATGGCGCCGACCGTCGCTCCCGCCGAGGTCGGGCGAGGGCGGCCAATCGCCTGGCGGCTCATGGGCGGCCACCCTCGCCCTGCCGTCTGATTGCCTGGCCGAGGTGGTCTTGGTGGTCGTCTTGCGCCGGCCCGGCGGTGCGCCGACCATGGGGTCGGGAGGTCACCATGGCTTACCTGATCCCGCCGATGGAGGACGAGACTCCGCCGGACTTCATCGCCTTCGTGGCCGCGCGACGCGACCTGCTGCTGGACGAGGCGGCCCGGCTGATCGGCGGCGACCGCTCGGCGCCGGAGCTGTGCATGCAGGTGCTGACCGACCTGGCCGGCCGGTGGCGCTGGCTGACCTGGATCAGCCGCCTCACCCACCGCGACGCCGCGGCGCAACACCTGGACCGCCGCCTGACGGCCCGGACGAAGCAGTGGCGCGAGGACCAGATCTACCCGGTCGAGGTGAACGTCCTCCGAGAGAACGCCCTGCCGGAAAGAACTCTGGAACCGGTCGGCGCGCCGGCGGCGACCGCGCTGTATCAACGCCCGCCGACCCCACCGGACGAGTCACTGGCCCAGCAACTGGCCTACTTCCTCCCGTCAACGGTCCGCGCCGGCTCAGAGGTGGTGGCGGACGCAGAGATCGCCTGGGTGCACGCCTACCGCCGCTACCTGTGGCACCGCTACCTCCGCCTGGGCGGCGGCATGATCCTGCTGATCGGCGGCATGGTCCAGTTCATGAGCCAGTTCTCCGCCACCACCTGAGCACCCGCGAAGGAGTCGCTACCACGCCGCTTCGGGGCCGAGACTGATGCGGCGTTGGCGAAGCTGTGGCACGAACCGCTCGACTGTCTCGTAGTCGGCGTCCTCGTGCAGCACGGTCAGCTTCAATTTGATCGCCGTGGCTGCCACGACGAGGTCCGCCACGGAGAGTCCTCGGTGCGCACTACGCGGTGCGAGCTCGTGGCGGATGGCGGCAGAGAGGTCCCATACGCCATCCGGGATCGTGACCGGGACGTAAGTGTCGGTCAGGGAGGTCTCGGTTTCGGCGTATTCCTTCGTGTCCGCGATTTGTAGCGTCTCGGCGAGCACCGGCTCACAGAGGGAGAGCAAGCCGCGCTGCACCAGCTCGTGCCAGACCGGGTCCACCTGCCGTCGGATGATGCGCGTCAATGCACTTGAGTCGACGAGGTATCTCATTCTTCGGCAGCGTCCAGCTGGCTGTAGTCGAAGAGACCTTCGTCGTGCATCCGCTGGAGGCGTTCCATCGCCGCGCGGCGTTTTCCGCGTTCCTCCAGGACCAGGCGCCGGAGCGCCTCGTTGATCGCCGCATTCAGCGACGGCGCGGAGATCTGCCGTTGCGCTTCGGCGAGAAGCTCGGCGTCGATCTCTTCCTCGGTGATGGGGCTGGTCGCCAGGTCGGTCAAAGCGCCCTCCTGTGGATCGGTCACTTCCAACCCCCTCACCGTACTAGTCGCGTGAACAGTTGTCACGCGTCAATGGCGGCCATCACTTCGTCGCTCACGTCGAGGTTCGCGTAGATGTTCTGGACGTCGTCGCAGTCCTCGAGGACGTCGATGAGTTTGAAGCACTTGCGGGCCGCTTCCTCGTCCACCGGGACCGTCATGGTCGGGACCAGGGAGGATTCCGCCGAGTCGTACTCGATGCCGGCTTCCTGCAGGGCCGTGCGGACCGCCACCAGGTCGGTCGGCTCGCTGACCACCTCGAACGCCTCGCCCAGGTCGTTGATCTCCTCGGCGCCCGCGTCCAGGACCGCCAGCATGAGGTCGTCCTCGGACAGGCCGGCCTTCGGGACGATGATCACGCCCTTGCGGTTGAACAGGTACGACACGCTGCCGGCGTCGGCGAAGGTGCCGCCGTTGCGGGTCAGGGCCGTACGGACCTCGGTCGCCGCGCGGTTGCGGTTGTCGGTCAGGCACTCGATCAGCAGCGCCACGCCGTTGGGGCCGTAGCCCTCGTACATGATGGTCTGCCAGTCGGCGCCGCCGGCCTCCAGGCCGGAGCCGCGCTTGACGGCGTTGTCGATGTTGTTGTTCGGGACCGAGCTCTTCTTGGCCTTCTGGATGGCGTCGTAGAGCGTCGGGTTGCCGGCCGGGTCACCACCGCCCGTGCGGGCCGCGACCTCGATGTTCTTGATCAGCTTGGCGAACATCTTGCCGCGCTTGGCGTCGATGACAGCTTTCTTGTGCTTCGTCGTCGCCCATTTGGAGTGGCCGGACATACAAAACCTCCGTGTTAACCGTGCGTCTTCGGCCTGCCCTTCCAACCGCCCCGCCGCCGCCCCTTACCGGGCTGAGGACTGACGAACGATCTCGACGAAGTACCGGTGGACGCGGAGGTCGCCGGTGAGCTCCGGGTGGAAAGCCGTGGCGAGCAGGTTGCCCTGCCGAACGGCGACAATCCTACCGGCGGCCGGCCCGGACGTGACGCGGCCCAGCACGCTGACTTGTTCGCCGACCTCCTCGACCCAGGGAGCGCGGATGAAAACCGCGTGGAAGTCGTCACCGGGAATGTCGTCGATGGCCACGTCGGCCTCGAACGAGTCGACCTGCCGCCCGAACGCGTTGCGCCGCACGGTCATGTCGATCCCGGCGAACGACTCCTGATCGGGCCGCCCGTCCAGCACGGTCGTGGCCAGCATGATCATGCCGGCGCAGGAGCCGTAGACGGGCATCCCGCCGGCGATGCGCTTGCGGATCGGCTCGAGCAGCCCGAACGTGATGGCCAGGTTGCTCATGGTGGTGGACTCACCGCCAGGGATCACCAGGGCGTCGACGGCTTCGAGTTCCTCGGGCCGGCGGACGGGCCGGGCCAGGACGTCGCTCTCGGCCAGGGCGGACAGGTGCTCCCGTACGTCGCCCTGGAGGGCGAGCACTCCGATGTTCATGCGCTCCTCTTCTTTTCACCACTCACGCAGAAGGAAGGGCGCAGGGTCCTGTTCTGGAGCGACAGCTCCTCGGGGCCCTGCGCCCGGCCTCGGCGGGAGCGACGGTCAGCACCATGCAACCAGGCACGACACCTGCTTTTATGCTCTACCAACCACGCTCGGCGAGCCGGTGCGGCTGCGGGATCTCGTCGACGTTGATGCCGACCATGGCCTCACCCAGCCCGCGGGAAACCTTGGCGATCACATCGGGGTCGTCGTGGAAAGTGACGGCCTTGACGATCGCGGCGGCGCGCTGGGCGGGATTGCCGGACTTGAAGATGCCGGAGCCGACAAAAACGCCCTCGGCGCCGAGCTGCATCATCATCGCCGCGTCGGCCGGGGTGGCGATGCCGCCCGCGGTGAACATGACAACCGGCAGCTTGCCGGCCGCGGCGACCTCCTTGACCAGGTCGTACGGCGCCTGCAACTCCTTGGCCGCGACGAACAGCTCATCCTCGGCCAGCGACGTCAACCGGCGGATCTCGCCGCGAATGGTGCGCATGTGCGTAGTGGCGTTCGAGACGTCGCCGGTGCCGGCCTCACCCTTGGAGCGGATCATGGCCGCACCCTCGGTGATCCGCCGCAACGCCTCACCGAGATTGGTGGCGCCGCAGACGAAAGGCACGGTGAACGCCCACTTGTCGATGTGGTTGGCGTAGTCGGCGGGCGTCAGCACCTCGGACTCGTCGACATAGTCGACGCCGAGCGACTGCAGCACCTGCGCCTCGACGAAATGCCCGATCCGCGCCTTGGCCATGACCGGAATGGAGACGGCGTTGATGATCCCGTCGATCATGTCAGGATCACTCATCCGCGAAACGCCACCCTGGGCCCGGATGTCCGCCGGCACCCGCTCCAGCGCCATGACCGCGACAGCACCGGCATCCTCAGCGATCTTGGCCTGCTCCGGCGTGACCACATCCATGATCACACCACCCTTGAGCATCTCGGCCATCCCCCGCTTCACGCGAGCGGTACCGGTGAGGGACGTGGGGCTCTCAGAGCTGGACACAGCGAAGACTCCTTCGGTTTGATCTCCGCTGAATTTTAGGACGGCCGGGGGGTGCCACCGATGGCCAATCGACCCCAAGGTGGCCTGCTCCGGGCTCTTCCCTTCATCAAGATCAAGATCATGTCGTGGCTGGGTGGGGGGTGCTGACCGTCGCTCCCGCCGAGGTCGGTCGCTTCGCTCCCTGCCTTGTGCGGGATCACTCGCCCTTGCCCGCACTGCGGGCAGACCCCGGCTACGCCTTTTGGCTTGTCTGCGCTTCGGGCAGGTCGGGGTGCGGTGCTTCGCGGTGCGATTCGGCTGGGCCGGCCGTCAGGGCAGTAGAGCACGGGAGGCTCGGCGGGTGGCTGCCCTGGGCGGCGGAGCAGCGGAGCAGCCGAGCGCGAAGCAGCCGAGCGCGAAGCAGCCGAGCGCGAAGCAGCCGAGCGCGAAGCAGCCGAGCGCGAAGCGGCGGAGCAGCCGCGCGGCGGGGCGACCGGCCGCCCGGGTGGTGTCGCAGTCCGGCTGGCAGGGTGTCGCGGCGCAGCTGACAGGACGGCCTGACTGGCGAGGCGGCCTGACTGACGAGGGAGCCAGCCAGCGAGGTGGCCGGGCTGACGGAGTTGCCCAGCCGATCAGGCCCGGCTAACAGGTCGGCGGAGCAACTGGGTGGCGGAGCTGCCTGCTGGCAGGACGGCTGAGCTGGCGCGGTGGCGGGCCAGCGGGGGTGGCGAGGGCCGGCGGACCGGCGGGGTGACAGAACGGCAGGGTGGCGGGCCGGCGGGCCGGCGGGCCGGCGGACCGGCAGGGTTGGCGGACCGGCAGACCGGCGGAGCTGGCCGACCGACAGACCGGCGGAGCTGGCCGACCGACAGACCGGCGGAGCTGGCCGACCGACAGACCGGCGGAGCTGGCCGACCGGCAGACCGGCGGAGCTGGCCGACCGACAGACCGGCGGAGCTGGCCGACCGGCAGACCGGCGGTACG
>NZ_JBEZFL010000019.1:16273-37595 GCF_040649415.1 Actinoplanes sp. NPDC048967
GGACCGGAGGGGCGGCGGACCGGAGGGGCGGCGGACCGGAGGGGCGGCGGACCGGAGGGGCGGCGGACCGGAGGGGCGGCGGACCGGAGGGGCGGCGGACCGGAGGGGCGGCCCAGGTGGCAGAGGGGCAGAGCTGACGGAGCGGCCAAATCGGCAAGGTGACGGGGTCGCTCAGCTGGCGGACCGGGAACAGCCCAGCGCCCGGGAGGGCGGGGCGGCGGAACGGCCCAGCTGACGAGGCCAGGCGGCCCAGCTCGCGGGGACCTTGGGGCGGCAGAGCGGCCCCGACCAGGGAGGCTCGACGAGACACAGCTGGTGAGGCGGGACCAGTGGGGCTGGAGCGCTGGGATGCGGAGCGGCTGCGGCACGGCGCGGGGCGGCCGGCGAACGGTGTGGGTTGAGTTGGAGCGGCTCGGCCACCCGACTGGCGGGTGGCGGAGAGATGAAAGTCCCGAAGTGGTGGGGCGCTCTCGGCTGGTGGGGCGGGCTGGGCTGGTGGAGCGGCGGCGCTGAGCGGGTTCGGCCGACGCAGTGGCAGCGCGGCTCGGGCGGTGGGGCGGCTTGGGCGGTGGGGCGGCTCCACCCGCCAGCGGCGGGCGAGGGACGGGGGCGAGAGCGGCTCGGATCGGCTGGGAGATCTTGGTAAGAATTGGCCGTTATAGGGGCCGGTTCTTGCCAAGGTCTACCGGCCCCACGGAACCACGCGACACAAACCGGTGCGGGTCGCGCAAAAAGGGCCGCCCGATGGGCGGCCCTTCTGCGATGCGAGCGAGATCAGCCGACCAGCGTCGGGATCTTCTCGAACAGCTGCGTCGTGAAGGTGACCATCTCGTGCAGCATCCAGTTACCCGAGAACAGGATCGCCGCACCCACCCCGACAGCCTTCGGCACGAACGACAGCGTCGCCTCCTGGATCTGGGTCACCGACTGGAACAACGAGATCGCAAAACCGATCAGCAGCGCCGTCAACAGCACCGGCGCGCACATCTTCGCGGCGATGGTCATGGCCTGCAGCCCCAGCTCAACGATCTGCGTGTCCGTCATGCCATCCCCTTCGGGACCCTGACGAAGCCGGGGAGCGCAGAACGGGCGCGCCACGGTTGCCGTTCGGTTCAGGGGCCGAGAAAGCTCAAGTCGAGACCGGGACGGGCGGCTCCGGGGCCGGGCGCTGCGTCACCGTCAGTGGCTCCGGGAGGTGCGGTTCGACGATGTCGAAGTAGCGGGGGCGTTCGTAGTGCCGGGCCATCCGGAGCAGGCGGACCAGCGGCCGCCTGCGGGCGGTGAGCGCGTCGCGGACCAGGTCGGTGTGCACCTGACGGGCCAGCACCACCCGGCGGCTCGTTGCCACCAGGGTGCGGGTCGCCGGGTCGGTGCCGGTCAGCCGGACCGCCTGCAGCTGGCGGGTCAGGTCGTTCTCCGCTGCCTCGCGTTCGTCGGGCTCCGCGTCGAGGGCCAGGCGCGCCGCCGCGTACAGCTCGACGAAGTCGGTGTCTTCCGCCACCACGGCCGCGGCGGCCGCTCGGCGGAGCAGGTGGGCGTCCAGGGCGCGGGTTGCTGAGGCGGCGCGGACGTGGACCCGTTCGACGCGGTGGGCCGTCCAGGCGAGGTACGCCGACAGCACAGCCGCCACCGCGAGCGCACCCATGACCCACCACATGCGGGGCATCGTAGTGCCGTTTTGTGTCGGAGAGTTACGTCCCGGAGCGTGGTTCGGCCCACTCTTCGTCAAAAACGCGACCGTCCGTAGCCTCGATCGCCGTCGCGTATACCTCCAGTACACGGTTGGCTACGCTGGGCCAGTCAAAGGTCTTCACGACCTCGCGGGCGCACTCGGCCAGCAGGGTCCGGCGTTGCGGGTCGTCCAGCAGTTCGGCCAGCACCGCCGTCAGTGCCTCGCTGTCGCCGGTCGGGAAGAGCGCCCCGGCCCGGCCGCCGTCCAGGACCCGGCGGAACGCGTCGAGGTCACTCGCCGCGATTGTCGCGCCGGCCGCCATCGCCTCGGTGAGGATCATGCCGAAGGACTCGCCGCCCGTGTTCGGGGCCACGTAGATGTCCACGCTGCGCAGCATCCGGGCCTTGTCGGCCTCGCTGACCAGGCCCAGGAACTCGACCCGGGGGTGCAGGTCGGCCGGGATGCCGTCGTACAGGTCGCCGCGGTCACCGGGGCCGGCCACCAGCAGGCGCAGGCCGGGCCGTTGCCGGGCGAGCGTGACGAACGCCGTACGCAGCAGCTCGAAGCCCTTGCGCGACTCGGTGAAGCGGCCCAGGAAGCCCAGCGTGCCGCCCTCGCCCGGCCGGCCCGGCAGGGGCTGCGCGGTGGCGAACTTGGCCACCGCCACCCCGTTGGGGATCTCCACCGCGCCGCCGCCGATGTGCTCGACCTGCACCTTGCGGGCCAGCTCGCTGACCGCGATGCGGGCGGTGATCTTCTCGACCACCGGCTGGAGGAAGCCCTGGGCCGCGGCCAGCGCGCGGGAGCGGACCATCGCGGTGTGGAAGGTGGCCACGACCGGGCCGCGGGCGGACAGCACTGCCAGCAGCGACAGGCTCAGCGTGAGCGGTTCGTGCACGTGCAGCACGTCGAACTGGCCGCGGGCCAGCCAGCGGCGCACCCGCGCGGTCGACACCGGGCCGAAAGCGATCCGGGCCACCGAGCCGTTGTACGGCAGCGGCATCGCCCGCCCCGCCGCCACCACGTACGGCGGCAGCTCCGCATCCTCGTCCGCCGGCGCCAGCACGCTGACCTCGTGCCCGAGCGTGATCAGGGCCTCGGCGAGGTCGACGATGTGGTTCTGCACGCCGCCCGGCACGTCGAACGAGTACGGCGAGACGATCCCGATCTGCACGCTGCCCCGCCCCTCAGACCCGGGCGCTCTGGTCGAGCCACAGTTTCTGCAGCATGTGCCAGTCCTGCGGGTGCTCGGCGATGCCCAGCTCGAACGCGTCGGCCAGCCGCTGGGTGGTGATCTTGACGCGGACGTCGAGGGCGCCCTCGTCCGGTTCGGGCAGTTCGATGCGGCGGATCCGGCCCAGCGAACCGGTCGGGGTGAACCACAGGTCGGCCGCGTACAGCGGGGCGCCCGTGCGCAGGGCCAGGATCGCGGGACCGGCCGGCATCCGGGTGCGGCCGCCGAAGAACCGCACCTCGATGCCGCGGGCGGACAGGTCACGGTCGGCGAGCAGCGGCACCGCGTACCCCTGGGTGGCCTTTTCGGCGAGCACGTCCAGCGGTGGCCGCCGGCCGCCGGTGAGCGGGAGGACCTCCATGCCGAGCTTCTCGCGGTACGCGATGAAGCGCTCGAACAGCCCCTCGGGCTTGAGCCGCTCCATGACCGTGACCAGCCGGTAGTCGTGCGAGACGACCCAGGCGGCGGCCGCGTCCCAGTTGGCCATGTGCGGCAGCGCCAGGATCGCGCCCTTGCCCTCGCCCAGGACGCGGTGGAACTCGTCGGCGTTGACCAGGTCGAAGTCGCGCAGGAAGTCCGCCCGGCTCTGTGACGGCAGCCGGAAGGCCTCCATCCAGTACCGGGCGTACGAGCGCAGCCCGGCCCGGACCAGCTCGTCGAGCTCGGCCTCGGGCAGGTCGGGGCCGACGACCATGCGCAGGTTGCGGCGCAGCCGCTGGGTGCCCGGGCCGTTGGCCTTGGCCGCACGGTCGGCGCCCCGGTCGAAGACGGCGCGGGCGGCGCGCAGCGGCAGCATCCGCGTCACCCGCCAGCCGGCGGCGTACCCCAGCTCGGTCAGCTGATCACGGCGGGTGGTCACGCCGGACCCTCCGGAACGGCGGGGGGCACCACGTCCGACTTGGCCGCGTGGATCAGCCGCTGGAAGACCGTGATGATCGACAGCGCCGACAGCACCCACAGCGCGGCCGGCAGGCCCCACTCCAGCCCGGCGGCGCCCAGCAGACCGCCGACACCCACGATGAGCAGGCGTTCGAGGCGCTCGGCGATGCCGACGTCGGCGTCCAGGCCGAGGCTCTGCGCGCGGGCCTTGACGTAGGAGACGACCTGGCCGAAGGCGAGCGAGATCAGCGCGGCGACCATGCCGCCGTACGGGTTGCCCTCACCGGCCAGGTAGTAGGCGACGGCGCCGAAGACCGCGGCGTCGGCGATGCGGTCCATCGACGAGTCCAGCAGGGCGCCGAACTTGCCGGACGGTCCCCGCAGGCGGGCCATCGTGCCGTCGAGAGCGTCGGTGAGGGCGCTGGCGGTGACGATCACGGTGCCCCAGAACAGCTCACCGCGGGCGCCGAAGCCCAGGGCGCCGATCAGGACGCCGACGGTGCCGGCGACGGTCACCGCGTTCGGGGTGACGCCGAGGCGCAGCAAGAGGCGGGCGGTCGGATGGAGGACGTACGACACGAGGGCGCGGGCGGGCACGCTGACGATCTTTGCCATGGCCGTCCCACCATAACGGCGACCGGGGAGAACCGGTACGGCGTGCGTCACGCGTCGCCGGATCGTCACAAAGGCCGGTTGCTGACTACAAAGGGTTGCGGCAGTGACTGCGCCGGGTGTCAGATCCAAGGACGGGGGGCGTAACAGCCAGGAATGCCCGCCCGGGTCCCGCGGCAGCCGACGGGGTCGGGAGAATGGGCGCCGACCGCGGCTGCCGACAGGAGGGCGTCACCATGACGCAGAAGACCCAGGAGAAAGGGCTCACCGCACCGGTGGTGACCGAGCCCGGCAGAGTACGCAACGTGGTGCTGGTGGGCCACTCCGGCGCGGGCAAGACAACGCTGGTCGAGGCGCTGCTCGCGGCGACCGGCACCATCTCGCGTACGGGCACGGTGGCGGACGGCACCACGGTGACCGACCACGACCCTGCGGCCGTACGCCAGCAGCGGTCCGTCTCCCTCTCGTGCGCGCCGCTGGTGCACGAAGGAGTGAAGATCAACCTGCTCGACACCCCCGGCTACGCCGACTTCGTGGGTGAGCTGCGCGCCGGCCTGCGGGCCGCGGACGCCGCCGTCTTCGTGGTCTCGGCGGTCGACGGCGTGGACGAGGCGACCGTCGCCCTGTGGGAGGAGTGCGCCGCGATCGGCATGCCGCGGGCCGTGACGATCACCCGGCTCGACCATCCGCGCGCCGACTACGAGGGCACGTTGCAGGAGTGTCAGGAGGCGTTCGGCGAGAACGTCATGCCGATCTACCAGCCCATGCTGGGTGACGACGGCGCTTCCATCGCCGGCCTGCTGGGCCTGGTCACCCTGAAGGTGCTGGACTACTCGGCCGGCTATCCGCCGCGGGCCGGGGAGGCCGAGCGCGAGCACCTGCTGCCCATCAAGGACGACCGGGACCTGCTCATCGAGGGGATCATCGCCGAGAGCGAGGACGAGACCCTGATGGACCGGTACGTCGCCGGCGAGCTGATCAGCACCGACACGCTGATCCCGGATCTGGAGAAGGCCGTGGCCCGGGGCACCTTCTACCCGGTCATCCCGGTCTGCGCCGCGACCGGGGTCGGCCTGGACGCCCTGCTCGACGGCCTGGTCAGCGCCGCGCCGTCACCCCTGGAGCACGACCTGCCGGTGGTCACCGGGGTGGACGGCAGTCCCCGTCCGCCGCTGGCCTGCGACCCGGACGGCCCGCTGGTGGCCGAGGTGGTCAAGACGACGATCGACCGGCACGTCGGCCGGGTCTCGCTGGTCCGGGTCTTCTCCGGCACGCTGCGCCCCGAGCTGACCGTGCACGTCTCCGGGCACGGCCTCACCGAGCGGGGGCACCCCGACCACGACGCCGACGAGCGGATCGCGCACGTCTACTCCCCGCTGGGCGCGCAGTTGCGTGAGGTGAGCGCCTGCGTCGCCGGGGACATCTGCGCGATCACCAAGTCGGGCAGCGCCGAGACCGGTGACACCATCTCGGCCAAGGATCAGCCGCTGCTCATGGAGCCGTGGAGCATGCCGGAGCCGCTGCTGCCGATCGCGGTGGTCGCCAAGACCCGTTCCGACGAGGACGCCCTGGCCAAGAATCTGGCCCGGCTCGTCGCCGGCGACCCCACGCTGCGGCTGGAACGCAACCCCGACACCCACCAGCAGGTGCTGTGGTGCATGGGCGAGTCGCACGCCGACGTGGTCCTCGAACGGCTGCGCGCCGGCGGTGTGGAGCTGGACACCGAGCCGGTGAAGGTGTCCCTGCGCGAGACCTTCAGCGCCCCGGCCCAGGGTCACGGCCGGCACGTCAAGCAGTCCGGCGGCCACGGCCAGTACGCCGTCTGCTCGATCAAGGTCGAGCCGCTGCCGCGCGGCAGTGGTTTCGAGTTCGTGGACAAGGTCGTGGGCGGCGCGGTGCCGCACAACTACATCCCGTCGGTGGAGAAGGGCGTACGCGCCCAGCTCGAACGGGGCATCGTCGCCGGTTACCCCGTGATCGACCTGCGGGTGACGCTGGTGGACGGCAAGGCGCACAGCGTCGACTCCTCCGACGCCGCGTTCCAGACGGCCGGGGCGCTGGCTCTGCGGACCGCCGCCGAGCAGGGTCAGGTGACGCTGCTGGAGCCGGTCGACGAGATCGTGGTGCGGGTGCCGGACAGCTATGTCGGCGCGGTGATGAGTGACCTGTCCGGGCGCCGGGGCCGGCCGCTGGGCACCGAGGTGACCGAGGACGGCGACCGCAGCCTGGTCCGGGCCGAGGTGCCGGCCACCGAGCTGGTCCGCTACGCGGTCGAGCTGCGCGCGCTCACCTCGGGCGCGGGCACCTTCAGCCGCACCTACGCCCGGCACGAGCCGATGCCGGCGCACCTGGCCGACGCCATCCGCAAGGAGCACGCGAGCCGATAGCAGCGGTCACGCGACCGGCGCCATCGGGTAGGACGGCAGCTCGATGGCGTTGGCCGCGTCGTGCAGCGGCCGGGTGACGCGCTCGATGATCTGCCGCTTGAGCGGGTGGTACTTCAGCGTGCGCATGCCGTAGTTGCGCACCGCCAGGGAGAGCCGGCCGCCCGGGACCATGTCGCCGGCCATCTTGACGCCGAAGGCCAGGTTGCGGTCCACGTACGGGCGCAGCCTGGCCTCGTACCGGTCGAAGGCGGCCCGGTGGTCACCGGCCGCCGCGGCCAGCTCGCCGGCCAGCAGGTAGGCCCCGACCAGGGCCATGCTGGTGCCCTGGCCGGCCGCCGGCGACGGGCAGTGCGCGGCGTCGCCGAGCATTACGACCCGGCCGGCGGAGTAGCGCGGCAGCTCGACCTGGTTCAGCGCGTCGAAGTAGACGTCGTCGGTGCCGCGCAGCAGGTCGAGGAAGCGCGGGACCTGCCAGCCCAGGCCGGCGAACCGGTCCGCCAGCACCTCCCGGCCCAGCACCGGCTCGTCCGCGCCGAAGACCAGGCCGACCTTGGCCGGTGCGGCGCCGCCGGTGCTGTAGGCGAAGACCATCCGGCCCGGCTCGGTGTAGAAGATCTCCTCGCGGTCCAGGCCCAGCTCGTTGGGCACGTCGAAGATCGCGATGTGCGCGCCCAGGTAGCGCAGCGGCACCTCCCCCATGGCCAGGCGCCGGGTGGCCGAGTGCACCCCGTCCGCGCCCACGACCAGGGCGAACCGGCGGGTGGCCCCGCTGGTGAAGGTGACGTCGATGCCGTCGGGACCGTCGGTCATCGTGGCGATCGCGTCGCCGAAGACGTACTCCACGTCGGCGGCGGTGGCGTCGTACAGGATCCGGGTCAGGTCGGTGCGCATGACCTCGAGGTCGTCGCCGCGCCGGCCCATCAGCAGGTCGGCGTCGAGCTTGGCGATCTGCCGGCCGTCGCGCCGGACGTAGGTCACGTGGCGCATGCCGGTGTCGGCCGACCGCGCCGCCTGGTAGAGGCCCATGCGCTTGAGGACGTCGGCGGCAGCGCCGCGGATGTCGACCTTGTAGCCGCCGTCGCGCAGGGCCGGGGCCCGCTCGACGACCGTGGGACGGAAGCCGTACCGGTGCAGTTGGTGGGCCAGGGCGGGGCCGGCGAGGCCGGCGCCGGAGATGAGTACGTCGCGAGAGGTCATGACCGCTACTATACAAACGTCTTATACGTTTGTATAGAACTTAGGATGGCGGCCATGGGACACCGTGCGGATCTGCTGGCCGGCGCCAAGCGCTGCCTCTTCGAGAAGGGCTACGCGCGAACCACCGCCCGTGACATCGTGGCGGCGTCGGGGACCAACCTCGGCTCGATCGGCTACCACTACGGCTCCACCCAGGCCCTGATGCAGGCGGCCATGCTCAGCGCGATCGAGGACTGGGGCGACGCGGTCGGGCTGGCGCTGGCCACCGCCGGCGGCGACGAGTCGGCGGACCCGCTGGTGCGCTACTGGCAGCGGGTCATCGGCAGCATCCTCAGCCACCGCGAGCTGTGGCTGGCCAGCATCGAGGCGATGCTGCAGAGCGAGCACTCCCCCGAGCTCAAGGCCCAGCTCGCCGAGGGCATCGAACAGGGGCGGCGCGGCCTGGCCGCGATCCTCACCGGCCGGGAGGAGGAGACGATCGACGAGCAGACGGTACGCACGACCGGCGCGGTCGCGATGGCCCTGATGTCCGGCGTGCTGACCCAGTGGCTGACCGACCCGGCCCGCGCGCCGTCCGCGGAGCAGATCGCCGCCGGGGTCCGGGCCCTAAGCCTCGCCCCAGGCTTTCAGCAGTAGCGCCCGGGTGTCGCCGAGCAGCTGCGGCAGCACCTTGGTCCGGCCGATCACCGGCATGAAGTTACCGTCGCCGCCCCACCGCGGCACCACGTGCTGGTGCAGGTGCGCCGCGATCCCGGCCCCGGCCACCGCGCCCTGGTTCATCCCCAGGTTGAAGCCGTGCGGGCTGCTCGCCCGCCGGATGACCCGCATCGCCCGCTGGGTGAAAGCGGCCAGCTCGACGGTCTCGGCGTCGGTCAGCTCGGTGTAGTCGGCGACGTGCCGGTACGGGCACACCAGCAGATGACCCGGGTTGTACGGATACAGATTGAGCACCGCGAAGACCAGCTCCCCGCGGGCCACCACGAGGCTCTCCCCCTCGTCGAGCCCGGGCGCCACGCAGAACGGGCAGCCGGCCGGCGCCTCGTAGCCGCCCTCGGGCCGGTCCGCGCCCGAGATGTAGGCCATCCGGTGCGGTGTCCAGAGCCGGTCGAGACCGTCCCGCTCCCCTGCGTCACTCACGCTCCCACCCTAGTCAGCGAGGCCGGTGCCCGCCCGGTGCGCGCCGGACATCGACATCCGTCATAGAGTGTCGGCGATCGAGTGAGGTGGACGACCATGCGTGGGACGCATATCCGGCACCGTCGCGGTGTTCTGGTGAGCCTGATCGTGGCGGTGCTGGTGGTCGGCGTGACGGTGACGACCGTGGTCGCCCTGAGCACCGGCGACGACGAGCCGGCCGCACCGGGTGCCGCGCCGGCCGCCCTCGGCCGCCGCCCCTGGCAGGTCACCCTCGACGTGGACGAGACGTCCGGCTACGTGGTCACCGCCAGCGTCACCGACGGCGACCGGCAGACCCTCACCGTGCAGAACCTCGGGCTGGGCAGCAGCCCCGACGGCACGTACGGCGGTGAGGTGACCGCCTTCTCGCCGGGCACGCTGGACGAGAGCCAGTTCCGCGGCGCCGAGCAGATCGACGACTTCCGTTACCTGAAAGCGTTCTCCTTCGCCGGGCACACCGTCGGGGAGACCGAACCGTGGCAGACGCCGGCGGTGGGCCGGCGGGACCCGTCGGGCACGTGGATCGTGGTCTACGCCGACACCTCCCGGGCCAAGGACAAGATCACCCGGACGGACCTGCTCCGGCTCGCCGCCGCGATCACCCTCGGCTCGCCGCGCGATCTGCGGCTGCCGCTGCGCCTCGGCGTCCGGATGCCCAAGGGCCTGGAGCTGACCTACCTCCGGTCACCGGACCACCGGATCGACCGGGGACAGACGGCCGTCGGTTTCAGCACCGGCTCCCGCGCGCCCTCGGGCGCGGCCGTCTACAACGGACTGCCGGGCGGCCTGGAGGTCGCCGTGCTGACCGCCGCCCGGGACGCGAACTGGGAACGCGAGCGCGCGGCGCTGACCGGCCGGACCCAGGTCGGCAAGCTGCCGGCCTGGTACGAGCCCCGCGGCCGGCTGATCGTGGAGGCCGAGCACTGCGTCGTCACGGTGGAGTCGCTCTTCCCCCGGCGCGAGCTGGACGCGCTGATCGGTGAGCTCACCATCGGCGACTGCGCCGACCCGGACTCCTGGATCCCGCCGCTGACCTGACGCGGGACCCAGGAGACGCGGGGATGTCTCAGGCCGCGGACGGCCCGGAGTTGACCCGGCTGCGCACGATCTCGACCACGTGCGCGACCGCCTCGTCGAGCGGCACGCCGTTGCGCTGGGAGCCGTCGCGGTAGCGGAACGACACGGTGCCGCCGTTCACGTCGTCGTCGCCGGCGATCGCCATGAACGGGATCTTCTGCTGCTGCGCGGTGCGGATCTTCTTCTGCATCCGGTCGTCGGAGTAGTCGACCTCGGCCCGGATGCCCTCCTTGCGGAGCCGGGCGACGAACTCGCCGAGGTAGTCGGCGTGGTCGTCGCGGATCGGGATGCCGACCACCTGTACCGGCGCCAGCCAGGCCGGGAAAGCGCCCGCGTAGTGCTCGGTCAGCACGCCGAAGAAGCGCTCGATCGAGCCGAACAGCGCCCGGTGGATCATGACCGGCCGCTCCCGGCCGCCGCTGGCCGCCGAATACTCCAGCTCGAACAGCTCCGGCAGGTTGAAGTCCACCTGGATGGTCGACATCTGCCAGGTGCGGCCGATCGCGTCCTTGACCTGCACGCTGATCTTCGGACCGTAGAACGCCGCGCCGCCCGGGTCCGGCACCAGGTCCAGGCCGGACTCCACGGCGGCCTGGCGCAGCGCCTCGGTGGCCCGCTCCCAGTTCTCGTCGGTGCCGACCGACTTCTCCGGGTTGCGGGTGGACAGCTCCAGGTAGAAGTCGTCCAGCCCGTAGTCCTTCAGCAGGTCGAGGACGAAGCGCAGCAGGGACTTCAGCTCGCCCGCCATCTGCTCCTCGGTGCAGAAGATGTGGGCGTCGTCCTGGGTCATGCCGCGCACCCGGGTGAGGCCGTGCACCACGCCGGACTTCTCGTAGCGGTAGACGGTGCCGAACTCGAACATGCGCAGCGGCAGCTCGCGGTAGGACCGGCCCCGGCTCCGGAAGATCAGGTCGTGGAAGGGGCAGTTCATCGGCTTCAGGTAGTAGTTCGCGCCCTCCATCTCCATGGGCGGGAACATGCCGTCGGCGTACCAGCCGAGGTGGCCGGAGGTCTCGAACAGGTTGCCCTTGGTGATGTGCGGGGTGTTCACGAAGGCGTAGCCGGCCTCCTCGTGCTTGAGGCGCGAGTAGTTCTCCATCTCCCGGCGGATGATGCCGCCCTTGGGGTGGAACACCGCGAGACCGGAACCGATCTCGTCGGGGAAGGAGAACAGGTCCAGGTCGGCGCCCAGCTTGCGATGGTCGCGGCGGGCGGCCTCCTCCAGCAGCTTCAGGTACGCCTTCAGCTCGTCGCGGGTCGGCCACGCGGTGCCGTAGACCCGCTGGAGCTGCGGGTTCTTCTCACTGCCCCGCCAGTACGCGGCGGCCGAGCGCATCAGCTTGAACGCGCCGATCAGCCGGGTCGACGGCAGGTGCGGACCGCGGCACAGGTCACCCCAGACGCGCTTGCCGTCCTTGTCGATGTTGTCGTAGTGGGTGAGCTCGCCGGCGCCGACCTCCATGACCTCGTCGGCGTCGACCTCACCCTTGATGTCGACCAGCTCGAGCTTGTACGGCTCGTTCGCCAGCTCCACCTTGGCCTCGTCGAGCGATCCGTACTCGCGGCGCCGGAACGTCTGGCCCGACTTGACGATCTCCTGCATCCGCTTCTCGAGCCTGGCCAGGTCGTCCGGCTGGAACGGCTTGGCCACGTCGAAGTCGTAGTAGAAGCCGTTCTCGATCGGCGGCCCGATGCCGAGCTTGGCCTCCGGGAAGACGTCCTGCACGGCCTGGGCGAGCACGTGCGCGGTCGAGTGGCGCAGCACGTTGAGCCCGTCCGGCGAGTCCAGCGGCACCGGGCTGACCTCGGTGTCCAGCTCGGGAGCCCAGTCCAGGTCGCGCAGCCGGCCGGCCGGGTCGCGGACGACCACGATCGCCTTCGGACCGGCGGCGGGCAGGCCCGCGGCGGCCACCGCGTCGGCCGCCGTCGTCCCGGCCGGGACGACCAAGCCCTCGGCGGGGGTACGGGGTGCAGACACAGTGGTTCTCCTTTGCGTGAAAACGGGGTCGAGCACGATGCTAGTAGGTCGCTCCGGTCATGCTTCGCGCGACGCGGTCACCCAGTCGGGCAGCTCCTCGCGCGCCGCCAGCCACGCCGCCGGGATCCCGTCCACCCCGGTGTACGCGGCGACGACGCCCCCGGCCATCGCGGCGGTGGTGTCCACGTCCCCGCCCGCCGTGACGCAGGCGGTGATCGCGGCCGGATAGTCGCCGAGATGCCGGGCGGCCACCCAGACGGCGAACGGCACCGAGTCCGGCGCCGTCGACCTCGATCCGGTGCCGAGCTCGTACGCGGCCTCCGCCGGGTCGATGAGACGCTGGGCCCGTTCCAGACCGTCCCGTACGTGTCCCGGGGCGACCCAGCCCGCGACGGCCGCCAGGAACTGCGCCGGCTCGGGCCGGTGACCGTCGAGGCGGGCCGCCGCCGCGATCGCCGCCGCGACAGTGACCGCCACCCCGCCGGCGATGCCCTCGGGGTGGGCGTGGGTGACCTCGGCCGCCCTGGCGCCCTGGGCCGCGGCATGGGCCAATGAGTCGGCGTGCCAGGCACCGATCGGGGCGGCCCGCATCGCGGCACCGTTGCCGGCTGAGCCCTGACCGTCGAAGGCAGCCGCGGCCGCGATCGGCCACGGGGTGCCCTCGCGGATCTGCCGGAGCATGACCACCGCCCCCGGCCCGTAGCCGCGGTAGGCGTCGAAATGCCGGCCGAGCAGGTCGGCGAAGTGGTCCCGGTCGAGGCTGAGCTCGTCACTGGCGGTCAGGGCGGCGACCAGGCAGCAGGCTTCCTCGGTGTCGTCGGTCCACGGCCACGGCGGGGTGGGCAGGTGGCCCCGGGACAGGTCCGCGGCGTGCTGGCCGGGGACGAAATACTGGGCGCCGAGCGCGTCACCGACCGAGAGACCGGCCAGGCTGTCAGCGGCGAGGGCAAGACGTGCGTCGGGAAAGAGTGTGAAGGTCATCGGTACGCGCCATCCTATAGCGTCCGGTTTCCGGTGACTCTCAGTGATCGACGGCTGCCTCTGGATGACGGATTCGGCGTGGCTTGCCAAGGGCAGTACCTTCTCTGCATGGCCACGGTGTTGCTCGTCGAGGACGATCACGTCGTGCGCGGCGCCATGCTCCGGTCGCTGGCCGATCGGGGGCACGCCGTGCACGCCGTCGGCACGGCCCTGGACGCCCTGCGCCGGGTGGCCGCCGAGACCCCCGATCTGGTGGTGCTCGACCTGGGCCTGCCCGACCTCGACGGCTCGGACGCGCTGCGCATGCTGCGCGGCATCACCGACGTCCCGATCATCATCGCCACCGCCCGCGACGACGAGCAGACCGTGGTGCGGCTGCTGCGCGCCGGGGCCGACGACTACATGGTCAAGCCGTTCACCGGTGCCCACCTCGACGCGCGGATCACCACGGTGCTGCGCCGCGTCGGCCGGGCCAGCCGGACCGCCCAGCCCGCCGTGCACGAGGTCGGCGAGCTGCGGGTGGACGTCGGCGAACGCAGTGCCAGCCTGGCCGACCAGCCGCTGGCGCTGACCCGCAAGGAATTCGACCTGCTGGCGTACCTGGCCGCCCGCCCGGGCCGGGTCGTGTCGCGCCGTGAGCTGTTGGAGGAGGTATGGCGA
The DNA here is from genome assembly GCF_040649415.1 of Actinoplanes sp. NPDC048967. Lineage (NCBI taxonomy): Bacteria > Bacillati > Actinomycetota > Actinomycetes > Micromonosporales > Micromonosporaceae > Actinoplanes > Actinoplanes sp. NPDC048967. The sequence goes on from NZ_JBEZFL010000019.1 coordinate 30,127, forward strand.
CAGCCGTCAGTCGGCGAGGACCAGACGATCGACGTGCATCTGTACTGGCTACGTCGGAAACTGGGCGAATCCGCGGCGAAGCCTCGCTACCTGCGCACCGTGCGGGGGGTCGGATTCCGGTTGGTGGCGCCGGACTGAGGGCGCGGCTGGCCTACGTCAGCGCCGCCACCACCGCCATCGCCGCCCTCGCGTTCCTCGTCCCGCTGGGCTGGGAGCTGCGTGAGGACCACCGTGACCAGGCCATGTCCACGGCCGAGCAGCGCAGCGCGCTGGTCGCCGGCGCCATCGCCGCCGGCGCGAACAAGAAGAACGTCGACGCCGCGGTCAAGAGCGCCGGCGGCGGGCTCGTCGTGCACCCGCCGGACACCGTGGGCACCACCCGGGCCGGCGCCGACGACGTGCTGGACGCCGCCAAGGGCACCGAGGCGCTGGTCATCGAGGCCGAGAACGGGCTGGTCCGGCTCGAGCCGGTCCGCGCCGGCGACAAGACCTCGGTGGTCGAGGCCTTCGTCAGCGACGAGGAGCTCGGCGCGGGCACGGCCCGGGACTGGTGGATCCTGCTCGGCATCATGCTCGGGCTGGTGCTCGGCTCGGTGATCGTGGTCGACCGGCTGGCCCGCGGCGCGGTGGCCTCGGTGCGCAACCTGGTGCACGCGGCGATGGCCGTCGGCGGCGGCGACCTCGGCGTGCGCATCCAGCCCTCCGGCCCGCGCGAGCTGGCCGAGGCCGGGTACGCGTTCAACCGCATGGCCGACCGCCTGGTCACCTCCCGCACCAGCGAGCGGGAGCTGGTCGCCGACCTGTCGCACCGGCTGCGCACCCCGCTGACCGTGCTGCGCCTGGACGCCGAGGCCCTGGACCCCGACGACACCCACATCGGTGAGTTCTCCGCGGCCGAGCTCGACCGCCGGCGCGGGATCCGGCGCATCCGGCAGGCCATCGTGACCCTCGAGGGCGAGGTCGACCAGCTGATCAACACCACCCGGCAGGCCGTCGCCGCCCAGGTCGCCGCGCCCGAGGAGGGGCTCTGCGACGCCAGCGAGGTGGTCCGCGACCGGATGGTCTTCTGGTCCGCGCTGGCCGGCGACCAGGACCGCCAGTACCGGGTGGTCGGCGCGCACCTGCGCATCCCGGTGCCGGTGGCCCGGGCCGAGCTGGCCGCGGCCCTGGACGCCGTGCTCGGCAACGTCTTCCGCTACACCCCGCAGGGCACCGCGTTCGAGGTGGGCATCAGCCGCCGCGACGGCTGGGTCGCGCTGCGGGTCGACGACGCGGGGCCGGGCATCGACGACCCGGAGAAGGCCCTGCGCCGCGGCGAGAGCGAACAGGGCTCGACCGGCCTGGGCCTGGACATCGCGCGGCGGGCGGCCCAGGCCACCGGCGGCTCGGTGAGCCTGGACCGGGCCGCGATGGGCGGGGCCAGCGTCGTCATGCTGCTGGCCGACGCCGAGGCCGCACCGAAACAGGTGAACCGTTTCGGCCTGGTCGGCCGGCTGGCCCGGGAACGGGATCCGGTGAAGCGCAAGTGGCCGCATCAACGCACAGATGACGCGTAGAAAACGGCCGCGTCGCACCGTGCCCCTTGAAACAACCCGGACGGTACAACGATTGCTTAGATCTGCATTAAAGGCGTTCCCCTGGCGCTCCCGGGCTGGCACGCTCTACCCCGATCCCATCCGGCCGGCCGGTCCGCAGCCCAACGCACAACCCCACACCACGGATCCGGCAGGCCACCTCGCGGTGGGAGGTGGTCACCCCATAACCCCCTCCCACCGCGCCCCCGCAGTACGAGGAGATGGTTTGTCCACCCACCGACGTCCCGCGCCGCGTGGGGAGGCGCCGTCCTCGCGCCGGCGGGCTCCCGCCGACCGCGGACGCCGGCGTGCCACTCCCCGCCCGCACCGGCTGCTGCCGGTGCTGCTGGGCGTCGCGATGCTCGGCATCGGCGGCGTGGTCGGACCGAGCGTGGTCGGCGGCGGCTGGACCGGTGACGGCGACGGCCAGGACGGCGAGCGGATCACCTACGCCGCCCGGCCGGCCGACAACCCCGGCCTCGGCCTGGTCTACTTCGGGCTCAAGCCGGGTGACAAGGACTCGCTCTGCGCGGGTGTGTACGAGCTCGACGAGGAGACCTGCACCCACGGCCCCGACCCGGCCCCGGCCGGCCTGAAGGTCACCCGCGACGTCGCCCCGGTGACGGCCAAGGTGCCCGAGCCCGCCGACCCGGCCCGCGAGGCGGCATCCGTGCCCCCGGACGCCGAGATCGTCCGCGACCAGGGCGGCTCCGCCCTGTCGCCCGGCGCCCCGGCGCTGATCCCGGACGCGGCTCCCGGAGAGGCCGACTTCGTCATGGGTACGCACGACGTGGCCTGCGAGGGCGACGGGCGCACCGGCAAGCGGGTCCAGGTGCTCTACCTGCACGAGTTCGGCACCCCGAGCCGCTACGCCGACTTCCTCGGCTCGATGCGCACCTGGTCCGCCGGCGTCGACCAGATCTTCGACGCCAGCGCGGCCGAGACCGGCGGCTCGCGCCACGTGCGCTTCGTGACCACGCCGCAGTGCCGGGTCGACGTCGCCGAGGTCCAGGTGCCCGAGGCGGCGCTGGAGTCGTTCACCGGCAACATCGACGCGCTGCAGACGCTCGGTTACAACCGCACCGACCGCAAATACCTGATCTTCGCGGACACGAACGTGTACTGCGGCATCGGCACCTTCGTCGCCGACAAGCGGCCGGGGCTGGGCAACCGCAACAACGGCGGGCCGTCGTACGGCCGGGTCGACGCGGGCTGCTGGAGCTCGGTGGTGGCGGCGCGCGAGGTGACCCAGATGCTCGGCGCCCGGCTGCAGGACTCGCCGAACTCCACCGGCGCCGGCAGCTGCACCGACGACTACGACCTGATGTGCAACAAGGACCGCTCGGACACCGCCCTGCGTACGGTCTGCCCGAAGAAGCACGAGGACCGCCTCGACTGCGGCCACGACGACTACTTCAACACGAACCCGAAGCCGAAGAGCTACCTGGCGGACAACTGGAACGTGGCGCAGAGCGAGTTCCTGCTGCGCAGCGACGGCGGCGACGACATCCCGGACGCGCCGAACGCCGTACCGGCCGAGCCTGACGCGACCCCGCGGGCGACCCCCGGCACGGCGGCTCCCGAGGGGCCGAAGGCTCCGGAGCCGACCGCCACCGGCGGTGACGCCTCCGACGGCGGTGGCGACGCGGTGCCGCCCGGCGCCGAGCCCGGCGCGACCGCGCCCGGTGTCCCGGCCCCCACGACCGGTGCTCCCGCGGCGGACCCGACCACGGCTGCCCCGCCGGCGGTCCCCACCACCCCGGCAGCGGCTCCGGGCGTGCAGGCGGTCCTCGAGGTGCGCGAGCCCAACAGCACCTCCGTACGGCTCACCTGGAGCGCCGCCGGGCCCAAGGCCGGCTACGACGTCGAGGTGGACGGCGTGAAGATCGCCACCACCGTGGCCACCCGGGCCAAGCTGATCGGCCTGCGCCCCGACGCCAAGTACCAGGTCGCGATCCGCAGCACGAACGGCTACCTGGCCAAGGGGACCGCCCAGTCGGCCCCCGCGGCCCGGCCCGCCGCGAACACGTGGTTCGTCCTGACCAACTCGCTCACCGGCGGCGCGGCGGACCTGTACGCCGCCCGGACGGCCAACGGCACCCCGGTGGCGCTCGGCGGCCCGGACGGCGACTCGCAGCAGCAGTGGAAGCTGGTCCCGGCCGCGGCCGGCGCGTTCTCCCTGCAGTCGCGGGCGACCGGCAAGTGCGTGATCCCGCTGGACGGCAACCCGGTGGCCGGTGCGCCGCTCGTGCAGGGCGACTGCACCTCGGCCGGCAGCGGCCGGTGGTCGCTGTTCGCCACGGACTACGGCTTCAGCCTGCGCACCACCGCCGGTGGCCTGGTCGCCGGCGTGGGCAGCCAGCGTTTCGGCGCTTCCCGGCTGCTCGTCCTGCAACAGCCGGAGCAGGCCCGGCACCAGAGTTGGACGGCGGTTCCCGGCTGAGTTCCGGGCGAAGAGGAGTGACGATGCTGGACACCGACGTACGCACCGATCCGGAGCTGGAGCCGGACGAGGACCCGGGCCGGTTCAACCGGCGCCGGGTCGTCCGGATCGTGACGGTCCTGGTGCTGGGGATCCTCGCCGTGCTGGCGCTGTGGCAGGAGCCGCTCTACGCGGGCTTCCGCTCCCCCGGCTTCTGACCACCCACCTACCGGTCGGCGGCGTAGTCGTCGATCTCGGCCAGCAGCGCTGACTTGCCGGCCGGGGCCAGGAACGACGCCTGCACGGCGGCGCGGGCGAGGCCGGCCACCCCGGCGGCGTCGAGGCCGAGCAGCCGGGCGGCCACCGCGTACTCCTCTTCCAGGGTGGTGCCGAACATCGGCGGGTCGTCGGAGTTGATCGTGACCGGCACCCCGGCGGCGACCAGGGCCGGCAGCGGGTGCTCGTCGATGGCGGGCACGGCCCGGGTCCGTACGTTGGAGGTCGGGCAGACCTCCAGCGGGATCTCGTGCTCGGCCAGGTAGGCCATCAGCTGCGGGTCCCGGGCGGCGGCGATGCCGTGCCCGATCCGTTCGGCGCCGAGGTCGCGCAGCGCGTCCCAGATGGTCTCCGGCCCGGTGGTCTCGCCCGCGTGCGGCACGCTGTGCAGCCCGGCCGCGCGGGCCTTGTCGAAGTACGGCTTGAACTGCGGCCGGGGCACACCCACCTCGGGACCGCCGAGGCCGAAGCTGATCAGGCCGGCGGGCTGCTCGTCGAGCGCGATCCGCAGCGTCTCCTCGGCCGCGGCCAGCCCGGCCTCCCCGGGGATGTCGAAGCACCAGCGCAGGTCGACCCCGAAGTCGGCGGCGGCGCCGGCCCGGGCGTCCTCGATGGCCGCGCAGAACGCCGGCGCCGGGATGCCGCGCCGCACGTGCGAGTACGGCGTCACGGTCAGCTCGGCGTAGCGGACCTGCTGGCGCGCGAGCTCGCGGGCCACCTCGTAGGTCAGCGTCCGGACGTCCTGGTCGTCGCGGATCAGGTCGACCACGCTCAGGTAGATCTCGATGAAGTGGCCGAAGTCGCGGAACGCGAAGTAGTCGGCCAGGGCGCCCGGGTCGGCCGGCACCGGGGTGTCCCCCTCGTGCCGGGCCGCCAGCTCGGCCACGATCCGCGGCGACGCCGAGCCGACGTGGTGCACGTGCAGCTCGGCCTTGGGCAGTCCGGCGATGAAGGCGGTCAGATCGGTCAACTTCTCCCCCTAGGCGATGGTCGCCACCGCGAAGATCCGGCGGAACGGGAACGCCACGTACCCGTTGCGGGCAGGGTATTCCGCCGCCAGCGTCGCACCGAGCGCGACCCGGAACTCGCGCCACGCCGGATCGTCCAGCGCGGCTTTCACCGGCCGCAGCGCGGTGCCCTCCATCCAGCGCAGCACCGGATGCTCGGGCCCGGTGTCCGGCAGCAGGTGGAGGTAGGTGGTCTCCCAGGCGTCCACGGCGGCCCCGGCCCCGGTGAGCAGCGCGGCATAGCCGACGGCATCGTCCACCGGCGCCTCCCGGACGAGCTCGCCGACGATGTCCGCGTAGGGGGCGCTGCGGGCCAGCGCACGCAGGGCGCGGTGTGAGGGGGCGTCGAAGTTGCCGGGGACCTGCATGGCGAACCACGCGCCCGGCGGCAGGGCCCGGATCCACCGCTCGAGCAACGCGCGGTGCTCCGGCACCCACTGCAGGACCGCGTTGGTGACGACCACGTCGGTGTCCGGGCCGGGCTGCCACTCGCCGACGTCAGCCACCGCGAACTCCACGCCGGCGTCGAGGGCACGGGCCTTGGCGATCATCTCGGGCGACGAGTCCAGGCCGGTGATCCGGGCGTCCGGCCAGCGCCGCGCGAGGTTCGCGGTGAGCTCGCCGGGTCCGCAGCCCAGGTCGGTGACGGTCCGCGGGTGCGGCGCGCCGATCCGGGCGACGAGGTCGTGGAACGGGCGGGCGCGCTCGTCACCGAAGCGGTGGTAGACGGTGGGATCCCACATGGCGATGCTCCAAACCGTACGTACGTCTTTTTTGCAGCGTACCAGCGGCGGGCTAGGCTCGGCCGCGTGGAAAATCGCAGCTTCGCCCGTATGGGGCGCACCGTCGGCGTGATCGGACTCGGCGCCTGGCAGCTCGGCGCCGACTGGGGCAGCGTGAGCGAGGACGACGCGCTCGCCACCCTCGGCGCGGCGGTCGACGCCGGCGTCACCTTCATCGACACCGCGGACGTCTACGGCGACGGCCGCAGCGAGCAGGTCATCGGCCGGTTCATCAAGGACAAGCCCCAGCTCACCGTGGCCACCAAGATGGGTCGCCGGGTGGCCCAGGAGCCGGCCAACTACACCCTGGACAACTTCCGGGCCTGGACCGACCGCTCCCGCACCAACCTGGGCGTCGACACCCTCGACCTGGTGCAGCTGCACTGCCCGCCCACCCCGGTGTTCTCCACCGACGCGGTCTACGACGCGCTGGACACCCTGGTGCAGGAAAAGCGCATCGCGGCGTACGGCGTCAGCGTCGAGAAGGTCGACGAGGCGCTGGCCGCCATCGCCCGCCCGGGCACCGCAAGCGTCCAGATCATCCTGAACGCGCTGCGCCTCAAGCCGCTGGAGCAGGTGCTGCCCGCAGCGGCCGCGGCCGGCGTCGGCATCATCGCCCGGGTGCCACTGGCCAGCGGCCTGCTGTCCGGGCGCTACGACGAGCACACCACGTTCAGCGCGGACGACCACCGCACGTACAACCGGCACGGCGAGGCCTTCGACGTCGGCGAGACCTTCTCCGGGGTCGACTTCGGCACCGGCCTCCAGGCCGTCCAGCGGCTGCTGCCGCACGTCCCGACGGGCGCGACCATGGCCCAGTTCGCACTGCGCTGGATCATCGACCAGCCCGCGGTCACCGTGGTCATCCCCGGCGCCCGCAACGCGGAGCAGGCCCGGGCCAACGCGGCGGCGGCCGAGCTGGCGCCGCTGGGCGACGAGGCCCACGAGGTGGTCCGGTCGGTCTACGACGAGCTGATCCGCCCCCAGGTCCATGACCGCTGGTGAGGGCACGCCGATGAAGGGCTGGCCGTGGCTGACCGCGGGCCTGCTCGGGGTGGTGCTGGGCGTGCTGTGGACGGCTCAGGGCCTCGACCTGCTCGGCGGTAGCGTGATGAGCGGCGTGACTATCTGGGCCGTCATCGGGCCTATCGTCGCTGTGGCTGGGTTGGTGCTGATCGTTCTCGGGGTTCGGATTCGGGCTCGTAGCAAGTCTCAGCCCTAGGGATCTTTGTTCCTGTCGTGCTTGGTTGCGGTTTGGGCTTGGGGGCGGGGATGACCCACGCAGCTCGTCAGGCTTGATATCTGCGTGGGTCCACCGAGGGTGGCTCGTTGGTTGAAACCGCCGAGCGGCACGACAGCGTCGGCGGACAGTGCTTCGAGCGGGCCCAGCACGTTGAACCTCATCGCG
>NZ_JBEZFL010000020.1:0-7145 GCF_040649415.1 Actinoplanes sp. NPDC048967
CGCGATGAGGTTCAACGTGCTGGGCCCGCTCGAAGCACTGTCCGCCGACGCTGTCGTGCCGCTCGGCGGTTTCAACCAACGAGCCACCCTCGGTGCCCTGCTGCTGCGGGCGAACACCGTTGTCGCGACCAGTCATCTGGTCAAGGCACTGTGGGACGAGGATCCGCCGATCACCGCCCGCAAGATGTTGCAGAACGCCGTTTCCGGCCTGCGGACCGTGCTGGCCGACCATGCCGACGGCACGACGGCGCTCCTCACCCACGCACCCGGATACGTGTTGCGGGTCGAACCGCAGGACGTCGACCTGCTGCGCTTCCAGGCGCTCGTCGACCAGGGCCGGACCGCTTCGGCCGCCGCCGAGTGGGAGGACGCGGAGACCGCGCTGCGGTCGGCCCTGGCACTGTGGCGCGGTCCGGCGCTCGCCGACCTCAGGGAGAGCGGCATCGGCTGGGCCGACCTGACCATGCTGGAGAACGCCCGGCTGTCCGCCCTCGAGGACTACGCCGAGGCGCAGCTGGCGGTCGGCCGGCACGTGGCCGTCGTCAACGACCTTGAGCAGATCGTCGCCGACGCGGACATTCCGCGCGAACGGATGTGCCGGCAGCTCATGCTCGCCCTGTACCGGTGCGGCCGGCAGGTCGACGCGCTGACCGTCTACCGCCGCAACCGTGCGGCGCTGGCCGAGAAGCTCGGCCTGGACCCGGGCCGCGAGCTGCAGGAGCTGGAGCGTGCGATCTTGTCCCACGACCCGGGCCTCGCCGCGCCGGCCGACCGGGCGGCCATCGAGGCGACCGGCCCGCAGACCGCCGGGGCCGAGCCGGGACGCCCGGTGGGCGGCCTCCGCATCGCCGGGGACTCCGAGGCGGCACCGCCGCGGCCCCCGGATCTCGCCGGGTCCGAGCCGCGGGAGGCCGCCGCCGAACGGAAACGGATCAGTGTGCTGCAGGTGCGGGTGAGTCTGAGGCCCGCTTTCGGCGACGATCCCGAGGCCGTCGACGAGAAGCTGGAGGCACTCACCCTGGGATTCCGCGACGAGGTCGAACGGTTCGGCGGAGTCGTGCAGGGGCTGTGGGCGGTGGGCTCCGGGTGGGTCGCCCTGTTCGGGGTGCCCCGCACCCGGGAGAACGACGCCGAGCGGGCCGTGCGGGCTGCGATGGCGGTCCGCGACCGCTTCGACCTGCTGGGCGAGGGTGACTCGGCCGAACCGGCCGTCAGCGCCAGCCTCGCCGTCGCCACGGGCGAGGTGCTCGTCACCAGCCGCAGCGCAGCCGATCCCGACGCCGTCGAGGTCACCGGTGGCCTGCTCGACCTCTCTCAGCGCCTGGTCGAGCTGGCCCCGGGCGGGCAGATCCGGGTGTGCGGGGTCACCCGGGAGGCCACCGAGCGGACCTTCGCGTTCGCCACCGGAGGCGACGGCGGCGATCTCGTGCTGACCGCCAGCGCGGAGACCGCCGAGCTGGACGGGATCCCGTTCCTGGAGCGCAACCGCGAGATCGTGGCGCTGAGCAACCTGCTCGACGATGTGCGCCAGCACCGCCGGCCGCATCTGGTGACCGTGCTCGGCGAGCCTGGCATCGGCAAGTCCCGTCTGGTGGAGGAGCTGCGTCAGCGGGTCACCCGGTCTCCCGGCCGGATGCGCTGGCTGGCCGGCCGGGCGCCGGCCTTCGGCGTCGACGTGACCACCACGGTCCTCGCGGAGGTGGTCCGGTCGTTCGCCGGGATCACCTTCACCGATCCGGACGTGGTCGCCCGCCGCCGGCTCAGTGAGGCCGTCCACGGCCTGGTCGCCGACCCGGAGGCGGCCGACCGGATCCTCGCTCACCTGCGGCCGCTGCTCGGCATCTCCATCAGCGATCGCGACCACAAGCAGAAGGGCAGCTCACCGAGCGACGACACACTCGCGGCCTGGCGGCGGTTGCTCGAAGAGATCGCCATCACCGCACCGCTCGTCGTCGCCATCGAGGATCTGCACCTGGCCGACAAGAGGTTTCTGGACTTCGTCGAGCACTTCGTCGATCGGACGGCCCGGATCCCCCTGCTGGTGCTCACCACCGCCCGGTCGGAGATGCTGCTGCACCGGCCGTACTGGAGCGGCGGCAAACGCAACGCCTTCATGCTGACCCTCGAACCGCTGTCGGACGAGGGAACCCGCCGCCTGCTCAAGGCCCTGGCCGTGCGCTACGACCTCTGCGCCGGGCCGGAGCCGTCGCCCGGGCGCCGCCGGCCGAACACCGACGGGTGCGTGGAACTGTTCGCCCGCATCGGTGGCAACCCGCTTTTCGCGGTCGAGTACTTCCGCATGCACCGCGAGATGGCCGAGGAGGCGTCGAGCCGGGGGGAGCGCTGGCAGGGCGAGGAAGGCGACGTCCTCTCGCTGCCGCCGCCGGTGCGCAGCGTCATCGCCGCCCGTCTGGATACTCTGCCGCCGGTCGAGAAGGCGGTCCTGCGGGACGCGGCGGTCATCGGTGAGACGGTATGGCCGTCCGCGGTGGCGGCGGTCGGCGGCCGCGACATCGCCGAAGTCACGCGCTGCCTCGAATATCTCGAACGCCGTGACTTCCTCTACCGCGTCGGCGATCGCACGGACATCGGTGAACCCGTGTCGGCCTTCCGGCACATGGTGGTCCGGGAGGTCGCGTACGCCCAGATGCCCCGGTCGGCGCGCGCCGAACGGCACCTGCGCGCGGCTCGCTGGGCCGAGCAGTGGGCCTCCAGCCGGTGTCCGGACCTTCCGGAACACCACTACCGGGAGGCGATCAGCCTGACTGCCGCGGCCGGACGCCATTCCGGCCGGATCCAGGCCATCGCCCGGGACGCCCTGCATCGTACGGGCGGTGGGCGCGAGCACGGTGACGGGTTCCTGGAGCTGATCCAGGCCCTCGACACCGGCCCGCGGTTCTCCGCGGCCTCGTAGGAGCGGACCGGCATGCGGTTCCTGGTCGGGCTCATCGGCGCCGACGTGGGCGGTTCGCTGAGCCGGCCCCTGCACGAGCGCGAGGCCACCGAACTCGGGCTCACCGTCCACTACCAGCCCGTCGAGGTGGGTGAGCGACCCGCGGTGGCCGAGCTCGCGGAGCTGCTGCGGGTCGCCCGGCGGCTCGGGTTCCGCGGGCTCAACGTCACGTACCCGTGCAAGCAGAGCGTCGTGCCGTTGCTCGACCGATTGTCCCCGGACGCGGCGCGGCTCGGCGCGGTCAACACGATCGTGTTCGACGGAGAGGCGGCCGTCGGGCACAACACGGACCGGGGCGGCTTCGCCGACAGCTTCTCGGCGGGGCTGCCGGGCGCGGCGCGCGACCGGGTGGTCCTGCTCGGGGCGGGCGGGGCGGGCGCGGCGGTCGGCCACGCGTTGCTGGACGCCGGAACGAGACGGCTCAGCCTGGTGGATCCCGATCCGGTGCGGGCCGAGCGCCTCGGGACGATGCTGGCCCACCACTTCGGACCGGACAGCGTCGTTCTCGGCGATACCGGTGAGCCCGTCGACGGACTGGTCAATGCCACGCCGATCGGCATGACCGCTCATCCCGGCATGCCGGTGCCGCCGGAGCGGGTGCGCCCCGGTATGTGGGTGGCCGACATCGTGTACCGCCCGGCGCTGACGCCGCTGCTGCGGCACGCTCGTGCCCTCGGCTGCCGGACGCTCCCGGGCGGGGGGATGCTCGCCCTCCAGGCCGCCCGCGGCTTCGCCCTCTTCACCGGGCACCGCCCGGACAGCTCGCGCATGCTGCGTCATCTCGAGGCGCTGCTCACCCACTGACTCCCGACGACCCGGCACAACTCAGGGTCCGCATAGGGGGGTGATTAGGGGACGTGAGCGGCTGGTCCCGCACCAGACTCGGCAACGGTACGGCTCGCCTCCGCGCGCCGCCGCCGTCATCACGGTTCGACCGAGAGGTGTGGTCCCATGCTGCGTACCGAGCTGATCCGGCCGTTGTCCGAGACCCTGCGGGCACATGCCGATCGCTACGCGGACAAGGTCGCCTTCAGCGACGCGCGGCAGAGCGTCACCTACGGGGAGCTGGAGCTGCGGACCCGCCGGCTCGCGGGACACCTCGCCGCGCTGCGCCTGCAGCCCGGCGACCGCGCGGCGATCCTGATGGGCAATTGCGTCGAAGCGGTGGAGAGCTACCTCGCGATCACCCGGGCGAGCGCTGTGGGGGTGCCGCTGAATCCCCGGCTGACCGCCGATGAGATCGCCTATCTGCTCGACGACAGCGGGGTGCGGGTGGTCATCGCCGATCCCGCCCGCGCGGAGCTCATCAGCGAGCTGCTGCCGAAGCGTCCGCACATCCGGCTCGTCGTCACCGGCAGCGCAGCCGTGCCGGCGCGTGCCACGGCGTACGCCACCCTCGTCACCACCGACCCCGCCGTACCCGCCCGCGACGACCTGGGGCTCGACGATGTCGCCTGGATGCTCTACACCTCGGGCACCACCGGCCGGCCCAAGGGCGTGCTGTCGACGCAGCGCAGCTGCCTGTGGTCCGTCGCCGCCTGCTACGTGCCCATCCCCGGACTGTCCGATCAGGACCGGGTGGTGTGGCCGCTGCCCCTCTTCCACAGCCTTGCGCACATCGCGTGCGTGCTGGCCGTCACCTCCGTCGGCGCTTCGGCCCGCATCGTCGACGGCATCTCGGCCGCCGAGGTCCTGGACGCGATCCGGGAGACCTCCGCCACGTTCCTCGCCGGAGTCCCCACCATGTACCACTATCTCGTCGAGGCGGCCCGGGAAAGCGGCTTCGACGCCCCCGACCTGAGGGTCTGCCTCGTCGGCGGGGCCATCACGACCGCCGCGCTGCGCCGGTCGTTCGAGGAGGCGTTCGGTGCCCCGCTGATCGACGCGTACGGCAGCACCGAGACGTGCGGCTCCATCACGATCAACTGGCCGACCGGCGCCCGGGTCGAAGGCTCCTGCGGCCTGCCGGTGCCCGGGCTCGGCGTCCGCCTGGTGGACCCGGAGACGCTCATCGACGTCCCGGCGGGCACCGAGGGCGAGGTCTGGGTTCGCGGCACCAGCGTGATGCTCGGCTACCACGGCCAGCCCGACGCCACCGCGGCCGCGTTCCACGACGGCTGGTACCGCACCGGCGACCTGGCCCGCCGGGACGACGCCGGGTACTTCACCATCACCGGCCGGATCAAGGAACTGATCATCCGCGGCGGGGAGAACATCCATCCCGCCGAGATCGAGGAGGCGATCCGGGCCGTGTCCGGCGTCGCCGACGTCGCCGTCGCCGGCCGGCCGCACGACATCCTCGGCGAGGTCCCGGTCGCGTTCATCGTGGCGGGCCGGGAGGGCTTCGATCCGGACGCCGTGTACGCCACCTGCCGCGCCCGGCTCGCCTACTTCAAGGTGCCCGAGGAGCTGTACGAGATCGCCGAGATCCCCCGGACAGCCTCCGGCAAGGTCACCCGGCACGTGCTGCTGACCCGGCCCACCCGGCTCCGGGCGACCGCCGGCGGCCACTACGAGAATCTGTTCCGCCTCGACTGGATCCCGCTGCCGTCAGCACCGGTCCCTGCGGCCGAAGACACCGGCGGATGGGCGTACGCCGGGGACGCCGGGTCGGCGCCGGCCACGCTGGCCCGCCGTTATCCGGACCTGACCGCGCTCGAGGCCGCCGTCGCCGGTGGCGAGCCGGCGCCGGAGGTGGTCGCCCTCGCCCTGCCGGATGCCACCGGTGATCCGATCGCGGCAGCTCGCGCCGCGCACGCCCGGCTTGCGGCCCTGGAGGTGTCCGGCGCCCGGATCCTGCTGCTCACCCGGCACGGCGTGACCGTCGGCGACAGCGAGGAGCCGGCCGCCGGGCCGGCAGCCGTCTGGGCACTGGCCCGAGGACTGCAGGCCGCCGGGGAGGAGCGGTTCTTCGTCGCCGACGTGGACGCCGTCGACGAGGCGACCACTGACGCGCTGCGCGGTGCCCTGGCCGCAGGTGAGCCGCAGGTGGCCGTACGGGGCGGCGTCGCGCTCGCCCCACGGCTGGTCCGGGTGGCGACGTCGTCCACTGCCACTGCCGCTCCCGGCACCGTCGACCCCAGCCGTACGGTGGTTGTCACCGGAGCCGACAGCCCGGTCGCTGCCGCGACAGCGCACCGCCTCGTGGCGCACGGTGCCCGGCGGCTGCTGCTGATCAGCCTGCGCGGTGACGCGGACGCTCCCGCGGCCGCCCTCCGCGAGGAACTGGCCGCGCTCGGCGTCAAGGTCCGCCTGGTGGCGTGCGACGTCGCGGACCGGGAGGCACTGGCCGCGGCGCTGGCCGCCGGCAAGCGGCCGATCGGGGTCGTGGTGCATGCACCGGGCCGCCCGGGCACGGACGACGCGCTGGCGGCGTTCGTCACCGGAGCCTCCGAGCTGGCCGGGCTGGCGCCCGCCGATCCCGCGGCCGAGCTGGTCGTACTCGCCCCCGCCGCCGACCTGATCGGCGGGGATCCTGCCGTCGCCGTGGCCGGTGCGCTGGCCGGCGTGGCCGTCCGGCGCCACCGGGCCCGGTGGCGCCGGACCCTCGCCCTGTCCTTCGGCCCCTGGGCAGGATCCGCCACCCCGACCGCCGGCGCCTCGTGGATCGGCGAACTGGCCGCGCCGGACGCCATGGCGATGCTGGACGCGGCCCGGACCATGGGCGACTCGGCATTGGTCGCACTGCGGATCGCGTCCGTCGCACCGCGCGGCACCCGGGTGCCCGCCGTGCTCCGCCGGCTCATCGACGCCCCAGCTCCGGCTGTCACCCTGCCCGGCGACAGCGGGCTGCGTGACCGCCTCGACGGCCTGGATCAGGACGGCCAGGTACGTGTGCTGGTCGATCTGGTGTGCCGGGAAGCGGCCGAGCTGACCGGGCTGCCCGGGGCCGTCCCCGCAGAGCGTGCTTTCAAGGACCTCGGCTTCACCTCGGTGACTGCCGTCGAGCTGCGCAACAGGCTCGTTGCCGCCACCGGTCTGCGGCTGCCGGCCACCATCGCGTTCGACTACCCCACACCCGCTGCTGTCGCGCGCTTCCTGCGCTCCGAGGTGTACGGCGGAACCGCACTGCCGATCCCGGCAGCCGGGCCGGGCGTGTCGGAGGAGCCGGTGGCGATTGTGGCGATGGCGTGCCGGTTGCCGGGTGGGGTGGTGTCGCCGGAGGGGTTGTGGGATGTGGTGTCCGGTGGTG
>NZ_JBEZFL010000021.1:0-5433 GCF_040649415.1 Actinoplanes sp. NPDC048967
CGGGGACGACGTTGGGGGATCCGATTGAGGCGCAGGCGTTGTTGGCGACGTATGGGCAGTCTCGGGTGGGTGGTCGTCCGTTGTGGTTGGGGTCGGTGAAGTCGAATATCGGTCATACCCAGGGTGCGGCGGGTGTTGCGGGGATCATCAAGATGGTGCTGGCGATGCGGCATCGGGTGTTGCCGGCGACGTTGGGTGTGGCGGAGCCGTCGTTGAAGGTGGATTGGTCGGCGGGTGCGGTCGAGCTGTTGACGGAGAGTCGGGAGTGGGAGGATCCGGGTCGTCCGCGCCGGGCCGCCGTCTCCTCCTTCGGGGTCTCCGGCACCAACGCCCACGTGATCCTCGAAGAGGTGCCGTTCGACGAGCCTGTTCGCCAGGAGCGCACCGATGCGCCCGTCGTGCCGCTGGTGCTCTCCGCCCGCAACGCCGCCGCCCTGCGTGACCAGGCCGGGCAGCTGGGCGAGCTGCTGGCGGCCGGGGACACCCCGGCCGACATCGGCTGGTCACTGGCCACCGGACGGCCCACCTTCGACCGCCGGGCCGTCGTCGTCGCCGGCGACGCCGCCGAGGCCGCGGCCGAGCTCGCCGCGCTCGCCGCCGTGGAACCTCGCCCCGATCTGATCACCGGCACCGCCGACGTCGCCGGGAAGACTGTCTTCGTCTTCCCCGGCCAGGGCTCCCAATGGGCCGGCATGGGCGCCGAGCTGCTCGGCTCGTCCGCGGTGTTCGCCGAGCGGATGGCCGAGTGCCAGGAGGCGCTGGCACCGCACCTGGACTGGAACCTGCTCGATGTCATCCGGCAGGCGCCCGGTGCGCCCGGCCTGGACCGCGTCGACGTGGTCCAGCCCGTCTCCTTCGCCGTGATGGTCTCGCTGGCCGCCCTGTGGCAGGCGCACGGCGTGGCACCCGACGCGGTCGTGGGCCATTCCCAGGGCGAGATCGCCGCGGCCTGTGTCGCCGGGGCGCTCACTCTCGCCGACGCGGCCCGGGTCGTCGCCGTCCGCAGCCAGGTGATCGCGCGCGGCCTGGCCGGGCACGGCGGCATGATGTCGGTCGCGCTACCGGCCGATCAGGTCCGGGACCTGCTCGGTGACCGCCTCGAGATCGCCGTCGTGAACGGGCCGTCCGCGGCCGTGGTCGCCGGTCCGGCTGACGCTCTCGACGACCTGCTCGCCCGGTGCACCGCCGCCGGCATCCGGGCCCGCCGCCTGCCCGTGGACTACGCCTCGCACAGCTCGTACGTGGAACTGGTCCGCGACGAGCTCCTGGAGCTGCTGGCCGGCATCGAACCCGGGTCACCCGAGATCCGTTTCCTGTCCAGTGTCACGGGCGAATGGATCACCGGCGCCGAGCTCGATGCCTCCTACTGGTACCGCAACCTGCGTCAGGCCGTCCGGTTCGCCGACGCCACCCGGATCCTCGCGGAGACGGGGCATGCGGCCTACGTCGAGATCAGTTCGCACCCGGTGCTGATCGCCGGCATCCAGGAGACGCTGGACGGCGCCGAGGGCCTGTCAACGGTCGTCACCGGAACTCTGCGCCGCGACGACGGTGGACTGCGGCGGTTCCTGGCCTCGGCCGGCGCCCTGTACGTCCGGGGAGTCGACGTCGACTGGGCGGCGGCGTTCAGCGGGCTCGGAGCCGTGCGGGTGCCGCTGCCGACGTACCCGTTCCAGCGGTCCCGCTATTGGGCCGAGACCGTGGCGACCGCGGCCGATCCGGTCGCCCAAGGCCTTGCCGCCTCCTCGCACCCGATGCTGGGCGCCTCGGTGGCGCTGCCGGAGACCGGCAGCGTCGTCGTCACCGGCCGCTGGTCGTTGCGTACGCATCCCTGGCTGGGTGACCATCGCGTCTCCGGGGTGGCTGTCGTTCCCGGCGCGGTGCTGGTGGAGGCGATCATCGCGGCCGGGGACGAGGCCGGCGTCGCCACCATCGAGGAACTGGTCATCGAGAAGCCGCTCGTACTGCCCGAGTCCGGAGGCGTCCGGATCCGCGTCACCATCGGAGCGCCCGGGACGGACGGTGCCCGTACCGTCACGCTGCACTCCGGGGCGGACGACGGCGACACGTGGACCCGGCATGCGGCCGGGACCGTCGTCCCGGCCACGTCCGCCGGGACGAGCCTGACCCAGTGGCCGCCGGCCGGCGCACAGCCGATCGGCACCGGCGATTTCTACGACCGCCAGCTCGAGGCGGGTTACGAGTACGGGCCCACCTTCCAAGGCGTCCACACAGTCTGGGCGAACGGCGCCGACGTGTACGCCGAAGTGTCGCTGCCGGCCGGGGCGTTGCCGGCCGAGCCCGGTTTCCTGCTGCACCCGGCCCTGCTGGACGCGGCGCTGCAGAGCGGACTGCTGCACCGTGATCCGGAGGCACCGGCCGCGGGAACGCTGCTGCCGTTCGCCTGGACCGGCGTGACCCTGCACAGCGCGGGCGCGACCGATCTGCGGATCAGGATCACCCGGACCGGGGACGGCACGGTGTCGCTGGTGCTCGCCGACGGCAAGGGAGACCCCGTGGCGACCGTCGCCGGGCTGGTGTCGCGGCCCGTCGCCGATGCGGATCTGGCCGGGGGCGACACGCAGGCGCACCTGTACCACGTCGCCTGGCAGCCCGCCGCCACGCCGGGCGCGGCCACCGCCGCCCCGGCCGCGGTGGCGGACCTCGCCGCCCTGACCGGCCTGGCGGCAGCCGTCCGCGCGGGCGGGACCGTGCCCGACCTGGTCGAGCACCGGGTTCCCGTCGGCACCGGCGACCCGGTCGCGGGCGGCCGGGAGCGGCTCACCGAGGTGCTCGCCCTGACCAGGGCCTGGCTGGCCGAGCCGTTGTTCGAGACCTCCCGGCTGGTGATCCGGACCAGGTCCGCGGTGGCCACCACGGCCGGGGAGAGCGTCGATCCGGCCGCGGCCGCGGTGTGGGGCTTCATCCGTACCGTGCAGTCCGAGCACCCGGACCGGTTCGTCCTCGCCGACGGTGACGAGCCGCCCGCCGCCGCGCTCACCGGTGCCGAACCCCAGGTCGCCGTCCGTGACGGCGCCGTGGCGGTGCCACGCCTCGTGCGTACGGCAGCGGGTGCCGAGCGGTTCGATCTCGCGGCCGACGGTACCGTCCTGATCACCGGTGGCACCGGACTTCTCGGTGGGCTGCTGGCGCGGCACCTCGTGCGGACGTACGGGGTGCGGCGACTTCTGCTGATCAGCCGGAGTGGCCCGGCTGCGCCCGGCGCTGCCGAGCTGGTCGCCGGCCTGGCCCAGGACGGGGCCGAGGCCGAGGTGGTCGCGTGTGACGCCGCGGACGCCCGGGCGCTGCGGTCGGTGCTGGCCGCGATCCCGGCGCGGCACCCGCTCACCGCCGTGGTGCACGCCGCCGGTGTCCTCGACGACGGCCTCGTCTCCACGCTGACCCCGCAACGCCTCGAGACGGTGCTGCGGGCGAAGGCCGACGCGGCGTGGAATCTGCACGAGCTCACCCGTCACCAGGACCTGGCCGCGTTCGTCCTGTACTCGTCGGCGGCGGGGGTGCTCGGCAACGCCGGGCAGTCCGGCTATGCCGCGGCGAACGCGTTCCTCGACGGGCTCGCCGTCCACCGGCGTGCGCTCGGCCTGCCGGCGATCTCTCTCGCCTGGGGACTGTGGGAGCAGGCCAGCGGGATGACCGGCCACCTCGGCGACGCCGCACGCGACCTGAGCCGCCGCCGCGGCATGCTCGGCCTCACCGCCGCGCAGGGCCTGGCGTCGTTCGACGCGGCGGTCACCGCCGGACCCGCCGTCCTGGTCCCGGCCCGCCTCGACACCACCGTCCTGCGAGCGGATGATCCGGGACTCTCGCCTCTGCTGCGCGGGCTGGCCCGCCCGGTCCGTCCGGTCGCCCGGCCGGCGGAGGACACGGAGTCGTCGCCGCGCGAACGGTTCGCGGCCCTCGGCGCGGCCGAGCGGGAGCGGGCGGTGCTCGACCTGATCCGGGCCCAGGTCGCCGGGGTGCTCAGCCTCAGCAGCCCGGACGAGGTGGAGCCGGGTCAGGCGTTCAAGGACATCGGGTTCGACTCGCTGCTCGCGGTGGAACTCCGGAACCGGATCAGCAAGGCGACCGGGGTCCGGCTGCCGGCGACTCTGGTCTTCGACCACCCGAACCCGGCGGCCCTCACGGCCCGGTTGCTCACCGACCTGGCGCCGGCGACGACCGCCGGGTCGGTCCTCGACGATCTTCACCGCATCGAACAGACGTGGGCCGCCGCGGTGACCGGCACCGGCCCGGCCGAGCGGGAAGAGATCACCGTACGGCTGCAGGCGATGCTCGCCGCCCTCGCGCCCACCGGCGCCGTAGGCCCGTCCACCGACGACCTCGACCTGGCCGACGCCACCGACGAGGAGATCTTCGACCTCATCGACAACGAGCTCGGCCGGCCCTGACGCCTGCCGGCACTCAGCACTGCCTGTTCCGACCACCGCTCTGTCCTGACCGGATGCTCCGGGCCGCCGTCGCGGCCCGGACCCGGAGATCGGATCTGCCATGGCGAACGACGAGAAGCTCCGCGACTACCTCAAGCTCGCGCTGACCGACCTGCGGGCCGCCCGCAAACAGGTGCAGGACCTCGAAGCCGGTCGTAACGAGCCGGTGGCGATCGTCGGGATGGCCTGCCGGCTGCCCGGCGGGGTGGAGAGCCCCGAGGATCTCTGGCGCCTGGTCGAGGCGGGCGGTGACGCGATCGGGCCGTTCCCGGACGACCGCGGCTGGGATCTCGACGCGCTCTACGATCCGGATCCGGAGACCCCCGGTACGGCGTACGTCCGCGAAGGCGGTTTCCTGTCCGACGCGGCGGGTTTCGACGCGGCGTTCTTCGGCATCTCCCCGCGCGAGGCGCTCGCCATGAACCCGCAACAGCGGATCATGCTGGAGACCTCGTGGGAGGCGTTCGAGCGGGCCGGTATCGACCCGTCGGCGTTGCGTGGTCAGCACATCGGCGTCTTCGGCGGCGTGATGTACCACGACTACGCGCCGCGGCATCCGTACGTGCCCCGGAGTGTCGAGGGGCTCGCCGGAATCGGCAATTCCGGCAGCGCGACGACCGGGCGGGTCTCCTACACGCTCGGCCTCGAGGGCCCGGCCGTCACCGTCGAGACCGCGTGCTCGTCGTCATTGGTGGCTCTGCATCTGGCGGTTCAAGCACTGCGGAACGGCGAGTGCGCGATGGCGCTCGCCGGTGGCGTGACCGTCATGGCGACGCCCGAGTCCTTCGTGGACTTTTCCCGGCAGCGCGGTCTCGCCCCCGACGGCCGGATCAAGGCGTTCTCGGCCGACGCCGACGGCACGATCCTCGCCGAGGGTGCGGCGCTGCTTCTGGTGGAGCGGTTGTCGGATGCGCGGCGGTTGGGTCATCCGGTGTTGGCGGTGGTGCGGGGTTCTGCGGTTAATCAGGATGGTGCGTCGAATGGT
>NZ_JBEZFL010000022.1:0-1451 GCF_040649415.1 Actinoplanes sp. NPDC048967
GGCAGGGTGGTTGTTTGCTGTGAATCACACAGTGGACGCGGTCGAACATCAAGTTTGGTGTAGTTAAGCCCTCGGCCTATTAGTACCGGTCGACTGAACCTATTACTAGGCTTACATCTCCGGCCTATCAACCCAGTCGTCTAGCTGGGAGCCTTACCCACTCAAGGTGGTGGGATACCTCATCTCGAAGCGAGCTTCCCGCTTAGATGCTTTCAGCGGTTATCCCTTCCGAACGTAGCCAACCAGCCGTGCCCCTGGCGGGACAACTGGCACACCAGAGGTTCGTCCGTCCCGGTCCTCTCGTACTAGGGACAGCCCTTCTCAAGTATCCAACGCGCACGGCGGATAGGGACCGAACTGTCTCACGACGTTCTAAACCCAGCTCGCGTACCGCTTTAATGGGCGAACAGCCCAACCCTTGGGACCTGCTACAGCCCCAGGATGCGACGAGCCGACATCGAGGTGCCAAACCATCCCGTCGATATGGACTCTTGGGGAAGATCAGCCTGTTATCCCCGGGGTACCTTTTATCCGTTGAGCGACACCGCTTCCACTCGCAAGTGCCGGATCACTAGTCCCGACTTTCGTCCCTGCTCGACCTGTCAGTCTCACAGTCAAGCTCCCTTGTGTACTTACACTCAACACCTGATTGCCAACCAGGCTGAGGGAACCTTTGGGCGCCTCCGTTACCTTTTAGGAGGCAACCGCCCCAGTTAAACTACCCACCAGACACTGTCCCTCGACCCGATCAGGGCCGCAAGTTAGATACCCAAATCCAACAGAGTGGTATTTCAAGATTGCCTCCACCCGAACTGGCGTCCGGACTTCACAGGCTCCCACCTATCCTACACAATTACATTCGGATACCAATGTCAAGCTATAGTAAAGGTCCCGGGGTCTTTCCGTCCTGCCGCGCGTAACGAGCATCTTTACTCGTACTGCAATTTCGCCGGGCCTGTGGTTGAGACAGTGGGGAAGTCGTTACGCCATTCGTGCAGGTCGGAACTTACCCGACAAGGAATTTCGCTACCTTAGGATGGTTATAGTTACCACCGCCGTTTACTGGCGCTTAAGTTCTCCGCCTCGCCCTTACGGGCTAACAGGTCCCCTTAACGTTCCAGCACCGGGCAGGCGTCAGTCCATATACATCGTCTTACGACTTGGCATGGACCTGTGTTTTTAGTAAACAGTCGCTTCCCCCTGCTCTCTGCGGCCATACCACGCTCCACCCGCAAGGGGCTTCACGCGTCCGGCCCCCCTTCTCCCTAAGTTACGGGGGCAATTTGCCGAGTTCCTTAACCACAGTTCGCCCGTCGCCTCGGTATTCTCTACCTGACCACCTGTGTCGGTTTGGGGTACGGGCCGCTCGGAACATCGCTAGAGGCTTTTCTCGGCAGCATAGGATCACTGACTTCACCTGAATCGGCTCGGCATCACGTCTCAGCCTCATG
>NZ_JBEZFL010000022.1:1548-2875 GCF_040649415.1 Actinoplanes sp. NPDC048967
CATGTGAGTCCCACAGCTTCGGCGGTGTGCTTGAGCCCCGCTACATTGTCGGCGCGGAACCACTTGACCAGTGAGCTATTACGCACTCTTTAAAGGATGGCTGCTTCTAAGCCAACCTCCTGGTTGTCTATGCGACCCCACATCCTTTTCCACTTAGCACACGCTTAGGGGCCTTAGCTGGTGATCTGGGCTGTTTCCCTCTCGACTACGAAGCTTATCCCCCGCAGTCTCACTGCCGCGCTCTCACTTACCGGCATTCGGAGTTTGGCTGATTTCGGTAAGCTTGTAGGCCCCCTAGACCATCCAGTGCTCTACCTCCGGCAAGAAACACACGACGCTGCACCTAAATGCATTTCGGGGAGAACCAGCTATCACGGAGTTTGATTGGCCTTTCACCCCTAACCACAGGTCATCCCCCAACTTTTCAACGTTGGTGGGTTCGGTCCTCCACGCAGTCTTACCCACGCTTCAACCTGCCCATGGCTAGATCACCCCGCTTCGGGTCTAGAACATGCGACTCAAACGCCCTCTTCAGACTCGCTTTCGCTACGGCTACCCCACACGGGTTAACCTCGCCACATGCCACTAACTCGCAGGCTCATTCTTCAAAAGGCACGCCATCACCCCAACAAAGAGGCTCTGACGGATTGTAGGCGAACGGTTTCAGGTACTATTTCACTCCCCTCCCGGGGTACTTTTCACCATTCCCTCACGGTACTTGTCCGCTATCGGTCACCAGGAAGTATTCAGCCTTACCAGGTGGTCCTGGCAGATTCACGGCAGATTACAGGAGTCCGCCGCTACTCGGGAACACCACAAGAAGGTCTGCAGCTTTCGTCTACGGGACTCTCACCCTCTACGGTTGGCTTTCCCACACCATTCAACTAACCACAAACTTTGTAACTCCTCATCACACTGTCAGATGTGAAAAGCGGGTCCCACAACCCCCATGACGCAACCCCTGACAGGTATCACACGCCACAGGTTTAGGCTACATCCGCTTTCGCTCGCCACTACTCACGGAATCACTGTTGTTTTCTCTTCCTACGGGTACTGAGATGTTTCACTTCCCCGCGTTCCCCCCATACACCCTATGAATTCAGATGCAGGTGACACCACATGACTGGTGCCAGGTTTCCCCATTCGGACACCCTGGGATCATAGCTAGGTTGACAGCTCCCCCAGGCCTATCGCGGCCTCCCACGTCCTTCATCGGCTCCTGGTGCCAAGGCATCCACCGTTCGCCCTTGACAACTTAACCTACAGAAAACAAGATGCTCGCGTCCACTGTGCAATTCTCAACCAACAACCAACCCACAACCCCACA
>NZ_JBEZFL010000023.1:0-3922 GCF_040649415.1 Actinoplanes sp. NPDC048967
CACCACCGGACACCACATCCCACAACCCCTCCGGCGACACCACCCCACCCGGCAACCGGCACGCCATCGCCACAATCGCCACCGGCTCCTCCGACGCCGCCGCCGCCGGCGCCGCCACGGGGGCATCCGGCGCGGATCCGAGGAGTTCGTCGAGAAGATGGCGGGCCAGCGCCAGCGGGCTGGGGTGATCGAAGGTGACGGTCGCGGGTACCCGCACACCGGTGGCGGCGACGAGCCTGTTGCGCAGCTCGACGGCGGTCAACGAGTCGAACCCGGCGTCGCGGAACGCCTGGGAGGCGCCGATCCGGCCGGCGGACGCGTGGCCGAGGACCGTGGCGGAATGCTCACGGACCAGGTCGACCAGGAATGCCTCCCGGTCGGCGGCGGGGAGCGCGGCCAGCTCGCGGGCCAGCGAACCGGTTCCGGCCCGCGGGGCGGCGACGGACCGGCGGCGTGGGCGGACGAGGCCGCGCAGCAGAGCCGGGACAGGATCCTTGCCGGAGCGGTCCCGCAGCGCCGCGAGGTCGAGCCGGACCGGTACGAGCGCGGCGTCCGGAGCAGCGACACCCGCGTCGAACAGGGCGGTGCCGAGCTCCGCGGTGAGGCCGAGCATGCCGTCGCGGCGGGTGCGTGCGCGGGCGGCGCTGTCGAGGTGCGCCGTCATCTCGCTGTCGTGGGCCCAGAAGCCCCAGGCGAGCGAGGTGGCGGGCAGGCCGGCGGTCCGGCGCTGCCGGGCGTACGCGTCGAGGAAGGCATTGGCCGCCGCGTAGTTGCCCTGGCCCGGGTTGCCGAGCACCCCGGCCGCGGACGAGAACAGCACGAAGGCGGCCAGGTCCGCATCGGCGGTGAGCTCACCCAGCAGGACGGCGGCGTCCACCTTGGGCCGCAGCACGGTGTCGATCCGGTCGTCGTCCAGACCGGCCAACATGCCGTCGTCGAGGACGCCGGCGGTGTGCACCACCGCGGTCAGCGGGTGCTCCGCCGGGATGGCGGCGAGCGCCGCGGTGACCTGCCGGCGGTCGGTGAGATCGCAGGCGGCGACAGTCAGCCGGGCGCCCGCGGCGACCAGGTCGGCCTCCAGCGCGGCGATCCCGTCGGCCGCCCGGCCCCGGCGGCTGAGCAGCAGCAGATTCCGTACGCCGTGCCGGGCCACCAGGTGCCGCGCGGTGAGCGCGCCCAGGCTGCCGGCCCCGCTGATCAGCACGGTGCCCCGCGGGTCGATCGGCCGCGGCAGCATGAGCACCACCTTGCCGATGTGGCGGGCCTGGCTGAGGTGCCGGAACGCCTCCGGGGCCCGGCGGATGTCCCAGGCTGTGATCGGCAGAGGCGTCAGGACGCCCTGGGTGAAGAGCTCGGCCAGATCGGTGAGCAGCTCGTGGATCCGGTCCGGCCCGGCGTCGACCAGGTCGAACGGCAGATACCGCACTCCCGGGTACGCGGCCACGACCGCGCCGGCCTCCCGGATGTCGGTCTTGCCCATCTCGAGGAAGGAACCGCCCCGCGGCAGCAGCCGCAGCGACTCGTCGATGAAATCCCCGGCCAGCGAGTTGAGCACGACGTCGACACCGGCGCCCGCGGTGGCGGTCAGGATCCGGTCGGCGAAGCCCAGCGCACGGGAGTCGACGATGTGGTCGTCGTCGAAGCCGGCGGCGCGCAGCATCGGCCACTTGCCCCGGCTGGCCGAGCCGTACACCTCGAATCCGAAGTGGCGGGCGAGCTGGGTGGCGGCCATGCCCACCCCACCGGCCGCGGCATGCACCAGCAGGGACCGGCCCGATCCGGGAGTGCCCGCCCCGGCCAGGTCCCGCAGCCCGTAGTACGCGGTCAGGAACACGATCGGCGCGGAAGCGGCCTGCGCGAAGGTCCAGCCGGCCGGCATCGCGACGACGTGGCGGTGATCGGCGACAGCAACGGGCCCGAAGGCGTGCTCGAACAGACCCATCACCCGGTCACCAGGGCGCAGACCGGTGACGTCCGAGCCGATCTCGACGACCACGCCCGCGCCTTCACCGCCGACGGCCGCGTCTCCCGGGTACATCCCGAGGGTGATCATGACGTCCCGGAAGTTCACCCCCGCGGCGCGGATCGCCACCCGGACCTGACCGGGCTCCAGCGGTGCGGTCGCGGTCGGCCCGGTCACGAGGGCGAGGTTCTCGACCGTGCCCGGAGAGGTGATGTCCAGGTGCCATCCGGCGTCGCCGGCCGGCACGGCAAGTCCGGCGGACGCCGGCGCCAGGCGGGGAGCGCTCAGTTGCCCGGACCGGACAGCGAGCTGCGGTTCTCCCGTGGCGACGGCGACGGAGGCCATCGACGGATCGTTGTCCTGGTCGACATCGAGCAGGACGAACTGACCGGGGTTCTCGGACTGGGCGGCGCGCAGCAGTCCCCAGACCGCGGCGGCGGCCGGATCGCCGGTGCCGGCCGAGTCGCCCGTGTCCACCGCGCCGCGGGTCAGGACAACCAGCTCGGCGGCGGCGTACCGGGGCTCGGCGAGCCAGCTCTGCACGGTGGCCAGAGCGTCGGCCAGCAGCTCACGGACGCGCTCGGGCGCGCGTTGCCCGGCGCCGCCCACGACCGGGTGAGCGGAACCGTCGGGCGCCGCCGCCAGGTCGAGCAGGACGACATCCGGCACGGTGGCGCCGGCGTCGATGTGCGCGGTGAGAGCGCCGAGATCGGCGGGCCCGCAGACGCGGACGGTCGTCACGTCCGGATCCGAGGGCCGGTCGACCGGCACCCACTCGACGCGCAACAGAGCCTCGCGGGCGAGAGCGCCGGCCTCATCGAGCGCACCCGCCGACAGCGGCCGCAGCGTCAGGCCGCCGACGGCGGCAACACCGTCACCGGCCGCATCGGCGAGGGTCACCGCACAGGCGCCGGGCCCGGCCGCGACGGCTCTGACCCGCACGGTACGCGCACCGGAGGCGAGCACCCGCACACCGGTGAGGCTGAACGGCAGCAGCGTGCCCTCGTGACCGTCGAACTGCGGTAGCAGCATTCCGGTCTGCAGGGCGGCGTCGAGCAGGGCCGGGTGCAGGACATAACCGTCGGTGTCGGTGTCCTCCGGCAACGCCACCTCGGCGAAGACCTCACCGTCACGCGTCCACGCCCGCCGCAGACCCTGGAACACCGGCCCGTAACCGATACCGTCGCGGGCCCGCTCCGCATAGAAGCCGTCAACCTCGACCACGACAGCACCCGACGGCGGCCACTCCGCCGAAGTCCCCACCTCGACCGCGGCCTCGGCGCCACCGACAAACCCCGAGGCGTGCCTCGTCCAGCTCAGCCCCTCATCACCAGAGGCGTACACCGCAGCCGACCGGCGCCCGTCGGCATCCACCGCACCGATGACCACCTGAACCCGTACCCCACCGGCCGGCAACACCACCGGCGCCTCGATCACCAACTCCTCGACCACACCGGCACCGACCTCGTCACCCGCGCGACCGATGACCTCCACGAGCGCCGTGCCGGGCACGACCACCGCGCCGGAGACGACGTGTTCCGTCAGCCAGGGCAGCGTGCGAGCCGACCACTTCCCGGTCGCCACGGCTCCACCCTGCTCGGGCAGCACGACAACGGCGCCGAGCATCGGGTGCCCGGGTGCGGTGAGTCCCGCACCGTGCACATCGCCGCCGGGCGCGGACTCCAGCCAGAACCGCTCTCGCTGGAACGAATAGGTGGGTAGATCGATCGCGCGCCCGCCGCCGATGGCCGCGGGCAGATCCACCGCGACCCCCACACTGTGCAAACGAGCCAGAGCCGCCACCACCGACTCCACCTCACCCACACCCGCACGCACCGCCGGAACCGACTCCACACCATCAACAATCCCCGGCACCAGACCCGACAACGTCGCATCCGGCCCCAACTCCACAAACGACCTCACCCCACCCTCAACAAACCCCCGCACCGCATCAGCAAA
>NZ_JBEZFL010000024.1:0-3666 GCF_040649415.1 Actinoplanes sp. NPDC048967
GTGCGTGCGGGTGTGGGTGAGGTGGAGTCGGTGGTGGCGGCTCTGGCTCGTTTGCACAGTGTGGGGGTCGCGGTGGATCTGCCCGCGGCCATCGGTGGCGGGAAGATCGTGGAGCTGCCGACTTCGCCGTTCGCCCATGACGACTACTGGCTCGCCGCGGAAGCCGGCAGCAACGTCAGCAGTGCCGGGCTGACCGCACCCGGGCACCCGCTGATCGGCGCCGTCGTGGTGTCTCCCGACGAGGGCGGTGTGGTGGCGACCGCGCGCTGGCCGCTCGGCCCACTCGACGAGCACATTGTCGCCGGGACCGTGGTGGTGCCCGGGGCCGCCCTGGTCGAGGCCGTTGCCTGGACCGGTGCGGAGGTCGGTGCGGGTGTGGTCGAGGAGTTGGTGATCGAGGCGCCGGTGGTGTTGCCGGCCGGTGGGGTACGGGTTCAGGTGGTCATCGGTGCGGTGGATGCCGACGGGCGCCGGTCGGCTGCGGTGTATGCGTCCGGTGATGAGGGGCTGAGTTGGACCCGGCACGCTTCGGGGTTTGTCGGTGATGCCGAGGTGGACGTCGAGTCCTTGGTGGAGTGGCCGCCGGCGGGTGCCGTGATGGTCGAGGTTGACGGCTTCTATGCGGAGCGGGCCCGCGACGGTATCGGTTACGGGCCGGTGTTCCAGGGTCTGCGGCGGGCGTGGACGCGTGACGGTGAGGTCTTCGCCGAGGTGGCGTTGCCGGAGGACACCGACACCGACGGTTATGTCCTGCACCCGGCCCTGCTCGACGCCGCCCTGCAGACCGGAATGCTGCGACCCGGCCGGAGTGACGGTGTGCGGTTGCCGTTCAGCTTCACCGGCGTACGGCTGAACCCCAGCACGACCACCTCGGCCCGGGTCCATCTGCGACCGGCCGGACCGGACACCGTCTCGGTGTCCCTGGCCGACGGCACCGGCACGCCGATCGCCGCGATCGCGGCGATCGCCGTGCGCCCCCTCGGCGCCGCGGTCACCGCGGGCGACGCCTTGTTCCGGACCGCCTGGAAGCCCTCGGCCACGGTCCCGGTCGCCGGCGCCCCGGAGCCGGCGGTGCTCGATCTCCGCACGCCCGGCACCGCGAGCGGGCCCGGACACACCCGCGAAGTGCTGCTCGCGGCGCTGACGGCGGTGCAGGAGCGGCTCGCCGCGCCCGACCCCGACGACCGGCCGCTGATGGTGCTGACCCGGTTCGCCGTGACGGCGACCGCGGACGATCCCGCCCCCGATCCGGCCGCCACCGCCGTGTGGGGGCTGCTGCGCTCCGCCCAGGTGGAGCACCCGGGTCGGTTCGTCCTGGTCGACACCGACGCGACATCGCTGCCCGACGGCCTGCTCACCGCCGTGGTCATCAGTGAGGAACCGCAGGCCGCACTGCGATCCGGCGCCGTGCTGTTGCCGCGGCTCGAGCGGGTACGGCCCGCCGGCGGACCCGCGCCGGTCTGGCGACCGGACGGCACCGTGCTGATCACCGGCGCCACCGGCGAACTGGGTGGGGTGCTGGCGCGGCACCTGGCCGCGCAGGGCGTCCGCCGGATGGTGCTGCTGAGCCGGCGCGGACCGGCGGCCCCCGGCGCCGCCTCCCTCGTGTCCGACCTGGCCACCCACGGAGTGCAGGCCGATGTCGTCGCCGGCGACGCCGCCGATCCGGCTGCCCTGCGCCGGATTCTCGCGCGCATTCCGGCCGACGCCCCGCTGACCGCCGTCGTCCATGCGGCCGGCGTCCTCGACGACGGTGTCGTGACGGCCCTGACCGGGCAACGGCTCGACGCCGTGCTCCACGCCAAGGCTGACGCCGCCTGGCAGCTCCACGAGCTGACCCGCGACCTCGACCTCGACGCCTTTGTTCTCTACTCGTCGGCGGCCGGGACCTTCGGCGGCCCGGGACAGGCCAATTACGCTGCGGCGAACGCCTTCCTGGACGGGCTCGCCGAGCATCGGCGGGCGCAGGGCCTGCCCGCGGTCTCCCTGGCCTGGGGACTCTGGGCGCAGAACACCGGCATGACCGGGGATCTCGCCGCCGCCGACCGGGCCAGGCTCGCCCGTGGCGGACTGCGTGCGCTGTCGCCGGAGGAGGGGACGGCGCTGTTCGACGCCGCCCTGGGCGCGGATGCCGCGGTGCTCGTCACGGCTCGCCTCGACCTGGCGGCGATGGCCGGCGTACCCCTGGTGCGGGACCTGATGCCGGCCCGGCGCCCCGATCGCGGCAATGCGTGGCCGGACCTGGCCGGCAGGCTCGCGGTACTGGCCGGCGATGCCCGCCGGGACCTCGTGCTGGAGGTGATCCGGAGCCACGTCGCCGAGGTGCTCAGCCTGCGCGGGCCCGGCGCCATCGAGCCCGGCCAGGCATTCAAGGACGTCGGCTTCGACTCGCTCACCGCCGTCGAGCTGCGCAACCGACTTGTGGCCACGACAGGGGTCCGGCTGCCGGTCACCCTGGTCTTCGACCACCCCACGCCGGCCGAGCTCGCCGAGCACATCCTCGGCGAGCTGGCTCCCGGACCGGCCGCCGACCCCGAAGAGGAGCAGGTGCGCCAGGTGCTGGCCACACTGCCGCTGAGCCGGCTGCGGGATGCGGGCCTGCTCGACTCCCTTCTCCGGCTCGCCGGGCCGGTTCCGGCCGGGTCCGGACCGGTCGATCCCGGACCGGCCGATGCTCCGGCATCCGCCATCGCCGACATGGGGGTCGACGACCTCGTGGCGCTGGCCCTGGGCGCCGACAGCGACGTCGCCTGACCCGAAGTCCGTTCAGTTCCGCTGACACTTCCGCCCCGGAGGAGCTTTCACCATGGCCGAGGACAAGGTCGTACTGGCGCTGCGCGCCGCGCTGCAGGACAACGAGCGGCTGCGTGAGGAGAACCGGCGACTCGCCGGCGTCACGACAGAGCCCATCGCCATCGTCGCCATGGCCTGTCGGCTGCCTGGTGGAGTGGCCACACCTGAGGACCTCTGGGACCTGGTGGCCCGCAACGGTGACGGCATCACTCCGTTCCCCACCGACCGGGGGTGGGACCCGGACATCGTCGATCGCACCGGTGAACACGAGGGCCGGTCGTACGTGGGGGAGGGGGGCTTCCTGACGGACGCGGCGGAGTTCGACGCCGGTTTCTTCGGCATCTCCGATCGCGAGGCCCTCGCCATGGACCCGCAACAGCGGATCTTCCTCGAGGCCGCCTGGGAGGTCGTCGAGCGAGCCGGTCTGGACCCGGCCACCCTGCGGGGCAGTGACGTCGGCGTTTTCGCCGGCGTGATGTACCGCGACTACACCGCGGGCGTGCACTCTGTCCCGCCCGGCGTCGAGGCCTTTCTGGGCCTGGGCAATTCGGCCGCGGTCCTGTCCGGACGCGTGTCGTATTCCCTCGGATTCACCGGACCCGCGATGACGGTGGATACGGCGTGTTCGTCGTCGTTGGTGGCGTTGCATCTGGCGGTGCAGGCGTTGCGGCGGGGTGAGTGTTCGTTGGCGGTTGCTGGTGGGGTGACGGTGATGGCGACGGCGGACACGTTTGTGGAGTTTTCGCGGCAGCGGGGTCTTGCGCCGGATGGTCGTGTGAAGGCGTTTTCGTCTGATGCGGATGGGACGGCGTGGGGTGAGGGTGTGGGTGTTCTGTTGGTGGAGCGGTTGTCGGATGCGCGGCGGTTGGGTCA
>NZ_JBEZFL010000025.1:0-1321 GCF_040649415.1 Actinoplanes sp. NPDC048967
GCGTTGGCGCCCTCGTGCCCGTGAGCGGACGCGGCACCGGCCAGCGCGACCAGCACGACCGGGGTGACGATGCCGTCGTTCAGCCCGCTCTCCACTCGTCAGGCTTGATATCTGCGTGGGTCATCCCCGCCCCCAAGCCCGTTGTGGTCGCCCTGGTTGCTTCGCCCAGCAACCATCTGGTACGGCCTCAGCAAGCTCCTACACCAGCGGGCTGGGCCGCCGGTGGGGAGCATCGAGGCAAGCCGCCGGCTTGGCGCGTCGCGGAGGAAGCCGCGGCCTCCACCCCAGCTTTTTGACGGGCGGAGTTCAGCATCGCTCGCTCGCGCCGTCACGGGTTCCCGGCACCGCCCGCACCTGCCACGCGCATCAACGTGTCATGGGGCTGGAGGCGGCTCTCCGCGATCGAGGGCTACCTTCCGGCGTCATCTCCTGCCGCGATCGCATGGCTGCGAGCCTTCGCTGCGGCCCACTCCGCGCCAGCTCCACCTCGTCGGGTCCGACTCACCGGCACGCCCAGCATGCGGGCACCGCGAACAACCACAACACCGAACGCTCGCCGAGCCAAGCCAAGCCAAGCCGCGCCGGGCCGAGCCGCGCCGGGCCGAGCCGCGCCGGGCCGAGCCGCGCCGGGCCGAGCCGCGCCGGGCCGAGCCGCGCCGGGCCGGGCCGCGCCGGGCCGGGCCGTGCCGGGCTGTGCCGTGCCGGGCCGCGCCGAGCCGCGCCGGGCCGAGCCGCGCCGGGCCGAGCCGCGCCGGGCCGAGCCGCGCCGGGCCGAGCCGCGCCGGGCCGAGCCGCGCCGGGCCGAGCCGCGCCGGGCCAAGCCGCGCCGGGCCAAGCCGTGCCACGCCGTGCCGTGCTGTGCCGTGCCGGGCCGTGCCGTGCTGTGCCGGGCCAGGCCGGGCTGTGCCGGGCCGTGCCTGGTCGAGCGCTGCCCGGTCGAGCTGTGTCTCGTCGCGCTGTGCCTGGGCCGGTTCGCCTGAGTCGGGCTGCGCCGGCCTCGCCGCGGGGGCTGCGGACGGTGAAGTGCGGGCTGACCCTCGTGCGACCCGAGGGCGTACTTCGGCCGGAACGGCTGCGGGCTCCCGGATGGACCGGCGCGGAGCGTGCGGGATGCCCCGAGGATTCCGCCCGGCCTGATAGCCGGCAGAGAAGCAGAAAGCGGGACCACGGCGGGCTTGGGGGCGGGGATGACCCACGCAGATATCAAGCCTGACGAGCTGCGTGGGATGACTTCCCAGCCCGTCCTCACGACCGGCACCCGGCGCGATCGGACCCCCCTCAAGAGCGGTCCGCTGTCGCGACCCAAAGCCGGTCGGGTCCT